>NZ_CP077210.1:4435000-4493834 GCF_019047065.1 Aeromonas sp. FDAARGOS 1414 | reverse complement strand
CCCCTTTTATCTTGTGCGCCTCCTCCACCACCCCCGCCTGATCCCGGGCGATCATGTTGGAGTCGAGCACCGCCATGTAGTCCGGCATCATCTTCTCGAACAGCTCGACGCTGGAGAGCAGCACCGGCTTGCCCACCGTATCGGCATAATCAGTGAGGAAGGGAATATCCAGCAGGGCATCCTGATTGCCCGCATCAGCTTGCTCGTCCGCTTCATCCTCGGCCAGACCGGCAAACAGATGGCCAATCACCTCCCGCACAGCCTTCGAGCCAAGCGGTTTGTTGATCACATCCCGCATCCCGCGCTCCAGATAATACTGGCGATCGCCGGTAGAGTTGGCCGTTAGTGCCACCATGGGCGGCAGGCTGTCGCCATAACGCTCCAGCAGGGTTTTCGCCACATCGAAGCCGGTCATGTCCGGCAGCTGGATATCGAGCAGAATGAGGTCGAAATCATCCGGATTGGCCATCGCCAGCGCCTGGGTGCCATCCCGTGCCACCTGCACCTGATGACCCAGCTTGCCCAGCAGGGCGCAGGCCACCGTCACGTTGAGCTCCACATCTTCCACCAGCAGGATATCGAGGGAGGGCATCTCCTCCTCCTGCTCCTGCGGCACTGGCTCGGCGCAAGCTACCTCCAGCTCGGCGGTGAAGCAGGAGCCTTCGCCCGGCTCACTGTCCACATAGAGCTGGCCGCCCATCGCCTGCACCAGCTGACGGGAGACCGCGAGGCCAATACCGGTGCCGGTGGCGTGTTTCTTGCCCTGCACCTGATAGTACATGGCGAAGATCTTCTCCTGCTGGGCGCGCGGGATGCCGATGCCGGTATCCTCCACCTCGAAGTGCAGGGCCAGCTTGCCCGGCTCGTCGGCAGGATGAGAGAGGCAGCGCACGGTGACGCCCCCCTCGTCGGTAAACTTGACCGCATTGCCCACCAGATTCCACAGCACCTGACGCAGACGGGTACCGTCGGCTATCACGAATTGCGGCATGTCGCCATCGCGATCGAAATGCAGATATAGCCCCTTCTGCTCCGCCTGAATGCGCGACAGGGTCTCCAGCTCGTCGAGGAAGGCAGGCAGATCGATGCGGGTCGGCGCAATTTCGAGGCGACGCCGATCGAGTTTGTCCAAATCGATGATGTCGTTGAAGATATTGCCAAGGGTCACCGCACTCAGGTGAATGGTCTTGAGCTGCTGGTGCTGCTTGGGATCGAGGGGGGTATCCATCAGCATCCGGCTTAAGCCCACGATGCCGTTGAGCGGGGTGCGCAGCTCGTGGCTGATGGTGGAGATAAAGGTAGTCTTGTCGCGGCTCGCCTTCTCCAGTTTGTCCTGATACTGCTTGCGCTCGGTGATGTCGCGGCCAAAGCCGAGCAGGCCCAGCCGCTTGCCGAAGCGATCGAAGAAGGGCACTTTGCGCAGCTCGAAGTAGGCCTTGCGGCCATCGGGATACTCCAGCCACTGTTCATAGGTGAGGGGCTCATTGCTGGCAAAGACCTGCTTGTCGGTCTCCACCACCTTGTTGGCAATCTCCTGCTTGTAGACATCGAAAGGTGTGAGGCCAATCAGCTCGCTCTCCGCCTTGCCGGTCAGCTCCTCCATGGCGCGGTTGCAACCGGAGAACTGCTCATCCTCATTGCGGTAGTAGACCAGATCCGGGGAACAGTCGATAAAAGAGCGCAGCAGAGCGGTACGCTCCCCCAGATGAAGCTGGGCTTTCTCCCGCTGGAACACCTCGTTCTCGAGATCCTCGATGGCCTGCAGACGCAGTGCCTCGGCCCGGTTGGTCTCGGCAATCTGGGCATTGAGGCGACTGATGTTCTCCTGCAACTGACTGTTGAGCTCCAGATCCCGCTCGCGCATATCCTGCAGCTTGCGCACCATCCGGCTCAATCGCTGACGGGAATCCTCCAGCTGATCCACCACGATGGAGAGGAAATAGACCGCCCAGGGGGTCACCAGCAGGCCAAAGAAGACCGAGCGCACGAAGTCGATCACATCAATATTGCCGCGCAGGAACAGGGTCACCCCCATCTGGATGGCGACAGCCAGCACTATGATGCCAGCCGCCAGAAACATGCTGAAGCGCACCAGTCCCAGCTTGGTCATCAGATCGACGTAATATTGTGCCCAGGATTTAATCTGCTTCATCTTGTTATTTTCTCCCCCATATCCGCGAACAGAATACCAGCACAGAGAATTGAACTCTTCTTATCTCGCACAATTAATTAACGATTCGCCTAGTGAAATGAGTGAGTTAGGATATTTGATGAAATTCTGTCAGTTGCCATTAAGGGTGGCCCCCTATAATCGCCCACCTGGTAATTTAAACGCGTTTAATTTAGGAGTTATCTGATGCGCAACACTACCCTGCTTGGTCTGGGCCTGCTGGTCGCAAATAGTGCATATGCGGATTTGGGAACCATTCCCAACGAATCGGGCTGGTCCGGTTTCCTGCTTGGCGGCGTCAACGTCATCAATTACGAATCCAACTTTTACAGCGGTGACGACGAAAATCGTCGACTGAGCGGACTGGGCAGTGCAGAGAGCAGCTCCGCCGTCGCCCCGCTGCTCAACGCAGATATCCGTTACACCTTTGCCGATACCCGCACCCAGGTCTTCCTCGGTAACCTGATCCAGGATGCCATCCGTTTCGACTTCACCCAGCAACTCGGTATCCGCCAGGAGATGAGCAACAAGGGCACAGTGGCCGGCTCCGTGGTCTTCAATGCCATGCCAACCGAGCAGTGGAGCGATCCCTTCGCCGTAAGCGTCGATCGCCAGTCGACCGATATCAAGTCAAAAGGGGTGCGCTTCGCCTGGGACAATATCTGGGGCAGCAACTTCTTCGGCAGCCTGACCACCCGCAACATCGAAGTCGATGAAGAGCGCAGTGGCAGCCAGTATGGTGCCGACACGGCGGCCAAGCTGGATCGCAACGGCAAGATCCACGCCCTCGACCTCTCCTACAAATGGCAGCTGGCAGCCGGTCAGGTGCTGGAGCCGGCTTTCATCCACCGTCAGGCTGACCTGGACGGCAGCGCCCAGAGCTACAAGAGCAACGGCCTCCAGTTGACCTACGGCAAGCGGGCATCCCAGTGGTCCTTCGTCAGCAACCTCTATCTGGGTCAGACCAAATATGATGAAGCCAACCCAATCCCTGACTTTGGTAACAAAAAAGCCGACTCCGACGAGTTTGCCCTGACCGGTACCTTCTTCTGGCACCGCCTGTTCGGTATTGCACCGCTCTCGGCAACCTTTACCGCTGGCTACGCCAAGTCCGATTCCGACATCAACTTCTACGATTCTGAATCGGTGATGTTCAACACCGGCCTGCTCTACAACTTCTAATAACGGTTGTGCGCACCGATACAACAAGGCCACCCGAAGGTGGCCTTGTTGCTATCCGGCATTTGCCTCAAATACCCAAAGAGTCGAGCAGATCATCGTGATCATTACTGGCTGGCGCAGCGGCTGCCGGGGCCGGCTTGGCGGCATCCTGCTTGGCTTGGGCGATCAGGGCGTCAGGATCCAGCTCCTCGTGCTGCATCCCCTCATTGTGAATGCGGATGAACTCGGTCTTGTCCATCGCCAGCTCCAGATAAAAGATGTTGTTACGGGCGGTGAAGAAAGTGACGCGGCGGGACTCCGGACTGTCAAGATTGGTATCGACGCTCAGCATCACCTGCTTGTTGAGGGCCAGCATCTTCGGCTGGTTCTGGGTAATGTGAGTCTGCAAATCCCGGCCCACCTTGACGGTAAAGCTACCGACGATCTGGTTCATCAGTTCGCCCATCACGTTGCTCACCTCGTCAGAGGTATGGGAGATGGCGAGATCCTCCTTGGAGAGCCCCATGCTCAGCATGTAGCTCTCGTACAACTCCATGGCGGCAGCGGCGGAGAAGTTGATCACCACCAGACCGGAAAAACCGCCATCGAACAGCACGAAGCAGCCGATATCCGGCTTGAGGCAGGTCTTGCTGATCCGCTGCACCATGCCGGAAAACCGCACCTGACTCATGGTCGCGGCACTCAACACATCGGTCACCGAGTTGCACAGGCTGAGCAGTACATCCTCAGTCGTCAACACGACGTCATCATCGGCTCTTGTCACTATCATGGGACCTTCCTGAACATCGAGAATGGGCTTATCTATACCATAACTCTAACAGATGGCGCGGCCCGAAGACTGAAATAGCGACACGCCTCTCAGTTGACGCCGTTATCAGCAGCCGCAGGGGTAAAACCGCTCAGCTTGGCGAGCCGGTCACGCCATCTGTCGGCCTGCTGCGCCAGCACCTGTGGCTCATAAGGCACGATCGGATGAGCCCCCCAGATGGGGCCGGGCCAGGCAGCATCGGTGGCGAAACGTGCGACATGGTGAATGTGCAGCTGTGGCACCAGATTGCCCAGCGCCCCTATGTTGATCTTGTCCGGACTGAGGGCCTGCTCCATCAGGGCGGCGACGGCGCAGGACTCCTGCATCAGCTGTTGCTGCTGCTCCGGTGCCAGATGGTGGATCTCGCGCAGGTTGGCCACTCGCGGCACCAGAATCAGCCAGGGGTATTGACTGTCTTTGGCCAGCAGGGCGCGACAGAGCGGTAGATCGCCAAGCCAGCAGGTATCCGCCTGCAGGCGTGAATGCAGTTCAAACATGAACACCTCGTTGAGTAAGATGAAGAGGGCATCCAAAAGGGAGGGCCCACGTTACTGCAACGGGCGAAAAACTTAAAGCTGTGGCACGGCCCAACCGATAAAGCGCTTGCGCAAAGCCGGATCGGCCCGGAGGAACAACTGCTGCAACTGCCCTTCCAGCTCGCTGGCAGCCACACCGGGTTGCGCCCCGCTGGCGGGCATAGCCACTGGCGGCGCAGCAACAGCGACTGCCGTCAGCGCCGCCTTGCCACCGCTGCGGTTGTATTCAGCCAGTTTGCCATTCCAATCCACCCCAAGCAGCATACCACTGGTCACCAGCGCATCCTGCTGGATAGCCAGAGCGCGACCATTCTCCTGCAACGCCACCACAGGAGCCTTTGCATACGCCTGCATCCCCCGCTCATCGGCCGGTACGCTGGCCGTCAGCTGCAAATGCTGATTGCTGCCCTGATAGCGCACCACCTGTGGCTCGGAGCGTACCTGCCGATCATTCTCGCTGCTGCTGCGACTGGGGATCACCCCCTCGAAGCGCACCAACAGTTGCTGTTCGCCATCCGCCAGGGTGGCATGCTGCTCATCCTGCAAGGTGCCGTTGCTCACCGCGAGGATGCGGAAATTCTCCGGCACCTTCACTTCCACCATGGCCTGCGCACTGCCAGCCCCCAAGCCTGCACAGAGCAGCACAAACCCGGTCAACCCTCTATTGCTCTTCATTCCCGCTGATCTTCCTGATGCCGATGATGGGCGCAGGGTAGCAGCCGAAGATGACAGAAAAATAACGCCGCTCAGAGCAGGTAGTTGGGTCGCTCGGCAAACCACTGGGCCAGCACTTGCTTGAACAGCCGGATCTTGCGCGGTACCCGCCGCTGCTGGGCATGCAGCACATGAAGCTGATGCAGACCGCTCTGCCACTCGTCAAGCACGGTCACCAGCTCCCCCGCCATCAGCAGCGATTCCACCAGCATCAGCGGGCACTTGGCATAGCCCATACCAGCGCGCGCCAGTTGCAACACTGTGCTGTAGTGGTTGGCCCGCACCTTGCCCTGCACCAGAATGTGGGCCTCTTCCCCTTCACGGATAAAGTGCCACTGCTCCCAGGCCGGATTGTGCCCCTGCAACAGGCAGCTGCGCCCGCTCAGCTCATAGGGAGTGGCTGGACGCCCCTCTCTCGCTACAAGTGCGGGGCTGGCCACCACTACATCCTTAAGTCGGCCAATAGGAAGTGCGACCAGATTGTCCGGCACCTCGTTCATGGCGCGCAGGGCGATGTCGTTCTCCCCCTGGCTCATGTCGACCATCTGGTTGGTGAAATTGAGCTCCACCTCCACCCCCGGGCAGAGCGCGGCAAAACTGGTCAGCAGCTCACTCACCATGCGATCGCCGGTACTGACCGGGCAGGTAAAACGCAGTCTTCCGCTATCCTCTTCGGTCAGCGCCTGAATATCCTGCTCCGCCTGCCGAACCAGCGCGAAGATCTCCCCCGCCTGCTGGTAGAGGGTCTTGCCCGCCTCGGTCAGACTGAGGCGGCGGGTGGTGCGCTGCAACAGTTGCGCATTGAGGGAGGACTCCAGCGCGCTGACGTGGCGGCTCAGCATCCCCTTGCTGACCCCCAGCGTATCGGCCGCAGCCGAGAAACTGCCGCGCAGCACCACCTCATAAAAGCTGGCCAGATGGGCGATATCCATCATTAGCTCCAATATGGAAACAATGGGTTTATTTTACGCGCTTTTTCACATTTTCTGTTGCGCTAGAATCGATACATTCCAACCAGGAGTGATGCAGATGAAAATTGTGATTGTGGGTGCCTCCGGCACCGTCGGTTCCGCAGTCAGTGAACTGCTTGCCAAAGATCATCAGGTGATCCGGGTCGGCCACAGTCGTGGCGATGCCACGGTCGACATGCGCGATCCCGCCTCCATCAAGGCGCTGTTCGCCAAGCTGGGCCAGTTTGATGCACTGGTTGTCGCCAGCGGCAGCGTGGCCTTCAACGGCCTGACCGAGATGACCGACGAACAGTGGCAGGTGGGACTGGAGAGCAAGCTGATGGGCCAGATCAACCTGACCCGCGCCGCCATTCCCTATCTGACTGACAAGGGCTCCATCACTTTGATCAGCGGTATTCTGAGCGAGGAGCCGATCAACTGGGGCGTGAGCGCCAGCACAGTCAACGGCGCTATCGATCACTTTGTGAAAGCGGCCGCCTGCGAGTTACCCCGCGGCCTGCGCATCAATGTGGTGAGCCCCACCGTGCTGGCGGAGTCGATGGACAAATACGCTGACTTCTTCCCGGGCTTCGTACCGGTACCCGCCGCCAAGGTAGCGCAGGCCTACAAGAAGTCGGTGCTGGGCATCCAGACCGGCCAGGTGTTCAGGGTCAACGGCTAATCGCCGCTCGCTTGCCGCCAGACCAGCAATAAAAATGGGCCCCATAGCGGGGCCCGTCTGTTTATCTGCCTCTCTCCTTCACCATCAGCAAACGTTTGTTTGTTGGCGACAAAAAAAGAGCGCAACCCTTAGTCGATCAGACCGTACTGATCGCGCAGCACCTCGATGATCTCCTGCTTGGGATTGGCAGAACGCGCCAGCTTGTGGCCGATAATCTTCTCGGCGATCCCGACGTAGGTGTTGGAGATATCCATCATCACTTCGGTCGGCAGCTTGTTGTCGCGGGCCAGGGCAAAACGTTCCGGCATGCGGTTCTTGTTGAGCAGGATGTCCGGATCCGGGAAGTGGTTGAGCAGCCACTGACGGAAACCCTCTTTAGACTTCTCGACGATCTGGCCGTCGCGCAGGGCGGCGCCATCCCAGATACGGGAGCTGTCGGGGGTGCCCACTTCGTCCATGTAGATCAGCTTCTCGTTGCCTGCCGCATCGTGGACATAACCAAACTCGAACTTGGTATCGACGAAGATCTGATCCAGCCCGACCAGCGCGTCGCTGATGACGTTGAAGCCCTCTTTGAGCAGCACTTCGTAGCGGTCGATGTCGGCCGGCTTGCTGAAGTTGAAGCCCTTATAATGGCGCTCGATATCGGCACGGGAGACGTTGACGTCATCGGCTTCCGGCACGCCATCCAGCCCTTTCAGCACGCCCTTGGTGGACGGAGTGATGAGGATCTCCGGCAGCTTCTGATCCTTTTTCAGCCCTTCCGGCAAGGTGATGCCGCAGAACTCGCGCTCGCCATCCTTGTAGGCACGCCACATGGAGCCGGTGATGTACTGGCGGGCAATCGCCTCGATCATCACCGGACGGGCTTTTTGCACGATCCAGACGAAAGGGTGCGGAATATCCAGAATGTGGCTGTCGGCCAGTCCCTTCTCCTTGAACAGCTTGAACCAGTGGCTGGAGATGGCGTTGAGCGCCGCCCCTTTGCCCGGTACGCCGTTCAGGCCATCCTCACCTTGCCAAATGCAATCGAAGGCCGAGATGCGATCGCTGATCACCATGAGGGCGAGGGGCGCATCGGCCGGCACATCATAGCCTTTCTCTTTTATGAGCCGGGCACTGTCTTCGGGGGTCAACCAGTAGACGCTGCGCACTTTGCCGGAATGGACAGGTTTATCGGTACGGATCGGCAAATCGTCATTCACCGCCAATACTTGATCTGCAAGACTCATGGCTAATAACACTTCCTGTTTGTGGGGGGGTAAACATCGCGAGTCCCTCACCTGCGCGCTCTGTTTGCAACGGGCTGGCAAGGGGGCTCGCATCATCGAAAACCGCTCGGAATCCCCGCGTTTTCAGGGGGATTTTGATAACAAAACAGGGGCACAAGGCCCCTGAATTTATTCTGCTTTTGCTGCTGCCTGATCGGCCAGCCCCTTGGCGAACGCCTCGGACAGGCTGATATACATCTGGGAAATAACCCCGGACGATACCGGCTTCTTGTCCTTGTCGAACAGGGTGATGGAGGTCTTGCCTCCCGCCATTTCGCCAAGCTGGAAGCGGTATTTCTCCTCCTCCAGTTTGAACGGCTCGCTCCCTTTCGCCTTCCAGAACTCGGCACCCGGCTCTTCGTACTCGACGTCGATCCAGCCCAGTGACTGCTGGGTATCCTTGATGGTGAAACCGTAAGCAGGCAGTACCTGGTTGAGGCGACGCCACACCTGATCAAAGGAGCCTTCGGCAATCCAGGCGCTCAGTTCGTTGTTGTCCAGACCCAGTTGCAGACCCATGCCATCGTTGGACTTGTGCTGCTCGCGGGCTTTCAGCTGGCTGTCGTAATAGAGAGAGAACTGGTTCAGCACTCGCGCGGCATAGCGCTGGGCATCGGCAGGGGTCAGCTTGTTGCTGGTCTCGCCGTCGATGGTCTCTTCGTGATCCAGTACCCGGACCGACATATTGACAGCGTGGCGCTGGGCATCGTTGCGCACGGTGAACTGGTAACGCTGACGGATTTTGAAGTCTTCGTCATCTTCACCCCAGCCATCGAGAGCGACCGTGTTGTCAAACCAGCCGGTCTGCAATACGCCATCCTGCTGATCCAGCTTCTCGGTGGTGACCTTGTATTTGGCCAGGAAGTTCATCAGGAACGACCAGGTATCGCGCTCCACGCTCTGGCTGGTGCTGAGGGCATAGAAAGCAACGGTCGGTTCGGTTGCGCTCTGCACCACCTGACTGCCCGGTACCACGGTCAGCAGCTGAGCGGGTGGGCGCACATCGACCTGGGCGCCGAGGGCACCTTCACGGCTGCTCTCAGGAAGCGGCGGAATATCGTACTGGCTGTTGAAGGTGGGGGCACTCAATCCTGCGGGGATCAAGAACGCGCGGCCCTCGAGGCGGGCATCTTCATAACCGAAGTCGCGGTTGGCCATTTTGCGATCCTGGGGGGTGCTGCAACCGGCCAAGACGGCCACAGTCGCAACGCTCAGCACCAGACGGGCTCTATTTCCCTTTCCATTAGATTTAAACACTCGCCATCAACTCCGCTGTGGTCAGTGCTCGCGCCATCAGCTGTTCGCCCTCGGGAGTGAGGTCAACCAGCGGCAGGCGCAAGGTGGCTGTTGCAATCAACCCCAGTTGGGCACAGGCCCATTTCACCGGGGTGGGGCTCGGTTCGCAGAACAGAGTCTTGTGCAACGGCATCAAGAGATTGTTGATGTCATGCGCCTGCCCGGCATCACCGGCCAGCGCAGCACGACACATGTCGGCCATCTGGGCCGCTGCAATATTGGTGGTGACCGAAATCACGCCATCGCCACCTTGCAGCATAAAATCACAACCAGTGGCATCGTCGCCACTGTAGAGAGCAAACTCCGGCCCGCACAGCTCGCGCAGCAGCGGGGTGCGGCTCAAATCGCCGGTTGCCTCTTTCAAACCGATAATGCCGGGAACCTTGGCCAGACGGGCCACGGTCTCCGGTTTGAGATCGCAACAGGTGCGACCGGGCACATTATAAAGAATTTGGGGCAGACCACTAGCCTCGGCGATCGCACAATAGTGGCGATAGAGACCTTCCTGAGTGGGCTTGTTGTAGTAAGGAGTCACCGAGAGACCCGCCACCACGCCGGTTTTGGCCAGTCGCTTTGCCAATTCAATGGCATGGGCAGTATTGTTGGAGCCGCAACCGGCGATGACGGGAATACGTCCGGCGGCATACTCAACGGTCTTTTCAACGACGGCGATATGCTCCTGCTCGCTCAGGGTCACCGATTCCCCTGTGGTCCCAACCGCAACAATGGCGCAGGTCCCGGCGCTGACATGATAGTCGACCAGTTTGGCCAGACTGGCCCAATCGACTTCACCTGAAGCCAGCATGGGGGTAACGAGCGCAACAATACTACCGCGTAACATGGACTTTTCTCCCGATTTTCAGGGGCGTAATGGTAAAGCTGACCCCTTTGAAAAACAAGGGAGAGAGGGGGCAAGCCGTGATACCATCCGGAACAAAAAGTAATGGACGAAAGTCGGCAGCGTCCCTCAGGGAGTGGTCATCAGGGCCGGAGGGTTGGCTTGCCAGCGCGGCTTTCGCAACGAAATAACGGACGAGAGAAGATTTATGACTCACTACCTGGTCGTAACGGCCATCGGCACGGACAGGCCTGGCATCGTCAATGAAGTGACCCGCCACGTCAGTGGCTGTGGTTGCAACATTGTAGACAGCCGCCTTGGCATCTTCGGCAATGAATTTACCTTTATCATGCTGCTCTCGGGCGACTGGAACAGCATGATGCAACTCGAAATCAGCCTGCCCCTGCGTAGCCAGGAGTGGGATCTCATCACCATGATGAAACGCACCGAGCGCCACCAGTCCCTGCAGTATGACGTCCGCGCCAGCGCCGACCTGTTGATCCGCGACGAGCCCGGCATCGTAAGCCAGTGCACCCAGTTCTTCAGCGAACATGGCTGGAACATTCAGGCGATGCAATCCATGACCCTGGAGCAGCAGCCGTTCAACCTGCTGAAGATCAGTTTTCAGCTCAATCTGGCCAGAGAGGGTGAAGTGGAAGGTTCGCAAACCGCCTTCGCCGAATTCTGTCGTCAACTGGGTGCCGAATCGTTCGAGTTTACCGTCAATCGCAAACACGCCTGAGGGCGTTTTACCCGAGGAGACCCCATGCAACCACTACAAGCTGGCAGCCCCGCCCCCGATTTCTCCCTGCCCGACCAGAATGGCAATCAGGTCAGCCTCGCTGGCCTGCGCGGCAAGAAGGTGCTGGTCTATTTCTACCCCAAGGCGATGACCCCCGGCTGCACTACCCAGGCCTGCAGCCTGCGCGATGTGAACGCCGAGTTGGCCGCCCTCAATGTGGTGGTGCTTGGCATCAGCCCGGATCCGGCCAAACGGCTGAAAAAGTTCGAAGAGCGGGACCAGCTCAACTTCACCCTGCTGGCCGATGAAGACCACGCCGTCGCCGATGCCTTTGGCGTCTGGGGCCCGAAGAAGTTCATGGGCAAGGAGTATGACGGCATTCACCGTCAGAGCTTCCTGATCGATGAAGAGGGCAAGATTGCCCACCACTTCGACAAGTTCAAAACCAGCGATCACCATCAGGTGGTACTGGATTTCCTCAAGGGATAATCCTCCCCTGCGTCATTGAAAGGCCTGCCATGCAGGCCTTTTTTGTCTGGTCAGCCGCCCCTTGCCAGCGGATTTTTCTCACCAACTCCCCCGCCCAGATCAAAAAATTCATTTTATATATGGGTTAACGTGACCCCAGAATCATCTTCCAGCGAGATATCCCATGAACATGAGCAACACAGAACGTTTGATCCTGAGCAACCAGTACGAAATTCTGGCGAAACTCAATCCGGAGAAAGCGGACGTCTACCAGCGCGCCAGCACCATCATCGAGCGCGGCTACTGCCTGCAGATCCTCGAGCTGGAGAAGAGCTTCGGCCATCTGGATCTGGCAACCTGCCAAGAGGTGATCGACACCCTGGAGCTGCACCACGCACTGGCCATCTCATGGGGCAATCTGGATGCCGCCGATCAGGGCGAGATCAACGCCAGTCGGCTGGAGTTCAACGGCTACAGCCGCAGCCAGGAGCGTGAGCTGGCTGACTACGTCTGCTTCCTGCTGGAGGTGGACAAGCGCTTCCCCGAGCTCAAGTGCCCGTGCGACGAGCTCTCCAGCGACATCGCCATGCGCGACAAATACCAGCGGATGCTGCAGGTGTGGCGTCAGTGTCCACGTCAGTACAAGCTCTCCATCCAGGAGATCCGCAAGGTGCTGGCGGCCTGATCCGCATACCAACCGCAACAAAAAAGGCGCCACTGGCGCCTTTTTGCATCTGAAACGGGTTATTCGTAGAGAAAGGATTTATCGAGCTGCTGGAAGGCGGCCTTGAGGGTATCGGCCAGTTCTTCATAGCGCGGCTGGGAAACCAGCTGGCGGCGGCCACCCTGCTCGTTCATCTTGCCGTTGATCTCCCGATACCAGCTCGCCAGCGACGGGGGCAAGCGGGTATCGGCACGCTGGCCGAGCCAGTAGTAGCCCTGCAGCGGCAAACTGAGCAGAAACAGCACGGAAGTGATGACAGAAGGCCAGTAGTGCAGCTCGCCAAACTGGAACTGCAGCATCACGCTCAACACCGCCAGTGCGGGGATCACCTTGAGGGCGAACTCGGTCGCCTTGATCACCCGATTTTCAGGAAACATCGAATTGAGCTCGGGACGGCGCGGCCAAAGCGTCATATAATGGCGGCCTTGCTGTAACTTAGTTCCAAAAATGTTCATGCTCATACTACCTCCGAGCGCTTTTTGAACGTACTAACGGCAAAACCTCGACAAAATTTGATGCAAAGTAACAAAGGTTGAGGATGACTTTGTTATTTTTCAACAATCGGGTTATCCTTTGTACGCCCATTTTTGCGTCAAAAGCTTCTTGCTATTGACCTGTCAGGGACGTCTGGATTTCGGGTCTTGTATCACTATACAAGGGGCAAGCAACAGATTGCCAACCCTCATAAGGATAAGTTGAAAGTTTTTGGCCGCACCGCGTCCAACGCATCCGCCTACACAACCCAATCTGCGATAGGATTTATTCATGAGTAAGCTGGTTCTTGTTCTTAACTGTGGCAGCTCTTCCCTGAAGTTTGCCGTCATTGACGCAACCACCGGTGATGACCTGCTGTCCGGCCTGGCCGAGTGCTTCAACCTCGACGACGCCCGCATCAAGTGGAAACTGAATGGCGAGAAGGGCAGTGCCGATCTGGGTGCGGGTGCCGCTCACCAGGAAGCGCTGGACTTCATCGTCAACAAGATCCTGCCGCTCAATCCGGAACTGTCCAAGAACCTGATCGCCATCGGTCACCGTGTTGTTCACGGCGGCGAGCGCTTCACCTCTTCCGTCGTTATCTGTGACGACGTGATCGCCGGCATCGAAGCCGCCGTTCCGTACGCACCGCTGCACAACCCGGCTCACCTGATCGGTATCCGTGAAGCTCGCCGCGTATTCCCGGCGCTGGCTGACAAGAACGTGGCCGTATTCGATACCGCGTTCCACCAGACCATGCCGGAAGAAGCCTTCCTGTACGCCCTGCCGTACAAGCTCTACAAAGAGAACGGCATCCGTCGCTACGGCGCTCACGGCACCAGCCACTACTATATCAGCCTGGAAGCTGCCAAGCAGCTGAACAAGCCGGTTGAAGAGCTGAACATCATCAACTGCCACCTGGGCAACGGCGGTTCCGTCTGCGCCATCAAGAACGGCAAATCCGTTGATACCTCCATGGGTCTGACCCCGCTGGAAGGCCTGGTGATGGGTACCCGCTCCGGCGATCTGGACCCGGCCATCATCTTCTTCCTGCACGACAAGCTGGGCATGAGCGTGGCCGATATCAACACCATGCTGACCAAAGAGTCCGGCCTGCAGGGTCTGACTGAAGTGACCTCCGACTGCCGTTTTGTTGAAGACAACTACGACAGCAAAGAAGAAGCCAAGCGTGCTATGGACGTTTACTGCTATCGCCTGGCCAAGTACATCGGCGCCTACGCTGCCGCCATGGACGGTCGTCTGGACGCCGTTGTTTTCACCGGTGGTATCGGTGAAAACTCCGCCCCGATCCGTGAAATCACCCTGAACAAGCTGGGTCTGCTGGGCTTTGACGTCGATCACGACGCCAACCTGAAGGCTCGTTTCGGCAAGGGTGGCGAGATCACCAAGGCTGGTTCTACCAAGGCCCTGGTTATCCCGACCAACGAAGAGTGGGTTATCGCCCACGACGCGCTGGAACTGGTCGGCGCTTAATTGACGCAGTAACTCGAGGCCGCCCACAGGGCGGCCTTTTCCTGATCCCAAAAAATGAACAAGGGGTATAAAGTGGCACGCACTATTATGCTTATCCCGGTCGGCACTGGTGTCGGCGTAACTTCCGTGAGTCTGGGCGTTGTTCGCGCCATGGAGCGTCACGGTGTCAATGTCAGCTTCTTCAAACCGGTTGCCCAGCCGCGTCCGGGTGAAACCGGTGCCGAGCGCTCAACCGCCGTTATCCGCGCTGCTGCCAACATCAACCCGCCCGAGCCGTTCACCCTCTCCTACGCCGAGAACATGATCAGCTCCAGCAACACCGACATCCTGCTGGAAGAGATCGTTGCCCGCTTCGAAGAGCACGTGAAATCCAGTGGTGCCGAAGTGCTGGTTGTCGAAGGTATGGTGCCGACCGACAAGCAGCCCTTTGCCAACAAGCTGAACTACGACGTGGCCAAGGCGCTGGACGCTGACATGGTATTCGTGACCCACCCGGGCCATGACTCCAGCCAGAAGCTGAAAGAGCGCATCGAACTGGCCTGCTCCAACTTCGGTGGTGTCAACAACCCCCGTATCGTTGGCTGCGTGATCAACAAGGTTGGCGCGCCGGTTGACGAGCATGGTGTAACCCGTCCAGACCTGACCGAGATGTTCGAAGCCCATCACCACGCTTCTGACGCGGCTCACAACCTGGAAGTACTGCAAGTGTTCGGCAAGAGCCCGCTGCGCATTCTGGGTTGCATCCCCTGGAACACCCAGCTGATCGCCCCGCGCGCCAAGGATCTCGCCAAGCATCTGGCCGCCAAGATCCTGCACAAGGGTGAGCTGGACAGCCGTCGCCTGCAGACCGTGACCTTCTGCGCCCGCTCCATCCACAACATGGTCGAGCACTTCCGTCCGGGCAGCCTGCTGGTGACCTCCGGCGACCGCTCCGACGTCATCGTCTCTGCCTGCCTCTCAGCCATGAACGGCGTCAAGCTGGGCGCCCTGCTGCTGACCGGTAACTATCATCCGGAGCCGCAGGTCATGGCGCTGTGCCAACAGGCTATGGCCACCGGCCTGCCGATCATGATGACCGGTACCAACACCTGGCAGACCGCCGTCAGCCTGCAGAACTTCAACGTCGATATTCCGGAAGATGACCGCGAGCGTATCGAGCTGGTACAGGACTACGTCGCTGGCCACATCGACAAGCACTGGATCGAGTCGCTGACCGTCAGCTCTACCCGTTCCCGTCGCCTGAGCCCGCCGGCGTTCCGTTATCAGCTGACCGAGCTGGCCCGTCAGGCCAACAAGCGTGTCGTGCTGCCGGAAGGCGACGAGCCGCGCACCATCAAGGCTGCCGCCATCTGTGCCGAGCGTGGCATTGCCCGTCCGGTACTGCTGGGTAACCCGGAAGAGATCCGTCGTGTTGCCGAGCAGCAGGGTGTAGTTCTGACCGATCGCGTCGAGATCATCGATCCGGCCGTTGTGCGCGAGCGCTATGTGCCGCGTCTGGTCGAGCTGCGCAAGAACAAGGGCATGACCGAAGTGGTTGCCCGCGAGCAGCTGGAAGACAACGTGGTACTGGGTACCATGATGCTGGAGCGCAATGAAGTTGACGGCCTGGTATCCGGCGCGGTGCACACCACTGCCAACACCATCCGTCCGCCGATGCAGATCATCAAGACCGCGCCGGGCTCTTCCCTGATCTCCTCCATCTTCTTCATGCTGCTGCCTGACCAGGTTCTGGTCTACGGTGACTGCGCGATCAACCCGGATCCGACTGCCGAGCAGCTGGCCGAGATCGCTATCCAGTCCGCCGACTCCGCTGCCGCGTTCGGCATCGAGCCGCGCGTAGCCATGATCTCCTACTCCACCGGTACCTCTGGCGCCGGTGCCGATGTAGAGAAAGTGCGTGAAGCGACCGAGCTGGCCAAGGCCAAGCGCCCCGACCTCATCATCGACGGCCCCCTGCAGTACGACGCGGCCATCATGGAGAACGTGGCCAAGTCCAAGGCACCGAACTCACCGGTTGCCGGTAAAGCCACCGTGTTCGTCTTCCCTGACCTGAACACAGGTAACACCACTTACAAAGCGGTGCAGCGCTCCGCTGACCTGGTCTCCATCGGCCCGATGCTGCAAGGCATGCGCAAGCCGGTCAACGACCTCTCCCGTGGCGCCCTGGTTGACGACATCGTCTACACCATCGCCCTGACCGGTATCCAGGCTGCCCAGGCTGACGAACAAGCCTAATCAGTGCCTGTCTGAAAAAACCGATCACAAAGGCTGCTCACCCAAGGTGAGCAGCTTTTTTTATTGGTACTCTTTTGCCAACCAGAGAAAAACTCCACCAATCTGGCATGTAACAGAATAATGTTATCCATTCTATCGGAGTTCGGAGCTGACAGAACACTAGGAAACCAGCGTGACGCCCGATCGAAACAGAGTTTAAAAGACATGCAATATCATATGGTTGGTAATAGATAACGGCGCAGGCTGACTGCTTATAGCAAATTTTCAGTCATTGGGAGGAGGAACAAGCCTGTCAATAATTGCAGTGAAAAAGACCCACTCGATACGCTATTCATCAATGTGCCACTCGGCAATATCCACATCATGGAGGAATGGAAATGCTGATGAAGAAGCTCTCTGCAGTGATGTTGCTGGCCTGCTTGCCCCTGTTGAACCAACCCGTGCTGGCGGCCGATAAAACCGTTCCCAAACAGACAACTGCGGCGCCCGCAGCTGTTGAGAGCGGGAAGGTAAATATCAATACCGCCACCCTTGCCGAACTCACCAGCCTGAAAGGGATTGGTGACAAGAAGGCACAAGCCATCGTCGACTATCGGGAAAAACAAGGAAAGTTCACCTCGGTCGATCAGCTGGCGGATGTCAATGGCATTGGCCCGGCCACGCTGGAAGCCAACCGTGACATGATCATCGTCAAATAACGTCCGAGCTCTGCATATACGAATGGGGTAGCCTGTGGCTGCCCCATTTTTCTTGGAGTATCATGGCCGCACTTTAATCCCGCTGGATAGTTTTCCATGAAAAAGACTCCTCTGACAGTTCGCAAGGCCGTGCTCCCGGTAGCCGGTCTGGGTACCCGTATGCTGCCAGCCACCAAGGCCATCCCGAAAGAGATGCTGCCGGTGGTCGACAAACCGCTGATCCAGTACGTAGTGCGTGAAGCCATCGCCGCCGGTATCAAAGAGATCGTGTTGGTCACCCACTCAAGCAAGAACTCCATCGAAAACCACTTCGACAAGAGTTTCGAACTGGAAGCGACCCTCGAGAAGCGAGTCAAGCGTCAGCTGCTGGAAGAGGTGCAACAGATCTGCCCGAAAGACGTCACCATCATGCACGTCCGCCAGGGTGAGGCCAAAGGTCTGGGCCACGCAGTGTTGTGCGCCCGCCCGCTGATCGGTGACAACCCCTTCGCCGTGCTGCTGCCGGATGTACTGATTGATGAAGTGGCCAGCGACCCGAAAAAAGACAACCTGGCCGAGATGGTACACATGTTCGAAGAGAACCAGATCAGCCAGATCATGGTGGAAGCGGTTCCCGAGAGCGAAGTGGACAAGTACGGCATCGCCGACATCAAGGGCGAGGCCCTGAGCGAGGGGATGTCCCTGCCGATGCAGGCCATTGTCGAGAAGCCGCCCCGTGACGAAGCCCCCTCCAATCTGGCGGTGGTGGGTCGTTATGTCCTCTCCTCCAATATCTGGCCGCTGCTGGAGAAGACCCCGGCCGGTGCCGGTGACGAGATCCAGCTGACTGATGCCATCGCCATGCTGATGGAGCAGGAGCAGGTCAACGCCTACTTCATGAAGGGCAAGAGCCACGATTGCGGCAGCAAGCTGGGCTACATGAAAGCCAATGTGGAATATGGTGTGCGCCATCACGAGCTGAATGGTGAATTCATCGGCTGGCTGAAGCAGTTCGTCAAGCAGTTGTAATCGCTGATAAATCTGTTTTTTATAGACGTATTTAAGGGGCATCAAACGATGCTCCTTTTTCATTTTTGCAACAAAAAATCAATCAAGAGTAAATAAACTCTCAGCAAATCATAATGTTGTAATTTATTCACACATGCTCTATAAGGATTGAGGCGTGTTTCTCGCCCTTGCATAAAAAACTCAAAAAAATATAAGACACAGGTGGAAGTTCCAATGAATAACCCGTCAAAAGGGACCTTTTTAGGTCACCCTAAAGGGCTTTTTTTGCTCTTTAGTACCGAACTGTGGGAGAGATTCTCCTATTACGGCATGCGTGCCGTACTGGTGCTCTATCTGACCGACCTGACTGCCAACGGCGGTCTGGGCTGGAGTCAGGCAGATGCCCTCAAACTCTACGGTATCTATACCGGTCTGGTTTATATCACTCCGCTGATCGGCGGCTGGCTGGCTGACACCTTCCTGGGTCAACGTCGCGCCATCCTGATCGGTGCCGTGCTGATGGCCGCAGGTCAGTTCACTCTGGCACTGCCCCACGCCATGTTCCCGGATATGGTCAACACCATGTTCTACGCGGGCCTCGCGCTGCTGATCGTGGGTAACGGCCTGTTCAAACCGAACATCTCCACCATGGTGGGTGACCTCTATGAAGAGGGCGATCATCGCCGTGATGGTGCTTTCACCATCTTCTACATGGGTATCAACCTAGGTTCCCTGCTGGCAGGTGTGATCTGTGGTGCTGCCGCTACGGCCTACGGCTGGCAAGCTGCTTTCGTCGGCGCCGGTATCGGTATGCTGCTCTCTCTGGTGATCCAGGCCACCATGGCCCAGCGTTTCCTGGGTGACATCGGTCGCGTCACTGCCGCCCAGCGCGCAGCCGCCCTGCGTACTACCGAGCAGAAAGCACCGCTGACCAAGCAGGAAGTGGATCGCATCAAGGTTATTCTGGTACTGGGTCTGTTCACCATCATCTTCTGGGCCGGCTTCGAGCAGGCCGGTGGTCTGATGAACCTCTACACCCAGGAGTATACCGACCGCATGATCGGCAGCTTCGAAGTGCCGACCGCCTGGTTCCAATCCCTGAACCCCTTCTTCATTATCACCCTGGCGCCGGTCGTTGCGGCCATCTGGATCAAGCTCGGCAAGAAAGAGCCGAACTCTCCGGTGAAATTCGCCATGGGTCTGCTGTTCTTGGCTATCGGCTTCCTGTTCATGGTGGGTGCCGTGCTGCAGCAGGGTGGTGACAACACCGTCAAGACCTCCATGTTCTGGCTGGTTGGTGCTTACCTGTTCCACACCCTGGGCGAGCTCTGCCTCTCCCCGATCGGCCTCTCCATGGTGACCAAGCTGGCTCCGCTGCGTCTGGCTTCCCTCATGATGGGTGCCTGGATGGGCTTTATCGCCATCGCCAACTATGCTGCGGGCTTTATCGGCTCCATTGTTGGTGAAGCCGGCCCGATCGCCATCTTCGGTGGCATCGCCCTGGCTGCGGTGCTGAGCGCCCTGTTGCTGCTGACCATGGCTAATCGTCTGGTTTACTGGATGCACGGTGCCGAAGGCCCGGCCAAAGAGCCGCAAGCTCAAGAGAAGAAACTACACTCCGCCACCGTCTAAACTGTCAGGATTGTAGACAACAGACAGGGCGCCCATCGGGCGCCTTGTCTGTTTTGGTCTCTAGTCAAGCAGCCTCAGTGATGACGCACCTGCACATTGAGCGCACTACCGCTGTCGCTGCGAAACTGCAGATCGAATGGTTCATGCCAGCTGCGTTTGTGCAGAGCGTAGTGGCTGTTGCGCATCAGACCAAGCGGTAATCCACCCGAGCGCATCAACCAGTGGGGGGAAGTGAGCCCGGCATTGGCAAATACCAGCCCATCGTGCTGATCAAACAGCAGAGCAGCCATGGCAAAAGCGTGGCGCAACCCGGACTCCATCAACTGATGGTTTAGGTAGTCGAGCAACCGGTGCGGTTGGCTCAGCAAACGGCTCTCGTTCTGCTGAAACTGGCGATAGGGCACGTTCATCAGAGAGCGCACCAGCGCCCCGCAAAATGCTGCATCCGTCCCCATGATGGGCATCTCCATCACCAGCACCAGCAGCTTGTCTTCCACCTTGAAGGTATCGGGAATGAAGAGGTGCCCAAGCCCCTTGAACGTGACCTGCCAGGGGCCCCACTCCTGCAATCCCGGTGGCTTCAGCCCGGCGAGCAAACGGCTGGCAGCCCGATCATGCGCACTGAAGTAATCCATATGCGCCATCAATTCGAGCTGCTGAGCTCGTGTGGAACTCCCATTCAGGCACTGGTCGATACTGCGATCGACCAGTGCGAAGTTCTCGAGGGGCTTGAGCAGGTAGTCCCGAGCACCGGCACGCAAGGCACTGGCGACCGCCTCCATGGAGCTCTGGGCCGAAATGACGATAACCGGAATATGGGGATAGCGCGCAGAGAGACAGGCGATTACCTCGCGGCCATCCATATTGGGCATATTGAGATCGCACAGTACCACGTCGGGATGATAAATCGCTGCAGCTGACAACCCTTCAATTCCATCCTCAGCCTGAAACACCGTTGCCCCGTCCCGCGCGAGGTAACTCACTAACGAATGGCGAAAAACTGCTTCGTCTTCCACCACCAGGATCCGCAGTCCGGGTTTTGGCATGTTGACAAAAACCTTATGAGTCAATTGTTTATTTAAGTAATAAGACTAGTCTAAATCAGCAGAAATGCCGCGTGCCTTGCGTCACAAATAGCCGGATTGGCTAATCTGCATACCAAAATAGTGCAAGCTGCTGGATTATCGACATAATCCCGCTCTCCCTGCTCAACGCTCCGCGGTACGCTCAATTTTCACCACCCGACCATGCAGGGCACTCACTTGCAGTGTGACGAATTGTGCAGGAGAGCACCATAGGGGATAATGCCCCCCACTCCAGCTCGTGAAGAAGACCATGACCCCAGCCGAATACAGTGCCCTTGCCCACCCCAGATTGTCCCATCCGGCTCGCAGCCTCTATACCCTGCAGCTGCGCCGACTGGTGCTGGAAAATCAGGCGGCCCGGCTCAACTATCCCGAGCTGGGTCGGGCACTGGCAGTGGTCGATCCGGGTGATCCCTGCGGCTTCTCGTTTCAGGTCAATGCCCGTCAGCTCACCGAGCTGTTCGATGAACTGATGGAGGCGGGCCTGCTGCAGGTCGAGGCTCAGCCCGAGAGTGAGCACTACCATCAGTGCCCGTTCCAATTGCCACTGCTGACCCAGAAATTGCGCAGCCCGCTGCCGGAGCGCCCCTTCCAGATGCATCTGCAATGGCGACCGGACGAGGAGCTGCCCGCCCTCGCCCGTCTGTGCGGGGTGATCGATGCCAGCTATAGCGAAGAAGATCTGGGGGAGTTTATCGCCTACTGGCTGGGGCGCCCCGAGGTGTTCGACTCCCAGCATCAATGGATGCTCAAGTTCATTCGCGCCCTCAAGACCCGCCGCTATACCCGTCGCAAACCGATGGAGGTGCAGGGCTACCAGCAGGTGACGCCGGCCCCGGCAGAGTCGGGCCCCAGCAAACGGGCCCAACAGATGATTGAAGAGGCCAAGCGACTGGCCCAACAGCAGACGCAAGAACCCGCAGCGCAGCAGGAGCCGGATAATGATTGATAGCGGCCCCCGCCTGCAGGCAGAATCAACCCCTTGTCTACCCATCCCTGATCGAGCAGAAGGAGCATTCCATGACTGACCCGCAAGATCCCCTGCGCCAGGAGCTGGAAGAGATCGAAGCCAAGCGCCAGAAGATCGCCAAGGCCAAGCAGGATCACCGCATTCACGACCCGGAATTGAGCCGCCATGTGGGTGGCCTGCTGGAGCGCATTCGTCGCCTGCAACAAGAGACCGGTGGCGGCCAGTATGACTACGAGACCCTGCGCAAGGAGTACGACGCCAAGGCCAACGCCGAGGTGCGCGAGCTGCAGAAGGCGGCCCGTCAGGAGCGGATCCAGAAGCTGATCGCCCAAGCCGACCTCAACCCCGACTGGGTATTTGACAAGATGGATGCCACAGATCCGGCGCTGCAATACCCCATCGAAACCGCCCGTTACTTTATCAGCGGTTTCGAGCACTGGGAGAAGAGCGGTGGCGGCTGCATGCTGATCTACGGCGACTACGGCACCGGCAAGTCGACCCTGGCGGGAGCGGTAGCGCATGAGCTGATCGCCCGTCACCAGAAATCGGTGATCTTCCAGCAGTGGGCCTCCATCGTCGATCGACTGTTCTTCAACGTCATCCCCGATCAGGACGAGCGCAACCAGTACCGCCGCGCGCTGGAAGAGGTGGACCTGCTGATCATCGATGAGGTATCAGCCAACCGCGCCAAAATGGCGGAGAGCCAGTCCAGCTTCCTCGGCCACCTGCTGCGCCGCCGTCGCAACCTGTCAAAGAGCGTCATCATCATCACCAACCACACACCACAGACCCTGCATCAGGCGATCGGTGATTTCAGCTATGAGGCGATCAAGGCGTTCAATCCGGTGGATATCCACCTGAGCGGCCCCAGCCGTCGCCCCAGCATCGGCAACTACAACGGCTGATGCTTCTCAAAGAGTGCGAGTCGCTGACGGCTCGCACCTTCTCCTCCTTGCTGACTCACAAATAGAAACAACTCTCATTTACAGCAGACGAACAAGCCACTAGGCTAGCCCCTTTTGCCAAGGGAGCTCATCTATGCCAACCACACTGATTTTCGGAGCCAGCCGCGGGCTGGGCCGCGCCTTTACTCACCACGCCCTGAGCCAGGGTCACCGGGTCGTTGCGCTGGTACGCAGCCCCGAGATGGCCACCGAACTGAGTGCGCTGGGAGTTGAGGTGATCGAAGGGGATGCGCTGGAGCCGGCTGCGGTGCAGCAGGCATGTGCCCGGGCGGGGTTAGATGCACAGGTCGTATCTACACTGGGCAGCTTCCGTCAGGCCGCGCCGGTGGACTATCAGGGCAACCGTCATGTGATCGATGCCATGGAGCAGGCAGGCCTGAAACGGCTGCTGCTGGTCACCTCCCTCGGCTGTGGCGACAGCTGGCAGTATCTGCCGGAGCGGGCACGCGCCGCCTTCGGTCACGAGGTACGTCTCAAGAGTCTGGCGGAGAGCTGGCTGCAGACCAGCGCCCTCGCATGGATCATTCTGCGCCCGGCGGGCCTTCAGGATGGCGACGCCACCGGCCGTGCCGAGCTGAGTCAGGGCAAGGAGGTACACGGACTGGTACGCCGCGCCGATGTGGCCGCCCAAGGGCTGCGTCTGCTGGCGGATGAGACTGCTGTGGGGCAGATCTACGCCATCGGGGATCCCACGCTCCAGCGTGGCTAAAGCAGCAGTAAAACCGCTTAACCCCACCACATAACAAAACGGTCAGCCCAAGGGCTGACCGTTTTCACTTTACCGCACACGCTATCTCTCGGGCGCTTGCCCTATCCCGTTTAACCGGCGGTCGTTTCACCCTGCACGACTGACGGGCGAGCAACCGGCAACGACTGCTGCCGCCAGCGCAGCAACAGGCACGCCAGCACGCCGTAGAGCAGCGCCAGTCCCCACAGCTGCCACCAGTAACGGGAAACCTGGGCGAAGTCGGCCCCCATCTGGTTAAGGCGCAGAAAACCCTCAATGGCTGGGATAGTGGGCACCCACTGAGCCAGCCAGTTGAGGGGGGCCGGGATCAGCTCCAGTGGCCAGATAAAGCCCGCCAGAAAGACCAGCGGCAGGGAGGAGATCAGAACCACCTGAGTAGGCAGATCACGCCGGGTAAAGAGGGCACCCAACACAATCCCGAACCAACATGTGGCCAGCAGGAACGGCAGGGCAAACAGCCAAAGCTGCACCGGATCTGCATGACGAGCGATATTGTAGTGATCGAAGCAGAAGCCGAGGAAGTAGCTCACCGGCAGCAGGAACAACCCAGCCAGCACAAGAGTTCTGGCCAGCAGCAGCGGCAACACCGGCGCGCTTTGCCAGTAACCATGCTCACCGCGACAACTGCGCTGGTTCTGGGTCGCCCCTAGGATCCCCGCCCCCATCAGCAACACCTGATGGAGGATCAGCACGAACACCGCCGGCACCACGTAGTTCACATAACCCATGGTGGGGTTGAACACCGGCACCACGTTGAGGGCCACCGCATTCCAGCCCATGGCCGCTTGTGGCAGCGCCTCGCCGTGGCTCAGCAGCCGCGCCACCTTCACCTGCGCGGCGAGAGTGCCACCGGCCTGCGCCAGTCCTTCGGCAATGGTGCCGTAGACCAGAAAGTAGGAGGCATCACCGGCATAGCTCAGGGTGACGCTCTTGCCCAGCATCAGGTCCCGATAGAAGTGGTTGGGGATGTGCAGGATCCCGCTCGCCTCCCCGGCCATCATCAGCTGGCGCGCCTCGGCCAGCGAATTGGCCCGCGCAACCAGCTTCACCTGCGGCGTGGCATCGGCCATAAACTCCAGCTGACGGGACAACTGACTGCCATCGTCGTTGACCACCACTACCGCCTCTTCCCGTGGCAGCTGATGCAGATAGGGCTGGGGATAGAGAAACGAGTAGAAGATCACCCCGCCAAACAGGGTCAGCATGATGGCTCGATCCGCCAGCAGGGTGCGTAGCTCGAGGCGCAACAGATCGACAAATCCCAGCATCACTCAGGCTCCTTTTCAGCGACTGCCACTGCGGCTGATTGACGTGCCAGCTCGGCCTGCTGCTTGTAACGGCGCACCACCAGCAGCAAGGGGAGCAGGAACAGCAGCAGAGCCCCCAGTTGCGGCAGCGCCGATGCGAGGGGCAGACCGTAGTTGCTCTGACCAATCTGCAGCTCGACATAGTGAGAGACCGGCAGCAGGCTGCGCCAGAAGCGGGCGAAATCCCCCATGGCACTCACCGGAAAGGTGACTCCCATAAAGGCAAAACCGGGCGCAGTGTAAGCCCCCGCCAGCGACAGAGCGCGGGCCGGATCCCGGATAATGCCGTAGAAAAAAGCCCCCATGGTGACGCAGGCGGCCGAGGCGAGCCCCAGCCCCACCAGCAATACCAACCAGCTACCGTGCATGGGATAGGAGAAGCCCTTGAACAGCAGCAGCGTCCAGACAATCCCCCACCCCCAGCCAATCAGCACGTGGGGCAGCAGGGTGCGCCAGAGGCCGAACCAGACACCGCACGTGGTCCAGTCCAGCCCCAGCCGATCGGTACGGGCCAGCGCATTGAGGCCGAACAGCACCACCAGGATCTGCCACACCGCGGGCAGAATGGCACTCAACAGAAATTGGGCGTAGCTGGAGTTGAGGTTATAGAGCGCAGTCACCTGACTGCTGATGGGCACCGACTGCCCGAGAGCGCCGGGCAGCGCCTTGCCATCGGCCATCGCCTCCAGCACGCCGACCTGACCGTTAAGGGTGCCTACCACCTGCGCCAGCGCCGAGTTGACCAGCTTGGCGATGAGGATAAACTGGCCGTTGTTGAACACCGTCACCTGCGGCTGGGTGCCCTGACGGGCATCCCGCTCCAGATGGTTGGGGATCACCACCAGCGCATAGATATCGCCACCGCGCAGGGCTCGGGCACCGGCATCGATGGAGTCAAACTGTTGCGCCACCTTGAGCCCGGCCGAGCCATCCAGCGAGAAAGCGAGCTGGCGCGAGAGCACGCTGTGGTCGAGATCCACCAGCCCTACCTTGAGGTCGCGGGCCAGCCCTGCCGAGAAGATCCAGCAGAGGATCCCCATCAGCAGCAGCGGCACCCAGCTCATCAGGGCACGACTGAAGGGATCCTGCCACAGCAGCCGAAATTCACGTCCCATCAGAGTTCAACCAGCACACTCATGCCAACCCGCAACCCCTCAACCGGTTGCAGCGGGCGAGCCTCCACCTGGAAGCTCTTCATGTCGAAGCCCTGACGGGTATCGGTGGCACGCCAGGTGGCGAAATCCCCCATCACGGCCACATGGGTCACCTTGAAGCGCACGGTCTGATCGCCAAGGCCCGGGATGCGGGCATCAAACTCGGTACCGACCGGGAAGCGGGGCAGCAGATCCTCGCGAACGTGGAACTGGGCCCAGGCATCGCTCATGTCGAGCAGGGTCACCACCGGGAAGCCTTGTGGCGCCAGCTCGCCGCTACGCAGCAGTACCTGACTCACTTCACCATTGTGGGGGCTGGTGATGCGGGTGTCGGCCAGATAGGCCTCAACCTCGGCAACAGAACCCGCCGCCATCTTGGCCTTCTCGCGAGCGGCGATCTTGGTCTCTTCCCGCGCCCCTTCCAACGCCATCTGGTACTGTTGCCACGCCATCCCTTCGCTGTAGCGTGCAGCTTGCCACGCGGTCCAGGCCTCATCGCGTTTTTGCAGCGGCATTACGCCGTCGCGATGCAGACTGGCCACCCGCTCATAGGTCTTGCCACGCAGCTGGGCGGCAGCCTTGGCTTTTTGCCACTGATCCTTGGCGGCAGCGATCTGTTGGGCTCTGGCCCCTTTCTCCGCCTCTTGCGCCAGCGCACCCGCAGCGGCCTCACCGGCCTTGGCCTGGCTCAACTTGGCTTCAATCTCGGGGCTCGCCAGGGTAAAGACCAGTTGATCCTTGGTCAGCTGATCGCCTTTTTTCACCAGCACCTCGTCGATGCGACCCGGTACCTTGGAGGAGACCGAGTACTGCTGCGCTTCAATCTGCCCTTGCAGATGCACCGGCTCCGGTTGATAGGCCAGCCAGAAGCGCCAGCCGAGCCACACCACCAGGATCACCAGCGCCAATGGCAACAACAGCGGTTTACCCTGGCTCATCTTCTTTTTGATGGGGGGATGGCTCATCACTTCACCTCGACAAACGGGCGACCCTTGACGGTCGGAAAAGACATGAAAAAAGGAACAGACAGGACCGGGATCATGAGTTCACCTCGATCACCTGACCATGCTGATATTGATTGAAACTGTTCATCTGGCCGGAGAGCGCCAGCAGACGGGCCAGCGACACCACATATTGATAGGCCGCCGCTGCGCGCTGGGTCTTCACCCCCGCCAGCTGGTTTTGGGCATCCACCACATCAAGGGAGGTAGAAAGTCCTTGCCCGAAGGCCTTGTCCCGCAGTAGCACGTTCTCCTCTGCCAACGCCTGAGTGGAAGAGAGGGATTGATACTCCTCCAGCCCCTGCGCCGCTTCGCGCCAGGTCTTCTCTACCAGCAACTCCAGATCCTGACGGGTCTTGGCCTGCAGCAGATTGACTTGCAGCTCGGCACTCTTGGCTGCCTGCACCGTCTCGGAGCGGCCATCGCGGCTCACCAACGGCATGCTGACACCCACCCCCACCAGCCAGTCCGGCGCGGTCTTGGAAGCTATCGAATCATCTTCATAGAGGTTGTAGTTACCGAACAGGAACACCTCGGGGGCATATTTGCCCTGCTCGACCCGGATCATCCCCTTGGCCTGCTCCTTCTTGGCACTGAGCAACTTGAGACCGGGGTGCACCTCCAGGGTCTGGCTCACCAACCCCTCGAGGCGCGGCAGATCCTTGTTGACGAACAGGCCGCTGCCCGGCTGGGCATTTGGCAACTTCAGCATGCGGCCGAGGGCCAGCTCGGCGATCTCGAGGCTGCGACGCGCCTTCTGGGTATCGATGCGCGCTCTGTCATAGGCCGACTGGGCGGAGAGGCGCTCCACCCTGGCGATCTGGCCCTGCGCTTCGAGCTTCTTGGCGTGATCCAGATGGTGGGCCAGCCCCTCTTCGATCTCCTGTTTGGTCTGCACCACCTGAGCAGCCAGCACCACGCCGAAATAGGTCTGGGAGAGGCTCTCGAAGGTGGATTGCTGCTTGAGCACCAGCAGCTGCTGCGCCTCGCTCACCTGCGCTTGGCGGATCTCCTGCGCCGCATCGATGCGACCACCGGCAAACAGCGGCCAGAGCATCTTGACCGAGCTGGTCACCACATTCTGTTTGGTCAGGGGGGTGACAAATGCGTTGGCCCCGACCCCGAACAGGCTGCCGAGTGCCAGGATCAGATCTTTCTGCTTGGCCAGCGGATTGAGATCGAGGGCATCAAGTTCAATCGGCTGATCAAGATGGGTATAGCTGGCCCCCAGATCCACCTTGGGCAGATACATGTCCTTGGCCGCCTCGCGCAACTGCTTGGCCCGATCGACCCCGGCCTGCTCGGCAGCCAGCCCTTCATCCTGCTGGATGACCCGGGTCCAGGCTTCGCCGAAACTGATGGTTTGCGCCTGCGCCGACCCCAGCACGGCCCCCAGCAGACACGGCCAGAGTGATTTAATGAACCTTGACGTCATAGATCCCCAATCCGCTTTTGTTGCATAAATGTTTGGAGCATTTGCTCGACTTAAGCCCGCCATCATAACGCAAAGCGGGCCTGCAAGTGGACTGACAATTATGCAGGCGTCCGACCCGAATGGTACAGCGATCAGTCTCCGGCAATCTGGCCGTTTTTCAATAACTCCAGAATTTGCAAGCCTTGGCGCGACGTTTTTTTCAGAAAAAAATGGCTGACGCTCAAATACTAACCTTTTCTCCTGCCTAAAAAATGCGTAATATACGCCGCCCTAAGCCGATGGTAACCGTGGAATGCAGATAGGTCCCCACACGCTTGAAACTCCCTTGATTGTGGCTCCCATGGCCGGTGTAACTGACCGACCATTCCGTGAACTTTGTTTGCGATTGGGGGCTGGCATGGCCGTTTCCGAGATGCTGCTGGCCAACCCGGATGTCTGGGATACCCAGAAAACCCGGATGAGGATGGATCACTCTGCAGAAGGCGGATTGCGTTCGGTCCAGATTGCCGGAGCCGACCCCGAGATGATGGCGTTTGCTGCCCGCTACAACGTGGAGCAGGGCGCACAGATCGTCGACATCAACATGGGATGTCCGGCAAAAAAAGTGAATAAGAAGTTGGCAGGTTCTGCCCTGCTGCGTGCCCCCGATCAGGTCAAAGCAATTTGCCGGGCCGTGGTGGATGCAGTGGAGGTGCCTGTCACCTTGAAGATCCGCACAGGATGGGATCCGGATAACCGCAATGGCGTGGAGATCGCCCGAATCGCCGAAGATTGCGGTATCGCGGCCCTTGCCGTGCATGGTCGTACCCGTGCCTGCCTCTACAAGGGCGAAGCGGAGTACGACACGATCAGGGCGATTAAGCAGGCCGTATCGATTCCTGTTGTCGCCAATGGTGACATCAACAGCCCGGAGAAAGCCCGGTATGTCCTCGACTATACCGGTGTCGACGCCGTGATGATCGGCCGAGCTGCGCAAGGACGACCCTGGATTTTCCGGGAAATCCGTCATTTTCTTGAGACGGGCACCAAGCTGCCGCCTCCCGAGAGGGAAGAGGTTCGCACCCTGATGAACGAGCATGTAACCAACCTGCACCGGTTTTATGGTGCATATCTGGGAGCGCGCATAGCCCGTAAACACGTGGGCTGGTATCTGGATGAAGAAGAGACGGGCCGAGAATTCCGTAAGCACTTCAATGCCCTGGATTGCGCAGACGCGCAACTTGAGGCACTCGAAGCGTATTTCGATGGATTAGGTTAACAAGATAACTAAAGAGCCGACCGAATATGTTCGAACAAACCCTGACTTCTGATGCATTGGTAACAACTACTCACAATCACGCTGCCGAGCCGACCCAGCGCCCCCTGCGTGACTCTGTGCAACAGGCCCTGCGTAACTACCTGGCCCAGTTGAACGGTCAGGAAGTGATTGATCTGTACGATATGGTTCTCTCCGAAGTCGAAGCGCCGATGCTGGACGTGATCATGCAGTACACCCGTGGTAACCAGACTCGCGCTGCCGTGATGATGGGTATCAACCGTGGCACCCTGCGCAAGAAGCTCAAGCGTTACGGCATGAACTGATTGCTGGCCGCGAGCCGCGACGGCGGTTCAAGGCAGATGCGAAAGGCGCCAGGTAGCAATACCCGGCGCCTTTCTTTATGCTCCCCTTCCCACTTCCCCACTACAAGCGCTATGAACCGCACGCCCCTGCTGCTGATGGTACTGGTCACCCTGCTGGCCGCCGCCGGCTGGCTCTTCTCGAAAGAGGCGATCCGCGAACTGCCGCCCGCCGCCTTTATCGGCAGCCGCTTTCTGCTGGCCGCCCTGCTTTTGCTCCCCCTGGCCTGGCTGCGCGAGCCACCGCCGAGCCGAGCCCAGATGGTGCGCGCCGCCGGTTGTGGCACCCTGCTTGGCGCCAGCCTGTTGCTGTGGGTCACCGCCATCAGCCAGAGCGATGCGCTCGGCAGCGGCGCCTTTATCATGAGCGTCGCCACCCTGATGGCCCCGCTGGCCGCCTGGGCCGCCTTTCGGGCCAAACCCGGCCGCCACTACTGGCTCACCCTGCCCATCGCCATCGCCGGTTTGCTGCTGCTCTCCAGCAGCACCCACTGGGGCGTGTCGCTCTCGCTGTTCTGGTTTCTGGCGGCGGCCACCACCCTCGGCATCCAGCTTGCCGTTCATCGCCACTTCGCTCAATCCATCGCCCCCACCTGGCTCACCTGCATCCAGCTGGCGATGACCGGCCTGCTCGGCACCCTGCTCTCCCTGCTGACCGAGCAGTGGCCCGAGGCTGGAGTCAGCCACGGCATCTGGGGCTGGTTTGCGGCGAGCGTCTTGATCGCCACCACATTGCGCTACTGGCTGCTCACCCACGCCCTGAGCAAGATGACTACCGCCCATGCCGCCCTGATGATGCTGCTGGAACCGGTCTGGACTCTGCTGCTGAGCACCCTCTTCTATAGCGAACCCCTCGGCGGCGCCAAACTGGCCGGTGCCGGACTGGTGCTCGGCGCTCTGGTGCTCTACCAGCTTCCCCTGCTGCTGCGCAGTGCACGGCTCAAAACGCCCGTCTGATCCGCGTCACCGCCCTGCGGGGCGGTGTCACCATTTCCCTCCTGTTTGCTTATCTTGTCCTGCCAATGCTGACGTTCTGTTAACGGCCTTTAACCCTTGGTATCCAGAGGGTTAAAGGGCATACCCCATGAAAAAATGCCATATGGCCAGCTTGATGAAGGTCACATACCTGCCCCTCTTAGCTCCCTATGATGCCCACATCATCGGTCTGGACAATCCTGACGATGGCCACACATGGGAATAACAAGAGAAAAGACTATGCAGCAAACCAGCCCCCTCAAGACGGTCACGGTCAGCATATTGGCAACCGCCATGCTGATCTTTGTGGCCCAGTACCTGATAGGCAAGCAGGAGATCAAGATAGGCATCGCCATCATTCCGATCCTGCCGATGCTCTTTGCCGTCATCATCGGCATGATTGTCTCCGCCAAGCCGGTCAAGGATCGCATCCCCGGCTGGAAGAGTCTCTTCACCGAGAAAGAAGAGGGCTTCTGCGGCAAGATGGTGGGCTTCAGCCTGCTGATCCTGGGTACCCAGTACGCGGGGATGATCATCCCCAACCTGAAGATGATCCTGAGCGTCGGCGTACCGCTGTTCCTGCAGGAGATTGGCAACCTGCTGCCGATCCTGATCGCCATCCCGCTGGCGGTGAAGTTCGGCTTTGGCCGCCGCGCCATCGGGGCCTGCTCCTCCATCAGCCGTGAGCCGTCAGTCGCGGTAATTCAGGGCAAGTTCGGCACCGGCTCTCAGGAGTACATCGGCGTGCTGGCTATCTACCTGTGCGGCTCCGTTATCGGCACCCTCTGGTTCAGCGTACTGGGCAGTATCGCCCCGCTCACCGGCCTGCACCCGCTGGCGCTGGCTGCCGGCTCCGGCGTGGGCTCAGGCTCCATGCTGAGTGCCGCCTCCGGCGCCCTGATCAACGGTCTCGACGAAGCGCTGGCTCAGCAGGTGCTGAGTATCGCGGCAGCCTCGAACCTGCTCTCGTCTGCCCTCGGCGCCCTCTCCCTTACCTATCTGGGTCTGCCGCTCGCTGAAAAAATCTATGCCCTGACTGCCAAAGGAGAGAAAGCATGAAAAGCATCGTAATGGATATGCGGTTCGTCTTTCTGGCGATCCTGCTGGCTATGTTTACCCAGACCCTGACCACCGGCACTCCGCTCTGGCTTATGGGTGACAGCTTCGTCGCCATGTCGCTGGTGGTGTTCGCTTCGCTGATTGCCAAGCGCTATCTGCCCTCCTCCCTGCCGGCATTTGCCTATGCCACCATCATCGGCATTCTCATCTGCCTGCCGGAAACCCCGGTGCGCGGTCTCTTTATCGACGCAGTTGCCAAGATCTCCTTCCTCTCCTGCTGCGTACCGCTGCTGGCTTTTGCCGGTCTCTCGGTGGGCGGTCAGCTGGAAGAGCTGAAGAAGATGTCCTGGAAAGTGATCCTGATCTTCATGATCGTCTCCACCTGCTGCTTCTTCGGCGCCTCGCTGGTGGCCCAACTCGGCTTCTCCATTCAAGGGATCATCTGATGAACAACATTCACATTGAACCGGCCCTGCTGGCCCTGCGCGACTTCAGTCAGGAAGTGCGCCACCACCTACACACCATTCCGGAGGCCTCCGGCGTCGAGTTCAAGACCTCAGCCTACTGCCGCGAGCTGATGGCAAGCTTTGGCTACCGTCTCACCGACTACCCGGGCTTCACCGGTTTTCACGGCGATCTGGTGGTTGATCCTGTACTGCCGACCATCGCCTTCCGTGCCGACATGGATGGCCTCGAGATGCACGACATGAGCGACGTTGCGTTCAAGTCGACCCACGAGGGAATGGCTCACAACTGTGGTCACGACTCCCATATGGCGATCGCCCTGACCGCGGCCAAGTTTCTGGCCGCCAACCGCGATCGCCTGCTGTACAACGTCCGCTTTATCTTCCAGATGGCGGAAGAGGATATGCGGGTGCCGGGCGCCGAGAAGATGGTCGAACTGGGCTGCATGAAGGGGGTGGACGAGGTCTATGCCCTCCATAACGACGGCGCCATGGAGACCGGCACCATCAAGTTCAACCACGGTGTCATGTCCTCCTGGGGCTCCGCCTGGACGCTGGATGTGCACGGCATCTCCGCCCACGGCTCGACCCCCCACAAGGGGCTGGATGCCATCCGCGAAGCGGTGCGGATCATCGAGGATATGGACTACATCGTTGCCAAGCGCACCAGTCCGTTCAGCCCGGCGGTATTCGGCTGCGGCATGATCAACGGCGGCACCATCCCCAACGCCATCGCCGACCATGTGCAGGCGCGCGGTACCATCCGTGCCATGGATGCCGAGACCGACCAGATCCTGAAGAACAGCTTCAAGGAGATCGTGGCTCAGAGCGAACTGCGCGGCTTCAAGACCAAGATGGTCTATGCCGGGTATCCGGCGGTCGAGAACCACGCCGATGCCTGCGCCCGTCTGCTGCAAGCTGCCGCCGACGTATTGCCCTCCGAGGGGATCAACGCTCAGGGTCAGCCGATGACCGGCAGCGAAGATTTCAGCTACATGGTCAACGCCTGCCGTGGTCGCAAGGGGGCCATGTTCTTCCTCGGCAGCGGCTGTCAGGCCAAGGGGATCTGCAACTACCTGCATGCGAATCCCTACTACCTCGATGACGATTGCCTGCTGGTCGGAGCCCAGATCTTTATCAATCTGGCGACCCGCAGCGCTTAATCCCGCATATCGATAAAACCAGAAGAGAGGCCAAGGCCTCTCTTTTTTTATCTCTGTATTTTTGCTCTGTACGCGGCAGACATCCCGCGGCTAGAGCCACGGCAAATCCGCCATATTGGCAGTCGGCGGCTGGTTAATAAGGTGCAGCTGTACCGTCTCCCGGCTGATATGGGGGGCGTAGAGGTGGATAAAGTCGTACATGTAGTCACGTAGATGGGCATGCTTGCGCAGGCAGATGTGGGTCGCGCTCGAGGCGATCAGGTGGTCGATGTTGAGACTCACCAGATCCTCCCTGTCCCCCTCGTCGAAGGCCACGCTGGCAATCACCCCGACCCCCATCCCGAGCCGGACGTAGTGCTTGATCACATCGGTGTCGGTGGCGGTCAGCACGGTTTTCGGCGAGAGGCCATGGCGGCTGAAGGCCTTATCCATCTTGGAGCGGCCGGTAAAGCCGAACACATAGGTGATGAGGGGATAGCGGGCCAGATCGGCCATCGACAGCGGCTGGCAGTCGATCAACGGATGACCGTGGGGCACCACCACACTGCGCCCCCAACGATAGCAGGGTACCGCGGCCAGCTCGTCGAACAGATACATGGACTCGGTGGCGATCGCCATATCCACATCGCCGCTTTGCACCATCTGGGCCAATTGGGCTGGTGCTCCCTGATGGAGCTGGATCGCCACATCGGGATAACGACGGCTGAACTCGGTGATCACCGCTGGCAGCTTGTAGCGCGCCTGGGTGTGGGTGGTGGCGATACGCAGCACCCCGCTGGTGGCCAGTTGCTCTCCCAGCGACAGCTGGTTGATCTGCTCCACCTGCGCCACTACCCCCTTGGCCAGCTCCATCACCTGCTCGCCTGCGCTGGTCAAGCCGACCAAATTTTTCCCCTTGCGGGTAAAGAGGGCGAGCCCCAGCTCATCTTCCAGCATCTTCATCTGCTTGCTGAGGGTTGGCTGGGAGGTGTAAAGCTTCTCCGCCGTCGCCGAAATGTTGAAGTTGTTCTTCACAATCTCGGTAAAGTTCTTGAGCCGGGCGATGTTCATCTGGGCAAGGGATCTCGCTGCTGCGGCCAGTGGGGCTGACCTGAAAAAGAGAGAGCGGGGCTGGCCCCGCAGCTGACTGCCGACCATAGCACAGCGCGGCGCACGATAATCTGCCTCAGGTCAGAAAGCCGCGCGCTAGTCACTGGCGAGCTTGATCCCGAGCCCGACAAACAGGGTGCCAATGCCCCGGTTGAGCCAGCGACCAAGACGCTGTGACAAGCGAACCCTATGGCTGGCATAGACGGTGGTAAAGACCAACAGGTGACACCAGATGATACCGCCCAGGTTGAAGATGCAGCCGAGCAGGATAAAGGCGAACGCCTTGTCGGGGGCATCCGGTGCGATGAACTGGGGCACGAAGGCGAGGAAAAAGAGCGCTACCTTGGGGTTGAGCACATTGGTCAGCACCCCCTGCCGGTAAATCTGGCCATAGGAGAGGGCGGATAACGTGGCTCCTCTCTCCATTGAACTCGTTGCTTGCTGGCGCAGCAGGGAGAACCCCAGATAGATGAGGTAGATGGCCCCAGCCAGCTTGATGAGGGCAAACAGCTCGGCCGACGCACTGAGCAGAGCCGACAGACCCAGCGCCGCCGCCAGCACATGCACCATGACACCGGTGCCGATGCCAAGGGTCGCGACCGAACCGGCACGCCACCCTTGCGAGCCGCTGCGCAGCATGACCAGCAGGGAGTCCGGCCCCGGCATGATATTGAGCAGCAACCCCGAGACCATAAACAGTGCAAGATCATGAATACCGAACATCACCCCTATCCTCATAAAGCAAAGTAAAACCAAACAAAAAGGGCTCCGCAGAGCCCTCTTTTCTTTCACTCTGCGGCAGCTGACACGTCATCAGCTGTCCCGCCAACCATCAGGGCCGCAGCGCCTTGTCCGCCCGCGAGATGCCGCAGACACCGGAGCGCACCACTTCGATGATCTCGTTGGTCTGGGCGGCAGTCTTGATAAAGGCATCCAGCTTCTCGCTGGTCCCTACCAGCTGCACCGTGTACTGCTCGGGGGTAACATCGACGATCTGACCGCGGAAGATATCCGCCAGCCGTTTCAGCTCGTCACGAGCCCCACCGGCAGCGCGCGCCTTGACCAGCGCGATCTCCCGCTCGATATGCTCCCCTTCGCTCAAGTCACACACCTTGAGCACATCCACCAGCTTGTGCAGCTGCTTCTGGATCTGCTCCAACACCCGCTCGTCACCCATGGTGACTATGGTCATCCGCGACAGGGTAGGATCCTCGGTCGGCGCGACCGTCAGGGTCTCGATGTTGTAACCGCGCTGGGAGAAGAGGCCCACCACGCGGCTCAGGGCGCCGGATTCGTTCTCCAGCAGAACGGAAATTATATGTCTCATGATATTTCCCCCGCCTTGCTCAGCCACATCTCGTCCTTGATGGAACCAAACATGAGCTCCTTGGGTACGACCGAAATAATATGTTCCATCGTCAGGTTCTCTCCGTCTTGCTCAGCCACATCTCGTCCATGGCACCAAACTTGATCTGCATCGGATAGACGTGCTCATCCGGGTCGACCGAGATATCCATGAACACCAGCCGATCCTTCATGGCGAAGGCCTTCTCCATGGCGCTCTCCAGCTCCGCCGGATCGCTCACCGCGATACCGACGTGGCCGTAGGCTTCCGCCAGTTTGACGAAGTCTGGCAGGGACTCCATGTAAGAGTGGCTGTGACGACCGCCGTAGAACATCTTCTGCCACTGCTTGACCATGCCCAGCGCACGGTTGTTGATGGAGATGATCTTGATGGGCACCCCGTACTGCATGCAGGTAGAGAGCTCCTGAATGTTCATCTGCACCGAGCCGTCACCGGTGACGCAGCAGACCACCGCATCCGGGTTGGCAAACTGGGCCCCCATGGCGGCCGGAATACCGAAGCCCATGGTGCCGAGGCCCCCTGAGTTGATCCACTGGCGCGGTTTGGCAAACGGGTAGTAGAGGGCAGCAAACATCTGGTGCTGGCCCACGTCGGAGGCAACGAACGCCTGACCCTGAGTCACCTTGTAGAGGGTCTCGATAACCTGTTGCGGCTTGATCTGGGTGGCCGACTTTTCGTAGGCCAGACAGTGACGGGAGCGCCACTGGTTGATCTGGCTCCACCAGTCCGCCAGCGCCTCCTTGTCGTTATCGAAGCCACACTCGCGGATCACTTCCAGCATCTGCTCCAACACGGTTTCCACCGAGCCGACGATGGGCACATGGGCCTGCACCGTTTTGGAGATGGAGGTGGGGTCGATATCGATATGGACCACGGTCGCATTGGGGCAGAACTTGGCCACGTTGTTGGTGACTCGGTCATCGAAGCGGGCACCGACGGCGAAGATGAGATCCGCGTTGTGCATGGTCTTGTTGGCTTCGAAGGTGCCGTGCATCCCCAGCATGCCGATAAATTGCGGATGGACGCCGGAGAAGGCCCCCAGCCCCATCAGGGTGGTGGTCACCGGCAGGTTCAGCAGCTCCGCTAGTTTGGTCACCAGATGGTCCGCATTGGCGTTGATGGCGCCACCGCCCACGTACATCACCGGGCGCTGGGCTTCTACCAGCAGCTTGGCTGCCCGCTTGATCTGCCCTTTATGGCCAGACTTGGTCGGGTTGTAGGAGCGCAGGGAGACCGTCTCGGGATACTGGTAGGGGAATTTTTCTTTCGGGTTCTGCACATCTTTGGGCAGATCCACCACCACCGGCCCCGGGCGGCCGCTGGCGGCAATGTAGTAGGCCTTCTTGATGGCCTCGGGAATATCGCTCGCCTTCTTGCACAGGAAGCTGTGCTTCACCACCGGGCGGGAGATACCGATCATGTCGGTCTCCTGGAACGCATCCTCACCGATCATGCTGGTCGGCACCTGGCCGGAGAGGATCACCAGCGGAATGGAATCCATATAGGCGGTGGCAATACCGGTAATGCAGTTGGTCGCTCCCGGGCCTGACGTTACCAGCACAGTCCCCACCTTGCCGGTGGAACGGGCGTAACCGTCAGCCATGTGAACCGCGGCTTGCTCGTGCCGCACTAAGACATGCTCCATCTTGCCGTTTTCGAAGAGAGCGTCATAGATGTCGAGCACTGAGCCACCAGGGTAGCCGAAGACGTGCTCAACTCCCTGATCTTCCAGCGCTCTAACCACCATCTGGGCGCCTGATAACATCTCCATGATAAAGCCCTCCAGGCTTTGCTCCGTTTAGCGAATCCCGCCGACGATGCCGTGCTTCCCGGCACGGCCCGATCCGTTTCTTGTTGTTATCTGAATGCAGATCGGCCCAATTCAGCCCCGTCGACAGTAGAAAAAAAGGATTTTTCCGTCATTCACCCGAAAATAGGGTGAAAAACCAACTTAACCCGCTTCATAACGCTTGTCCACGGCTTTATCTGACCAGAACAGTCATACATTTCAACCGGCTATTAACATTCAATGACTTGCCGCAGCGACCATGAGACAAAAGGGAAGGAAGTCGGGGAATGGCCAGCGGATCATTCCGCTGAGGGGAAAAACAGCCACAAAAAAGCCCACCGCTCAGCGGTGGGCTTGATGCCGAATGATGACTCAGTTCTCCTGATCCGGCTCCGCCAACCAGATCTGCTGATCCGGATCGGTCTCTTCACTGACCGAAATGCTGACACCCATATCGAGCAACTCGTGCAGGGTAAGATTGTCAGCCAGGTTCATGACTTCGCCGTTTTCATTGGTAAAGCGCATTTGCTCCGTCCTCTCCTTGGTGGGATCGCCTTTCAGTCTAGTCAACAACGCTCACTTGCGATAACCAGCAACTGGATAAACAGTCGCCCCCATCCAGCTCGCTCAGGCGATCACTCACCTCCTCCGGAAACAGGGTGCGCGCCCAGAGCCGCCGCGACAGAGAGGCCACGCTCTCGTCAGCGCCCGCAGCCAACCAGCGGGCCAGCTCCCCCGCTACATCGGGGTAACAGACAGCCCCCGGCGAGGCGCTGTCGAGCCAGGTACGCACCAGATTGGCATCGAGCACATCCATCAGAGTTGCCAGCCCCATCATCTCCAGAGTCTTGCCATTGGTCAGCTGCTCGAACTGGCCGCCGAGGGGCTTGACCAACAGCTTCTTGCCGAGGGTGAGCGCCTCGGAACCCAGCTCGAAACCCGCGTTGGATATCACGCCGCGACAACCGGCCAGTACGGCGATAAACCCGTGCCGTGACGGCGGCTCGAAGCGCAGGTTGCGCCATTGGCTCGGGGTGCGAATGGCGGGGTGAAAGCAGACGAAGCGTTGCTGACCAAAGCGCGACAACAGGGCAGCGATCGCCTCGGTCTGCTCGAACGGCAGATAGACCAGGATCTCGCCGTTATCCGGCGCAGCGGTGATGGGGTCGATCACCGGCGGCAGCAAAGGGTGGCCGAAGTGAAACCAGTGCAGCCCGAGCGGCTGATCCACCGGGGCAAAGTGGCGCATCAGCTGGCGGCTGACCCCATCCTCCCCCCAGCGCGGGATGGGCCAGTTGAAGCTGGCCTGATGGCTGACGGTGAGGCTCGGTTTGCCATAGCGGCGGGCGGCGTGGGCGGTCAGCGGCTCAAAATCGCTCACCACCAGATCGTATTCGCTGCAATCGAGAGACCGCAGATCCCGCCAGAAAGTGAGCGGCGAGGCGGCCTGCAGGGTGCGCCACGGAGAAACTCGCCCCTCGTGGCTGACAAAAGTGAGGCCGGGAAAGGCGCGGTAGGCGCCGAACTCCTCCATGTCGAAGTAGCGGTCGGCAGGGCGGCCGCTAAAGAGATAATCCACCTCGACCCCTGCCGTGCGCAGCGCCCGCGCCAGGGTGCGACTGCGACTGATATGACCGTTGCCGGTGCCTTGCACCCCGAACAGTATCCTCATGAGTGGCTCCAGCCGAGCGCCAGCACGGCGCAACCGCCCCCCAGCAGGGCACCGGCCACCAGATCGCTCAGGTAGTGTACCCCGAGCAGCAGCCGGGATGCTCCCACCAGCGCCGCCCAACCAAACAGCAGGGGTGCCCAGAGCGGAAAGCCGGTGGCCAGTATGGTGGCCATCAGAAAAGCGGCGGCGGTGTGGCCGGAGGGGAGGCTGTAACGATCGGAGGGGGTGATAAAGACCGGCAAGCCGACCGGCCGTTGCCGTTTCAGGCTGTTTTTCAGCAGCAGATAGAGGGGCAGTTCGATGACGAAGGCAAGTAGCGCCAGTCGCACCAGCTCCCGCTCTGCTTCCCCCTGCCACCAGAGCAGGGCGGCCAGCACGACGTAAAGCGGGCCATCACCGGTACGGGAAATGAGACGACTCACCCTCGCCTGCTGCCGGTTGTAGCCGTGAAGCAGGCAGACCCGGCACACCTGCAGGTCCCATTGCTGGATCTTGTTCATATCCCCTCCTTCCCTGAATTCTGCTTGCAGAGTAAGAAAGCGGGATGACGTTACGTTGAACAAGGGATAACAGATTTATGAAAAAAGGGCCGAATGGCCCTTTTTAATCTCGATGTTGCGGCAAAATCAGTGGCTGCCGCGCAGACCGGTCTCCATCAGACGGCAGTTGTGGTCCGCCAGACGGGCCATGAAGTGCTCATCCACTTTCAGGCCAAACACCTGCTCGTAGAGATCTTTCATCACGAATGGCTGCCACATCATGCTGAGGAAGGAGATCTTCAGCATGTCGGGATCCAGATTGTCACCCAGCTCGCCGTTGGACTTCATTGTTTCCAGCAGGGCATCGAACTGCGGCAGCTGGCGTTCCAGCAGGCGGTTCAGCACAAAATCCCGGCCCGGGCTCTTCTCGGTCGACAATGCGCTGGAGATGGCAGAGGTCAGCTCGCTGTTGGGCGCCATCACCTGATAGTAGGTGTTGAGCAGCTCGTTGAGGCTGTGATTGCTGTGTTCATCTTGCCAGGCATGGTCGAGGGGCTCGGCGACATCGCCCAGCACCGCTTTGTAAAGACCCTCTTTACTGCCGAAGTAGTAGTGGATCATTGCCAGATTGGAGCCAGCAAGCTCCGCGATTTCGCGTGTAGTCACCTTGCTATAGGGAGTATTGAGAAAACGCTCACGGGCGGCAGCAAGCAACTTGTCACGAATGTCAGAACGTCCGACCGGACGACCAGGTCTACGTTTTTCCATTTAACACCTCAGATAATTCAGCCAATGCTGATAAGTCGATCTGGTTGTGCAGAGAATAGAGCACAGCAGGAATGACCAGATAATCGGTCATGGGCCGAATATGGGACAAGGAAATTTGCAATCCTTTACAATCCGATTAAATACGTCAGCAGATTGCCCCTGACCTTCCGTGTTGACACAGCATAAAAATCTCGATATTGGTAAAAGCGTTATCGACTGGAAGGAATAACAACGTCATGCGTATCGCCACCCCGCTACTACTAATCTCCCTAATCGCGTTAACTCGCGCGGGATCCTTGTAGCCGGGCTAAGGCATAGCCGGAATTTACAAAAACCCGTGCACCCTGCACGGGTTTTTTTATGCCGCCGCAGGATGCACGTTACCGAACTTAGGAAGAGGGAAGTCACATGTCAGATCGGGTCATCATATTCGACACCACCTTGCGTGATGGTGAGCAGGCCCTGGCGGCCAGTTTGACAGTCAAGGAGAAGCTGCAGATCGCCCAGGCACTGGAGCGGCTCGGTGTCGACGTCATGGAGGTGGGCTTCCCGGTCTCTTCTCCCGGCGATTTTCAATCGGTGCAGACCATCGCCCGCCACATCAAAAACAGCCGGGTCTGCGCCCTCGCCCGCGCCCTGCCCAAGGATATCGACGCCGCCGGCGAAGCCTTGCGGGTCGCCGAGGCGTTTCGCATCCACACCTTTATCTCCACCTCCTCCATCCATGTGGAGAGCAAGCTGAAAAAGAGCTTCGAAGATGTGCTGGAGATGGGGGTCGGCGCCATCAAGCACGCCCTGCGCTACACCGATGATGTGGAGTTCTCCTGCGAGGATGCGGGCCGCACGCCGATCGATAATCTCTGCCGCATGGTGGAGGCCGCCATCAAGGCTGGCGCCCGCACCATCAATATCCCCGATACCGTGGGCTACACGGTACCAACCGAGTTCTCCGGCATCATCCACACCCTGTTCAACCGGGTACCCAACATCGACAAGGCGATCATCTCGGTCCACTGCCACGATGATCTGGGGCTCTCGGTGGCCAACTCCATCGGCGCGGTGCAGATGGGGGCCCGCCAGATCGAGTGCACCATCAACGGCATCGGCGAGCGGGCGGGCAACTGCTCGCTGGAAGAGGTCGCGATGATCCTCAAAACCCGCGCCGACCTGCTCGGGGTACAAACAAATATCCGCCACAGCGAAATTCATCGCACCAGCACGCTGGTCAGCCAGCTCTGCAACATGCCGGTGCAGCCCAACAAGGCGATCGTCGGGGCCAACGCCTTCTCCCACAGCTCCGGCATCCATCAGGATGGGGTGCTCAAGGCGAAAAATACCTACGAAATCATCACTCCCGAGAGCATCGGCCTGACCCAGAACAACCTCAACATGACCTCCCGCTCCGGCCGCCACGTTATCAAGCACCGGATGGAGTCCATGGGTTATGCCGAGAGCAGCTACGACCTCGACCACCTCTATGGCAAATTCCTGACCCTGGCCGACAAGAAGGGTCAGGTGTTCGACTACGACCTCGAAGCGCTGGCCTTCTTCAGCCAAATCCACGAAGAGCCGGAGCACTTCAAACTGGAGTACCTCGGGGTGCAGAGCGGCAGCTCGGTACTGGCCACCGCCTCGGTCAAATTGAAGGTGGGTCAGGATCTGATCTGTGAAGCGGCCACCGGCAATGGCCCGGTGGATGCGGTCTACCAGTGCATCAACCGCATCACCGGCTATGAGATCCGCATCGACAAATACGCCCTCAAGAGCAAGGGCGAAGGGGAAGATGCCCTCGGTCAGGTCGATATCGTCGCCGAGTACAAAGGGCGCAAATTCCACGGCATGGGACTGGCCACCGACATCATCGAATCCTCGGCCCACGCCCTGCTCCATGTGATCAACAGCATCTGGCGCGCCGATCAGGTCGCCGAGCAGATGGAACGCAATAACAGCATCAAATCAGAAACCGTCTGAACAGGGCTCGGTACCAAACAGACGGAATGGAATGACAGCATCAAATCGGAAACCGTCTGAGCAGGACTCGCTGCCACACAGACGGCATGGAATGACAACATCAAGACGGGGAACGTCTGAACCGGCAACCGCGCGCAGCGTCGGGGAAACCGGACAGAGGGATCTCAAAGACAATATCAGGATGGAGAGTGTATGAGCAGTTATCGGATCGCAGTATTGCCGGGTGACGGCATTGGCCCGGAAGTGATGGCCGAAGCCGTCAAGGTGCTGGAGAAGGTGCAGGCCAGGTTCGGCCTCGCCTTCGAGTATGATAACCATGACGTGGGCGGCATCGCCATCGACAACCACGGCACCCCGCTGCCGCAAAGCACGATCAAAGGCTGCGAAGCGGCCGATGCCGTGCTGTTTGGCTCGGTGGGCGGCCCGAAATGGGAGCATCTGCCGCCCAACGATCAGCCTGAGCGTGGTGCCCTGCTGCCCCTGCGTGCCCACTTCAAACTGTTCTGCAACCTGCGCCCGGCCCGCATCTACACCGGTCTGGAACAGTTCTCCCCGCTGCGTGCCGACATCTCGGATCGCGGTTTTGACATCGCCTGCGTACGCGAGCTGACCGGCGGCATCTACTTCGGCCAGCCCAAGGGGCGCGAGGGAGAAGGCGCGAAAGAGAAGGCGTTCGACACAGAGGTGTATCACCGCTTCGAGATTGAGCGCATCGCCAAGATTGCCTTTGAGTCGGCGCGTGTGCGCCGTGGCAAGGTCACCTCCATCGACAAGGCCAACGTGCTCGCCTCTTCCATTCTGTGGCGCGAGGTGGTGACGCAAGTTGCCAAGGATTATCCCGATGTCGAACTGAACCATATGTATATCGACAACGCCACTATGCAGCTCATCAAGGATCCATCCCAGTTCGATGTGCTGCTCTGCTCCAACCTGTTTGGCGACATTCTCTCCGACGAGTGTGCCATGATCACTGGCTCCATGGGGCTGCTCCCCTCCGCCAGCCTCAACGAATCGGGTTTCGGCCTGTTCGAACCGGCCGGTGGTTCGGCCCCGGATATCGCCGGCAAGGGTATTGCGAATCCCATTGCCCAGATCCTCTCCGCCGCCCTGATGCTGCGTTGCAGCCTAGGCCAAGAGGCTGCCGCCCAGGCCATTGAGCAGGCCGTGGCCCAGACCCTGGCCGAGGGTTACTTCACCGCCGACCTGCATCAGGCCAGCGCCCGCCATCCGGTGCAGAGCACGTCCGAGATGGGTAGCCAGATCGCCGCCCGGATCTGAGCCACATAACAGAGAACAAGGAAGAGAGAAGCAATGGCCAAGACCCTCTATCAGAAAGTATTCGACGCCCACGTGGTACGGGAAGTGGAGGAGGAGACCCCCCTCATCTACATCGACCGCCATCTGGTGCATGAAGTGACCAGCCCGCAGGCATTCGACGGCCTGCGCGCCATGAATCGCCAGCTGCGCCGCCCGGATCTGACCTGGGCCACCATGGATCACAACGTCTCCACCACCACCAAGGACATCGCCGCCTCCGGCGAGATGGCCCGCATCCAGATGGAGACGCTGGCCGATAACTGCAAAGAGTTCGGGGTTCGCCTCTACGATCTCAACCACAAATATCAGGGGATCGTCCATGTGATGGGCCCCGAGCTCGGCATCACTTTGCCCGGCACCACCATCGTCTGCGGTGACTCCCACACTGCCACCCACGGCGCCTTCGGTTCGCTGGCGTTCGGTATCGGCACCTCCGAAGTGGAACATGTGATGGCGACCCAGACCCTGAAACAGGGCCGCGCCAAGACCATGCGCATTTCGGTCAATGGCAAGCTGGCCGAGGGCATCAGCGCCAAAGACGTGGTACTGGCCATTATCGGCAAGGTCGGCCACGCCGGTGGTACCGGCTACGTGGTGGAGTTCGCTGGCGATGCCATTGCGAACCTCTCCATGGAAGGGCGGATGACGGTGTGCAACATGGCCATCGAGCTCGGCGCCAAGGCCGGCATGATCGCCCCCGACCAGACCACCATCGACTACATTCGTGGCAAGGAGTTTGCCCCCAAGGGCGAGGTACTGGAGCAGGCCATCGCCTACTGGCAGAGCCTCAAGAGCGATGAAGGTGCCCACTTCGATGCCGAAGTGGTGCTGGACGCCGCCGACATCGCCCCGCAGGTCACCTGGGGTACCAATCCGGGGCAGGTGATTGCCGTTAATGAACCCATTCCGGCACCGGAATCCTTTAGCGATCTGATGGAGCAGCAGTCCGCCCGCAAGGCTCTGGCCTACATGGACTTGCAACCGGGCCAGAAGCTCTCCGACGTCGCCATCGACAAGGTGTTCATCGGCTCGTGCACCAACAGCCGCATCGAGGATCTGCGCGCCGCCGCCGCCATCGCCCGCGGTCGCAAGGTCGCCGCTGGCGTGCAGGCGCTGGTGGTGCCTGGCTCAGAGCAGGTGAAGGCGCAGGCCGAAGCCGAGGGTCTGGACAAGATCTTCATCGAGGCTGGCTTTGAGTGGCGCCTGCCCGGCTGCTCCATGTGTCTGGCCATGAACAACGACCGACTGCAACCGGGGGAGCGCTGCGCCTCCACCAGCAACCGCAACTTCGAAGGGCGTCAGGGCCGCGCCGGCCGCACCCATCTGGTGAGCCCGGCCATGGCCGCCGCTGCCGCCGTCACCGGCCGCTTCGCCGACATTCGCGCACTGTAAGAGGACATTTCGATGACAGGATTCAAACAGCATAAAGGGATCGTCGTCCCCCTCGACAGCGCCAACGTCGACACCGACGCCATCATTCCCAAACAGTTTTTGCAGAAGGTCAACCGCATCGGTTTCGGCAAGCACCTGTTCCACGACTGGCGCTTCCTCGACGATGCCGGCCAGCAGCCGAACCTCGAGTTCGTGCTCAACCAACCGCAATTCGCCGGTGCCAGCATCCTGCTGGCTCGCGAGAACTTCGGCTGCGGGTCTAGTCGCGAGCACGCCCCCTGGGCGCTGGCCGACTACGGCTTCAAGACCATCATAGCGCCGAGCTTTGCCGACATCTTCTACGGCAACGCCATCAACAATGGCATGGTGCCGGTGCGCCTGAAGGAGGAGGAGGTCGATGCCCTGTTCCAGCTGGTGGCCGCCCAGCCGGGCATCGAGATCGAGGTGGATCTGGAAGCGAATAAGGTGCGCGCAGCTAGCCTCAGCTTCGGTTTCGAGATCGATGAATTCCGCCGTTACTGTCTGCTCAACGGCTTGGATGCCATCGGTCTGACCCTGCAGCACGAGGCCGCCATCAGCGCCTTTGAGGCGAAGCAGCCGAGCTGGATTTAACGCGCCAGTTGCAAAAAAACGAGTAGAATCAACAGGGAGCTTCGGCTCCCTGTTTTACCGTCCGCTACGCTTCCCAATTTGGGCCACCGGAACTGGCCCGTGCCACAGGAAAGGATGATGAAGAGACCGACGGCAATTCCTCTGCTCTGTGCCCTGCTGCTTGCCCTGCCTGCGGGGGCCAGCCAAACCAGCTTCAACAACAGCCTCGGCCAGATCAGCGTCGGCTGGCAGGATAGCGAAGGCAAATCCCAACAGCTCACCTACCGGCTCGAACAGGGCAAGTTACCGCCTCTCATCGCCTATCGCCCGGCCAGAATGCAGGAGGAGGTATTGCAGGTATTGCTGCGGAAGGTGCGCCAGAACTACCCCGAGGTGCAGTTCACCCTCTCCCGCCCCTCGCTGGAGCTGCATCTGAAAAGCCGCAATCAGGACAAGGCACGCGAGGCGATGGCCTTTCTGCAGTCCAAGCGGAGCAAAGAGGAGCAGGCGTGGCTGACCAAACACTACTTCCAGTACTTCAACACCCCCGACGGGCAGCTGGCGGTGAAGCAAGATCATGTGCGCATCGCGCTGGAGAGTCGCAGCGGGCTGGCTCCGCTGGCGGATCAGCTCAAACAGCAGGGCAGTACCGAAACAGAAGCGCGCCAGAAAACCGTGGCCCATATGCTCACCTTTATCCAGAGCATCCCCTATCAGCAGCTCGACAGCCTGAATGGAAGACAGGGCAAGGGCTTCCTCCCGCCCCGTCAGGTACTGGAACAGAACCGGGGTGATTGCGACAGCAAGGTAACCCTGATGGCCGCCATGCTGGCCCAGCTCTTTCCCGAGCTGAAACAGGCCATGGTGTTCGTCCCCGGCCATGCCCTGCTGGCTGTTGACCTGCCCGCCAAGCCGGGGGATGCGACCCTCAACTGGCAGGGGCAAAACTACCTGCTGCTCGAACCCACAGGCCCCGCCACCTTGCCTGCGGGGCAAATAGCATCGACCAGCAAAACGCTGGTCGATAGCAAGCAGTTGAGCGTGCAGCCGGTTCAGGAGAAAGGGTAATCCCCTCCCTCTGCCGATGGGGAGAGAGGATTAACCCTGAGGCAGAAACTCTACCGCCAGCAGCAACCCGCTCTCCTCCTCCAGTACCCGTATAATACGCGCATGTGCTTCAAAGGGGGGCAACAGGTTGTTGTTGGTGGCAAGACTGATCCGGATGGGCTGATTGATGTCGAGCTGGTGTTCAGAGACCGCAATCCCCATGCCGTTGGCACTGAGATCCCGGCAGATCCCCTCCAGCTCCAGCTGCTGCTGATAGACGGTGACCGGAGCATTGATGACCATGCGCGCAAAGGCACGCCTTTCCTTGGTATTGGTAAGCACGCAAACATCCTCTGTTGGGTGGGCGTCATCTCATGGGTATTGCACAATTGTGCTGGTCTACCCAAAAGAACGTTAATACAATGCGGTTCGTTTCTCAAACGGGGTGCGGTTTACCGCTGAGATTATACCCGTGAACCTGATCCAGATAATGCTGGCGGAGGAATTTGAGGCATGGCGCTCATTTTTTGCGCCCTCACCCGCTGGCACCTCGTTATTAACAAGTAATAGGGAGTGCCACCCATGAAGACCCTGCTGCTGATCACCACCGGCCTGCTGTCGGCCAATGTGTTCGCCGCCGACCCCCTCACCGTCTACACCTACAGCTCCTTCACTGCCGAGTGGGGTCCGGGGCCCAAGATCAAACAGGCCTTCGAGAAAGAGTGCAACTGCACCCTCAATCTGGTTCCCCTCGAAGATGGGGTCGCCATCCTCAACCGACTGCGGCTGGAGGGCAACCACAGCAAGGCCGATCTGGTGCTGGGGCTCGACGATGCCCTCATCAGTGAAGCCAAGCAGAGCGGCCTGTTCGCCCCCCATCCCGCCAAGCTGGATGGCATCAAGGTGCCGGGTGGCTGGCAGGATGACACCTTCGTCCCCTACGACTACGGCTACTTCGCCTTCGTCTATGACAAGGACAAACTCAAGCAGCCGCCCAAGAGCCTGAAAGAGCTGGTGGAGCGCCCCGACCTCAAGGTGATCTATCAGGATCCCCGCACCTCCACCCCGGGGCAGGGGCTGATGCTGTGGATGAAGTCTGTCTACGGCGACAAGGCGCCTGCCGCCTGGGCCGAGCTTGCCAAAAAGACGGTCACCGTCACCAAGGGGTGGTCAGAGGCTTATGGCATGTTCCTCGATGGCGAAGCGGACATGGTGCTCTCCTACACCACCTCTCCGGCCTATCACCTGATTGCCGAGAGCAAGCCCCAGTATCAGGCTGCCGCCTTCGAGGAGGGTCACTACCGTCAGGTTGAAGTGGCCGCCAAGCTGAAGAGCGCCAAACAGGAGAAGCTGGCTGACCAGTTCCTGCAATTTATGGTGAGCCCCGCCTTCCAGCAGGAAATCCCGACCGGCAACTGGATGTATCCGGTTATCGACACGCCGCTGCCCAAGGGCTTCGAGCAGATGATCACCGTAACCAAGCCGCTCGCCTTCAGCAGCGATCAGGTGGCCGCCAATCGCAAAGGGTGGATCCGCGAGTGGCTGCAAGCCGTCACCCAGTGAGCCGTTATCTAAAACCACAGGCTCGTCCCCTCTGGTGGTTACCAGGCAGTGCAGCCACCCTGTTGATCCTGCTGTTATCCCTAGGGCCGCTCGCGGCCCTGTTGTGGCAGGCCGGTTCGCTGGCCCCCCGCACCCTGCTCGCAGATCCTTATCTGCGTCATGTGCTGGGCTTCAGTCTGGGGCAGGCACTGCTCTCCACCCTGCTGAGCCTGGGGCTGGCCATTCCGGTGGCCCGCGCGCTGGCGCGGCGGCGCTTCCTTGGCCGCACCCTGCTGATCAAGCTGTTTGGTCTCTCGCTGGTGCTGCCAGTCATCATCGCCATCTTCGGCATAGTAGCGGTACACGGCAAGCAGGGGTGGCTGCCGCAGCTGCTGCGCACCTTGGGGCTGGATCCCGGCAATTATCTCTACGGCCTGTTCGGCATCCTGCTGGCCCACGTTTTCTTCAACATGCCACTGGCGGCCCGGCTGATGCTGCAGAGCATAGAGAGCATCCCCGAATCGAGCTGGCGCCTTGCCAGCCAGCTCGGCATGCGCTCATCCCACATCTTCCGGCTGCTGGAGTGGCCACTTATTCGCGGCATATTGCCGGGGCTGGCCAGCCTCATCTTTATGCTCTGCTTCACCAGCTTCACCACAGTGCTGGCGCTGGGAGGCGGGCCGAAATCCACCACGCTGGAGGTGGCCGTCTATCAGGCGCTGCGCTTTGACTTCGATCTCGCCACCGCGGGCGGACTGGCGCTGGTGCAGCTCATCCTGACCGCCGCCCTGCTCGCCCTGCAGCACAAGCTGCAGAGCACCCCGGCCAGCAGGGTGACCCCCCGTCGTCCCTGCCTGCGGCCGGATCGCCATCAGCCAGGCACGGCCGTGGTGGATCTCCTCTCGCTCAGCATCGGGCTCGCCATCTTTCTGCCACCGTTGCTTGCCATCGTAATGGCAGGCCTTCAACCCGGCCTGCTGACAGCGCTCACCTCAAGCAAGCTGTGGCAGGCGAGCGGCCAGTCGCTGCTGATTGCGCTGGCGGCAGGCACCCTGGCGACCCTGCTCGGCAGCGGCCTGCTGCTCACCAGCCGTCACCTCAAGGTGCGCACCCGCCAGCGGCGAGCTGCCGCCCTGTGGGAGGCCAGCGGTTCGGTGATCCTGATGATCCCTGCGATGGTGCTCTCTACCGGTCTCTTTATCCTGTTTATGCCCTTTGCCGACGTGTTCGCCCTCGGCCCCTGGCTGGTGGTACTGGTCAACGCCCTGATGGCGCTGCCCTATGTGATGCGCACCCTCTCAGCCCCCATGCAGCTGGTGGTGCGCCAATACGACCGGCTGGCGGACAGCCTGGGGGTACGTGGCCTGCATCGCCTGCGACTGGTGGAGTGGCCGCTGCTGCGCCGCCCGCTGGCACTGGCGATGGCGCTGTCGATGATCCTCTCGCTGGGGGATCTCGGCGCCATCGCCATGTTTGGCAGTCAGGAGCTCACCACCCTGCCCTGGCTGCTCTACCAACAGCTTGGCAGCTATCGATTGACCGAGGCGGCCGCCACCGCTCTGCTGCTGCTGACACTCTGTTTCTCCCTGTTCTGGCTGGTGGAACGGGGGCTTGGAGGAAAACATGCTGAACATTGATATGCTTGCGACCAGCTACCCCGACTGGCGCGTCAGCTTCAGCGCGAAGCTGCCCAAGGGGGAGATCACCGCACTGATTGGCCCAAGCGGCGCAGGCAAGTCGACCCTGCTCGGGATGATCGCCGGTTTCGTGCCGGTGGAGTCAGGCAGCCTCAGCTTCGATGGCGAAGATCTGTTGCCGCTGGACCCGGCTGAGCGGCCAGTCACCACCCTGTTTCAGGATCACAACCTGTTCCTGCACCTGTCGGTGTTCAACAACATCGCTATCGGCCTTCACCCGGGTCTGCGCCTGAGTGCCGCCCAGCGGGCACAGGTGGTCGATGCAGCCGCGCGGGTTGGCCTCGGCGAGATGCTAAGCCGCCTGCCGGAGCAGCTCTCCGGCGGCCAGCAGCAGCGGGTCGGGCTGGCCCGTGCGCTGGTGCGGGGCAAACCGCTGCTGCTGCTGGATGAACCCTTCTCGGCCCTCGATCCGGCCCTGCGTCGGGAGATGCTGGCCGAAGTGGCCCGCCTCGCCTGCGAGCAGGGCATTACCGTACTGATGGTCTCCCACAATCCGGAAGATGCCCAGCTGATTGCCGATCAGGTGCTGTTTGTGGACGAGGGGCGGATCGCCCTGCAGGGAAAGCCGGATATTCTGCAAAACAGCGATCATCCCGGGCTACTACGCTATCTGGGTCGTACGCAGGGCTCATGACCGGCGACGGGCTCAAAAAAGGGGAAGCCGGATGGCTTCCCCTTTCACATGCAGAGCTCCCGTTAAATCAGAGATTTTCCTCGGCGAACGAAGCCAGTCGGCTGCGCACCACGCCGTTGAGGAAGATGTTGGCACTGCCGTCAAAATCCTTGAAGCGCTCGACGATGTAGGTGAGACCCGAGGTCACCGGGCTCAGGTAGTTGGAGTCGATCTGGGCCAGGTTACCGGAGCAGACGATCTTGGTGCCCTCGCCGCAGCGGGTGATGATGGTCTTGATCTGGGACGCGGTCAGGTTCTGGCACTCATCCAGCAACACGAAGGTGTTCTGGATGCTGCGCCCGCGCATGAAGTTGACCGATTTGAACTGGATGTTGGCCTTCTCCATGATGTAGCTGAGCGAGCCGCTCATGTTCTCGTCCTGCTTATGCAGCACCTCCAGGGTGTCGGTCACCGCCGCCAACCAGGGCATCATCTTCTCCTCTTCGGTGCCGGGCAGAAAGCCGATGCTTTCAGCAATTTCCGGGGTATTCCGGGTGACGATCACCTTCTCGTAAATGCCCTTCTCAATCACCAGCTCCAGCGCAGCAGCCATGGCCAGCAAGGTCTTGCCGCAACCGGCCGGGCCGGTCAGGATCACCAGATCGATGTGCGGATCGAGCAGTGCATCCAGCGCCATCCCCTGATAGACGTTCTTGGGATGGACACCCCACGCCTTGCGGGACATCAGTCGCTCGCGACCCAGATCCTTGATGCGGATCTTGTTGCCGTCGTGACTGAGCACCCGGGCTGCGAAGAAATTCTCTTCATCCACCAGATACTGGTTTACGTGAACCCCCTCCAGCAGGTTGGCATCGATCACATGGATGGTGTCGCGGCCGTGGGTCTCGCTCTCACACTCGCCAACCCGCTCCCAGAAGCTGCCGGGCACCACCTGAAAACCCTTGGCCAGCAGGCGGATATCATCGATCAACTGGTCACTACGGTAATCTTCAACGTGAGCAAGCCCGGCCCCTTTGGCTTTGAGGCGCATGTTGATGTCTTTGGTGACCAGCACCACCTGACGCTTCAACTCATGCTTTTGCAGATAGAGGGCCGCGTTGATGATGCGGTTGTCGGCCTCCTTGTCGGTAAACACCTCGGCATCCTGCGGCAGATGGTGATCGCTGAAGATGCAGATATTGCCGCTCGCTTCGCCAGCCAGCGGCACGCCCTGGGTGATCTGATCCGGGGTTGCATCGCGGAAGACATCTTCCAGCGCACGAATGGCCACCCGCGCGTCGCGGCTGACATCCTTGTTGCGATCCTTGATGTTATCGAGCTCTTCCAGCACCGTCATGGGGATGAGCACGTCGTGCTCTTTGAAGGAGTAGATAGCGAGGGGTTCGTGAAGCAGAACGTTGGTATCCAGGATAAACAGCTTTCGGTCCGTATTGTCCATAAGCATCCTCCTTGGCACTGAAGGGCCACGTGTGTGAATCTCAGATGTCATTGAAACCACACGGCCGTGACAGTTTTATTACCCTCAACGCTACGCCCGATTTTACTATCGCGCAACAAATCACTTGGCCGCCTAATTTGATTGCGCATAAAAACAGCAATACAAAGACCGGCACTGTGGCCGGTCTTTTTTCTATCGTTCAACTACTTGAGCATGTTTGTCAGCCGCACTTGGAGTCGCCACAGTTGAGGCAGGTCATGCAGCCATCCTTCAGCACCAGCGCCTTGGTGTGGCACTTGTAGCAGAGCGCGGCATTGGCCGGGAAACCGCTGCCAGCCTGTTGCTCTTCGGCCTCCTGAGCGGCTTTCAATTCAGCCTGTTTCTCGGCCAGAAACGCCTGCTGATGCTCGTCCAGCCCCGGCGCCTTGAGCATGCCGATCTCGGTGAGATGGCTCTCGATCACGTTGCCAATTTCGGCGATCAGCGATGGAACGTACTTGCCCTTGTTCCAGTAGCCGCCCTTGGGATCAAACACCGAGCGCAGCTCCTCCACCAGGAAGGTGACATCCCCACCTTTGCGGAATACGGCTGAGATAATGCGGGTCAGCGCAACGATCCACTGGTAGTGTTCCAGGCTCTTTGAGTTGATGAAGATCTCGAACGGGCGGCGGGTTTCGTGAACAGTACCCTCGTTGAGAATGATGTCGTTGATGGTGATGAACAGCGAGTGCTCGGAGACATGCTCCGGCGTCTTCAGCTTGTAGGTGGTGCCCATCAGTCGCTCCGGACGCAGCACGGTTTCATGCATGTGCACCACGTCATCCTGCGGGGACAGCTCTTCTTGCGGCTCATCCTTGGTACGCACCTTGTAGGCGACGATTTTCTTGTCGATCTTTTTGACCATAATGTCGTTCTCAGAATTTACCGTAGTAGCCTTCTTTCAAGGCATCGTAGAGGTTGGCAGCAGTGTGCAGCTCACCATCGTATTCAATCTCTTCGTTCCCCTTGACGGAGATGACGGAGCCATCCTCCAGGGTGAAATCGTACAGGGTGTTCTCCAGATCCTTCTCCTTCACCAGCACGCCCTGGAAGGCCTCCGGATTGAAGCGGAAGGTGGTGCAGCCCTTGAGGCCGGAGTCCGAGGCATACATGTAGATGTCCTTGAACTGCTCGAACGGGAAATCAGTCGGCACGTTGGCAGTCTTGGAGATGGAGGAGTCGATCCAGCGCTGGGCCGCCGCCTGAATGTCCACATGTTGCGCCGGGGTGATGTCATCAGCAGTAATGAAGTAGTCCGGCAGACGGCTCGCCTCATCATCGGCATACGGCATGGCGGCCGGATTCACCAGCTCGCGATAGGCCAACAGCTCGAAGGAGTAGACATCTACGCTCTCCTTGCTCTTCTTGCCCGGCTTGATGACGTTGCGGCTGTAGTGGTGAGCAAAGCTCGGCTCAATGCCGTTGCTGGCGTTGTTGGCCAGTGACAGCGAGATGGTGCCGGTCGGTGCAATACTGCTGTGGTGAGTGAAACGCCCACCCACTTCGGCCAGCTCGGTGACCAGCGCAGGATCTACTTCGGCAACCTGCTGCATATAACGGCTGTAGCGCGCATGCAGCACCTTGCCCTTCACCTTGTCACCCACCTTGATGCCATCAGCCGCCATTTCCGGGCGCAGACGCAGCATCTTGCCAGTCACTTCAAACTCCTGCTCCATGATGGGGGCAGAGCCTTTCTCCTTGGCCAGACGCAGTGACTCCTGCCAGCCGGTCATCGCCAGCTCCTGAGATACCTGCTCGGTAAAGGCGACTGACGCGGCAGAACCGTATTTGATCTGCAGCATGGTCAGGGTCGAACCAAGCCCCAGGAAGCCCATGCCATGACGGCGCTTGTTGATGATCTCCTCGCGCTGCTTGGCCAGCGGCAGCTGATTGATCTCCACCACGTTGTCGAGCATGCGGGTAAAGATGGCCACGACCTTGCGAAACGCCTGCCAATCGAACGCAGCGTTTTCAGTAAAAGGGGCGCGCACAAACTTGGTCAGATTGACCGAGCCAAGCAGGCAGGCACCGTAAGGCGGCAACGGCTGCTCACCACAGGGGTTGGTCGCGCGGATCTCTTCACAGAACCAGTTGTTGTTCATCTGGTTGACCTTGTCGATCAGGATGAAGCCGGGCTCTGCATAGTCATAGGTGGAGGTCATGATGACATTCCACAGCTTGCGGGCTGGCAGGGTCTTGTAGACCTTACAAGCGACCTGCCCCAACTCGTTGAATACAACCCCTTCCTTGTTGGGCCAGTCGGCCCAGAGCACCTGAGCGGGATCGTCCAGCGCAATGCCATCCTGCTCCACCTCTTTAGCGGTGTAGGGGAAAATCAGCTGCCAGGGGGCATCCTCTTTCACCGCCTTGACGAAATCTTCGGTGATGAGCAGGGAGAGGTTGAACTGACGCAGGCGACCATCTTCACGCTTGGCCTGAATAAACTCGATCACATCAGGATGACGGATATCCATGGTGCCCATCTGGGCGCCACGACGGCCACCGGCTGACGAGACGGTGAAACACATCTTGTCATAGATATCCATAAAGGAGAGCGGGCCGGAAGTGTAGGCACCTGCACCGGAGACAAAGGCACCGCGCGGGCGCAGGGTCGAGAAGTCATAGCCGATACCGCACCCGGCTTTCAGGGTCAGGCCAGCCTCGTGCACCTTGCCGAGGATATCGTCCATCGAATCTTCGATGGTGCCGGAAACAGTACAGTTGATGGTTGAAGTGGCAGGCTTGTGCTCAAACGCCCCCGCATTAGAGGTGATGCGGCCCGCCGGAATGGCACCATTGCGCAGTGCCCACAGGAACGGCTCATACCAGGCCTCAGGTTCCAGCTCCTGCTCTGCCAACGCACGGGCTACCCGCTGGTAGGTCTCGTCGATAGAGCTGTCGATGGGAGTGCCATCCTTGCTCTTGAGGCGATACTTGCTATCCCAGATCTCGAGGGACGTTTCCTGCATGGGGATAAGGCGGGAGCCAAGCTCACTCTCCAGCACCGGGTTCGATTTAGCCATTTTCAATCAACCTTATGTGAATGCATCGACATCATGACAACAGCAGAAAACACAACTAATGGTGCCATCTAAAATTAATGACACAACATATAGTAAACCTGATGCCATGAGGGCGCCGATTCTAACCTAAAAAAATGCCCCGGCCAGCAGATTTCTGGACCGAGGCACTTAACTGATTAATTTACTGAGAGATTTAACACTCAGAGATAGATCAGGGCTTCTTGACGTAAACCGTCGGTGTTTCACCCGCCATATTCAGATAGAACTCGTAGACGCCATCAGCATCAGGTGAGAACTTCATGTCCTCATACTTGGAACAGGGGTTGACCGGCACCGCCTCACCACCCAACACGGCAACACCATCACTCGGGCTCTTGTAGCCAAAGTTGGTACCGCAGCTCCAGCCTGAATCAGCAAACTTGAACTTGTAGGGGGCCCACTCTTTCTTGAGGGTGCCTTTGGCCATATAGAGCTTGTCGGCCACCTTGACTACCTTGCTTTCATCAGTCGCCATCCAGTCGTTCATCTCCCCGCGCAGGTAGATGGACTTGCCACCGAAGTCGCTGTTGTCTGCCCCCGCCTGCTCTGCACCACCATTGGATGCGCAACCGCCTAATACCAGGGTTCCCGCCGCCAGCATCATCGTTACTGTTCTTTTGAACATGGGTCTATTCCTTAAATTATTGTGATTCCTTGGTCCATCCATGTGGACTGAAGAATTAAACCAGAGCAGGCATCACAAGAAAGGTAGAGGCATCACATTCTGTGCTTTTTATATCCAACACATTGAACTAGTGAGGAAATATCGAACAGAAAAGAGGCCTTTTTGGGGCTTTAGAAGGGTAATCAATGAATGACAAGAAGGGGAAAGTCTAATAATCCGGCAACGTGCTGAATTGCAGGCAATAAAAAACCCCGCTCGATGAGCGGGGTTTCTTGTATTGGGTGCCTGGCAGTGTCCTACTCTCGCATGGCGAATGCCACACTACCATCGGCGCTACCGCGTTTCACTTCTGAGTTCGGCATGGGATCAGGTGGTTCCACGGCGCTATGGCCGCCAGGCAAAAATCTTCAATCTGAGAAAGCTGACGTAAGTAATTCGTTCATTCGCTACAAGGCCAGAAACACTTCTTGGGTGTTGTATGGTTAAGCCTCACGGGTAATTAGTATGGGTTAGCTCAACACATCACTGCGCTTACACACCCCACCTATCAACGTTGTGGTCTCCAACGGCCCTTTAGGACCCTCAAGGGGTCAGGGATGACTCATCTCAGGGCTCGCTTCCCGCTTAGATGCTTTCAGCGGTTATCGATTCCGAACTTAGCTACCGGGCAGTGCCACTGGCGTGACAACCCGAACACCAGAGGTTCGTTCACTCCGGTCCTCTCGTACTAGGAGCAACTCCCTTCAATCATCCAACGCCCACGGCAGATAGGGACCGAACTGTCTCACGACGTTCTGAACCCAGCTCGCGTACCACTTTAAATGGCGAACAGCCATACCCTTGGGACCGACTTCAGCCCCAGGATGTGATGAGCCGACATCGAGGTGCCAAACACCGCCGTCGATATGAACTCTTGGGCGGTATCAGCCTGTTATCCCCGGAGTACCTTTTATCCGTTGAGCGATGGCCCTTCCATTCAGAACCACCGGATCACTATGACCTACTTTCGTACCTGCTCGACCTGTCCGTCTCGCAGTTAAGCTGGCTTATGCCATTGCACTAACCTCCTGATGTCCGACCAGGATTAGCCAACCTTCGTGCTCCTCCGTTACTCTTTGGGAGGAGACCGCCCCAGTCAAACTACCCACCAGGCACTGTCCGCGAGCCCGATTCAGGGCCCTGCGTTAGAACATCAAACATACAAGGGTGGTATTTCAAGGACGGCTCCAGCGCAACTGGCGTCACGCCTTCAAAGCCTCCCACCTATCCTACACATGTAGGTTCAATGTTCAGTGCCAAGCTGTAGTAAAGGTTCACGGGGTCTTTCCGTCTAGCCGCGGGTACACCGCATCTTCACGGCGAATTCGATTTCACTGAGTCTCGGGTGGAGACAGCATGGCCATGGTTACACCATTCGTGCAGGTCGGAACTTACCCGACAAGGAATTTCGCTACCTTAGGACCGTTATAGTTACGGCCGCCGTTTACCGGGGCTTCGATCAAGAGCTTCGCTTGCGCTAACCCCATCAATTAACCTTCCGGCACCGGGCAGGTGTCACACCCTATACGTCCACTTTCGTGTTTGCAGAGTGCTGTGTTTTTGATAAACAGTCCCAGCCATCTGGTCACTGCGACTCCCAACTGCTCCATCCGCAAGGGACTTCACTGTCAAGAGCGAACCTTCTCCCGAAGTTACGGTTCTATTTTGCCTAGTTCCTTCACCCGAGTTCTCTCAAGCGCCTTGGTATTCTCTACCCGACCACCTGTGTCGGTTTGGGGTACGATGACTTGTAATCTGAAGCTTAGAGGCTTTTCCTGGAAGCAGGGCATCAATGGCTTCCACACCGTAGTGTGTTCGTCTCGTGTCTCAGTGTTGTGTCTCCGGATTTGCCTAGAAACACCACCTACGCACTTTCACCAGGACAACCGTCGCCTGGCCCACCTAGCCTTCTCCGTCCCCCCATCGCAATTACAAGTCGTGCAGGAATATTAACCTGCTTCCCATCGACTACGCCTTTCGGCCTCGCCTTAGGGGTCGACTCACCCTGCCCCGATTAACGTTGGACAGGAACCCTTGGTCTTCCGGCGAGGAGGCTTTTCACCCCCTTTATCGTTACTTACGTCAGCATTCGCACTTCTGATATCTCCAGCATACCTCTCGATACACCTTCGCAGACTTACAGAACGCTCCCCTACCACTCACACATAAGTGTGAATCCGCGGCTTCGGTGCCTGGTTTGAGCCCCGTTACATCTTCCGCGCAGGCCGACTCGACTAGTGAGCTATTACGCTTTCTTTAAATGATGGCTGCTTCTAAGCCAACATCCTAGCTGTCTGAGCCTTCCCACATCGTTTCCCACTTAACCAGAACTTTGGGACCTTAGCCGGCGGTCTGGGTTGTTTCCCTCTTCACGACGGACGTTAGCACCCGCCGTGTGTCTCCCGGATATTACTTACTGGTATTCGGAGTTTG
>NZ_CP077210.1:4220000-4430000 GCF_019047065.1 Aeromonas sp. FDAARGOS 1414 | reverse complement strand
CAGTTGCACCAAGCGCAAGGTTTTCTGCTTATCCTGCATGCTTTTACGCAACTGACCGCTCAACAGGATGGGGGTTCTGCTCCAAAGAATGTCATAGCGCAACATCAGGTCATTGTGCTCTATTCCACCATAATGGTAGACCTCTACAGCACTGAGGAAACGCCCCAACTCGAGCTGCAGCTGCATCAGCGCCCAGGAGACATCATAGGTATATTTCTCCATCGCTCTGGTCGCATTCTGGAGCTGAACCAGACAATAAAGGGTGCTCCCGGTAAACGACAGAATGGATACATACAGAATGACGAGCAGTGCCCACGCCCTGGTCTTTCCTTTCACCCCGTGCTCCCGTGACTCTTTTATCAGTGTTGAATATCTATCAGGTCCAGCTGCCAAATCATCATGTCGGTATATTCAGAGCGCTTCAGCTCCGGATATTGATCAAGCGGCAACATAAACCAGAGCGGCCCCTTGTCACGGACCCTCATGGCTACCCCGTCATCTTCCCAAGCAAGAATAGGGTTATACTTGGCAACTTTGTCCCAATTGATGCGGATCTGAAAACTGTTCAATGCTGTCAAGGTTATGCTCTTGCCATTAGCCCCCACTGCGGCCAGCACGTCCGCTACCTTGGGCCCTCTGTACTTGTGAGGTTTATCAACCCAAGGGTTGCTGGTGACTATCTCATATTGCGGCAACGCCTGCAGCGTGGCCAAGTCAAAAAGCACTTTGCCGTCCACCTCATCTGGGGAGCTGATATTGCCGCTTACTTTCAAGATCACAGGCCCCTTGAGGGCCTCGGCAGCCACAAGCGGCATGGCAATCAATGCAAACAGCAGAGTTATCCATCCAAGCACCTTCATCTTTCCCCCTTACACTTTTCTGCTATCAACAGACTCAGTTTAGTCAGATATAAAAAAACGGCCCGCCAAGGCGAGCCGTTTCTCAAACAGAGCCGGGATGATGATTACATCATGCCCATGCCACCCATGCCACCCATATCAGGCATGGCTGGAGCATCTTTCTTCGGCAGCTCGGTCACCATGCACTCGGTGGTGATCATCAGGCCGGCGATAGAAGAGGCGAACTGCAGGGCAGAGCGGGTGACCTTGGTCGGATCCAGGATACCCATGGTCAGCATGTCGCCATACTGCTCGGTGTAAGCGTTGTAACCGAAGTTGCCTTCACCATTCTTCACCGCGTTGGCGATGACGGAGGCTTCTTCACCGGCGTTGATGACGATTTGACGCAGTGGGGCTTCCATGGCGCGCAGGGCAACCTTGATACCGACGTTCTGGTCTTCGTTGTCACCGCGCAGACCAGCCAGTTTGGCAGCAACGCGAACCAGAGCAACACCACCACCGGCAACCACGCCTTCTTCAACGGCGGCGCGGGTAGCGTGCAGGGCATCTTCCACACGGGCTTTTTTCTCTTTCATCTCGACTTCGGTGGCTGCGCCAACCTTGATCACGGCAACACCGCCAGCCAGCTTGGCTACGCGCTCTTGCAGCTTCTCACGGTCGTAGTCGGAAGAGGTCTCTTCGATCTGCTGACGGATCTGGGCAACACGACCTTCGATCACACCGGCATCGCCCACGCCATCGATGATGGTGGTGTTCTCTTTGGTGATGACGATGCGCTTGGCACGACCCAGATCTTCCAGCGTCGCTTTTTCCAGCTCCATGCCAACTTCTTCAGAGATGACGGTACCGCCAGTCAGTACGGCGATATCCTGCAGCATGGCCTTGCGACGGTCACCGAAGCCAGGCGCCTTGACGGCTGCCACTTTCACGATACCACGCATGGTGTTGACCACCAGAGTCGCCAGGGCTTCGCCTTCTACGTCTTCGGCAACGATCAACAGCGGTTTGCCCGCTTTGGCAACACCTTCCAGCACCGGCAGCATTTCGCGGATGTTGGAGACTTTCTTGTCAACCAGCAGGATGAACGGGTCGTCCAGTTCAACGGAACCGGTCTCTTGCTTGTTGATGAAGTAGGGGGACAGGTAGCCGCGGTCGAACTGCATACCTTCAACAACTGCCAGCTCATCTTCCAGACCCTGACCATCTTCAACGGTGATGACGCCATCGCGACCCACTTTGTCCATGGCTTCGGCAATCAGCTTGCCCACTTTCTCGTCGGAGTTGGCGGAGATGGTGCCCACCTGAGCGATGGCATTGCTGTCAGCACACGGCTGGGACAGCGCCTGCAGCTCGGCAACGGCAGCCACCACTGCCTTGTCGATACCGCGCTTCAGATCCATCGGGTTCATACCGGCGGCAACGGCTTTCAGACCTTCGTTGACGATGGCCTGAGCCAGAACGGTTGCAGTAGTGGTACCGTCACCCGCAGCATCGTTCGCCTTGGAAGCCACTTCCTTGACCATCTGGGCGCCCATGTTCTGGAACTTGTCTTCCAGCTCGATTTCGCGCGCAACAGATACACCATCTTTAGTGATGGTCGGGGCGCCGAAGGACTTGTCCAGCACCACGTTGCGGCCTTTCGGACCCAAGGTCACCTTGACGGCATCGGCCAGAATGTTGACGCCTTCCAGCATCTTGATGCGAGCTTCGTTACCAAACTTAACGTCTTTAGCAGCCATTTTTCTTCAATCCTTAAATCAATTCGGGGAAAAAGGAGGATGGATTACTCTTCGACAATCGCCAGAATGTCGGTTTCGGAGAGGATCAGGACATCCTGACCATCCAGCTTCTCGGTCTTCACACCGTAGCCTTCGTTGAAGATCACCTTGTCACCAACCTTCACGGCCAGCGCTTTGACTTCGCCATTATCCAGGATGCGACCAGTCCCCACGGCAAGCACTTCACCACGGGTGGACTTCTGGGCCGCGGTACCCGTCAATACGATACCGCCGGCAGATTTGGCTTCAGCTTCGATGCGCTTGATGATGACGCGGTCGTGCAGTGGACGAATTTTCATCGATAACTCTCCCAAAATGAGTCTCATTGTTGCTTTGAGGAATGGCCGTTCCAGGCCAAATTAGATATGTCCCTGATGTGGGGCAGAGTTGCTAACCCTTCAAGGGCAAATACAAAAAAAATTTTTTCACGTACTATAAACATCTTCGATGGTTCAGCCATGTCTGCACCCTGGTGCAAGGTCGGTTCAAGCCGCCCGTTTTCGATGCCAGAACCTTCAAAGCCAGCTGTAGAGACGAGCCCTTGACCCGCACCAACCCCATGTTGACTGCCCCTATTCCGGTCGTACTGCGCCAGATGACGGGCCCCATGATCTTCGGCATCATCGCCATTCTGGCCTTCAATCTGGTCGATACCTTTTTTATCGGTATGCTGGGAACCGAAGCTCTGGCCGCCATCAGTTTTACCTTTCCCGTCACTTTTGTGGTTACCTCGCTGGCGATGGGATTGGGCGCCGGATTGTCAGCGGTGATCGGTCATACCCTAGGGCAGGGCAAACACGATGAGGCGGCCCATCTCGCCACCGACAGCCTGTTTCTGGCGGTGCTCATGGTGGCCCTGCTCTCCGCGGGGGGCGCTCTCACCATCAAACCCCTGTTTACTCTGCTGGGGGCCAGTGCCGAGCTTATCTCCCTCATCCATGACTACATGCTGATCTGGTATCTCACAGTCCCCATGCTGGTGCTGCCCATGGTGGGCAATGCCGCCATCCGGGCGACCGGCGATACCAAAACCCCCAGTCTGGTGATGGCCGTAGCCGGGTTGGTCAACGGAGTACTGGATCCTCTGTTGATCTTCGGCATCGGCCCCTTTCCCGAGTGGGGGATCCGCGGGGCCGCCATCGCCACCTCTATCTCTTGGTTGATGGCGATGCTGGTCAGCCTCTATATCCTGCGTCATCGGGAAGGCTTGCTGCTGTGGCGCCTCTCGCCGCGGGCCCGGTTGCTGTCCCACTGGCGGGCGTTACTCCATGTCGCCGTCCCCGCCTCTTTTACCAATATGCTCAACCCCTTGGCCAATGCGGTGCTGATGACGATCTTTGCTGGCCTGGGTACCGAGGTGGTAGCCGCTTACGGCGCCGCATCGCGGGTCGAGGCGCTGTTGCTAATTGTGATGATGGCCCTCGCCTCCGTACTGGCCCCTTTCATCTCGCAAAACTGCGGCGCTGGCAATCCGGCCCGCGCCAAGGCTGCGCTGCAAAGCTGCATGAGGTTTGCGTTGCTGTTCCAGCTCGCCATCTATGGCCTGACCTGGCTACTGGCGCCACTCATCGCCAATCTGTTCAGCGATCATCCGCAGGTCATTCGCCTCATCATTCTCTATCTGCATCTGGTGCCGATCGGTTACGGCTTTCAGGGCATGGTGATGCTGCTGGCCTCGGCACTCAATGGCGTGCGAGCATCCAGTATCTCGTTTTTGTTCAACGGATTGCGGCTGTTTGGTTTTCTGTTGCCAGGAGCCTGGCTGGGGGCAAAGCTGGGAGGAGAACAGGGGATATATCTGGGGATCTTGCTGGCCAATCTGGCGGCGGGCACCCTCGCATGGTGGTATGCCCGACACCGCTTCGAGGCGTTGTGCCATCAGGGTAAACCCTGATTCAGTCACTCACCTCGGGTTTTCGTTTCGTCGATTACTCTTTACGCTCACTCTTTGCGCTCAAATTCGCCTTCGATGGTGGTGCCGCCCTGCTTGGCGTTCCCCAGATGATCATCGGACGGTGCGTTGCCAAACGGCGATTGAGTACGCTGGAAACCGCCCATCTGCATCCGGAACTGGCTGCTGCCGATCAGCTTGTCAGCCAGTTTGTTGCGCAGCCAGGGTTGCAGCAACAGCACACCGAAAATGTCGGTCACGAAACCCGGGATAATCAGCAGCAGGCCCGCCAACGCCAGCATCATGCCCCCCATCACCTCGCGGCCCGGCATCTCGCCCATCTGCATCTTTTGCTGGGCGCTGAACAGGGTCTTGATCCCTTCACTGCGCACCAGCGAGGAGCCCAATACCGCAGTCAGTATGAGCAAGCCGACAGTCGGCAGCGCCCCGATTACCGAGCCGACCTCGATCATCACGGTGAGCTCCAGCACAACCAGACCCACCAACAACAAAAACAACTTGCCCATATCCACTCCAGCACCGGTAAATTGAGAAAAAGTGGCGCCCATCCAACGATGGCCGGAGGCGATTTTGCCGCCCCGTCATCACCACTTTCTGCCCTGAATAAATGGGGGCCGTCCCCCCTTTTTCAAGTTGGTCAACTGACTCCTACGTCATCAGCAATCTAAAAAACCAGCAAAAAGTCACAAAAATATATAAAAATCATCACGATAAAAACTTCATAACATATGTGTACTTTCCTCAAAGTAATTTGAAAATGTCGCAAATTTAGTGATCCACCTCTAATAACCGATACCTCAATTGGAGTAGTATATTGATTAGTTTTTCGGGAGGTCACTCTCCCTACCGCCCCACTCGATGTGTGGTGCTTCAGGATGAGCTGTGCGCAAGGAACTCGCGACCACTCGGTGAGGATTTTTCCATTTATCTGATTTCTGAGGCATTACAATGAGCGACATCAAGAACGTCCGCATTGAAGAAGACCTGCTGGGCACCAAAGAAGTTTCCAATGATCTCTACTACGGTGTGCACACCCTGCGCGCTGTCGAGAACTTCAAGATCAGCTCTCAGAAGATTTCTGACGTTCCGGAATTTGTCCGCGGTATGGTGCTGACCAAGAAAGCTGCTGCACTGGCAAACGGCGAGCTCGGTACCATCCGTCCTGAAATTGCTGACAAGATCGTAGAAGCCTGCGACCTGATGCTGAACACAGGCAAATGCTTCGACCAGTTCCCGGTCGACGTTTACCAGGGAGGCGCCGGCACCTCCGTCAACATGAACACTAACGAAGTACTGGCCAACATCGCCTTGGAAATCATGGGTCTGGAGAAAGGCCGTTACGACGTCATCAACCCGAACGACCACGTCAACAAGTGCCAGTCCACCAACGATGCTTACCCGACCGGTTTCCGCGTTGCTGTGGTCAACAGCACTGACGTGACTCTGCATGCTCTGGAAGCACTGATTGCCGCTTTTGATGCCAAAGCAGAAGAATTCAAGAAGATCCTGAAGATGGGCCGTACCCAGCTGCAAGATGCGGTTCCGATGACCCTGGGTCAAGAGTTCCACGCCTTCGCCGTCACCCTGCGCGAAGAGATCAAATCCATCAAGCGTTGCCAGGAGCTGCTGCTGGAAGTGAACCTGGGGGCGACCGCCATCGGTACCGGTCTGAACACTCCGCCCGAGTACTCTGCACTGGCTATCAAGCGTCTGGCCGAGATCACCGGTCGTGCCTATGTGCCGGCAGAAGACCTGATCGAAGCGACCTCCGACTGTGGCGCCTACGTCATGCTGCACGGCGCCATCAAGCGTCTGGCCATGAAGCTGTCCAAGATCTGTAACGACCTGCGTCTGCTTTCCTCCGGCCCGCGCACTGCACTGAAAGAGATCAACCTGCCGGAAATGCAGGCCGGTTCCTCCATCATGCCGGCCAAGGTCAACCCGGTTATCCCGGAAGTGGTCAACCAATCCTGCTTCAAGGTATTCGGTAACGACATCACCATCACCTTCGCCGCCGAAGCCGGTCAGCTGCAGCTGAACGTCATGGAGCCGGTGATTGGTCAGGCGATGTTCGAATCCCTGAGCCTGATGGAAAAAGCCTGTATTTCCCTGCGCGAGAAGTGCGTGGAAGGTATCACCGCCAACCCGGAAATCTGCATGAATCACGTGCTGAACTCCATCGGTATCGTGACCTACCTGAACCCCTTCATCGGCCACCACGAAGGGGATATCGTCGGCAAGATCTGTGCCCAGACCGGCAAGAACGTCCGTGAAGTCGTTCTTGAGCGCGGTCTGCTGAGCGCCGAGCAGCTGGACGAAATTCTCTCCATCGAGAACCTGATGAACCCGCAATACAAAGCCAAGCGTTTCACCCGCGAAGCTGCCGTATAAGCGAGTGTGGGCCGGGATCTTCCCGGCCCATAAAGTCAGTTCCCGATTGGTCTTTATCCCCAGCCCGATCGGGAATTGGCTTTTTGCCAAATAAAAACCAAAAACTAAAAAATGGAGTTATCGCTATGATTGGAATCGAGTTACTTGTCGTGCTCGCCGCTATCTATCTGGGGGCCCGGATAGGCAGCATCGGCATCGGCTTTGCCGGTGGTCTGGGGGTACTGGTATTGACGTGGGGTCTGGGCATGCCCATCCCGAGCGATCAACTGGTCAGCTACATCCCTTGGGATGTGATCATGATCATCGCGTCCGTCATCTGCGCCATCGCCTGTATGCAACTGGCTGGCGGGATGGACTATCTGGTCTTCCTGGCAGAAAAAGCGCTGCGCAAGAACCCCAAATACATCACCTTCGCCGCCCCGGTGGTCACCTACCTGATGACCATGCTGGCCGGTACCGGTCATACCGCCTTCTCCACCCTGCCGGTGATCGCTGAAGTGGCCAAAGAGCAAGGGATCCGCCCATCCCGTCCTCTCTCCATCGCGGTTGTCGCTTCCCAGATCGCCATCACAGCCTCCCCAATTTCTGCCGCTGTGGTTGCCTTCTCCGGCATGCTCGAGCCGTTCGGTGTTGACTACCTGACCCTGCTGGCCATCTGCATCCCCTCTACCTTCCTGGCCTGTATCCTGGGCGCCTTCATTGCCAACATGATGGGCAAACCGCTGGATCAGGACGAAGTCTATCTGGAGCGTAAAGCCAAGGGCCTGATCAAACTGCGTGGTACTACCAAGCTCGAGATCAAACCGTACGCCAAACTGTCTGTCTGGATCTTCATCGCCGCCATCGTTGCTGTCATGGCTTATGCCACTGCCATCTCCGGTAAAGTGGGCCTGATCACCAACCCGCCGATCCCCCGTGACGGTGCCATCATGGGCATCATGCTGGCCGCGGCCACCATCATGACCCTGGTGTGCAAACTGGACGCCACCCAGGTCACCAACATGCCGACCTTCAAGTCCGGTATGTCCGCCTGTATCTGCGTACTGGGTGTGGCCTGGCTGGGTAACGTCTTCGTGAAAGGCAACATGGACACCATCCAGCTGATCGCTGGCGACCTGCTGAACCAGTACTCCTGGCTGCTGGCCGTGGTGCTGTTCTTCGCTGCCATGCTGCTCTATTCACAAGGCGCCACCACCAAAGCGTTGATGCCTGCCGCACTGGCACTGGGTGTCAGCCCGCTGACTGCGATTGCCTCCTTCGCAGCCGTGAGCGCCCTGTTCGTACTGCCGACCTACCCGACCCTGCTGGCCGCGGTAGAGATGGACGACACCGGCTCCACCCGTATCGGTAAGGCGGTCTTCAACCACCCCTTCTTCGTACCGGGCACCGCCACCATCGCCATCGCCGTGGCACTGGGCTTCTTCTTCGGCGGCATCCTGCTGTAATTCATCGCCTGCTGATAGCCAAACAAAAATCCCCGCCAGTTGGCGGGGATTTTTTTTATCTCTTTTTACTCTGTGGTTGGCTTGGCTGTCTGACAGCAAGAGGGCTGACCTCTTATCCGGATGGCTCAACCACGGCGACAGCAGACACTACAACAGCCTACCAGCTGCGCTATAACCACCGCTGCTGGATTGCCGGAGTAGTAGGCCACCATGGTACTCAGCACCACGCCAGAAGGCGGGAACCGTCGGATCAGACCGGATCCAGGGTATCCAGCGGCCAGCGCGGCACGGCTTTGACCGCCAGCGGCTCAAACACGCCCGCTTTCAGGCGCTGCATACCGGCGTAAGCGATCATGGCGCCGTTATCGGTGCAATATTCAGTGCGCGGATAGAACACCTCGCCCTTGAGGCTCTCCATCAGCTCGGCCAGCTGGGCACGCAGATGACGGTTGGCACTGACGCCACCGGCGACCACTAGACGCGTGAGACCGGTCTCTTTCAAGGCACGACGGCACTTGATGGCCAGGGTATCGACCACCGCATCTTCAAACGCCCGAGCGATATCGGCACGGGTCTGTTCATCATCACCATTGGCGGCGATGGTGTTGGCGGTGAAGGTCTTGAGGCCGGAGAAGCTCATGTCGAGCCCTGGGCGATCAGTCATGGGACGGGGGAAGTGGAAGCGCCCCTTAGTGCCCTTCTCGGCCAGACGGGAGAGCAGCGGACCACCCGGATAGTCCAGCCCCATCAGCTTGGCGGTCTTGTCGAACGCTTCGCCAGCGGCATCGTCGATGGATTCCCCCAGCAGCTGATAGCTGCCGATACCATCGACCCGCACCAGCATGGAGTGACCACCGGAGACCAGCAGCGCCACGAAGGGGAACTCGGGAGCTTTCTCTTCCAGCATGGGGGCCAGCAGGTGCCCTTCCATATGATGGACCGCAATGGCCGGCTTGTTCCACGCCATCGCCAGAGAGCGGCCAATGGTCGCCCCCACCAGAATGGCGCCAACCAGACCCGGACCCGCGGTATACGCGATGCCGTCGATGTCATCTTTGCCCAGTCCCGCCTCTTGCAATGCGGCCTGGATCAACGGGATCGTCTTGCGAACATGATCCCGGCTGGCGAGTTCGGGGACAACGCCACCGTAGTCCGCATGCAGCTTGACCTGGCTGTATAACTGATGGGAAAGGATCCCTTTTTGATCGTCGAAGATCGCGATCCCGGTTTCGTCACAGGATGTCTCTATGCCCAATACACGCATTGCTAAAAAATTTCACTGCTAAAATGAGACGGCTATGGTAACCTTCGCGGGTTTTTTAAACCAGAGCGATCTCTGCGGGTTTACTTTCATTCCCTGTCCAGAGTATAATTTCGCACCATTTTAAGACATGCTGATCGATTGAAGGTCAGCTAACAATTTATCACTGAGGTGAAAGGCACATGCCAGTAATCAAAGTCCGTGAAAATGAGCCGTTTGACGTTGCTCTGCGTCGTTTCAAGCGTTCTTGCGAAAAAGCCGGTATCCTGTCCGAAGTTCGTAGCCGTGAGTTCTACGAGAAGCCGACTACCATTCGTAAGCGCGCCAAAGCGTCTGCTGTCAAGCGTCACGCCAAGAAGCTGTCTCGCGAAAACGCACGTCGTATCCGCCTGTACTAATCGGGAGATATTGCCGTGTCTCTGAAGGATCAACTCAAGGATCAGCAAAAACTCGCCATGCTTGCCAAAGATAAGGCACGTCTGGGAGCGATCCGCTTGTTGATGGCAGAAATCAAGCAACGTGAAGTCGATACCCGTATTGAGCTGAATGATGAGGATATCCTCGCTGTCGTGACCAAAATGGTCAAACAGCGCCGCGATTCCATCAGCCAATTTGAAGCTGCCGGTCGCCAGGATCTCGCCGACAAAGAGTCCGCCGAGATCGTTGTGTTGCAGGAGTTCCTGCCGCAACAGCTGACCGCAGATGAAATTGCCGCCCTGATCGAGCAAGCCATCACTGAAAGTGGTGCTGCCGTTATGGCTGATATGGGCAAGGTCATGGCTGTTTTGAAGCCGAAAATTCAGGGGCGTGCCGATGTCGGCGCCGTCAGTGCTCAGGTGAAAACCCGCTTGGCGTAACAGGCAACTCTCTTGTTTGGTCGAAGAAGCCGTGCTTCCCTTGGAATGCGCGGCTTTTTTATTTTCTCCGCAATGAAACAGGACGGTTATGGCAGGCAGGATCCCCCAATCCTTTATCGACGATCTGCTCGTACGCACAGACATAGTCGAGCTGATCGACTCGCGAGTGCGGCTGAAAAAAGCCGGTAAGAACTACCAGGCTTGCTGCCCTTTTCATAACGAAAAAAGCCCCTCTTTTACCGTCAGCCAGGAGAAGCAGTTCTACCACTGTTTCGGTTGTGGCGCCCACGGCAACGCCATCGGCTTTGTCATGGAGTACGACGGTCTCGAATTTCCCGATGCCATCGAAGAGCTCGCCAGCATGCAGGGCATGCCGGTACCTCGCGAGCAGAGCATCGGCGGCTCGGCCAATAGCCAGCCCGCTGTCAGCAAGGATCTGTTCGAGCTGATGAACCAGATTGCCCGCTTCTACGAGAGCAACCTCAAGAGCGCTCCCCATGCGGTGGAGTACCTCAAAGGCCGCGGCCTGACCGGTGAAGTGGTCAAACGCTTCAATATTGGCTATGCACCCGGCGATTGGGATCAGGTGCGTCGCCGCTTCGGCGCCAGCCGGGATCACGAGCAGTTGCTTATCTCGGGCGGCATGCTGATCACCCGTGACAATGGCCCGGGGAGTTATGATCGTTTCCGCGATCGCATCATGTTCCCGATCCGTGACAAGCGTGGCCGGGTCATCGGTTTCGGTGGCCGGGTGCTGGGTGATGGCACCCCCAAATACCTGAACTCGCCGGAGACCCCCATCTTCCATAAAGGGCGGGAGCTGTTCGGTCTCTACGAAGTAAAGCAGGCACACAAGGATCCACGCCGGATCCTGGTGGTGGAAGGCTACATGGATGTGGTGGCACTCGGTCAGTACGACATCGACTATGCGGTGGCGGCGCTGGGTACTGCAACGACCAGCGACCATATCCACACCCTGTTTCGCACCACCGCCGAGGTAGTCTGCTGCTACGACGGTGACAACGCCGGTCGTGAAGCCGCCTGGCGCGCGCTGGATAATGCCCTCCCTCATCTGCAGGATGGCCGCGAGCTGAAGTTCGTGTTCCTGCCCGATGGCGAGGATCCCGACTCGCTGGTACGCCAGATCGGCAAGGAGGGTTTTGAAGCCCTGCTCGATGAAGCCCAACCGTTCGCCGACTTCATGTTCGAGCGTCTCGGTCGGGATGCCGCACTTTCGGGTGAGGCAGGCAAGTTCGAAGTGGCCAACAAGGCCGCCGAGCTTATTCGTCGCGTTCCGGAAGGGTTTACCCGCGAAGGGCTGATCACTCGTCTCTCCAGCATGATGCGTTGGGGCGAGAACAAGCAGCGCATCGCCGAGCTCTTTGCTCGCAACAGTCAGCCCAAGGCCGAGGTCAACAAACCCAAGGCAGCCAAGCTGACACCACTGCGGCGTGCACTGGCACTGATGGTGCAATATCCGGCAGTAACGGCTGAGCTTCCCCCCATGCCGGAATTGGCCGGACTACGCGTACAGGGCATCAAGTTCCTGCTGCAACTGCACCAGCAAATCCAGGCACAGCCTGGTATCACAACCGGTATCCTGCTGGAACACTGGCGTGGTACCAAGGAAGGAGAGATCCTTGCTCAGCTGGCCATGCACGACCTGTTCGAGGAGATCAAACTCGATCAGGAGCCGGATATTCTGGGAGAATTGCAGGACACCTTCGTCGGCTTCATCAACCAGTTTCTGAAGCAGCGGATCGAAGAATTGCAGGCCAAAGTGGCTCAGGAAGGACTAAGCTCCGAAGAAACCCAAGAGCTGATGATGCTGATAAGAGAGGTGCAAATTGAGAAAAGAAATGAGAGTGGGGCTTGATATTTGAGTGATTAGTCCCAATATGGATAGCGTTGCCCGAATCGACGGGATGAAAAGCAAAATTTTTATAACCGCCTGGCCCCGACAATACTGCGGGCAGGGGTTTCTCATGACCGACGCCGCAACCAGACATAGCATGTCTGGCGGTTTTCTATTAGAATTGGCTATTTGCGCAGCAGCGCACTGTACGCGCAACCTAGCAACACCAACCGGATGAGTTCTATGGAGCAAACCCCGCAGTCTCAGCTTAAACTCCTCGTTGCCAAAGGTAAAGAACAGGGCTACCTGACCTATGCCGAGGTGAACGATCACCTCCCGCAAGACATTGTCGATTCAGACCAGATCGAAGACATCATTCAGATGATCAACGATATGGGCATTCAAGTGGTTGAAAACGCTCCGGATGCCGATGACCTTATCATGGCTGAAGGTGGTACCGCCGATGAGGACGCTGCCGAAGCAGCGGCCCAGGCTCTGGCATCTGTTGAATCTGAGATTGGTCGCACGACCGATCCCGTCCGCATGTACATGCGGGAAATGGGTACCGTCGAACTGCTGACCCGTGAAGGCGAAATCGACATCGCCAAGCGGATCGAAGACGGTATCAACCAGGTACAAAGCTCCGTAGCCGAGTACCCTGAAGCAATTACTTACCTGCTCGAACAGTACGACAAGTACGAAGCCGAGCAGCTGCGTCTCTCTGACATCATCTCTGGCTTTATTGACCCGAACGAAACTGAAGATATGGCGCCTACCGCCACGCATATCGGTTCCGAACTCGGCGAAGACGATCTGGCCGACGAAGATGAAGAAGACGAAGAAGACGAAGACGAAGATGGCGACAGCTCTGACGACGACGGTGACGGTGGTCCGGATCCGGAAGTCGCTCGCGAGAAGTTTGGCGAACTGCGTGCCCAGTATGAAGTGACCCGTCTCTCCATTCAGAAGAATGGTCGCGCGCACGAAGATACCCAGGCCGCCATCGCCCAGCTGGCCGATGTATTCCGCCAATTCCGCCTGATGCCCAAGCAGTTCGATCGCCTGGTCAACAACATGCGTGAAATGATGGAGCGCGTCCGCGTGCAGGAACGCATCATCATGAAGCTCTGCGTTGAGCAGGCCAAGATGCCGAAGAAAACCTTCGTCGCGGCCTTCACCAACAACGAGTGTGAAACTGCCTGGTTCGAATACCAGAAGCAGGCTGGCAAAGCCTGGTCTCCCCGTCTGGTTGAAATGGACGAAGATATTCAGCGCGCCATCGGCAAGCTGCAGCAGATTGAAGAAGAGACCGGCCTGTCGATTGCCCAGATCAAGGATATCAACCGTCGCATGAGCATCGGTGAGGCCAAGGCCCGCCGCGCGAAGAAAGAGATGGTTGAGGCCAACTTGCGTCTGGTTATCTCTATCGCCAAGAAGTACACCAACCGCGGTCTGCAGTTCCTGGACCTGATCCAGGAGGGCAACATCGGTCTGATGAAGGCGGTAGACAAGTTTGAATACCGTCGTGGCTACAAGTTCTCGACCTATGCAACCTGGTGGATCCGTCAGGCCATTACCCGCTCCATCGCGGATCAGGCCCGTACCATCCGTATCCCGGTACACATGATCGAGACCATCAACAAGCTCAACCGTATCTCCCGTCAGATGCTGCAGGAGATGGGTCGCGAACCGAATCCGGAAGAGCTGGCCATGCGCATGGGCATGCCGGAAGACAAGATCCGCAAGGTACTGAAGATCGCCAAAGAGCCTATCTCCATGGAGACGCCCATCGGTGATGATGAAGATTCCCACTTGGGCGACTTCATCGAAGATACCACCCTGGCTCTGCCAGCGGATGCGGCGACCAGCGAAAGCCTGCGCAACGCCACCCGCGAAGTGCTGGCTGGCCTGACCGCCCGCGAAGCCAAGGTACTGCGGATGCGTTTCGGTATCGACATGAACACTGACCACACCCTCGAGGAAGTGGGCAAGCAGTTCGACGTTACCCGTGAGCGTATTCGTCAGATCGAAGCCAAGGCACTGCGCAAACTGCGCCACCCGAGCCGCTCGGAAGTGCTGCGCAGCTTCCTGGACGAATAGTCCTGACCCTGTGTCAAACTGCTCTGCCAAAGCCCCGCCATGCGGGGCTTTGTTTTGTCTGGCATTTCCCCTTGCGACCCGCTTTGCACCCTCAATCAAGCTGGACAATTAGTCGCCAAGTGGTTGATATGCCTATAGACTGCCCTTTCCTCTTCCCCTATAATCCACGCCGCTAAACGCACAATTTGGCCCCTTAGCTCAGTTGGTCAGAGCAGTCGACTCATAATCGATTGGTCGTGGGTTCAAGTCCCCCAGGGGCCACCAAATTGAAAAAGGCCGCTCATGATGAGCGGCCTTTTTGCATCTGCGGATCGAGCAATGTCCAGTGATGAGCTCGATGAGGTCATAGAAAAGACCCGCCATGGGCGGGTCTGGGCAGGGTCCGAATCAGGCGCCTCACTCAGAGACAAGGAGCCTAATGCTGAGCCTCAGGTTTGCTCGTTGCTGCCGCTCTGGATGGATGAGCGACGCCCGGCGGGTAGCATCCGGGTAACCAGATTGCTGTGCTGACGCCAGGAGGTAAAGACGATGGCAAGCAGATGCAGACCAATCAGTCCCTGCAGCGCCACCACGCACCACTCATGCCACTCGTCAGCCCCCAGTTCAAATCCCGTCTCGGTATTTTGAAACCAGCCGCTGCCAGCAGTGGCCAGCACAACCAGCCAGAGTGCCCACACGGCCAGCTTGCCGCTACCGTGATGACCCGGTGCCGGAGGCTGCCGCTCACGCATCTCGCGCGCTTGCTGGCGAAAATCCTCACCACTGGGGATGAGGGCTCCAAGGCGGGCGTAGCCACGGGCAAAAGTGAGCCCCCAGAGCAAACGCAAGGAGACCAGCCCAATGGCGCCGTAACCCAGCCACTCGTGCCACTCCTCGCCCGCTTCGTTAACCCAGAGGTTGCCGATGCAGACCGCCGCCAAGCCCCAGTGGGTCAGGCGAACCAGCGGATCCCAGCGAAAGGGCTCACCCTTTTTGCTTGGCATATTTGTGGTACTCCTTCTTCAGGTCGTTGACCTTGGCCAGATGTTCGCGCGCCTTGGCCTCATCACCCGCCTTGAGTGCGGCCAGGCTGGCGTCCAGCTCGGTCTGTACCTCGTTCATCCCTTCAAGGAATTTCTCTTTCTTGGCGGCCGGCATGTTCTTCTGCTTGGCCACATCAAGCTGGGCCTTCATCTCGTTGATGTGCTTCTCCATGGTGGCTGCATCATCAGCCTTGACGGCCTGCTTGTAGTTGAAGCCAATCTTCTTCATCGGCTGTTCCAGATCACCCGCCACGGCAGGCAGGGTCATCAGGCCAAACATCAGGGGCAGCAGCAGGGGGCGGACGGTTTTCAACATGGGATTTCCTTATATAACGACATGCTCGAATTGTTAGGGGTACTTATGAATCCAAACAAGAATTCATCACCAGCATGATGCCATGACTCATGGTGAAACGTTTGTGAAAAATGCTGTTTTTTGTGGCAAATAGTGACAGATATGCCGCGCTTGTTTGCGCTTGGTAACTGATTGAACGCAGGTGACACGCACCATGGGGATGGTTGAAAGCGGTAAACAGGGACAAAAAACCCCGCCGTAGCGGGGTCTGAATCAGCTGGCCAATGGCTTGCGTCAGTTACTCCTGTTCGCGAGCAATGGCGCGCCAGCCGATATCCTTGCGGTAGAAGGCGCCATCCCACTTGATGCGGCCAGCGAGCTGATAGGCACGCTGCTGGGCTTCTGCCACAGTGTGGCCGAGGGCGGTTGCACACAACACGCGGCCGCCAGCGGTCAGGCTGGTATCGCCCTCCAGACGGGTACCGGCATGGAACACCTTCTCACCCGCCACTTCATCCACCGGCAAGCCGCTGATGGGGTGGTTGGTACTGTAATCGCCAGGATAGCCTCCCGCCGCCAACACCACGCCGATAGCGGCGCGGGGATCATAAATGGCCTCTTTCTGATCCAGCTTGCCTGCACAAGCGGCCAGACAGAGCTCCACCAGATCGGACTGCATCCGCAGCATGATGGGCTGGGTCTCGGGATCGCCGAAACGGCAGTTGAACTCGATCACCTTGGGATTGCCTGCGCCGTCGATCATCAGACCGGCGTAGAGGAAACCGGTGTAGACGTTGCCCTCGGCCGCCATGCCGCGCACGGTCGGCATGATCACCTGCTCCATCACGCGTCGATGTACCTCGGCGGTCACCACAGGCGCCGGGGAGTAAGCCCCCATACCACCGGTGTTGAGGCCGGTATCACCGTCGCCAACCCGCTTGTGATCCTGACTGGTGGCCATCGGCAGCACGTGCTCGCCATCGACCATGACGATGAAGCTCGCCTCTTCCCCCTCCAGAAACTCCTCAATCACCACCCGGGAGCCCGCTTCGCCAAAGGCATTGCCGGAGAGCATGTCGCGCACCGCGTCTTCCGCTTCCTGCAAGGTCATGGCGACAATCACCCCCTTGCCCGCCGCCAGACCATCGGCCTTGATGACGATGGGGGCGCCCTTCTCGCGCAGATAGGCGAGCGCAGGCTCCACTTCGGTGAAGTTCTGGTACTCGGCGGTCGGGATGGCGTGACGGGCCAGGAAATCCTTGGTGAAAGCCTTGGAGCCTTCCAGCTGGGCAGCGGCAGCGGTCGGGCCAAAGATGGGCTGACCGGCGGCGCGGAAGGCATCCACCACCCCTTTCACCAGCGGCGCTTCCGGCCCGACGATGGTAAGGCCGACCTGCTTCTCTTTGGCAAAGGCCAGCAGCCCTTCGATATCGGTCGCCTCGATGGCGACGTTCTCGACACCCGGCTCAAGCTGGGTGCCTGCGTTGCCCGGCGCCACAAAAACGTGACGCACCAGCGGGGAGTGTTTGGCCTTCCAGGCCAGGGCGTGTTCGCGGCCACCGTTGCCAATGATCAGTACTTTCATCGTATCGCTCGCTTCTATTTGTGGTCACTGGACGGCAACCCGGGCCGTCAGTCAGCGGAAATAGTCAGTTGAAAAGAGACAACAAAAGGGCCGCCATCGGCAGCCCCTGACCCATCAATGACGGAAATGGCGCATGTTGGTGAACACCATGCACATACCGTGTTCGTCGGCGGCGTCGATCACCTCCTGATCGCGCATCGAGCCACCCGGCTGGATCACGCAGGAGATACCGGCCTGAGCGGCAGCATCGATACCGTCGCGGAACGGGAAGAAGGCATCGGAGGCCATCACGGAGCCCGCCACGGTCAGCCCTTCATCCGCCGCCTTGATACCGGCGATTTTGGCCGAATAAACACGGCTCATCTGGCCGGCACCGACGCCGATGGTCTGGCCATCTTTGGCGTAGACGATGGCATTGGATTTGACGAACTTTGCCACTTTCCAACAGAACAGCAGATCCTGCAGCTCGGCCTCGGTCGGCTGGCGCTTGCTGACCACGGTCAGGTCACCCAGCGTCACCATGCCGAGATCCCGCTCCTGTACCAGCAGGCCGCCGTTGACGCGTTTGAGGTCAAAGCCTTGCGCCGGAGCAGTCCACTGACCACATTCGAGCAGACGCACGTTCTGCTTGGCGGCGACCGCATCGCGGGCCTCCTGGCTGACGGTCGGGGCGATGATCACTTCGACAAACTGGCGGGCAACGATGGCAGCGGCAGTGGCGCCATCCAGCTCGCGGTTGAAGGCGATGATGCCGCCAAAGGCGGAGGTGGGGTCGGTCTGGTAGGCACGATCGTAGGCACTCAGCAGGTCGTTACCGATGGCCACACCGCAGGGGTTGGCATGCTTGACGATGACGCAGGCCGGCTCGTCGAACTCCTTGACACACTCCAGCGCCGCATCGGTATCGGCGATGTTGTTGTAGGAGAGCGCCTTGCCCTGCAGCTGGATAGCGCTGGAGACAGAACCCGGAGCGGCATGCTCTTCGGCGTAGAAGGCGGCAGCCTGATGGCTGTTTTCGCCGTAACGCATGTCCTGCTTCTTGATGAACTGGCTGTTGAAGGTGCGCGGGAAGCGGGACTCCTCGTCACCCTCCTTGTTTTCACCGTAGGAAGGAACCATGGTGCCGAAGTAGTTGGCGATCATGCCATCGTAGGCGGCGGTGTGCTCGAAGGCGGCGATGGCAAGATCGAAACGGGTCGCCAGTTTCAGGCTGTTGCCGTTGGCATCCATCTCGCGAATAACCCGATCATAGTCGGCAGCTTTGACGACGATAGCGACATCTTTATGGTTTTTGGCGGCAGAACGCACCATGGTCGGACCGCCGATGTCGATGTTCTCGACCGCATCGGCCAGAGTGCAGCCCGCTTTGGCCACGGTTGCAGCAAAGGGGTAAAGGTTGACGACAACCATGTCGATGGGGGAGATAGCGTGCTGGGCCATGATGGCGTCATCCTGATCCCGACGGCCGAGGATGCCGCCATGAACCTTGGGATGCAGGGTCTTGACCCGGCCATCCATCATTTCAGGGAAACCCGTGTAGTCGGAGACCTCGGTCACCGGCAGACCCGCCTCGCCAAGCAGCTTGGCGGTACCGCCCGTGGAGAGCAGGGCAACACCACGCTCGTTGAGTGCCTTGGCAAATTCCAGAATGCCAGTTTTGTCAGACACACTCAGCAGTGCACGGCGAATGGGTCGAGCTTGTTCCATCACACTATCGTCCTCAACATAACGGGGACCGTTCCATGGGAGGCGAGGCTCAACACAGAGAGTCCCCAAATAAATGGAAGTGGGGGATTTCGCAAACCACTCTCACCCCGACATCCGGCAAAAGCGTTTTAGGAAATGCCCGCTTGGTGCGGCGCTCTGTTATGGGCGCGTATTCTACACAAAAAATGTGACCTGTGGTGGATTTTTTGAAACAGCAAAGCCTTATTTGGCGCGGCGTTAAACGTTTTCCACTTGATTTTCTCGAAACGTTTGCACTTTCAGTGTTTTATGGGAAAAAGGGTCGCCAGGAGATGTTTATCTGCCCCTTTTATGCCCTTGGCTGGCAATCCATGGGCAAAGGGGTGATAGTGGATTCCGGTTTTTGTGGCGGCATACATTCAAGGGGAGAAAAGAGCATGTATCGGATCGGTGAACTGGCCAAGGCGTGCGGGGTCAAGGCAGATACCCTGCGTTTTTACGAGAAGAACGGGCTTATCTCACCGGGGATCCGCAACGAATCCGGCTACCGCCTCTACAGCGAACAGGACAAGCGACGGCTGGAGTTCATCATTCGCGCCAAGTCGGTGGGATTCTCGCTGGCCGATATCGGCGAACTGCTCGACCTCGATACCAACAAGGCCAAAGTCACCTGTCAGGAGGTGAAAGCGGTGGCCGACACCAAGCTGGCCCAGGTGGAGCAGAAGATCATCGAACTGACCCGCTTTCGCGACAACCTGCGCGAACTCTCCAATATCTGCTGCGGCGGCCCCCGCTCGGCGGAGCACTGCGCCATCCTCGAGACGCTGGAATCTGGCGCCCCGGCCCATCACGAGCACCACAGCCACGACCAGCATGACCCGGTTCACGGCTGACATGGTATGCCTGACTGAGCGTGCCTGGCTCAGAGTGACTGACTCGGCGCGCCCGACGCATTGCTCCGGCGGCAATTTGGTGACAAAATCGCCGCGTTTTTAACCGGTGCCAGTGCATCCGGTTGCCGGGCGTTAGCCTGAACAGGCGCCCGCAGCGAAAACCGCCATCCAGACACAAGCATCAACACACCAAGAGAAAAGAAGAGGAGCCATCATGGCCAAGATCCGGGTCGACCAACCCGCCCTCCCCCGTGAGGAAAATGCGCAAGGGGGCAGCTATGCCCATCAGCGCGGCGAGATAAAGGATAACCATCTGCATGCCCTGCTCTCCGATCCCCTGTTTCGCAGCCGGGTCGAGCGCAACAAGAAGGGCAAGGGGAGTTACCAGCGCAAGGCCAAATTTGGCAAGCGGTGGGAGCCCGGCCAACAACAGATGATCAGCGTCTGCTGCTGAGCGGGTTTCTACCGACCATAAACGATCAGGGCGCCATTGGCGCCCTGATCGTTTTGACAGAAGAAGCGATTTGGCAACGCCAACTCACAGCCTCAACAGGCCGCTCACTCATCCATAAAGAGTTCGAGCAATACGTTCAGATAGCGATGGCCGAGAGAAGTGAGCTGCCAGCTATCCCCCAAATCCTCGATCAGCTCCTTGCTCTGGGCGATGGCGAGCACCGTCTCTACCCTTTCCAGCGGCAAGCCGGTATAGGCCTCGAACTCCGCCTTGGGGGCCGGTTCAAACAGGCGGAAGCGGTTCATAAAGTATTCGAGCGGCAGATCGTCTGCCGTCACCTGCCACTGCTCGTCCAGATAGGGGCGACTCTTGTCCAGATACCCTTTCGGATGCTTCACCTTGGCGGTGCGCAGGATCTGTTGGTTCGCGAGATCGGTCACCTTGCCGTGGGCGCCACAGCCAATCCCCAGATAGTCACCAAAGCGCCAGTAGTTGAGGTTGTGATGGCACTGATAGCCCTCTTTGGCGTAAGCCGAGATTTCGTACTGGCGATAACCGCTGGCGGTGAGCATGGCGTGGCCCTGCTCATAGATATCCCACAGGGTGTCATCTTCCGGCAGTTTGGGCGGTTTGGAGGCAAATGCCGTGTTCGGCTCTATGGTGAGCTGATACCAGGAGAGGTGCGGCGGGGCGCAGTCGATAGCCTGCTGCAGGTCATAAAGGGCGTCATCCAGACTCTGATCCGGCAGACCATGCATCAGATCCAGATTGAAGGTAGGCAACTTGATGGCATGGGCCAGTGCGGCGGCCTTGCGGGCCTCTTCCGGGCCGTGAATGCGGCCGAGGCGGGTCAGCTTCTCCTGCTGGAAGCTCTGCACGCCGATGGAGATGCGGTTAATACCGGCGCGCTGGAAACCGGCAAACTTGTCCGCCTCCACCGTGCCCGGGTTGGCCTCCATGGTGATCTCGCAATCTGCGGTGAGCGGTATGCGGGCCCGTACCCCGTCCAGCAAGGCTTGCATCGCCTCCACCGTCAGCAGGCTGGGGGTGCCGCCGCCGATAAAGATCGAGGAGAGCGGCCGCCCCTGCGCCCACTTCAGATCCTGATCCAGATCCTCCAGCAGAGCGGCGACATATTCGAGGTGAGGCAACTCCCCCTTCTGGGCATGGGAGTTGAAGTCACAGTAAGGGCACTTCTGGACGCACCAGGGCACATGAATATAGAGAGAGAGCGGCGGCAGTTGCAGCATGGGGCTTCCAATAAAACGGGGGCTCAAGGCCCCCATTGTAGATGACTATGTGTAATTGACCGTGTGTAACCGACAAGGTGGCGAAGTGACTCAGTGCGCCGCAGCCAGCGCCGCTTTGAGCTTGGCCAGCGCCTGACCGCGATGGCTCAGCTGGTTTTTCAGCTCGGCTGGCATCTGGGCGGCGGTGCAGTCGTGATCCGGCACGAAGAAGACCGGGTCATAGCCGAAACCGTGCTGACCGCGCGGCTCGTCGATGATCATCCCTTCCCAGCTCGCCTGACAGATGATGGGAGTGGGATCGTCAGCGTGGCGCATATAGACCAGCACACACCAGAAGCGGGCGCTCTTCAGGTACTCGGGGGCACCTTGCAGCTCGCCGAGCAGCTTCTCGATGTTGGCCTTGTCGCCGGCACCCACACCGGCAAAGCGGGCGGAGTAGACGCCGGGGCGCCCTTGCAGCAGATCGACTTCCAGACCGGAGTCATCGGCCACGGCGGGCAGACCGGTAATACGGGCGGCGTGGCGGGCCTTGATGATGGCATTCTCGACGAAGGTGGTGCCGGTCTCATCGGCATCGGAGACCGCAAACTCGCTCTGTGGGATCACCTGGATCTTCATATCGGCCAGCATGGCGGCCAATTCCTTCACCTTTTTCTGGTTACCTGTTGCCAGGACAAGCTTGTTCATCGAGCACCTCCGCAAAAATAATCTGCGCATTCTATGCGGCGCAAGCGTTTAGTAAAAGCGTCAATTACACCCGCTGTGATGGGGTTGCGGGGGATTTGCCGCCATCGAATAACCAGCTTTTAATACATGTTTCCATAATGGAATAACCAAAGTGATTAAATACCATTTCTATTCATTACTGTGAGTCAGTAGACTCGCGCCCCAATTCATTAACCTGGCTGACTAAAGAGGTGACAGATGCCATTGATACTTTTGCTCGTACTACTGGTGCTGTTCAGTCCGCTGGCTATCGACATCTACCTGCCCGCCATTCCGCAGATGGCCGAGCAGCTGGGCGCCGAAGTGACACTGATGCAGGGCACCATCACCTGGTTCCTGTTCAGCATGGGGCTGGGGCAACTGCTTGTTGGCCCGCTGGCCGATCGCTACGGTCGCAAGCCCATCGCCCTGGGCGGCGTGCTGCTCTATGGCCTGAGCGCGCTGGGGGCCGGTTTTGCCGCCAGCCTCGGCGAATTGATGCTGGCGCGAGTGCTGCAGGGCTTCGGCGCCTGCGCTACCTCGGTCGCCGCCTTCTCGGTGGTACGTGACAGCTACGGCCCGAAAAAGAGCGGTCAGATGATCTCCTATCTCAATGGCGCCATCTGCTTTATTCCTGCGCTGGCCCCCCTGCTCGGTGGCTGGCTCACCGCCAAGGCGGGCTGGTCTGCCAACTTCTGGTTTATGGCCGGTTATGCGCTCATCGTCGGCAGCTGGCTGATGTGGCGGATGCCGGAGACCCGCCCGGAGGAGACCCGCAGCGAAGGGGCCCTCATCAGCTGGTCGCGCTACAGCCCGGTACTGCGCTCCCCCAGCTTCCTGTTCAATGCGGCGCTGTGCATGCTGGCGATGGCGGTGATCCTCGCTTATGTCACCGCTGCACCGGTGCAGCTGATGGTGAAACTGGGGCTCGATATGAGCGGCTTTAGCTACTGGTTTACCGCCAACGCCGCGCTCAACATCCTGGCCTGCTTTATGGCGCCGCGCTTTATCGCCAAGGTGGGGCCAAGACGCACCCTTCGCATCGGCCTGCTGGTGTTGATGCTTTCGGCCATCACCCTGACTTTGGCCATGCACATCGAGCATCCGCTGGCGATGATGGGGCCGGTATTCCTCTCCAGCATCGGCTTTGCCATGATTCTGGGCTCGGCCGCCGGCATGGCGCTGGCACCGTTCGGCCACTGCGCCGGTACCGCAGCGGCCCTGCTCGGCCTGTTCCAGATGAGCGGCTCCGGCGCTTTGGTTGGCCTGACCGGCGCCCTGATGCACGACCCGCTCAGCCAGCTGGCGCTGCATATGTGGCTGCTGCTGCCGCCTCTGGTGATGCTGATGACCCGGCGCGGTCGCCGCTTGTGTTTGCAATAAATCCTGTGCTCTGATGGGCACATTCGGGGGGCCATCGGCCCCCTTCTCGTTTGTATCGCCTTTACAGCATATGGCCATCCGGCAGAGAGCCTGCGATGGCAACCCCACTCACTCGATGTCAGCGGAGAACCCCCGATGAGCCACACTCTCAACGCAGCCCTGATGGGCTATGGCTTTGCAGGCAAGACCTTCCACGCCCCCTTCCTCTCTACCACGCCGGGCTTGTCCCTGAGTTGGGTGGTGAGCCGCGATGCCGCCAAGGTGCAGGCCGATCTGCCCGGCTGCCGGGTCGGTTCACTGGAGGATGTACTAAGCGATGAGACCGTCGATCTGGTGGTGATTGCCACCCCCAACGACACCCATGCCCCCCTCGCCCGCCAGGCGCTGCTGGCAGGTAAACATGTGGTGATCGACAAGCCCTTTGCACTGGATCTGGCCGAAGCGCAAGCGCTGGTCGAACTGGCCGAAAAGCAGCAGCGACTGCTCAGCATCTTCCACAACCGGCGCTGGGACGGGGATTTTCTCACCGTGCGCCGTTTGATTGCCGAGGGGACGCTGGGGCAGATCGCCCAGTTCGAATCCCACTTCGATCGCTATCGCCCAGAAGTGCGCCAGCGCTGGCGCGAAGCGGGTGGCCCGGGTTCCGGCCTCTGGTTCGATCTAGGCCCCCATGTACTGGATCAGGCGCTGCAGCTGTTCGGCCAGCCGGACTGGTTGCAGGCCGATCTGGCCGAGCAGCGCCCCGGCGCACTGGCGGACGACTACTTCCATGTGGTGCTGGGTTACGGTGCTATGCGGGTTATTTTGCATGGCAGCTGTCTGGTTTCAGCCACCATGCCGCGCTTTGTCATTCACGGCAGCCAGGGTTCGTTCGTGAAATTCGGTATGGATGTGCAGGAAGATCAGCTCAAGCTGGGCAAGCGGCCGCCGGCGGCGGATTGGGGCATGGATAGCGAACTAGGTCAGCTCAGCCGCATTGTCGATGGTCAGTTGCAGCAACAGAGCGTGGTGGGTGAGGCGGGGGATTATGGCGCCTACTATCGCGGTGTCTGCGCCGCCATCAAGGGCGAAGGGAGCAACCCGGTGCCAGCAAGTGAAGCGCTGGCGGTGATGGCGCTGCTGGATCTGGCCCGTCAAAGCCACCTTGAGGGAAAACGGCTGCCCTGTCAGAAGCTGTCTGACTAAGGTGCGGGTCATCGGCCGCGCTTGACCAACCTTGACCTTGCTAAACCGCCACAAGATGGCAGTAAAGTGGTGTTTTATTGTGTAATCAGTGCCATTTAACGGCATCTTGTATTGATATCAGTCGTTGCAGTGGAGCTTTTTATCCACGGCACGAAAAAATGTCATTGTGATATCCGTTTTCATCGGTAACTAATGGGGCTATATTGCGCCCGCCTGCTGCCTCCCGGCTTCTTGTTTCAATACCGGGCAACGGTGGGCGCTGTGATGGTTGCACAGACCATCTCTCCATCTTTTTTTGAGGGAATGCACATGAACAAAGTACTGGTAGCCGGTATCCTGGGTCTGATGTTGACTGCTTGCGGTCAGAAAGAAGAAAAAGCTGCAGCTCCTGCTGCTGCTCCGGCCGCCGAAGTTGCTGCCACTGTAGAAAAAGCCGCTAGCGAAGCCACCTCTACCGTAGAGAAGGCCACCTCCGAAGCGACTGCAACCGTAGAAAAAGCTGCTACCGAAGCCGCTACCAAGGTTGAAGCTGCAGTGAGCGATGCCAAGGCCAACTAAGCCTGCACCTCATTCGAAGACGGGTCCGAAGGCAACTTCGGGCCCGTTTTTTTATCTGACAATCAGGGAGCCGGATTAATCAGCGAGGTGAGGATGTGATCCTCCCAGCGACCATTGATCATCAGATACGCCCGCGCGAATCCCTCCCGCTCGAAGCCGAGCCGCTCCAGCAAGGCGCCACTGCGCTGATTGTCAGGCATATAGCAAGCCATGATGCGATGCAGATCGTGCTCGCGAAACAGGTAGTCAATGGCGGCTGACAGCACCTCTCTCATCACCCCCTGCCCCTGGTGCTGCTGGTCGATGGCATAGCCCAGATGACACGCCTTGAAGACCCCCATCAGGATATTGCTGAAGTTGCAGGTGGCGATCACCCGCTCGCCAGCCGGATCGAGGGCCACCAGATTGACGCCGGTGCCGTTGAAGAACTGGCTGTAGCTGTCCTGCAGCCGGGCATGCCAGTAAGAGAGGGTGTAAAAGTGCTCGTCCCGAAGCGGCTCCCAGGGGGTGAGATGGTCACGGTTGCGCCGGTAGAAGTCGAGCATCATGGGGGCCCGATCCGGCGACAGTATGGTCAGGTGGGTGCGGGCCGTCTTGATATGTGGCAGCGCCATCAGGACTCCCTCTGCCTTAACCACTCATCGCGCAGCAAGCTGTAGTGGGCATGGTCCACAATCCGGTTGCCCAGCCGCTCTGCGCGCCGGGTCACCCCCTCAAGCTGCATCCCGAGCCGTTCACAAACAGCCCTGCTGGGCTCGTTATCGGTGGCGGCGCTGATCTCCACCTTCTCCATCCCCATCTCTTCGAAGGCGTGGTAGATCAGGGCCTGACAGGCACGGGTGATGATGCCGTTACCCTGCCAGCGCTCCGCCAGCCAGTAGCCGATGACCACCTTGCCAAGGTCATGATCGATGCTGTTGTAACCGATGACCCCCACCACCTCCCCCTGATACTCGATGGCAGTGGTGAGCCCCTCGCCCCGGGCGAACTTCTCGATGGCACTGCGAATGAAGAGGGCGCTGTCAACGGGGCGCTGGATCAGTGGCGGCCAGGGCAGCCACTGGGAGAGGTACTCCCGGTTGTCATTGCAGAGGGCAAACAGTTCGCTCGCCATATCGGGCTGCAAGAAGAGCAGCGCAAGCTCGTCGTCCAACTGCCATGAAAACATGGGATTCTCCTTTCAAATCAGTGATCAAATAGCGAACCAGCACCCAATGTAGCCAATCGCCACTGGCCGCGCCAGCCACTTTTACGGCCCCCTCCGGCAGGCTTCGCAGAGGGTGACAGCGCGCGTACTCTCCTCCCTCAAAAGAGGAGGGTGGGTGTCTGAAACCGGATAATGCTCTCCACATGGCGCCGACGAATGCCCCAAAACGGCACGTTGGCAGATCCTGCTACCCCTTTGTGCTGCGCTGTCACTTTTGACAGGGGGCACTTTCCCCCACCGGCACTAGCTTCAAAACGCCCGACCTTCGGTCGGTTTATCAACCTCATCGATTTAAGGAAAGAAGAGATGAATAAAATTTATCTGGCCGTTGCGCTGGCCTGCTGGGGAAGCGCCGCACTGGCGGCGCAAGAAGTAGAGATCAACGTAACAGCAAACGGCATCCGGGCCATGACCGGCCTCAGTGCCGCAAGTGGTACCTTGCAGCTGGAAGATGGCGAGTTTCGTCAGGTGCGGGTGGTCAAGCTGCCCAACGGCCAGCAGCGGATCCGCTACGAGCAGGTCTGGAACGGCATCCCGGTAATGGGTCAGGTGGTGGTAGCTGACAAGAGCCTGAACGGCCAGCTGCAACAGGCCAGCGGGCGCATGCTGCGCCAGATCGATCAGGATGTGGCAAGCCCGGCCGCCACCCTCTCGCCACAGGACGCCGCCAGCAAGGCCAAGGGGGGCAGCAAGGGGAGCAACGAGCAGGTCAAACTCTACGTGATGCAGGATGAGAACGGGCTGGCCCGGCTGGTTTATCAGGTCTCCTTCATCGCCGAAGGTGACAAGCCAAGCCGCCCCTTCGTCATTCTTGATGCCCAAAGCGGTGAGGAGCTCAAACGCTGGGAGGGGATCAACCACAAGGACGCCACCGGCCCCGGGGGCAACATCAAGACCGGCAAATACATCTACGGCACCGATTTTGGCCCGCTCATCGTCGATGACAACTGCCGGATGACCAGCCCCAACGTCGATACCATCAACCTCAACCACGCCACCTCAGGCGGTGCCATCCACCAGTTCACCTGCCCGGAGAACCGGGTCAAGGAGATCAACGGCGCCTACTCGCCCCTCAACGACGCCCACTACTTCGGCAACGTGGTGTTCGACATGTACCGCAACTGGTACAACACGGCGCCCCTCACCTTCAAACTGAAAATGCGGGTTCACTACAGCAAGAATTACGAGAATGCCTTCTGGGATGGCAGCCAGATGACCTTCGGTGACGGCGCCACCACCTTCCACCCGCTGGTGAGCCTCGATGTGGCGGCCCACGAGGTGAGCCACGGCTTTACCGAGCAGAACTCCGGGCTGATCTATTCAGGACAATCCGGCGGCATCAACGAGGCCTTCTCCGATATGGCGGGGGAAGCGGCCGAGTTCTACATGAAGGGGAGCAACGACTGGCTGGTCGGCGCCCAGATCTTCAAGGGCAACGGCTCCCTGCGTTACTTCGAGGATCCGACCCGGGATGGCAGATCCATCGGCCATGCCGCGGATTATCAGGAGGGGATGGATGTACACCACAGCTCCGGGGTCTATAACCGCGCCTTCTACCTGCTCGCCACCAGCAGCGGCTGGAACACCCGCAAGGCATTTGAAGTGTTCTTGCTGGCCAACCGCCTCTACTGGGGCGCCAGCACCAACTACCAGCAAGGGGCCTGCGGCGTCAGCCGGGCGACCGCCGATCTGGGTTACAGTCAGGCGGATGTGGCACGGGCCTTCCAGACCGTCGGGGTCGATGCCAGTTGCGGCAGCACGCCGCCACCGAGCGACAACGTGCTGCAAAACGGCGTGCCGGTGAGCAACCTCGCCGCCAGCAAGGGTGGCAAGCTCAACTACACCCTGAACGTGCCGGCGGGCACCAGGTCGCTGCAGATCAGCAGCAGCGGCGGCACCGGAGATGCCGACCTCTACGTCCGTTTTGGCAGCGCCCCCACCAGCAGCAGTTATGACTGCCGCCCCTACAAGGGGGGCAATAACGAAAGCTGCTCGTTCACCAATCCCAAGACGGGTATCTGGCATGTGCAGCTGTCAGGGTTTGCAGCGTTCAGTGGCGTAACCCTCAAGGCCAGCTACTGAGCCACCCGATGCGGGTCTTGTCCCGCATCGTTCTACTCATTGCGCCACCGTTTCGCCAGCGTGCGGGCGGTGGCCAACACGGTTTCTCTAGCCGGGTTGGGCCGCTTGCCACCGCGCCACGCCATCATCACATCCCAATGCTCTTGCGGCAGATTGCGCACATCGAGCCTGACCAGCCGCCCCACCTCCAGATCCCGCTTGATGGCCAGCTCCGGCATCAGGGTGATAAACCCGTGTTCCAGCGCCAGATCCCGCGCCGCACTGGCGGGCTGCACCGCATGCAGGGGGCTGGCAGCCCGCCGCAGCCGCCGCAACTGCTGGATAAAGACGTCACACCCCGGCCCCCATACCTGAGGCGCCAGCCGCTGGTCGGCAATATCCTCCAGGGTGAGGCCGTGACAACCGGCCAGCGGATGCAATGGCGAGGCGATAGCGATAATGGGGGAGCAGCAAAGCAGCTCCATCTGCAGGCCAGCAACCGGCGGACGCTTGAGTACAAAGCCGATATCGGCCTCCCCGGTCAGCAGCGACTGCATGATCTCGCCGGAGTGATCCGTGGTGCAGCGGATTTCGAACGGCTCATCCACCAGCTCCATCAATAGCGAGCCAAACACCACGGAGGTGAGGGATGGCAGACTGGAGAGACGGATACAAGGCAGCGCAGGTGCCCCCTGCAGTGCCAACCGTCCTTCACTCAGAGTGGCCAGCGCCGAGCGAGCGGCAGGGAGAAACTCCTCGCAGGCACGGGTCGGCGTCACCCCGCGTCGATGACGCTGAAACAGCGGTGCTCCGAGGCTCTCCTCCAGCTGGGCAATCCGCTGGCTCACCAGCGGCTGTGACCAGCCACGAATGGCCGCCGCCTGACTGAAGCTGCCCAGCTCGGCCACATCCAGCAGCAGTTGCAGATCGTCCAAATCCATAGACATAAATAATCCTGATATGAAATATAGGTAGTTGTCGTCTACCACTATATCTAAACCCTCTCCAGAATGAAGGTATCTGTGAATGAGAGGGCGTTATGGTCGATAGGGCGAGGTTTTGGGGGCGCTGGTTTCTGGCGCTGGATACCACACTGGTGATCCTGGGGTTCTTTGTGGTGATGCCGATGATCAGCCTGCGCTTCGTCGATCAACTCGGCTGGGCGGCCGGTCTGGTGGGGCTGGCCCTCGGCCTGCGCCAGCTGACCCAACAGGGGCTGGGGATCTTTGGCGGCTCCCTCGCTGACCGTTTCGGCGCCCGCCCGCTCATCGTCACCGGCATGTTGTTACGGGCGGTGGGTTTCGCCACCCTGGCCTGGGCCGACAGTGGCGCCATGCTGATCTTCTCCTGCTTCCTCTCCGGACTGGGCGGTTGCCTGTTCGACCCGCCCCGGGCGGCACTGGTGATCAAATTTACCCGTCCCCATGAGCGGGGCCGCTTTATCTCCCTGCTGATGATGCTGGAGAGCGCAGGGGCCGTCACCGGTGCCCTGCTCGGCAGCTGGCTGCTGCGCTTTGACTTCACCTACGTCTGTCTGCTGGGCGCCGGGCTCTTCACCCTGGCGGCCCTGTGCAACTGGACCCTGCTGCCCGCCTACCGCCTCTCGGTCAAACCGACTCCGATGCGGGAAGGGTTGGGACAGGTGCTGGCGGATCGCGCCTTCTGCCGACTGGTACTGATCCTGAGCGGCTACTACATGCTGTGGGTACAGGTGATGCTGATTTTCCCCATTCTGGTCAAGCAGCTCTCCGGCACCACCACGGCAGTGGGCTGGATGTACAGCCTGGAAACGGCGCTGTCACTGGCGCTGCTCTACCCTATCGCCCGTTTCAGCGAACGGCGCTATCGGCTGGAGAGCCGACTGATGGCAGGTATCCTGCTGATGACGGTGGGGATCGGGCTGGTCGCCTTTGTCAGCACTCTCTCCGGCATCTTCGTACTGCTGGCCTGCTTCTATCTGGGGATCATCATCTGCGAACCGGCCCGGGAGACCCTGATGACCCGGCTGGCCAACCCCACAGCCCGCGGCAGCTACATGGGCTTCAGCCGCCTCGGACTGGCGCTGGGGGGCATGACCGGCTATGTGGGCGGCGGCTCCCTCTATGACTTCTCGCTACAACAGGGACAACCGGCCCTCCCCTGGCTGGTGCTGGGCACCATAGGCGTCGCCACAATGTTGCTGCTCGCCCGCTGCTTCTCCCGCCGCCCGGAGCTGGCTATCAGAGCCGCCGCCTGACGCCCCCCATGCCTACGGCAGCCCAATCAACGGGGCTGCCGCTCACACCATATTCTGCAAGTCATCACAGCAAAAGGTTGCGAATTACAACTTTCACGCTATTTTAGTTGTCATGCACAACTAAAAAGGAAACCACGATATGGATCCCCGTCCCCTGCGCGCCCTGTCGCGCGATCTGGTTCGCGAACTCGGCATGCTCTCCCAGCAGTGCGGCAACCTGGCCCTCACCCCCATCGAGGCTCATCTGCTGATCGAGCTGGAAAACGCCCCGGCCACCAACCAGCAGCTGGCAGAAAAGCTGCACATCGACAAATCCAACGCCAGTCGTCCGCTTGCGCGCCTCGCCGAGCGGGAGCTCATCAGCTGGCACCCGCACCCCTCCGACGGCCGCAGCAAGGAGGCCCGCCTCACCGTCAACGGTCAGGGGATGCTGCTGGAGTTGCACCGGGAGATGGACGGGGCGATGGAAGAGATGCTGGCGCAGTTGAGCCTGCCCGAGCGGGAGCAGCTTTGGCAAGGGCTGCGGCTCTATCGCAGCGCCCTCTCCCGCGCCCGTCGCCAGCGGGGTTACCAGATCCGCCCCATCACGGCGGCGGACAATGCCCAGATCGCCTTGGTAATTCGCGCCGTCTCGGCCGAATATGGCCTCACCGCCGACAAGGGGTATGGGGTATCCGATCCCAATCTCGACACCCTCTCCCAGAGCTATCAGGGGGAAAAGAGCCGCTATTGGGTTATCGAAGGGCCGGACGGTTCCATCCTCGGCGGTGGTGGTATCGCGCCATTGGCGGGAGAAGAGGGAGTCTGCGAGCTGCAGAAGATGTACTTTATGCCCGCCCTGCGCGGACTGGGCCTTGGCAAGCGGCTGGTGTTGCAGGCACTGGACGAGGCGCGCGCACTTGGTTATCAGCGCTGCTATCTGGAAACGACCGAGGTCTTGCGCGAAGCCACCAGCCTCTATGAATCACTGGGCTTTGAACATCTGCCTGGCCCCCTTGGCTGCACCGGCCACGGGGATTGCGAGATCTGTATGGTGTTAGACTTGGCGATCTAAAGTGATAGCGGCAAGCAGAAGTATCCCCTGCCTGCCGCTTTGTTTACTATGGCAGCGCCACTACCCGAAATCGCTCCAGCACCAGCGTGGCGTGCTCATCAAATTCTCTCCCTTCCGCCTTCATCTCGCGTTCGAAGAAGGCCTTGTGCGCCTCGTGCCACCAAGCCAGAGAGCCATCTCCCTCCCCTTCCTCGGCGGCAAACGCAGCATCAATCTCATCGAATGGACACAAGGTGACTGACACCAGTTCAACAAGAGCCTTGGGCAGACCACTCCAGTCGGTCACCACCAGTAGGTCCCCCTGTTCCGGCATCCGCTCGCCCTTCTCCAGATACCAGTAAGCGAGGCTACAGGTTGCTCGCTTGCGGCCTGCTACTACCAGCGCGGCACAGAGGTTGGCATTGTGTGCATCAGCACAGAAGTAGTCCGCCGAGACATGACGAGCCCGTGCTGCCACCGGCAGGGATAACAGATAACTCTCAGCCAGAGCCGAGCAGGCAGGATTCATCGATTCAACCATCACCTCTCCTTGATGCATAAAAAATCCCGCCATCTGGCGGGATTTGGTAAGCAGTATCAGTGCTCGCGAGTCTGGCGGAACTCCACGTCGGGGTGGCGCTCCTGAGCCAGGCGCAGGTTGACCATGGTCGGTGCGATATAGGTGAGGTTGTCACCGCCATCGAGGGCCAGGTTGACCTCGTTCTTGCGCTTGAACTCTTCGAACTTCTTGACGTCGGTGCCTTCCACCCAGCGGGCGGTGGAGACGTTGACCGCCTCGTAGATGGCCTCGACGTTGTACTCGCTCTTCAGACGGGACACCACCACGTCAAACTGCAGCACACCGACCGCACCAACGATGAGATCGTTGCTAATCAGCGGACGGAACACCTGTACCGCCCCCTCTTCTGAGAGCTGGACCAACCCCTTGAGCAGCTGCTTCTGCTTGAGCGGGTCGCGCAGGCGGATGCGGCGGAACAGTTCCGGTGCGAAGTTCGGGATACCGGTGAACTTGAGATCCTCACCCTGGGTGAAGGTGTCGCCGATCTGGATGGTGCCGTGGTTGTGCAGACCGATGATGTCACCGGCGAAGGCGTCTTCCGCCTGCTCACGGTCACCGGCCATAAAGGTCACGGCATCGGAGATGTTCACATCCTTGCCGATACGCACGTGGCGCATCTTCATGCCCTTGCTGTAGGTGCCTGATACGATACGCATAAAGGCGATACGGTCACGGTGTTTCGGATCCATGTTTGCCTGGATCTTGAACACGAAGCCGGAGAACTTCTCCTCGGTCGCCACCACTTCGCGGCTCTCGGCCTTGCGCGGCATGGGAGACGGCGCCCAGTCGGTCAGGCCATCCAGCATGTGGTCAACACCGAAGTTGCCAAGCGCAGTACCGAAGAAGACCGGGGTCATCTCGCCAGCGATAAAGGCATCGTGATCGAACTCGGGGGAGGCGCCCTGCACCAGCTCCAGCTCGTCGCGCAGTTGCTGGGCCAGATCTTCGCCGACGGCGGCATCCAGATCCGGGTTGTTCAGCCCCTTGACCACCCGCTTCTCCTGGATGGTGTGACCCTGACCGCTCTGATAGAGATAGGTCTCGTCCTTGTAGAGGTGATAGACCCCCTTGAAGGATTTACCGCAGCCGATGGGCCAGGTGATGGGGGCGCACATGATCTTCAGCTCGCGCTCCACCTCATCCATCACTTCCATCGGGTCACGCACTTCACGGTCCAACTTGTTCATGAAGGTGAGGATGGGGGTATCACGCAGACGGGTCACTTCCATCAGCTTGCGGGTCCGGTCTTCAACACCCTTGGCGGCATCGATGACCATCAGGCAGCAGTCGACCGCGGTCAGGGTACGGTAGGTATCTTCGGAGAAGTCCTCGTGACCCGGGGTGTCAAGCAGGTTGACCAGACAATCGGCATAGGGGAACTGCATCACCGAGGTGGTGATGGAGATACCACGCTGCTTCTCCATCTCCATCCAGTCGGATTTGGCGTGCTGGCCCGAGCCACGGCCCTTGACGGTACCGGCGCGCTGAATGGCCTGTCCGAACAGCAGGACTTTCTCGGTGATGGTGGTTTTACCCGCATCCGGGTGCGAAATGATCGCAAAAGTGCGTCTCTTGGAGACTTCACTCAGAAATTCAGCTGACATAATTCAACGTTCTTCTATTGAGCGGTGGCATCAGCCACCGTGGGAATAAATCCGGAATGCCGCTCACGGCACATGTATACGCAACGAAAGCCACGCCAGCTGGCGTGTTGCCAACCTGGTGGAGAGAGGGAGGAGGGTTGCGTTACATGGGTCTTATCGCCTGAGTCAAAGCAAAATTGCGCGACATTATACCCGCGCGAGTGAAAAATACCCAGTCCGTCAGTCGTCTGTTTCCACCCGGTTGCGCCCGGCCCCCTTTGCCCGGTAGAGAGCCTCATCCGCACGCCGGATCAACGCGGCCAGATCCTGATCATCATCGCGCTGGCAGGCACACCCGATGCTGATGGTCACCGGATGGGACAAACCGGGCAACGCCCGTTGGCCGACCCTGGCGCGGATCCGCTCAGCCAAACGGGACGCCTCCTCCAGCCCCGTCTCCGGCAGCAGTGCCAAAAACTCCTCTCCACCGGTACGGCCCAGCAGATCCTGCTGCCGCAACTCTCTTGCCACCATTCTGGATACCCACTGCAGTACCCGATCTCCCCGATGATGACCCAGCGAATCGTTGATCCGCTTGAAGTGATCGATATCAAAAAGCAGCAGAGAAAAGGGCATTTGCTGCCTGCGGGCCAGCTCAAAGTGCTCGCGCCCATCCACCAGCACCCGACGCCGGTTATCGATACCGGTCAGCTCATCGGTAAAGGCCAACCGATGCATCCGACGATTGCGCTCCAGCAACCACCTCATCGTCAGCAGAGCCACTCCACCGCAGAGCACCATCACCACCAGCAACCAGAAGCGACGCTCCTTGCTCTGCGCCAGCTCCTGCCGCTGCAACTGCTGCTCGACCCGCAATCGCTTGTTCTCTTCCGCCTGGCGGGTCAGTTCAAACTGGCCGCGCACCCAGGCTGTACTCTGCTCTCGCTGCATCTGGTCGAGGCGCTGCTCTTGCACCAAATGATCCCGCAAGGCCGCCAGCGCAGCCGGATAGTCCCCTTGCAGCTCGAATGCTTCGCTGCGCACTGCGTAGAGATCCATCAGGTAACGAGTGTGCCCCTCAGCCTTCAGGATCGGTTCAATCTTCGCCAGTGCGATCAAGGCCGGGGCCGGATCCCGCATTTTCACCTGCAGTTTGGCCATTACCAGCTCGAGATGGGCGTGGAGGATAGGATCGACTTCAGGGGTGAGCACACCTGCTGCCTGCGCCAGCAAGCGTCCGGCCTGCTCCAGGCGCGCCAGACCGAGCAGAGCCTCCGCCAGCATCACTTGACGATCCGCATGTTCAATCCGGTACTCGGGTTGTTGCAAAAAGGCGAGACTACGTTCGAGCTCCTGCTGCGCTTCCTGATAGCGCCCCGTCTCCAGATAGACCAGAGCCAGCTGCTCTCTCATCCTGGCCAAACCGAACCCGTCATGGTTGTGGGCAAAGTGTTCATGCAACCGGTTCAGGGTAGTGAGTGCCTCGGCATAGAGACCCATGCGGCGAAACGCGGCGGCAATCTCGAGCTGCGCCCGGTTATACCAGGTGGTCAATCCCAACCGTTCGTAGATGTCGTGCGCCCTGGTGAGATCCACCAGCCCCTGCCCTGACGCCCCCTGAAACGACAACATGGCTCCCCGGTGGGACAGCGCCAGCGCCTCCAGCTTGAGCACAGCGGCCTCCCCTGCCAACCGCAGCCCCTCATCATAATCCCGACGGGCCTGTGCCACCTCGCCGAGCAGCTGATTGAACCAGCCACGACAGATGAGCAACTCGGCAATGGCTGCGTCATCTCCCCGTTGTTGAGCCAGCACCAGTTGGCTGTCGGCATACGCAATCGCACGGCGAGACGCCTGGATGTCATCGGCAGATTGGGCCCAACAAGCCAGACGACTGATCCGCATCAGCTGGGACGGTGGATAGTCGCTGCCATCCCGCAGCAAGCGAGCAACGCGCTCCCGCAGCAACTCGATAGGCTGATGGACCTGCTCCATCTCCTCCAGTTCATTTTCCAACTGCTCGGGGGACAAGGGTCTGGCTGCCAGCCCGAATACCGCCAGCAACAGCAGCAAGGCAAGTCGGCTCATAAACACTCCGGATGAATGGGGAAAGAGCAGCAGGCGACCCGATACCGGAAAATCACCCTGTAACAACGGCTGTAAAGGCTACCGCAAGGAGAGAGGACTTGAATGGGTTTCATCTCACATTTTACAGCAATATCATAACGTTGGAATGAGGAGGGGGATACAGAGCGAAAGAGGGGGCTGGCTCCCTCCCGGTAACTAATGATGCTGCCAGCGCCGCAGTAGCCGGCCGCGCAGACCGCAATCGAGCAGCCAGCTGTTGTCAAAGACCCGCAACAGTGCCGGTTTGGCGTGCCGGGACATGGCCACTGCGTGAAAGCGGGTCTGGCGCTGGCGATAGCGGTTCATCTGCTCGAGCAGGGCATGGGGCAGACTCTGAGCGATAAAGTCCGAAATAACCAGCACATCTGCCTTGGCAAAAGCGGGCTCATCGAGTTTGACCAGCGCCTTCTCCAGACAAGGCACCAGATCGGTACCACCGTGAAAGCTCATGGAGAGGAAGCGCTCCGCCTTGTCCAGTCCGGTATCGGCGGTGATCTCAAGGGTCGCCACCTCGGTAGAGAAGAGCATCAGGTAGCAACCGCGCTTCTCATCCATCGCCACCTTGAGCAGCGCAAGAAAGAGTGCCTTGGCACACTCCTCGGGATAGCCCCCCATGGAGCCGGAGGTATCGACACAGACGATAAAGGGGCCCCGCTGCTGCAACTGCTGCCCCCCCTGCTCCGGGGTGCGCAGCATGATGCGCTGGCGCGGCAAGGTGCCGCGTGACTGGTAACTGAGCAGGCGCCGCTCCAGATAGCGGCGGTAGAACTCCAGCTCCAGCTCCGGCAGCCCCAGCATCACCGCCTCGCTTGGCAGTAGCCGCATCAGGTCGCTCGCCTGGTGGATGCCCACCAGGTCGTCTGGCACATCGTCGCTGGGGGCGGGCTCCAGCTCCAGCACCTGAACCGGTGGCACCGGCTGCTCCTGCGCCCGGCGATCCCGCTCGCTGCGCCCGAGAAGAGCGGCAATCTCCGCCAGCAAGGGCTCGCGCTGCAACATACGGGCGTATTGCTTGACCAGCACCAGACTGCGTTTGTGCCAGTGCCCCTGCGCCAGATCCCAAAGACCACCGGCTGAGATCTGGTTCGGATCGAGGGCATCGGCCAGGGTGCGGCTCGCCAGCAGCTGATCTTCAATCTCCTGACGCTGCTTCTCCCGCTCCGCCTCGGCGATCTGCTGCTGCAGTTGCAGCAGGCTCCCCACCAGACTGGCGCGCCACTTATCGATAAAGAGCTGGCGCAGCCCCTCGGTGGGGTGAGCCATCAGCTGGCGAACCAGCGAACGGGCCTCACCGGCAAAGGGGCTGTAGTGATCCAGCGACTCCAGCAGGGCGGGCAAACGGCCTATCAGTTCGGTCATCGGCAACTGCCGGTGCGCCTGATAGAGCAGGTACTCCTGCTCCAGCGCCACCGGCACCGGCTTGTGACGGATCTCCTCGCCAAGCTGCTCACCCCAGCTCTGCAGGCGCTTTTTCAGCAGCTTGCCCTGCAGCGGGGAGCGCTTGATGAACTCGGAGATCTTGGGCGACGCAGCAAGCAAAAGAGCCACCTCCCCTGCCAGCTCCCCTTCACCGATCAGGAGCCCCAGATCCAGCATGCCAATCTCAAGCATGAGCGCTCCTTACTCGTCCAGCCTTGGCAACCGCTCGCGCCACTGTGTCAGCTCGCCGCGCAGCAGTTCAAGATCCCGGCTCAGCACGAAGAAGCTGTCTTCCACCTGTTGCAGCCAGCGCTGGGCAATAAAGAGGTGCTGCCGATGACGATCGAACAGAGTGCGCTGCTGTTTAAGCTCCTGCACCACCTTGCCAACCTGGGCAAGCAGCTCATCGAGCGCTTGCAGCCAGGGCTCCAGCACCACCTCGGGGATGGCGTTGCGCTCCATCAATACCAGCGGGATCTGCTGGCGCTGGATATCGAGCACCTGCAGGCGCAGCTCATCGTCAAGTACCAGCTCGTAGTGTCCCTCTTTCGGGTTGCCATATTGATAACCCACCAGCGCCTCACCGGTCGGATGCCAATGGGAAAGCAGGGTACGATCGAACACCAGGGTGCTGGTGAGACGCTCGGGATCGCTGCCATCCAGCGGGGCCGGGGTGAGCAGATGGAAGTGCACCTGCTTGCCAAAGGGTCTGGCGTTGGCGAGCGGGATCTCGATCCCCCTCGCCCGTCTGCCAAACCACTGCTTGCGCTTGCGCGCCTTGCAGCAGAGACGCTGGGCCACGCCCTGTTTGAGCTGTTTGAATTGATCCCGCAGGGCAAGCAGCTGGCGGGTCAAGGCCAGTTGCTGATAACCGTAGAGACGGGAGAACTCGGTCATCATCTCCAGCAGGGCGGTGCGGGACTCCTCGTCGTGCCAGAGACAATCCTTGAACAGCAGCAGATCTACCGGTGCGACCTCATCGCGGCCATTGAAGAAGGCGCTCGCCTTGATGAGCCGTACCGCCTTCTTCCAGCGGCGATCCGACACATAACAGCGATGGGCCAGCTGGCTGTCTAGCTGCTGGCGCAGCTGATAGATAAGTTCGAAACAGGCATCCGGCAGGCGCACCTGCTCAATCTGGCTCTGCCACTGCTCGTACTCATCCCCCCGGATCTGCAGGGATTCCGGCAGATTCTGGTGGGCGTGACCGTCGCTGGCCAGCATGGATTGAAAGTTGGCTTTCTCCTGCACCCGGTCCATCCAGATCCGCACCAGCATCCGGTCGTAGAGCGCTTCCAGCCCGCTGTCCGGCGCCGGCAGCTCGTTGGAGGCGGTCACCAGCAGCCGCATGGGGATGGGATGCTGGCTATCACCATTGCGGAACTGCCGTTCGTTGATGGCGGTGAGCAGGGTGTTGAGAATGGCGGGACCCGCCTTCCAGATCTCGTCGAGGAACACCACCTCAGCCTCCGGCAGATAGCCGGCAGTGAGGCGCAGGTATTTGCCATCCTCTTTCAGCGCCTGAATGGAGAGGGGGCCAAATACCTCCTCCGGTGTGCTGAAACGGGTCATCAGATATTCAAAGTGGCGGGCGTCGTGAAAGGCCAGCTTGAGGCGACGGGCAATCAGACTCTTGGCGATACCGGGTGGCCCCAGCAAGAAGACACTCTCGCCACTGAGGGCTGCCAGCAGACCGAGGCGCAGGGCATCCTGCCGTTCATAAAGCCCCTCACCGAGGGCTGCCAGCAGCCGGGGCAGGCGCTCCTGGATGGGAATAAGACGCGCAGGGTTCTGGGCTTGAGCTAAAGACGACATAGAGAGTGTTCCGAAGCTGGGATGATGTTAGCCCCAAGGCGCGATATCCATTTGCTCGACCTTGGGTTTTGTCTTGTTATGATGTTTATTCTGGTATCTCTTGCCGCACAATACCCGCCTCTGGCAGGAAAAAACGCAAGGCCAGTACGATACCGTATCGGCAGCGTGCTGCGCCCATGCATAGCCAGTGTCGTGATGGCACCATGCCCGCATGCGCCAGATGATGCGTTGCAAAGGGTGCAGCAAAAGCGGTTCGAGTGTACCCTGCGCAACACAATTTTCCCCAATGCAGATCAAGAGTGAGTCGCCTCAAATGCAAGATCCCGTTCGTCAGAGCATGTTGGCCCGCATGGGCATTCAAAGCTGGCAACTGCGTCGTCCGGCATTGCTGGGGGCAGATCTCGTACCCGAGCTTGCGCAAGATGCCGTGCAGCCCGACCAGACAGCACCGGCCACCCGCGCTCCGCTGCCCAGCGGCAAACTCTGGTTGCTGGCGCCTCAGCTGCCTGCCACCACGCTGCTGGCGGATATCTGCCAGCTGCTCGGCATGACCCCCGACGAGGTCTCACTGCTCAGCGAGCTGCCGCCTACCGATCTGCAAACGGCGGGCGCCTCCCCTCTGCTCTGGCTGACGGAGGCCAACCCGGAACGACCCGATGCGTTGATCTGTCCGCTGGCCCCCAGTGCCGCACAAAAGCGCGCCCTGTGGCAACAACTACGCCGACACCTGGCGAACAGTACGGCATGATCCTGCATCATGCCTTCAACGCCCTCTTGGAAGCCGCTCTTTTTACCTGATTTTACAAAAGTCGTCTTTGCCAACCCCGACATCCTCCACCCAGTCACCCGGAGTCAACATGCCTGAGTTTCGTCCCCTGCTCGAAGCCGATTTCGACCTTGTCTATCCCATAGAGCAGGCCGCCCACAAGGAGCCCTGGAGCCAGGCCAACCTGCTATCCTGCTTCGGTCCTCGCTATCTCAACGGCTTGATGCTGGTCGATGGTCGCCCGGCCGGCTTCTATATCTCGGATCTGGTGGCCGGAGACAGCTCGCTGATGAATATCTGTGTCCACCCCGAATTTCAGGGCAAGGGGTTGGGACGGACACTGCTGCAAGCCTACCTGACTCGCAGCAAACAAGCCGGGGCAGAGGCCTGGTTTCTCGAGGTGCGGGCAGGCAACCAGACCGCCATCAACCTCTACGAGAGCGCCGGCTTTGCCGAGTATTGCCGCCGCGCCGACTACTACGGCACCGGCAATGATCGGGAAGATGCGGTACTGATGTCCCGCCTGTTCGACTTCAGCTGATCCCGCCTCAATCGAGGGGGGCGTTATCCATCGCCGGATCCTGCAAGGAGAGAGTGGTGTGAACCACCGCCTCGAATCCGGCGGCGGAAAGCGGCATATAGAAGCCCCGCAGCCAGGTTTTCCCCGGCATCCAGATCTGCTGTATATCCACCACTATCTTGATCGGTTTGAGGGGTTGACCCGGCTGCTGGATATAGATGCCGGGCGGTGTGGCCACCTTGGGAAAACGGCGCAGGATCTGTTCACTACCATCCCCCTTGCCCGGATTGAGCCGCACCTTGACCAATCGGCTCAACGGCACTCTCATCTCTTCACTGCGCCAGAAGCGTTCGTTCAATGCCTTGCAGCGACGGCACTTGGGGGTCTCCAGCACATAGAGCAGCGGATAGCCCAGCGCCAATGCCTGCTGTTGGGCCTGCTGGTATCCCTCCGCCCCTTCATACCAGGGATTCGCAGGCTGCTGTGTCTTGCCCAGAAAGTACCAGGCCGCCCCGCCCCCCACCATCATGAGCCCGATCACGGCCAATGCCCCTTTCATCCATAGATTCATATCGTTAACTCTCCCTTTGCTCCTTTGCAGTATCGGCCAGTCTGCGCAAAGGAAGAGCTATTTGCGCTCTTTGTGATCCAAGACAAACGGCGAACACTTGTAAGCTGTAATGTTGGAGTTTAAACTCTAGCCCGATTTTTAGTGCCCTCGCGGGCGTACAACTGTAATTAAAGGATGTTTAACTGATGCCGAAGCTTCATCTGGTTCGACTGATGCGTGAACGTATTGCCCAGCTTGGCAACAAGGCTGCCCTGCGGGTTCAGCAAGATGGCCAGTGGCGCGCCATCGGCTGGCGTACTCTGGGCCAGGCCATGGACTACTGCGCACAGGCGCTGATCCGTGCCGGCCACCAACCAACCGAGATGGTCGGCATCTATGCCCGCAACATGCCGGAATGGACCCAGGCCGATCTCGGCATCTTGGCCGCCCGCGGCGTCAGCGTCCCTATCTACCCCACCAGCACCCTCGATCAGCTGCGCTACATCGTCAAAGATGCCGGCATCAAGGTGCTGTTCGTTGGCGAACAACCTCAGTTCGATCAGGCGCTGCAACTGATTGAAAGCGGCGAGATCCGCCAGCTCATCGCCCTCGACGGCAACGTCAACCTGCGCGGCTGCGAGCAGGCGAGCCACTTCCAGACATTTCTGGTCTCCGGCAACCATCAGCCCAGTGAGCAGGAACTGCGAGTACGGGAAACCCAGTACCGGATGGATGACCTGCTGACCCTGATCTATACCTCCGGCACCACAGGCGAGCCCAAGGGGGTCATGCTCGACTTCAGCAACATCGCCGCCTGTTTCGAGATGCACAACAGCCGCCTCGACCTCAATCAGCAGGATGTGTCGCTCTGCATGCTGCCGCTCAGCCACGTGTTCGAGCGGGTATGGAGCTATTACGTGCTCTACTGCGGCGCCGAGAACGTCTATATCCGCGATCCGCAGAAGGTGATGGACGTGATTGGCGAGGTGCAGCCGACCGTGATGTGCGCCGTGCCGCGCCTCTACGAGAAGGCCTATGCCATGATCCAGGCCAAAGTCGCTCAGGCTCCGGCTCTGCGGCGCGCCCTGTTTGGCTGGGCAACCCGTGTCGGCAAGCAGATGGTTGCCACCCGTCAGACGGGCAAGTCCGCTTCCCCGCTGCTCTACGGCCAGCTCTGGCTCGCCGAGCGACTGGTGTTTCGCAAGCTGCGCGCCCGCTTTGGCGGCCGCACCCGCTTCCTGCCGGTGGCGGGCGCCCGTCTGGCCGACGATGTGAACCTCTTCTTCCAGGCGATGGGGCTCAACCTCAAGTACGGCTACGGCATGACCGAGACCACTGCCACCGTCTGCTGCTACGAAGACAGCCAGTTCAAGCTCGGCTCCATCGGCACGGCACTGAACGGCATCGAAGTGAAGCTGGGTGAGAACAACGAGCTGCTGGTGCGCTCCCCCACAGTGATGCGCGGCTACTACAACAAGCCGGACGCCACCGCCGAAGTGATGACCGAGGATGGCTTCCTGCGTACCGGCGATGCCGGTGAGCTCGACAGCCAGGGCAATATCTACTTCACCGAGCGCCTCAAGGAGCTGATGAAGACCTCCAACGGCAAGTACGTGGCCCCGCAACTGGTGGAAGGGACCATCGGCAAGGATCGCTTTATCGAGCAGATCGCCATCGTCGCCGATGCCCGCCACTTCGTCTCGGCGTTGATCGTCCCCTGCTTCGAGTCGCTGGAGGAGTACGCCCGCTCCATCAACCTGCAGTACCAGTGCAAGACCGAGCTGCTGCGCCACTCCCGGGTAATGGAGTTCTTCGAAGCCCGCATCGCCGATCTGCAAAAAGAGCTGGCCAAGTTCGAGCAGGTGAAGAAGTTTACCCTGCTGCCGAGCGCCTTCTCCATGGAGCTGGGTGAACTAACCCCCACCATGAAGCTGCGCCGCAAGATCATCGAAGCCAAGTACCAGAGCGAAATCGAGGCAATGTATAACCACGTCTGATATCGCTCAGGTTCAGAGAAATCAAAAAGCCGCTCACTCGAGCGGCTTTTTGTTGGCACTTTGGTCGGTACGAACCCGCCTTCAGGCCGTGGTGGTAGTGGTACCGAAGTAGTCGGCTAGGAAGTCATCAAACGACAGGCTGTCGCTGCGCTCGCGCTCCCTCTGCTTGGCCAAGGAATCCTTCGCCTCACCGGCAAAGTAGGCGTCATCCCAGTACTGCAGCTCCCCTGCCAGTAGATCCTCGCGATAGCGGGTCGCCAGCTTGTCGCCGTAGCAGCCATTGTCCTTGCCGCTCTCCAGCAGCTCCTTGAGCATGCGGGCGGAGTAGGTGAGCTCGGGGTTGAGCAGCTTCTCGCGATGCATCGCCAGCGTCTCGCGATAGCGGTTGCGGCCGCAGCAGCGATCCAGCAGGTCGGCCACCTGAGCCAGCTCGTCAAACAGTTTGAGGCCGTACTCTTTGAGGCCAATGGCATTGCCCTGCTCATCTTCCAGCGTCAGACCGGGACGACGTCCTTCCAGCACCACCTTGTTCTGGTTGCGGCGGTTGCGGGCAATCTCTTCGTCACTCAGAACCGGAGAGGGGCGCAGCAGGCACCAGACCAGGAACAGGTCGAAGAAGCGGATCTGATCCGCATCGATGCCGAGCGGGGTGAAGGGGTTGACGTCCACGGTGCGCAGCTCGATGTATTCGATGCCGCGCTGATCCAGCGCATCCGAGGGCTTCTCGCCGCTGCGCGGGGTGCGCTTGGGGCGGATCGGGGCATATAGCTCGTTCTCCAGCTGCAACACGTTGTCGTTGAGCTGACGATACTCCCCATCCACCTTGACCCCGATCTTGGCAAAGTCGGGATTGTGGGTGTTGATGGCGCGGCGCAGGCTGCTGACATAGGCCGGCAGATTGTCGTGGCTGATCTTGAGCCCAGCTTGGGCGCTGTTGGTATAGCCAAGATCGGAGAGACGCAGCGCGGTGGCGTAAGGCAGATAGAGGGTGCCCTTGCCGGTCTTCTCGAACGGCAGGTTGCTCTTGCGCCCTTTGAGGAAGGATTCGCAGATGGCCGGGGAGGCGCCGAACAGATAGGGCACCAGCCAGCCGAAGCGGTAGACGTTGCGAATAAGCCCCATGTACTTGTCGGAGATAAAACGCTGGCTGCAGCACCCTTCGCACACCAGATCCTGCCACTCGCTCCAGAAGCTGTCGGGCATGGAGAAGTTGAAGTGCACCCCGGCGATCACCTGCATCAGGCTGCCGTAGCGGTTCTTCAAACCCTGACGGTAGAGGGTTTTCATCTTGCCGATATTGGAGCTGCCGTACTGGGCCAGCCGGATGCTCTCTTCCCCGCCGACGAAGCAGGGCATGGAGAGCGGCCAAATCCGCTCGTCACCCAGATGCTGAATCACATGGTGATGGATATCGCCGAGCTGCTCCATCAGACTGTCGATGGAGTCAGTGGCCGGGGTGATGAACTCCAGCAGGCTCTCCGAGTAGTCGGTGGTGATATTGGGATGGGTCAGGGCCGAGCCCAGCGCCCGGGGATGGTCACTCTGGGCGAGTCGGCCATCCGGCGTGATGCGCAGGCATTCACGTTCGATCCCGCGCCGGATCCCCTTGAGCGCGGTGAGGCGCTCCGGTGATCCCAACGCATTCAGCAACTCGGTGAGCGACAAGCTTGTTGTAGTCATATTCACGGCTCATGTGAGGCCGCCCCATCCGGGGCGGCTCTTGATTTTTATAAAGCGTCAGTTACGGCAACTGCAGCGGATAGATGGGAAGATGAAGCTCCTTGAGGGGTTTTTCAAGCTTTTGCTTGTCTCCCACCACCACGATCACCATGTCGGCCGGATTGAGCCAACGGGCGGCACTGGCCTTCAGCGCCTCGGGCGACACCGTCTTGATCAGGTTGTTCTGGGCCTGCACATAGTCCGGTTTCAGGTCATACATCACCATCTGCAGCAGGAAGCCCGCCTTCTGGCCGAGGGTCTCGTAGGAGAGGGCATCCTGCTGGGAGACCGCGCTGCGCATATAGGCCAGCTCGACCGGGGTCGGGCCGCTCTTGCGGTAGTTGTCCATCTCCTTGAGGAACTGGCGGATGGCATCCACAGTCGCATCGGCCCGCACATTGGCGCCGGTGGCGAAGGTGCCCACCTCGCGGTTGGCGGAGAAGCCCGAGCTGGCGCCATAGGTGTAACCCTTGTCTTCCCGCAGGTTGAGGTTGATGCGGCTGTTGAAGTTGCCACCCAGGTTGAAGTTCATCAGCCCGGCGGTGAAGTAATCCCCCGTGGTATCAAACGGCATGGCGCGACGGCCGATGCGGATCACCGACTGGGGCGCCCCCGGCTTGTCGACCAGATAGATGCCCGGCTTGGCCTGCTCACCCTTGAGCTTGAGATCTCCCAGGGTTGGCGTTGCCCCCTTCCACTCTGTCAGGAAGCCAAGTTGCTCCTCGATCTGCTTCTGGTCCACATCACCGACCACCACCACTTTGGCGTTGGTGGGGTTGTAGTAGGCCTGATAGAAGTGCTTCACGTCCGCCAGGGTCAGCTTGGCCACATCAGCCGCTACCCCGTCGGTAGGTTGACCGAGGCGGTTCTGCTTGCCGTAGACCAGCTCGCGGAACGCCTGTCCGGCCAGCCACTCGGGCTGCTGCTGGGCCTGTTGCATCCCTTGCAGCAGCTGCGCCTTGACCCGCTCGAAGTCAGCCTCCCGCATGCCCGGGCGCTCCAGTACCTCGCGCACCAGCGCTAGGGTCTGGGGCAACTTGTCCGCCAGCGAGCTGACGGTGATGAGGTTGTTGTACTGGGCGCTGGAGACATCAATGCTTGAGCCCAGCTTTTGCAGCTCGTCGCTCAGCTGAGCCTCGGTCAGGCGCACCGTGCCCTGCCCCATCATGGCGGCGGTCAGATTGGCCAACCCCAGTTGCCCCTTATCTTCGGCACGAATGCCGCCCGGCAGGGCGATCATGATGGAGACGGCCGGGATCTCGTCACTCTTGGTGCCAATGATCTCGATGTTCTTGTCGAGCTTGCCGTGCCAAATGGCGGGCCCCTTGACGCTCACCGCCTCGCTCGCCTTGGGCTGCACGCTGCGATCGAAATTGTCTTTTACCGGTCGTTCGGCCAGCGCTTCGTCATGCTTGCTGTAATCCGGCAGCTCGCGCTTGGCGGGGGTAAAGTTCGGGGTGGCAACCTGCCACTCGGTCTTGCCCTTGGGCACCACGCTCAGCACCACCGCAGGCTTGTCGGCGATGAACTTGTCGTAGGCCGCCTTCACCTGCTCAGGTGTCACCTTGCCGATGGCATCGAGAGTCTTGAACACATAGTTGGGATCCTGGGCAAACACCTGACCCATGGCGAGCTGGCTCACCTTGCCGGAGACGCTGTCCAGACCCCAGATGGCGGAGGCACGGTACTTGGCGATCGCCTTCTCCAGATCTTCCGGTTTGAGGCCGCGCTGGGCGAACTCGCCGATCACCTTGTCCACCTCCCCCTTGAGGGTCTTGAGGCTGCCATCCTGCGACGGATTGGGATAGGCGTAGACGGTCAGGGTACAGGCCAGCTCTTCGCAGTAGTGGGACGCCCCCACATCGATCGCCTTGCCGGTTTTCACCAGCGACTGGTAGAGCATGGAGCTGGCGGAACCGCCGAGTACGTCGGCAAACATGTCGAGCGCCGGCTCCTGCGGGTCACCAAGGGAGACAGTGGGGTAACTGATATAGAGCAGCGGCAGGTGCACCTTGTCCTGCAGCGTCACGTAGCGGGTCTCGGGCAGAGTCACCGGCTTTGGCGTCGGCTCGGCCACGTCCGGACCGCGCGGGATGGAGCCGAAGTATTTCTCGATCCACTCGAGGGCCTGCTTGCTGTCAAAGTCGCCGCCCAGGGTCAGGGTGGCGTTGTTGGGGCCATACCAGCGCAGGAAGAACTGCTTGAGGTCGTTCACATCGACCCGGTCGAGATCTTCCACGTAACCGATAGGCTGCCAGGAGTAGGGATGAGTACGCGGATAGAGCGCCTCCCCTACCTTCTCGCTCACCAGCCCGTACGGCTGGTTGTCGACTCGCTGGGCCCGTTCGTTCTTGACGGTGGCGCGCTGGATCTCGAACTTCTTCTGGCTCACCGCATCGAGCAGGAAGCCCATCCGATCCGCCTCCAGCCAGAGCACTTTTTCCAGCTGGTTGGCAGGCACAGTCTCGTAGTAGTTGGTGCGGTCCTTGTTGGTGGTGCCGTTCATGTCGCCACCGGCCTCGTTGATGATCCGCATATGCTCCTGATCACCGACGTGTTTCGAGCCCTGGAACATCATGTGCTCAAAGAAGTGGGCGAAACCGGACTTGCCGACCGTCTCGCGGGATGAACCGACGTGATAGGTCACATCGAGGTGCACCAGCGGATCGGAGCGGTCGGGGGCCAGGATCACGGTCAGGCCGTTGTCCAGCTTGTACATCTGGTAGGGGATGGCGAGCTTGCCCTCCTCCTTGCCCTGTTCGGCGATCAGGGTCGGTGCCGCCAGCACCGGCAGGGTGAAGCCCAGCAGAATCGTTAAAGGTATGACTTTGTTCACGGTAACCTCGTGAGTGACAAAAACAGGCTAGAAAATGTGACTGGCCAGCAGAAAAACCAGGGCATAACGGAACAATTTGCCGAGCCCGATCAGAATGAGAGAGCGCCAGAAGGAGAGGCGCAGCCAACCGGCCAACAGACAGAGACCATCACCGACCACCGGCGTCCAGGCAAGCAGCAGACACCAGTGACCATGTTGTTTGAGCCAGCCTAAGGCTTTTTGTTCCCCACGACCTTGAAAATCTTCCGGTTTTTTCTTGAAGGTGGCGAGCCAGCCGAGCCACCAGGTGGTCATGGATCCGAGGGTATTGCCCAGCGTCGCCCACAGCAGCAGGCTCGCCATGCTCCACTCTCCCTTGGCCGCCATGGCCCCCAGCAGCACTTCGGAGCTACCGGGCAGCAGGGTGGCGGAGGTGAATGCGCTTAAAAAGAGCCACCCCAGCCCCATATCCATCATCTCGCTCATCCGGGATAACCGTCGGCGGCGGGCATGCGCAGCAGCAGCTTGCCGCGCACATGGCCCCCTTCGATAGCCTGATGGGCCAGCGCCCCCTCAGCCAGAGCGAACTCACCGGCGAGGGTGACCTTCACCTCCCCCTGACGCAGCAGCATCAACATCTGACCCAGCTGCTTCTGGTCGGGGTGAACCAGCATGCCGACCACCTCGATACCCGCCGCAGCCCCTGCATCCTTGATCTGCTGGGCGGTAATGGTGGGCACCGTCACCAGACGGCCACCCGGCTTGACACAGGCCAACGCCGCCTTGCCGCTCTCACCGCCCACCAGATCCAGCACCAGATCGATCTGGCCGGCCTCTGTCACCACCCGTGCAGGCCAGTTCGCGTCGTGGTAATCCACCATCCAGCGCGCCCCCAGAGCATGCAGGAAGCCATGGTTGTCGGGGCTGGCGGTAGCCACCACCTCGGCGCCATAGGCGCTGGCAAACTGCACCGCAAGATGGCCGACCCCACCGGCCCCGGCGAGGATCAAGACCCGCTGACCGCTCTGGAGGCCGCCGTGCTCAAGCAGCCCCTGCCAGGCGGTGAGACCGGCCAGCGGCAGCGCCGCCCCCTGCTGAAGGCTCACCCCGTCGAGCTTGGCCAGCTCGCTCTCGCTTGCCACCACAGACTCCCCGTAGCCACCGGCAGTGAGGGGAAACCCAACCATACCGCACACTCGATCCCCCTCGACCAGCGAGGTCACACCGGGGCCTACCTTCTCCACCACGCCGGAGATGTCATAACCCGGTGTCCAGGGCAACTTGTCCTTGTTCTGGGCCGCCGCCCAGCCAAGACCGGCGCGGGTTTTGGCATCGATGGGATTGACCCCCGCAAAGCAGATGCGTACCCGCACTTCGCCGTCGGCTGGCACCTTATCGAGGGAAGGGTTGAGCTTGAGTACCGAGGGGTCACCGAATGCGGTAATCTGTAGTTGCGTCATTGCACAATCCATCCTGTTGATTGATCAAGGGTCAACAGAATAACAGCGAGGACACCATGGCTCGAATGTTTCTTATTCCTCTGTTGCTGGCACTGGGGTGGTGGGCGTTTCTGCTCTACTTCCGCATCCCGCTCAAACAGGGGGCCAAGGGGTTTTACTGGATCATCGGCATCGGTGGCGGACTGGCCGCCTTCCTCAGCCTGATGATGGTGCTGACTCACTGAGTGCTATCGCCACTCGATAACGAAAAAGGCCACCGCGTTCCGGTGGCCTTCTCACTATCCGTGTCCCGTCCTGAATATGGTTTACACCTTTCCCCCCCAATAAATGGAGAACCCGATGGGACAAGGTGTGAAACGGACACAGCGCGATTACTCGCTGACTTTTAAACTGGCACTGGTCGAGCAGATTGAAAAAGGCGAGCTCACCTACAAAAAGGCTCAGGTGCGTTATGGCATTCAGGGCCGCTCCACCGTTCTGGTATGGTTGCGTAAACATGGTCGGCAAGATTGGAGCCAGGGGGGCTTCTGTACGTGCCGGCAGGAGCATCACCATGCCTGACCCCGACAACCAGACGCCAGAACAGCGCATCAAGGAACTCGAGCAGCAGCTGGCCCTGATGAGCCAGAAGGCCCAGTTCTTTGAGGCCGTCGTCGATGTACTGAAGAATGACTACGGCGTCTCCATCGTAAAAAAGCGACCCGGCAAGTCCTCTCGCAGCGGCAAGTCGAGAGGCTGACCATCGTCAGGGCTTGCCTGTTTCAGGGGATAAGCCGGCAGGCTTACTACAAGCGCAATCGGGTCGCCGACGAGCGCCATGCACAGGGATTGCAGGTGGTGCGTTTTGTGCGTCAGGTTCGACTGCGACAACCTCGGGTGGGCACCCGCAAGCTGCATTATCTGCTGCAGGGTCAGGATGATGGCGGGCTCAAGGTCGGGCGGGACAGGCTGTTTCGGATATTGGCCGAGCACCGCCTGCTGGTGCCACCCAGACGGGCGTATCACAAGACCACCCACAGTTTTCACCGTTTCTACCGTCATCCCAACTTGCTCAAGTCGGGACCAGAGCAGGTCACACCGGTGGCCCCGGTGCAGGTCTGGGTCGCTGATATCACCTATCTGCCAGCCAGGAGCGGGCCACTGTACCTGAGCCTGGTGACGGATGCGTACTCACGCAAGATAGTGGGCCATCACGTGCACGAAGGAATGCATGCCGAGTCGGTAGCGATGGCGTTCAGGAAAGCCCTGAAGCAACGGTGTGGCAGCGGGGAGCTAATCCATCACTCAGACCGCGGCGTGCAGTATTGCTCGGGGCTGTATCAGTCATTGCATGAACGGTACGGGGTGAGATGTTCGATGACGGATGGGTATGACTGTTATCAGAATGCGTTGGCGGAGCGGGTGAACGGGATTTTGAAAGGAGAGTTGTTGTTGCAAAGCCCGCAGGATTTGACGCAAGCGCGGGAGATGGTGCGTGAAGCGGTGGATATTTACAACGTGGAGCGGCCGCATCATGCGTTGAAATACAGAACCCCCGATGCGGTACATAGGGGGTTCTGAGTAGATAAATGCTAGTTGAAAATGTGTAAACCTATTTCAGGACTAGACACCGGCTTGCTGCTCCAGCGCCGGATTTAGGTAGTAGTGGCGATTGCTCCCCTGCCCCAGCACCCCTTGCGACAGCAGATGGTGGAACACCCGATCCACCTCCTCCAGCGAGAGTGACAGCGCCTGCGCCACCGAGCGCTTGCTGCACTTGAGCTCACCACTCATCAGCGCTCCGCGCACCTGCTCCAGCACTTCGGGGGCGGGCTCGGGGGGCATGATGGGCTCGGGCTGTGCCGCCATCGCCAACGCTTCCTGCGCCTCTCTGCGAGCTTGGTCCTGCTGCCCACGCCACATCCGGCGAAAGCGGTTCTCCTCGCCGATCAGACTGACGAAAAAGGCACCGAACACGTCGAGCAGCACCGAGAGGAAGCAGACCAGCAGGAACTGCACCTGACTGATGCTCATCCCCACCCCGTCCGCCAAACTGCTCATCAGCCCCAGCATGGAGGATTGTTCGTTGACCGGCTTGGCATCGCGCTGCTGGCGCAGCTCATCCTGCTGCAAGCGCAGCTTGGTGTTGGCATGCTGCAACGAGGAGACGCCGCTGGAAATGCGCTCCAGCTCGATATATTTGCGGGCCGCCTCCTCGTTGAGCTGGATCTGCCGCTCGATGCTGGCGATCTGCTCGTCGAAACGGGCAAGCTCCCGCTCGTGGCGCGCCTGCTGGCTCAGTACCGTGTTGGTGGCACTGTTGATGCCACCAATACTGCCGCCGATGGAGATGGCCGCCAGCACGCTGTAAAACAGCAACGACCAGAAAGCGCCACTCAAATCCCGCCGCGCCTTGCGCTCGCCGTACTCGTACCAGACGTAAAACTTGCCCAGCTCAAAGATGATGGCCAAGCCGCCGAACAGCCACTTCATCAGCGGGTTGTCATCGATGGAGAGGAACAGCAGCAGGGAGAAGATAATGGAAGCCAGAATGGCCAACCCGGTGAAACTGTATACCGTCGTCAGAGCAAACCACCCCTTGGGGTAGCGCAATGTGGAGGAGTCCTGTGTGGTCATGATGAAGGGGTGTGCTGTGCAGGAAAAGTTGGCTGCCGATTATAGTCTCCAGACTCGCCCAGAGAAGGGCAAATGACTGAATTCCTTCAGATTGGCAATCAGCTGCCCAGAGTGCGACCAAAACGGACAAATCGGCAGCAGAAAAGCGATACAATCCCTCCCTGACTTGATCATGTGGTGAGATGGGGAACAGTTCCGCCCGGGTTCAGCTCCGGTCTGTACACTCATCCACCGTTGCAATTATCCGAGGCCATCATGAACAGTAAGACCACTTTGCTACTCTCCCTTCTTCTGGTTACCGGCAACGCCGCAGCGACCCAGCAATATCAAGAGAGCAGTGGCTCCGAATTTTCCGTCGATGAGCTTAAATTCAATCTGGACTGGGATGATAAACAGTTCGGCTGGACCCAGAACGACTGCCTCACTCTGGATATCGGGGAGACCTCCTCCGTCGACTGCAAGGCGGTCAAATTCAATCTGGAAGATGAAGAGAATCGCAACCAGCCACCGAAAACCAACCAGCTCCCAGCCAACTCGCAGAGCGACCAGTAACAACAGGAGTACCCTTGCGATGACCCAAGCTAAACACAACCCCGTTATCCGGCGCGGCGCCCTGCTGCTTTCCCTGCTCATGGCGCACGGCATCGCGGTTGCGGCACCGCCAAGCAAAAATAGCGATGGCATCAAGATCTCCGGTGATGACATCAAGATCAATCTCGACTGGGATGACAAGGAGTACGACTGGTGGCAGGACAACTGTCTGGATCTTGGCATTGGCGACAGCCGGATCAAACTCAACTGCGACAAGATGGATGGCAAGTACCGGGATCACTACAACCGCAGCATCCACAGCGGCAATAACCCGGGACAAGGTCACGACAAACAGAAGGATAAAAACAAGGGTAACGGCAAGAAAAACTGACTGCCGCCTTTGCTTATGCAGCAGGGGCCTTGCGCCCCTGTGCTGATTGTTTTACCAATAATTCTCCGCACTGATATTGCCAGGCGCCCGCCGCAGATTCTTGGCCAACCCCTGCGCCAGCAAGGTCTGCTGGGTCTCTTTCACCATCTCCGGATTGCCGCAGATCAGCACCTGACTCAGCTCGGGTGAGAACTCCAACCCCACTCGATCCTGCAGCTGACCATTGGCAATCGCCGCCGGGATCCGCCCTGCCATTGCATCGGGCCAGGGCTCGCGACTGACAAAGGGGACATAGCGGAAGCGCTCGCCATATTGCTCGGCAAAGCTCGCAATCAAATCCTGATAACTCAGCTCCTCGCCTTTACGTACCCCGTGCACCAGCACCAGATTGTCGAAGCGGTTGAAGGCTTCCCCATCGGCCAGCATGGAGAGGAAGGGGCCGATAGCAGTACCGGTCGAGAGCAGCCAGAGATCGCGCCCGGCGGGCACCTCATCCAGCGTCAGAAAGCCGGTGGCCTGGGATTGCACCAGCAAGGTATCGCCCGCTTGCAGCGAGCCGAGCGAGGGAGTCAGCTCACCGCTCGGGATCTCGACCAGATAGAACTCGTGGTATGGCGCAGAGGGGGGATTGACGAAGGAGTAGGCGCGCTGAATGCGGCGATCGCCCTGCTCGAGGGCCAGCTTGGTGAATTGGCCTGCCTTGTAAGGGGCCAGCTCGGCCGCTACCCGCAGGGAGAACAGGGTGGGTGTCCATTCGATGCGTTCGATGACGCGACCTTCTACCCAAGCCATAGGGATCTCCTCCAGTGGAACAGACCTTCACTCTACCCCCGGGCCGGAAAATAAAAAACCCGCGCAAGTGCGCGGGTTTTCTCTGCAAAAGCGAATCGCTATTACAGGGCAACAACCTGGATCTGTACGGTTGCTTTAACGTCAGCGTGCAGCTGAACAGCAACTTCGTAGTCACCGGTGTTACGCAGAACGTTGCCCATGCGGACTTCGCTCTTGGCAACGGCTACGCCGGCAGCAGTGATGGCTTCAGCCACGTCACGGGTACCGATGGAACCGAACAGCTTGCCTTCGTCACCAGACTTGGAAGCGATAACCACGGTAGCCAGTTCGGCCAGCTTGGCAGCACGCTCTTCAGCAGCAGCTTTGTTGGCAGCCAGTTTGGCTTCCAGCTCAGCGCGACGAGCACCGAAAGCTTCGATGTTGGCCTTGGTGGCCATAACAGCTTTGCCTTGCGGGATCAGGTAGTTACGGGCATAACCAGATTTCACGGAAACTTGGTCACCCAGACCGCCCAGTTTGGCGATTTTGTCGAGCAGGATAACTTGCATTACCTTTCCTCTATAAATTTCGTTGAGTTAGGCTTAAGTGCCGGGCCGATTCTTACTTGTTGTGCAGATCGGTGTACGGCAGCAGAGCCAGGTAACGAGCACGCTTGATGGCGCGTGCCAGCTGACGCTGATACTTGGCGCGGGTACCGGTGATACGGCTCGGTACGATCTTGCCAGATTCAGTGATGTAGTTTTTCAGAGTAACGATATCTTTGTAGTCGATCTCGGTAACGTTCTCGGCGGTGAAGCGGCAGAACTTACGACGACGGAAATAACGTGCCATGGCCTTTATCCTCTAGTCAGTGATCCAGAATTACTCTTCGGAAGCAGCTTCAGTAGCTTCTTCGCGGCGCTCGTCGTCACGACGGGTGAAGCGCTCTTCTTTGGCCTTGGCCATCGGAGAAACTTCAGTCACGGCGTGCTTGGTGCGCATGATCATGTTGCGGATAACGGCATCGTTGAAGCGGAAGTTGGTTTCCAGCTCATCGATAACGGCTTGCTCTGCTTCTACGTTCATCAGAACGTAGTGGGCTTTGTGCAGTTTGTCGATCGGGTAAGCCAGCTGACGACGGCCCCAATCTTCCAGGCGATGAATGGTACCACCGGAGGTGGTGATGGCGCCGGTGTAACGCTCGATCATGCCGGGAACTTGCTCGCTCTGGTCCGGATGAACCATGAAGACGATTTCGTAATGACGCATTTTAGCTCCTTACGGATTAATTCAGCCTCCGCCCAGGTGCAGCCAGACCTCGGAGGCAAGGAACATAAAGGTGTTTAGTCGCTGCTTTTCTAGGGCGGCGTATTGTACGAAATCACATCCCTCACTGCAACTGACTGCCTTAAATGTTTTTCCCGATGGAAATCATCAGAAACAACAATTGATAATGATTATCACTTAGATCTATTCTCTCTCCATATCCTTATGGAGGGTGATGCCATGCAACCCGCACTGACAACTACGATTCCAGCCCGCAAATTCAAACTAACCCTGCTCGGGCCAGCCTTTATCGCCGCCATCGGCTATATCGACCCGGGCAACTTCGCCACCAATATTCAGGCGGGCTCTACCTTTGGCTACCAGTTGCTCTGGGTGGTGGTATGGGCCAACCTGATGGCCATGGTGGTGCAGACCCTCTCGGCCAAGCTCGGCATCGTCACCGGCAAGAATCTGGCGGAACATATCCGTGACCGACTGCCAAAACCGGCGGTCTGGGCCTACTGGGTGCAGGCAGAGATCATCGCCATGGCCACCGATCTGGCCGAATTTATCGGCGCCGCCGTCGGCTTCAAGCTGCTGCTTGGCGTGACCTTGCTTGAAGGAGCCTGTATCACCGCCGTGGTCACCTGGGGGATCCTGATGCTGCAATCCCGCGGCCAGAAACCGCTGGAGTTCGTGGTGGGCGGCCTGCTGCTGTTCGTGGCGGCGGCCTACATCGTCGAGCTGATCTTCTCCCGCCCCCATCTGCCCAGCCTGCTGGAGGGCGCCCTCTTCCCCGGTCTGCCCAACAGCGATGCCGTCTATCTGGCCGCCGGTGTGCTCGGTGCCACCGTGATGCCCCATGTTATCTACCTGCACTCGGCGCTGACCCAGCACACCCAGGATCAGGGCTCGGTCAGCCAGCGGCTGCACACCACCCGGGTCGATGTGGCGATTGCCATGACCATCGCCGGCTTCGTCAATCTGGCCATGATGGCCATGGCGGCGGCCGCCTTCCACAGCTCCGGCAACCAGCAAGTAGCCGAGCTGGAGTCGGCCTACCAGACCCTCACCCCGCTGCTGGGTCAGGCGGCCGCGACTCTGTTCGGCCTCTCGCTGGTCGCCTCCGGCATCAGCTCTACCGTGGTGGGCACGCTGGCCGGCCAAGTGGTGATGCAGGGCTTCGTGCGCTTCACCATCCCGCTCTGGCTGCGCCGCGCCATCACCATGGCCCCTGCCTTCGTGGTAATCGCCATGGGCCTCAACACCACCGAGATCCTGGTGCTGAGCCAGGTGGTGCTGAGCTTCGGCATCGCGCTGGCGCTCATCCCGCTGCTGATATTGACCGGCGATCGCGCCCTGATGGGGGAGTATCGCAACCACCCGGTGACCCAGGCGGTCGGCCGCCTCATCGTCGCCCTGGTGATCGGGCTCAACGCCTACCTGCTGGTCGCCATGATCTAGCGAACCGTCAAACCGAGAAGAGGGGCTCATTAACTCTGGTTAATGAGCCTCTTCGCACTTTGGCGTATGCTGCCGCTTTCTTTTCTCATTTATCGTTGCGGGAGCCTTGCCATGGAACATACCCGAGTCAGCTTCGTGCTGGGCCATCATCAGGAGCAAGCCAGCGTGGTCTGCTGTCAGCGTGGCGACACCACACTGCTGGTCACCGACCTCACCCCCTTTCATCCCCAGAGCCACCTCTGGCCCGATCAGCCGGGGGATGTGGGCCATGCTCGCTGGGAAGGGGGCGAAGCCGCCATTGGCCCTTGCCGGATGGGGGCTATCAGCCCGGATGGCAAGCTGTTTGTCGATACTGCGATTCCGGTCAAGCGGGGCGCAGAGGGGTGGCGTTTCGTGGTGGTCCATCCGCTGACCGGTGACCATGAGCTGGCCGTTGGCAGCCAGGTCGAATTACAAGTAGATAGCGCTGCCCGCCACGCCCTGAGTCTGGGCCATAGCGGCTGCCATCTGGCCGCGCTGGCGCTCAATCGAGTACTGACTCCCTACTGGCGCAAGGAGGTAAGCGAGCGCGATGCACTGGGCCAGCCCGACTTCGATCGTCTTGCTATTCAAAGCTCGCGGGTCGAGCCTTGCGGATCGTGGGAGCAGTACCGAATCGGCAAGAGCCTGCGCAAGAAAGGAGTCAACAGCGAGGCGCTGCTGGCAGATCTGGCGCTGATTGAAGAGAAAGTCAACCAACAACTGGCCGACTGGGTAGCAAGCGGAGCTGACATTCGCCGAAGCCGGGCCGGCGAGGCGATCATCGACTCCCGTTACTGGCACTGCTCGCTGGAAGGCCAGGAGGTCACCATCCCCTGTGGCGGCACCCATGTTGCCTCGCTCGCCGAGTTGGGAGAGGTCAAGGTAGAGCTCACTCAAGTGGAAGAGGGCTTTGCCATGCTGACCCGGGTCACGCCAACCGGCGCCTGAGTCGCAGACTTGACCACTCAGGGCTCACGCCCAAGTTGGCAATAGAGACGTATCGCAAATGAGGGGGCATCATCATGCCCCTCAACGCCCGTCATGACGGGCCGATGCTTCTCTTTTAACCACTCCCTGATTAGAATGCGCCTCCCACAGGAGGCACATCCCCATGAGTAGTACCCAACTACGCACCACCCCCGATCGACTTCGTTATCTGGTTCTCTACGAAGGCATCGGGCTGGCACTGGTCGCACCGCTGATCAGCCAGTTGTTCGGTCAGGGCGTCGCCGAGGTCGGTTCACTGGCCATCTTCTTCTCCATCGTCGCCACCGCCTGGACCTACGGCTGGAACCTGTTGTTCGACAAGGGGTTGCTCAAACTTTGCGGACGCACTAACAAGCGACCACTGGACCGCTTCCTGCACGCGTTTGGCTATGAGGCGAGCTTTATGATGCTCTCCCTCCCCTGCGTCATGTTCTGGCTCGATTTGGGAGTGTGGGACGCCCTGATGCTGGATCTCGGCTTCGTCGCCTTCTACCTCGTCTACATCATGGTCTTTACCTGGGCCTATGAGCGGATCTGGCCGCTGCCATCCAACCCGCAAACGGCATAAGGCCTCAGCCGCAACGAGGCCGACAAAAGGAAAAGTCAGGAAGGATGGGAGAATCCCATAAAAACAATGCCAGTCAGCAAGCTGACTGGCATTGGACAAAACAGACTTTCGGACTTACTTGACGGCGTCTTTCAGAGCCTTGCCAGCCACGAATGAAGGCACGTTGGCAGCAGCAATCTGGATCTCTTTACCAGTTTGCGGGTTACGACCGGTGCGGCCTGCGCGGTGGGTGACCTTGAAGGTGCCAAAACCGACCAGTTGCACAGCATCGCCTTCTTTCAAGCTCTGGGTAATACCATTGATGATCTCTTCCAGAGCCACTTTGGCCTGAGCTTTGCTCAGATCTGCTTTGGCGGCAATCGCATCGACAAGTTGAGCTTTGTTCATAACATTTCCTTTATGATCGGGCATTTAGCGCTGGGTCACTCTATGCAAAAAAAAACGCACAGGCAAAGCCTTTATCGAGCCGAACGCGTCAAACGCTGGGGTTTTCATCAAGATCTGCGGAAATAGTCACATTCCACACGCGAAAAACCGTGAGCAGGCCTGAAACCTGCTAGCACGCAGACACAATCCGCTGACTATTTCTTCGCCACTTAACATTATCCCCCCATGGCTATTGACGCTTGCCCAGATTTTCCCTAGTTATAGGTTGTGTCACTGCTCAAACGGCTCGGAATACCGAACAATCGGCCAGCCTTTGCCCCACGGAGGGATAGGGATTATGTTGACGAAACTGGAACAGACCAAGCAGGCGCTGGCAGGCAAGCATAAAGCTATCGACGACTGGCTGGATGCAAGGCAAGCGTTGCTGGTTGGATACATGCAGCTGGCAGGCCTTACTCCGGCGCGGACCAAGCAACGCAGCCTGCCCAAAACAGAAGAGCTGCATCAGTTTTGCGACCGTCTAGTCGACTATGTCAGCGCGGGCCATTTCGAGATCTACCACCACGTCGTCACCGCCTTCGAGCAAGCCAGCGGCGAAACACTGGAGCTGGCCAAGCGCATTTATCCCCATATTCGTGCCACTACCGAGTTTGCCCTCGAATTCAACGACAAATACAGTGATGCCGACGAGGCCCAACTGCTACTGCTCGATGATGACCTCAACGAATTGGGCCCGGTACTGGAGGATCGCTTCAAACAGGAAGATCGCCTGGTCAAGGCACTCCATGTGGTGGAGTTCCTCAGTGCCCAGCAAGCCTGATTGCTATTTTCGGAGCAAGTTCAAGATACTGGCAGCCAAGGTGCATTACACTCAGAGCAATGATTCCCTGTGTCCAGCTGATTCCAAACTAGGAGATGAGCATGTCTGAGCGCCGCCGTTTTGCACGGATCCTCTATTTGACCACGGCCGAACTCACCCAGGGGGAGCACAAGTGGCAGACTCAGCTTGTCGACATATCCCTGCAGGGCGCCCTGTTAATCCGACCGGATGATTGGGAGAGCCGTGACAACAAGGAGTACCAGCTCAGTTTTGTCCTGAGTGGCAGCGACATCGAGATCAAGATGCAGGTCGAGCTAACCCATGAAGCCAGCAAGAAGCTGGGGTTCTACTGCCACCACATCGACATCGACAGTGCCACCCACCTCAAGCGGATGATAGAGCTCAACGTAGGTGACGAAGAGCTGCTGCATCGGGAGCTGGAACAGCTGTTGAACGAGCATCAGGAGCACAACCAGTCGTAACGACGCCCGGCCAGACATGGTGCTCTTTTCTGTTCATTCAGCCTCTATTGCTACGGTTATAACGCCTCGAGCGCCTCTGATAACTTCTTGACCGGCACCACTTCCATCCCCTCGATAGGATGCTTGGGGGCATTGGCGTGCGGCACGATGGCACGACGAAAACCGTGTTTGGCCGCTTCCTGCAGCCGCTCCTGACCAGAGGGGACAGGACGGATCTCCCCTGAGAGCCCCACTTCGCCAAACACCACCAGATCCTTGGGCAGCGCCTGATCCCGGAAACTGGAGACCATCGCCAGTAGCAGCGCCAGATCCGCACTGGTCTCCTCGACCTTGACCCCGCCAACCACGTTGATGAAGACATCCTGATCCGCCATCTGCAGCCCACCGTGACGGTGCAGCACCGCCAGCAACATGGCGAGCCGGTTGTGATCCATCCCCACCGCTACCCGCCGCGGGTTGGAGAGCTGGGAGTAGTCCACCAGCGCCTGCAACTCCACCAGCAGCGGCCGGGTGCCCTCCCAGATCACCATGACGATGGAACCGGGCGCCTGCTCCTGCCCCCGACTGAGGAAGATGGCGGAGGGATTGCTCACCTCGCGCATCCCCTGTTCAGTCATGGCAAAGACCCCCAGCTCGTTGACCGCACCGAAGCGGTTCTTGTGAGAGCGCAGAGTCCGAAAACGGGAGTCATGGCCACCGTCAAGCAGCACAGAGCAGTCGATGCAGTGTTCCAGTACCTTGGGGCCAGCCAGACTGCCATCCTTGGTCACATGACCCACCATGAAGATGGCCACATGGTTCTGCTTGGCGTAACGGGTCAGTAACGCTGCTGCCTCACGCACCTGTGAGACCGAACCGGGAGAAGATTGGACATCCGCCACATGCATCACCTGAATGGAGTCGATCACCATGATCTGCGGCTGCTCCTGCTGGGCAATCAGGCAGATCTGCTCAACGCTGGTCTCGGAGAGCATCCGTAGCTTGTCGGTAGGCAAACCAAGGCGGTTGGCCCGCATTGCCACCTGCTGGAGCGACTCCTCACCGGTGACATAGAGAGTTTTCATCCGCTCTGCCAGACCACACATGGTCTGCAGCAGCAGGGTCGATTTACCCGCCCCCGGGTTACCACCGATCAGAATCGCCGAGCCGGGCACCACACCGCCACCAAGCACCCGATCCAACTCCTTGAAACCGGAAGTAAAACGGGGGATTTCGGTGGTGGCGATCTCTGCCAGTGTCTGTACCTGACTGCCGACCGCGCCGGCATAACCGGTGTAACGGGCACTCTTGCCTGCGGGAGTGACGGAGCCAAGGCGTACCTCGGTGATGGTATTCCACTCCTTGCACTCGCTGCATTGACCTTGCCAGCGTGTGAAGTCGGCACCACATTCGGAACAAACATAAGCAGTTTTATTTTTAGCCATTGATAACTCGGGGACAGGATGAATTCCTGCTTGATATACTTGTTTGCGACCGACAGATCAAACCCAGAATCGGAAAAGTGACTTTCCGTGGCAGGAACACATGGATTCAGTACACCAACAACATCTGATTGAACAACTTGTACCCCTGCTGCGGGAGAAAGATTTCGAAGAGATCTTCAACCGTCTGACCCAGGACGAAAACAGTAACGGCCGTTTTCTGATCAAGATGGAGCTCAATCGCAAATGCTCCCCTTGCCGCAGGGTTATCGACATGCGCGATGAACTGGAGGACGAGTGCTTGGTGCACGAGTTCGACGGTATCACCCACTTTATGCCGGCCGAGGCCATCGGACTGTTTCAGTCCCAGTGCTATCTCTACCGTGACGCCTATACCCTTGGCGTTTACGAAGCGCTGCAACAATGGCAAAAGAACCATCACCACGCCCGGGTGGATGGCCTGCTGCAACCCCCTGTCAGCCCCTTCCGGCAATACGACGTCAACACAATCGTCTTTGCCAGTTACTACGGGCGACGACAAGAGCGGATGCACTTTAGCTCGCCCTTGCTCATCAAACTTCATGACGGGGAGAAGTTGTTCGCCAAAAGTTCCGATCTTTCCCTCGGCGGCATGAGAGTCTCGGTCCCCTATTTGCCCAATTACCAGACCGGCGCTCAGGTCGAGGTCTTCTTTACCGGGCTAGAGCGGGATCACCCCAATCCGGTGCTGCATCAGCCGGTCGGTTACCAGATCCTCGGTGAAGAGAGCAAGGAAGGGAAGTATTGGCTGAGGCTGGTACGCTCCGGTGAGCAGCCCGCCTTCGATGCCTTCCTCAGCGACTTTATCGAAGCCAACAAGATCCGCTATCGGGTCAGCGTCGACTATCTGCTCTCCGCCGCCATCATCAAGGGATATGAGCAGTTCTACCTGCCACGGATGACCGGCATGCCGCTTTTCTTCAGCACAGGAGATTGTCCCTCACTCGAGATAGCACTGCGCACCGAGAACAACCAGCACCTGCTGGAGTATTGGCGCGACGAGAAAAACCGCGATGCCCTGGCGGGACTCTTCTCAGCAAAACGGATGAAACGCCTCTGCCCTGCTCCCGGCACCACGACCGAAACCCTCATCTACTGCTTCACCCACACGGTACGCAGCCATATCTATTTCTTCTCTGCCACTGCTGAAGAGCTGCGCCAGAGTGGTCTCACCGCCCTCTTCTTCCAGGTGGGCTCCCGACGTCCCAGCTGGCGTGTCTACAAGTTTTCACTGGAGGCGTGTGAATCGCTGGAGGCAGATGTAGGGCAGTTGCAGGGGGTCGAAAATTCGCAACTGCAGGATATTCTGTTACTCGAACGTCTCAAACTGATTGGGTATTGCGGCCTGCTGCAGGAGATCAGTCTGGAGTCCCAACGGGAGGAGTTCCGCCCGGAGGGCGAGCTGGGCAATAATGCCAATGAATTGCAACGTTTTGGTCACGAGCTGGGCGTTGCCCCCTTCGAGATTGAATCCCTGCACTATGTCCAGTTGCGCAAGGAGCTGCGCTATATCCACAAAACAGCCGTTGCCATCCATCACAATGGCAAGTCATGGCTTGGCTGGACCCGAGATATTTCTGCCCATGGCCTGCAGGTCGAGCTGGAAGATGCCTTTATCGGCGAGAAAAACGATGTGGTGACCATCGCCCTGCCCCGTCTGCAGGAGTTATCCAAGAGCATGGATCTGCAGCATCTCTCCTACCGGCTGGTTAGTCTCAACATGACTCGCACCGTGCTGCACCTCTGTATCGACGGGGATTCCGATCGTCATACCGGTCGTCAGTTCTTCAGCCTGCTGATCGAGAGCAACCAGAACAAGCTCAAGGCGGCGCAGGAGCAGCGCCGTTATCGCGGACTGGCGCGAGCCCTGCGCAATATTTACACCCACCACCTGTTCAACTCACCGGTCTATATCAACAAACTGAAGGGTGCCCCCAAGCCAGCCGCCATCGGCAAGTCACTCACTCCGCGCAGCCTGCAACAACTGTTAACCGCCTGTGCCGAGCAACCTGAGCAGGAGAACCTCTATCCGCTGTTTCAGGGGGAGTTGTTCAAGGAGCTGCTGATGAATCCGTTGCGAGCCATCGAGCGGGAGGACAAACCGCGTGAAGATGAGGTCTATATTGCCAGCATCCAGACCAAGGCGGGCCTCCCCATCTTCACCAGCCGCCTCGCCAGCAGCTTTAGCAACCTAAAAGAGAAGCGCCAGTTCATCGAGCTGGCACTGCAGCAGGGAGAATTCTACTCGGTGCTGGTCGGCATCTCCCGCACCGGACGCCCCGACACCAACTTCATTGCCAATGAGCTGGACTACATCGCCAAGTTCGCCATTCACAAGGCAAAGCGGCTGGAAGAGGAGTTGTGGAGTGTCGTGGGGGTTGGCGAGCTGACCGACACCACCCAGGCAACCCTGTTCCGGCTCGGCATCACGCAGCCGCCCCGCTGATCCCATCGACACGGGCGCACTATGCGCCCTGTTTTTTGTCATGCTGCCTGCGGATTGAGCAGCCATTCCAGGATCCGGGGAAAGTGATCCTCCTGCGCCTGCGGGGCGGTCAGCATATTGATGTGGTCATAGTCAAGCCGGTTGCCATTATCACGCCCCAAGCGGGTGTGACGAGCAGCCGAGCCTATCTCGTCGCTGAAACGGCGCACATCGGTCGGATGGCCCAATACCTTGTCGGCTCTGGCAGAGATCATCCAGAGTGGCGGCCAGTTGACCCGTGCCGCCCCCTCGTCATAGGCAAAACCGTCGTGAGGATCCCGCCAGGGGCCACACTTGACCCAGGGGATGGTCTCCTGCAGATAGCGCAGCGGCTCGTCGTCAGCACCTATCTTCAGAGTGCGAGCAGCCAGAAAACCACGGCGGCGAGCCAGCCAGGGGGCCAGCCGATTCCAAATCAGATCCACCTTCAGCCAGCGCTCGGGATTGTGCACCGACACGCCGCGTTTGGTACCAAAAAACAGCAGACTGGCCACCTGCTCCGCCAGCTCGGGAAAGCGCACCAGGGTCGAGGCCATGATGACGCCACCCCAGGAGTGGGCCACCCAGTGCACCTTGAAGCCATGATGGCGCTCGGCAATCCAGCGATGCAGGGCGGGCAAGTCCTCGGTGATTAGCTCGTGCTGGCCGTGCTCCGCCTGCTCGGCGATGGCCGGAGTGCTGAGCCCCCGTCCCCGCAAATCAGCCACATAGACCTGATAGCCGTGGCGGGCCAAAAAACAGGCCAGCCCCTTGCCCGATTCGGTGTAAAAGATGCGGCCGTTCTCGATGGCGCCGTGCACCATCAGGATCGGCTCGCCATGCACGGCGACCCGGGGTTTGATGTGGCGAACATGCAGTTGATGGGCGCCACAGGGGATAAACAGAGACTGCTGCAACAATTCCATTTTTATTGGTTTCCTCCTTGAAACACAGTCAGCGCTTGTCCCAGCGTTGTTCGCTGCAGGCCCGCGCCGCCAGCAGGCAGATCACCCCCTCCAGATCGTGATGATTGAGGGTGGCCGCAGCCTGCGCCCGCACCAGCGGCTTGGCATGAATAGCAATCCCAAGACCTGCCACGCCCATCATCTTGAGATCGTTAGCACCATCGCCGATGGCCACGGTCTGGGCGGCAGCAATGCCGTACTCCTGAGCAAGCTGCTGTAACACCTCGGCCTTGACGCTGGCATCAACGATGCGCCCGCTCACCTTGCCAGTCAGCTGACCCCCTTCCACCGCCAGCTCGTTGGCGAAGATAGCATCGAGCCCCAGCGCCTGCTGCAACTCGCCGGCAAAACGGGTAAAACCGCCGGAGGCGATGGCCACCTTCCAGCCAGCCTCTTTGAGGGTATCGACCATCAGTTGCAAGCCGGGCATCCACGGCATGTTGGCGGCCACCTCGTCGAGAATGGTGACCGGCGCTCCAGCCAGCAGGGCCACCCGGTTGCGCAGACTGTCGGAGAACTCCAGTTTGCCCTGCATGGCAGCAGCTGTTACCGCCGCCACCTGATCGCCGACCCCCGCCAGCCGCGCGATCTCGTCGATGCACTCGATACGGATCGCGGTGGAATCCATGTCCATCACCAACAGGCCGGGTTCGCTCAGGGTGGGTAGTGCCGGCAGGTGGCAGAGATCGATCTCCCACTCACCGCTCTTGAGCTCGGCCACCAACTCGGAAGAGAAGCGATCGCAGCCAAGCAGCAGCAGCGGCACCTCCGTCACCTCGGTGGGAGGATAGAGGGTGGCCACCAGCCCCTGCGCAGCCAACAGTGGTGACAGATGCGTCAGATGGGAGGCGCCCAGCCCCTTGCCAAACAGTACCAACCAGCCGCCCGCCTGCGGGGTCTCTGTCGGTTGCAACGCATCGGCGTTGAGCTGCCAACAGGGTGAGCCGGACAACAACGCAGGCCAATCGGATAACAGAGGGGGGAGCCGGGACAACAACATAAGAGATACGCCTTCCTTGGTGATCAGGGGGTTAACAATGCTGACCCAGAGTAGCGTATTGCTTTTTGCGCAGGCAAGCGCCAAGATCCGGCACTCATTGTCAGCATGAGGTCTCGCGCTTGCAGCGTCATCTTCCCATCAAACGTGTACTCAGTCTGGTAGCCGGCCTGCTGCTCGGCTGCTGGGTACTGGTTGTTCTCCTTCATATGCAGGGAGAGAGCCAGGCTGCGCTGCACACCGAAGCACGCAACCGCGCCCAGGCACTGGTCGCCTATGCTGCCCGCGACATGAAGCGCTGGCTCAAGGAGGAGAACAGCAGTGAGCTGGAACGGCTGGCCCGGGATCTGGCGACCGAGCCGGAGATCCTCGATGTCACACTCTATGATGGACGCGGCATTCCCCTCGCCCAGTCGGAACAGGCCGTACCGCTGGAGAGCCTGCTACCCATCGGTGACAATAACAAATCGATGCCGGAACAAGGCAAGGGGCGGATCCAGTTCGTACAGGAGGTCCTGGATGGCGATCAGACACTGGGCTACCTGCGCATCACCCTGGAAGAGCAGCAGATGCTGGCGGACAAGGACACCAGACTCAAAACGATTCAGGAGAAACAGCGGCTGATATTGCTGATTGCGCTGCTGGCAGGTCTGCTTATCTCCTATGGCATTCGTCGCAACTATATGCGAGTGCGCAAGCACAAAAAACGAAGTCCTCCCCCCTCCCCGCCGCCAACCAACAATGATCCGGCGCAGTAAACGGATAAAGAAACGGCGACCAGAGGTCGCCGTTTTTGCATGGTTCCAGAGGCTGCGGGATTAGTTGTCGCCCAACAGGACGGAATCCAGTGCGATTTCGATCATGTCGTTGAAGGTCAGCTGACGCTCTTCAGAGGTGGTCTGCTCACCGGTACGGATATGGTCGGAGACGGTGCATATGGTCAGCGCCTTGGCACCGTACTCTGCGGCCACGCCGTAGATACCGGCGGCTTCCATCTCGACACCCAGGATGCCGTATTTTTCCATGACGTCGAACATGGAGGGGTCCGGGGTGTAGAACAGGTCGGCGGAGAAGATGTTACCCACACGCACGGCAACGCCCTTGTTCTTGGCGGCCTGCACGGCATTGGCAACCAGGTCGAAGTCGGCGATGGCAGCGAAGTCGTGATCTTTGAAGCGCAGACGGTTTACTTTGGAATCGGTGCAGGCACCCATACCGATCACCACGTCACGCAGTTTCACGTCTTCACGCACAGCGCCACAGGAGCCCACGCGGATCAGGGTCTTCACACCGTAATCGGTGATCAGCTCTTTTGCGTAGATGGAGCAGGACGGGATACCCATGCCGTGACCCATGACGGAGATACGACGGCCCTTGTAGGTACCGGTGAAACCGAACATGTTGCGCACGTCGCAGATCTGCTCGACGTTCTCCAGGAAAGTTTCAGCGATGTACTTGGCGCGCAGGGGGTCGCCCGGCATCAGCACGGTATCAGCAAAGGCGCCATCTTTCGCATTGATATGAGGAGTTGCCATTCTCTTGATTCCTTCACACTAGGTTGAGTTTTATTGTTTTATAAATTGCCCGCCGCCGAAGTGGCGGGCGGGTAAATTACAGGAAGCTGGTACCGTACGCCAGTTTCGGCAGGCCGTGGTAAGCCGCGATGCTCTGGCCGATATCGGCAAAGGTCTCGCGACGACCGACGGAGCCGGCCTTGACCGGCTTGCCGAAGAACAGCACCGGAATGTATTCGCGGGTGTGGTCGGTCCCACCCCAGGTCGGGTCACAGCCGTGATCGGCAGTCAGCACCACCACGTCGCCATCTTGCAGCAGCTCAAACAGCTCCGGCAGGCGGGAATCGAAATACTCCAGCGCACCGGCATAACCGGCAACATCACGGCGGTGGCCGTAGGAGGAGTCGAAGTCCACAAAGTTGGTGAAGACGATGGTGTTGTCACCGGCCGCTTTCACCTCTTCCAGCGTGCGATCCCACAGCTCGGTCAGACCGGTCCCTTTCACCTGCTTGGTGATGCCCTGCTGGGCATAGATGTCGGCAATCTTGCCGATGGAGACCACCTGACCGCCCGCATCTTTCATGTAATCCAGCACGGTCGGCGCCGGTGGCAGCACTGAGTAGTCGTGACGGTTGCCGGTACGCTTGAAGTTGCCCTTGCCACTGCCCACGAACGGACGCGCAATCACGCGGCCGATGTTGTAGGGCTCCAGCAGCTCGCGCACGATGTGGCACAGCTCATAGAGATTCTCGAGGCCGTAGGTCTCTTCGTGGCAGGCAATCTGGAACACCGAGTCGGCAGAGGTGTAGAGGATCGGCTTGCCGGTCTTCATGTGCTCTTCGCCCAGATCGTCCAGCACCTGGGTACCGGAGGCGTGGCAGTTGCCGAGATAACCCGGCAGACCAGCCTTCTCGACGATGGCGTCCAGCAGCTCCTGCGGGAAGCTGTTGTGGTGATCCTTGAAGTAGCCCCACTCGAACAGCACGGGCACACCAGCGATCTCCCAGTGACCGGACGGGGTATCCTTGCCGGAGGAGAGCTCCTGCGCAAAGCCGTAGGCACCGACTACCTCGATATCTTTTTTCAGCCCTTCCGGGAAGTAGCCGGAAGCCTGCTCGCAGGCGTGGCCCAGACCCAGCTTGTTGAGGTTGGGCAGATTGAGGGCGCCACGGCCTTCAATTTCACCTGCCGCACACGCCTTGGCGATATGGCCAAGGGTGTTGGCGCCCACATCTCCGAACTTGTCGGCGTCAGCAGCAGCGCCAATACCGAAAGAGTCCATCATCAGAATAAAGGTACGTTTCATGGGTCTTCCCCTTGTTACAAATCGGCCAGGGTGATACGGCGGTACACTTCAGGCAGTGCCTCCGGCCGTTCGCCACCAATCCGGACAGCCGCCTGCACCATGCTGGCAGCCTGAGCATATTGCTCTTCAGTCTGAGCGTGGATCATCGCGATCGGCTTGTCAGCATCAACGCTTTGACCCAGGCGGATAAAGTCGGTCAGACCGACCGCATAATCAAGTTTGTCACCGGCAGCGCGGCGACCACCGCCCATGGCGACCACCGCCAGACCCAGCTCGCGGGTATCCATGGCGGTCACGAAGCCGCTGTTGGCCGCGAAGACCGGGCGTACGATGGCTGCCTTGGGCAGGTAAGCGTCGTAACGCTCCATGAAATCGGCCGGGCCACCGAGACCTGTCACCATGCGACCGAAGATCTCGGCCGCCTTGCCGTTATCCAGCACCGCCTGCAGCTTGGTGCGGGCATCGCGCTCGTCGCTGGCCAGACCGGCGGAGATCAGCATCTCGGCGCACAGCGCCATGGTCACTTCGTGGATGCGCGGGTTGCGGTATTCACCGGTCAGGTAGCGCACCGCTTCACGTACTTCCACCGCGTTACCGGCGCTGGAGGCCAGCACCTGGTTCATGTCGGTCAAGAGCGCAGAGGTGCGGCAACCGGCACCGTTGGCCACGGCCACAATGCTCTTGGCCAGCTCTTCGGAGGCTTCGAAGGTTGGCATAAAGGCGCCGGAGCCCACTTTCACATCCATCACCAGCGCTTCGAGCCCGGAGGCGAGCTTCTTGGAGAGGATGGAGCCGGTGATCATCGCGATGGATTCGACGGTGGCAGTAATGTCACGTACTGCATAGATACGCTTGTCAGCGGGGGCAAGATCGCCGGTCTGGCCGATGATGGCCACGCCCGCCTCTTTCACCACTTTCAGGAAACGGTCGTTGTCGACCGAGGTCTGGTAGCCGGGAATGGCGTCCAGCTTGTCGAGGGTGCCGCCGGTGTGGCCCAGACCACGGCCGGAGATCATCGGCACGAAACCGCCGCAGGCAGCGACCATCGGGCCAAGCATCAGGGAGACAACGTCACCCACCCCGCCGGTGGAGTGCTTGTCGACAATCGGGCCACCCAGATTGAGGTGATCCCAGGTCAATACCATGCCGGAGTCGCGCATGGCGCAGGTCAGGGCAACCCGCTCATCCATGGTCATGTCTTTGAAGTAGACCGCCATCGCCAGCGCGGCAATCTGCCCCTCACCGATGGTGTTGTTGGTAATGCCCTGAACGAAGAATTGAATTTCTTGGGTACTGAGCGCTTCACCGTTGCGCTTCTTGCGAATAATTTCTTGAGGCAAAAACATCTTTCATTCCCTCCGCCATTGCTGGCGTTACACAAGCCTGAATCTTTGCCCGCACACCGCATGGTGGGGGCTAACAGGGCGGACAGCTGTCCGCCCTCTCATCGACCTATTAGTAACCGCTGGTGTTGGCCGGCTTGTCGCCATGCCCCAGAGTGGCCAGCAGACTGGCCAGCAGGCTGGATGCACCAAAGCGGAAGGTACGGGCGGATACCCAGTCGTTGCCGAGGATCTCTTCGGCCATGGCCAGGTACTGACCGGCAACGGCGGCATCTTTCACGCCACCAGCTGGCTTGAAGCCGACTTTCGGATTCTTGGCCTTGATCACTTCCATCATGATGCGGGCCGCTTCTGGGGTCGCATTGACCGGCACCTTGCCGGTGGAGGTCTTGATGAAGTCGGCACCAGCATCGATACAGATCTCGGAAGCGCGACGGATCAGCGCCTCTTCTTTCAGCTCGCCGGTTTCGATGATCACTTTCAGCAGCACGTTGGCACCGCAGGCCTCTTTACAGGCTTTGACCAGATCAAAACCGATCTGTTCGTTGCCAGCCATGAAGGCGCGATACGGGAACACTACGTCCACTTCATCAGCACCGTAGGCGACAGCGGCACGGGTCTCGGCCACGGCGATCTCGATGTCGTCGTTGCCGTGCGGGAAGTTGGTCACGGTCGCAATGCGTACGTCGGCAGCGCCGATCTCACGCAGTGTCTTGCGAGCGATAGGAATAAAACGGGGGTAGATGCAGACGGCGGCAGTCAGGCCAGCTGGTGACTTGGCCTTATGGCACAGGTCGATCACCTTCTGATCGGTGTCGTCATCGTTCAAGGTGGTCAGGTCCATCAGGTTCAGGGCGCGCTGAGCGGCCACTTTCAGATCAGTCATTCTGTTCTCCAAAGTCTCGATTTAATCCAGATAACCGGGCACCACCATACCATCCAGCGATGGATGCACAGGCAGTAATCCCCAGCTATACGGGAATGGAATTACAGTGCGAAGGCACCGGCACTATCGGGATGCTATTCAAAACACCCTGCAGGCACTGCGACTGTAAATAAGGCAAGAGCCCTGTCACTTTCTTACAAAAGTGCGGACTTGGTTCCATGAAGACTTGAGAAAGGCCGACAACATCTGACCCGACTTCCCAATCAATTCCATTTGACCGCCAACACCCGATTTCATCGAGTATTAGTCATTACCAGCACCCTGCTGGCAATGCCTATTTCAGCCGAGATACCCCCTGTTTGCAAGCCGGATTTGCCAATTTCAGAGGTACCTCACATCTGGCAAATCCAGGTCTAAAAAAGCCTTACGAAAAGAAACGAGTCAGGATCCAGGAGTAGGCCAATCCCCCCAAATAGACCCCGACGATCCCCATTACCCCGGATAAAACAGGAGGCGCCGGGATCGGCAATTTGAGGAAAGAAAACAACAAACCAACTATAAAGCCGGCCACCATCGCCAGTAGCACTTCATTCATATAACCTCCGATTTGACTCATTTTATTATTAGTTTAGATAGGAAAACGGTTGTCACCGCTCCATACGCGAACGCCACGGCAGATGCCGTGGCGTTCGTGTTTATACCCTGTCAGTCAGGCGGCGATTACATGCCGGACAGTGCCAGGAAGAAGCCTGCGATAGTGGCAGACATCAGGTTGGACAGAGAGCCAGCCAGTACGGCTTTCAGACCAAAGCGTGCAATGGTACCGCGGCGGTTCGGCGCCATGGACCCCAGACCACCCAGCAGGATGGCAACAGAGGAGAGGTTGGCAAAACCACACAGTGCGAAGGAGATGATCGCCTTGGTGTGATCGGACATGGCCACACCGTTGATCAGCACTTCGTCTTTCAGGTACGGAGCGAAGTTCAGGTAAGCCACGAACTCGTTCACTACCAGCTTCTGACCGATGAAGGAACCGGCAACCACTGCTTCATTCCAGGGCACACCGATCAGGAAGGCCAGCGGGGAGAAGATCCAGCCCAACAGCAGTTCCAGAGAGAGTTGCGGATAACCGAACCAGCCACCCACACCGGAGAAGATGCCGTTGATCATGGCGATCAGACCGATGAAGGCCAGCAGCATGGCGCCGACGTTCAGGGCCAGTTGCATACCGGCAGAAGCGCCAGCAGCAGCAGCGTCAATGACGTTGGCAGGCTTGTCATCCAGCTCGGCATCGGCAGAGCTTTCGTCGTAGTTCGGGGTCTCGGTCTCGGGAACCAGCAGCTTGGCGAACAGCAGACCACCCGGTGCAGCCATGAAGGAGGCAGCAATCAGGTACTCCATCTTCACGCCCATGGAGGCGTAACCGGCCAGTACGGAACCGGCAACGGAAGCCAGACCACCACACATGACAGCGAACAGCTCGGAGTCAGTCATCTTGGCGATGTAAGGACGAACCACCAGCGGCGCTTCGGTCTGACCGACGAAGATGTTGGCAGTTGCAGACAGGGATTCGGTGCGGGAAGTACCCAGTACTTTCTGCAGACCGCCGCCCAGCAACTTGATGACCATCTGCATGATGCCCAGGTAGTAGAGCACTGCAATCAGGGAGGAGAAGAAGATGATGACCGGCAGAACACGGAAGGCAAAAACAAAGCCGCCGCCACCGAACACTTCAAACATCTTGTTGCTGACCAGACCGCCAAACAGGAAGTCGATCCCGTTCTGGCCGTAGCTGATCACGCTGGATACCGCGTCGGACACGCCGACCAGGATATCGCGACCAACCGGAACATAGAGTACAAACGCCCCCAGACCGGCTTGAATTGCGAACGCACCGACAACGGTACGCACGTTGATTGCCTTGCGATTGCTGGAGAACAGCACCGCGATAAGGACGAGCGTCGCCATCCCTACCAGACCCATGAACAAATTCATTATTATCTTCCTCTAGTAGCACCTGGCTTGTTAGCGAGTTGTTATCAAACCCAACTAATCAAGGGGAGCGCATTATACTAATTAAAGTCCGATAAAATAGAATGCTGGTCACATTTTATCGTTATCAAAATGTCCAAGTGTCACAAAATTAGACAGCAAACGATTTTTACGCTCATTTTTTTTCCTGACAACTAAATCAGGTGTTGCGAATTTGTTTCATGGCAATGGGTCGTGATGGAAAATATGCCGGGCAGTTTCAAATAACACCTTAGCAACATCTACCGATGATTCCTCCCGCAAAGTCATCAATATTTCAGCTATTTTCGGCAGCGCTTCCGGGGTATTCCGAGTGCCTTGCTCATCTTGTAACGGCATATCGGGCGAATCGGTTTCCAGCACCAGGGCCTCGAGCGGCATAGCACGAAATACCTCTCGCGTCTTGTTCGCCCGCTCAAAACTGATTACCCCGCCCACCCCGAGCCGAAAGCCCAGTTGCCAGAAAGCCTCCGCCTGCTGCAACGAACCGCTGAAAGCATGGATCACCCCGCCACGAGGCGGCTTGAAGCGGCGCAACAGCTTGACCACAGTGTCATTGGCGCGCACCGAGTGGATCATCAGGGGGAGCCCAGCATCAGCAGCCAGCCGGATCTGAGCCTCAAACAGCGCAAGCTGCCCCTCCTGCGGCACGTGAGAACGGAGGTCCAGCCCGCACTCACCAATGGCCACCAGCCTGGCAGGTTGACTCATCACCAACGCTCGCAGCCGTTCCATCACCCCCTCCCGCTGCTCACCGGTATACCAGGGATGAATTCCCAAACCATAAAAAAGGCCGTCATGCTGATCTGCCAGTGCCATCACACGAGTCCAGTTATCCTCTGCGATGGCAGGAATGATATACTGCGTCACCCCTAATGCCCGGCAACGGGCCAGCAGCGCCTCCCTGTCCTGGTCGAACACCGGAAAGTCGAGATGGCAATGGGTATCTATCAGCTGCATATCACTCACACCTGTTTGCGGTATTTAATGGGTCATTGAACATGATGAACAACAGAAACAACGGCTTTACCCTGATTGAACTGGTGTTGGTGATCATAGTGCTGGGGATCCTGACCGTCACCGCCCTGCCACGCTTTATCAATATCAAGGATGATGCCCTGAAAAGCACGGTCTCGGCGACTGCTGGCAGCTTTGCCAGTGCAGTTCAACTGGCAAATGCCGGCTGGTCGGTGAAAGTGAAGGGGGAGTCTATCGGGCTCTACAACTTGAGTAGCTTTGGCAAAGGCGATCTTGATATTAATCGCTATGGTTGGCCTGTAGGCACGAAAGAGGACTATAACCAAGCGCCAGATACAACATTTCCACCTGGCTCTAACGAAAACCAGATCTCTGTTAACAACGAAGATGACTGCAAGCTACTCTTCACTGGATTACTTGATACAGAGCAGACTGTTCCTGACTTAGACAATAACAACACTGAAACTGACTATAGTTCCGAACTTATTATTGCAGATGACCAAACTGAGATCGGAGGGTTAGAGCATCACAACTGCCGCTATATCCTGCGTGATTCTATCGGCCGCTTCCCGGATCACCCCAACGGCCTCGGCTTCGAGTACAACAGTGTTACCGGTGCCGTGACCCGCAATTTTGATTGAGCTCAGCCTCTTCTGCGCAAGCTCGCTCTTTGCTTGAGTCCTCATTATAACGAACCGGTGTGCAGCAGCGCCGGTTCTCCTGAGTGAGCCCCCACTCCTCGCACCACGCATCGTAACGGGCCAGCCAACGCAGCAATACCCCTTTCATCGTCACACCTCCGCCAACAGGTTCAGGTCAAAAACCATCCTAATCAGAGTCGGCAAGGGGAGCAAGTCATCCCCATAACCGCGATCGGGCGGAATAAAAAAGAGCTGGTCAGCATAGCTGACCAGCTCTTTTCACATTCCCTGAAGAGGTTACCCGATGAGCGGCAGCTCACCAGCCTCACAGACTCTTCAGCTTCTCTTCCGGCAGGGCCAGCTCGTCGTTGTGGTTAACGCCGATACCGCGCTCCAGCACATGACGGGCGATGGCGTGGGCCTCTTCCAGCGAGTGCATGCTGTAGGTGCCACACTGATACTCGTTCAGCTCGGGGATCTTGGCCTGATCCTGCACGGTCAGCACGTCGCTCATGGCAGCTTGCCAGGCGGCGCCAACCCGAGCTTCGTCCGGCGCGCCGATCAGGCTCATGTAGAAGCCGGTACGGCAACCCATGGGGGAGATATCGATGATCTCCACGCCGTTGCCGTTCAGGTGGTCACGCATAAAACCGGCGAACAGGTGCTCCAGCGTATGGATACCGCGCTCGGAGAGGATCTCCTGATTCGGTACGCAGAAACGCAGGTCGAACACGGTAATGGTGTCCTTGTTCGGGGTCTGCATGGTCTTGGCCACACGCACCGCTGGCGCTTCCATACGGGTGTGGTCAACGGTAAAACTGTCCAATAACGGCATTTCTGACTCCTGATTTGGTTACCAGAACCAGCCCCCGCGGGAGAGCTGATCCTTGCATTGTCGATACTGGGCGCCGTAGCGCTGGGCGCGAGCTTCCACCTTGCGCGAGGTTTTCATCAACCACCCCTTGCTGCGATAGCTGCCACGCCGATAGCCACCCCACCCTTCGTGATAGTTGAGATACTGGCCATAGGCATCCCACTTGGAGGTGCCATTGAGCCGCTGGGCCTTGTTAGTGTACCAGCCCATAAAATCGATGGCGTCGGCAAAGTCATCGCGATCGCTCCAGCTATTGCCGGTCTCTCGCTGGTAATCGGCCCAGGTCTCGTCTTTCACCTGAGCGTAACCATAAGCCGAGCTCGCCCGCCCGGTTGGAATAAAGAGGAAATACTCCATCGGCGGCTGGGCATCGTGTACGAAGGAGGACTCCTGATACATCATGGCCATCACCACATGGATCGGCGTCCCCCACTTCTCGTTCATCTTGAGCGCAGCCTTGTGCCATTCCGGCTTCTCGCGAAAGATCTGGCACAAGTTTTCCGGCTGGGCTGGCGGGCGGGTACTGCACGCAGTGAGTACTGCCAGCAGGCCGGCCACCACCGCGATGCGCTTTCGGGACATCAGAGCAGAACTTGTTTTGCTCTCCTGAACATAACGAGGCAAAAACGACATCAGATAGCGTCTTCGTTCTCTTCGCCGGTACGGATACGAATGACGCGCTCCACCTCGCAAACGAAGATCTTGCCGTCACCAATCTTGCCGGTGCGGGCGGTGTTCTGGATCGCTTCCAGACAGGCATCGAGATCCTCGTCCTGCACTACCAGCTCCACCTTCACTTTCGGCAGGAAGTCGACCATATACTCGGCACCGCGATAGAGCTCGGTGTGCCCCTTCTGGCGACCGAAGCCTTTGACTTCGGAGACGGTCATGCCGTTGATGCCGATCTCGGCCAAGGCCTCGCGCACATCGTCCAGCTTGAACGGTTTGATGATGGCTTCAATCTTCTTCATGGTGTCTCCTTACCAGTTCTGTTTGCCAAACCCGGAAGTAATGGGGTAACGGCGATCCTTACCAAAGTTGCGGGCCGTGATGCGGGGCCCAACCGCCGCCTGACGGCGCTTGTATTCGTTGAGATCCACCAGCCGGATCACCTTGCGTACCACCGCCTCTTCGAAACCCTCCGCTACCATATCGGCCACGGAAGCATCCTCTTCCACGTAGCGCTTGAGGATGGCATCCAGGATGTCGTACGGCGGCAGACTGTCCTGATCCACCTGATCCGGCGCCAATTCTGCCGAAGGCGGGCGGTCAATAACCCGCTGCGGGATCACATAGTCGACCGAGTTGCGATATTCGCACAGCTTGAAGACCAGCGTCTTGGGCACATCTTTCAGCACATCGAAGCCACCGGCCATGTCGCCATAAAGAGTCGCATAGCCGACAGCCATCTCGCTCTTGTTGCCGGTGGTCAGCACGATACGGCGACGCTTGTTGGAGAGCGCCATCAGCAGCACACCACGGCAGCGCGCCTGCAGGTTCTCTTCGGTCGTATCGCGAGCGGTACCTTCAAACAACGGCGCCAGCTGGGTCATAAATCCTTCGAACATCGGCTCGATGGAGATGATGTTGAACTCAACCCCCATCCGCTCAGCCTGCTCCTTGGCATCTTCCACACTCATCTGGGCGGTGTAGCGGAACGGCATCATCACCGCTTGCACCTTGTCGGCCCCGATGGCATCGGCCGCGATGGCCAACGTCAGCGCCGAGTCGATACCGCCGGAGAGACCCAGTACGGCACCATGGAAACCGTTCTTGGTGACATAGTCGCGCACCGCCAGCACCAGCGCCTGATAGGTCTCGGCCAAGGGTTCCAGCGGCGCAGCGGGCTCCCGTTCTTTCACCGGCTGGCCATCGGCAAAACGTACCAGCGCCAGCTCTTCGGCAAACGGGGCCAGTTTGTGGGTCAACTCGCCCTGGCTGTTGAACACCTTGGAGCAGCCGTCGAAAATCAGCTCATCCTGACCGCATACCTGATTGAGGTAAACCAGCGGCAGACCGGTCTGATCGCAGCGCTCGGCCATCAGCTCGCGGCGGATCCAGGGTTTTTCCTGATCGTATGGCGACGCATTGATGGTGAGCAGCAGCTCGGCACCCGCCGCCTTGGCAGCCAGCGCCGGACCCGGCTGCCACAGATCTTCACAGATGAGCAGCCCCAGCTGGTGACCACGGAACGGCACCACGCAGGTCTCGGTTGCCGCGGTGAAGTAGCGCTTCTCATCAAACACGCCGTAGTTGGGCAAGTCCTGCTTGAAGTAACGGGCAATCAGCTTGCCCTGCTCATAGAGTGACGCCGCGTTGTAGAGCGCCTCCCCTTCACGCCAGGGATGCCCCACCAAAATGGCACAGTTGCCCTGCCATTCGGCAACACGAGCCAACGCGGCTTCGACCCGGATCATCAGATCGGCGCGCAGCAGCAGATCTTCCGGTGGATAGCCGGTCAGGGCCAGCTCGGAGCAGACCAGCAGATCGGCACCTTGCTGCTCGGCCTGAGCCGCCGCAGCGAGCACTTTGTCAGTGTTATCTTCGATGGCGCCTACCGTCAGATTCAACTGGGCAAGCATCAGAGAGAGGGCTTTTGCCATGGCGATGCATCTTGTATTCGAAAATGATGGGGAATGATAAAGAAAAGGCGCTGGCTGTGCCAGCGCCCCGGATTCAAGGGGTACAACTTAGATTAGCTGCATTGGTTACACCATTATCCACCAGCAGGGCACAAGGACCACTAATCACCTGACCGTTGGCGGGTGGCGTCATGGCGATGCTGAGGGAAGCAGGTTTCAACAAGTAAGTTTTATTGCCCTGTGCACTGTAGGAGAAGTTCACCACCAAGCTACTATTTTGCGCTGCCGTACAGACATAGGTAGCCGGCTGGTTGTTAGCCTGGGGTTTATCAATACGGCAAGTAGCCCCCGTAGTTGTGGTACTGACATTCAAGCCACCGAAGGTATTTTTGCTGCAAGATACTGGCGCAGTATTGTTGCCATTCCCCTGCTCAAGACACTCGATCCGTCCCGATACCGTGAGAGTTGGCACAGTCTGGGAGCTGGTATCGATCGAGATAGGCATGGTGGCGACCTTGGCCTCACTTCGATCTACCGGTGAGATAAGTGAAGCTGTGATCCCCGAGTTACCTTGGTAGGCCGTCACCTTGATCGATGCACTTTGCAACACGTTGGATGCATCCTTGGTGCTCTTCTTGGCGGACAAATAACCACGGCTGTAGCTACCAAAATAATAGCTGCCAAGATCAACGACTGTCTTGACAGGCTCGTTGGTCACACCGACATAGTCAGAGGCACTGCCAGTCAACTGGCCACTCAATGGCACCAAGCTCCACTCCGCCAGCATGGTCAGATTGATATCCTGAAACGGAACCTTGGCCAACAGATCCTGAGAGGTCAGATCGAGCTTCGAGAGACTGTCCGGCGAGAGCAGATCCACGTAGATACCTCTAGCAATCAACTGGGCGGTCCCCGTATTCATGGTGATCTTGGTGCTGGTATCTCCCCCTGTCGCAGCATTGGCAGGCAACCAATCCGCAAATTCGGTGATCGTCGGCGGCGTGGCCGTGGGGTTTGCGGTCCAGTTGAGGGTGTTTTTCTGCCAGGTGATGTAGGTAGTAACTACGTACTTGATGTAGTTCTGATAGCTGGTCTGGTTTGCGGGCTTGGCAAGAAAATCAGCGCTGGTCACGACAACTTTGATCAGGTTCCAGTCAGGCAGCGGGCGATAGTAACCATCAAGTCTGACAAAGCGGCAGGCATCCACATAATCGCCACTATTGACCGATGAGAGGCCACTGTTGTAACGCAGTCGACTGGTATTGAGTGGAGCGTAAAACTGTTCGAAACTGCTGCCGCTGCCATCGAAATGATCCTTGCAGCAACTGGTGCAGAGACTCGGTTGATCTCTGACACTGCTGTTGAGTACCCCGGTCTGCTTGGTAACCTGGGAGCCCACATTCCAGTACAACAGGTTGCTGCTGGTCAAAATGGCCTTACCGGGCAGGTAGGCATTGACACTCGAGCCATAACTGCAGGAACAGGAGACCGATGCCAGATCCTGCAGCACCTGTTGAGTATTGCCACCATTGTCTGGCTTATAGGTAACAGTCTCGAATTGCACCAGTTTGCCAACAGAACCATCCTTGGAGGTCACAGTGGGCAATGGCTTGCTGGTCTCTTGCTTGCGCCCTTCCTGGTCAATCTGGATGGAAATGACATCGGGCGCGACCCCGGGGGTATAAACCACATGGGGCGGTTCACGACTGGTATCCAACCCCCCGTTAAACTGATTCTGGGTTAATGACTCAACAGGCGATACCGCACCGGAAAGCAACAAGGAATGGGACTGCCCGACGCTGTCGCTCCAACTGACAGTGACATTGACCACCTTTCGGCCAGAATAGGCATGCAAATAACCCGCCGGGATAGCCGTTTGCCAGCCAGAACCATTCCAGTACTGATTGCTGACGGTCCAACTAAGGGCATAAGTCCCACCGCCATCAGGAGGTGTCGCCGAACTGGAACCTGCCGCGATACTGTTATAAGCAGTAAGCGGTGAAACCGCGCTTACCACTCCATTGAAGGTACGAAACGCATCCAGTTTTGACTCCGCCAGACGCATGGCTACCTCATAACGGCGGCTATCCTGGGAGGTATTGAGCAACGAACGAGACATAGCCACCAATCCTGCGACCCCCACTCCCAGCAGAACCAGAGTGATCAAAATCTCTAACAGCCCAAATCCCTTGTGCGGTTTCATACATGCTCCTACCAGTCGCGCCAGCTACCAGGCACCAGATTGATGCTCTGAAACGCAGCCCCATTTTCGATATTGCTCAACACCGCCTGATCATACTTGGCATCAAAGGTACCGTTAGCCGTTTTGCCCAGTTGATAGTTGGCCACCACGGCACCGTTGACGATAGCCCCCCCCTTCAAGCTGATATCAGTAGTCGCCGTAGCAGGCGTGGATGAATAGGCAAACACCAGCCCATAGAGGGTAGCGCTCCCATTGACCATCAGATTGCCATTGCGAACGATGAGTACCACGGGCGCAGCAACCGAGCCGATAGACCCACCCGGTTTGCAGTCTCCATCGACGATAATAAGGCCGCTTGAGGCGGTCGAGAGCGAGTCGCAATTATTCAACCGTTGTACTGCTCGTGACTCCAGATTGGCCCACCCCGTAGCGTCATCATTCTCGTTAAACAGATACCAGACCAGGTCTGTGGGGAATGCCGTATCATTATCTTTGATGTCCGACTGCTTATCACCCTTCTGGCTAATGTAGGTACTGCACCCGCCGCTGTAGTCTCCCTGGTGGCAAGTCTGACCAGAACCATTGGTCAAATCCACATTGCCATTCGTCCAGACAGATAACGGAACCCCTGGCCCCCCACCGTTAGGGTTGGCCACCACAGTGAAGTTGCCGGATACTGCCATACCACCGGCAACTGTCAGGGGGGCTGCGGGAGTGCCGGCCAACACGCTTATCTTGATGGCCTTCACCTCAACCTCTGCATTGGCGGTACTGTCCACCAGGGTTGCCATAGTGCGCACTTTAACCGGAACTACGTTCGCCCCACCGACAATCACGGTCGGTTCATCCAGAGCCCACAGGGTATAATTGCCAGCCGAAACAGTGATAGATATACCGCTACTGGGGGTGCGCCAAGCTGCATCCTGCGCAAGCCGTCCGACCCCATCCGAGAGACCCAGCTCGGCCAGTGCCAACGCCTGCCGGTACTGTACTTCATTAAGACTGACACGACGGTCAGCAACCATCAGCTTGCCCACCAGCAAAGAGATGCCAAGCAGGATCACAATAAGCAGCAGCGTAATAGTGAATGTGGTAAAGCCAAGATAACGTTTCATGGCATCAATACCCGTCGTTACGCAGCTTGATATCACGCTGCAAGGTGAGTTTAAGTGCACTATTTGCCTTTAACTGACCCGATATGGCCAAGCGCACAGTTCTCGCGCCAGCCGACGCACTGCTTCCAAGCAGCGAAAAAGTGAGGTCAGTCACCTCAATGGTGTCATCGGTACTGAGTAAATTCCCCGTGCTGCAACTGGTACCGAGCTGCACCCCTTTGTCGGTACTGTCGTAGCTGTAAATAAAGATCTCATTGGCACCGAGGGTTCCATTGTTATCATCATCGTATTTCAGCCGGATACAGCGATAAATCTTGGAACCAGTGATCGTCTCATTCATCAGGTCGCTGCCAGTATCAAAATAGAAGGGGGATCTGGAGCCTGATGCAGCATTGAGAAACACAGTAGCTCCCTGATCGTAACCAGTTCGCTGTACATCACGGGCAATCATGTCCGTGATACTTTGCAACTCCTGATTTAGACGACTTACCTGCATCGATGTTTGATTGGCCTTGAGAATAGTGGCGAACAAGGATGTTACGGCTGCAACCAAAAACAGACCTGCGACCATGGCCACCATTAACTCGACGATGTTAAAGCCTCGTGCCAGACCTAATCGCATGGAGAGCTCCCCGTGACTGGCTCGGTTCTCACTCGCCCATTTGTGGCAATAATAACCCTGTGCTCAGAGGTCCCGTTCTTCAGACAAATAGAACCATTGCCCAAACCGCCACTGCCGTGAAGATCTTTGAATGAGCCTCTACGGTTATTGATTTCAAGAGCATTTTCAGAACCGGATAATTCATAGTTTGTCGTCAGAGTAATGCCGTTAAACTCGCTGGCATCAACGCCCTTGCGACCTTCAATAGCAGAACATGAATCCGAGCAGCTATTACATGCCGAATCAAGAGCGATGCGATAGCACCAATTGGCCTGCCCCGCATTGAATATCTTGAAGATTATCGGTTTATTACGTTTGATAGCCTCAGACTTGAGCAGCATGATATCCGTGTAAACGGCTTGGGTAGCCGCCTTGACTATCTGCTCCTGGCGCAATGACTGATAACTGGGGATGGCTACGGTTAGCAGCAGGGCGACCAGAGCCATGGCGATCATCAATTCAATCATGGTAAAACCGGCTGAGCGCCCCTCTGCGAATTCCATTGGCTAAAGACTCCTTTCTTTTCGCACATGCCAGTAGAGTATGATGTCAGTACTATCCTATAGTATCTATCTGTTTAACGAACCCTGCCGCGCCCATGAGAATCAAACAATCCGGAATCACCCTGCTGGAATTGATGGTGGTCGTTGCCATCGTTGCCATCATTGCCGCTGTCGCCTACCCGAGCTTTACTGACGGTCTGCGTAAATCTCGTCGAGCCGATGCCATCAAGGGCTTGCTGACCATGCAGCTCAAACAAGAAGAATTTCGCATCTCCAATGCCAGTTACAGCAGTGCGATAGCCAGTGTGGGCAACCCAACCAGCGATTACTACACCTTTAGCATTTCTGGCGCCAGCACCACCGCCTACACACTGGTGGCCACCAGCAAGGGGGCCCAGGTCGGCGACAAGGCCGGCAATACGGCCTGTGATACCCTGACTATCAACAAGGCCGACATCAAGACGCCTGCCGAGTGCTGGAACTGAACGCTACCAGCATTCGGTGGCTGTCATGGTGGCTCGTGATACCCCCTGCAGTCCGCTCTGATCGAGAGTCAACAATCCACAGGGATCGCCATTCATCACACCGGTCGGAATGGCGGTCAGGGTATAACGGGCCCCACTGGCATTGAGCGCTACATTGTAATACGCAGCCCCCCCATCCCTCGGCAGGGTCGCCAAGCCGGCAGAGGCTAGGTTACCGGCGTCGTAATTGCCATTGGCAGTAAACTCCCGCTCCAGATATTGCGCCGCTTCCAGCAACACTGCCTTGGCTTCGGCCCGCTTGGCAGCCGCCATGTAGTTGTTGTAACTGGGATACGCGATCGCGGCCAGAATGGCGACCACTGCGACCACTATCATCAACTCAATCAGGGTAAAACCACGTTCCATGCCAACCTCTACTCCAGTTGCAACCAGGACTGGCGGCCACCCAGATCGCCTGCCCCCTCTTCCAGCGTGACCGAGATATTTCCGCTGGAGCCGCTGATATATTTGCGCTCCATCTCGGCATCTTCCACTACGCTTGGCGTCGTGGTGAGCTCATCAAATTGCTTGCCGCTGACCGGCACCTTGATGTCATTGCCGGCTTCATCCTCGATCGCGACGTAATCATCATCGTTGACGGCCCCGTCGCCGTTAACATCAAACACCGAGTAGGTGAGTCTGGCCCCCGAGATGGGATCCAGCTCCATCAGCCAGGAGCGGCCACCAAAGTCACAGGCATCCGCCGACGGGATCAAGGTATTGAAGATCAATCGCTTATGCCGATAGAGCATCTCGGAGACGGCCCGCTCACCGACCCCCTTGCTCAAGCTTGGCGATTTCAATAGCAGATACCAACCCTTTTGGCTGGTGTAATTGACATTCCGGTTGGAGACAACCCTCACGTTGAACTTGATAGTGGTGCCGTTGGCCACAAACTCATGGGTGATGCTCTGCTGCAACAGCTGGCTACTGAGCACGGTAGCCCCCGTATCCCAGATACCGTACACCGCTTCCAGCCTCGGCGTGGCGGGAACCAGTTTGTCATCATTGGTAAAATAACTGCCAGTCCCCATCATCACCATAACCCCCCCTTTAGGGTGCCGAATAGCCAAAGGACGCATGGTGATCGGCTGACGCGTACCGGCACTGCAGCTGCCATTACAAGCCTGGAACAGCGGCTTGGGCTTGTTGCCCGTTTTCAAAGCACTTCCCCACTGGGCACTGTTTTTGTCAGTCAGATCGAATTTCCACAGATTGCCGTGCAGGTCACCGGCATAGACATAGTCGACAACCCTGTCCCCGTCTTGATCTACCGGCAAGGGGGAAGATAGACCGTTGGGCTCGCTGGAAGACCCTACCTCGGTATCAATCTCTTTGATGATGGCGCCAGTCGCCAGATCCAGCACAAACAGCCTCGCAGTCTGACTGGTGCTGTTGTAACCATTCGCAACCAGAGCAACCCATTTGTTGTCGGCTTTGACACGTACCAGAGTGGGTGCCGCCAGTGCAACCCCCATTTCGCTATCGGTGAACTCCCACTGCATCTTGTCGGCGGTGAAGTTATCCGGGGCCGTCACATCGATGGCAAATACCGCCTTGCCACCGGCACCGGTGGATCCCAGCAAGATGCTCTTCCAGCGACTGCCCAGATAGGCATCGCCCACCCTGGGCGTCCCATCCACATAGTAGCGATGGCTGTAATTCGGTCTGGTCAACTGATTCAGCTCGCCCAGCAGGCTGGACGGGATATAGGCCAGTCGCTCGACACCGTCGGCGACTCGAAATCCGTGCAGCATACCGTCATTGGCACCGACATAGAGCATGGGTGGGCGGCGGGTAATCGCCGTCGAGCTTAGAAAAGCCTGGTAACCCTCCCGCTCGGTCTGGGTCAGACCGGCTGCACTGCTGTAACCGTAATCACGCTTGCCCACGTAGACGGGATCAGAATTGATGATGTCGCCGAGCAGATCACTACGATTACGAAACGCACCACCATTGCGCTGCTCACCACTGCGATCACCGCGCAGATAGGCGACACGGCTTTCTCCCTGGTTGTCACCAGCGACATTGAATAGAGCCCGGTTGGTCACATTCAGCGTATCCCAACGAAAGGGGATGCCGACACCATCTTGCCGGGTGAAGATATTGCGTGCCGAAGGCTCGGGGATCAAGGTAGCGGCATCCCAAGCGATCTCCCCAAGGGTGCCATCGCTGTTCAGCGGGATCGAGACCAGTTGCCCCGACCAGTCGCCGCTGTTGTAGCGGGCCTGGTAGATGTGGGTATTGCTGTCCAGCCGGGTTGCGTTGGCGGTTACCGAGCTGGCGGAGCTGTTACGGGCGGCAATCTGTGCCAGCGTACTGCTCAGGGCTGCGGCGAAGGTATCGGGATCTGCCGCGCTGAAGAAATTCCCTTTGCTGTTGACGGCCGCATGCCACAGATCATCGATTTTCTTTGCATCGGAGCCGTAGGGGCTGGGCCAACTCACAGGCTTCCCGCTGGCAGGGTTCAAGGTGCCGTTGACCCCCAATCCGACCGTGAAGTTGACCAGATGCTGCCAATTAGCGGGATCCTCCGTGCTGGTCGGAACCTTGTTTGCGAGATCGGGACGCAGATCCGTTTTCCAGTAATGGTAAGCCACATCAGCCAAGGTATCAGCGGTTCCATCATTGTCTTGGTCACCGACCGCAGGGTCAGGATTATAAGCTCGCCCCTCACTCCAGTAACCATCGGTCATCAGAATGTTATAACTCTGGCGACAGGTAAGATGAGGAAGCGTGCTACCGGCACTGGCGGCCCAGGGGCCATCGCCACCCGTCTTGGAAAAGTAGTTTCCCACATGCTGGAGGCTGGTCCGCAGTGGAGTACCGGCAGCTGGAATATCGCGGCTATAGAGATCGTTGAAAAAGTCACTGCGATTAGTACCCGAAAAAGCGGCCACATCACGGATCACACTACCGCTGGCATTGATGGTGGCAAAACCGACTCGCAGCGCTTGCCCCTGGCTGGCAAAGGCACGCCCAATGCCAGCTCGTGCCGCCAAGATCCGCGAGCGATAATAGGTGTACCAGTTAGCAAAATTTTGAATTTCTTCCTCATAGCTACAGACCGGTTTACTGACACAATCGCTGCGAGTTGGGCGATTAAGGTAAGTCTTACCAGGCCGAATTTCCACCCGAGTGTAGTTACTGCTATTTTTAACATTACCGCTTCCCTTATAGTCAAAGTAAACGGCTGGCCAATATATCTCCTCTGTCACATAATCTCGTTCTTTCGGACCGAAATAATAACGCAGTTTTTCCTCGTTGTTTTCCCGAGTAAGATCTCTGCAACCCATATCGGGCTTGGATGGATTATGCCAAGCGCATTTCGGTTTAGCTTTTTCCATCAAGGAACCATCAGCGTTTACCCAACGCAGATACGTGACCTGAGGATTATAATATAATTTATTATTATAGTTAGAACGGATATAAGCATTACGATCATTATTACTATCAAAGGTTACCGTGTAGTTATTATAATCCTCATTGCCATATATTTTATTAGCCCTTGGATAAACATAACGCGCTTCATTCTCTATGAGTGATTCTGGCATGATTTCGAAATGCATCGAGCCTGAATCATCCAGGGTAAACATGATATTGGGATCGGCCCGGGTGCCGAGATAGAGGGGAACCTGGGCAATATCGAGCGCCGCCTGTGCCGAAGCACAGCAGAGCATCACTGAAAGGCCAAAACCAAGTTTGCCCATACACCGCCTCCTAGCGACTATAGGTCGATTGCAACAGCACCCGGCTCTCGTCAGAGAGACCAAATCCCCTTGCAGTAATACGATATAGACGACGCTCACTGATGGGCTCATCGACTGCCAGATCCTCGCTCCCCCCCTGGGTATAGGGCAACCGTTCGATAAAGTATTCGGGAGCGCGCCCCGCCAGACCACTGTTGGTATAGGTACGCCAGGCGGTCGAAGGGGAGGCAGGATCCACCGCGGTGTCGATAAATTCATACAGGCCCGCGCTGTTGTCATAGGGACCCGAGTTGCCAGCCTCGATATAGCGCTCGGCAGCGCGCAGGCCCGCTTCTGCCGCCTGCAATGCCTGCAGAGCCTCTTTCTGGTTACCCGCCATCTTCTCTTGCAACTGCGCCCCACGCATGCTGGCCATACCCAGCAGGCTCACCATGACCAGAAAAATCAGGCTGATCACCAGCGCCATCCCCTGCTGTCGATCCATCATGACTGGGCTCCTCAAGGTAGCCGGTTGCGCAGCGCAACTGTGGTTTCGGCGACCCAGTACCAGTTGCGATCGGTCGCCCGGAAGGTGGCTCCGGCAAAGCTAAGGGCCTGCGGAGACGACACCACATTGCCTTGGTTACTGCGCATAAGAAGCTGTACTCCAATCCCCAGTACATTGTTCCAGTTTGGATTGCTGGCGGCGCTCACATAGCGATCTGCCGCCCGATCCCGGTTCTGATCCTCGCCGAATGTAAGTTGCATATTGGCCACCCCTTCGATAAGGGGCATACCTGCAGCCACCCCGTTCTTGCGATAAAGCGCGTAGGGGCTGCTGGCAGAGGGGCGGGCGATATAGTAGAGACGGGTTTCCACCCTGTTCACGACCGAGCCAAGACCGAATCGCTCCTCGGGTGGGCTGCTGGCCCCCCCCCAGGAACTGCTGGCATTGCCTGGCGTATATTTGTTGTCATTGGAGTGGACGATATTGACCTCACGCCCCCCTGCCACGCCCTGTACTTTGGTGACCTGAAATATTCTGGCCTTCTGACAGTCGGAGATCATGACGATATCTCCCTCGCACAGATCACTATAACCCTGTGAGCCGGAACCACAATAGTCGGCCTTGCTGGATAGCTGCTGCACAAACAGCTGGGCGGCACTGTTATGATTATCACGACTGAGCGGAACCCCAACCCCAACCGGCCCCTGAACCAACAGGATATCGCTACCCGGCATGGGTCTGGGCTCGGAACCGCTGAACAGAGCAGACAGCTCGGCTGGCAAAGTGGACGTCACATTGTCGTAACCACGCAAAAAGGTGGTGAAGTTGTAGGGCAGTGCCGTACTGTTATTGAGGGTATTGGTGATATTGACCCCCTGTTTGCTGAGACACCCCTGATAGCCCACCATACGCAGCTCTTTTTGCAGCAGATTGGTGGCAAATCCGCTATCTTCCCGCACCCGGGCAATGGCCTCGCCAGTGAGATAGGTTTTGTGATTGCCGAGAAACACCTGAATCATGACCCCCACCGTTATCAGCGAGAGCACCAAGGCGATCATCACCTCGACCAAGCCGATCCCGTGCTGGTGTAGCGGCAAACCGCTCCTGCTCATAGGTCCGTCCTCAGGATCATGCTGCGCGACGCAGGATCAGTCGACAGCCGACTGCTATCCCACTGAATAGTGATGGTGGCCCTTCCGGCACTGACCGATACGGCGCCATCGCCACCTGGTAGCTCGGCTACGACCCGCTTCCAGTGTTGCAGATCCTGAACCGCCATAGAGCTACCCGAGACAGTTTCGCCCAAGTCGATATTGTATTGCCCGTTCAGAGCCGCGCTGCGATTAGCCCGCATCATGTCGTTGATCATGTATGCATACTGGGTCGCCTCGGTACGCGTCAGCGCCGACTGGTTACTCTTGAGAGCCTGCAGTTGCAGAGTCGCCATGCCCAGAATACCGATGGAGAGCACCAGTACCGAGATCATGATTTCAAGCAGTGACAAACCCCGTTCTCGCATCATGGGCAGCTAGCCTCGGTAATGGAAGGGCGACCAGCCACTGTGATGTTGATATCACGGGAGGGCTCATTCCGACACTCATCAGGACGCAGGGAAAATACCCGTGCCAACGGAGTGCGGCCATCAAGAAAACCCTCGCTATTAAAACGCAGCAGGGAGGTATTGCTGCTCAATACCCCGCCCCCCATGTCGGGAAAGCCTCGCAACAACTCACCATTATCCAGTATGCCGTTACCGTTGCCATCGACCCAGATCTGCCAGCCAGCCTCCCAGTGATGCTGGGTCAGGTTATCGGCAGAGGCGGAGAGGGTCACTACCGTGTTGCGGCGAATGGCTTCTGAGCGGGCAAGGTTGATGGCCGCAACAAAGTTGTTAGCCTGAGTATTGAGAGAAATAGTGCGCAGCAAAGCGTTGAAGGAAGGAACCCCCAACGTGAGTAACAAAGAGACGAGCGCTATGGTGACCATAAGCTCGATAAGGCTAAAACCTGAACGCAAAAACATCCTGTTTCGCTCTGATTTGTTCCAGGAGGACAGACACACTCCATGTGTGCTAAGCCAGAATAAGGGCTTGCTGGCAAGTCTATGCCGGGCACTTGGGGTTTCAATCCCGGCAATGCAAAAGTTCGAGCTACATCATCAATTTTTGCTGCGATCTGGTTGCGAACATGCACAAAGGACTCGTTAGGACCAAAAAAGCCACCTCAACGAGGTGGCTCTGGCAATAAACCGACATCTAGCAAGATGACAGGGATCAGAGGATCCGCAGCTCGGGTGGTACCTCAAACACCACGTTCTCTTCGCGACCGGGGTGCTCGGCAACGACCTTGCCACCCAACTCCCGCAGGCGTGCAATCACGGACTGCACCAGCACCTCGGGAGCGGACGCACCGGCAGTGACGCCGATCGCTTTCACGCCTTCCAGCCAGCTCGCCTCAATCATCGACGCATCATCGATAAGATAGGCTCTGGCGCCCACCTTCTCGGCCAGCTCGCGCAGACGATTGGAGTTGGAGGAGTTGCGAGACCCCACCACCAGCATGGCGTCCACCAGCCCCGCCATCTCCCGCACCGCATCCTGACGGTTCTGGGTGGCATAGCAGATGTCATCCTTGCGCGGCCCCTGGATCTTGGGGAAGTGCTTGCGCAGCGCATCGATCACATCAGAGGTCTCGTCCACGCTCAGGGTGGTCTGGGTGACAAAACAGAGGTCATCCGGATTCTTCACCTTGAGCCTGGCGACATCTTCCGGCGTCTCCACCAGATACATGCCACCCTCACGGTTCTCGTACTGACCCATGGTGCCGATCACCTCGGGGTGGCCGGCATGACCGATAAGCACGGCTTCTGAGCCCTTGCGGCTGGCGCGATGAACCTCCATGTGCACCTTGGTCACCAGCGGACAGGTGGCATCGAATACTTTGAGGGCGCGGGACTTGGCCATCTCGCGCACTGTCTTGGCCACGCCGTGAGCAGAGAAGATGACGATGCTGTCGTCCGGCACCTCGTCCAGCTCCTCGACGAAGACGGCGCCCGCATCTTTCAGCTTGTTCACCACATAGCGGTTATGCACCACTTCGTGGCGGACATAGATGGGGGCACCGAACTTCTCCAGCGCGCTCTCGACAATGCTGATGGCACGATCGACACCGGCGCAAAAACCGCGAGGGTTAGCGAGCAGAATATCCATTAATGCACCTTCTCCTCATCATCAACGCCCAGGATCTCCACCTCGAAGGTGACGGTATGACCGGCCAGCGGGTGGTTGAAATCGACCGTGACCGACATCCCGGCTACCGCCCGGATAATGCCCGGCAGCTCGCTGCCATTGGGCTGATCGAACAGGATAATGGTGCCGACTTTTGGCTCCACATCGGCGCCAAATTTGGCACGGTCGAGATGGTAGATGTTGTCGGGGTTGGAGAGGCCAAAGGCCTCTTCCGGCGCCAGAGTAAAACTCTTGCTCTCCCCTTCGCACAGGCCCAGCAGACACTGCTCGAAGGTGGGGGTCAGGCTGCCATCGCCCATCCGCAGGCGGGCAGGTTTGCCGTGCAGCGCCGTGCTGTCGGCAACCGAGCCATCTTCCAGCTTGATGGAGAAGTGGAACAGCACGCTGCTGTTAGCGGTGATCTGCTGGCTCATGCCTGCTCCTTTTTCTCACCACGGAAACCGTCCAGCACGATCATGGCGGCCCCGATAAAGATAAAGCTGTCGGCCAGATTGAATGCCGGCCAGTGCGCACGCTGCCAGTAGAAGTCGAGGAAATCGACCACATGGCCCAACACCAGTCGATCAAAGACGTTGCCGAGGGCGCCGCCGATGATGAGTGAATAGGCGATACCGCTCCAACGCTGGGTCACCGACTGCTTGCGCAGCCAGTGGATCAGCAATCCACAGATGGCAAAAGCCAGCACCGCGAAGAACCAGCGCTGCCAGCCCCCCTGATCAGCCAGGAAGCTGAATGCGGCGCCCTTGTTGTAGACGTGAACCAGATTGAAGAAGGGGGTGATCTCCACCCCCGGGTAACCAAATGGCAGCAACTTGACCACGGCGAGCTTGCTCGCCTGGTCCAGTACAAAGGCCAGCACTGCCAGCCACAGCCAACGCAGGCCGCTTTTATGTTGAGTCATGTTCATCAGGCAAATTGACGAGTTTCGCCGTCACCCTCAACGTTGGTCACACAGCGACCACAGATCTCTTCGTGACCCGCGATGGTGCCCACATCTTCTACATGGTGCCAGCAGCGGTCGCACTTGGCGGCAGCAGACTGGGCCACGCTCAACCACAGGTCATCACGCTCGGTCGCCACAGAGCCTTCCGGCGCAGTGTCAGCCTCCACAACCTTGGCTTTGGAGGTGAGCAGCACGAAGCGCAACTCATCAGCCAGGGCATTCAGGCGTGCAGCCAGCTCCGGCTTGGCGAACAGGGTCAGCTCGGCCTGCAGGGAGCCGCCGATGCGCTTCTCGCCACGAGCCACTTCCAGTGCCTTGTTCACTTCACCGCGCACGGTGAGGATCTCGGCCCAGAACTCGTCGTTGAGGGTTTCACCCGCTTCCAGCCCGAACAGGCCGTCGTACCACTCTTCGGTGAAGACGAACTCGCCGCGCTCACCCGGCAGCAGTGCCCAGATTTCATCGGCGGTGAAGCTCATGATCGGCGCCATCCAGCGCACCATGGCCTCGGCGATGTGATAGAGGGCTGTCTGGCAGGAGCGACGGGCCAGGCTGTCAGCCTTGGCGGTGTACTGGCGATCCTTGATGACATCCAGATAGAAGGAGCCCATCTCGATGGAGCAGAACTGCATCAGCTTCTGGGTTACGCCGTGGAAGTTGTACTCGTCGAATGCCGCCATGATCTCGGCCTGTACCGCTTTGGCACGACCGACAGCCCAACGATCCACCACTACCATGTCGGCGGGCGCCACCATGTCGGTCGCCGGATTGAAACCGTTCAGGTTGGCCAGCAGGAAGCGAGCGGTGTTACGAATACGGCGATAAGCATCGGCAGAGCGCTTGAGGATCTCGTCGGAGACGGTCATCTCGCCGGTGTAGTCAGTGCTCGCTACCCACAGACGCAGGATGTCGGCACCCAGCTTGTTCATTACGTCCTGCGGGCTCACCACGTTGCCGATGGACTTGGACATCTTTCGACCCTGACCATCCACGGTGAAGCCGTGAGTCAGCACCTGGTTATAGGGAGCCTTGTCTTTCATGGCCACACCGATCATCAGGGAGGACATGAACCAGCCACGGTGCTGGTCAGAACCTTCCAGATACATGTCGGCCGGCTTGCCGTTGAACTCGGGACGGGCATCAACCACGGAAGCATGGGTAGAACCGGAGTCAAACCAGACGTCGAGGGTGTCAGGCACCTTGTCGTACATGTCGGCATCGGCACCCAGCAGCTCGGCCTTGTCCAGATCCCACCATGCCTGAATGCCGGACTGCTCGACCCGCTTGGCGACCTCGTGCATCAGGCGCACGGATTCCGGGTGCAGTTCCTGGGTCTCTTTGTGGACGAACAGGGAGATAGGCACACCCCAGGTGCGCTGACGGGAGATACACCAGTCAGGACGGTTCTCGACCATCGCCTGAATGCGGTTTTTACCCCAGGCCGGTACCCAGCCGCTCTGGCCTTGCTGGGCAATACCGTCCTTCTCGATGCGCTCGATCTCCTCCAGTGCGCGCTTGCGCAGACCCTTCTGCTCCATGCTGATGAACCACTGCGGGGTGGCACGGAAGATGATCGGGGTCTTGTGACGCCAGCAGTGCGGATAGGAGTGGTTGAACACCTTGTGGTGCAGCAGGGCGCCGCGCTCGGTCAGCACTTCGATCACGGAGGCATTGGCCTTGAACACATGCTGGCCGGCAAACAGTTCGGTATCCGGAAGGTAAACACCGTTGCTGCCAACCGGGTTGGCCACTTCCAGACCGTACTTCTGACCGACCACGAAGTCTTCCTGACCGTGGCCAGGTGCGGTGTGAACGGCACCGGTACCGGCATCCAGGGTAACGTGATCACCCAGTACCACAGGCACATCGAAGCTGTAGAAGGGATGGTTGAAGCGCAGCAGATCGAGCGCGGCACCCTTGGCATAGCCCAGATTGTGGAATTTCTCGATACCGGCGCGATCCATCACATCCTTGACCAGCTCTGCGGCCAGGATCAGACGCTCGGGGTGCTCACCTTCAACCTGAACCAGTGCGTAGTCCAGATCGGCGTGCATGGCGATGGCGCGGTTGGCTGGCAGGGTCCACGGAGTAGTGGTCCAGATCACCGCAGAGATCGGGCCCTTACCAGTGTGGCCTTCGGCGCAGTCAAACTTGGCGGCAACGGTCGCCTCATCAACGGCCTTGAAGCGCACATCGATGGAGGGGGAGTTCTTGTCGTAGTACTCAACCTCGGCTTCAGCCAGCGCGGAGCCGCAATCGGTACACCAGTGCACCGGCTTGGAGCCTTTGTGCAAGTGGCCGTTTTCAACGATCTTGGCCATGGAGCGGATGATGTTGGCTTCGGTGCCAAAATCCATGGTCAGGTAGGGGTGTTCCCAGTCGCCCAGCACACCCAGACGGATGAAGTCGGTCTTCTGCGCTTCGATCTGGGTCTTGGCGTATTTGCGGCATTCGGCGCGGAATTCGGCAGCAGAAACCTTCTCGCCCGGCTTGCCGACCATGCCTTCCACTTTCAGTTCGATAGGCAGACCGTGGCAATCCCAACCCGGCACATAGGGGGAATCGAAACCGGAGAGGCCCTTGGACTTGATGATGATATCTTTGAGGATCTTGTTGACCGAGTGACCGATGTGAATGTTGCCGTTCGCATAGGGGGGGCCATCATGCAGAATGAAAGAAGGCTTGCCCGCTTTGGCGCGGCGAATAGCGCCGTAGAGATCCTGATCGTACCAACGTTTCAGCATGTTGGGTTCGCGCTTGGCCAGATCGCCACGCATCGGAAACTCGGTTTCCGGAAGATTCAGGGTGTGTTTATAGTCGCTCATCAGTCCTGGGTTCCCTTCTTTTCTAAAAGAGTGCTGGGTAAATTGAATTGTGGCAGCCCGAACCAGGCTCGGGCCGCCAGGGCATCTCGTTCGATCTGCTCTTTCAAGGCAGTGAAAGAGGCAAACTTCTGCTCTTCGCGCAGCTTGTGGCGAAGCAGCACCTTGACCTGCTGACCATATAGATCACCAGAAAAATCAAATAGATGTACCTCCAATCTGGCTTGTGTACCGCTCAAGGTCGGCCGTACACCCACATTGGCTACACCGGGGAAGGTCTTGCCGGAACATATCACTTCCACCGCAAACACGCCACCGACCGGGATCACCTGACGCTTGAGGGCCAGATTGGCGGTGGGGAAACCTATGGTACGCCCCAGCTTGTCGCCGTGGGCCACCCGGCCGCTGATGGTGTAGGGGCGGCCAAGCATCAGCTCCACCTCCGCCATCCGGCCCGCTTTCAGGGCCTCGCGTACGAGGGTGCTGCTGACCCGCTGCCGTTCGAGCTGGAAGCTCTGGGTACTGATCACCTCGAAGCCGAAGCGATGACCCGCCTCCTCCAGCAGGTGGAAGTCCCCTTCCCGCCCCTTGCCGAAGCGAAAATCATCGCCGACCACCAGATAGTGCACCCCGAGCTTCTCCACCAGCAACTGCTCGATGAAGGTCGAGGCCGCCTGCTCGGCAAAACGGTGGCTGAAGCGCACGCAGAGCATGCGATCGATATGCAGCCCCTGCAGCGCTTCGTACTTTTCCCGCAACCGGCTCAGCCGGGCGGGCGCTGCCGTGCCGGCAAACAGCTCCAGCGGCTGCGGCTCAAACAGCATGACGCAGGCGGGCAATCCCAGCTGGGCCGCTTTCTCCTTGAGACGTGCTAATACCGCATGGTGACCCTGATGAACCCCATCAAAGTTGCCAATGGTTAATACACATCCCCGGTGACGGGGCTTGAGATTGTGAATGCCGCGAATAAGCTCCATCAGTGCCTTGTGCGTTGCTGCCATGGAAATCGGCGGATTATATATCAGGCAGCAGGCAGGGTCAGCCCTCATAGCCTGATTTCAACTATCCGGGCCCAATCACGCCCCCTGCGGCGCCATGAGGCACTATCCCCATGGCGCTGCAGGATCACGACTACTACTGCCCCGATTTAAGGTGACGCGGCCGAATGCCCAGCAGTAGCAACACCACGGCATAGACCGCAGCCCCCAGCGACAGCAGCATGGTCAGCTGCAAACTGGCCTTGCCCATGCTCCACGCCCCCCACTGGGCCAAATCCGGCGACAGATAGGCGAGCACACAGCCCATCAGCACGCTGGCGACCAGCAGCTTGAGGCAGAACACGCCAGTATGGCGGGAGGGACGATAGACGCTCTGCTGGTACAACCCCTTGAACAGCAAGGCCGCATTCAGAGTGCCCGAGCAGGCGGTCGAGAGCGCCAGCCCCACGTAACCGAGCGGGTAGATGAAGATGAGGTTGCAGACCATGTTGGCAATCATCGACATCACCCCGATCCGCACCGGCGTCTTGGTATCCTGACGGGCGTAATAACCGGGGGCCAGCACCTTGATCAGCATCAGGGAGAGCAGACCGGTAGTGGAGGCCAGCAGGCTGGCGCTCGACATGCTCACTTCATGCAGGCCAAATTCGCCGCGCATGAACAGCACTCGCAAAATGGGCTCGCGCATGACCGCAATGCCTATCATGGCGGGCAGGCCGAGCAGCATCACCATCCGCACCCCCCAATCCATAGTGCGGGAGAAGTCCGCCGGATCGGCATCCACATGCTTCTTGGCCAGCGCTGGCAGGATCACGGTACTGATGGCCACCGCAAACAGCCCGAGGGGGAACTCCAGCAGGCGATCCGAGTAGTAGAGATAGCTGATGGCACCAGTCGCCAGGAAGGAAGCCAGCATGGTGTTGACCAGCAGGTTGATCTGGCTGACCGAGACCCCGAACAGGGCCGGGATCATCAGTGTGCGGATCTTCACTACCCCAGGGTGATTCCATCCCCACTTGGGCCATACCAGCATGTTGATTTGGCGCAAAAAGGGGTATTGGAACAAAAACTGCACCAAACCGCCCAAAAAGACACCAATCGCCAGCGAGATCTCAGGTTTGTCCATCAGCGGTGCAATCCACCAGGCCGCGGCAATCATTGTGATGTTGAGAAACACCGGCGTAAACGACGAGACCGCAAAGCGGCCGAAGGTGTTGAGGATAGCCCCTGCCATGGCGGTAAAGGTGATGAACCAGAGGTAAGGGAAGGTGATTTTGAGCATCAGACTGGCGAGCTCGAACTTCTCGGCCGCAGGGCCGCCATGCAGCCAGTCCCAGAACCAGCCCCAGCCAAACAGCGCGGTCAGCACACCCGACCCCAGCACACCGAGCAGGGTGACCACAGTCACTATGCCCCCCAACGTACCCGCCACCGCAGCCAGCAATTCACGCACTTCCCCCTCGTCGCCATTTTTCTTGTACTCCGTCATCACGGGAACAAAGGCCTGGTTGAAGGCACCTTCGGCGAACAGGCGACGCAGAAAGTTGGGAATGCGATTGGCAAAAAAGAAGACGTCGGCGGCCACCCCGGCACCAAGCAGATTTGCGATGACCACATCGCGAACCAAGCCCATTACGCGGGATGCCAGCGTCATTCCGGACACTATCATACCGGATTTGATCAATTTCTTACTCAAGACGAGGCCTCTGGAACTGTCAGAATGAAAAGAATGCTGCTAGAATCGGCCGACAGTTTAACCGTCTCCCTACTGACACACCACCGGGAGGCGGTGTTTATTTGCACAAATCATTTGACAATATGTGGTTGGAAGGGCATATTTCCGGGCCTTTTCAATACACTCGCTAAGACAGTTTTAGGAGTTTTACCTTGGCTAACATCAAATCTGCTAAGAAGCGCGCTCTTCAGTCAGAAAAACGCCGTCAGCACAACGCCAGCCGTCGTTCCATGACCCGTACCTACCTGAAGAAAGTCATTGCTGCTATCGCCTCTGGCGACAAAGCTGCTGCGACTGCCGCTTTCGCTGTTGCTCAGCCGATCATGGATCGTATGGCGACCAAAGGCCTGATCCACAAGAACAAAGCTGCTCGTCACAAGAGCCGCCTGTCTGCCCAGATCAAAGCTATGGCTTAATCAGCTTCTGCTGATCAAAGCTGAAAAAACCGGCCTTAGTGCCGGTTTTTTATTTATCTGCGCTGCAATAAAGTCGATGCAGCAAACTGATCATTTCACGCACCTCATGGCTGCGCAGCGAATAGTAGACCGTCTGGGCCTCTTTGCGCGTCGTCACTAGCTCATCCCGCCGCAGCAGCGCCAGATGCTGTGACAAGGCCGACTGACTCAATCCCAGTCGCTCGTTGAGCTCCCCCACTGACAGTTCGCGCTCCAGCAACTGGCACAGAATAAACAGCCGCCGCTCGTTGGCCAGCGCCTTGAGCAAGGCCACCGCTTTACTCGCATTGGCTTCCATCTCTTCAAGTTGCATCACATCTCTCCTCTACCACTCATCGCCGATGATACGTGGTGACGGGCTGTTTTAAAACGACAGGGTGGCTGGCTGGATGGCGGAGAAGTTCTCCTGGCCGGAAAAGAGAAAGGTAAAATCGCTCTCGCAGACCCGCTTCACCGCCGGATGCTGGATCATCCGCTCGGCGAAGATGACGTAATACTCCTCCATCAGATCCTGAGTTTCCCCGATCAACATCACCCCCTCCCCCTCAAGGATCTCCTCCCGGTAGATGGTAGGGGCCATGAAGATGCCCTGATTGAAGAAGCCAAACGCCTTCATCAAGGCGGCATCATCAAACTCGCCAAGAATGCTGGGGGAGACACCCTGCTGCTCGAACCACTGGGTCAGCTGACGCCCCATGGCGGTACGGCGACCGGGGATCAACAGCTTGCGCTCTTCCAGACAGGCAGGAAAGGGCTTTTCAGGCAGCGGCGCCTTGCAGAAGAAGCTGACGCCACAGCCGCCCAGCCGTTTGGAGAGCAATCCAGCATGCTGGCTGGAGTCCACCGGACAGTCGGAGAGGATCATGTCGAGCTTGTGCTCGCTCAGCTGCTCCAGCAGTAGTTCGTGGGTCGATTCGAAACAGCGCAGATGGATGGAACCATCATTGGGGATGACAGAGAGCAGCACGCGGCTGGCAAGGCGCTTGGAGAGGGCATCGGCGATGCCGACGTCGAACAGGATCTGGCTCTCATTGCGGTAGTTGACGATATCGAGCATCTCGTAGGAGAGGCTGAACATCTTGTCGGCATAGCGAAACACCAGCTGGCCCAGCTCTGTCGCCTCAAGGGAACGCCCCTTGCGTTTGAGCAGCTTGCCCCCGAGGCGCTGCTCCAGCAGCTTGATCTGACCGGTGACGGTTTGCGGGGTCAAAAAAAGGGCTTCCGCTGCCTGGGTAACGGAGCCCTTCTTCTGAGTCATCCAGAAATAGTAGAGATGGTTGTAGTTAAGGTGTGACATCCGATGGGGTTCCCGCTTGACGCGGACTCCGGTAGCAGCTGAGTTCAACCGCCAGAATGTCATACATGTCGCTAACCGAGTCAACCTTGTTCGCGCCAAACTGCTCCATCAGACTGGCCTTGAGGCGTGCCTTGTCCGGCATCCGGTCAGCGCAATAACGCTTGTTGGAACGCTTGACCATCTCGCCAGCCCGGCTGCTCAGCGCCCGCTCGGAGAAGGTCTCGCCGAAACGAGCCTTAGCCTGCTTGTCCCCCAACATCAGAGCACTCTCCACCACCCCGTTGAGATAGGCCGAACAGCTGGCCGAACCAGCCTCCTGTCGACACTCTTCAAACCCGCCAGCTAATCCCATAGGACTGACCAAGAAGAGCAGTAACCATGCCTGTTTTCTCATAAACCCTCCGCATTCTGGTCCCCATCACTCTTGGGGAGTGACAATCGCAAGGCCAGATAGCCAACCAGCGCTGCAATGCTGGATCCAACGAGGATCCCGAGGCGCGAGTAGCTGCCGTAATCCAGCCCACCATGCTCAAAGGCCAGTGACGCGATAAACATCGACATGGTGAATCCGATACCACAGAGGATGCTGACCGCAAAAATCTGCTTGAAGTTAACCCCGGGCGGCAACTGGGCGATACCCAGTTTGACCGACAGCCAGCTGATGGTAAACACCCCGAGCGGCTTGCCGATAAACAGTCCCAGCATGATGCCCATGGGCACCGGATTCAACAGGGAGGAGAGACCTATCCCCTCAAGGGATACCCCTGCGTTGGCAAAGGCAAACAGCGGCAGGATCAGATAGGCGCTCCAGGGATGTAACGAGTGCTCAAGATGCTTGAGTGGCGACTCATAACGCTTCCCCTTGAGCGGGATCATAAATCCGACCACCACACCGGCCAACGTCGCGTGAACGCCCGACTTGAGTACAGCAACCCAGAGCACCAGACCAACCAGCATGTAGAGGCTGATCCTATCCTCGCCACGACGGTTCATCCAGAACAGGGTAAAGGTAGCCAGAAGGCCGATCGCCAGCGCCTCAAGCGACAACTGCTGGGTATAGAAGAGTGCGATGATGATGATGACGCCGAGGTCATCCATGATGGCCAGCGCCAGCAGGAATACCTTGAGGCTCACCGGCACCCGCTTGCCGAGCAGCGCCATCACCCCGAGGGCAAAGGCGATGTCGGTCGCAGCCGGGATCGCCCAGCCAGCACGCGCCACTTCGTCCGAATAGTTGAAAAAGGCGTAGATCAAGGCTGGAGCCAGCATGCCGCCCACCGCCGCGATGGCCGGAAAAGTCGCTTGCACCCGAGAGGAGAGCGCCCCCTCCAACATTTCACGCTTCACTTCCAGACCAACCAGCAGGAAGAAAATCGCCATAAAGCCATCGTTGATCCAGAGCAGCAGTGGCTTGTTGATGTCGAGAGCCGCGATGCGCACCTGCACCGGCGTGTCGAGAAACGCCTGATACCCGCCAGCCAGCGCGGTATTGGCTAAAATCATTGCCAGCATGGCAGCCATGATCAGAATAATTCCGGAGGCGGCCTCCAGCTTCAGGAACTTTTTGATTACGTCACTCATGGTTAAATTTTCCACCGTATTGCTTTGGTTTGAGTCTATCCCTTGCAACAACCAATGGAAAATCGTTTCTTGCTGCTCAATACAACGAAAAAACCGAAAGCAAAATAGAACATACCTGCTATAAGCAGGTTTTTCCTCGTCTCTGGCTACCGTCTTATTAATCAATAAAATGAATTTTCAATTATTTAACTGCATAAAAAAGGCGCCCTGAGGCGCCTTGCTATCAGATGGCGACGGGCGCCTTGATGCCGGGATGGGGGTCATAACCCTCGATCTCGAAATCCTCGAACTTGTAGTCGAAGATGGAGTCAGGTTTGCGCTTGATCAGCAGGGTCGGCAGCGGGCGCGGCTCGCGGGAGAGCTGCAGAGCTGTCTGCTCCATGTGGTTGGAGTAGAGATGCACATCACCGCCAGTCCAGACAAAGTCACCCACTTCCAGATTGCACTGCTGGGCCATCATGTGGGTCAGCAGGGCGTAGCTGGCGATGTTGAACGGCAGGCCGAGGAACACATCACAACTGCGCTGGTAGAGCTGGCAGGAGAGCTTGCCGTCCGCCACATAGAACTGGAAGAAGGCGTGGCAGGGAGCCAGCGCCATCTTGTCCAGCTCGCCCACGTTCCAGGCGGAGACGATGATGCGGCGCGAATCCGGGTTGTGCTTGATGTCATCCACCGCCTTCTGGATCTGGTCGATGACAGACCCGTCAGCGGCAGGCCAGGAGCGCCACTGCGCGCCGTAAACCGGCCCCAGATCGCCATTCTCGTCGGCCCACTCATCCCAGATGCTGACGCCATTTTCCTTCAGATAAGCGGTATTGGTATCGCCATTGAGGAACCAGAGCAGCTCGTGAATGATCGAGCGCAGGTGGCACTTCTTGGTGGTCACCAGCGGGAAACCCTCCGCCAGATTGAAGCGCATCTGATGGCCGAACAGGGAGATGGTACCGGTGCCGGTACGGTCAGACTTGATGGTCCCCTCATCGAGGATTTTCTGCATCAGGTCGAGATAAGCTCGCATTATTTCGCCTCCTTCACGGCATTACCGAACAACTGCGGACGCTTGTAGGCGGCCCAGATCATCAGGGCACCGGCGATAATCATCGGGGTGGAGAGGATCTGGCCCATGCTGATCTCCTGGAAATAGAGACCAAGCTGGCTGTCCGGCTGGCGCACAAACTCCACCAGGAAGCGGAACAGGCCGTAGAACAGCAGGAACATGCCGGAGATGGCGCCGCGCGGCGGATTCTTGCGCCAGAACAGGTTGAGGATGATGAACAGCACTACCCCTTCCAGTGCGAACTGGTAGAGCTGGGAGGGGTGACGCGGCTCGGGGCCGGCCTCCGGGAAAATGATGGCCCAGGGCACATCGGTGACCCGGCCCCACAGCTCGCCGTTGAGGAAGTTGCCGATCCGGCCAACACCGAGACCGAACGGAATGAGTGGTGCCACAAAGTCGGCCACGGTGAAGAAGTGACGCTTGGTCTTGTGGGCAAACCAGATCATCGCGGTGATCACCCCGATCAGCCCACCGTGGAACGACATACCGCCGGTCCAGATCTTGAACAGATAGGTGGGATCCGCGAGGAAGAGATCGAAGTTGTAGAACAGCACGTAACCGACACGGCCACCGAGGATCACCCCGAGGAAACCGTAAAACAGCAGATCCGACACCTCGTTGCGGGTCCAGCCGCTGTTCGGTGCATCGGCGCGACGGCCGGCAAGCCACATGGCAAAAGCGAAACCGAACAGGTACATGAGACCATACCAGCGTACCGATAGTGGTCCCAAACTGAATGCTACGGGATCAATCTGCGAGAAAACCCAATATCCATCGTGCTGCATATGCGGCCCCAGTCAAAATAAAAGCCGCATTTTCCGATCATTCGTCAGCAGGGACAAGGCATGATTATCAATCACTCTGTTTCGATTTATGACCGGCTCGCAGCAAACCGCCCAAACCATGCTCCTCCAGATAGCGGGCAAACAGGCCGCGCAGTACGTGGGGGTTGTCATGTTTGAGGCCATCGGCCATCAGTTCGGTCAACTCGCTCAGGGTGGATTGACGCAGCACGTACTTGATCCGGGCGATGTTGTGGGTATTCATACTGAAGCGGCGATAACCCATGGCCAGCAGCAGCAATACACCGACCGGATCACCGGCCAGCTCGCCACACACCGACACCGGCTTCTGGTAGCGGTGGGAAGCATCAACCAGCTGTTGCAGGGCGCGGATCACCGCTGGATGGAAGGCATCGTAGATGTTGGCAACCCGGGAGTTGTTGCGATCCACCGCCAGCAGGTACTGGGTCAGGTCATTGCTGCCCACCGACCAGAAGTCGATGAGCGGCGCCATCTCCGGCAAGATAAAGAGGGCTGAGGGCACCTCGATCATCACCCCGAGGCTGGGGTAGCGGATCACCGCATCTCGACTCGCCGCCTCTTCCGACACCTCTCGCCACGCCTGATCCAGCAGACGACGGGAGGCCTTGATTTCGCTGACGCTGCTGATCATCGGCAGCATGATGGCCAGATTGTCCAGCCCTTCGCTGGCCCGCAGCATCGCCTTGAGCTGCACCAGAAACAGTTCGGGGTGATCCAGGGTGATCCGGATCCCCCGCCAGCCAAGGAAGGGGTTTTCCTCGACGATGGGAAAATATGGCAACGGCTTGTCGCCGCCCACATCCAACGTCCGCATGCAGACCGGCCGGTTGCGGTAGGTCTCCAGAATGCCGCGATAGCGGGCAGTCTGCTCCCACTCAGAGGGGAAGCTCTCCTGCAGCATAAAGGGGATCTCGGTGCGATAGAGACCGACCCCGTCCGCCAGCTGATTGAGGGAGATCTCGGTATCAGCACTGAGCCCGGCGTTGAGCAGCAGAGAGACCTTGGTGCCGTCGGCCGTCTCGGATGGCAGGTTGTCGACGCTGCGCACCAGGGTATCGAGCGCCCGCTCTTCGCTCAGCAGCTGACGATACTCGGTCAGGATCACCTGATTGGGCTCGATGAAGAGATCGCCGCTGTAGCCATCGACCACCAGCATGCGACCACCGATGTCACCAAGGGGCAGATCAACCCCCATGATGGCGGCCACCCCCATGGCGCGGGCCAGAATGGCCGCATGGGAGTTGGTTCCCCCCTTGAGCGAGACCACCCCGGTCAGATACTCGCGGGGCACCTCTGCCAGAATGGTGGCAGTCACCTCGTCGGCAACCAGCACAACCGGCTCGCCGATGGAGATATGTTCGGGCTCATTCTGCACCAGTCGGCTGATCAGCCGCTGGGCAATATCCTTCACGTCGGTGGAGCGCTCCTGCAAATAGGGATCCTTCATCCCCTTGAACTGCTCGATCAAGCGATCGCTGATGAGCTTGACCGCAGAGACCGCAGTCCAGTGCTCCTTGCTCACCTTGTTGCGAATGGGCTTGATGTAGCCGGGATCGTTCAGCAGATGGAGATAGATGTCGAAGATCGCCACCGAATCCTGGCTGTAGCTCTCGCGAAAACGCAGCGCCAGACTCTCCAAGTCGTGCCGCACTTCCTCAACCGCCAGCTCCAGCCGCGCCAGCTGGCTGGCATGGTCTTCATCCTTGCGCGGGGTAATGGACGAGAGCGCCTTGCGGGGCCGCCACACCCAGGCCTTGGCCATGGCGATGCCGCTGGCACCGGCAATACCGCGCAGCGGCTTGCTCCAGTCGGTCTTCTGCAACCACCCCTTGGCTTGCGCCTGGGCGATCCGCGCCGCCAGCTGGGCCGCCAGGGTGACCATGAAGGACTCTTCCCCCTCATCGAAGCGGCGGCTCTCCTTCTGCTGCACCACCAGAATGCCTACCACCTGACGCTGGTGCATGATGGGTGCGCCGAGGAAGGAGCGGAACGCCTCTTCGGCAACATCGGGCAGGAATTTGAAACTGGGATGCGCGGGGGCATCAGCCAGGTTGATCAGCTCTTCCCGCTGACCCACCAGACCGACGATGCCCTGCTCGTAGGGCAGGGTCACCTTGCCGACCGCGGACGGGGCCAAGCCGTCGGTAGCCGCCAAGCGATAGCGGCGCACCTCGGGTTCCGAGACATAGACGGAGCAGCAGTCCACTGCCATGGCGTGCCGGGTCTGGCTCACCAATGCCTGCAAGGCCTGCTCGAGGGTATTGGCCTCGGCCATGCTCTCGACGATACGTCTCAGTTCCGTTAACAACTAATCTGTGCTCCTTAACGGGCGCGGTTGCGCCGCCCATCCTTCTTGTTGACCTGCACTACCGGCACTGGCATCGCCAGCGGGGCAAACTCTTTCATGACCCGGCGATAAACCTCCCGCTTGAACGAGACGACCTGACGCACCGGGTACCAGAAGCTGACCCAACGCCAGTCGTCAAATTCGGGATGGCCATGACAGCCGAACTGGATCCTCGACTCCTTGCCCGAATTCAGCTGTAACAGGAACCATTTTTGTTTTTGGCCAATACAGACCGGTGAACTGTCCCAGCGGACAAGACGTTTGGGTAAACGGTACTTTAGCCAGTTACGACTGGTGGCCATGATGGTCACATCTTCGGGCTTGAGGCCAATCTCCTCATACAGCTCTCGATACATGGCCTGCTCTGGCGTTTCACCATCATCAACCCCCCCCTGCGGAAACTGCCAGGAGTGCTGCCCATAGCGTTTAGCCCACAACACTTGTCCTTCACGGTTACAGATCACGATACCGACATTGGGACGAAATCCGTCGCCATCAATCACGTGATCACCTTATAAAGGCTGAATCTATAAGGAGATTGTTCCACATTCACTCCGTGGCAGCAAACAAGGAGTGAATCCCCTGTTTCATGAATAACTTTCGATTTCAAACATACTTATAAACAAATCCAAGGATCCGCTCCCCCAAGTTGCCCACCCAGGCTGTGCATAAAGCTGTTAGCAAACGGGTATATACAGTACTTTTTCAATAGTAGTGAAAAGAAGACATTCATGTCACCACACGACACACAATATAAAAATCACTTTATATACAATAACTTAAATGCATAATACTGGATCTGGATCCATGCTCTTCCGGTAGCGTGCTCCCTGAGACTGATTGTGAACAAGTTCAACTGGTCAAAGATCCACCCAGGACAGATTATCCACAAGCACGGCACATTATCTACCCTGCTTGCTCGGCAAAAATGGGGGAGGATTCACAATTTTTTGTAACATATCGGCCATACCTTCCACTTTCATCCACTTATCCAAGATTTCTGTGGATAACTGTGTGTAACATCGCGAGCAAACCCTTGGACAACTATTTCAAGCTCAAGCACCGCTAGGAACTGTGCTCGATAAAACATACAAAAACCTTTAAAATCATGATGATGCACACATAACACTCAACTTATCCATGTTTGATCTTATCCACTCAGGATCGGTTATAAAAACAGCGATCCTTCTCGGGATCCTCCCCTGTTAGAATATGGCGAGCAAGATGGAGCCAACTATGCCAAGCAATCCCCAATCCGAGCAGGAGTTATTGAGCCGCGCCTATGCCATGGCCGGCTTCACGCTGGCGCAGCTGGCCGCCGAGGCTGGTGTCGCAGTGCCCAAAGACCTGCGCCGTGACAAGGGGTGGGTCGGTCAGTTGATCGAGCTGCAACTGGGTGCCAGCGCAGGGAGCAAGCCGGAGCAGGACTTCCCGGAGCTGGGGATCGAACTCAAGACGATCCCCGTGGATCCTCAAGGCAAACCGCTGGAGACCACCTTCGTCTGCGTCGCCCCGCTGATCGGCGTCAGCGGCCAGCGCTGGGAGGAGTCCAACGTGCGCAACAAGCTATCCCGGGTGCTCTGGATCCCGGTGGAAGGCAGTCGGGAGATCCCGGTTGGCGAGCGGCGGGTCGGCATGCCGCTGATGTGGAGCCCGAATGAAAAGGAAGATCGGCTACTGCGTCAGGACTGGGAGGAGCTAATGGACATGATAGTGCTGGGAGAAGTGGAGCAGATCAGCGCACGCCACGGCCAGGTGATGCAACTGCGGCCCAAGGCGGCCAACAACAAGGCGCTGACTCGCGCCATCGGCCGCGATGGTCAACCCATCATGACCCTGCCCCGCGGCTTCTATCTCAAGATCGACTTCACCCACAGTCTGCTGCAACGCTATTTTGCCTTGCCGACTTGATCTGCCTTATCAACATCTTTGTCATATGGTGGTATAAAAATAGACAGGAGCCATTTTTAACTCACAGACAAGGAGGCGTCATGCCACTGATCAAACAGTTTTTGAAGTCCAAGCCCGAGGTCAAGGTGACCTTTGCCGTAGAGAAAGAGGCGGCTGCAGGAGCGGAACAGGTGATGCTGATCGGCGAGTTCACCCAGTGGCAACCGGTCGAGCTGAAACGCATGAAGAGCGGTGAGTTCAAGGCCACCCTCAATCTGCCGACCGACGGGCCGGAGAGTTTCGAGTATTGCTACCAGTTCATCACTCCTGAGGGAGAGACCCTCTACGAGAATGACTGGCAAGCCGATGCCTACGTACCCAGCCCCTACGGCCGCGACAACTCGGTGGTACGAGTCAGCCAGTAAGCAGTGACCGAATTCCGGATACAAAAAAGGCTCGCCATTGGCGAGCCTTTTCACTACCTGTCGAGCTTTTAGCCGACATACCGACACCAATTCGAATCGAATTAGTTGAGCTTCTCTTTGATACGAGCAGCTTTACCGGACAGGTTGCGCAGGTAGTACAGTTTGGCACGGCGAACATCACCACGACGCTTCAGTTCTACACTGTGGATCAGCGGAGAGTGAGTCTGGAATACACGCTCAACACCTTCGCCGTTGGAGATCTTGCGAACGGTGAAAGCAGAGTGCAGACCGCGGTTACGCTTGGCAATAACGATGCCTTCGAAAGCCTGCAGACGCTCTTTACCACCTTCTTTAACACGAACTTGAACACGTACGGTGTCGCCCTGGGCAAAAGCCGGGATGTCGGTACGCATTTGCTCTTGTTCAAGCTGCTGAATAATCTTGCTCATTGTCTTTCCTTACCTAGGATAAACTGAAAACTCTACTTAACGCTGTCACGCACTTCGCGGACATACTCGGCAAGAAGTGATTCTTGCTCGTCAGTCAGAGCTAGGTTGTTAATAAGTTCCGGCCTTCTTTGCCAGGTTCGTCCGAGCGATTGCTTGAGCCGCCAGCGCCGAATCACTTCGTGATTGCCGCTTGTCAGCGCCTCGGGCACCGCCAATCCATCCAACACCTCCGGCCGAGTATAGTGGGGATGATCCAGCAAGCCATCCGTAAAGGAGTCCTGCTCAGCACTGGCCTGATCACCCAAGACTCCTGGAACCAGACGCGAAACCGCATCGATCAGGGTCATGGCAGGCAACTCGCCACCACTTAACACGTAATCCCCGATAGACCACTCTTCGTCGACTTCGGTTTGTATCACGCGTTCATCGATACCTTCGTATCGACCGGCTACCAGAATCAGTTTCTGATTCGTCGCCAACTCGGTTACGCCCGCTTGAGTCAGCTTGCGTCCCTGAGGGGAGAGATAGATGACTTTCGCCCCGTCTCCCGCCGCTTGCTTGGCTGCATGAATCGCGTCACGCAGCGGCTGAACCATCATTAACATGCCGGGCCCACCACCATAAGGACGATCATCGACCGTACGGTGTTTGTCGTGGGTAAACTCCCGGGGGTTCCAGCACTCAATCTGCAGCAGGCCACTCTTGACGGCCCGACCCGTTACCCCGTGCTCGGTAATGGCTCGGAACATTTCAGGGAAGAGGCTAATGACCCCAATCCACATAAGAAACCTCCGGCACCCGTGTTAGCGCGGGAAACTAGAAACCAGGATCCCAATCAACTTCGATTGTTCGAGCAGTCAGATCAATATTCTTGATCACCTGCTCTTCCAGGAACGGAATCAACCGCTCCTTTGCACCAAAGGCATCTTTTACATTGGCCTCAACCACCAACACATCGTTGGAGCCGGTTTCCATCAATTCGGTCACCTTGCCTAGGTCATATCCCTTGGTGGTCACTACCGAGCAACCAATCAGGTCACGCCAGTAGAACTCGCCCTCAGGCAACGCAGGCAATAGATCAGCGGGTACGCCGATCTCGACATTGGTCAATGCCAGGGCATCTTCGCGCACATCGATACCATCGAGTTTGCAGATCAGACCCTTGTTGTGACGTTTCCAGGATGAAACCCGAATTTCACGCCACGCCCCGTTCTGATTAATCAGCCAGGGGTTGTAATCGAAAATCGCTTCGGCAACATCGGTGAAGGAGTTCACTTTAAGCCAGCCCTTGATGCCGTAAACGGTCCCCAGGGTGCCCAGAACTACAGGTTTTTCCACCTTAACTCCTTACCGTTTGGCTGATTAAGCAGCTTTGGCAGCGTCTTTGATCAGCTTGGCAACGCGCTCAGAAACAGCGGCACCAGTAGCAACCCAATGCTCGATACGAGCCAGGTCCAGGTTCAGCTTTTCAGCCTGACCAGAAGCAACCGGGTTGAAGAAACCAACGCGCTCGATGAAACGACCGTCGCGGGCGTTACGGCTGTCAGCAACTACTACCTGGTAGAACGGACGCTTTTTCGCGCCACCACGTTGTAAACGAATGGTTACCATATCGTCCTCATTAACATCTAATGAACAAGGCCCGCAAACACGCGGACCCTAGCTTAAAATAAGCCGCATAATTCTACTTGGATTCGTAATAATTGCAACCAAGCCAGCCATTTTTTGCGCAGGGCTGCAATGAAAAGGGCCTGCAACTCGCAGACCCTCGCTCAATACCTAACTCCGGATAATCAGAACGGACCGCGACCGCCACCAAATCCCGGTGGCAGCATGTTCTTCATCTGGCTCATCATTTTGCGCATGCCGCCCTTGCCGGACATCTTCTTCATCATGCGCTGCATCTCTGTGAACTGCTTGAGCAGCTTGTTCACATCCTGCACCTGCATGCCGGAACCTGCAGCGATGCGACGCTTGCGAGAGCCCTTGATGAGGTCGGGATGGGCACGCTCTTTCGGCGTCATGGAGCTGATGATGGCCTCCATCCGCACGGTGAGTTTGTCATCCATCTGATCCTTGATGTTGTCCGGCAGGCCGGACATGCCCGGCAGCTTGTCGAGCATACCCATCATGCCGCCCATGTTGCGCATCTGGGCCAACTGCTCGCGGAAGTCCTCGAGATCGAAGCCTTTACCGCTCTTGACCTTGCTGGCCAGCTTGGCCGCTTTCTCTTTATCGACGTTGCGCTCGACTTCCTCGATCAGCGACAGCACATCGCCCATACCGAGGATGCGGGAGGCGAGACGATCCGGGTGGAACGGCTCCAGCGCATCGGTCTTCTCACCCATACCGATAAACTTGACCGGTTTACCGGTGATGTGGCGCACCGACAGGGCGGCACCACCGCGGGCATCGCCGTCCGCCTTGGTGAGGATCACGCCGGTAAGGGGCAGCGCTTCGTTGAACGCCTTGGCGGTGTTGGCGGCATCCTGACCTGTCATGGCATCCACCACGAACAGGGTCTCGACAGGCTTGATGGTGGCGTGCAGATCCTGGATCTCGGCCATCATTTCGCTATCAACATGCAGACGGCCGGCGGTATCGACGATCACCACGTCATAGAATTTCTTGCGCGCCTGATCGATAGCGGCAGTCGCGATGGCAACCGGCTTCTGGCTTGCATCGCTCGGGAAGAAGTCGACGCCGATGTCACCCGCCAGGGTCTCCAGCTGTTTGATCGCCGCAGGGCGATAGACGTCGGCACTGACCACCAACACCTTCTTCTTGTTGCGCTCTTTGAGCAGTTTGGCCAGTTTGCCGACCGTGGTGGTCTTACCGGCCCCCTGCAAACCGGCCATCAGGATAATGGCGGGCGGCTGGGCAGCCAGATTGAGCTGTTCATTGGCCTCCCCCATCACGGTGACCAGCTCGCCGTGCACTATCTTGATGAATGCCTGACCCGGGCTCAGGGATTTGGCCACTTCCTGCCCGACGGCACGCTCCTTGACGCGCGCCACGAAATCACGCACGACCGGCAGGGCGACGTCCGCCTCAAGCAGCGCCATGCGGACTTCGCGCAGGGTCTCTTTGATGTTCTCTTCGGTCAGCCGACCACGGCCACTGACATTGCGCAAGGTGCGCGAGAGTCTTTCAGTCAAATTCTCAAACATGACGCATTCCGGTTCTTGGCGTAATAAATGGGGGGCATTATAACCCAGAGCAGCCGCGAGGACGATTATTCACCGCACCGTCGCTCATCTATGCTTCGTCCCTATATATGGGCGGATCGGCCATTGCACAACTGGCGAGCACATCTTGTGCAAGGTATACTGCTCCTCTTATATCCCTAAATGCTTGTGTAACAACGACCTGGTTATGATCGTGATCTCTGTTCTGGCCCTGGCGTTTTATCTGCTGGCCATCATCGCCTCACTGCACCTGCTGCTCAATGCCAAACAAGTCGGGTACACCCCCCTGTTCGCTTGCGTGGGACTGGCACTGGTAGCCCATGGTGCATCTGTTGCCAGCGAAGTAATGGTGACCCATTCCGGTCAAAACCTGAGCATGCTCAACGTTGCCTCGCTGGTCAGCCTCATCATCAGCTGCTTCATGACTTGCGTAACCCGACGCTTCAACGGCTGGATCCTGCTGCCGGTGGTCTACAGCTTCTCGGCCCTGTTGCTGGCTGCCAGCGCCTTGATCCCGGGTCGCTACATAACCCATCTGGAGGCCCATCCCCAACTGTTGCTGCACATCGGCCTCGCCCTGATGGCCTACTCGGTATTGATGATCGCCTGTCTGTTTGCGCTGCAGCTCGCCTGTCTGGACAAGCAGCTTAAATCTCGAAAAATCAGCAACCTGCCAGCCATGCCGCCACTGATGACTGTGGAAAAACGGCTGTTTCAGTTGATCTCTGCAGGGGTGCTGCTGCTGACACTCTCCATCGCCTCCGGCCTCTTCTTCCTCGAAGATATGTTCGCCCAGGGCAAGTCTCACAAGGCAGTGCTCTCCATCCTGGCATGGTGTGTCTACGTGTTGCTGCTGTGGGGCCATCACACCTATGGCTGGCGCGGCCGCAAAGTCATCACGCTCAGTCTGATCGGCAGCTTCATCCTGACTCTTGCCTACTTTGGCAGTCGCTTCGTCAAAGAAGTGCTGTTGAGCTGACACCTATACTCTTTTAGCCATACCATCCAACAGGAGCCCTTTTTGGACAGCATCTCAACGAGTACATTACTGATTGTTCTCGTTATCTTGATCCTTCTTTCCGCCTTTTTCTCCAGTTCCGAAACCGGCCTGATGTCCATCAACCGCTACAAACTGCGGCATCTGGCACAGACCAAACACAAAGCCGCACGTCGCGTCGAGCAACTGCTCGCCCGCCCCGATCGCCTGCTGGGACTGATCCTGATCGGCAACAATCTGGTCAATATCCTCGCCTCCGCCATCGCCACCATCGTCTGTATCCGGCTGTTTGGTGATCTCGGGGTCGCCATCGCCACCTTCGGCCTGACCCTGGTGGTACTGGTATTCGGTGAAGTGACGCCAAAGACCCTGGCCGCCATGTTTCCGGAGAAGATCGCCTATCCCGCCTCCTGGATCCTCAAGGGGCTGATGGTGCCGCTCTCACCGCTGGTCTGGCTGATCAACGGCATCACCAGCGGCCTGCTCAAGATGCTGAAGATCAATCCCAACAAGGATGACTCCCTCAACACCGAGGAGCTGCGCACTATCGTCAATGAGGCGGGTAACCTGATCCCCCAGCGTCATCAGGAGATGCTTTTGAGCATTCTGGATCTCGACAAGATGCTGGTCGAGGACATCATGGTGCCACGCAGCGATATCTACGCCATCGACATCAACGATGACTGGAAGAGCATCCAGCGCCAGCTGGCCCACTGCGCTCACACCAAAATCCTCCTCTATCGCGACAATATCGACGACGTTGTCGGATTTTTACACGCGCGCGATGCCCTGCGGCTGGTAGCCAGGGACCAGTTCAACAAATCGAGCCTGTTGCGGGAAGTGGACGAGATCTACTTCATTCCGGAAGGAACGCCGCTCAACGTGCAGCTGGCCAAATTCCAGCGCAACAAGGAGCGAATTGGCCTGATCGTCGACGAATACGGCGATATTCAGGGGTTGATCACCCTGGACGATATTCTGGAAGAGATCGTGGGCGACTTCACCACCTCCATGACGCCAGCGCCGAGCGACGAGATCCACCCCCAGTCAGATGGTTCTTATCTGGTCGAAGGCTCAGCCAATATTCGTGAGCTGAACAAGGAGATGAACTGGCACCTGCCCATCGACGGCCCGCGCACCCTCAACGGCCTGATCCTCGAATATCTGGAGGAGATCCCCCAGCCCAACATCGGGATCCGGCTGGCCGGTTATCCTATCGAGATCCTCGATGTGGAGAACAACATGGTGAAGATGGCGCGGATCATGCCGGCATCGTACCGGGCGGAGTCGGATCCGCAAGATTGAAAAAGGGCTGCCAGTGGCAGCCCTTTTCTATTGCTCATCGTCATTGCTCATCTTCATCATCCGGCTCCAGCACCAGCGTCGGGATCAGCTCGCCAAACACCCGTTGCAACTCGTCGCGGTTGGCCAGCAGGTCTTGCAGCGTATAGCTGTCCATCACCGCCAGAAACGCATCCATCGCCTCTTTCAGCGCACTCTTGAGCAAACAGACAGAGACGATGTGGCAAGCGGGCGAGCCGCAGTCAATGCCGTCCAGATTGCCTTCCAGTGCCCTGATCACCTGCCCGATATTGATGGTGGCGGGATCGCAAGCCATGCGAATACCGCCATTCTTGCCCCGCTGGGATTGCAGATAGCCCAGCTTCACCAGCTGATTAACCACCTTCACCATGTGGTTGCGGGAAACGCCATACAGGGCCGATACCTTGGCAACGCTCGACAACTCCCCTTCCGGCAGGGTGGCAAGATAGAGCAGGGCTCTCAATCCAAAATCTGTATAACTGGTTAGTCTCATAAAACCTGATTAGCGCGATGCGAAAAGTGGAGTATTGATTCAAATCAAATAAACATCTAGGATGCCACTTATTAAATGACATTTTATATGTTCAATTAGAACGAGGCCCCTATGCTAGATCAAACCACCGTTGCCGTCATCAAAAGCACTATTCCGCTGCTCGAATCGGCAGGCCCTGCCCTCACCCAGCACTTCTACCAGCGGATGTTCAGCCATAACCCGGAGCTGAAAGATATCTTCAACCTGGCCCACCAACGCAGTGGCGGCCAGCCGCTGGCCCTGTTCAATGCAGTCGCCGCGTATGCCAAGAATATTGACAATCTGGGGGCACTCGCCGGTGCGGTCGAGCGGATTGCGCACAAACATACCGGATTCCTGATCCAGCCGGAACAATATCACATTGTAGGTAGTCATCTCTTGGCCACGCTCAAAGAATTGGGCGGAAGTGCGGTCACCGACGAGGTGCTGGAGGCATGGGGCAAGGCGTATGGCGTGCTGGCCGACATCTTCATCGGCCGCGAGCGGGAGATCTATCAGGAGAAGGCTAATCAGGATGGCGGCTGGCAAGGTACCCGCACCTTCATCATCAAGGAGAAGCGAGCCGAGAGCGACCTCATCACCTCCTTCCTGCTGGCGCCGGAAGATGGCAAGCCGGTACTGACCTTCAAACCGGGCCAATATCTCAGCATCAAGCTGGTTCACCCCGAGCTGGAATATCAGGAGATCCGCCAATACTCCCTCTCCGATGCCCCCAACGGCCAAGATTACCGCATCAGCGTCAAGCGTGAGCCGCAGGGTCAGGTCTCCAACCTGCTGCACGATCACCTGCAGGCGGGTGACAAGATCAAGGTGATGCCCCCTACCGGCGATTTCTACCTGAAAGCCGACAGCCAGACCCCGGTGGTACTGCTCTCAGCCGGTGTCGGCGTGACGCCGATGATGAGCATACTCAACCAGCTGCTGGAGAGTGCTCATCAGGCCGAGATCACCTGGCTGCACGCCTGCGAACAGGGCGCTGTACACGCCTTCCGGGAGGATATTCAGCAAAAATCCCGCCAACATCCCAACTTGCTGAGCCGGGTCTGGTATCGGGAGCCGGAGGCCAGCGATGTACAGGGTGAAGATTACGATCTGGCCGGCACCATGGATCTGACTGCCGTGAAGGAGCGCATCACGCCGCAGGCCCACTACTACTTCTGTGGCCCTGTCGGCTTCATGCAAGAGATCAAGCGGCAGCTGCTGGCGGCTGGGGTGCCAGCGGGGCAGCTCCATTACGAAGTTTTTGGCCCCCATCAAGATCTCTAAGGCGCGGGCAGCCATATAACAGAGGGAGGTTCCGGCCTGTCATGGCACGGCGGCTGGAACCGGACCCACAGGTGCAGATCTGTGGGTCATTTTTTTGGATCAGTGCATCGCCTTGGCGCGGGCCACCACGTTGGCCGGCATCCTGTTGCCAAGACGGTTGAGCAGACTCGCCGCCTTCTGGTGCAGCGCCTTGTCACCTATGACGGAGCCATGGAGCCAGCGATAGGCGTCCTCATAATCGAGCGGACTGCCCATCCCCTGCAACAGCATCTCGACCCACTCGATGCGGGCCCGCAGAAAACCTAGGCTGGCCGCCTCGCGCATCAGGGTCTCGGCTCGCACCAAATCCTTCTGCACCAAAGTTCCTTTCCAGTAGTAGCGACCCAGCTGCTCCAGCGCCGGCGCCAACCCCTGATTGGCCGCCTCCCACATATATTGCACCCCGAGTTCGGCATTGGGTTTGGTACAGACACCCCACGCCAGCATATCCCCCCAGAGGAATTGATAGGCCGGGATCTTCATCACCGAGGCGCGCGCTTCGATATCCTGAGTCAGCTGACAGCGATCCTGCTTCACCTGAGTGAGGTGGCGCCCCTGCTCAATCCAGTTGAGCAGCTCGTCCTGACGATAGAGCGGCACCGCCTGCAACTCGCCAGCGGCCAGAGGTGCGGGAGGCGCCACCACAGCAGCAGGCTCAGCCGGTTTTGGCAGCGGCGCGGCCCCCTCGCCATTGCTGGCAACGGGTGTGACCGGCTCGGCCGGAAGCAAGACGGGGACTGCCTCAGAGGGCGCTGGCGTAGCAGCAGAGACAGGGGCCGTTGCCACCGCAGCACTGCTTGCTGTCGGTGCCGATGCACTTGCTGCAGGCGCATCGCTCGATACGGCAGCCGATACCGCCTCGGCACCATAGAGGGGTGCGGTGAATGCACCGACAAGAACGAGAAGGGTAAGGGGTTTCATCATAAGGATCTCCTGCTGCACTCTGTTATCGGCACCAAGCCCCATCCCCTTAGCCTGCCGGGCGGCTCTCATCAATACAAAAGGGAGCCGAAGCTCCCTTGTTGGCACGGTTGACCCGCTTACTTGACGAAATCGACACCCAGCTGGATATCGGCTTTCAGGGTAGCCAGCATGCCTTCCATCGCTTCCTGCTCGAAGGCGCTCAGCTTGCCGTAATCCAGTACGGTTTCGACACCGTTCTTGCCCAGCAGTACCGGCTGCGCGAAGAAGGTGGCGTGCTCGCCGTTACCTTCCACGTAGGCGCACTCGATGACGTTGGCTTCGCCCTGCAGACCCTTGATAAGGGAGAGACCAAAACGGCAAGCCGCCTGACCCATGGAGAGGGTTGCGGAACCGCCACCAGCCTTGGCTTCTACCACTTCGGTACCGGCATTCTGGATGCGCTTGGTCATGGCAGCCACTTCTTCAGCAGTGAAGGAGGCGCCTTCAATCTGGGAGAGCAGCGGCAGAATGGTGACGCCACTGTGACCACCGATCACGTTGACGCGTACCTTGTCGATGTTCAACCCTTTGGCAGCGGCCACGAAGGTCTCGGCGCGGATCACGTCCAGGGTGGTGACACCAAACAGACGACGCTTGTCATAGACACCGGCTTTTTTCAGCACTTCGGCAGCGATGGCAACGGTGGTGTTGACCGGGTTGGTGATGATGCCGATCAGTGCTTTCGGGCAAGTGGCCGCGCACTTCTCGACCAGATTCTTGACGATACCGGCGTTGATATTGAACAGGTCGGAGCGATCCATCCCCGGCTTGCGTGCCACACCGGCGGAGATCAGCACCACATCGGCCCCAACCAGCGCAGGAGTCGGATCTTCACCGCAGAAGCCCTTGATGGCGACGTCGGTAGGAATATGACTGAGGTCAACGGCCACACCCGGGGTGACCGGGGCGATGTCATACAGGCTCAGCTCGGAGCCAGCCGGCAGACGGTTTTTCAACAGCAGAGCGAGGGCTTGACCGATGCCACCAGCGGCACCCAGAACGGCAACTTTCATGATCAACTCCATGTTTAAGCGTAGGTTTAAGGTTGTTTGTTGTTGTGCGCCCAACCTTAATGGATCCCCCCATAAAAAACAATCTGATAACAGTTGCAGTCACGGGTTCTGTGAGCCACGAAACATGCGGGAGCAAAAATTGGAGGGAAATACAAAAAGTTGGAGGAGAAGCACAGTTTTTCTGCACTCCCCCTTACCATAAAGAGGTAGATTTGAAGGTCTCAGGATTGGAATGCCAGCGCCCGTTTTTCACACCAGCGAAAACCAATTGTTAACAATCCGTTCATCGCCAGATAAAGCCCGCCAGCCACCCCGAACACCGCCAGGGTATCGTAGGTCTGGGCGTTCAACCCCTGCGCCAGCCCCATGATGTCCATGATGGTGATAGTACTGGCGAGGGAGCTCCCCTTGAGCACCAGGATCACCTCGTTGGAGTAGGCAGGCACCAGATGACGGGCGGCGTGGCGCACCTTCATCCACAAGGTCTGGCGGCCATTAAAACCAAGCGCCCGGCACGCCTCCACCTCACCAGCCGGGATGGCATCGAGCGCCCCCTTGAACAACCGGGTGGAGTAGGCCGCCGTGTTGAGACCCAGCGCCAGCACGGCGCAGAACCAGGGCTGCTTGAGCAGCGGCCAGAGCGGGCCGGCTTTCAGCCACTCGAACTGGCCCGGCCCGTAGTAAATCAGGAAGATCTGAATGAGCAGCGGCGTGCCGGTAAAGAGCAGCACCCACAGCTGCACCAGCTGGGTCGCCACCGGCAGGCGCAGCTCCAACACCCAGGTCATCAGGGCTGCCAACACAATCCCCAGCAGCAGGCTGAACAGGGTCAGCTCCAGCGTGGTGACCAGACCGCCCAGCAACGTAACGAGATACTCTTGCATCAGTTAGCCTCCGTAGCGGCGGGTGTAGCGGGCAGCCAGCCCGAGGCCATATTCACTCACCAGACTGATGGCCAGATAGATGAGGGCGGCGGCGGCATACCAGGTGAAAGGCTCATAGGTACTGGCCGAGGCCATCTGCGCCTGACGCATCATCTCGTTCACCCCGATAAGCGACACCAACGCGGTATCTTTCAGCAACACCAGCCACTGGTTGCCGAGGCCCGGCAAGGCGTGGCGCCACGCCTGCGGCAACACGATGCGAAAGAAGATGTGGCTCTTGCTCAACCCCAACGCCAGCGCCGCCAGCCGTTGACCTGAAGGCACCGCATTGAGCGCCGCCCGCAGGGTCTGGGTCGCATAGCTGGCGAACAGCAGGGAGAGCGCCAGCACGCCACAGGCGAACGGGCTGAACTCCACATACTCGCCAGTGATGAGGAACAACACCTGGGTCGAGCCGAAGTAGATGAACAGCACCACCAGCAACTCGGGCAGGCCACGGATCAGCGTGGTCAGGGTGGCCACCGGCCACGCCAATGCACGCTGCTTGCTGAGCTCGGCGGCACTGAACGCCAGTGCCAATACCATGCCCCCGACCAGTGATGCCAAGGCCAGCCCGAGGGTCATCCAGGCTGCATCCAACAACAGGCTCAACATGGCTTACTGCGCGAAGTATTTGTCGAAGATTTTCTGATAGGTGCCGTTGGCCTTGATCTCGGCCAGCCCCTTGTTCAGCTGGGTCAGCAGCTCCTGATTGCCCTTGGCGACCGCAATGCCAAAGCCGGTACCGAAGTACTTGGCATCGGTCACCGGCGCACCCACCACCGCATACTCCTTGTGCTGCTTCAGCCAGTCGGCAGCAACGGCGGTATCGGCAAAGACACCGTCGGTACGGCCATTCATCATGTCGAGGAAGGCGCTCTGGTAGCTGGCGTACGGCACGGTCAGCAGGCCCTTGCTCACCCAGTTATCCACCAGATAGGACTGGTGAGAGGTACCGTTCTGCACACCGACTGTCTTGTCGACCATCTCTTCCGGCCCCTTGAAGGCCCCTTTCTTGGCGACGAATACGGCCGAGTTCTCGTAATAGATGTCGGAGAAATCGACCTGAGCGGCCCGCTCAGGGGTCACGTCCATGGCGGCGATGGCAGCATCATAGCGACGGAATTTCAGGCTGGGGATCAGGCTGTCAAAGGCCTGGTTGTGGAAGCTGCACTCCAGCTTGGCCTGCTCGCAGATGGCGCGGGCCAGATCGATGTCAAAACCCTGAAACTCGTTCTTGTCATCTAGGTATTCGAACGGCGCGTAGGTGGCCTCGGTGGCGAACTTGATCTCTTTGGCCATGACGGAGGTACTCAACAGGCCCATGGCAGCAACCAACAACAGACTCTTTTTCATGACAGCTTCCTTATCGATTCAGTATCAATGCATCAAGAATTCGGCAAACCGGCTGGTTTGCGGGGATTGGAAAATGGCGGCGGTGCCGGATTCGATGATCCGCCCCTTCTCCAGATAAATCACCTGGCTGGCCACCTTGCGGGCAAAGTCAACCTCGTGGGTCACCACCACCTGGGTAATACCGGTCTGGCTCAGGTTACGGATGATCTCGGCCACCTCCTTGGTGATCTCGGGATCGAGGGCGGCAGTCGGTTCGTCAAACAGCAGCACTTCCGGGTCCATCATCAGGGTACGGGCAATGGCCACCCGCTGCTGCTGGCCGCCAGAGAGACGGGCAGGCCAGGCATCGCGCTTGTCGGCCAGTTGCAGCTGGGCCAGCAGATAGGCCCCCTTCTCGATGGCGGCCTCCTTGCTCATGCCGAGCACCTTGACCGGCGCTTCAATCAGATTCTCCATCACAGTGAGATGTGGCCAGAGATTGTACTGCTGGAACACCATCCCCACCTTGCGGCGCAGCAGTTGGGACTGGCGGTTGAATTCGGCAGCAGAGAGGGAGCTTGGGAAAGAAAATTCACTTTCGCCAATCCGCAGAACACCCGCATCCGGGGTATCCAGCAGATTCATCATCCGTAGCAGGGAACTCTTGCCAGCACCGCTCGGGCCCAGCAACACCAAGGTTTCACCGGGAGATGTCCGAAAGCTGACCTGTTGCAGAACCGGCACCTTGTGCCAGGACTTCTCGATACCTATTAATTCAATACCCATACAGCCCAATTGAATAAGTTTTCAAAATTTCATCCCGATTCTATCCCTAATAAAGGTTGATGCAAGCCATTTTTGAATCAATATGCAGAACAAGCGCCGCTTCCTTGCAAAAAACGGCATATGAATGCAAAATGGCCCCGCTGTTCGTATCTGCCGCCTGTATTGCACAGGCCGCCACACCTCCTCATTCGTGAGACCAAGATGAAACACAACGACAAGCAAGAAAAACTGGCCAAGGCCTTTAAAGCCTTGCTGAAAGAAGAGCGCTTTGGCTCCCAGGCAGAAATCGTCACCGCCCTGCAAGAGCTGGGCTTCGAGAACATCAACCAGTCCAAGGTATCGCGCATGCTGAGCCGCTTCGGCGCCGTTCGCACTCGCAACGCCAAGATGGAGATGGTCTACTGCCTGCCGGTGGAACTGGGCGTGCCCACCACCTCCAGCCCGCTCAAGAATCTGGTACTGGACGTCGATCACAACGGCGCACTGGTGGTGATCCACACCAGCCCGGGCGCAGCCCAGCTGATCGCCCGCCTGCTCGACTCCCTCGGCAAGGCAGAGGGGATCCTCGGTACCATCGCCGGTGATGACACCATCTTCATCACCCCGACCAGCGACACCGATATCGAAGAGCTCTACCTCTCCGCCCTCGAGCTGTTCGAACAGACGCCGTAATGGCCGCTACCGCGTCATAGCGGTCACGCCAGAACGAAAAATCCCGGCCAAGGCCGGGATTTTTGTTTTCTGAGTCTTCGTCAGGCGGGCTTATTTGCCCTGCGCCATCAGAAAACCTTCAGATGGAGCGAAGAAAGCCGCGCCGGTCACGGCCTTGGTGAAGCGCAGCAGGTGGTCAAAGTGGCTGCCCTCCCCCTTGTACATGCTGGCCAGCATGGCGTTGAAGTGCTGCGGAGTGCGGCAGCAGGAGATGAAGTAGAGCCCCTGCTCGGTCATGGTGCCCCAGGGCATGCTCTGGCGCAGGATCTCCATGGACTCCCCTTTCGGCGTCTTGAGGTTGACCCGCTTGATGTGGGCGGTCAGCGGCTTGGCAGCAGACTCATACTCGATGTTGTCGGGCTTGGTGCGACCGATAATGTCTTCCTGTTCTTTCTGCGCCAGCTTCTCCCAGTCGCTCATGGCGTGTACCCAGCGCTGGACGTGAATGTAGGAGCCACCGGCAAACTCGCCATCGGCCACCAGCGCCACTTCGGCACGGTGCTCATCCTGCGGGTTCTCGGTGCCATCAACGAAACCGGTCAGGTCACGGCAATCCAGATTGCGGAAACCGCGCACCTCTTCGGCCAGCTCGACCAGTCCGGCCAGCAGTGCCATCACACGGTGACCGGCGTGGTGCAGCACATCCACCCGATCGGCGCGCAGCTGAATAAAGAGATCAAACGGGGTGTTGGGGGCTTCCTGACCGTTGGCGGATTGCGCCATAAAGCTGCGGAACTGGGGCGGACGGGCGGCAGGGTAGAGACCATCCCAGGCGTCGGCGCCAACAGCAACCAGACCGCTGAAACCGGCATCGGGGAAATCGGCGGCGACCGCCTGCCACAGGGCGGGCAGTTTGGCCAAACGGCCGACCAGTTCGGCGGCATCGCCGGTGCGATTGAACATCAGATAGAGGGCGTGCAGATTCGGCTCTGCGCAGATCCCGGCTTGGGCTTTCATATATCTCTCCCCTGAGTAGGCGTTAGCGTTACGGGCTATTTGCGTTGCGCGATTATAAACCAGAGCAGCTCCAGTTCTTTGATTTCACGACGATATCACGCGTTCAGGGCAAAGGGTCAAACAACACCAGCCCATGGGGGGCAACCTTGATCCGTGCCCGCATCCCATCAAGGGGCTCGCCAATGCTCGCCTCCAGCTGCAGCTCGCCACACTCGAACAGCACCCGGCAGTGGTGGCCGAGGAACTGCTGCTCCACCACCTTGAGCTCCCCATCTGCGGCGCTCTCCAGCAGCAGTTGTTGGGGTCTGAGCATCAGCTGCAACTGCTCGCCCACCGCCCGGCCATGAGGCTCGCTGCCACAGATGACCCCGAGCGCCGTCTGTACACAGTGGCTGTCCACCACCTCGGCGGCCAGATAGTTGACCCCGCCGAGAAACTCCGCCACGAAGCGGTTTTGCGGGCGGCGATAGAGCTGCTCCGGCTGGCCCACCTGTTCGATGTGACCGGCGCGAAACAGCGCCAGCCGATCGGCGAAGGCGAACGCCTCCTCCTTGCTGTGGCTGACGAAGATGGCGCCGATCCCCTGCTGCTTGAGCAGGGCGCGGATCTCGAGGATCAGCTTCATCCGCACCTGGGTATCGATGTTGGAGAAGGGCTCATCCAGCAGCATCAGCCGCGGCTTGCACACCAGCGCCCGGGCGATGGCTACCCGCTGCTGCTGACCACCGGAGAGCTGGTGCGGATAGCGATCCCCCAGCCCCTGCAGATTGACCAGCGCCAACGCCTTGTCCACCTGCTGCTGGCGGACGCGGCGGTCGAGTTTGGTCAGACCGAAGCCAACATTGTCGGCCACCGTCAGGTGGGGGAAGAGGGCGTAATCCTGAAAGATCATCCCGATGTTGCGCGCCTCGGGCGGCACGCTGGCACCCGGCCCGTCGAGCAGGGTATCGCCGAGGCGAATAGAGCCCTCTGCCAACGGCAGCAAGCCGGCGATAGCTTTGAGCAGCGTGGTTTTGCCGCAGCCACTGGCCCCCAGCAGGCAGACGATCTCGTTGTCTGCCACCGTCAGGGAGAGCTGTTCCAGCACATTGCGGCCGTTGTAACGGCAGCTGACATTTTCAACCTGCAAACAGGACAAGGCTGACTTCCTCTCGTTTCTGGCGGCGCGCTGCCTTTCGGTTCAGCACACCGCATGCAATTTCATTGACCGACGCGGCGACTCAGTGGCCCGGACTGTCCAGAGTGCGGTTGACCCAGATCAGCGGCAACAGTCCCACCAGCACGATGACGATGGCCCCCAGCGCGCCGCGCTCCAGCATCTCGTCCGAGACGAACTGATAGACGTGGGTCGCCAGAGTATCGAAGTTGAACGGCCGCAGCAGCAGGGCGGCGGGCAGCTCCTTCATGGATTCGATGAACACCAGCATGGCACCGGCAAACAGGCCACGGCGCACCAGCGGCAGATGAACCCGGCGCAGCATGTCGCCATCCCCCTGCCCCAGGGAGCGAGCAGCCATGTCGAGACTGGGGGAGATCTTGCCCATGCTGCTCTCCACCGAGCCGATGGCGATGGCCACGAAGCGCACCAGATAACCGAACACAATGGCGGTGATGGTGCCGGTCAGCAGCAAGCCCGGGCCCTGACGCCCGAGCCACTCGGCCAGATCGTTGATGGCAAAGTCGAGGGCGGTGAGCGGCACCAGCACCCCGATGGCGAGCACGGTACCCGGCATGGCGTAACCCATGGCGGCGATGCGCAGCGGCAGCAGACTCTTTATCCCGCCATCGAGGCGGCGGAAGAAGCCGAGCAGCAGGGCAATCCCCATCGCCAGCAGGGCGGTCAGCGCCGAGATAGCCAAGCTGTTGCCGGCGAAGCGGACAAACTCCGGCGTCCACGACAACTCGAAGTAGCGCACCCCGTAGTCGAGCAGGATGACGAACGGCAGGCCAAAACCGGCCAGCACCAGCCCCCAGCACCAAAAAGCGGCCAGCCAGCGACTCATCCCCTTAAGCGGATAGCGCAGCGGCTGCTCATGGCCCATGGACTTCTGGAACACCTGCTGCCGACTGCGCGAGCGGCGCTCCAGCGCGATCAACAGCACCACCGCCAGCAGCATCAAGCAGGAGAGTTTGGCCGCAGTGGCCAGACTGCCGTAACCGAGCCAGGTGTCGTAGACCGCAGTGGTCAGGGTGTTGATGGCAAAGAAGTGGACGGTGGCGAAATCGGCCAGCGTCTCCATGGCCACCAGCGATACCGCCACCATGATGGCGGGGCGCGCCAACGGCAGACTGAGGCGGCGAAAGCTCTGCCACGGGGTACAGCCGAGCAGGCGGCTGGAATGAATGAGGCTGACTGACTGCTCCAGAAAGGAGGCGCGGGTCAGCAAATAGACATAGGGGAACAGCACCAGTGCCAGCACCCAGGCTGCGCCACCAAGGGAGCGAATGGCAGGAAACCAGTAATCGGCCGGACTGTTCCAGCCAAAGAGTGTTCGCAACCCAGCTTGTAGCGGGCCCGAGTAGTCGAGCAGGTCGGTATAGACGTAGGCGACGATATAGGAGGGCATGGCCATTGGTAGCATCAAAGCCCACTGCAGGGCGCGCCGCCCCGGTACCTGACACATGGCCACCAGCCAGGCGGTAGGCACGCCAAACAGCAAGCTGAGCAATACTACGCCGACCACCAGCCCCAGGGTATTGCCCAGATAATCGAGCAGCACGGTATCGGCGAGGTGGCGAAACAGCTCCCCCTCAGCCGAGAAGGCAGAGAAAAGCAGGGCTATAACCGGTAAACCCAGCAGCAGGGCGCTGGCCCAGCTGCCGGTCATCCATCCAAAATTTTTCATGAGACCACAGATGTTGATGGGGCCGTTGGCCCCATCTGATTACAAGTCGAACTTCACTTCATCCAGCAACTGCAAGGCGTCCTTGCGGTGCTTGGCGTAATCGCTGACCGGTAGTCCGTCAGACTTGAAACTGCCCCAGGACTTGACCATGGCAGAAGGCTCGACCCCAGCCTTGACCGGATATTCGGCGTTCACGTCCGCATACATGTGCTGGGCGGTGTCACCAGCCAGAAACTCCATCAGCTTCTGGGCCTCGGCCTTGTTCTTGGCATACTTGGTCATGGCCACGCCGCTCACGTTGACGTGGGCACCGCGGTCAGCCTGGTTCGGGAAGTTGATATAGACTGCATCCGCCCAGGACTTCTGCGCCGGATCTTTCAACATGGCGCCCAGATAGTAGCTGTTGCCGAGCGACACGTCACAGATACCATCCTTGATCGCCTTGACCTGATCCCGGTCGTTGCCCTGCGGCTTGCGCGCCAGGTTGGCCTTGACCCCTTCCAGCCAGGTTTTGGTCTCGGCCATGCCGTGATGGGCAATCATGGAGGAGACCAGCGCCACATTGTACTCATGCTTGCCGCTGCGGGTGCAGATTTTTCCTTTGAATTCAGGCTTGGCCAAGTCTTCGTAGCTGATGGTGTCGAGCTTGCCGAGGCGATCCTTGCTGGAGTAGATGGCGCGCACCCGGGTGGTCAGGGCGAACCAGCGATTCTCCGGATCACGATAGATGGCGGGGATGTTCTCCTGCAGGATCTTGCTATCCACCGGCTGCACCAGCCCCTTGTCCACCAGATCGGTCAGACGGCTGATATCGACGGTCAGCATCAGGTCGGCCGGAGAGAGCTTGCCTTCCCGCTCCAGACGCTCGTTCAACCCCTCTTTGGCAAACACCACGTTCACCTTGATGCCAGATTCCTTCTCGAACTGCTGGATGATGGGCTTGATCAGCTCATCCTGCCGGTTGGAGTAGACATTCACTTCCCCGGCCGCCAATGCCGACTGAGCTGCCAACGCAGAGAAAGCCAGTGCCAACATCTTCATTTTCATCATCCATTCCTTGATTAGCTATACAGAGTGATAACGATTTCCGTTTGCATTCTGCATACATCTTATAAGCGGATCAAGAAAGCTCGCCGTCGCCACATCACATATTTAATCGCCCATAAATGAAAAGGGCCGGATGGAATCCCATTCGGCCTCTCCTGAGCAAAACGTTATGTTGATCAGGCTTCAATAAGCGCTCACGCCATCGGGATTCCCCGAGGTCGGGAGGTCAACAGATCTGTACGTCACGGATGCGGTTCATCACAGCGCCTCGTCGTCACTCTCGCCGGTGCGGATGCGCACCGCTTGCAGCAAGTCGTAGACAAAAATCTTGCCGTCGCCGATCTTGCCGGTATAGGCCGCCTTGCAGATCGCCTCGATCACCCCTTCCACGTTATCATCGGCGGTGGCAATCTCCAGCTTCACCTTGGGCAGGAAGTCGACCTGATACTCGGCTCCCCGGTATAATTCGGTGTGTCCCTTCTGGCGGCCAAATCCCTTGACCTCGGACACGGTCAGCCCTTCCACCCCCAGGTTGGCAATAGCCTCGCGGACATCGTCCAACTTGAACGGTTTGATAATCGCACTAATCAGCTTCATCTGGTTGCTCCCAATCCATGGTGTGTCATGAATCGGGTTTCAATTCTTATGCCAAGTATTTTTATTGTTATATTTCATGTAGATAGAGTTTAATGCCGGCGCCATTCGTCAGGCTCATCCCCATAACCGGCCAGCACGCCCCATAATGAGGCACCATGCTGCAGCGGTCAGCGGGTATGCACCAAACAAGAGCAAAACAGCATGTTAGTTATCTCCAACAGCGTCACGATTCCCTGGCATGAGCTGCAATTTCAGACCATGCGGGCACAGGGCAACGGCGGACAGCACGTCAACAAGACCGACTCCGCCGTCTGGTTGCGCTTCGATTACCGCAACTCTCCCAGCCTGACGCCCCTCTACAAGGAGGGTCTCGACAAGCTGAGCGACAGCCGGGTACACGATGGCTTTATCCTGATCCGGGTCGAGAACCATCGCAGCCAGGACATGAACCGCAAGGAGGCGATGAACCGTCTGGTGGAGTTGCTGAAGAAAGCAGCCTGGCGCCCCAAGGCTCGCCATGCCACCAAGCCGACCCGCAGCTCCCAGCGCAAACGGGTCGATGCCAAAAAGCGCAAGGGGGATATCAAATCCGCCCGCGGCAAACCGGTTCTGGACTGAGCCAGCCCCCAGCCCCCAAAGGATGTCAGCCGATGAGATACAGTTTTTGCGACAGCGCCCGCGGCCCCCTGCTGGTCGCCATCGATCAGGATGGTCTGCGCTATGTGGAGTTCGTGCGGGGGGAGCAGCCGGTAACTCCGACCGATGAGTGGCAGCGTGATGACCTGGCTCTTGCTCCTTTCGTCGAGCAGTTCACCGCCTATTTTGCCGGAAAATTGCAGCAGTTCGATCTGCCCATGGCACCGAAGGGCACCCCGTTCCAGCAAACGGTGTGGAACGCTTTGTGTGATATCCCCTATGGCGAGACCGTGAGCTATCTCGAGATTGCCCAGGCTATCGGCAATCCCAAGGCCGTGCGAGCAGTAGGCGCTGCCAATGGCCGCAATCCGCTGAGCATCATAGTACCCTGCCATCGGGTGATCGGACGCAGCGGCGATCTGACCGGCTATGCTGGCGGCATTCCCATCAAGCGCTGGTTGCTGGCACTGGAACAGGCAGGCACAACATTCGAGCTGGCCCCATGAGACAATGAGCGTCCCCGGAGAGGAACGGGACAATATCGCGACCAGAATGAAAAGGCTTTCAATCAGTGGCCACGCCTTGCTGACAAGATGAACAGAAGATGAAGAATCGCCTCAGAACTACTTCAGATTGAGCTTGGCATGATAGCTCCATACTTGAATGGCACGGCTCATTCGCTGATTCAAGTAGCACCCATGTGACGCTTCCAATCTGTCTTTTTCCCCGCGCCTCCTCTGAGGCGCTTTTTTTGTGGCAACACAACAGGCCACCCTCTGACTGAGTGACCTGAGCATCGCACGCTCTGCACCTCCACAAAGACAAGAGGCGAAGGATCCCCCTTGGCCTCTGGCGTTATCGCTGGCTACTCGCTCTGGGGCAGGAACTGCAGCTCTGGCGCCGAGGAGGTCAGCACATCGGCGCAGTAATCCCAAGTGGAGATGCGATAGTGCTGCAGATCTTCATCCAGATGCAGGCCGTCCGACTCCTGATGGAACCAGCTGGCAAAACGGGATGGAGTGATGAGCTGGATCTGCTCTTCGATGGCGTGGCTATCCTTCCCCTCAGCCAGATCGCAATCCTCGATGACCCGCAGGGCATAAATATGGCGAAAATAGACCCGGCAGAGGATTTGCGGGGGTAGATCGATGCTGCGCGCCCGCCCCAGCATGATGGTCAGGGAGTCGCTCCAGAGATCCTGATGCAACTCGGCCACAACCAGACCGGGCGGTAGCTGGCGGGACGGAGCCCAAGGGACGGCAACCTGCCGAATGGCATTTTTCTGTTCCATATTCACCTCACGACAACTCGCTCCCTGTCTTGAGTCTATCTGAACCACATAGTCCCGGCGAAGGCAATCGATGGACAATAAAAACGGCAATAAAAAAGCCGACGTATCAAACGTCGGCGAATAAAAAGTGCTTACAACAGAGGATTCACATATTCAGACCCTCGGGTCGAAAGATTGGTTCCCTCTTTTTGTAATTAATTTTCGGCGCGTTTAAACATCAGGGTATTGGCGTCCGACTCTTCCGGCACGAAGTAGTAGCCCTCGGCGTTGAAGCCGGTCAGCTGCTCCACCTCGGTCAGACGGTGCTTGATGATGTGGCGGGCCATCATGCCGCGAGCCTTCTTGGCGTAGAAGCTGATGATCTTGAACTGACCGTTCTTCTCATCCTTGAACACCGGCGTGACGATCCGCCCTTTCAGGCTCTTGGGTCGTACCGACTTGAAATACTCGTCGGAGGCCAGATTGATCAGCACCTCATCCCCCTGGGCTGCCAGCGCGTCGTTGAGGTGATGAGTGATCACCTCCCCCCAGAACTGGTAGAGATCCTTGCCGCGACTATTGTCGAGCCTGGTCCCCATCTCCAGTCGATAGGGCATCATCAGGTCGAGGGGACGCAACACGCCATAGAGGCCGGAGAGCATCCGCAGGTGTGCCTGAGCGAAGTCAAAATCGGCCTCGCTGAAATCCTCTACCACCAAACCGGTGTAGACATCCCCCTTGAAGGCCAGCAGCGCCTGACGGGCGTTGGCGGGAGTAAAGTCTGGCCGCCACTCGGCAAAACGGGCGGCATTGAGACCGGCCAGCTTGTCGCTGATCTTCATCAGTGTGGCGATCTGGTCAGGGCTCAGTTGGCGGGCTCGGCTAATCAGCTCGGCGGAGTGATCCAGCAGCTCGGGTTGGGTGAAACGGGGGGTCACCAGCGGTGACTCGTAATCCAGCGTCTTGGCCGGGGAAACCACAATCAGCATAACGTTCCTTTCTGGCTAGGGGCCGAACAGCGGATCGGCCCCATGTTTCATTCATCCAGCGTCACATTTTCCAGTGTGCCGGACCCCAGCTGCTCGCGACCGGAGAGCTTGATCAGCAGCCGCAGGTCGTTGGCCGAGTCGGCATGGGCGAGGGCCTCACTGTAGCCAATCTGGCCGGCGCAGAACAGGCTGAAAAGCGCCTGATCGAAGGTCTGCATGCCCAGTTCGGCAGATTTGGTCATCACCTCCTTGAGACGGTGCATCTCTCCCTTGCGGATTATGTCGGTGATGAGCGGGGTATTGAGCAGGATCTCGAATGCCGCACTGCGCCGCAAACCATCGACACTCGGCACCAGTTGCTGGGCGACAATAGCTCTGAGGTTGAAGGAGAGATCGAACAGAAACTGGCGATGTTTCTCCTGCGGCACCAGATGGAGGATGCGATCCAGCGCCTGGTTGGCGTTGTTGGCATGCAAAGTGGCGAGACAGAGATGGCCGGTCTCGGCGAACTGCAGGGCAAACTCCATGGTCTCCTGACTGCGGATCTCGCCGATCAGGATCACGTCCGGTGCCTGACGCAGCGAGCTTTTCAGTGCTACATCGAACGACTCGGTGTCGATCCCCACCTCCCGCTGGGTCACCAGGCTACGGCCATGCTGATGGACGAACTCCACCGGGTCTTCCACCGTCAGGATATGACCATCGGCATGCTGGTTGCGATAGCCGATCATCGCCGCCTGAGTGGTCGATTTACCCGCCCCGGTGGCACCGACAAACAGCACCAGCCCGCGCTTGGCCATCGCCACCTCCTGCAGGATCCTGGGGAGCTGCAGATCTTCAAAGGTGGGAATGCGGGTCTCGATACGACGAATCACCATACCGGGCAGCTCCTGCTGCCAGAAGGCGCTGACCCGAAAGCGACCCAGCGCCTCGCGGTAAATCGCGTAGTTGGCCTCCTTGGTGCGGACATAGCGCTCGAAGTGATCGCTGCTGAGGGTATCCCTGACCAGCGTCAGCGCCCCTTTCTTGTCGAGCGCGTCTCCCCCCAGCGACACCAGATGGCCATTTACCTTGAGAATGGGCGGCGATCCCACCGTCACAAACAGATCCGATCCCTTTCGCTCGACCAGCTGGCTCAGCAGATCATCCAGATTCATCATTTATCCCTCCCTGGGTACAAGTCGCTTAAATGCTGTTGGGATCAACGGCCTTGGCCTTGGCATCGAGGGATGCCACCACGCCACGACTCACCAGCTGCTTGAGGCTCTGATCCATGGTCTGCATGCCGTGGGTCATCCCGGTCTGGATCACCGAGTAAAGCTGGGCAATCTTGTCCTCCCGAATGAGGTTACGCACCGCCGGAATGCCCATCATGATCTCGTGGGCCGCCACCCGACCGCCACCAATGCGCTTGAGCAGGGTCTGGGAGATGACCGCCCGCAGGGATTCGGAGAGCATGGAGCGTACCATGTCCTTCTCCGCACCAGGGAAGACGTCGATGATACGGTCGATGGTCTTGGCCGCCGACGAGGTGTGCAGGGTGCCAAACACCAGGTGGCCGGTTTCGGCGGCAGTCATGGCCAGACGAATGGTCTCAAGGTCGCGCATCTCGCCCACCAGAATGATGTCCGGGTCTTCCCGCAGTGCCGAGCGCAGGGCGTTGCTGAAGCTCTTGGTATCCCGATGAACTTCCCGCTGGTTCACCAGACAGCGCTTGTTCTCGTGGACGAACTCGATGGGATCCTCGATGGTGAGGATGTGGTGATGGAAGTTCTCGTTGATGTAATTGACCATGGCCGCCAGGGTGGTCGATTTACCCGAGCCGGTAGGGCCGGTCACCAGTACCAGACCCCGCGGGAACTCAGCGATCTTGCGAAAGATCTCCGGCGCATCGAGATCCTCGAGGCTCAGCACAGTGCTGGGGATGGTACGAAATACCGCGCCAGAACCGCGCGCCTGCTGGAAGGCGTTAACCCGAAAACGGGCCAGATTGGGTACCTCGAACGAGAAGTCGACCTCGAAGTTCTCCTCCAGCTCCTTGCGCTGATGGTCGTTCATGATGTCGTAAATGAGGGCATGCACTTCCCGGTGTTCCAGGGCGGGCAAATTGATCTTGCGAACCTCACCATCAACCCTGATCATCGGGGGAACCCCGGCCGAGAGGTGTAGATCCGAGGCTTTATGCTTTACACTGAAAGCCAATAACTCTGTGATATCCATAGACTTGTCATTCTCCCATCACAAGATCACTAACGAAATATGAACCAGATTGCCCAGCACCTGTTTCAGGTAAAGGAACGTATTGCCCAGGCCGCCGAACGGGCGAGCCGCAACCTGCAGCAGATCCGCCTGCTGGCCGTGAGCAAGACCAAACCTGTCGAGGCCATCATGGCCGCCCATGCCGCAGGTCAGCGCTGCTTTGGCGAATCCTACGCTCAGGAAGCAGCGGCCAAGATCGATACCTTGCGCCAGCAGCCGGAATATAGCGACATAGAGTGGCACTTTATCGGCCCTTTGCAATCGAACAAATCCAAACTGGTCGCCGAACGGTTTGACTGGGTGCAGAGCGTGGATCGGGACAAGCTGATCGACCGCCTCAACAACCAGCGCCCAACTACAATGGCACCGCTAAATGTTTGTCTGCAAATCAATATTAGCGGAGAGAGCAGCAAATCCGGAACGTCGGAACAAGAGATTTTCCGCCTTGCCGAGCAGGTCTCCCACAGTGAGCGACTGGTGCTGCGGGGACTGATGGCCATTCCCGAGCACACCAGTGACGAGCGCGTGCTGGCCGCCCAAATGACCCGTATGCAGACTCTGTTCACCGAGCTTGCGCGACAATACCCCACTGTGGATACCCTCTCGATGGGCATGACCGAGGATCTTGAACTGGCTATAGCCCACGGCAGCACCATGGTGCGGGTCGGCACCGCCATCTTCGGCGCCCGTGACTACTCATAGGCAAGGCCAGCGGATAACCCATACGTCCGCCTCTTGCCGCGACTTCATCAACAGGAGCGTTTGATGGAACACCGAATTCTGGCGTCAGGTGGTGCAGGCAGCGCCAACCCCGCCGCGACCCCATGTGCAACAGGAGCATCTGATGCAGCATAGAACGCTGGCCTTTATCGGCGCGGGCAACATGAGCCGCAGCATCATCGCCGGACTGGTCAAGGCGGGTTATCCCGCCGGGCAGATCACGGCCGCCAACCCCAGTCTGCCCAAGCTGGAGACGCTGGCGAGCGAACATGGCATTCGCATCACCCAGAGTAATGCCGAGGCGGCCCGAGACGCCGAAGTGATCGTGCTGGCAGTCAAGCCGCAGCTGATGGCCGGCATGCTGGCAGCACTGGTTGAAGAGCTGGGCTCCCTTGAGGGCAAGCTGCTCATCTCCATCGCGGCTGGCATCAAGGTGGCGCGCCTTGGCGAGATGGCCGGTGGCCATGACCGCATCATCCGCACCATGCCCAATACCCCTGCCCTGCTGGGTTTGGGCATGACCGGTCTCTATGCACCCGAACATATTGCCGCCGTGGATCGTGACTTTGCCGAGCAGATGATGCAGGCGGTCGGCAAGACCCTCTGGGTAGAGCAGGAGTCTGGCATCAACGGCGTCATCGCCGCGGCGGGCAGTGCTCCGGCCTACTTCTTCCTCTTTATGCAGGCGATCGCCGAAGAGGCGGAGGCGATGGGTTTCTCGCCCGATCAGGCACGCCTGCTGGTGCAGCAGACCGCGCTGGGCGCAGCCGCCATGGTGGAGCAGAACCCTGAGCTGGCGCTGCAAACCCTGCGTGAGCAGGTCACCAGCAAGGGCGGCACCACAGCCGAAGCCATCAAGACATTCCAGCAGCAGGGGCTGATGCCGCTGACTGCGCAAGCCATGCAGGCGGCCGTTGCTCGTGCCACCGAAATGGAAACCCTCTTCTAACAGGAGCCCAGATGAACACTGCTTACTTTCTGATTAACACCGTTTTCGATCTCTACCTGATGGTGATCCTGCTGCGCGTCTGGCTGCAGTGGGCCCGCGCCGACTTCTACAACCCGATGAGCCAGATGGTGGTCAAGCTGACCAATCCGCTGGTGATCCCGCTGCGCCGGGTGATCCCGGGCTTTGGCGGCATAGACCTCGCCTCCGTGGTGCTGGCGCTGGCCATCGCCTTCGCCAAGCTGGCCCTGCTCAAGAGCATGAATGTGCTGCTGGCGGACTGGCTCAGCATCAGCCTGTTCGCCGCGCTGACCGTGCTGAAGAAAGCGGGCTCGATGATCTTCTGGGTACTGCTGATCCGCGCCATCCTGAGCTGGGTCAGCCAGGGCCGCAACCCCATCGAATACGTGATGCATCAGCTGACCGAGCCGTTCCTCGCCCCTATCCGCCGCGTACTGCCGGCACTGGGCGGACTGGATCTCTCGGTGCTGGTCGCCTTTATCGGCCTGCAAGCCATCAACTACCTGCTGGGTGACCTGTTCGGCCAGCTGTGGTGGATGATTTGATGCCAGCCGTCCTGCAACAAGGGGATGAACTGGTACTGCATCTGGTGATCCAGCCCAAGGCGAGTCGGGATCAGATCATCGGATTGCATGGCGAAGAGCTGAAAGTGGCCATCACGGCGCCGCCGGTCGATGGCCAGGCCAACAGCCATCTGATCAAGTTTCTGGCCAAGCAGTTCAAGGTGGCCAAGGGACAGATCACCATAGTGCGGGGCGAGCTGGGGCGACACAAAACCGTCACCATCGACAGCCCCAAACAGTTGCCGCAAGAAGTGAGTGCACTGCTGAATGACGCGCAAGGCTGAATGAATCAGCCTGCGCCAACCGTAGATATGAGAGGGATGACAGATGAAAACAGCCTGGATGAGTGGCCTGCTGGCACTGCTGATGACCCTGCCGCTCAAGGCAGAACAGATGAAGGAGCTGGGGCCCTGGCTGGTGCACTACAACGCCTTCAACTCCAGCTTCCTTACACCAGAGGTCGCCAAGGCGTATGGACTGGAGCGCAGCCGCTACAACGCCATCATCAATATCGCGGTACAGGACAAGCAGAAAGTGGCGCAAGCCGTGGGGATCACCGGTGAGGCCAAGAACCTGACCGGCACCATCCGCACCCTGAACTTTCAGGAGGTAAAAGAGGGCGATGCCATCTACTATCTGGCGACCCTCCCCTACCGCAACGAAGATACCTATCAGTTCACCCTGAAGATCATGGGCGGTGGGCAGCAACAGAACCTCAGCTTCCAGCAGACCTTCTACGTCGACTGAGCAGCAACAAGAAGCCCCGACCAAGGCCGGGGCTTCATTTTATCCATATGACAAGGGCGCCATCAGGGCGCCCTTGTTACATCTATTCCGTACCGCGACTGTTACAGGGCGAGGAACAGACCGGCCAGACAGGCGCTCATCAGGTTCGCCAGCACGCCGGAGAGAATGGCGCGCATGCCGTAACGGGCGATGAAGGATTTGCGCTCCGGCACCATGGAGCCCAGACCGCCGATCAGGATCGCCATGGAGGAGATGTTGGCAAAGCCGCACAGGGCGAAGGTCACGATGGCCTTGCTCGACTCGCTCAGGGTCTGATCCTGCACCAGGCCGATAAAGGCGACGAACTCGTTGACCACGATCTTGGTACCGATCAGGGCGCCAGCGGCTTGTGCCTGATCCCAGGGCACACCGATCAGCCAGGAGACGGGGGCAAACAGCCAGCCCAGAATGATCTGGAAGCTCAGATCCAGCCCTGCCAGACCGCCAGCCCAGCCGAGCAGGCCATTGAGCATGGCGATCACACCAACGAAGGCCAGCAGGGTCGCACCGACCGCCACCGCAATATTGAGGCCGGACATGGCGCCATCGGCCGCCGCTTCAATCACGTTGGTGGCACGGGGGATCTCAACATCCTGATGGTGATCGACCTCTTCAGCTCCCGGCGGCACCAGGATTTTGGCCATCGCCAGACCGGCAGGGGCCGACATGAAGGCGGCAGCGATCAGGTATTTCAACTCAACCCCGAGGCTGGCATAGCCCACCAGAGTGCCACCGGCGACGGAAGCGAGACCACAGCTCATCACCGCGAAGAACTGGGAATCGGACATCTTGGAGAGGTAGGGTTTGACCACCAGCGGCGCTTCCACCATGCCGACGAAGATGTTGGCGGTCGCGGAGAGGCTCTCGGCACGGCCGGTGCCCAGCAATTTCTGCAAGCCACCACCCAGCAGGGCGATCACCCGCGGCATGATGCCGATGTGGTAGAGGATGGCGATCACCGCGGAGAAGAAGATGATGACCGGCAACACGTTGAAGGCAAAGATGAAGCCCAGCTTGAACTTGGCCAGATCACCGAACAGGAAGGCGATCCCCTCCTGACCGTAACCAATCACGCTGCTTACGCTCTCGCTGACCCCGTTCAGCACCTGCTGACCGGCAGGCAGCCAGAGCACCAGACCGGCAAACATGATTTGCAGGCAGAGGGCAAGGCCAACTGTTCGCAACGGGATACGACGACGATTATCAGAGCAGATGACGGCAAGCGCCAGGATACTCAGGATGCCGAGCAGGGCAATCATAGGGACTCCATCAGGTGGGGCAAAAGATGGGCGCGGATTCTGCGCCTCTCCCCCCGTCACTGCAAGTCCGCTTGGTTACAAGCCTGTTAGAAAAAACGTTTGCACGATATCGGTTGCGCCAACTGGCTGATTTGGTTCGATTTTAGTATCAGGAGAAATCGAGAGTTCTTAAATGGAAACAATCATTCCTCACCACCGGACAATTTACCCCCAAGCCAGGGGGCCAGTCGCTGCTCCCAATAGGGTTCGGGGCCAAATCTGGCCTTGAGGAAATCGATGAAGAGACGGATCTTGGGATCCAGATGTTCGCGCCGGGCATAAACGGCATGTACCGCCATCTGCTGGTTCGGTCGCCACCCTGGCAACACAGGGATCAGCTTGCCGCTCTGTAACTCCTTGTCCAGTAAGTAGTTGGCAATATAGGCGATACCGAGCCCGGCCAGTGCCGCATCGCGCACCGCCTCCGCCATATCCACCCGATAGTTGCCCGCTACCTGCACCGTCTGGCGCTCCTTGCCCTGGCGAAACGACCACTGGTGATAGCGTCGCTCCCGACTCTGGTAAGTGATGCAGTTGTGCTGGGCCAGATCCTTGGGATGAAGCGGCGTGCCGTGGCTCAGCAGGTAATCCGGCGAAGCCGCCACCACGAAGCCAATGTCGGCCAGCCGCTGTCCCACCAGCCCTTCCGGCTTGTCCTCATAGGTGGTGAGCCAGAGATCCAGCCCCTCATCCACCAGATTGGTTCTGTGGTCGAACAGCGAGACCTCCAGCTCCAGCTCGGGATAGCGATCCTGAAACGCCTTGAGATGAGGAATGACGTGCAAGCGGCCAAAGGATTGGCCCACCCCGAGATGGAGCACACCGCTCACCTTGCCGCGCCGCTCGGCGATCATGGAGTCAGCCTCCTGCGCCACCGCCACGAGCGCATGGCAGTGACGGGCATACTCCTGACCCAGCTCGGTCAGGACGAAGCGGCGGGTGGTGCGCTGCACCAGCTGGGCGCCAAGGGTGGTCTCCAGCAGCGCCAGCTGCTTGCTGATATGGGATTTGGAGACCCCGAGACGACGGGCGGCGGCAGAGATCCCCTGCTCACGCACCAGCGCATCGAAGATCACCATTTGAGGAAGACGTTGCAGCACAGGATAACCGGATTAAGTGGCGGGAGCCCATTATTCCAGAGCCGCCCGCCAAGGGGTAGGGTCAGAGCCCCAGCGCCCGGGTGATCTGCAGTTTGAGGGGGTCGTCAGCCGGATTCTGGTTGGCGCCGTAGCTGGCGATCAGCTTGCCATCGCGACCCACCAGATACTTGTGGAAGTTCCAGTTCGGCTCATCCCCGTCAGCGGCCGCCGCCAGCCCCTTGAACAGTGGCACAGCATCGGAGCCCCGCACCGCTACCCGATTGAACATCGGGAAGGTGACGCCATAGTCGCGGCGACACACCTCGGCAGTCTTGGTCTCGTTGCCCGCCTCCTGCCAGAAATCGTTGGAGGGGAAACCGAGAATAATCAATCCCTTATCCTTGTAGCTTTGGTAGAGCTGCTCCAGATCGCGAAACTGGCCGCTGTAGCCGCAGTAGGAGGCGGTATTGACCACCAGCACCACCTTGCCCTCGGTCAGCTGACAGAGGTTATGGCGCTGAGAGTTGTTTAGCTCCCGCATCTCCACATTGAAATAATCTGGGCACGCCGCAGAGGCCGCACCGGCCCCCAATAACAGCAACAGAGTGAACCATTTCATCGCCAAGACTCCTTTTGTTTTGTCCATCATACGCGGTTACCAGAGCCACAGTTCACTCTCAATGCAATGGAATGCCGGTCAGCCAGCCGTGGCCCCAGAACACCAGCAGCGCGGTGGCAGCCAGGCCCGCCCCGACGCTGATGCCGGTGCCCGTCCAGTTAGCCGCCGGACGGGGATATCGCTGCCAGTCCCGCACCGAAATCCAGACCATGCTCACCAGCGCCCACAGCCCGATGCCGCCAAACAACACCAGAGAGCGCGCCTCGCTGTTGACCAGCAGATGGGCCACCGCCCAGAGCAGGGTACCGAGCAGTTGGGGATGCACCAGCCAACGGCGCAGATGGTTGGGCCCCTGGCCGGAGAAGAAGAGGATCAGCGCAAAGGGCATCATCACCGTCATGGTCATCGGCCCCCACTCCGGCAGGAAGTAGAGCGGCAGCGAGCTGGCCGAGCGCCAACCGGCGATGATGCAGGCGATGGCGATAAACACCAGCAGGGAGAAAAGCCCCTTGTAGCGATTCTCACCCAGCCGCTCGCGTAGCCGCGCCCGATGGGCCACCGCAAAACAGGGGTAGAGATGGATCAGGGTAAACAGCGCAACCCCCAGGGTCAGCAGGAACATGAGTCTCTCCTTGTATTTGGTACGACCACTATGCCGTAAAGGGAGATGTGCGCCTATCAAAACCGCGCTGACCCATGGAGTCAAAAGTATGGCAAGACAAAGGAACGGAAAGAAAAGAGCCGATCACGATGGATCGGCAAATAAGTGCCAGGGCAGTCAGACATCTCGCGGGATGGGAGATGCCCCAAACGGGGATATTGAGTGGCCGATGGCGCGCATCGGCCGAACCGGATCAGCCCTTGAGCTGATAGAGCGCCGCTACGTTGCGCGCAGTGAGTTGAATATTGGTGCTGGCGCTCTCCAGCGCCTCCGGCAGAGACATGGCGCGGTTGACCACGGCGAATACCGCGTCCAGCCCGTGATCATGTACCACACCGCAATCGTCGGTCAGGCAACCGGAGATACCGATCACCGGCTTGCCGAACTGCTTGGCGCAACGTGCGACACCGATTGGCGTCTTGCCATGGATGGTCTGGCTGTCGATACGACCTTCGCCTGTGATGACCAGATCCGCATCGGCCACTTCATCGGCCAGCTTCAGGGCTTCAATCACGATCTGAATGCCGGGCTTGAGCTCGGCACCAAGCAGACCGACCAGCGCGGCCCCCATGCCACCGGCAGCGCCCGCCCCCGGAATATCCTTCACCTGCTTGCCGAGCGCCTGTTCGATGCAGTCGGCATAACGGGAGAGGTTGGCATCAAGTTGCGCCACCATCTCGGGGGTCGCCCCCTTTTGCGGGCCAAACACCGCAGAGGCGCCTTTCGGGCCGCACAGCGGGTTGTTCACATCGCACGCCACCTCGATAACCAGCTCACTCAGACGCGGATCCAGACTGCTCAGATCGATGGTCGCGAGCTCACTGAGACCTGCGCCACCCAGAGCAATAGGCGCACCATCCGCTTTGAGCAGCTTGCCGCCTAGCGCCTGGATCATGCCGGCACCGCCGTCATTGGTGGCGCTGCCGCCGATACCGAGAATGAGGTGCTTCACCCCCATCTCCAGCGCGGCCAGGATCAGCTCGCCGGTGCCGAAGCTGGAGGTGAGCAACGGATTGCGCTGCTCGGGCGCCACCAGATGGATGCCGGAGGCAGCGGCCATCTCGATGACGGCGCGCTCGCCATCACCCAGCAGGCCGACGAAGCCCTGCACCTTGTTGCCAAGGGGCGCGGTCACTTCAACCGGCAGGATGCGGCCACCGGTGGCATCCACCAGCGATTGCACAGTGCCCTCGCCGCCATCGGCCATCGGCAATTTGACGTAGGTGGCGTTCGGCAGCACCTGCTTGAAACCGGCCTCGATGGCATCAGCCACCGCCATGGCGCTCAGACTCTCCTTGAATGAATCGGGGGCAATAACAATTTTCATATCAATTCCTTAGGCGAGGCCAAACACGCCAAACATCAGGGTGGAGACAGTAGCAATGGTCAGACCGACTGCGGTTTCGTAAGGGATAAGTTTCAGACGCTCACCCACCCCCATGTGGACGCTGCCACCGGTGGCGTGGAAGAAGGAGCCGTGGGGCATGTGGTCAAACACGGTGGCACCGGCATGGATCATCGCCGCACCAGCCAGACTGCTGATCCCCAGTTCAATCAGGGTGGAGCTGAATACGTTGGAGGCCACCACGGTACCGGCAGTGGTCGAGGCGGTTGCCAGTGACATCAGGGCACCGGAGATGGGCGCCAACAGGTAGGAGGGCAGACCGGAGGCAGTCAGGCCGCTGATCAGCACATCTTTCAGGCCGGAGTTGGCGATGATGCCTGCCAGGGTACCGGTACCCAGCAGCATGATGGCGACTGGCGCCATGCGGGCGAGACCGGATACCGCAAACTGGTTCACCTTGCTGAATTTACCCATCATCAGGGCGCCGACCAGACCACCGAGGGGCAGCGCAATCAGCGGATCCACCACGATACCGGCAACAGGACGCAGAGCCAGCAGCAGGATGGCGACCAGCGGTGCACTGATGGCGGCGGCAAAGCCTGGCAACTTGGCACCGGCAAAGCTCACCACCTCATCAGCAGCAACCTTGCTGCCCTTGTTGTTCAGACGCTTGGCCAGCCAGTAGGCCATCACCAGACCGAACAGACCCGGAATGATGCCCGCCGCCATCACAGAGGTGAGGGGCAGATGGAAGGCATCAGCCGCGGCAATAGCGTTAGGGTTGGGGGACATGACGTTACCCGCCTTGCCGCCGCCGATCATCGCCAGCAGGATGGCCGCCTTGGAGAGGTCGGCACGGCGGGCGATGGCCAGCGCGATGGGGGCGACCGTGATAACGGCCACATCCACGAATACGCCGACCGCAGTCAGGATCAGGGTTGCCAGCGCCAGCGCCAGCAGGGCGCGGGTTTCACCAAGTTTCTTGACGATGGTCTCGGCGATAGTGGTGGCAGCGCCCGATTCGATCAGTACACCCGCCAGCACACCGGCCGCCAGGATCCGCATCACCGCAGTGGTGATCCCCTGGGCGCCGCCGATCATCAGGGCGACGGTCTGGGTCAGATCGGCACCGCCAATCAGGCCACCGGCCAGGGCACCCACGATCATGCCGTAAGCGGGCGGCACCTTCTTCAAAATGAGGATGATGGCGATGGAGAGCGCCGCGATGGCGCCAAGGGCTGTAACCGGGATCATGACGGACACCTTCAATGGGAGTGAATGGCCGCCATTATGGAGATCTGCAATCAGAATACTTTGGCTTACAAACCAAAAATTGCGTCATGTAAAAGTGGTTTTTTGTCCAACTTCACAATCACAAGTCGAGATTAAGGCCGAGATAGAGCAAAAATTTGTCGTCTAACTTGTTGAAATTCAACCCGGTTATCTGCTCTATCCGCCCCAGCCGATAGCGCAGGGTATTGGGGTGAATGAACAGCGCTTCGGCACAGCGATGCAGATCACAATCCTGCAAGAAATAGTGGCGCAGGGTCTTCTGCAGCGCCCCCTTGCCATCTTCCCGGGCCAGTTTCTGCAGCGGTGCGCGCAGCTGATCCGCCTGCCAGGAGTCCGCCAGACTCCCCAGCAGCACCGGCAAACGGTAGTCCTCAAAGAAGTAGACCTGTTTGCGCGGCGCCTGCCGCATGCCACGGCGCAATGTATCCCGCGCCGTCTGGTAAGAGCGCGCCAGCCCGTCGATCCCGGCGAAGTAATCGCCCACCGCGATATGCACCTTGAAGTGGGGAATGCGGGCCAGCAACTGCTTGATCCGGCTGCGCTCCTGCGCCGATTGCCAGACGCCCTCACTCAACTGCGCCGGTTTGAGCACCACTATCTCGTCGAGCCCGTTGATGGCGACCAGATTGTCCCGCTCCGGATTTTCCAGCTGATGGACCAGCTCTCGCAGACGAGCCGGATCCGCCTCCTCCAGCGCCAGCACGGCCACCACCCGAGGCTGGGCCAACTCCAGTCCGAGAAAACGGGCCGCCTGCTGCAATTGATCGACTCGCCCCTCACCACGAATGAGCTGCAACACCAGCTCCTCCTTGTGGCGCTTGTCCCACTGCAGCTGCTCGGTGAGCGCCGCCTGCTCCAGGATCAGCTCGGCGGTCATTCGCACCAGCTCAGCGTAAGCACGCACTTCCTCCGGATCGCCGGAGATGCCGATCACCCCGATCAGCTCCCCCTGATAGGAGATGGGCAAATTGATGCCTGGTCGCACCCCTTTGAGCTGCAGGGCTGTCGCTTCGCTAATCTCCACCACCCGGTTTTCAGTGAGCGCCAGCACGGCCCCTTCGTGACGCTGATGGATCCGCTCCGGATTGCCGGACGCAATGATGAGGCCGTGTTCGTCCATCACGTTGACCGAGAACGACAGGATCTTCATCGCCCGGCTCACAATCTGGCGTGCGAGCATGTCATTTAGCTGCATAGGTACTCCGCTGAACCAACCGGGAATAACCAGAGGCGATGACCAGTCTCTGTGGCTCATCCATCACATTGACCGAGAACGACAGGATCTTCATCGCCCGCGCGACGATCTGGCGGGCAAGGTTATCGTTTAGCTGCATAACATCTCCGGACAAGGGGCTGATCTGGCTACGTCACCACGAGGCGATTCAGGGCACATGGGCGCAAAGATGCCACATCATCAAGACAAGCGAGAGGGGGATCGCTAGAATAGGCCACTTTACCCGATGTGTGCCCCGCCATGGAGCAGGAATTGCGTGCTTGCACCCGCCTGCCCGTGATGGCCCATCCCTCCGATTTGGACTGTGCTATGGATTATGAATTTCGCCGCGACCCGTTTGGTGGCTATCGCGCCCGGTTCTCCATGGGCCATGAAGCCATCGGTCAGTGGCTGATCGACGAGGTTGGCAAGGATGAGGAGAAGCTCGACGAGCTCTTCTCCATCATTGATCAGCTCTCCAACCGCACCCGAGTCGAATACCGGCTCAACGGCGGTGACTACTCCCTGCTGCTGACCCATGAAGAGGCGGAGGTGAAAGCCAACGCCCTCAACATCGAGCTGGGTGAGGATCTTGACGATCTCGCCTACTACGATGATGAACAGCTGGCCATGTGCGGGCTGGAAGATTTTGCCCAGGTGCTCGGCTCCTGGCGCGCCTTTATCCGTAACGAGGATATGGGCTGATTGACCCAATGTCGGATTACTATGTCGGGCAAACGTGCCCTTTTGCCTAACTCAACAGGATTGACTATGTCTATTTACGATTTTGATGACGAACTGCCGGAAGACGAAGAACAGGAATCCACCAAGAAAGCGGCTGCACCTGCCAAGAAGAAAGGCAAGCAGGTGATGAACACTCAGGTCAACCTGAGCCCGCGCGATGCCAGCCGTCTGAACGGCATGCACGTTGAAGCGATCGCCACGCTGGACGACGTCAGCCTGCCGAAGAACGTCATCTTCAAGGCTGGCCTGATCGCCCTGGGCGAACTGGAAGCCGGCAAGCGCGCCGATATCATCGCCCGCGTGATCGCAGAATCAGGCCGCTAATCGCCCCTGAAGGCATAAAGAAAGCCGGAGCCACTGCTCCGGCTTTTTAATTGGTGCCAATCTGCTCTGACTCAGGGTTGCTCACAGCGCAGCAGACGTGGCTGTCCCCAGGGAACCAGTTGGTCGTAATGGCCACTGGCACGTGCCGCAGCCAAGGCTTCGTTGAAGCGTTCTATCAGTTCGCGTCCATTTTGCATCTTGCGCGACACCAGCAAATAGAAGGTATCCCGCTGGCGAAAATAGGGGAGCGGTTGCAGATAGTTCGGGTCGCCGAACACCTGCATGCTGGCGTCCGCCGTCACCGCATCATTCATCGGCATCAGATCAACCCGTTTCCGCTCAAGCAGTTGCAGACATTGCACCAAACTCTTGGGGCGAGTGAGCCGCAATGAAAAACGGGCAATCACCTCATCTGCGTGACTGGTGCTCCAGCTGGCGGGAATACAGACTCTCAACCCCTGCCACTTGCCATCGAGTACCGCATCACTGCCACGATAGGTGAACCAGGAGAGGTGATCGATATGAATGGGGGCGCTGTAATAGAACAGCTTGGCTCGCTCACGCGTCCAGGCATAAGGGAAGGTGGCGGATGCCAGGCCGTTGCGAACCAGCTCGTAGCCCCGGTTCCATGGCAGGTAATCCACCTTCAGCTCGTCATAGCCAGCCTCGCGCAGCAGGGTCGTCACCAGCCGGGTGCTCTGCCCACCATCAGGCAGCCCGGCCCCGGAATAGGGCGAAAAATCTCCGGTTACCAGCGACAGGGGGGCGCATGACAACCATCCACACCAACAACAGAACAACCAGCCATAGTGCTTCATCGCCATCCCTCTCTTTACTCTCCAGTTCAGTATAGGAGGCTGACCCAAATAACCCGGTCTGGTTGCCTTTGCGCCAACGCCCCTGCTAAGGTGCAGCGCTTTTATTACAGAGGAGTTCCGATGTTACCCCTACCTGACATACTGATCTGGGCAGCACTGGCACTGGCCACCCTGCTCTGTATGGCACGCCAACGCCTGCCAGGTTTCCTGCTGCTTGCTGTGGCTCTGCTGCTGGCGCTCTGGCTGGATCGCATCACCACGACCGCACTGCTGGTGACGCTGGCAGCCCTGCTGCTGGCCTGGCGTCTGCCCACCTTCTCCGGCCATAGCCGCCCCCTCGCATGGTCAGCCCTGCTGGCATGGGCGGTGGCACTGACCCTGCACCTGATCCCCGGTTTCAGCAATCTCAAGGTGCTGGATCAGGTACTGGCAGGCCCCGCCAGTGTGCCATTCAACATGTATCTGAACCTCGACAAGCCACTGCTCTTCTTTGGGCTGCTGCTGGCCTGTTCGACGCTGCTTGGTAAGGGAGGCGCTATCCGCTGGCGTCCGCTGGCTCTGTTACTGCTGCCGCTGGGTGCCCTGCTGGTCATCGCCTGGCAGTTGGGGGCACTGAAACCGGAAGTGGGTCTGCCCCACTGGTGGTGGCTGTTTGCACTCAATAACCTGCTGTTCACCTGCGTGGCGGAAGAGGCGCTGTTTCGAGGCGCTATTCAGCAGGGGCTGACCGAGCGTTACCGCCCCTGGATTGGCATCATCGTGGCCGCGCTACTGTTCGGAGCCATCCACCTGCCCGGTGGCCCACTGCTGGCGCTGTTTGCGACCCTGGCAGGCTGCTGCTACGGCTTGGTATTCCAGCTCAGCGGGCGACTCTCCGTGGCCATCCTGATCCACTTCGCCTTCAACTTCGCCCATCTGGCGCTCTTCACCTACCCGCTGGCCAGAGCCTGACGGTCAACTGCGCGGCGTCTTGCCCTTGAACTGCTTGACGCTGCGTTTGGCCTGAGTACGGCGATTGGCCTGCTTGTCACGAGGGGGGCGTTTGCCCTCCCCGCTGGCAGGCTGGTCGGTGACCGGGAATCCCGCCAGATCTCCCAGCGGCAGCTCGCGGCCGGTCAGGGTGCGGATGGCTTGCAGCATGTCACTCTCGCCATGACAAACCAGCGAGATGGCCAACCCCTCGCGGCCAGCCCTGGCGGTACGCCCGATGCGGTGAACGTAGACAGGGGCACTGGCGGGCAAGTCCAGATTGATCACCAGCGGCAGCGCCTCCACATGGATGCCGCGCGCCATCAGGTCGGTGGCCACCAGCACCCGCACCCGACCCTCCTTGAAATCATTGAGCGCCTGCTCGCGCACCGCCTGCTCCTTCTCGCCATGGAGAGCAGCCACCGCAATGCCCGCCTTGGCCAGCTTTCTGGCGACCCCGTCGGCATCATCCCGCGCACTGATAAAGACCAGCACCTGCGGCCACGCCTGCTCCTTGAGCAGGCTGATGAGCGCCGGCACCTTGCTGCTCTTGTTGACCAGATAGAGTCGCTCTTCGATCTCGTTCACCACGCTGTTGAGGGGTGTGGCCTCGATACGGGTTGGCTCACGCAGCAGGCCGTTGGCCAGCGCCTCCAGCTCGGCAGGCAAGGTGGCGGAGAAGAACAGGGTCTGGCGATCCGCCGGAATAAAGCCGAGCAGCGCCTTGATGTCGGGAGCAAAGCCCATCTCCAGCAGGCGATCCGCCTCATCCAGCACCAGCAGCTGCAGACCATCCAGCCCCAGCAACTGTTGGGTCAGCAGATCCCGCAACCGCCCGGGTGTAGCCACCAGCAGCTGTGGCCCCTGCGCCAGTTCGGCCTGTTGCCGCTCCTGCGCAACGCCCCCACACAACGTCACGATGCACAATCCCAGCGCCTCGGCCCCCTCTTTAAGCGCGGCAGATACCTGAATCGCCAGCTCGCGGGTTGGCACCAGCACCAGACCCTGCACCTGGCTGGAGGCAGGATCCAGCCGTTGCAGCAGCGGCAAACCAAACGCCAGCGTCTTGCCGCTGCCGGTCTGGGCCAGTGCCAGCAGATCCTGCCCCGCCAACGCCGCCGGAATCGCCAGCTGCTGGATGCGGGTCGGCGTCTGCAAGGTGGCGGGCAAAGAGGCCAGCAGAGCGGGATGGAGGGCAAGTTCGCGAAAGGTCATGGCGCTACGTTAACAAAGAGAAGTGGGAGGCGAAGTCTAGTGAGCGGGGGCCGAGAAGTAAAACCCTATCAATGATGGCCAGGCCAAGGGGGGGATTGCAACGGGCTGACTACACTTGAGCTGACCCATCACAGAGAAAACTGTCATGACCAGACACATCCCCATCCTGCTGCTGACCAGTGCGCTGCTTGGCAGCATCTCGCTCGGCCTGTCCGGCAGCACGGCGAGCGACAGTGCGGCCGAACAGGCCAAACCGGTGCGTACTCTTAACGCGCATCTCGGTGAGCTGCCGGGACTGATCAATGCCGACAAGACAGGACCTTTCGTTGATTTAGTGCGCGCCATCGACGATCTTCATCCCGATGTGACCATCAGGATCACCATCTATCCCATCGCCCGGGCCATGGCCGGAGTGATCGCTGGTAAGGCAGATCTCGGTCTGCCCGCCATCCGCAATCTCAGGGAGGTCGATATGCTCCCCTACCGTTTCAGTACCCGCAGCTTTGGCAAGGTGGCCCATGTGATTTACAGCAATACGGCCCATCCGGTCACCACAGATATGGCCTATGGCATAGTGCCCACCAAACGGGATCTGCTGATTGAAGCCGTTCCCGACTATATGCCCTTCTCGGTACAGCGCTCGATGAGTATCGAGCAGTCACTGCGCAAACTGTCTCGGGGTCGCATAGACGCCTTTGTCTGGGCACAAGAAGAGGCGGACCTGATGCTGAAAAATCTGAAGCTGACCAATATTCGCCGTGAATTCTTTGGTGATTTCGAGGATGTCTTCATCATCCAGAAAGGGGGGGGCGGGGATGAAATAGACGAATTTTTAAGTCGTTCCATTGAGCAACTCGCCGCCACCGGCAAACTGGCCGAGATCTACGAGAAGATCCACCGCCCCTATGTGGAGTGGCAACCCTCCCCACCCGCCAAGGCTGAACCGGCGACCACCCCGCCCGCAACACCCTGAACAGACAATTCCCGCATAAAAAATCCCGCCGAAGCGGGATTTTTTATGGCTTGCAGCCTTACAGCACGGCCAGCGCAGCGGCGTAGTTCGGCTCGTCGGCCACTTCTGCGACCAGCTCACTGTGCAGCACCTTGTTGTCACCATCCAGTACCACGATGGCGCGAGCGGTCAGACCTACCAGCGGGCCGGAAGAGAAGGCAACGCCGTAATCTTCCATAAAGGCCGCACCGCGCAGGGTGGAGAGGGTCACTACCTTGTCCAGACCTTCGGCGCCGCAGAAGCGGGACTGGGCGAACGGCAGATCGGCGGAGATGCACAGCACGACAGTGTTATCCAGCGCGCTGGCCTGCTCGTTGAACTTGCGCACAGAGGTCGCGCAGGTGGGAGTATCGACGCTCGGGAAAATATTCAGGATTTTGCGCTGACCGGCAAAGCTTGCCAGGGTCACGTCGGAAAGATCCTTGGCCACCAGGGAGAAGGGCTTGGCTTGCTCACCGGCGACCGGGAAGTGACCAGCGACGGAAACCGGGTTGCCTTGCAGAGTGACTGAGTTGCTCATGTGTTATGTCCTTTATTGGTGTAGTAAAAATCCGAGTGATCAGTATAGGGGCGGCGGGACCAGACAAACACCCGCGAAGACAAGGGATATAAAGGGGTTGACCTTGGACTTAACACCAAGGTTTAGACTCCTTCTCGGTAATCAGGGATCTCGCAGGGGCGGGATCCATCAAGAGGGACTCATCATGAGCAAATCCTGCTGCAATCATCAGCACGCCGCCCCCATCAAGGCCGTCAGCAAGGCGGCCTCCGGCCAGAGTGAACATCACCACGATAGCCACTGCTGCGACAACACCACACCCGTCAGTTGCTGTTCAACCCAGACGCCTCATGAGCACGCATCCCGTGACGGCAATGAATCCCCCGGGGATGAAGAGCCTCCCCGAGGAGGCTGTCACGATCAAGCGTGCTGCAGCGCCTCCTTATCACCAGCTCACGAGCATGAGCATGATATGCCCCCTGCCGACCCGCTGGTTGCGCCGGTGCAAGGCAACAGCCGCCACAGCTGGCAGGTATTGGGGATGGATTGCCCCAGCTGCGCCCGCAAGATCGAGACAGCCGTCTGCCGGGTGAGCGGCGTGCAGCAGGCACGCGTGCTGTTTGCCACCGAGAAGCTGGTAGTGGATCTGGCCCCCGGCCTCTCTCCCGATCCCGTCACCGCCGCCGTGCTGGCCGCCGGTTTCCAGCTCAAGGGGGAAAGTGCTGACAAGCAGGCAGCTGGCCGCAAGCAAGCTTCACAACAGTCCCTGCAGGGCAATCTATTCGGTAACTTTTTGGGCAAATATTGGCAACCCTTATCACTGGCGGGTCTGATGCTGGTCGCCGCCCTGCTGCCGAAAGAGCTCGGTCAGCCACTCTTTACCCTGGCGACCCTCTGGGGGCTGTGGCCCATCTCCCGCAAGGCGTGGGCGCTGACCAAAAGCGGCTCCCCCTTCGCCATCGAGACCCTGATGACGGTCGCCGCCCTGGGCGCCCTGTTTCTCGGCGAAACCGCCGAAGCGGCCATGGTGCTGCTGCTGTTCATGTTGGGCGAGCATCTGGAGGCCTACGCCGCCGGACGCGCCCGGGCCGGAGTGACCGCCCTGATGGCGCTGGTGCCCGACAAGGCGCTGCGCATCCGTACCACTGCCGAGGGCGAGGTGCGGGAAGAGGTCGCCGCCGATGAGCTGCGTCCCGGCGATATCATCGAAATCGCCCCGGGTGCCCGTCTACCTGCCGACGCCCGCCTGCTCGATGAACTCGGTGCGTTTGACGAGAGCGCCCTGACCGGTGAGTCTATTCCGGTGGAACGCCGTCAGGGTGACAAGGTGCCGGCCGGCAGTCTGGCGGCCGATCGGGTACTGCGCCTTGAAGTCGTCTCCGAGCCCGGCAACAACGCCATCGACCGCATTCTGCACCTCATCGAGGAGGCCGAAAGCCAGCGCGCGCCCATCGAGCGCTTTATCGACCGCTTCAGCCGCTGGTACACCCCGGCCATGATGCTGGTCGCCCTGCTGGTGGTGCTGATGCCGCCCCTTGCCTTCGGCCAGAGCTGGGACGAGTGGATCTATCGCGGGCTGGCGCTGCTGCTCATTGGCTGCCCCTGCGCGCTGGTCATCTCCACCCCGGCAGCGGTCACCTCGGCGCTGGCCGCCGCAACCCGTCAGGGGGCGCTGATCAAGGGGGGGGCCGCACTGGAGCGACTGGCCCATATCGACACCGTCGCCTTTGACAAGACTGGCACCCTGACCCTGGGCAAGCCGCAACTGACCGAGCTGGTGAGCCTCAATGGCCAACCGGAGACCGAGTTGCTGGCACTGGCGGCTGCCATCGAGCAGGGCTCCCACCACCCGCTGGCCCGCGCAGTGGTCGCCAACGCGACCGAACAGGGGCTGACGCTGGCGGAGGCTCGCGACCTGCGCGCACTGCCGGGCATGGGGGTTGAGGGACGCATCAACGGTCAACTGTGGCAACTGCTGGCACCGAGCCGAGTGGCGACCCTGAATGTGGAACAGCAAACCCGGATTGCTTCGCTGGAGCGGCAGGGCAAGACCGTCGTGGTGCTCTGCCAGAGCAGCGGCGACCAAGCGCTGCCGGTCGCCCTGCTGGCGCTGCGGGATCAGATCCGGCCGGAGGCGGCAGCCGCGCTGCAAGAGCTCAACCGACTCGGGCTCAACAGCATCATGTTAACCGGGGATAACCCCCGTGCCGCCGAGGCGATCGCCACCGAGCTGGGCATGGGCTGGCGCGCCGGTCTGCTGCCGGAGGGCAAGGTCAATGAAATTGCCAAGCTCGCCAGCTCGCAGAAAGTCGCGATGATCGGCGATGGCATCAACGATGCCCCCGCCATGAAGCGGGCCAGTATCGGCATAGCCATGGGGGGCGGCACCGATGTGGCGCTGGAGACGGCAGATGCGGCGCTGACCCACAACCAGCTCGGCGGTATTGCCGCGATGATCCGGCTGTCGCGGGCGGCACTGGCCAATATTCACCAGAATATCGCGCTGGCGCTGGGGCTGAAGGCCATCTTCCTGGTCACCAGCCTGCTCGGCATCACCGGTCTGTGGATTGCGGTGCTGGCCGATACCGGCGCCACAGCGCTGGTGACCGCCAACGCCTTGCGGCTGCTGCGCAAGCGTTAAGCCAGCCGATAGCATCCCAGCCAAAAGCCGTCCCCCAACCGGGACGGCTTTTCTTTTTCCTCTCATTTCTCTCACGGCACCCCGTAAAAGAAAAAGCGCGCCTGCCGGTCGGCAGTCGCGCTTTGCTTACTCTCTCGGAGTTATCCCACCCTTGGCAAGGTGGAATTCAACCCGGGGGCGCCGAGCCATCCCCCGGACTCAATGGCTTGCTTACTTGACGCTGCACTCCTGAATGACGGCTGTGCCCGCCTTGACGCCAGCCGGGTCAACCTTCACCAGCACACTCCACAGCCCCTGCGGCAGGGTGATGCTGTTATTGGCACTGCCCCCCTTGGAAAAGGCGAACGAATAGCCGGTTTCAGCGTTCACCGCGCCGCCACCGTTGAGCAGGTACTCCTTGCTCCAGTCCTCGTTGGCGACCTTGAACTCGGTGCTGCCAGCGTAGTTGAACGCCGCCTGATAGATGGCGAGATCGCCGTCCATCCCCTTGTAGCTCAGCTGGTACTGAGGTTGGGCTCCCCAGCCGGAGAGCTCCCCCTTGACGAACAGGTTGTAGCCAAGCGGATTGCCCGCCACCGTATCCAGCACCTTGCAGCTCTGCACAGGCTCGGTGAAGCTGACGCTCAGGGTCGGTTTGTCCTTGTTCATGGCGGTAAAGACAAACTTGTAGCTGCCTGCCTTGGCCAGATCGACACCGATATTGCCGGTTTCTCCCCCCTTGCAAAGGGTCAGCGGAGTGCCAACCACCAGCTTGTCACCGGCGTTACAGCTGCCGTAGTTGACCGGCCCCCAGCTGGCGTCAGCGATCTTGACGTTGGTGGTACCCAGCTTGTCGGTGCTCACCTCGGTAGTGAACTCGTACATAAAGTTGCCGCTGAAGGTCATCTGGTTGGTGTTGCCCCACTCATCGAGGAACCCCTTCAGATAAACATCGGTGTTGCCAAACGGTGGCAGGGTGCTCAGGTCGGTCTTCTTGCTGACCGGCAGGCCCGCACCCTGTGCACCAGACTGCGGCTTGACGAACACAGCGGCAGACCAGGCCCCCAGCGTCAGCTGGCCGTTATCATAGGCGGCGCCGCTGGCGATGCTGTCGACTGCGCGATGCTTGCTGCTTAGCACCATACCGCTCAGATCGATCGGCTGATCGTTACCGTCACGGAAGTCGCCGATGCTCTGGCTCTGGTTGCTGGCGTTGATCATCACCACCAGACCGTCGATGGCCGGATCCAGATCCGCTCCGGCACTGACGCCATCATCCACAGTCATGACGATAAGGCCCGGCACCTGATCCGGGCCGGTATTGCGGAAGTCGACCCGCTTGATCACCTCGGCGCCACTGCCCAGACGCAGCAGGCGGGATGAGTTGCGCAGCTCCGCCAGCTCCTGATAGAAGCTCACCATCTGCGCCATCTCGGCCGAGCCCGGCTTGGCATGCTTGCCGAGCACCTGCTCGATCAGTGGATAGTTGTCGCCATCCTTGTCCTTGCGCGGCAATCCCTTGTCGAAGTTGTTGTCGCCCAGGGTGTAGTCGACCTTGTTGTACCAGTCGCCCGAGTCATAGCTGTCCCGCTCCATGGATTTGGAACGCAGCAGCTCGACACCGGCGTGGGTGAAGGGAATGCCCTGACCCAGCATGGCAGTCGCCAGCGAGACCCCCTGCATCCGCACCAGATCGGCTCCGGCAGGCGCCTTGTAGATCAGGTTGTCGAACAGGGTCTGGTTGTCGTGCTTGTCGACATAGTTCTGCACTTCCACCGGATCCTGGGCATAACCGGCAGGCTGACCGTTGTAGTCGATCTCGGCGCCTTTCTTCGGCATGCCATCCTTGTCGGTCAGCACGAACTCCTTGAGGTTGCCCGCCATGCCGAGCCGCACCAGATCGGACTGGTGCAAGGCCGTCGCCAGATCCACCTTGCTCATTTCGTTAGGATCGACGAAGGCACCGTTGCCAAAACCCTGGGTCTTGCGAATGGTATCGCCACCGTCGAACGGACTGCCGCCGCGCACCGCATCGCGCAAGCGATCGGAGAAGGAGCCGATACCGGTACCGCCCAGATGCTTCTGGGTAGCCTGCACGAAGCGCTTGTCATCCTGCACTTCGCCGAAGTTCCACCCCTCGCCGTAGAAGTACATCTCGGGATTGACCTTCTTCACCGCGGCCAGCGCCTGCACCATCTGATCTTTCGGATGGTGGCCCATCAGGTCGAAGCGGAAGGCGTCGATCTTGTAGTCGCGCGCCCAGGTGACCAGGGAGTCATCCATCAGCTTGGCAAACATGGCGTGTTCCGGCGCCGTGTTGGAGCAGCAAGTGGAGTTCTCCACCGAGCCGGTCTCCGGATTGAGGCGCTGATAGTACCAAGGCACTATCTTGTCGAGCACCGACTTGGGGCCGAGCCCGGATTCGTTGGTATGGTTGTAGACCACATCCATCACCACGTTCATGCCGATGTTCTGCTTGATGGCCTTGACCATCTCGCGGAACTCCAGAATACGTTTGGTGCCCTCGGCGTTGGTGGCGTAGGAGCCTTCCGGCGTGGTGTAGTGGTAGGGATCATAACCCCAGTTGAAGGAGTCGACGCCGCGCAGGTAACCGGATAGCTCCTGCACCTGCGGATTATCCTTGCTGTCGCCCCCTTGCAGGTCGGCCAGCACATCTCCCACGGTCTGGCCGCCACCGCAATAGCCGCCAAATTTGGATGTTTTCACATCCGGATTGACCTGACAGAGCTTGCTGAAGTCATCGCCGAGATTGGCCACCTTGGCCGGATCCTCGTTGACGGTGGCGATATCGAACACCGGCAGCAGGTGCAAGTGGCTGACGCCGCTCTTTGCCAGCGCTTTCAGATGGTTGACCGGTACAGAGTCGGGCTGGGTCAGGCCGACAAACTTGCCGCGCTTCTCTTCATCGGTGGAGGCATCGTTACCGGTCAGGTCACGAACATGGGCCTCATAGATGGTGATATCGGCGGGGTTCTGCTGGCTGTGGGGCGCCTTGAGGCTGTCCCACCCTTCCGGTTTCAGGGCCGGATCGTCGAGATCCACTACCTGACTGAACTCGGAGTTCATCGCCAGACTCAGGGAGTAGGGATCGGTCACCTCGTAGTGCTCAACCTTGCGGCTCAGCGGATGGTAGACCTCCATATCGTAGCGATAGAACTGGCCGATCAGCTCACTGCCCCCTTCGTAACTCCAGCTGCCGCTGGCGCTGTCGAAAGTCATGGCCACCTCACCACTCTTCTGGTGGCTGGCGTTGTAGAGGGCCAACTTGACCGACTTGGCGGTCGGCGCCCAGAGGCGGAAGGTCACCCGGTTACCCTCTACCACTGCGCCATAGCTCAGCTTGGTCGCCTCTGGGGCATAGAGCGCATCGAGAGCGCCGGCGCTCTGCACCAGGGTCGCCCCCTGCAGGATACCGTCGGCATCAGTGCCGATAGCCACCAGTTCCCCCTTGAGCAGGGGCTTGAGATCTTTACCGGCAGGCAGGGCGAAGGCGGCCGCATCCTTGAGGTGCGGATATTTGGCCTGCTGCTCGGCAGTCAGGCTGGTCGCGGTCAGGCTGATATAGGGGAAATCGAACACCCCATCGGCATTGGCCTTGATGGTGCCCGAGTCGGTGTAATAGAGGCGAACGTGGGGCTTGTCTTTGCCCCCTTGCCAAATCAGGGTATTGCCATCGATCAGATGAGCGCTGGCCCCCGCCACGCCAAAGGCGGCGGTAAAGGCTTCGGCACGGCTGCCAAACAGATCTTTCTTGCCTGCAACGATGGCCACGGTGCGATCCGGGTGCTCACTGAAGATCACCTTCATATCGCTGCCGGTCAGGTTGGCCAGATCGCCGTTGCGGGCGATAAAGTTGATGCACCCTTCCACCTTATTGAGCGGTACGACCCAGGCCGGACCAAAGCTGTCGGCGGTGGCCGGTGTCTTGCTCTTGTCATCCCACCCGGTATTCAGACCGCTATCTGCCGTTGCCTTGCAGGCGTCGTTGTTCCAAAGGTGCAGGCTGTAGCTGTCAAACGGTGCCTTGGCCCCTTTGGCTGCCGACTGGGTATCCACCAGTGCAATGACCACCTGATTATCGCCGGCGACCAGCAACTCTTTCGGGGGATCCATCTTGGGCAGACGAGCGACAGGCCCATCGGTGACTTCAGGTGTAGGCGGTGTAGGGGGGACGGGGTTCACACCGGAGGCATCAGAGCTGTTGTCATTACAGCCAGACAAAAGCGCGAGCAGTGAGGCTGTTACCAGCGCCACTTTGGTCTTTTTCATATCCATATTTTTATAATTCCCGCTGTAGTTAGTCTCGATAGTCGAGCACCCGGTCATTGCCAGGCGGTGCCATATTAATCAGCGGCAATCGATTCAAATGTGAGCGAGAGGGCAAAAAAACCATCCAGTTTCAACAAGATAACGTTTTCAGACTGAAACTTCGATCCGGCTCACAGACCTCGCGGCCATTTGGCCTCATATCTGGAAAACGGCAGTCACGGGGTCAGAAAAGCAATGTCTGATCAAGTGGATAGACAAGGAGTAAGCAATGAAACGGATTGAAGAGCAGGCAAGACGACTCGATCAGGAGTATCAGGCGATCGGGCAGCTGTTCGACCAGTTCTGCCAGCAGGCTGGCGCCCTGGCCGAACAGTATCACTTCTTCAACTGGCCCGATTATGAAGACTCACCCCCGCTGAGCCGCGCCTTCACTCTGCTGGGGGAACCCCGCGAACTGCGGCTGCGCTGTCAGCCCGGTGAACGCTCCGCCCTCAATGGCCTGATCCAGGTGGTCTCGGAGGATGGCACCATAGATGCCAGCCTCGGATTTCGCGCCGATGGCCAGTTGCTGCTGGAGTCCGGCAAACTGCTGGACAACCCGCCCGGACTGCTGCTCAAGTTGCTGCTCGGCGCAATCTGGCAACACAAGCCGCAGGCCGATCTCTCACAACAGGAGATCTAGCTGCGGAGCCAACTGTTGAGTCGTTCTGGCTATTGTGGCCGCAGCACGCATCCACAATAGCCTGTGTCGAATGAAGGCGTGGTGGATTTACACCAGAGCATCACTCCTCGCTACGCCCAGCCCCCCGGCAGCAAATGTCCTGCTACTCCGGTTGCAGCGGTTCCGCCACCTTGCCCTCCAGCTTTCTGACCGGCTTTTGCAGGATCAGGTTGGCCGGATAGGTGACCAGATCGCCGTTGTCATCACGCACCCGCACGTAGAAGAGGCCAATCTCGGTGATGACGCCGGTGACCGAATCATCCTTGTCGAGGATGCGGATCCGGTCGCCAATCTTGTAGGGGAAGGCAAAGAAGATGGTGATGCTGGCGGTGATGTTGGAGAGGATCGACCACTGGGCGACCATGGCGACCCCCAATACCGCAAAGAAGGAGGACGCGAGCACCACCAGTCGGGAGAAGTCGAGCCCCCACACCCCGGCCAGCACCAGCAAGGTGGCGCAGCCGAGCAGGAAGTGGAACACATGGGCCACGTAGAGCACCCGGTTCTCGCTCACCTGCCTGCTCTGACCGAGCGCCAGCAGGCTCTTGTGAATCAGCCGCCGGATCAGGGTATGCCCCAGCAACAGCAGTAGGGTCAGACCAATTGATTGCCACATGGGTTATGCCTCCTTACCACCAGCGCCGATGTTTGAGCCAGATAGCCAGCCCGCTGGCCAGCGCCACCAGCGAACCACAGAAGACCCAGAAGGCGGTCGGATTCTCGGCCCCGGGAATGCCCCCCAGGTTGATGCCAAACAGGCCGGTCAGGAAGCTGGCAGGTAAAAAGAGCAGCGCCATCACCGACATCTGGTAGGCGCGGCGGTTGGTCGCCTCCGCCATCAGATTGTTGATCTCGTCTGCCAGCACAGCGGTGCGTGCCACTCCCGCATCGAGGTCGTCGAGCCAGCGCCGCAGCCGATCGGCGATATCGAGCAGACGACGGCGATCATCCTCATCCAGCCAGCTGATCTTCTCGTTGGCAAGGCGCGCCACCAGATCCCGCTGGGGGGAGAGGTAGCGGCGGATCATGATGAGCTGCTTGCGGATCAGCGCCAAGCGGCCATTGGCGGGCATGTCGCGCATCAGCACCATCTCCTCCAGATCGAGGATCTTGTCGTGCAGTTCCTCGACAAACTCCCCCGCCCGATCGGTCAGGGCATCACAAATCTCCACCAGCCAGTCGGCCGGGGTATCGGCGCCGCCCCCCAGCTTGAGCTGGTTGAAGACATCCTGCTCGGAGAGCAGCGGACGACGACGGCTGCTGATGATGAGATCCGGGGTGATGAAGATGCGCAGCGCCACCATCTCTTCGGGCCTGTGATCCTTGTTGTGGTTGATGCCGCGCAGGATCAGCAGCACCGTCTCCCCCATCCGCACCAGCTTGGGACGATTGCTCTGGCCGAGCAGCGACTCCCTGGCCGCCTCGCTGAGCAAGGGGGTCTGCAACAGCCAGCGCGCCGAATCGGGATTGCCGTAATCCAGATGCAGCCAGCCGGGATGTCCCGCCGGGACTTCGCTTCCCGCCATCAGCGGCGCCATGCCCCCCTTGCCATCCAGGGTCAGGGCATAAATCACTTCACCGGGCACCCGATCCATCTCGTCTCCTTCTCGTTTCATGTGCTGGCCCCAGCTTACACCAAAGGCGGGGCCGACTCAGCCCCGCGCCGGGAAGGGGAGGCCTGTGTTAACATGGCCGCTCTCGTTTTCCATCCGCTTTCACTACAGGAAACCATGCCATGCCCATCTGGGTTGATGCCGATGCCTGCCCCATTCCGGTCAAGGAGATCCTCTACCGCGCCGCCCACCGCGCCCAGGTCGTCACCACCCTGGTGGCCAATCAGGGATTGCGGGTGCCCCCCTCGCCTTTCATCAAAACCCAGCAAGTGGAGAAGGGATTCGATGTGGCAGATCATGTCATCGCCCAGCAGGTTCAGCCCGGCGATCTGGTGATCACCGGTGATATCCCCCTCGCCTCCTGGGTGATCGATGCCGGTGGCGAGGCGCTCAACCCCCGTGGCGAGATCTACACCCGCGAGACCATCAAGGCGCGGCTCGGCATGCGCAACTTTATGGAAGAGCTGCGCTCGGCCGGCGTGCAAACCGGCGGCCCGGCCCCCTTCAATGCCGCCGACAAGCAGCGCTTCGCCAACGCCCTCGACAAGTGGCTGGTCAAAGGCAAGTTATAAATAGGCTATAAAGGCGCCCAATTTGGGCGCTTTTTCGCCGTAACATCCTGATTTTTAAAATAAGAGCTGACCACAACCGTCAGGCTGGTAAGATGCGCCGCCATCTTGTCCACGCCGTAATCATCATGACCGCCCAAGGGCACCTGCTCTTCTCCGTTACCTGCACCCTGATCGCCCACAAACTGCAGCTCACTCCGGCCCTGGCAGATGCCAGTCTGTGGCAGACCATCCCTGCCGCGCTGGCCAGCGCCCTGTTGCCCGACCTCGACCACCCCAAATCTGTGCTGGGGCAGCGACTGCCGTGGATCTCGAAACCTCTGTCGCGGCTGTTCGGCCATCGCGGTTTCACCCACAGTCTGCTGGCGGTCGCCGCCGCCATCTGGGGGCTGAACCAGAGCCTGCCGCCGGACACCTTGCCCATGGGGGTCAAGGATGCCCTGATCGTCGGCTACCTCAGCCATCTGCTGGGGGACTGGCTCACCCCGGCGGGCATTCCGCTCTTCTGGCCCATCAAGCGCCGTTACCGCCTGCCGGGCTGGCCGCTGCGCAGTGGCGGCGCCATCGAAACCGGCTTTTGCACCCTCACCCTGCTGGTTGCCGGCTGGTGGTGCGGCTGGCGCCTGTAAGCCAGAAATAAAAAAGCCCCTGACGAGGTCAGGGGCTCAAACCGTGGCAGATGGCACTAGAGGATCAGATCATGATGCCTGCGATAACAGCAGAGAGCAGGCTGACCAGAGTTGAACCGTAGACCAGCTTCAGACCGAAGCGCGAAACCATGTTGCCTTTCTCTTCGTTCAGCGCTTTTACTGCACCGGCGATGATGCCGATGGAGCTGAAGTTGGCGAAAGAGACCATGAAGATGGAGAGGATGCCGACGGTACGCGGGGAGAGCTCGGCAGCAATCTTGCCCAGATCCATCATGGCCACGAACTCGTTGGTCACCAGCTTGGTCGCCATGATGGAACCCGCTTGCAGCGCTTCACCACTCGGAATACCCAGGATCCAGGCGATTGGATAGAAGAGGTAGCCCATGACGTACTGGAAGTTGACACCAAACGCCAGCTCGAACAGGTAGTTGACCAGGGCAATCAAGGCGATAAAGCCCACCAGCATGGCCGCCACGATAACGGCCACGGAAAAACCGGCCATGATGTACTCGCCCAGCATCTCGAAGAAGTTCTCTCTCTTCGGCGTATGGTGCTCGTCGCCCTCGGCCAGCGCCTTGGCATCGGTCACGGTATTGTCCGGCTCGTAGGGGTTGATCAGCGACAGCACGACAAAGGTGCTGAACATGTTGAGCACCAGCGCAGCCACCACGTAACGCGGCTCGATCAGCTGCATGTAGGCACCGACGATGGACATGGAGACGGTGGACATGGCCGTTGCCGCCAGGGTGTACATCTGCTTCTCGTTCAGGTGCGGCAGGATGTTCTTGAGCGCGATGAAGTTCTCGGATTGACCGACGATCATGGAGCTGATGGCGTTGAAGGACTCCAGCTTGCCCATGCCGTTGATCTTGGCCAACACGGTACCGATACCGCGGATCACCAGCGGCAACAGGCGGATGTACTGCAGAATACCGATCAACACGGAGATGAAGACGATGGGCATCAACACCATCAGGAAGAAGGTAAATGAACCTTCATTCATCATGCCGCCAAATACAAAGTCGGTTCCCTGCTTGGCAAACTCCATCAGCTTGGTGAAGCCGGCCGCGAAGCCACCCACCACAGCCAGACCCACTTCCGAGTTCAACATGAACCAGGCCAGCGCCAGCTCGACCACCAGCAGTTGGCCGATATAACGCAGCTTGATCTGTCTCCAGTTGTGGCGGTTAGCCAGCAGAGAAAGAGCGAGGACCATCACCAGTCCGAGCACAAAGTGAACGTATTCCATACCTGTAGCACCTGAGTGAATTGTAATTTTCGACCGGCGCCATCATAGACATTTGCACATTTAAAAATCAGAGAGTCATCACAATCCCGTGTAATAATATGCATGCAGGATAATACAAACGTTTTTAAATTAATTACGCAACAACCTGATATTAATCGCACAACTTTGACGACGACAAATTCATTAAAAAACATGATATTACATAATTAAAATGGCATTTTCATGGCCCTCCAAAATATCTTTATATCATTTTCGCAACATTGTGCTTAATGCCACACTCGCCAATAGAATATTTTTCAACCATTATATTTAAACAACAGAAATGGCAAACGTTTATCCGCAATAAATAATTACACGCATGTTTGAATAATTACCCCGATATCCTTTCACATATTGCTCACAACCAATCTGGCAACAAATACCCCCATAATGTGCCCCCCATGGCCAGCCGTTCAAAAATCCGCCACATCCGGTGCCACATTCTGGTATGATGCGCGGCCTTAGCGCTCGCGCATCCCCGTTTTCTCCGAAATAGAGTCCTTTTGTGAACAACAGCGAATTTAGCAGCCTCAATCTCTCCCCCGCCCTGCAAGAGAACCTCACCAGCCTGGGTTACCTGCAGATGACCCCGATCCAGGCCCAGAGCCTGCCCCTGGTGCTCGATGGCAAAGACCTGATCGCCAAGGCAAAAACCGGCAGCGGCAAGACCGCCGCCTTCGGCCTCGGCCTGCTGGCCAAGCTCAACGTCAACCGCCTCGAAGTGCAGGCGCTGGTGCTCTGCCCGACCCGCGAACTGGCGGATCAGGTGGCCACCGAGATCCGTCGTCTGGCGCGCGCCCTGCCCAACGTCAAGCTGGTGACCCTGTGCGGCGGCACCCCGACCGCACCGCAGTCCGCCACCCTGAGCTTTGGTGCCCACATCGCCGTTGGCACCCCGGGTCGCATTCTCAAGCATCTGGAGCAAGGCACGCTGGAACTATCCGGCCTCAAGACGCTGGTGCTGGACGAAGCGGATCGCATGCTGGACATGGGCTTTGGCGAAGATATCAACCGGGTCATCAGCTATGCCCCCCAGCAACGTCAGACCCTGCTCTTCTCCGCGACCTATCCGGAAGGGATCGCCCAAATGAGCCGCGGCGTGCAGCGCAGTCCGGTCGAGGTGAGCGTGGAGTCCCTGCACGAGGGGAGCGCCATCGAACAGAAGCTCTACGAAGTGCCTGCCGGTCAGCGCCTCGACGCCCTCACCTGGCTGCTGAGCCACTACCAGCCCAGCTCCTGCGTGGTGTTCTGCAACACCAAGCGCGCCTGTAACGACGTGGCCGACCATCTGGCCGCCAAGGGCTTCTCGGCGCTGGCGCTGAACGGCGATCTGGAGCAGCGCGAGCGGGATCAGGTGCTGGTGCGCTTTGCCAACGGCAGCGCCACCATTCTGGTGGCCACCGACGTGGCGGCCCGCGGCCTCGACATCAAGGAGCTGGGCGCCGTCATCAACTACGAGCTGACCTATGATCCCGAAGTGCACGTGCACCGCATCGGCCGTACCGGTCGCGCCGGCCAGCAGGGTCTGGCCCTGAGTCTCTATCAGCCGAACGAGGCCCAACGCGTCAACTTTATCGAAGAGTACCAGCAGGCTCCGATGCCGCTGGGTGATCTCGACAGCATCGGCCGCGACATCAAGCCGATCGCCCCGCAGATGGTGACCCTCTCCATCGATGCAGGCCGCAAGACCAAGGTGCGGGCCGGTGACATTCTGGGTGCCCTGACCGGTGAAGGCGGCATTGCCGGCGCCGACGTGGGCAAGATCCAGATCTCCGAGCAGTACTCCTACGTCGCGGTGAAGCGCAGCGTGGCGAGCGCCGCCCTCAAGCGGTTGCAGGAAGGCAAGATCAAGGGGCGCAGCTACCGCGCCCGCAAACTGGGCTAAGGTTCTTTGCAAGTCGTTAGCCAGACCACAGGCGCCTGACAGGCGCCTGTTTCATATCTCCGATGCCGCCATGCGGCAAGACAGGCACCATGACCCAAGCAATCCAAACCGATGTGAGCTGCCAAAACTGCGAAGCCTGCTGCTGCCGCCTCGAAGTGATGCTCTTTACCGATACCGGCGTGCCGGACCGTTATGTACTGGAACGGGATGGCGAGATACCGGTCATGCGCCGGCTGGACGATGGCTGGTGTGCGGCCCTCGACCGCAACACCATGATGTGCCGTATCTACGAGGTGCGGCCGCTGATCTGCCGTGAATTCGAAATGGGTGAGCCCGACTGCGTTGACGAACGGGACAAGTGGTTTATCAAGCTGGATTGACCAGGATCCTCGAATGCACTCACCACGATGATGTGCCCCATCCATGTACGAGTACGAGGTGCGGCCGTTGATCTGCCGCGAATTCGAAATGGGTGAACCCGACTGCGTTGACGAACGGGACAAGTGGTTTATCAAGCTGGAGTGAAACCCGTCCAAACGGTGAGCGAGGTGGTCAAGCGTGCGCAGGTTCACAGGGAGCGGTGTTGAGCTGCTCTCCCAGCCACTGGATGGCCGCTGCCTCTTGCTCGAAGTAACGTACCGCCCGAAAGGGTAATCCCTTGAAGATGTTATCCGCCAGATAGCGCTTGAAGCCCCCTACGAAGACCACCGCCAGAAACTGACACCCACTCTCGGCACACCAGCCAAACTGGCGACGAAAACGGGCCAGCACCTCGGGCCCGGCCGCTTCAAACTCGGTCGCGACCTCGACAATCCCCCAGGGGCCATCCATCAATCCGGCCAGTTCGTGACGAAAGCGCGCCTCATAGGCCATGGCACCAGCCAGATTGAAGGGGCCACTCGGGCGGCAGATCAGCATCTGGCCCCTGCGCTCCATGTCGAATTGCCCATGTGGCTGCATGACTGCTCCCATTCCGTTACCACCACCATCGCCTGCAAATTGTTACCACAAGGTAATAATTTATAAGGAAAAGTCCAGCAGCAAACAGGCTTTTCCCAAAGCGTGCTCATCCTATCCAGCAAACCGTCGGCACCTCATGTTACCGACAGCCCGCACTGAATCGATCTCAAGATGTGCGATTGCAGTTAACGAAACGTTACTGCTATTATCCGCGCCGCCACAAACATTCCACCTGCCGAAAGGTTTGACACCCCAACAAGGATGTGCAATGAAAAACAGGGACTCGAGTCATTACCAACGGATCTGGCGCTGGCACTTCTACGCCGGTCTCTTTGTCGCCCCTTTCCTGATCCTGCTGTCACTGACCGGGATCGTCTATCTGTTCAAACCCCAGCTCGACAACCTGATGTACCCCGAGCTGATGAAGGTCGCCCCCGCCAGCCAGACCCTGAGTGCCGACCAGCTGCTGGCCAAGGCGATGATGACCATGCCCGATGCCAGCCTGCGTAAATACCTGCCACCTGCCGCTCCCGACCTGAGCGCTCAGTTCATCGTCAATCGGGGTGAACAGGAACTGACCCTGTTTATGGATCCCGCCAGCGGCGCCCTGCTCGGCACCATGGACAACAAGTGGAATCTGCAAGCGGTGGCTCGCTCCCTGCACGCCGACCTGCTGCTCGGCACCACGGGGGACAGGCTGATCGAACTGGCGGCAGGCTGGGGGCTGGTACTGCTGCTGAGCGGTCTCTACCTCTGGTGGCCACGCAAGGGGCCCGGGGTGGGCGGCATCCTCTGGCCCAGAGTAAACCAGCGCGGACGCCTCTGGTGGCGGGATCTGCACGCCGTGGTCGGCTTCTGGGGAGCCGGTTTCCTGCTGCTATTGCTGCTGAGCGGCATGACCTGGACCGGTTTCTGGGGCGATCAGTTTGCTGCGGTCTGGAACCGCTTCCCCGCCGCCATGTGGAACGAGGTGCCCAAATCGGCACCGCTGGCCCGCACCCTGAATCAGGCCCATGAGCAGACCGTCCCCTGGGCGGTGGAGAACACCCCTATGCCCAGCTCGCAGCCGGTCGATGAGGGGCACGATCACGGCGCCATGAACCACGGCGAGCACGAGGGTGTGGTGATGGCCAGCCAGCGGATCCCGCTGCAACAGGTGGTGGATATCGCCACAGCCCGGAAGGTGAGTCCGGGGTACAGCATCACCCCGCCGATCGGCACCACCGGTGTCTATACCATCGCAATCTTTGCCGATGATCCGCGCAACGACACTACCCTGCATATCGATCAATACAGTGGCAAGGTGCTGGCCGATGTGCGCTGGCAGGATTACGGCCCGGTCGCCAAAACGGTGGAGAGCGGCGTCATGCTGCACATGGGCAAGCTCTACGGCTGGCCCCATCAGCTCGCCATGCTGCTTATCTGCCTGATGGTGCTGGCCAGCGCCGTGAGTGGTCTGTGGATCTGGTGGTGCCGCCGTCCGCAGGGCCGTCTCGCCGCGCCGCCACTGCCCGCCAAATTGCCGCCGATGCGCGGTGCCATCACCCTGCTGATCCTGCTGGGGATCGCCTTCCCGCTGGTGGGCGCCTCCATGGTTGCCATCTGGCTGCTGGATACTCTGCTATTCTCCCGCCACACGCTCAAAATGGTGCGCGCCAGCTAAACCGGCCAAAACCAAAAAGGGCTCCCATCTCGGGAGCCCTTTTTATTGTTCGCCTTGGCGAGCTGCGACCAGCTGTCAGGAGAGCGCCAACCCGATGGAGAACAGCAGGCTGAACAGAAAGGCGCTGATGGCGGTCTTCTTGAGGGAACCGGTCAGCACCTCGCCATCGTAGCTTTCGCGCAAGGTGCGGGCCGCATCGCTGAGAGGCTTCATGGCGGGCAAGAAGATCCACGGCCAGAAACTGGCGGGCTGGATCAGGATAAAGGCGATGGTTGCCAGCAGCGCCGCCCCCAGCAGTACCCAGTGATAAGCGATGGCGCGGTTACGGCCAAGGCGCACTGCCAGGGTGATCTTGCCGCTGGCGGCGTCGGTCTCGATATCACGCACATTGTTGATATTGAGCACGGCGGTGGCCAGTAGGCCACAGGCGGTGGCAGGCAGCAACAGATCCCACTCCAGCGTCTTGGTGAAGAGGTAGTAGGAGCCGAGCACCCCAAGCAGACCGAAGAAGAGGAACACCGAGATATCGCCAAACCCGCGATAGCCGTAAGGGGTCTTGCCGACCGTGTAGGTCACCGCCGCGACAATGGCCGCGCCACCCAGCACCACAAATGCCAAAATCTGCAGCCACTGGCCGCCGAAGGCACAGCCCAGCAGCAGCAGGCCACTGGCCACCGCCGCTAGCGCAGTCAGCCCCATCGCCACGCACATCTGCTTTTTGGTGATAAGACCGGAGACCACCGCCCGCTGCGGGCCGATCCGCTCACCGTTGTCGGCGCCGGAAACCGCATCGCCGTAATCGTTGGCCAGATTGGAGAGGATCTGCAGCAGGATGGCGGTCAGCAGCGAGAGCGCCATGATGGTGCCATCGAAGGCGCCACGACTGGCAGCCAGCCCCGAGCCCAGCAGGATGGAAGAACAGGCGAGCGGCAATGTTCGCAAACGCGCCGCCAGCAACCAAACAGAGAAGGTATTTGTCATTTTGTGATGGCCAAACAATCGGATATTGATCGTGTTAAGGGTTATCGAACCGGATTTGGGTATACTTGGCCCCGGAGAGTGAAGCTCCCGCGGGCGATTTACATGGACGAATGGGCAGATAATATATAGGAAATCATCGCCCTTTGGCATAAACCTACGGCATCCAGCTACCGGATCGCTCGTTACTACCCGGCTCAGAAAAGAATCCATGTTGGCTCAGACCCATATCAAGCAACAACTGGACGCCCTGCGTCACAGCAACGTCAGCGGCTTCGTACGGTTGCGAGTGGCGATCGAAATCCGCTCCTTTCTGGGCTGGCTCGCGGCGCAAACCCTCTATCCCCGCATCTACTGGCAGGCCCGTGGAGAGGCTCGTCCCGAGTATGTCGCGCTGGGCGCCATCCATGAACTGACCGAGCCGCACGCCATCAAGCAGGTGTGCACTAACACAGCCAACCAGCATCATGACGACAGCCCCCGCTACTATGGCGGACTGGCGTTTGATCCGGCTCAATCCGGCTGGCAAGGGTTTGGCCCCTGCCGTTTCGTGCTACCCCGCATCGAGCTGGTGCGCCGTGGCGAGTGCGTCAGTCTCTGCCTCAACCTATGGCTGAATGAAAACAATCTCGAGGCCGAACTGCAGGTGGCCGAAGCCGCCCTCGATGCCCTGCGCCCGGAAGCCCCGCTGCCCGCCCTGCAAAAGCAGCCCTGGCAGCGACAGGATTGCCCCGGCCCCGCCCAGTGGCAAACGCTGGTGGAGCGCGTCACCGCCCCCGATTTTCAGGCCCACACCCCCAAGGTGGTGCTGTCGCGGGAGAGCGTGCTGACCAGTCCGAACCATGATGCGGATATCAATCCCTGGGCCATGCTCGACCAGTGGGCCCGCCACGCCCAGGACTGCTTCCACTTCGGTTTTCAATTCTCCCCCGAGCAGGCCTTTATCGCCTGCTCCCCCGAGCGGCTCTACCGCCGGGAAGATCGCCACCTTTTTACCGAGGCGCTGGCGGGCACCATCCGCCGCTCCGGCGATGAAGAGGTGGATGCCCAACTGGCTGCCGAGCTGCTGGCCGACAGCAAGAACCGGCTGGAGAACCGGCTGGTACATGCCGACATCCTCAGCCGTCTGGCGCCACTGACCCACGATGCCACCCTGACCGAGCCGCGCATTCTGAAACTGCGGCTGCTGCAACACCTCAAGTGCGATATCGAAGCCGAGCTCAAGCCCGGGGTCTGCGACTGGCAGTTGCTCGACGCCCTCCACCCGACGCCGGCGGTGGGCGGCGCCCCGCGCGAGGCAGCGCTCGCCTTTATCCGCGAGTTCGAGCCCTACGATCGGGGCTGGTACGCCGGTGCCTGCGGCATGCTGAGCCGGGAGACCTCGGAGTTCTCGGTCGCCATTCGCAGCGCCCGCATTCAGCCGGGCAGCGTCACCCTGTTTGCCGGTGCCGGCATTGTCGCCGGTTCCGAGCCTGTCGCCGAGTGGGCCGAACTCGACAACAAGATCGCCAATGTGCTCTCCCTGCTGGGATAGTCATTCACCCTTTTCACGCTACGAGAGCCCCTATGCCCACCCGTAAAGAGCCTGCCAGCGAAGAGTTTGCTTGCCCCCCGTTTTCGAGCCAGCACGCCACCTTCAACCACGTCTGGTCCTCCCTCTTGCTGGAGGAGCTCTTTCGCCTCGGGGTGCGCGACATCGCGCTGGCCCCCGGCTCCCGCTCTGCGCCGCTGACCATGGCCGCCGCGGCCCATCAGGGCTTTCGTCGTCACTTGCACTTTGACGAGCGCGGCCTCGGCTTTATGGCGCTGGGGCTGGCCAAGGGGAGCAACCGGCCGGTGGCGGTGATCATGACCTCGGGCACCGCGGTAGCCAACCTCTGGCCCGCCGTGGCAGAGGCCCAGCTCACCGGCGTGCCGCTGATTATTCTCTCCGCCGATCGTCCTCACGAACTTATCGACAACGGCGCCAATCAGGCGATCGACCAGCAAGGGATCTTCGGCCGCTACCCCGTCTATCAGCAGAACCTGCCGAGCCCCACCCCGACCATTCCGGCGGCGTTTGTGCTGAGTTCGGTGGACCAAGCCTTGGCCAAACAGGCGCTCACCCCCGGGGTGGTGCACTTCAACTGCATGTACCCCGAGCCCCTCTACCCGGGCGAGCACTATCAGGATTTCTCCGACTATCTGGCCCCCCTCGGCGACTGGCTCGGCTCGCGCAAGCCCTGGAGCCCGTGGCAGCAAAACGAGCCGACCTGCCCACCTCAGGCGGAGTGGGAAACCTTTCGCCAACAGCGCGGCATCGTTGTGGCTGGTCGCATTACCGACCCGAAGCAGGCACAGGCCGCCGCCGCGCTGGCGGAGCAACTTGGCTGGCCGCTGCTGGCGGATCTGCAGAGCCAGATCCGCTTCGATTGCCGCAACCTCATCCATATGGATATGGCGCTCAACGACCCTGAATTCGTCGCCGAGCTGGGCCGCGCCGAGGTGCTGCTGCAATTTGGTGCGCGGCTTGTCTCCAAGCGGCTTGGCCAGTTCATCAAACACCATTCATGGCAGGATTACTGGCTGGTGGATCCGCAACCGGCGCGGCTCGATCCCGACTACCGGCTGCGCAACCGGCTGCTCTGCAGTGCCAGCGCCTTTGCTGCGGCCCATCCGGTCACCACACAAGCCCCTTGGCACACATTGGCCGAGCTGCAACACAACGCCAGCCAGCAGATCGCCGCTGCCTGCGAGCACTTCTCCGAGCTTGGGGTCTGCCATCGCCTCAACCGCCTGATCGAAGGCCAACTGTTTGTCGGCAACAGCATGCCGGCACGACTGATGGATATGCTCGGCGAAACGGGCAAGGGGCCGAGCCGGGTGATGACCAACCGTGGCGCCTCCGGCATCGATGGCCTGATCGCCACCGCCTACGGGTTTGCCCAATCGATAGAGCCGGGCAGCGATGAGCCCACCACCCTGCTGCTTGGGGATCTCAGCGCCCTGCACGATCTCAATAGCCTCGCCCTGCTCAGCAAGGCGAGCCGACCGCTGGTGGTGATCCTGCTCAACAACGATGGCGGCAGCATCTTTCGTATGTTACCGGTGCCCACCGAAGGGGAGCTGCTGGAGAGCTACTACCGGCTGCCCCACGGCCTCAGCTTTGAACATGCCGCCGCCATGTTTGGCCTCGCCTATCGGGCGCCGACCACCCTGCCCGAGTTCGAACGCGATTACCGCGCCGCCCTCCAACATGGCGTTACCTTGATCGAGATCCGGGTACCGAGCGAGCAGGTGGCCGATGATCTCAAGGCGCTGGGGGCCGCCATCCGTGGCAAATAAAGATGCCAATGTGCCGCTGGTGCTGCTGCACGGTCTGCTGGGGGATGGCGGCGACTGGCAACCGGTGATCGACCGGCTGCCCGCCATCCGCTGCATCGCCCTCGATCTGCCGGGTCACAGTCAGCATAGCGATCTCAACGTCAGCGACTTTGAGCAGAGCCACCAGTGGCTGGTCACCGAGCTGGCCAGCCGCAACATTGAACGCTATCTGCTGGCAGGTTACTCGCTGGGTGGGCGACTGGCCCTCTATCACGCCAGCCGCGAGCCCGCCGGGCTGCGGGGGCTGCTGCTGGAGAACTGCCACCCGGGGCTACCAGACAATGAGCGGGCCGCCCGCATCCAGCACGATGAACTGTGGGCGCAGCGCTTCGAGCAGGAGCCCCTGGCTGACGTGCTGGCAGACTGGTACCGGCAAGGGGTGTTTGCCGATCTTGACGATGCGGCCCGGGCCAGCCAGATCGCCCGCCGCCTTGGCAACGACGGTCAGGGCATCGCCACCATGCTGCGCGCCACTTCGCTCGGCAAGCAGCCGGATCTCGTCCCCTGGCTCATGGCGAGCCAGCTGCCGGTTACTTATGTGAGTGGTAAGCGGGATCACAAATTCCATCAGCTGGCTTGCCAGCTGGCGAACCAAAATCGCAGAATCAACCACTTGGTGCTGGATGGCGGCCATAATCTGCACGCCCATCAGCCTGATAACTTTGCCCGACTCCTCGCGGAGTGGGTCAACCAACAAGAAGAGACGAGTCATGATTGAAGCAATGACGGAAGCTGAACTGTATGCACCTGTTCAACATGCCGGGATTGCTCAACTCAGTGGTCAACTCGGTGCTCAACTGCACTCTCCCAGATCAGAAGGAAAAAAACATGATTGAAGCAATGACGGAAGCGGAACTGTACGCTCCGGTTGAGTGGCAGGATTGCTCCGCCGGTTACGAGGACATCCTCTATCACAAGTCCAACGATGGCATTGCCAAGATCACCATCAACCGTCCCCAGGTGCGCAACGCCTTCCGCCCCCGCACCGTCAAAGAGATGCTGCAGGCGCTGGCCGATGCCCGTTATGACGATCAGATAGGCACCATCATCCTGACCGGTTTTGGCGAGAAAGCCTTCTGCGCCGGTGGCGACCAGAAGATCCGTGGCGACTACGGTGGATACCGTGATGACGAGGGGACTCACCACCTCAACGTGCTCGACTTCCAGCGCGACATCCGCACCTGCCCGAAACCTGTGGTGGCCATGGTGGCCGGTTACGCGGTCGGTGGTGGCCACGTGCTGCACATGATGTGTGACCTGACCATCGCCGCCGACAACGCCCAGTTTGGCCAGACCGGCCCGAAAGTGGGCTCCTTCGATGGTGGTTGGGGTGCTTCCTACATGGCTCGCATCGTCGGCCAGAAGAAGGCCCGCGAAATCTGGTTCCTCTGCCGCATGTACGATGCCCAGCAAGCCCTCGACATGGGTCTGGTCAACACCGTTGTGCCGCTGGCGGATCTGGAACGTGAAACCGTGCGCTGGTGCCGCGAAATGCTGCAAAACAGCCCGATGGCGCTGCGTTGCCTGAAAGCGGCCCTCAACGCTGACTGTGATGGTCAGGCGGGCTTGCAGGAGCTGGCGGGCAATGCCACCATGCTGTTCTACATGACCGAAGAGGGTCAGGAAGGCCGCAACGCCTTCAACGAAAAGCGTCGCCCCGACTTCTCCAAATACAAGCGGAACCCCTGATGACACTCGCCCTGTATCGCTATCAACTGCCTTTTACCCAGCCCCTGACCTTTCACGGCAAGGTGGAGGTGGCGCGAGAGGGGCTGTTGGTGCGCATCAACGACGGCTGGGGGGAAATCGCCCCCCTGCCCGGCTTCTCGAAAGAGAGCCTGCAACAGGCAGAGGCAGAAGCCCTTGCCGCGCTGGCGGCCCTGGCCGCCGGCGACACCCCGAACCCCGTGCTGCCGTCGGTGCAATTTGGCCTCGACTGCGCGCGCCGGACATGGCCCGAGCAGCGCAACCCGCTGCCGGAGCCCTATCCCCTCATTCAAGGCTCCCCCCAGGAGCTGCTGCGCAACTGGAAAGAGTGGCTGCACCGCACACCCGGCAAGGCCAAGCTGAAGGTGGCACGCTACCCGATGCGTGACGAGCTGGCGCTGATCCGCCTGCTGTGCGACCGCCTCCCCTCCCTCAAGCTGGTGCTGGATGCCAACCAGGGCTGGACTCGCGAGGAGGCGTGGACCTTCTGCGGCCACCTCGACCCGAATCGCATCGAGTATCTGGAAGACCCCTGCGCCGACTTTGCCGACATCGCCTTTGTCGCCAACCGCACCGGCATGCCGGTGGCGCTGGATGAGCTGCTGGCGCAGGGCAAGCCGTGGGAGCCGATCCCGCAACTGCGCGCGCTGGTGCTCAAGCCCACCCTGCTCGGTTCGCTGGCCAACTGCGAAGCGCTGATCGCCCGCGCCCGCGAACTGCGGCTCAAGGTGATCATCTCCTCCTGTTTCGAATCGGATCTGGGCCTGAACCAGCTCTTTCATCTGGCAGGCGAGTGGGCACCGGAACAGGCGCCGGGGCTGGATACCCGCCGCTGGATGGCAGGCAATCTGCTGGGGGAAGATGGCAAACCGGACCTGAGCCGACTGGAGCAACTGTATTACCGTGATTGACCCCTCCCGTTCACCCGAACAGACACCTTGCCCGGTACGCCACCGGGCAATCACAGCCCCGAACCGCATTGCAATCCACGCCGCCTCGCCCCTCAGTTACCGCCAGCTCGATGCCCGCCTCAACAGCCTGTGCCAACAGCTGGAACAGGCCGGAGTGCGTCGTGGCGATCATCTGGCAGCGGTGGTGCGCGGTGCGCTGGAAGATGTGCTGCTGGCATGGGCCTGCGTGCGCAGCGGCGTGGTGTTCTGCCCGCTCAACCCCGCCTTTCCTCTCGAAAAACAGCACGAGCTGGCGGTACAACTCGATGCCGATGCCTTCTGGTCGGCAGGGGAGAGCCCGGCAGGCAACTGGCAGCCCCTGCAGCTCGACTTCACGCGCGAACTGCCAGCAAGCGAGGAAACATGGCCGCTGGCATCGACCCAGCTCAACAACATGATCCTCACCTCGGGCTCCAGCGGCAAGCCAAAAGCGGTAGTGCACCGGCTCTGCAACCACCTGGCCTCGGCACGCGGCTCTGCCAGCCTCATTCCCCTCGATGAGGATTGCGGCTGGCTGCTCTCCCTGCCGCTGTTCCATGTCGGCGGCTATGCCATCCTGTTTCGGGTCTTTCTGGCGGGCGCCACGTTGGTGCTGGACGATCGCAGTCAGCCGCTCAAGGCGCGGCTTGAACAGCAGCCCATTACCCATCTCTCGCTGGTGCCGACCCAGCTCTGGCGCCTGCTGGCAGAGGGTTTTGATCCCGCCCGTACCCGCCTGCGCGAATTGCTGCTCGGTGGCGCCGCCATCCCGCAACCGCTGGTGAGCCGCCTCTGCGCCATGGGGCTCGAACCCAAGGTGAGTTATGGTCTCTCCGAGATGGGCAGTCAGGTCTGCACCGCTATCCCCGGCGATGCAGGCGTAGTTGGCAAACCGCTACCGGGGCGGGAGGTGTGCATCCGGGAGCAGGAGATCTGCGTGCGCGGCGCCACCCTGTTTGCCGGTTACTACCGAGATGGCGAGCTGGAACTGCCGCTCGATGACGAAGGCTGGTTTCATACCCGCGACAAGGGGAGGTTCACTGCGGCAGGGGAACTGCTGGTAGAGGGACGGCTCGATAACCTCTTTATCTCGGGTGGCGAAAACATCCAGCCCGAGACCATAGAGCAGCGACTGGTGGATCACCCCGCTGTCGCCCAGGCACTGGTGGTGCCGGTGCCGAGCGACGAGTGGGGCCAACGCCCCGCCGCCTTTATCGACTGGCACGGTGAGCCGGTTCCCGACTCCGAACTGGCAGCCTGGATCCGCAGCACCCTGCCCGGCTTTATGGTGCCCGACCACTGGCTCCCCTGGCCCGATCTTGGCGGCAATCTCAAGCCCTCTCGCCAACTGCTGGGCAAGGTAGCCCGACAACAGACCACTCGGGCACGACAAGCTGAATGAGATCGGACTCACAATTTCCCGATCTTCTTTGAAAACAAAAAAAGAAACATGTGAGTCCTCACTGCGGCGCCAACCCACGATATCTCGAACAGACTCAAAAAGTCACCATCTTATTGATTTATCTGATTTTTAATTGGCAATTGATATCCCTTTGGAACTGTTTAAATTGCCTTGCGATTACTCGCAAGACAATACACAAACAAGAACAAAGGGATAAAAATGAACCGTTCAGGTACCGGGTGGCTGCTGCTGGCAGGCCCCCTGCTTTTGGCTACATCCTCGGCGCAAGCCAACTACTCCCCCAATGACTGGCGACAGTATCAGCTGACTGGCGAATCGAGCCGGCAACTGGCCGCGCGCATCACCGAGATCACCTACGAGCTCAAGGCGCGCAGCAGCAATGCTCCTTACCAGCAGCTCAGGGTCTACCGTCGCTTCGACTGGCAGAGTAGCGATCTCGCCGCACTGGCCGAACAGCAGTGTGGCGAGCCGCAGCTCAAGGTAGATGCGGGCTGGCAGATCCGCTTCGTGCGCTGTGAAGATCGGATTCCGGCGGGCAAGCTGATCCCGGCCAGCAGTTATGACTTTGGTTATGGCCTCAAGCAGGGTCGCTGGGAGCAACTGGCGGGCACGCCGACCGCCCAACGGCAGGATCGCCTGCCGCTGCCGCAAGCCATCATCCTGGGTCAGAGTGAAAGGGAGCTGGATCGCTGCGAACTCAACGCACAAGGCCGCTGCGCCGAGCCGGAGTGGCACTATCAGCCGCAGGATTGGCAGCAGTTGCAGGTACTTGAAGAGACCCCGAGCGAGCGGGATGGCCGGTTGGAGCAGATCTTCTTCCGTCTGCAACCGGTGGCAGGCAGTCAGGCTGCCGCTCAGGTCAGCGAGATCCACGTCTGGCGCCGCTATCAGTGGCAGCTGGATCAGCTCACGCCTCAGCAGGAGTGTGATGAGCCGCAGGAGCGCAAGGAGGGGAGCAACACCATCCGCTATCGCATCTGCCGTCAGGTGATCCCCGCTGGCAGCGAGGTTCAGGTAACGTTGCAAGATAGCGGCTACCAATACCCGGTCGCCGGCGGCGAGTGGCAACCCCTGCCAGAGAGCAAAGCGTGGCAGGAGAGCCGGGTGCTCAATCGCCCCATCGTGCTGGCCAGCAAGGAGGAGCAGCTGGAGTGCCGCCGCGCCAACGGTCGTCTCTGCTCCGAGCCCGAGCAGCCCGATGTGGATCTGCTCGACAGCGATGCCGCCAAACTGGTAGCCGACGTGAGCGGCCAGAACAGTCCTGCCTGGCAGGCGGATTACGGCCACGATGACGCCAAGCTGATGGCGGTGGTGCGCGGCATGCGTGCCCTGCTGGCGGCCAACCAGCCGACCCATCCGGCAATGGACAAGCTGCTCTACTATGTGCGCGCCCACAACTACCACGGCGGCGTTGGCAAAGAGAGTGATCAGGCTGCCCGGGCACTGGCCGGGGTGATGATTGATCTGCTCAACCATCCCCTGCTGCTGGGAGCTGAACCGCAGGATCAGGCTGGCACAGTGCTGGAAGCCTGGAGCGTAGCGGCGCAGGGACAGCTTGGCCAAGCCGCCTTCCGCCAGAGTGCCGCCCCCATGCTGGCCCAGCTCAACCAGGCGCTCGGCTATGCGGTGCAACATGCGGCGCAGATCAATGGCCACAAACCCTGGGCCGATGGCCTGTTCGAGCTGCTCAATCTGGTCGATCAGAGCGCCTCTTACGGTCAGCAAGCAGACTTCAGCACAGCTGTGATGCAACAGGAGGCGGCATTGCGCCAGAGCCTGCTGCAACTGGGCCTGAGCGAGCTGGCCCTCTGGAAACAGCGCGATGGCTCACGGGATCTGTTTATCTTCAACAACATCCTCGATGCCCATAGCCGCCTCTACCAGATGATGCGCTACCTCCATCACACCAGCCCGGATAAGGCGATTGCCTATCGCCAGCAGCTGGATCGCGATGTCATCGCCATCATGCGCCAGCAGGGACTGGTCCCGGGCGGCCAGCATCCGGCCGCCATGTTGGAAGAGGTTTCCCTGACCCTCTCCAGCTACTACCTCACCTACACGGATCGCACCAGCGAAGCCTGTGTCAGCGGCGAGTTTGCCGGGCTTTGTACCCCGATCCGCATGGAAGATATTCTGCCGTTCGAGCACACCTGCTCACCCACCCTGCGTCTGCGCGCCCAGGATCTGACCTTGGCTCAGGCCGAAGGGATCTGCCGCGAGCTGGGTGATGAAGAGCAGCGCTTCCACCAGCAGATGGAGACTGGCTGGCAACCGGTGGCCGATGATCACAACGAGGCGCTGGAGCTGGTGATCTTCAACTCCTCCGCCGACTGGGGCCGCTACGGCAGCGCGCTGTTTGGCGTCTCCACCGACAATGGCGGCATCTATATCGAGGGGGATCCGGCTCGCCCCGGCAATCAGGCCCGCTTCTTCGCCTATGAGGCGGAGTGGAAACGCCCCGCCTTCCAGGTGTGGAACCTGCGCCACGAGTACGTTCACTATCTCGACGGCCGCTTCAACCAGTACGGCAGCTTCGGCCACTATCCGCTCAACCGCACTACCTGGTGGGCCGAGGGGGTTGCAGAGTACATCGCCCACGGTCAGTGCTTTGCCCGGGGTCTGGATAACGTGGCAAACCGCCCCGCCAACCAGCGCCCGACACTGGCGGCTATCCTCCACCTTGACTACGAGCAGGGTGGCGAGATGGTCTACTCCTGGTCCTATACCGTGCACCGCTTCCTAAACGATACCGGTCGCGGCGCCAGCTGGCTGGCGCTGGCACAGGCGCTGCGCAATCCGGATCGACAGCAGGCGATGAGCGACTTCGAAGGGGAGCTGGACCGCCTGATCGCCAACGACAGCGACGCCTATCAGGCGTGGCTCGCCCGGGATCTGCTACCCTGGTGGCAAGCAAACAAGGAGTCAGACGCCTGCAAGGGCAATGACTCCGCCTACTGATAAACCTTCACCGTCCAGAGGGGCTGCCACCGCAGCCCCTCGCTTTATCCTCCCGCTCTCCCGGCCTCTGCTGCGACAACCTCTGCCCGAATGAGGTGCCCGCCCGCTATCAAGCCTGACGCCAGCGGCCGAGTTGTAATAGAATGCCGATAGCCACTCCCAACTTCAGACCCTGACCGCACCGCGCATGAAGAAGTTTGCCAAGATCCTCCTCGCCTGCCTCGTTTTGCTGCTGGCCCTGATTGCCATGCTGCTGGGCTACAGCGAGTGGATCGTCTCGGATGCCCGTCACTACACCTACGATCGGGTGGACAAGGTGCCCTACAACCGGGTTGCGGTGGTGCTGGGTACCTCCAAGTATCTCTCCGGTGGCGGCCCCAACCACTACTTCAAATACCGTATCAAGGCGGCGGCCGAGCTCTACAACAATGCCAAGGTGGACTTCATCATCGTCTCCGGTGACAACGCTACCGTGCAGTACAACGAGCCGCGCCAGATGCGCCGCGCCCTGATCAAGGCGGGCATCCCCGCCTCCGCCATTTATATGGATTTCGCCGGATTTCGCACCCTCGACTCAGTGGTTCGCGCCAAAGAGGTATTCGGCCAGGAGCGCTTTACCGTGGTCTCCCAGGGCTTTCATAACGAGCGGGCCATTTTCATCGCCCGCCATTTCGGTATCGACGCGGTCGGCTTCAATGCCGAGGATCCCAGCGCCTATCAGGGGATCCGCACCCGGGTACGGGAAGTCTTTGCCCGCCTGATGGGGCTGCTCGATCTCTATGTGCTGGACAAGGGACCCAAGTTCCTCGGGGCACCGGTCCCCATCGGTCTGCCTGTGCCTTGCCAGTCACTGAGTACCATCGGCAGCCTGCAACCCTGCCTCAAACAACCCAAACCGGCGGTGGATGAGGCCAAGCCAGCGGCAGTATCTGCCGCTGTTGCCACCGAGTCAGCTACTCCATCTTCCTCGGCCGTGACTGAACAAGTCACGCTAGCTTTATCCGCTGCGGCAACGACTGAGCCGGTCACTCCCGCCAAATCCGCGGCAAAAACCACCGCCAAGACGCCCAGCGCGGCCCTGCCCACATTGCCGGTGGCCCCTTCAGCCGCCAGCGCCAGCACTGCCACACCATAAACAGACGACCCGCCAACTGGCGGGTCTTGGTATTACAGCTCGAGTTGTGGCGGTGAGCCTGTACACCCATTCCCAGCGACCAGGTCAGCCTCGCACCGCCTGATAGCGGTGGGCCACTTCGGCCCAATCCACCACCTGATAGAAGGCTGCGATATAGTCAGGACGCTTGTTCTGGTACTTGAGATAGTAGGCGTGCTCCCACACATCCAGCCCCAGGATCGGGGTATGGCCATGCATCAGGGGACTATCCTGATTGGCACTGCTCTCCACCTGTAATCTGCCCGCCTTGTCCACCACCAGCCAAGCCCAGCCGCTACCAAAGCGGCTCAGGGCCGCCTGAGTGAAGGCCTGCTTGAAGGCATCGAATCCCCCTAATTCCCGCTCGATGGCCAGAGCCAGCTCACCGCCCGGCTCACCGCCCCCCTGCGGGCTCATCACCAGCCAGAACAGGGAGTGGTTGGCATGGCCGCCGCCATGGTTGCGTATCGCCCCCTGCAAGGTGGCGGGCAAAGTATCGAAGCGGCGCAGCAGCTCCTCTACCGGCAGTGCGGCCAGCTCGGGCGCCTTTTCCAGTGCGGCGTTGAGGTTGTTGATATAGGTCTGGTGATGACGGCTATGGTGGATCTCCATGGTCAGTGCATCGATATGGGGTTCCAGTGCGTCGTAGGCATAGTTCAGGGCTGGCAGGGTATGGCTCATGATGACCTCTGTTCGGATTAATGGAGCCGGGATGGGGGCTCGCTCTGACACAGGCAGTGACCGAGCGAGCGCATGATCCCGGCGTGGCTGCCGTGGCGCTGTACGAACGTCAGCAACTCGGCACGGGTTGTGCGGGTATGGCGCAAAGCCGCCTCTCGCAGGCGAGAGGAGCAAGCGGGGGAGTGACAGGTCGCCAGCAGGCAGTCGTGCACATAGCAGAGCAGGTCGGCGGCGCGATCGGGCAGAGTCATGGCCACCAGCAGATCCGCCAGATTGTGGTGAGCCACAACCAGCGCCGCCACCGCCTCATCGGCGTCATGCCACTGCACCAATTGCTGACGAGCCAGCCAGAGCGCCTGCTGATAATGAGCCAGCGCCTGATGATACTCGCCGCAGTCAAACAGCCGGTTGCCCTCTCTGGTCTGCTGTTTCCAGTGACTCATGCTGCTGCCGCCTTCGGTCGACTCGACCCATCCCTTCACCCAGGTTGCTGTCATATGCTTCACACCAACAAATGATAATAATTATCATTACACAAATCATATCCGGGAGACAAGGGGCGTCGGGATCGCAGTAAACAGCCAAAACAGCGCGGCCACTCCTTGGCAAGGAGTGGCCGCTTGAGGCAACCAATCAGTGGATTCGACCGGCCAATGGCAAGTTAATGGCAGGTCAGATGTTGTTGGCGGGCGAAGGCGGGGCAATTCCCAGCAGCATGTGATCCATCATCCCCACCATGCGCCCTATCTCGGGCTTGGTAATGGTATCGTTGGCCCCCAGTTGCAGGGCTTTCTGACGGTTGTCATCGCTCATCAGGGAGGAGAACATCACGATGGGCATCTCCTTGTAGGAGGGGGCATCCCGCAGTCGCTTGAGCAGGTGCATGCCATCCATGCGCGGCATCTCCACATCGGTGATCACCGCATTGACGAAGCCGGTCACCGGCATCCTCTCCTCCTGGGCCAGACGATCGAAATCCGTCATCATCTCCAGCCCCTCTCCCCCATCCTTGGCCGTGATCACGTTGTAACCGGCGGTGCGCAGGGTGGTTTCGATCATCTTGCGGATAAAGGCCGAGTCGTCCACCACCAGAATGGTTTTGCCCTGGCGCAGCGCCATCATGCGATCGTCGATGAGCACCTTGCGGTCCTGGGTGACGTCGTACTTCTCCATGCTGAGCTCGGGGTTGATATCGGCGATGATCTTCTCGAAATCGAGGATCATGATGAGGTTGCCATCGCGCCTGACCACTGCCACCACGCAGTCGTTCTCCCCCGCCTCCAGAAACTGGCTGGGGGACTCCACATCCTCCCAGGAGACCCGGTGGATCCTGCTGACGCTATCGATCAAAAAGCCGTTGGCCATCTTGTTGAAGTCAGTGACGATCACCACCTTGTGGCTGGGGTCAGGGTTGGTCTTGATGCCGAGCCAGCCCGCCAGATCCACCAGCGGGATGAGGCGATCCCGCAGGGAGAATACCCCCACCATATGACGCTGGGCATTGGGGTAATCTGTGGTCTCCGGCACCCGGATCACCTCGCGCACCTTGGCGACGTTGATCCCGTAATAAGCGGTTTTTTCACGACCGTCCGGTAGCTGCTTCTTGAGGTGAAACTCGATGATCTCAAGCTCGTTGGTGCCACTTTCGGTCAGGATAGATTTACGCTCTTCCCCATCTTTGGACATCATGGTGACTCTCATTCTGGTTGCGCGGGCAGCAGACCGCTGCGGTTTTCCCTCAGTATAGGAATGGAATTCACCCAACGGCTCGGATCTCGGCAAGATTGCAGCGTTAACCGCTTGATCCCGCAGACTGGCGGGAGCGTATCTGCCAATCAGGACAACATTGGCAGATGGTGAAATCCATCATGAACTCACAAGGAGCCTGAGATGAGTGAAGGCATAGTCGTGATTGGCGCTTCTGGCGGTATCGGGGCGGCTCTGGTGACACACTGGTTGGCGGCGGGTGTCGGGCCAGTAATTGCCATCAGCCGTCAGCCCGCACCTGCTGGCCTCTCATCGCCGGGTCTGCACTGGCTATGTTGTGATTACAGCGATGAGCAGATGACAGAAGTGGTGGCCCGCATCGCGGAGTTTGCACCGAAACCGCACAGGGTGGTGATCTGCAATGGCATCCTGCATCAGGGGGAGATCCAGCCAGAGAAGCGACTAGAAGCAATCAATCTGGATGCCATGACCCGCCTCTACCAGACCAACGCCTTGCTGCCGCTGCGCTGGATCAGCCAGTTGTTACCGCTGTTTGGCCGCGAGCCTTGCACTCTGGCCGTTCTCAGCGCTCGGGTCGGCAGCATTGGCGACAACCGAGCGGGCGGCTGGTATAGCTATCGCGCATCCAAGGCCGCCCTCAACATGCTGCTCAAGTGTGCCGCCATCGAGCTGGCCCGGCGGGCCCCCGGCGTCAAATTGCTGGCCTTCCATCCCGGCACAGTGGATACCCAACTCTCTCGCCCGTTTCACGCCAATGTACCAGCGGGAAACGTGCAGAGTCCCGAGGGGGTGGCTGGCCATCTGGTTAACCTGATGAACCGGCTGCAACCGGATGGCGAGCTGAGTTTTCTCGACTGGCAGGGCAAACCTATCGAGTGGTAGGGGAGGTCAGGAGGCGCGCCAGCAGTGCCCGCAACCTCTTGATCACGGCGGGCTTGCCCGCCAGCTGCAACCTCGCGGCCAGTCTTCCCCAGTCGGCATATTGCCAGATGGCTGCGATCAGCAGATAACGCTCTTCAGGAGTCAGTGAAGCCAGCACAGCCAGATTGCGCGCCAACCACAACTGCAGGCTGGATTGGCTCAGTTCAAACGGCTTGTGATGCAGGGCAAAGCACTCAATCTCGTCGCGCTCGAACTCGCCAAGCTCCGCTGCGGTAGCGGTGCAGCCTTGCAGACATTGCCATACCAGCTCGGGATCCAGCTCGCTCAACTCACCCGCCAGCAAGGTCGGCAACTGGCGAATGAAACGCTGCTGCCACTGATCCAGCTCGGGCTCATGCTCGGGTTTCAGCGCCTTTAGCAGCAGGGCTGCGTGGCAGCCGCTGGCGGCATCCCGTTGCAGACCAATGCGCAGCACCGTCAGTCCTGCCTTGCGCCAGAAGGGGAGCAGGTCGGCGCTGGCCGAAAAGGCAGAACCGAGGTAATCGATCCCCGCCTGACGATAATGTTCTTCAAGCCTGCCAAGCAGCAGCGAACCCAGCCCGTGGCGGTGTAGCTCGGGATGGATGGCGATACGCATCACCCGGGCGTAGCTGCGCGCCCCCGCGGTTTTGAAACCGGCATGGGCCAGCAGCGACTGGGGCAGCAGATGGCCGCGCGGACGGCGGCGCCCGGCCCAGATCGCCTCGGCCAGTTCGGGATCTATCTCCCCTTCCCGCGCCACCAGCGCCACTCCCAGCAGGCTCGCATCCTGCTCCAGCAGATGGATGTCGAGATCCGGGCTCTCCAGCAGCGATCTGAGATCGCTCGGCGTGGTCTGGTAGTGGGCCTGCACCAGCAGGCCGAACAGCTGGTTGAGCAACGCCTCGTCGCTCGCCAGCGCCTCCTGGCTGACCAGACGCCAGCTCGGGTTGGTCGGTGGCAAGGGAGTTGCCACTTCGGCATTGAGGCCGAGCAGGCGGAAAATCAGCGGCTCCAGCGGATCGCGCTCACTCCAGCGAATGGGCTCAGAGAGGTGGATCTCCTGCCACTCCGGGGTCTGGCTATCAAGCACACGCTTGAAGCGCAGGTGAAAACCGCGCCCCGTCCCCTCGTAACCGTGCTCGGTGGTGGCAAACACGATGCGACTGTGGCGGGCAAGCATGGCCTCGAGCAGCGGGGTCGGAATGGCGGCCGCTTCATCCACCAGCAGCAGATCGGGATTTATCGCCTCGTGCACCAGCCGATCCGGCGAGCAGTAGCTCAGCCCTGCCAGCTGGTCAGGCGTAGTATCTAGCCCGCAAGCGGCGTGGGCAAACAGGGTCGCCACCGTCGCCTGCGAGGGGGCCGTAACAACTATGTTCAGCGAGGGTTGCTGGCGCAGCAGCTCGGCGGCAGCCAGCCCCAGCAGCGCACTCTTGCCACGACCGCGGTCGGCGCTCAGCACCAGCGGCCGACGGCGATGACCATGCAACACCTTGTGGATGGCGGGCAGTGCCCGTGCCTGATCGCTGCTCAGCCTGCGCTCGGGCCCAATCGGTTGCCACGGCTGCGAGCAAACCGGCGGATCCAGAGAGAGGGCTGGATCACCTTCCAGCAACCGCACCAGTCGGGCGATAAAGCCGTGGCCGGCACGGCTCGCCTCCTCCGACTGGGCCACCAGCCGGATCCGGTCAGGATCCGGCCATGAAGGCCACTCTACTCTGGGCGGGGTCAGCAGCAACAGCAAGCCACCGGCGCATAGAGTGCCCGCCAGCGCCCCGAAGGCGTCGGGGTGAAAGCCGCTGAAGGCGTTGAACACCAGCGTGTCACACTCCTGACCGAGCCGCTGCAGCGCCTTGGCAGCGGGTTGCGGGGCATAACACTCGGGCCCGGCACCCAGCCAGAAGACGGTCTCGCCGAGCAGGGATTGGACGCGGGCAATGCACTCGGCCTCCTCCCCCTCCAGCCAGATCAGGCGCCGCTCGCCGGCGCGGGCCAGCGCCTCGCGCAGGCTGTTGAGCTCTTGCGGCGTCATGAAGCCTGGCTGTCAGCCGGTTTGCGGGGCTCGAACATGCGATCTCCCATCTGATCGATAAAGGTGTGGGCCTTCTGCACCATGAAACGCTCGGCATCGGCCGGATTGGCAAACAGATCGGAGCGGATGAAACGGTGGGTTTGCAGCACGCCGTCCAACTCCTTGGTGATGCGGCCCGCCAGTCGGTACTGCCCCCCTTCCGCCATGGGTTCCGGATAGATGAGATAGCCGGCATATTCGGTGGGAGTGACTTCCGGCGCCTTGGTCGGCTCGCCCCCGAACAGGGCGCTGAACAGTTTCTTGAGCATGGTGATCTCCTCTGGTTGCCAGCATTGTCCCCAAGGGGTTGCACAGTGGCAAGCAGGGGATCTTATTACCAATGGTTATTTGCACTACGAACCATTCTCATTTAGATTTCATCTCATTCCACAAGAGGTGACCATCATGTACGTCTGTTTGTGCCGCGGCATCACAGATACCCAGATCCGCAAAGCGGTGCAGTCAGGTAAAAGCGAATTCCGCCAGCTCAAGCAGTCGCTCGAGGTGGGCGCCCAATGTGGCAAATGCGTGCGCATGACCATGGAGATCATCGCCGCCGAACTCGACAAGATGGAGCAGGAGCAACCCGTGCTCTACTACGAAGTGGCCTGATCCGGACACCTCTTTTCTGATGCGACCCGCCAACAGGGTCACCCCTTTTCTCAGGCGAGCTGGCTCGCCAGACCGCTTGTTGTCACTTTTCTGGACTAAGCTCTAACGATCGAAGCCTCAGGCACGAACCAAGGAGCACTGTCGATGAAAGGAGATCCCAAGATCATTGCCCACCTCAACAAGGTGCTGGCCAATGAGCTGATTGCCATCAACCAATACTTCCTGCACGCCCGCATCTACGATGACTGGGGCCTCAAGGCGCTCGGGCACAAGGAGTATCACGAGTCCATCGATGAGATGAAACACGCCGACGAGCTGGTCAAGCGCGTGCTGTTTCTCGAAGGGCTGCCCAATTTGCAGGATCTGGGCAAGCTGCGCATCGGCGAGACCGTCGAAGAGATGTTGCGCTGCGACCTGTCGCTGGAGATGGATGCCATCCCCGACCTCAAGGTAGCCATCGCCTATGCCGAGTCGGTGCAGGACTACATCAGCCGCGACCTGTTCCAGGAGATTCTGGAGGATGAGGAGGAGCACGTGGACTGGCTGGAGACCCAGCTAGACCTTATCGATCGCATCGGGCTGGAGAACTACCAGCAGTCGCAACTGCACCACGGCTCCTGAGCCAGGCAGGCCAGCAAGCAAAGAGACCCGCCAGCGCGGGTCTCTCCATTTGAGCAGCCATGACCCGAAAACTTTTCGACAGGATCACAGTTAATACGCCCGACACAGCATCTGCCATGGCTTTCGATTAGGATACGGCTCTCTGCCAATAACAATGCTACGGACGATTTCCATGGAACAGATTGCACGCGAGATGGCGCCCCACAAACGGGTGGCTCTGGTGGCTCACGACAACATGAAAACCCCTCTGCTGAACTGGGTGATGCGCCGCAAGGAGGAGCTCAAGCTCCACCATCTCTATGCGACCGGCACCACCGGCACCATGCTCGGCAAGAAGGCGCAACTGCCCATCACCTGCCTCTTCTCCGGCCCCATGGGGGGCGACCAGCAGCTCGGCGCCCTGATCGCCGAAGGGAAGATCGATGTGCTGATCTTCTTCTGGGATCCCCTCAATGCGGTGCCTCACGATCCGGATGTGAAGGCGCTGCTCCGCCTCGCGGCAGTCTGGAACATCCCGGTTGCCACCAACGAAGCGACCGCCGACTTCATCATGGACAGCCCCCATATGCGCCAGGCGTTCAGCGTGCAGATCCCGGATTACGCCGGTTATCTGAAGGCGCGCACCGAGTGATCGGCTAACCCGTCATGCAAGAGGGCCGCAACAAGCGGCCCTCTTTAATTGGGAAAATGAATCAGCCAGGGACACAAACCGGCGCCGGCTTATAGCGCGCGGGCGAGAATGCGTGCCACCCGATCCGGGTCGATATCCTGCTGCTCACCGAGCGCGGTGCGCCCCACCCGCTTGAGATTGGAGCAGACCGCCGGAATGCAACTTTCGCTGAGGCCATAGTCGGCCAGCCGGGTACCCAGCCCCATTTTCTGGAAGAACTGCTCGGTGCGGATGATTGCCTCCTCGATGCGCAGGGCCTTGTCCTCACGGGTCGAATGCCACACCCGTTCGGCAAACTGCGCCAGCTTGTCCTGCTTCTGACTCGCCCGCTCCCGCAGCAGGGCAGGCAGCACTACCGCCAGACTCTGGCCGTGGTCGAGCCCGTAGAGCGCCGTCAGCTGATGGCCGATGGCGTGAGAGGCCCAATCCTGCGGCACTCCGCAACCGATAAGGCCGTTGAGTGCCAGACTGGCCGCCCACATCAGATTGGCCCGCACCTGATAGTTGGTCGGCTCAGCCAGCGCCTTGGGGCCGTTCTCCACCAGCACCTGCAGCAGGCCTTCTGCCAGCCGATCTTGCACCTCGCCGCCGACCGGGAAGGTGAGGTACTGCTCGGCAATATGGACGAAGGCATCCACCACCCCGTTGCCGGTCTGGCGCGGCGGCAAACTGTAGGTGGTCGCCGGATCGAGCACCGCAAATTGCGGCTGCACCAGCGGGCTTCTGAAGGAGATCTTCACATCCCCCCGGCTCACCACCGAGGTGGGATTGCTCTCGGAGCCGGTGGCTGGCAGGGTCAGCACACAGCCCATCGGCAGCGCCTTATGCACACTCGCCTGTTTACCGCAGATATCCCAGGGATCATCCCCCTCGTAGCAGGCGGCCGCCGCAACAAACTTGGTGCCATCCACTACCGAGCCACCACCGACCGCCAGCAGGAAATCGATGCGCTCGCGCTTCACCTGCGCCACAGCCTCCATCAACAGCTCGAATCTGGGGTTGGCGCCGATGCCGGAAAACTCCTGCCACGTCACCCCCTCCAGCGCCCGGATCAACTGCTCATACACCCCGTTCTGCTTGATGCTGCCACCGCCGTAGAGCACCAGCAGCCGGCTGCCGGGCGGGATCAGTTCGGGCAGGCTGGCGATCTGCCCCTCGCCGAAACAGATGCGGGTCGGATTGGCATATTGGAAGTTGTACACGGCGGACTCCTCGACTGGCTCAATGCGCGGACATTGTGCGCCTGTGGGGAGGTGAGGTCAAAAGAGGTGGCAGAAGCTTGCCCATCGGCGGTCGACACTGGCCCATCGGTGCCGACCGGGTAGATCTCAGAACAGCGGCAGGATCAGGCAGTTTTGGCCTCATCTTTGGATGAGCTCTTCTTGCCGGTCAGGCGATCCATCGCCTCCTTGAGCATCGCCTCTCGCTGCTCGTTGAGCGGCTTGCTCTGCTCCGCACGCTCTTCCGGCGTCAGCTTCTTGTTATCGGCGATGGTCTTGAGCTTCTCTTCGATCTCGTTGAACTTCTTGCGATCGAAACCAAGCGCCTTGTCCACCAGCTGCTGCACCACGCCCCCCTTGTCGGAGCTCATATCCAGCGCCGGTGGCAACTTGTTGTTCTTGGCCAGATGTTCGTAGGTCAGCACCTGCTGGGCCTGGCCGGTCATGCGTTGGGTGGAGAGGCTGACCATCTCCTCCCAGCCACCGCCCTGACCGCCGCTACTGGCACTGTTGAGGGTAGCGAGGGCGCGGTTGTTGGATGCGCTCTGGGCAAGCTGCTGGCTGTAAGGTTTGATATCCATGGGGGCTCCAATTCGGTGCGCATCTGCGGCAATGGGCACAGGCTGATCCGGTCACATGGGGCGTCAGGCCCCACCATTATCAATTAAACCAGCAAGTTACAGGCCAACTTGTCAGATAGTGCGAGATCCAGAGAGATGGCGGATCTCACCACGTCCCCCACGCAAACAGGCGTCAGAATCATGACTCATCTGCTGCCGGTTCACGCTGTTTTGGCACATTTTGCCGTCCACGCGCCACGATGCCAGAGAAAAGTCATGAACATCTGTTTGATCACAAAATAAACAACCACTCGGAAATACAATTTTGGCGCACATCACAACCAGCCAGCCGTGTCATGGATGATCTGTTCGAAAAACCAATAACAGGCAGACCAATCTGTCGTGCTCACTCCGCTGCCAGTTCGGAGTTGCAGCCTCCCCACACCTCATCCCCTCGTCTAGCTCTCACTCACCGCAACCCTTCGGGTACACCTATGAAAAAACACACCTTGAGTCTTCTCTCCGCCACCCTGCTCACCCTGCTTGGCACCAGTGCCGACGCCTGTACCGGCCTTATTGTCGGCAAGGGAGCCAGCTTGGACGGCAGCGTAATGATTGCCAGAAACGAGGATTTTGGCGTCAACAACTGGAACAAGTACCTCGCCTTCCGGCCCGCGCAGCAGAACGAGGGCAAACTCTGGAAGCTGGGCAACGGGCTGGAAGTGCCTATGCCCAAAGCATTTTTTGCCTACTCCGCCATCCACGACTGGGATGCCACAACCAGCGATCCGGCAGGCAAATATTATGAAGAGCGCGGCATCAACGAGTTCAACGTCGCCATCTCGGCCACCACCAGTGCTGAGGTCAACGACAAGGCCCAAAAAGCCGATCCGCTGATCGAGAAGGGAGTGATTGAAGCCATCATCCCGACCCTGCTCCTGCCGCAGGCCAGGACGGCCAAAGAGGGGGTCGAGCTGCTCGGCCGCTATGTGGAGCAATATGGTGCCGGTGAGGGCAACAGCCTCTATCTGGCGGATGTGAACGAAGCCTGGCTGATGGAAATTGGCTCCGGCCACCACTGGATCGCGGTGCGGGTGCCGGACGACAGCTACGCCATGGTGGCCAACGGCCTGCGCATTCACGGCGTCAATCTCGACAGCGCCGATGTGCTGCACTCGCCCAAGCTGCTGGAGTTCGTGCGCGAGCACAAACTGCTGGATAACGCCGACCCGAACGATTTCAACTTCGCCAAGGCGTTCGGGGTCATCGCCGACCCCTACAACGTGGATCGGGAGTGGCTCGGCCAGAACATGCTGACTGCCTCCCACAAACAGGCGACCCGGCAGGCGCAATATCCACTGTTTATGAAGCCGGATGCCCCCATCGCCGTGCCGGACGTGGCCAGGGTGCTGAGCGCCACCTATGACGGCACGCCGCTCGCGGGCAAGGCGGAGCGGCCAATCCGCGTCGATCGCCAGCTGGAATCCCACGTCATCCAGCTGCGCAAGGAGATGCCCAAAGAGCTGCAGGGGCTCATCTGGCAGAGCTATGGCGTGCTGGCCGAATCTGTGATGGTGCCGCTCTACAACACCCTGGAAAACTATCCCCTGCCCTATCGCACCGGCAGCGACAGCTACTCCGATGATTCCGCCTACTGGCAGTTCCGCAGCCTGACCGCGCTGGCCAACACCGATCCGGACAAATACCAGCCGCTGCTGCGAAACGTCTGGAGTAAGGAGAGCAGCAAGCTCTACAAGGAGGTGGCGCTGCTCGACAAGAGCCTCAAGCAGGCCTACGCCAGCGACAAGGCCACCGCCATCGGGCTGGCCGCCGACTACTCCTATGGCCAATTGGAGAAGACCTATCAGATGGCCAAAGACCTGCGCTACAAGCTGATGACGGATCTGACCAAGAGCAGCGAGAAGGAGTATTCGCCGGAGGAGTTCAAGAAGATCATGAGCCTATGAACGGCTCGCCAATGCAAAGAGGCTCCCACGGGAGCCTCTTTGTTTCAACCAATGCAGCGATCAGCGACGGCTGATATTGAGCGGGCCGAAGGTCTGGGCCACCGGCATGATCTCGATGCTGTTGATGTTGACGTGAGCCGGCTGCTGGCTCACCCAGAGCACGGTATTGGCGATGTCTTCCGGCTGGATAGCCTCCACCCCCTGATAGACGGAAGCCGCCTTGGCATCGTCACCGTGGAAGCGCACGTTGGAGAACTCGGTGCCGCCGCACAGGCCCGGTTCCACGTTGGTGACGCGGATGGCGGTGCCAGCCAGATCGGCGCGCAGGTTGAGGCTGAACTGCTTCACGAATGCCTTGGTGGCGCCGTAGACGTTGCCGCCCGGATAGGGGTAAGTGCCCGCGATGGAGCCGATATTGATGACGTGGCCGCGATTGCGCGCCACCATGCCCGGCAGCAGCAATCGGGTGAGCAGGGTCAGACCGCTGATGTTGGTGGCGATCATCTGCTCCCAATCTTCCAGATCCGCCTTGTGGGCCGGCTCCAGCCCCAGCGCCAGGCCGGCGTTGTTGACCAGCAGATCCACTTCACTCCACTCGGCTGGCAGAGCGGCGATGGCGGCGCGGGTAGCCGCCTTTTCCTGCACGTCGAATGCCAGCGGCAGAAACTGCTCGCCCAGCTCGTCGGCCAGCGCAGCCAGCCGTTCGGCACGGCGACCGGTACCGATCACCTTGTAGCCCGCCTGCACCAGCTGGCGGCTGATGGCTTTACCAAAACCGGACGAGGCGCCCGTTACCATTGCAATCATCTGAACCTCCATTATCTCAACCGATATTGTTATTTATGTTGTTGAAACCAATCTGATTTATTCATCGCTCAATTCACGTCCGGTCGCCTTGCGCCAGACAAATACCACCAGATGGAGCAGCAACAAGCCCGAGCCACCCAGCGCAAACAGCAGGCCGGTGAGGGCGTTAACCGAGGTATCGGCGCCGCACCACCACCAGACCAGCCAGCCACTCAGACCGATGACAAAGGTCTGGATGGCACAGACCGGGCAGCGCCCCAGCTTGGCTCTGATGGCGGTGGCAAGGCAGTTGTCGCAGCTCATCCTGCTCCTCGATTCTGCTCGTTCAACATGATCAGTTGGCCCGTGAAGACGGCTTGCGAGCCTGAGTGCGAGCCACTCTGCGCCGCTCACGCTCCTCGTCGCTCACCAGCGGCAGCACCAGCCGGTGCGCATGCTGGTCGCGGCCATAGTAGTCCGCCAGCCGCTGCTGGGGACGAAATCCCAATCCCTGATAGAGCGCCAGCGCCTCTTCGTTGGCATCCCCTACTTCGAGGCGAATCGCCCCCCAGCCAGCCTCCTGTCCTTCGCGGATCACCTGCTCCAGCAGGCGGCGGGCCCAGCCCAGACGGCGCACCGTCCAGCGGATGGCCAGCGCCTGAATGACCAGCCGATCCCAGCCTCTGTGCTCCAGCAGGCAGAGATAGCCCATCAGCTGATGTTTCTCGTCCAGCAGCAACAGAGTGCGCCCCTTGGCGTGGGCCAGCAGATAGTGCCAGCGGCTGCGGCCAAAGGCGACTTCGGGAGGAAAACAGTAGCGTTCAAGATTAACGATGGCGCCCAGATCATCGGTTCGGGCCGCACGTACGGTCAACACGGGGAGTCCTTGTTCGGTTATTTATCCTCAGCACCAAAAATGCGGCTTGTATCACAAGTTACCAAGGAGTCATATTAGGCACTGTAACCTCTTGTTTCCCCTCGCGCCATTGTCGTGCTTGTCGGTGCATCGAAGCCCACTGGGGATCCTGCCTGTTCAGGCAGTCTGATCTGTGGAGCCGAAAATATGAGTACCTATGTCATCGTCGAAGAGCTGGGCGACTGGCCTTGCCATGCCGATTATCTGCTGACCGCCCGCACCTATCTGCAACATGGCGTGCCGACCACCGGCGGCCGACCCCGCATCATCAACCTCTGCCGCAATCTGGAGCACCTGAGCGCAGGCTACTACTGCTCGCTGCTGGCCCAGGCCCGCGGCCACCACTGCCTGCCTGGTCTGCAAGCCATCAGCCGACTGCAACCCCAGCAGCCACCGGCCAAGCTGTGGCGCAAGGCGCAAGGATGGTTGGCCCAGCAGAGCGAGGATCGAATTAGAGTGCGCGCCATCTTCGGCCAGTGTGAACAGAGCGAGCTGGCGGGGCTGGCCCGCTACTACTATGGCCTGAGCCAGCTGCCGCTGCAGGAGCTGACCCTCAAGCGCGGTCGCCACGGCTGGTCGGTGCGCCAGCAGCAGAGCCTGTCACCACTGGCGCTGAGCCCAAGCGAGAAAGAGTTAATGCTGCACCACGCTCAGGCGCTGGTGGGGACCGGTGATGAGGAGCAGGCGGCGCCGCTCTACCAGCTCGCTATTCTGGTCGACCCCGATGATGGCCGTGCCAGCAGTGACGGGCTGGCGCTGGAGCGCTTTATCCGGGCTGCTGCTGCCCAAGGCATCCGTGCCGAGATCCTGCCACCGTCGGCCATCGAGCGGCTGCCGGAGTTCGACACCCTCTGGCTGCGTGCCGAAACCGCGGTCGGTCACTATACCTTCGAATTCGCCCACCGTGCCGAACAGCTGAAGATGCCGGTGATCGACAGCTCCCGCGCCATCCTCGCCTGCAGCAACAAACTCTATCTCTACGAGCTGATGGTGCGCAGCGGCGTGCCCATGCCGCCCACCATGGTGGTGACCCGCCGCGGCCGCCACCATGTGGACGAGCTGGTGCAACGGCTCGGCCTGCCGCTGATGGTGAAGGTGCCCGACGGCGCACAGGGGCGCGATCTCGCCATGGCCAGCGACGAGCAGCAGCTGGCCCGCCTGCTGGACGAGGGGCTGAGTAGATCCGCCCTGCTGCTGGTGCAGAGCCGGATCCCCGCCGAGTTCGACTGGCGCATCGGCTTTCTCGACGGCTCGCCGCTGTTCGCCTGCCGCCGCTACCGGCCCGAACCGGGCAACCGCATTCGCCGCCGCAAGCACCCCCTCGACATGAGCCGCATCGAGGCGCTGCCGCTCAACGAGGTGCCGGAGCGGGTACTGCAGACCGCTCGCCGCGCAGTGCATCAGCTCGGCAATGGCCTCTACGGGCTCGACTTGCGCCAGCAAGGGCGTGACTGCGTGCTGCTGGAGATCGTCGACAACCCCTGGATCCGCGGCGATATCGAAGACAAGGAGGCGCAGGATCTCTACGAGCGACTGGCCCGCGCCTTCCGCCAGCGGCTGGAGAACCGGGGCCAGAGCACCGCATAACCCCGCCATGACGTTGTCGCCCACAATGGCAGAGAGGGCCCCGCGATGGGGCCCTCTCTCATATCAAAGCGTGCTGTGGCTGACTTATTGCAGACGCAGGAAACGCCCGCTCAAGGGCGGTATCTCCACCGTCACGCTGCTGCCGCCGATGGCCAGACTCTCGCCGCTTTGCAGATCCACCAGCGCGCTGCCGCTGCGCAGTTTGCCCGTCGGCAGGTTGTAGCTGAGCGCCGTGGTGGAGAGGTTGAGCAGGTAGACTATCTGCTCCCCCGCCGTCTGCTTGATGTCACCATAGAGACTGCCCTCGGCCACCAGCTTGACTCGCTCTCCCTGATAGAGGGCGGGGTGGGCAGCACGCATCGCCAGCAACTGGGCGAGCCACTCTTTCAGCTCGGCCTGTTCGCTACCCGGCACAAAACCGGTGACAGCGGGCACCTTGCCGTCGCTGCGGGCCACATGATCGTCGCACAAGCCCTGCGCTGCGCAGTCACCGCTGACCTTGGCAGCAAAGCCCGGCACCTCGTCGCCAAACTCCTCGCCATAGTAGAAGGTGATGGGGCCGGAGCGGGCCGCCATAAAGCTGAAGGCCGCCTTGTGGCGCTGCCAGTACTCGGTCGACTTGAAGTTGCCGCGCTCCAGCAGATCACCAAAACGCACCAGATCATGGTTGCCCAGCATCAGGTTCGGCATGGCGTGATTCGGGTAGTTCTCCACCTTGTTCCAGCTGGCGTCGAGCAGGCTGGCCCCCTGCCCGCCCTTGCCGGACTCCTCGACCGCCAGCGCCTGCACGATGCCGTAGCGCAACGGGAAGTCAAAGGCTGAGGAGAGCGCCGGATTGTCACTACTGCCGTAAGCCTGGGCGCGAATGTCATCAGCCCCCTTCCACACCTCGCCCACCATGTAGCCGAGGGTGCCCCACTGCTGCCCTGCCGCCTTGCGCGCTGCGCTGGCCTGCTCCACCTCGCTGCGAATGGCGCGCCAATCATCCAACCCAAGCTGATAGGCCTGATCGAGGCGCCAGCCGTCGATACCGTACTGCTCGACCCAATAGCGGGCCACCTCCTTGAAGTAGGCGAGGCTCTCCGGCTTGCTGTAATCCACCAGCTGGCCGGGATAACCCGCACCGCCGCTGGTGAGGGCTGGCAGACGCCCCTCTGGCGAGGGCTTGCTCACCCCCACCTTGTTGACGTGGCCAAACACCCCGTCGAGGAAGACATAGAGGCCGCGCTGGTGCGCCCCATCCACCAGCTGTTTGAGCTTGGCATTGCTGCCAAAGTTGGGATCCACGGTAAAAAAGTCGCAGGCGAAGTAGCCGGTGGCATCGAGCTTATTATCGCCGCCTTGCCCCGCGCAGGAGTCGAACACCGGGGTGAGCCAGATGGCGTTGACGTTGAGACTCTTGATGTGGTCGAGACTGTCGATGATCCCCTGCAGATCGCCGTTGTGCTGGGAGGGGCCATAGCCGACGCCGTAGTTGGCACTGCCGTCACCATCGGCAAACGACTCCACCATTACCTGATAGATGCGCAGGTTGCAGGCGGGTTGATCGTCGCCATAGCAGGCACGACTGGCCGTGGCAACCGGAGGGTGGGTGACCGGCGGATTGACGACGGGGGGAGAACTCTCCCCACCTGAACTACCGCTGCCGCCGCAAGCCGCAAGTAACAGGGCGGCCCCGAGCAGGCCGCCATAGCGTAACGTTCCCTGTTTCATTGTTATGTTCCCGCTGTGAGAGCAGGCGTCTGATACGCCTGTTTTTCACCATGATAGCGATGTTCACACAGCGGTGTCTGTGACTGAAAACGTTATCTGACTCAACTGGTTATAGCACCCCTGCCGAAGCAAAACGGTAGTTGAGCGAGAGCCAGTAGGAACGGCCCGGCTCGGGGATGCGGCCGCTCTGCTCATAGCCCAACCCCGCCTGACTGGCGTGCACCGACTTGGAGAGGTGCTCGTAGTAGAAGGTGTCGAACAGGTTGTCCACCCCGGCCGAAAGCTGCCACCCTTTGGCAAACTGCCAGGCGCCGCTCAGGTTCATGGTGAAGAAGCCCGGAGTCTCCCCCTGATCCTGACCCGCGACCGTGCCGGAACCGACGTCCACCCGATCCTGCGCCGCCACCGCGCGCCCCAGCAAGGTAAAGCTCAGCGCCTCGTCCGGCTGCCAGCCCAATGCCAGCTTGCCATCAAGCGGCGGCATCTGGGCCAGCGGCTTGTTGTCGCTCTGATTTTCGCCGTAGACCACCGCCAAACCACCATCGAGACGCCACTGCTCGGCAAACTGCCAGCGCCCCTCCAGCTCGCCACCCCGGGTCTGGGCATCGATATTGCGCACCTTGTTCGACTTGCTGTTGTAGAGCAGGTAGTCCTTGATATCGGCGCTAAAGAGGGAGAGGGTCAGGTCCAGCTCGCGGCTGCGCAAAGCCAACCCCGCATCCCACTGGCGACTGCGCTCCGGGTTGAGGGTGAACGGGGTGCTGTCCTTGCTGCGCTCCCAGTAGTCCGGCGCCCGCTCTGCCTGCCCCCACGCCAGATAGCTGGACCAGCGTTGCGACCACTGGTACTCGTAGCGGCCAAACCCGCTGTTCAGGGTCAGGGTATCGCGGTAGAGGGTCTGTTCACCGGCGCCATAGCGGGTGGTCTCTACCCTATCCTGACGGTAACCGCCCTTGTAGCTGTGAGCCCCCTGCTGACGACCCAGTTCGGCGAAGCCGCCCTGCTGCTCGAAACGCAGGGTGCGCTGGCGATCCTTGGTGGCATAGTCGACCCCACTCCGACTGCGGTGCTGATCCCGGTTGCTGTCGAGCCCGGCGGTCAGCAGCCAGTCTGCTGGCAAGGCGATGTCGTTGGCCCAGCGACCGCCGGTGTTGCGGCGATCCGGGTTGGAGAGCATCTTCATGCCACTGTTTTGCCGCAGGCTGAAGTTGTCCATGATGTGGTCTATATAGTTGTCCCACAGGGTCAGCTCGCTGCGCTGCCAGTGAGTGGTGATCTGCTCCTGCTTGAGCTTCAGCCCGAAGGATTCGCGATCAAACATGGGGCCATCCATGGTGCGGTCCGCATAGGCGGCGCGGGCGTTGCTGCGCTCGGCGGTGAGTTCCAGCCAGGTGTGCTCCCCCGGCGTCCAGCCCAGCTGGGCGGTGCCGTTCTCGCGGCGATAGAAGGAGCGCACCTTGTTGCCATGGCCATCGCGGTAATCGTCGCTATCGGAGTGGGTGAACTGACCGCGCAGATAGCCGTCGGTCGAGCCTGCCGTCATGTCGACCATCTGATCATCGCGGCCGAAGCTGCCAAAGAGGGCAGAGGCATCGGCCTTGAGGCCCGGTGCGGTGAACTCGGGTCTGTCCCGCTCGAACAGCACGGTTCCCGCCAGCGTAGCCCCTTGCTCGAGGGATTGCGGCCCCTTCAGCACCCGGATCCGGTCAAAGGATTGGGGGAACACATAGGCGGTGGGCGGGTCCATCCGGCCACCACACCCACCGGCCAGCATGCCGCCATCCATCTGCACGTTGAGGCGGGACATCCCCATCCCCCGCAGTACAGGGTCGCCACCGAGCCCCCCTTTGCGCACCATGCTCATGCCGGTGACATTCTTCAGATAACCGGCGCCGTCGGCAGCGGGCATGGGGGAACCGGGCTTCTTGGGATCCAGCGTCACTTCAAGTGTGCTGGCGGGGCGGGTTGCCACCACCACCATGGGATCCAGCTGTTGAACCGATTCCTGACCGGCAGCGCCGTGACAGGCGAGCCCGCCCACCAGCAGGGCAAGAGGTGTGCGCATATGACAAGCCATACATTTTCCTTATGTATTTGTTTATTTTGTTATTTTCATTCAACCGACCAAACCTTTCAGCAAGGGAAAGGTTTGCCATCAGGCCGCAAAAAAGGCCTGCGGCGCGAAAGCGGCAAGCCTCTGTCAGGTGAAGCGAAGGCAAGTTGGCAAAATGTTGCGCAGGTTTTACCCAAGTTGGCTCAGAAAGGCAAACGGGCAAACATTCCAGTAACAGGAATCTGGCGTTGGCTCACAAAAAATGGGGATTAGCTGAAGGCTTCCCGCTCATCGATGGGAGAGATGAGGTGATAGACCTCATGGGCGGATAGCGTGCAGCCAACAGGCCACTCCAGCTGGTGGTGACGGTTGATGAAGACCCGGGCGCAGTGACGCTCGCTCTCCAGCTTTGCAAACAGCGGCTGGGTTCGCCAGGGGGTCAGATCCAGCACACCCGTGGTGCCATCCGATAACACCAGAAACAGGCGCCATCCCCGCACATACTCGACATCGATAAAGACCGGCATCCCTTCGGCTCCGATTGAGATAATTCGCGGCAATTATAAACACCAGCGCTCCATCCATACACGCTGTGGCTCACATTTTACCCAGCAGATTATGCTGTGCTCATTAGTGGCGCGACATCACATTTTTAGATGATAAATGTGTTAATGCCGACTTTTAACAAACTTGAATGCAACCTTAACCAATTCGATCTGTCATAACCTCACAACAACTAAAAAAACGTCTGTGGACAGACGTTTACAGTCTCATTCAGGAACAAACATGACAGATCTAAAACAGCGACTCGGCCCGTTCTGGCCCTTCGCCGTCTTCTGCGCGCTCGCGCTTTTTTCTCTCTCTTTCAGCCGAATCGCCCTCGGTCTCTGGCAACTGGAACGGGTGGATGCCGTGGCCGGTTGGCAGGAGATGCTGCTGCAAGGGATCCGGGTCGACTTTGCGACCCTCTGCTGGGTCTGGGGTGTCCCCGCCATGCTCACTCTGCTGCTGGCAGGCCCCCATGCCATCGGCCGGGGCTGGCTGCAACTGATGCGCGTCTGGCTGACCGTCGGACTCTGGCTGATGCTGTTCCTCGAGATCTCCACCCCCTCGTTTGTCACCGAATATGGCGTGCGTCCCAACCGTCTCTATGTGGAGTACCTCATCTATCCGAAAGAGGTGTTCGCCATGCTGTGGGCGGGGCGCAAAGCCGAGCTGCTGCTGGCGTTACTCTTCAGTGGCGCCGTGCTGACCGGCGGTTGGTGGCTGAGCGGCCGTCTGGTGCATGGCCTCAGCTTCCCCCGCTGGTATCTGCGTCCGGCCTTCGCACTGCTCATTCTGGCCATAGGTTTTCTCGGTGCCCGCTCCAGTCTCGGCCACCGCGCCCTGAACCCGGCCATGGTCGCCTTTGCCGAGGATCCGCTGGTCAACTCGCTCACCGTCAACTCCGCCTACTCCCTCTTCTTTGCCATCAAGCAGATGGGCGCCGAGGAGGATGCCGGCCAGTTTTACGGCGAGATGACGGAGCAGAAGGTGCTCGAAGTCATGCGCAAGGAGAGTGGCCGTCCGGCCAGTGATTTCAACTCCGAGCTGCTGCCCAGCCAGACCTTCAACCAGGCGAGCTTCCAGGGTAAACCGAAGAATCTGGTGATCCTGCTGCAGGAGAGTCTGGGTGCCCAGTTTGTCGGCTCCCTCGGTGGCCTGCCGCTCACCCCCAACATCGATGCCCTGTCGCAGCAGGGCTGGGCCTTCGAGCAGCTCTACGCCACCGGCACCCGCTCGGTGCGTGGTATCGAGGCAGTACTGACCGGCTTCACGCCAACCCCGGCACAGTCGGTGGTCAAACTCGGCAAGAGCCAGACCAACTTCTTCACCATCGCGGATCTGCTCAAACAGCGGGGTTACGACACCAGCTTTATTTATGGCGGCGAGAGTCACTTCGACAACATGCGCAGCTTCTTCCTCGGCAATGGCTTCACCACCATCGTCGAGCAGAAGGATTTCGACAATCCGGTGTTCAAAGGGTCATGGGGGGCCTCCGACGAGGATCTGATGGCCAAGGCCGACGAGACCTTCAAGGCGTTGCACAAGGAGGGTAAACCCTTCTTCAGTCTGGTGTTCAGCTCCAGCAATCACGATCCGTTTGAATTCCCGGACAACCGCATCGAACTCTTCGAGCAGCCCAAGCAGACCCGCAACAACGCGGCCAAGTATGCGGATTACGCCATCGGCGAGTTCTTCAAGAGGGCGAAACAGTCCGAATACTGGAAGGACACCCTGTTCCTGGTCATCGCCGATCACGACAGCCGGGTCGGTGGCGCCAGTCTGGTGCCCATTCCCCGCTTCCATATCCCCGGCGTCATTGTGGGTGACGGCATTGCACCGAGGAAGGATCCGCGAATCGTCAGCCAGATCGACATGGCGCCGACCCTGCTCTCCCTGATGGGGATCAGTGCCGACTACCCCATGCTCGGCAAGGATCTGACCCGCATGCCCGCCGACTGGCCGGGGCGCGCCATCATGCAGTACGACAAGAACTTCGCCCTGATGCGCGGCAAGGATGTGGTGATCCTGCAACCGGAACGGGCAGCAGAGGGCTATGTCTACGACAATGCCAGCGAGAAGCTGACTCTGGCGGCGCAGCCGGACGCCTTGAAGGAGGATGCTCTCGGTCTTGCCCTGTGGGGCAGCATGGCCTATCAGAAGAGCCTCTATCAGACGGCCAAGGATGAACGCACCGCCGCCAATTGAGCCGCTCGTGCTGCTTCAACCCATAGCAGAATAGAAAAAACCGCCAGCTGGCGGTTTTTTCCATCTATCCATACCGTCGGCCCACAGGCCGTTATGGCTGGGGAAAGCAGGGCAGGGAGCGGCTGAACTTGTGCTCGAATACCAGCGAGGTTTCGAGGTGCACCACCTCTTCGCGGGAGGTGAAGTGATCGAAGACGAAGTTGCGCAGGTGCTCGGTATCGGAGACACAGAGGTGCACCAGAAAATCATCCTTGCCCCCCATGTGGAACAGGCTGATCACTTCGGGCAGCGCCAGAATGGCATCGCGGAAAGCATCGATGATCTGGCGGCTGTGGCGGGCCAGCTGCAGGGAGACCATGGCCTGAATGTGACCACCTAGGGCCTGATAATCCACTTCGCAGTGTGCGCCCTTGAGCACACCATCCTGCTGCAACTTGCGCACCCGCTCCAGACAGGTGGAGGGGGCAACGCCCACCAGCGCGGCCAGATCCTTGTTGGTCATGCCCGCATCCCGAAACAGATGGGCCAGGATATCCAAATCCAGTTGATCCAGGTTTCTCATCTTAACTCCTTGAACCGCTCAATTTTTTAGACTCTGCCCGTAAACCGGGGCAAACACAACGGCCATTGACATCCCTCCGGCCCCGCCTATCCTTGGCGCCATTCACCGACCGCAGACCTGCGGCCACTACGCGAGGATCCGCCATGCACCCGTTTCACCCCTTCTGGAGCCTTGAGGTTCCCCGTGTCGATGGCCAGTTACTGCTGACTCCCTGCCCCGGCACCCAGCAGGTGCCGCTGACCCTGGCGCTCGATCAACTGCGGTTGGCCGGTGCCCACGGGGTGGTGACCCTGATGACGAGCGCCGAGCTGACCCGACTCGAACTGGCGCCGCTCGGCCAGCAGGTCGAGCACGAAGGGATGCGCTGGTTCCATCTGCCCATCGAGGATGATCTGGCCCCCGACACCGCCTTCGAGGCCGCCTGGCAACAGGCACTGCCGCAGCTGCGCGAGCTGCTGGGGGATGGCAAGCATCTGGTCATCCATTGCAAAGGGGGCAGCGGTCGTACCGGGCTGGTCGCCGCCGCGCTACTGATGACCCTCGGCCAGCCGCAGCAAGAAGCGATGGCCGCCATCAAGGCCCACAGACCCAAGGCATTCGCGTTAGCCTGCCACCGCCAATGGCTCGACCAGCTGGCCGAGCGGCTGGAGCAGGGCGACTGACTACTTGCCCCCCTGGTCGTAGGTGAAGACCTTGCCGATATCCTCCACCCGATAACTGGTGAGCTGATAGACGTAGTAGTTGAGCCAGTTGGCAAACAGCAGATGACCATGGCTGCGCCAGCTGGCGCGCGGCGTCCGGCTCGGATCGTTATTCGGGTAGTAGTTGACCGGAATGGCCGGGTCGAGCCCCGCCGCTAGATCACGCTGATACTCCCCATCCAGTGTCAAAGCATCGTACTCCGGATGGCCAGTGACAAACACCTGACGACAATCCTTGGTCGCAGCCAGATAAACCCCCGCCTCTTCTGACTCTGCAAAGATCTGCAAGTCGGTCTGGGCACGGATCAGATCGCCATCAAACGCCGCATAACGGGAGTGGGGGGCGACAAACTCGTCGTCGAAACCGCGCAGCAGCGGCTCATGCTCGTCGAGGCGGTGGTGGCGATAAACCCCGGAGAGCTTCTCGCCGTGGGTCTGCTTCTCCATGCCATACAAGGCTTTAAGCGCCGCCTGCACCGCCCAGCAGAGAAACAGAGTGGAGGTCACGTGCTGATGGGACCACTCGATGATCTCGACAATGCGCGGCCAGTAGACCACCTCCTCGAACTCCACCAGCCCAAGCGGCGCCCCGGTGATGATCATGCCGTCGTAGTTGTTGCCACGCACCTGCTCGAAGTCGTGATAGAAGTTCTCGAGATGGGCCTGCGGCGTGTTCTTTGACTCCCTGTCATCAATGCGCAGCAGATCCACATCCACCTGCAGCGGCGAGTTGGAGAGCATCCGCATCAGCTGGATCTCGGTCTCAATCTTCTTGGGCATCAAATTGAGGATCAGTACCCGCAGCGGGCGGATGTTCTGGGTGACGGCCCGGGATTCCGTCATCACGAAGATGTTCTCCTGCCCCAACACTTCGGCTGCGGGCAACTGATCCGGGATCTTGATCGGCATGCTTACTCCCTGTACTGCATCGGTAAATATGTCTGGACATCCAGAAGCCTATAATAAAGCTCCCACCCTGTCATCAGATACCTTTTGTATTCACTCTCGCCTTTGACTAGCATACGGCTCAGTATCTCCCCTGCATCCAAGATAATGACCGGTATCAAGATTTCCGTAGATCGACTGCAAGTCGGCAACTATGTCTCCCTGCCACTGGGGTGGCGCGAACACCCCTTCCTGTTTTCCAGCTTCAAGATCAAGAATGAAGAGGAGATCGAGCTCATTCGCCGACTCGGTCTGAAACTGGTCACCATCATTCCCGACAAGAGCGACGTTCCGCCCAAGCCCCTCAATCAGGTACAGCCTCAACCACAAGAGAGCGCAGACGCCGCCCAGCGCCAGGCTCAGATGCAGCAGGAGAAGGACCGCCGCATCGAGCAGTTGCAGCAGTATCGTCGCAACCTGCAGCAGTGCGAGAAACAGTTTCAGCAGTCGCTGGCCCAGGTGCGCAGCGTGATGAGCAAGCTCCAGTCCCGCCCCCTCAATGCCATCGGCGAGGCGCAGGAGCTGGTCAACGCCATGACAGAACAGCTGCTCTCGGTGGACGAGATGGTGCTCCATCTGGTCTCCGACAGCGAGGATGGCAACAACCTCTACTTCCACTCCCTCAACGTCAGCGTACTCAGCATGCTGCTGGCCAAGGAGTGCAACATGTCGGCCGACCAGATCCGCCATATCGGTATGGGGGCGCTGTTCCACGACATCGGCAAACTGAAGATCCCGAGCCAGATCCTGCGCAAGACCGAGCCGCTCACCAGGCCGGAGCAGAACCTGATGGCCCAGCACCCGCGCTACGGGCTGGATCTGCTCAATCTGGCCAAGGATTTCCCGTCGGAAGCGAAGGGGATAGTGCTGCACCACCACGAATATCTCGATGGCAGCGGGCCGGAAGGGCTCAAGGGTGGCCAGCTCGATCAGCTCACCCAGATGGTGTCTCTGATCAACGAGTACGATAACCTCTGCCACATGCAGGCCAAGGTGCCTTACTCGGCCCTGAGCGGCCTCTACAAGCAGCGCAAGGCCCAGTTCAATCCGGAGTACCTCAGCATGCTGATCCGGTTGATGGGGATCTATCCCCCCGGCAGCGTGGTGCAACTCTCCAACGGTCAGGTGGGGCTGGTAATGTCGGTCAACGCTTCCCGCCTGCTCTACCCCTCGGTGCTGGTCTACGATCCGCGCATTCCCCGTCAGGAAGCCGCCATCATCGACCTGCAGCAAGCCGAACTGTCGATCGCCAAGGTGATCCACCCCAAACGGCTGCCGCCCGCCGTGTTCGAGTATCTCAATCCGCGTACCCGGATCAGCTACTACTTCGAGCACAACAAAGCCTGATTGTGTTGGCCAGAGGCCAACCGTTGTCACCCGTTTCACCCAAGGAGCCCGCCATGCGTATCGAGATCATCAGTACCGGAGACGAAATAGTAACGGGTCTGGTGGTGGATACCAACGCGGCCTGGCTCAGCGCTCTGCTGCTGGAGCAGGGCTGGCAGGTGCGCCGTCGCCTGACGGTGGGGGACAACCTCGCCGACCTGAAAACGGTGCTGCAAGAGAGTGCCAGCCGCGCAGAGGTGGTGCTGGTGTGTGGCGGGCTCGGGCCCACCGCCGACGACCTCACCGCTCAGGCGGCAGCCGAGGCCTTTGACCAGCAGCTCACCCTCTTCCCCGACTGGCTCGCTACCATCGAAGCGCGCTACGCCAGCCGTGGCCGCCCCATGGCACAAAGCAATGCCAAACAGGCCTGGTTGCCACAGGGGTGCGAGATCCTCGACAACCCGGTCGGCACCGCCTGCGGCTTTGTGGTGCGAAGTGGCCAGAGCCAGCTCTTCTTCACCCCGGGCGTGCCGTTCGAGTTCAAGCAGATGGTGCGCGAGCAAATTCTGCCGCGCCTCAAACAGCTGGCCGGGGCACAGATCGATACCGAGCTGCGTCGCTTTTACACCTTCGGCGTCTCGGAGTCGGCCCTCAGCGATATGCTGGATGGCGCCCCTTGGCCGATGGGTATCGAGCTGGGTTACCGATCCTCCATGCCCCTTATCGAGCTGAAACTGATCGGCCACGGCGCCAGTGCCGCTGATATGGAGAGTGCCGAGCGCCGACTGCTGGATACGGTCCGCCCCTGGCTGGTTGGCTGCGGAGATACGGAACCGGCGCAGCAGATCCTCGCGCTGCTGCAAGGCAGGCCGCTGTCTCTGCTGGAGGGAGAGAGTGGCGGCGCCCTGCTGGCGCTTTGTCACGGCCATCCCCGGCTGGAGGCCAACTTCAGTACACAACTGGCCGATGAGCTGGCGCAGCTACCGACGACCGATGCGGGCCTGCAACTGACCATAGGGCGAGAGGGGCCAGAGGGAGTGCCACTGCTGCTCAGCGCCGATGGCATGCACATCGGTCAGACAGTCAAGGTCAGCCACCCCGACCCGGAGAGCCGCCGCAAGATCCTCGCCTTTGCCGCCCTCGACATGCTGCGCCGCCACCTGTTGGACGAGCCGGTACTCGGCAAGTACCTCACGCTGGACAGAACGACACAACGCGGCGGTTAACCACAATCCCTCACCCGGCCAGTGCAGGCCATGCCGCTGGCTGATATATCCGGTCACTCTCCGGCATCCCTCTTGGCGTCATCACCGAACAGAACGCCATTTATACGACCACGATTTATCCGTCTCTTGTCACCGATCCGACCTCAATTCATTGACCATTCAGAAGAAATATCTGAATACTGCCCACTCTCAGGGTTGGCGACTCGCTTTATTCATCACAGAGAGATTAAATGACAGTAGAGGGGAAAACCGAGCCCCCCTCTCCCCACCAGGCAAGGAGATGCGGTGTTAAGCAAAGAGTGGCTGCTGCTATCAAGCGATATGGAACTGGTCTGCCTGCGGATTGCCGCCGGTCTCACCAAACCTGTCACGGAACAGGATGTGCAGGCTCTGCTGCTCGCTTCCAACTGTCGCCGCTATCAGCCGCTGCCCGAGGGGATCAAACAGGCCATCAGCCTGCTCAATACCCTGTTGAGCAATCCCGTAGCCCCCGCGCCTACCAGCCCCATACCGATTGGCAAGCGCCAGGATGCCAGACTTGCCATGATGGTGGAGAAAGATCGAATGAGTGCCATCGCCCAGATCACCGCAGACTGGGGTGGCAAGTACATCACGCTGGAACAACTGCAAGAGGCAATCGGCCAGAGCGAGATCAAACTGGGGGTGAGTGACGCCCTGCTCACCGCCGCCATCCAGTCCGCCAAGGAGGCATCCCCCGGCACCCTGCTCAAGCTGGTCATCGCTCGTGGTCAACCTGCACAAAATGGTGAGGACACCCGTTACGAGCGGCTGGTGGAGACTCCGGCCGAACGGATCCTCAAACCACAGGAACTGGATCATGGCAAAGTCGACCTGCGGGATCTCGGCTCCATCGTCACCGTCAAAGCCGGGGCGCCTTTGATGCGACGTCATCCGGCCACCCAGGGAGTGCCCGGCTTTACCGTGACAGGCCAGGAGCTGCCCGCCAAGAATGGCAAGGACAGCCCGATGAGCGCTGGCGAGGGCACCTTTATCTCCCCCGACGATCCCGATCTGTTGATCGCCGGTCGGGCAGGCCTGCCCTGTCAGGAGAAAGCGGGCATGAAGGTGGATGAAGTGCTCACCGTCAAACAGGTAGATGTTCGCCACGGCCACATTACCTTTGAAGGGGGATTAATCGTCAATGGCGACGTCAATCCAGGCATGAAGGTGCGGGTCAGCGGCGATATCGTCATCGGTGGATTTATTGAAGGGGGCGTGATCGAGGCCGGCGGCAGCATCACGGTTCGCCACGGCATCATAGGACGCCGCAACGAGCAAGGGGAGTACCTCTGTCAGCTCAATGCGCAGGGGGAGATCCACGCCAGCTACGCCCAGTATGCGCAACTTGAAGCCGGGGGCGACATCCAGATCCAGAGTCAGCTCAGCCACTGTTATAGCCGCAGCGGGCAGGATATCAAGGTGGGTGACAGCAGCATGCGCAAAGGCACCCTGCTGGGTGGCACCAGCATAGCCAACCGTCTCATCATGGCCCCCAGCCTGGGGGCCGAGGCCGCCAACCATACCCGGTTGCAGATCCTCGGTGGCTATTTCACCCACAAGGAGCAGGAGACCCAGCTGAAGGTTCGTCAGCAGGAGTGCCAAGCTCAACTCGACAAGATCAAGGCGCTGGTGATGAGGCTGCTGCAACTGCCCGGCGATAAACGCAATCCGGATACCCTGCGCAAACTCAAACCAATCCGGGATCACCAGTTGGCAGAGCTGACCCTCATCCACGAACAGATCACGACAAACCATGAAGAGATGCAGAGCTTGATGGCACAAATGGAGGTGATCGCCACCCAGCATCTGTTCTCCGGCATCGAGGTCGAGATGGCCTGCTTCAAACGCAAAGTCACCATCACCCGAGGCCCTACCCGCCTGACTATTCACGACGAGCAGCTGGAGATGACCCCTTACGAGGGGCACAGCTAGGTGAACCATCCGCATCGACCGTGATCCCGCCGTCGATTTTCGCTACACTCGCCACTTCCTTGGCCCCACCGGGCGGGCCAGCCAGACTCAGGTAGTGAGAGATGTACAAGCTGATCGCATTGGATATGGATGGCACCCTGCTCAACCCGCAGGGCCAGATTACTCCCCGCACCCACGCCGCCATCAGTGCCGCGCGCGCCAAAGGGGTAACCGTAGTGCTGGCCTCCGGCCGCCCGCTGGAAGGGATGAGCCGCTATCTGGAAGAGCTCGGCCTCACCACAGAGCATGACTACGTCATCTGCTACAACGGCGCCCTGGTGCAGCAGGTGGCCGATCAGCGCATCATCCGCAGCCAACTGCTGACCGGCAGTGACGCCAGCGCCGTCGCCAAACTGGCTGATGAGCTGGAAGTGAACGTCCATGGTTTCTCGGTCACCCGCGGCCTGATCAGTCCCCGTGTCAGCACCTACACCGAGCACGAATCTCGCCTTATCGGCATGCCGATCAATCTGATCGACTTCGCCACCTTGCCTGCCGACGAGCAGATCATGAAGGTGATGATGATCGACGAGCCGCCCCAGCTCTCCCGCGCCATCGAGCGACTGCCTGCAGAGCTCTATGAGCACTATACCGTGGTACAGAGCGCCCCCTTCTTCCTCGAGTTCATGAACAAACAGAGCAACAAGGGAACCGGCGTGGCCGCGCTGGCCGAGCACCTTGGCCTGACCGCCGCTCAGGTGATCTGCGTCGGGGATGCGGGCAACGATCGCCACATGATCGAATACGCAGGCCTCGGTGTGGCGATGGGCAATGCCACCGACGAGATCAAGGCGCTCGCCCAGCACACCACTGCCCGCAACGATGAAGATGGTGTGGCTCAGGTGATCGAGCAGTTCGTACTGAACGCCTGATCGCAATCGAGCGCTGCTGCGTCCGATAAGGAAATAAAAACGGGGAGGCTGTCAGCCTCCCCGTTTTTTCTGGTCAGTTATCTGCGTGATGAGCGGTAATTCGTGCGCATCACTGGTTCGCCAGACACTGGGTATGGGAGCCCGGTTGCAGGTAAGGCGTCAGCAGGGGAGCCATCCCCTTGAGCACCTGTACCGGCAGCGCCGAGGTGAAACGGAACTTATCAGACTGGCTACCCGGTACATAGGCGGTCAGGGTACCGAAGTGATCCTCACCCAGATAGAAAACGAAGGTCGCGGTGCGGTTGCGCGCCAGCGAGCTGGTCACGTTGCCATAACGACCCACAGTTTCGATGCGGTTATCCCCAGTCCCGGTCTTGCCCCCCATCTGCAGCACAGTGCCATCCGGCAGGGTAAAGGCACCAGCTATACGTCTTGCCGTGCCCCCTTCAACGACCTTGGAGAGCGCACTGCGCAGGGCGGCCGCCACCTCTGCTGGCATCACCCGGGTTCCCTCGGTGTGCTGCGGCTCAAACTCGGTCTCGAAGGGCGTTCCCTTGGCAAACGAGAGGTGCTCGATACGCAAGGTTGGCGAGCGGATACCGCCATTCTGGATAATCCCCATCAGCTCGGCCAGTGCTGCCGGGCGGTCGCCGGAGCTACCCAACGCGGTCGCCAGCGAAGGCACCAGATGGTCGAACGGATAACCGAGCTTGGCCCAGCGCTGATGGATATCGAGGAAGGCTTCAACCTCCAGCATGGTGCGGATCCGGCTATCACGGGCACTGCGATGGCGAGTTTTGAACAGCCAGCTGTAGACCTCTTGCCGCTCGTCACGACTGGCTGCCACCGCATCGGCAAAGGTGGCCTTGTCGAACTCCTTGAGATAGGCCAGCAACCACAGCTCCAGCGGGTGAACCCGGGCGATGTAGCCCTGATCCGGTAGTGAATACTTGCCCGGGCCATAGCTGACGTAGAGCTGATTAATCCGCTTGGCACTCAGCCTTTCTCGCGGCAACCGCTCCGCCAGGAAGGCAGCAAATGCGGCTTCGCTGGCTTCCGGCATCAGGTAGCGGTGAACCGCCGCCAGACGTACCGCACTCGGCTTTAGACCGTCGAGGAAGGTATCGAGTTGCTCCTCGGGAGTCTTGCCGCGATATTTGCGCCAGAAGCGCAGCAGATAGGTCTGGCCCTCTTTGTCGGCAAATTTGGCCAGATACTCCTGACGACGGGGATCCTTGTCGTCCTTCAGCAACTGGGCACGGTTGCCCTCCTTGTAGAGGCTGTAGCGCACGATATCGCGCATCAGCCGTACAAAGGGCAAGTTAATCGACTCACGCAAAGAGTCACGCAACGTCGGAATGCGATTGTTATCCTCGCGGCGGAAGTTGTTGAAGGTGTGCATGCCGCCACCGGTAAAGAACCCTTCGTTGGGGCTGGCGGAGTATTTGCGATCCAGCGCCGCTTCCAGCATCACAGGCAGGCTCTTGTCCTGAGCCGTCATCAGATAGGAGATGGCCCAACGGCTGAGGTTGTCCTGAGAGACGGCAGCCAGCTTGCGCAGATTCTCGACCGGCATCCCGGCATAGTTGTCGTGCAGCTCGGCCACGATCTCCAGATAGGTAGTCAGTACCCGCAACTTGGCGGTTGAGCCCAACTCCAGCTTGGAGCCTTCGTTGATATCGAACGGCTGATCGGTGTTGTCGGTCTGTACCCGCACCTTGAACCCATCCGGCGACTTCTCGAACAGGGTGAAGCTGTAGCGCACATCGCCGGTCTTCTCCGGCGAGAGCAGGCGCTCACCAAACAGCCCTACCTGAGCGGCAAACGTCGGGTCGGCCAGCTGTTGCAGATAACGGGAGATTTCGTTCTGCAACGGCATGTTGAGGCTGGTATCGGCGGTCAGATCCATCCGGTCGAGGTCATAGAGCTGTACTCCGAGCTGACGGCTCAGGCGAGTACGGGCAACCTGCAACCCCTTGTTGTTGTTCACCCGGGTGATAGCCGGGGACTGCAGGAAGTCACGAAACGTAATCTTGGCCTTGAGCGCCGCCTCCATCAGAGGTGGCGTGATCATTCCCTCCTGCACAAACAGGCGCAGGTAGCTGTCGGTCAGGGTAGCCAATGCCTCTCGCCCTTGAGCCAGATAGTAAGAGGGACGGCGGTGCGCAATCATCAGCGAGACGACCTGACGCAGGGCAAGCCCCTGTTCGGCCAGCGGTGTGTTCTGGTTGCGGGCGGGGTCCAGAAGACGGTTCACGTCATCAACATTGGCACCAAACCAGACCCAGAGACCATCTCCCAGACCATGCACTTCACCATATCCCGGCGCAGCCGAGAGCGGTACCGAGTTGAGGTAGGCCCAGGCGACCAGTTTGCGCGCTTCGAGGGTTTCCGGCCCGAGACGATAAGCCCGCACGCTGGCAGAGGCCATCTGACGGATCTTCTCGGTCGGCGACAGGGTCAGGCCATCCGGCGAGTGGCGATACTTCTCCACCTGGGTCGCCAGGGTACTGCCACCGGCAGATTGATCCTGCATATCGAGCGCCTTGCCCACTTGAGAGAGCGCGGCCTTGGCAAAACGGGGCCAGTCGACCGCCGGGTTGGCCAACGGCTCTTCGTTGCTCAGCAAGTCGCGGTTCTCGATAAAGAGCAGCGACTGGATGACAAGAGGCGGAATGGAGTCAAAATCCGGATAGTGATGGGTCGGATACTTGAATTGATAGAAAGGTTCTGCGCGGCAATCGTGCAACGTCAGGCCAGCCTGCACCTTCTCGGTATAGGGCACGAAGAAGCCACGACTGGCGTAGTCATAGAGCGCGTCGGAGAAATGCACCTGCTTGCTGACTTCATAGCCCCGCTGAAGCAAACGCTCCTGCATCATCGGCAGTTGCACATAGCCGAGCCGCTTGTCGAACGGGCCATCCTCAGGGAAAGCGATCTGCTTGCTCTGGCCTGGCTCGACCTGATAGGTGAGCTTGGCGGCATAGCGGGAGATCTCCTGAGATTGCAGCTTCGAGGTTTTCATCTCATAGCCAACCAGAGCGATCACCGCCCCCAGGCACAATAAAAAGAGAAAACAGAACAGCCAACGCCACCAGGGACGACGCTTGCGCTTTGGGTTCCCGTCCGAGGTCTGGACAGATGAATCTTGAGATGCCACTTGTGTCAAATCCGTCTGTTCTGATGCGCCCATATCAGCCCCACCATGGTTGCGCAATTTATTGTGTTTCACTCAAGCTTAGTCTTTTCAAGTCAATGGCTTGAAACTATTGACCGCTTTGTAGTGATGGTAACAGGGCAATTCTAAAAAGGGGAGCCGATTGTTGCAGGAGTGGCAGAGATCAGAGCTGATAACAAAACACCGGCCAGTGGCCGGTGTCTCTTAAGCGAAAGCGCAACGCTTATTTGTGAGAGCTCATGCCCTTCAGTTTGGTGCTCAGCTCTTTACGCTCTTTGGAAAGCTCGGCGTTCTTGATGATGTGGTCATCCACGCGCTCTTCATAGTCGGCACGCATGTTGGCGATGATCGCCTGCACATCATCAATACTCATGCCCGGCTTGATGTAGTCGCTCAGGTTGTCGAGCAGCAGCACGCGCTTCTGGTTGTCACGGATCTTTTTCTCGTTATCCGCAATTTCACGCTTGAGTTTGTTCTGGCGACGGGACATACGCACATATTCCAGTACATCGCTGAAGGTGGACTTGTTTACTTGTTCCATATCGATACCACTGACTTAAGGTTGATAAAAACTGGCCAAGTTACACCTGGAACCCGGCAAACTCGGCGCGGGACAGGCAAACTCAAGATGCCCTTACTCTACCGAGTTATAAGCGAGATACAACCCTAATCGCGCGCCATGAACAGAGTTTGGCCAAAAGTAAACCAGTTAAAATAGCCAGTAATCCATCAGATAAGGGCTTGATATAGATAGAAAATGGAGGAAATGACAGGATTTTTAGTTCTCTTCCTGCAGATAAATGCTAATACTGGCTGTTTAACACGCTAAAAACACCAACGCGCGGTCGTGAGACTGGGCTTTGTGTTGGTTCTGGTGTGCAAACTAGTGGGACTTATGGGCAAAAACCGCCCATAGCAAAAAGGCCTTCCCATCAGGGAAGGCCTTCAAATTAGTGGCGGAGCGGACGGGACTCGAACCCGCGACCCCCGGCGTGACAGGCCGGTATTCTAACCGACTGAACTACCGCTCCGCATTCGGTTAGCTTGCGCTAAATCATTTGCCGCTTCTTATGAGGTGTCATCCTCGCAGCCAGTGACGTGATTCTTCACATCACCGTTTAATTGGGTGCCTGGCAGTGTCCTACTCTCGCATGGCGAATGCCACACTACCATCGGCGCTACCGCGTTTCACTTCTGAGTTCGGCATGGGATCAGGTGGTTCCACGGCGCTATGGCCGCCAGGCAAATTCTTCAATCTTGGAAAGCTGATGTGAATAACAACTTGGCTAGTTTGCTTTGTCATTACCACTGAATTTGAGTAGTTCGTTCATTCGCTACAAGCCTTAGAACACTTCTTGGGTGTTGTATGGTTAAGCCTCACGGGTAATTAGTACGGGTTAGCTCAATGCATCGCTGCACTTACACACCCCGCCTATCAACGTTGTGGTCTCCAACGGCCCTTTAGGACCCTCAAGGGGTCAGGGATGACTCATCTCAGGGCTCGCTTCCCGCTTAGATGCTTTCAGCGGTTATCGATTCCGAACTTAGCTACCGGGCAGTGCCACTGGCGTGACAACCCGAACACCAGAGGTTCGTTCACTCCGGTCCTCTCGTACTAGGAGCAACTCCCTTCAATCATCCAACGCCCACGGCAGATAGGGACCGAACTGTCTCACGACGTTCTGAACCCAGCTCGCGTACCACTTTAAATGGCGAACAGCCATACCCTTGGGACCGACTTCAGCCCCAGGATGTGATGAGCCGACATCGAGGTGCCAAACACCGCCGTCGATATGAACTCTTGGGCGGTATCAGCCTGTTATCCCCGGAGTACCTTTTATCCGTTGAGCGATGGCCCTTCCATTCAGAACCACCGGATCACTATGACCTACTTTCGTACCTGCTCGACCTGTCCGTCTCGCAGTTAAGCTGGCTTATGCCATTGCACTAACCTCCTGATGTCCGACCAGGATTAGCCAACCTTCGTGCTCCTCCGTTACTCTTTGGGAGGAGACCGCCCCAGTCAAACTACCCACCAGGCACTGTCCGCGAGCCCGATTCAGGGCCCTGCGTTAGAACATCAAACATACAAGGGTGGTATTTCAAGGACGGCTCCAGCGCAACTGGCGTCACGCCTTCAAAGCCTCCCACCTATCCTACACATGTAGGTTCAATGTTCAGTGCCAAGCTGTAGTAAAGGTTCACGGGGTCTTTCCGTCTAGCCGCGGGTACACCGCATCTTCACGGCGAATTCGATTTCACTGAGTCTCGGGTGGAGACAGCATGGCCATGGTTACACCATTCGTGCAGGTCGGAACTTACCCGACAAGGAATTTCGCTACCTTAGGACCGTTATAGTTACGGCCGCCGTTTACCGGGGCTTCGATCAAGAGCTTCGCTTGCGCTAACCCCATCAATTAACCTTCCGGCACCGGGCAGGTGTCACACCCTATACGTCCACTTTCGTGTTTGCAGAGTGCTGTGTTTTTGATAAACAGTCCCAGCCATCTGGTCACTGCGACTCCCGACAGCTCCATCCGCAAGGGACTTCACCATCAAGAGCGAACCTTCTCCCGAAGTTACGGTTCTATTTTGCCTAGTTCCTTCACCCGAGTTCTCTCAAGCGCCTTGGTATTCTCTACCCGACCACCTGTGTCGGTTTGGGGTACGATGACTTGTAATCTGAAGCTTAGAGGCTTTTCCTGGAAGCAGGGCATCAATGGCTTCCACACCGTAGTGTGTTCGTCTCGTGTCTCAGTGTTGTGTCTCCGGATTTGCCTAGAAACACCACCTACGCACTTTCACC
>NZ_CP077210.1:3940000-4215000 GCF_019047065.1 Aeromonas sp. FDAARGOS 1414 | reverse complement strand
GCGTACTGCTGCTGACCGCTACCCCGGATCAGCTGGGCCACCAGAGCCACTTTGCCCGTCTGCGCCTGCTCGACCCGGAGCGCTTCTACGACTATGAGGCTTTCCTCGCCGAGGAGCAGGCCTATGGTCAGGTCGCCAGCGCAGCGCAGGAGCTGCTGGATGGCGAGACCCTGAGCGATGAAGCCAGACAGATCCTCGCCAGCCAGCTGGAAGGGCTGGACTTGAGCGATGCTGAGGCCCGCCAGCAGGCAGTCGCCAAGCTGCTGGACCAGCACGGCACCGGCCGGGTGCTGTTCCGTAACAGCCGCGCCAATATTCAGGGCTTCCCCGAGCGTCACCTCAACGTCTACCCTATGCCGCTGCCGGAGCAGTACAAGACTGCCATCAAGGTGATGGGCATGATGGGTGGTAACGGTGGCGATCTGCAGACCCGTGCCCTGCGCTACCTCTATCCCGAGAAGATCTTCCAGCAGTTCGAAGGCGACAACGCCACCTGGACCCAGTTCGACCCGCGCGTAGAATGGTTGCTGGAGCTGCTGCTCTCAGCCCGCCAGCAGAAGGTGCTGGTGATCTGCTCCGAAGCGGCGACCGCCATCGCGCTGGAAGAGGCGCTGCGTACCCGTGAAGGGATCCGTGGTGCCGTGTTCCACGAAGGGATGTCGATCCTCGAGCGGGACAAGGCCTCCGCCTATTTCGCCCAGCAAGAGGGTGGCGCCCAAGTGCTGCTCTGCTCCGAGATCGGTTCAGAAGGACGCAACTTCCAGTTTGCCAGTCATCTGGTGCTGTTCGATCTGCCGCTCAATCCGGATCTGCTGGAACAACGTATCGGCCGACTGGATCGTATCGGTCAGAAGAATACCGTCGAGATCCACGTTCCCTATCTGGAAGGGACTGCCCAGCGCGCCCTGCAGCTCTGGTATCACGATGGTCTGGACGCGTTCGAGCAGACCTGCCCGACTGCCCGCCCGGTATTCGAAGCGGTACGTGAAGAGCTGTTCGAGCTGCTGGCCGCCAACACCGGCGATCAGGCGGCACTCGACGTCCTGCTGGTCAAGACCCGCGAACTGCACGAGCCGCTCAAGGCCCGACTGGAGCAGGGCCGCGATCGCCTGCTGGAGATCCACTCCAGCGGTGGCGCCGCCGCCCAGCAGTTGGTCGACAAGCTGGCCGCCGAAGATGACGACACCGGCATGATCTCCTTTGCCCTCAAGATGTTCGACGAGATCGGCGTCAATCAGGATGACCGTGGCGAGAACGCGCTGGTGCTGACTCCCGGTGATCATATGCTGGTTTCCAGCTTCCCAGGCCTGCCGCAAGATGGCATGACCATCACCTTCGATCGCAACACCGCCCTGTCGCGGGATGACATGGCGCTGCTCTCCTGGGATCACCCCATGATGCGCGGCGGTATCGATCTTATCCTGGGCTCCGAGATCGGTGCCACCTCGGTCGCACTGCTCAAGAACAAGGCGCTGCCCATCGGCTCCATCCTGCTTGAGCTGATCTTCGTTGCCGAGTCTGCAGCCCATCCCCAGCTCTACCGCTTCATGCCGCCGACGCCGATCCGTCTGCTGATGGACAAGAACGGCCAGAATCTGGGTGAGAAGGTGGCGTTCGATGCCTTCAACCGTCAGCTGACTCCAGTCAACCGCCACCTCGGCAGCAAGCTCGTGACTGCATCCCAGCCGGTGATCCACGGTCTGATTGGCAAGGGCCAGGCCATTGCCGAAGAGCTGAAAGCCGGGATTGTCGACAAGGCCCGCGCCCAGATGGCGCAGACCCTGCAGCAGGATCTGGATCGTCTGGAAGCGCTCAAGGCGGTCAACCCGAACGTGCGCGACAGCGAACTGGATTATCTGCGCAATCTGCAGGCAGAATTGCACCACCTGATCGATCAGACCCAACTCAAGCTGGATGCCATCCGCTTTATCGTGGTTACCCATAACTGACAAGGTACCGACCGACAGCGGCCAGACCCAGCTCAAACTGGATACCCAAGGCCGCTTTGTCGTGGTTACCCATAACTGATGGGGGCTTGCCCCCACCTTCTGATGCGAGACATTTATGTTTGAATACTCACCGCCTCTGGAACCCTGGCTCGATATCCTGTTCAAGGACAAGGACATCATGGTGGTCAACAAGCCCACTGGCCTGCTAAGCGTCCCCGGGCGCGGCCCCGAGAATGAAGACAGCGTCCTGCATCGGGTGAAACAACAGCACCCCAAGGCGGCGGCAGCTCATCGCCTCGACATGTCCACCACTGGCGTCATCGTCATTCCTCTCAATCCCAACTCTCATCGGGAGCTGAGCCGACAATTTCGCGAGCGGGAGACCGAGAAGCACTACCTCGCCTGGGTGTGGGGTGAGCCGGAAGCAGAGTCGGGACAGGTTGACCTGCCGCTCTGCGTCGACTGGCCCAACCGCCCGAAGCAGAAGGTGGATCACGAGGAGGGGCGTCACGCCCTGACCCTGTGGGAAAAACTGAAAGTGGAGAACGGCAACAGCCTGATCAAGCTGACTCCCATCACAGGTCGCTCGCACCAGTTGCGCGTCCATATGCTGGAGCTGGGGCATCCGATCCTGGGTGACAACCTCTATGCCCATCCGGATGCGCTGGCGGCTGCCCCCCATCTCTACCTGCATGCGGCCATGCTGACCATCAGCCACCCCCGCAGCGGGGAACGGATGACCTTCGAGGCGCCGGCTCCTTTCCCGGTCTGATCCCGCAAATCGCAGAGATAAAAAAGCCCCCATCGCGAGATGGGGGCTTTTTCATTAGGGTCAGACGCGAATATCGATCTTGCTTCCCAGAGAAGCGCTGGCCGATGTCGGTGCAACCGGCGCTGATTGCGCTGCGTTTTGCAGCAGCTTCAGCGCAGCTTCGCCCTCTTGGGTCTGCTGTTTCTTGGCCAGACTGGCCGTCATCAGAGCAGAACCAAACGACGCATTTGCAGAACTTGATATATCCATAGGGTTCCTCCTGCACTCAACAGTATCGACCAAGCGGCCCCGAACATAAGCACTGAATGCAAAACAATCTGAAAGTCGCTTTTCTATCAATCAGATAGCAATAGCATTCATGGTCCCTGTTCACCGCTGGATGACACCTTCAAGCTCCTGTGCCGTCATCGGCCGAAGCACCTTGCAAGGGTTGCCAGCCGCCACCACATTGGCGGGCACATCTTTGGTCACCACCGAGCCTGCGCCTATAACGCTGTTGTCACCTATAGTGACACCGGGACAGATGACGACGCTGCCGCCGATCCAGACGTTGTGACCGATCAGCACCGGCTTGCCGAACTCGACACCCTTGATACGTGGCGCCACCGCCACCGGGTGAGCGGCGGTGTAGATCTGCACCCCGGGCGCCAGCAGCACGTTGTCGCCGATGTGCACCTCGCAGACGTCGAGGATGGTGCAGCCCACGTTGGCGTAGAAGTTCTCGCCGACGAAGATATTGGCGCCATAGTCGCAGAAGAACGGCGGGTTGATGGCGCACTCCTGGCCGCGGCTACCGAGCAGCTCGTGCAGCAAAGCATCCCGCGCCGGTTTCTCCTGCCAGCTGGTGTTGAAGGTGTGATAGAGCTTGCGGCAGCGCTCGCGCGCCGCTTTCAGCTCGGGATCCCCCGCATCATAGGGATCACCGGCCACCATCTTCTGCCACTCGGCACCACGCGCATGCTGCTGTTCAGCTGCAACCATTTCCTCGCTCATCCACTACTCCATCAGCCAGATCAGGGATTCATAAGGGCGCAGCATACCCGATTGCGGTTGAGCTGGACTATCGGGGTAGTTGCCGAGCAGCAGCCGACCTTGCCCGCTTTGCAGCTCGGCAGGCAAGGCAAACTCCACCGGCTCGCCGTAGAAGTTGCTCACCACCAGCAGGGTCTGACCGTTGGCACGGCGGGCATAGGCCCAGATCTGCGGGTGCCCGGTCAGCAGCTCCTGATAATCCCCCAGAGTGAAGATGGGGTGCGCCTTGCGAAGGGCGATAAGATCCCGATAGTGCCAGAACACCGAGTTCTGGTCGGCCAGCGCCGCCTCGGCATTGATCTCGGGATAGTTGGCGGCAGGCTTGAGCCACGGATTGCCTGCAGTAAAACCGGCGTTGGGGGCGGCGCTCCACTGCATCGGGGTACGCGAGTTGTCGCGGGACTTGGCACCCAGAATCGCGAGGATCTCGGCCTCGCTCATCCCTTCCGCCTGCTTGATGGCGAAGATGTTGCGGCTCTCTACATCCTGATAGTCATTGATGCGCTGATAACCGGGGTTGGTCATGCCGATCTCCTCCCCCTGATAGATGTAAGGGGTGCCTTGCAGACCGTGCAGCGTGCTGGCCAGCATCTTGGCGGCTACAACTCTATGCTCGCCCTCATCGCCGAAACGGGAGACGATGCGCGGCTGATCGTGGTTGCACCAGAACAGCGCCGACCACCCCTTGCCGTGCATACCGCTCTGCCAGTGGTTGAAGATGCGCTTGAGTTCGAGGAAGTCGAACGGCGCCTTGGTCCACTTGTCGCCGTTGGGGTAATCCACCTTCAGATGGTGGAAGTTGAACACCATGGAGAGCTCGGAGCCATCGAGGGCGCCATAGCGCTGGCAGTGCTCCAGCGAAGTAGAGGACATCTCCCCCACCGTCATGGCGCCCACCGGAGCAAACACGTCGCGGCTTACGTCCTGCAAAAATTCGTGGATGCGCGGCCCATCGGTGTAGAAACGGCGGCCATCGCCTATTTCGTCGTTCGGGAACGCCTGATCCTTGGAAATAAGGTTGATGACGTCGAGGCGGAACCCATCGACCCCCTTCTTGGCCCAGAAGTGGATGATGTTCTTCACCTCGGCGCGCACTGCAGGATTTTCCCAGTTGAGATCCGCCTGCTCGCGGGCAAACAGGTGCAGGTAGTACTGACCGGTGGCTGAGTCCAGCTCCCAGGCGCTGCCGCCAAACTTGGATTGCCAGTTGTTGGGCACGCCGCCATCCACCGGATCGCGCCAGATGTAGTAGTCGCGGTAGGGGCTGTTTTTATCCCCCAGCGCCGACTTGAACCAAGCGTGCTCGGTGGAGGTGTGGTTGACCACGATATCCATCACGATGCGGATGTCGCGCTCATGGGCGGCGGCCAGCAGCGCCTCGAAATCTGCCATGGTGCCGTAGGCGGGGTCGATGGCAAGGTAGTCGGCGATGTCGTAGCCGTTGTCCACCTGCGGGGAGACGTAAACCGGGGTCAGCCAGAGGGCATCGACGCCCAAGGTCTTGAGATAGTCGAGGCGGGCCATGATCCCCTTGAGATCGCCGGTGCCACGGGCAGCGGAATCCTGAAAGCTCTTGGGGTAAATCTGGTAAATCACGGCACTCTGCCACCAGGGTGTTTGGCTCATGGGTCTTTCTCTTGTCTCGAATATGAAATGGAGAGGGCGACCCGCGGGTCGCCCTGATAATCATTGTCAGGCGCTGGCTTGGGCCAACTTGCCAGCGGCTTGCTGGCGCTTGTAGACCAGCAAGGTCAGCACCACCGGCACCACGATGGCGACCAGCATGGCGATGGCAAACACCGCCCAGTATTGCGGCTGGATGGAGAGGATGCCGGGCAGGCCGCCTACCCCGATGCCGTTGGCCATCACCCCGGCGAAACCGCAGATGAGGGCGGCAAGGCTGGACCCCACCATGGCGCACAACATGGGAAACTTGTACTTGAGGTTGATTCCGTACATGGCCGGTTCGGTCACCCCGAGGTAGGCGGAGATGGCAGCAGGCACCGAGATCTCCCGCTCGTTCTCCTTGCGGCTAATCAGAATGATGCCAACGACCGCAGAAGCCTGCGCAATGTTGGAGAGCGCGATCAGCGGCCAGATCGGGGTGCCGCCCATGCTCTGCATCAGCTGCAGATCCACCGCGTTGGTGGTGTGGTGGATGCCGGTGATGACCAGCGGTGCGTAGAGGAATCCGAACAGGGCGGCGCCGATAGGAGCGAAGGAGCCGGTCATGGCAGCCTTGGCCGCGAAACCGACACCATCACCAATCCAGCGACCGAACGGGCCGATAAAGGCGTGAGCCACGATCACTGCCAGCAGCAGCGAGACAAACGGCACAATCACCAGATAGAGATAGGCCGGAATGATCCGCTTGAGGTTGGTCTCAACCCAGGCTAGGAAGACACCCGCCAGCAGCGCCGGAATGACCTGGGCCTGATAACCCACCTTCTGGATCACGAACAGGCCGAAGTCCCACACCTCGGGAGTCTGCTGACCGATGCCGTAGGCGTTCATCAGTTGCGGGGAGACCAGGGTGATACCGAGCACGATACCGAGGATCTCGGAGCCGCCCATCTTCTTAACCGCAGACCAGCAAACACCGACCGGCAGGAAGTGGAAAATCGCCTCGCCCAGCAGCCAGAGGAAGGCGTGTACCTGAGCCCAGAACTGGCTGATCTCGGTGAGGGTGTGAGTACCATCGTCGAACATCTTGATGTCGCCGATGACGTTGCGAAAGCCCAGGATCAGACCGCCGGTGATGATGGCAGGCAGCAGCGGTACGAAGATCTCCGCCAGATGGGAGATGCCCCGCTCCAGCGGGTTCATGTTCTGGCGTGCCGCCTGCTTGGCGGTCTCCTTGCTGCCACCGCTGACGCCGAGCTGCTCGGTCAGCGCCTTGTACCACTGCTCTACCTCGTTGCCGATCACCACCTGGAACTGACCGCCCTGGGTGAAGCTTCCCTTCACCGCCGGGATGGTTTCGATAGCCTTGCTGTCGGCCTTGGCCGGATCGTTCAGGACGAAGCGCAACCGGGTCAGGCAGTGGCTGACGGTGGCGATGTTCTCCTTGCCGCCGATCTTGTCGATCAGGGTGGCAAGCTGCTGTGCGTTGATCTTGGACATGGGTCTTCCCTCTGTGACGCCATTGAATAGTGGTCTGTATCGCCCTTTTGAGCCAGTCTGTCGGCCGGAGCGTTTTTGGTATCGTTCCCATTTAGCATGCCGACAATCTGGCCAGATCGAAATGGGAACGTTCCCAATTCGTGGCCAGCGTCACAAAAAGCACACTTTTTGTTCAGTCCGGAGTGATGGGGCTCACAGGGTTCGGCAGGGGGCGATTGTCACCAACGGAGGCTGAGCCTGCTCAATCTGGCCGAGCAGCTGACGCGCCGCCTGCTCCCCCGCCCCTTTGTAACCAAGATCGAGAGTGAGGGCGTTGGGGAAGAGGAAGCTGAGCATGGGGTTGTTGCCAAGGCCGGTCACCAGTACCTCGCTACGCCCTTGTTCTTGAAGGTATTTTGCCGCACCGATGGCGAGGGTGTCGCTGGCGCAGACCAACGCCTGGGTGGAAGGGGTAAGCAGCTCGGCCGCCAGCCGGTAGCCGCTCTGCAGGCTGAGATCACCGAGGGCGCTGCGCGGGCGCAACCCTTGCTCTGCGCAGTAAGCGAGATAGGCGTCGAGGCGGCGCTGGCCGGTGGTGAGATCCGAGGCATCCACCCCCAGATAGGCGATGTCGCGAGCGCCACGGCTTGCCAGCTGCGCCAGCATGGTGCGCACCGCACCGGCGTCGTCGAAGCAGACCGAGGAGAAACCGGGGTATTCACGGGCGACCAGCACCAGCTTCTCTTTCAGCGGCGCCATGGCGGCATAGTCCAAGTCATTGAAGGCGAACAGGATAATGCCATCCACTCCGCGCCGCTCCAGCACCGCCAGATGCTCCTGCACCTTGGCGGGGGAGAACTTGCTCTCCATCAGCACAGCATCGTAGCCACGCTGGTAGAGGGTCTCCAGCATGCCGCGCACCGCCTGATTCTCCGAGCTGGAGTCGAGCCGCGAGACGATGATCCCCACCACCTGCTGGCTCTGGCTGCGCATGGCCCGCGCCGACTTGCTCGGCACGAAGCTATGTTTGGCGATGATCTGCTCCACCCGCTCGCGGGTCTCCTGCTTCACCTTGGGATCCTGATTGAGCACCCGGGAGACGGTCGACTTGCCGACGCCACTCAGTCTGGCGATATCGAGGATGGTCAGTTTCTTGTCCATGAATTGGCTCACAGGAGGCTAGGCGGTGGAATTGCCCACATTGTTGTGATTAACCCCTGTGAATACAAGCCCATGGCGTTAGAATGCCCTTTTTGCCCCGCCGTCAGGGTGTGTGGGCACAGCACAGGACGCCCATCATGGATCTGCTGGCCAGTCTGCTCTTCTCCCTCTCCATCACAGGCCCCATCTGCGTGGTGCTGCTGCTCGGCATCTTGCTCAAGCAGCTGGGCCTGTTGCCCGACAGCTTCGTCGAGTCCGCCTCCCGCCTGGTGTTTCAGGTCACCCTGCCCGCCCTCCTGTTCCTCAGCATGGTGCGCACCGATTTTTCCACCATGCCGAGCCCCTGGCTTATCCTCTACGGCCTGCTCGGCACCCTCACCGGTTTTCTGATCCTTGAGGTATTGGCAGCCCGCTTCATCCCGGAGCGGCGTCAACGTGGGATCTTTGTACAGGGCAGCTTTCGCGGCAACATGGGGATCATGGGGTTGGCCTATGTGCAAAACGCTTACGGGCCCGAAGGGATCGGCGCCGCCGCCCTGCTGGTGGGCTCGGTCACCGTGCTCTACAACGTGCTCGCGGTGATCACCCTGACCCGCAGCTTGGGGGGCAGCAAGGGGATCAAACCGATCCTCAAGGGGATCGCCAAAAATCCGCTGATCATCGCCATTCTATCCGCCCTGCCCTTCGGCCTGCTCGGCATCGAGTTGCCCCAACTGGTGATCACTACCGGCAACTACTTCGCCAACATGACCCTGCCACTGGCCCTGCTCTGCACCGGCGCCAGCCTCAACCTCAAGGCCCTGCGCGGGGGCGCCCTGCTGACTGGCTGGGCCACGGCAAACCGGCTGTTCTGCATCCCTCTGCTGCTGGTACTTGGTGCCTGGGCACTGGATTTCAGCCCGCAGGCGCTCGGCATCCTGTTTCTCATCAGCTCCACCCCCACCGCAGCCGCCAGCTATGTGATGACCCGCGCCATGGGGGGCGACGGCGTGCTGGCAGCGAACATCATCGCCACCACCACGCTGGGTTCGCTGGTCAGCACCAGCCTGGGCGCTGCCCTGATGAACTACCTGGGGCTGATGGGCTAGCCAGCAACAAATGTGCTGGCCCTCACCCCCTCATCGCCCCTTGACCTTGCCGCGGGCGGCAGCTTTACGCTGACTGTCTACCAACAGAGGAGATATCCCATGACCATCGAACTCACCGTCTCCGGCATGTCCTGTGGTGGCTGCGCCGCCAGCCTGCAAAAAGCCCTGCTGGCCCAGCCTGCAGTTACCACCGCGACCATCGACTTTACCAGCAGCAAGGCCATCATCGAGAGCGAGCTGAGCAAAGCCGAGCTGATCGCCCTGATCGAAGCCAAGGGTTTCTCTGCGAGTTAAATTATCTCTATAGAGGTATAAAACAGGTTAAAAATCTGTACTCACCTGTCTTTTGGTGAGTTTTATCACAGACCCGGGTTATTAAACGGGCAAACTTGCTGCGATTATTCCAACCATAAGGATTTGCAGCATGACCCTACCGATCCGCAAGACCCTGCTCGCCGCCGTCGTTGGCCTGACCCTCTCCCCCATGGCCATGGCGCTGCCCAACGTGCACATTCTGGCCACCGGCGGCACCATTGCCGGGGCGGGACAATCCGCGACCCAATCCAATTACGAGGCAGGCAAGGTGGCCATCGAAACCCTGATCGCCGCCGTTCCCGAGATGAAAAACGTGGCCGACGTGCAGGGTGAGCAGGTGGTCAAGATCGGCTCGCAGGACATGAACGACGAGGTGTGGCTCAAGCTGGCCAAACGGGTCAACGAGCTGCTGGCCAAGGATGACGTAGACGGCATCGTCATCACCCACGGCACCGACACCATGGAAGAGACCGCCTACTTCCTCAACCTGACCGTCAAGAGCGACAAGCCGGTGGTGCTGGTCGGCGCCATGCGTCCCTCCACCGCCATGAGCGCCGACGGCCCGATGAACCTCTACAACGCCGTGGTGACCGCCTCTGACCCCGCCTCCAAGGGGCGTGGCGTCATGGTAGCGATGAACGACACAGTCCTGGATGCCCGCGATGTCACCAAGACCAACACCACAGGCGTGCAGACCTTCGCCTCCCCCAACTTCGGCCCGCTCGGTTACATCCACAACGGCAAGATCGACTACCAGCGTAGCCCGGCCCGCCTGCACACCAGCAAGACCCCGTTTGACGTGAGCAAGCTCGACAAGCTGCCACAGGTTGGCATCGTCTACAGCTACGCCAACGCTACCGATCTGCCGGCCAAGGCGATGGTGGATGCCAAGTTCGACGGCATCGTCAGCGCCGGGGTGGGCAACGGCAACCTCTACCACACCCTGTTCGATACTCTGGCCAAGGCGAGCAAAGACGGGATTCGAGTGGTGCGCTCAGCCCGCGTGCCGACCGGCTCCACCACTCTGGATGCCGAGATCGATGATGCCAAGTACGGCTTCGTCGCCGCCGAAACCCTCAATCCCCAAAAGGCGCGGGTACTGTTGATGCTCGCCCTGACCCAGAGCAAGGATCCAGCCCAGATCCAGCGCTGGTTCCAGCAGTTCTGACGCCGGCTGCAGGCACAAATAGAGACCAAGGGCGGGTTTTCCCGCCCTGTTTCTTTCCCGATCAGCGCCATTTCCTCTTCTGCCGACCTACAACGGTGGCCTGCATGATAAAATTAGCGAGCAGGATCACCCGCTTTTACAAGCACATCGCGGCCGAATTCATTACACTGCCAGCGATCTTTTCTACCCGACCTTTCTAATCAAGGGAGTGCTGCCGCAGTATGGAAATGTTGATCCTGTTTGGATTGATTTTGCTTAATGGCCTCTTCGCCATGTCGGAAATCGCTATCGTCACCGCCCGCAAGGCGCGCCTCGCCAAGATGGCGAATGAAGGGAGCCGCTCTGCCGCCATCGCCCTCAAACTGGGCGAAGATCCGACCCATTTTCTCTCTGCCGTCCAGATCGGCATTACCAGCATCGGCCTGCTCAACGGTATCTACGGCGAATCCCTGCTGGCCCAGCCCTTCTCCCTCTGGTTGCAGGAGTTGGGGCTCACCCCCAAGAGCAGCGGTCTGATCGCCACCGTCAGCGTGGTGGTCGGCGTCACCTACCTCTCCATCGTGGTGGGTGAGCTGGTACCCAAACGCCTCGGCCAGCTCAATGCCGAGCGTATCGCCTGTCTGGTGGCCCGCCCGATGCACTGGCTCGCCACCCTCACCCGCCCCTTCGTCTGGCTGCTCTCCGCCTCCACCAACACCACCCTGCGCCTGCTACGAGTCAACCAGAAGGGTAATGCCAACGTTACCGAGGAGGAGATCCACGCCATGCTGGTGGAGGGCTCTGAAGCCGGGGTGATCGAGGATCACGAGCACACCATGCTGCGCAACGTGTTTCGGCTCGACGAGCGCAGCCTCTCTTCCATGATGGTGCCGCGCAGCGATATCCGTTATCTGGATCTGGCACAGCCGCTGACCGTCAACCTGCAACGACTGGTGGAATATCGCCACAGCTTCTTCCCGGTCTGCGATGGCTCATTGTCAGAACTGATAGGTATCATCAATGTCAGCAAGGTGCTGCACGCCTACATCAAGGGAGAGGCCATCGATCTGGCCGCCCTCACCCAGGAGTGCAGCCTGCTGCCCGAGACCCTCAACGGCGTTGAATTGCTCAACCACTTCCGCACCCACAGCGAGCAGATGGTGATGGTAGTGGACGAGTATGGTGAGCTGCAGGGGCTGGTCACCCAGCAGGATCTGCTGGAGGCTCTGGCGGGGGATTTCCAGCAGGAGGATGGCGAGGACAACTGGGCATTCCAGCGTGCCGACGGCAGCTGGCTGCTCGATGGCCTAATCCCGCTACCGGAGCTGAAGGACTGTCTGGAGCTGGTTCGTCTGCCAGAAGAAGAAAAACATCACTATCACACCCTCGGAGGGCTTATCATGCTGCTCCTTGGTCGAGTTCCAAAAACCGGAGATCTGGTAACACTGGAACAGTGGCAACTGGAAATTGTTGACATGGATGGTCTGCGCATCGACAAGGTGCTCGCCATGCCCTTGACCGATCTACCCAGCTAACCTGCGGAGTTTGCAAGTATGGAGCAGTTTTACCAACTGGCTCACGCCTTTATGAATCACGACCTGAACACACTTTCCGATCCCAAGATGGCCTTCATGATCTGTGGTGTGATTTTAACGTTTCTGATACTGGAAAACGGCTTCATCCCTACCGCCTTTCTGCCCGGTGACAGCCTGCTGATCCTCACCGGCGTGCTCATCTATCAGGATGTATTGTCTCTCGGGGTGATCCCGCTGCTGATCGTGGCCACCTTTGTCGGCACCTGGCTCGGTTACATGCAAGGGCGCTTCCTTGGCCACACCCAGCTCTACCACCGACTGATGTCCCATGTTGAAGAGCGACACCAGCAGAAGGTATACCATCTGCTGGACAAGTACGGGATCATCACCCTGATCACCGCTCGCTATATCGCCTTCGTGCGCACCGCCTACCCCTATATCGTCGGCGCCACCGAACTGCCCCAGGGACGTTTCCTCATCGTCAATCTGGTCAGCTCCATCATGTGGATCTGCCCGCTGGTCGGGTTTGGCTACTACCTTAGCCACACCAAGCTGGCCGCCGAATACCAGACCCAGTTCTTCAACATCATCATCTATCTGCCAGTGGCCCTGCTGGCGGGTGGCATGGTGGCGCTGGTCTGGCGCTGGATCAGCAAACGCAGGGCCGCGCAGCCGCGGGATTGACCCCTCGCCCAACGCACGACCCGAAAGCCCTCGCCAGAGGGCTTTTTTGATCGCCAACTTTGCGCAAATAGCAGAAATAGTCCCGCTCGGCCCTTGTAAAGCCGCGGTAAAAATGAGTGAATCTAGCGCCTTTTTTTTGGATGGGAATGGAGTCGGTTGTATGTGGTGTCGGATTCGCGCAGCAGCGCTGGTTGTCGGGTTGATGGGAATGCTGGGATTGCCTGCGGTCAGCGCGGCGCCCACCCCAGCCAAACTGGAAATACGCTCAAGCAGCGCCCTGGTCGTGGATGTAAAAACGGGCAAGACGCTCTACCAGAAGAATGCCACCAAGGTGCGTCCCATCGCCTCCCTCACCAAGCTGATGACAGCGCTGGTGGTGCTGGATGCCAAACAGAATCTCAACCAGACCATCACGGTCGACAAGAACGATCTGGATAGGGTCAAACACACTCACTCCCGCATCCGCATGGGCACCAAGGTGACCCGCCGCGACGCCCTGCATCTGGCGCTGATGTCCTCCGAAAACCGGATGGCCTCGGCACTGGCGCGTCACTATCCGGGCGGCCGCAGCGCCTTCGTGCGGGCCATGAACAACAAGGCCAGAGCGCTCGGAATGCGCAATACCCACTTCTACGACTCCACCGGCCTCTCCACCCGCAACGTCTCCACCGCCCGGGATCTCGGCAAGCTGGCCGCCGCCGCCTATCGTCAGCCGCTGATCCGTCAGTTCACTCAGGATGAGAACCGGGAGATGCGCTTCAGTGCCCCCGCCTACAGCCTGATGTTCAATAACACCAACCCGCTGGTGAAAAACCCGGATTGGGACGTACGCCTCTCCAAGACCGGTTTCACTGACGAGGCAGGGCGCTGTCTGGTGATGCGCGCCAAACCGGACAGCCGAGAACTCGCCATCGTGCTGCTCAACTCGGTGGGCAAACGCACCCCCATCGGCGATGCCAACCGCATTCGCAAATGGCTGAAAAGCTGAGTAAATATCTCAACACAAAAGGATGCTGCGGCATCCTTTTTTATTGTCCGCAAAACGCCTCTGCAGACATTGCAGGATGTTGATAGCCAAACCCTGAGTGATAAGCTGCGCGGCATCTGCCGTTGCAACAGCAGGCATACAGGGCGCCTATAGATGAGGTAAAGGGTAGTGAGGCGGTGCAACGATCAGAAGAACTGTGCGCAATCACAGAAAGGGGACAGAAATGAGGGCAAGAACAGACTGGAAGGCGATCCAGCCGCTATAACGCGAACACGGATCCGTACCAAAAAGCTAAATGTCGCCCATAAAAAAACAGCCCCGACCGAAGTCGAGGCTGTCTGTATGGTGCGCCCGAGAGGATTCGAACCTCTGACCACCTGGTTCGTAGCCAGGTACTCTATCCAGCTGAGCTACGGGCGCTCATAAACTTTTGGTACTGCTTGAAATATGGTGCGCCCGAGAGGATTCGAACCTCTGACCACCTGGTTCGTAGCCAGGTACTCTATCCAGCTGAGCTACGGGCGCTCACAAACTTTTGTGTACTGCTTGAAAAATGGTGCGCCCGAGAGGATTCGAACCTCTGACCACCTGGTTCGTAGCCAGGTACTCTATCCAGCTGAGCTACGGGCGCTCATAAATCGTTGTGTCGTTTTAAATGGTGCGCCCGAGAGGATTCGAACCTCTGACCACCTGGTTCGTAGCCAGGTACTCTATCCAGCTGAGCTACGGGCGCCCTGTTTTAAAACGATAAAAAAAGCTTACTTATCAGTAAGCCTTTTCCAAAGTGTCGACTTGCTGATGGTCAACACATGACTCTTGCTTGAGTCGTAATATGGTGCGCCCGAGAGGATTCGAACCTCTGACCACCTGGTTCGTAGCCAGGTACTCTATCCAGCTGAGCTACGGGCGCAAATGGCGGAGAAGGGGGGATTCGAACCCCCGATGCGGGTATAAGCCGCATACTCCCTTAGCAGGGGAGCGCCTTCAGCCTCTCGGCCACCTCTCCGTTTGCGGGGCTGATAATACTTCACAGGGATTTTTAGTCAAACACTTTTTTGGAGAAAAAAGTGCGTTCGCTCAGCATTTGGTCAAAGCGTGGAATATTCAAACAATATCGGCACTTATCCCGCAGTTTCGCGCCCTGCAGGGCGATTTCAGGGGCCGAGAAAAAACAAAAGGCGACACATGAGGTGTCGCCTTGTCACAGCCATGAAAGTGGCTTAGAAGCCCGGTTGGCCCGGAACTTTCTCGGCCTGGATGCGCTGGTAGATCTCTTCGCGGTGTACGGAGACCTCTTTCGGCGCGTTAACACCGATACGGACCTGGTTGCCTTTAACGCCCAGTACGGTGACAGTCACTTCATCACCAATCATCAGGGTTTCCCCAACACGACGAGTCAAAATAAGCATTCGCTTGCTCCTGTATCCTGTTTTGTTTTTATATCGATATGCGACATTATCTAACAAAGATACCGATATGGTAAATGGTTGAAACTAAATCAATCAGAGATTGTTAGCCCAAGGGCTGCTCTTGCGGTGCCTGATCCAACCCGAAAGCCGCGTGCAGGGCTCGCACCGCCAGCTCCAGATACTTCTCGTCAATCACCACAGAGATTTTGATTTCAGAGGTCGAGATCAACTGCATGTTGATCCCCTCCTCGCCCAATACCTTGAACATGGTGCGCGCAACACCGGGATGGTTCCACATGCCGACACCGACAATGGAGACCTTGGCAATCTCGCCATTTCCCTGCACGCAGGAGGCGCCAAGTTCGGTGGCGGTCTCCTCCAACAGCGCCCGGGCGCGGCGATAGTCATCACGATTCACCGTGAAGGTGAAGTCAGCGGTGCCATCTCCCAGGGTGTTCTGCACAATCATGTCGACATCAATGTTGGCGTCGCTGATCGGATTCAGGATCTGCGCGGCAACGGTTGGTCTGTCCGGCACGCCCAGAATGGTCAGGCTGGCCTCGTTGCGGTTAAAAGCGATCCCGGATACCAGGGGAGCTTCCATCCTATCACCTCCATATGTGATTAAGGTTCCCTCTCCATCGATAAAGCTCGACAGCACCCGCAGCGGGACGCGGTACTTGCCCGCAAACTCCACCGAGCGGATCTGCAACACCTTGGCGCCGAGACTGGCCATCTCCAGCATCTCCTCGAAGGTGATGGTGTCAAGACGACGCGCCTTGGGCTCGATGCGCGGATCCGTGGTGTATACCCCATCCACATCGGTAAAGATCTGGCACTCATCGGCCTTGATGGCCGCCGCCACGGCAACCGCCGTGGTATCCGAACCGCCGCGGCCCAGCGTCGTGATGGCGTTATGCTCGTCACGACCCTGGAAACCGGCGATCACCACCACCTTGCCCGCAGCCAGTTCGGCATGAACCAGCTCGGTGTCGATGTGGGTGATGCGCGCCTTGCCATAGGCGGAATCGGTGTGAATCCGTACCTGATCACCGGTCATTGAGACCGCAGGACAACCGCGTTTGTTCAACGCGATCGCCAGCAGCGCTATGGTGACCTGCTCACCGGTGGAGACCAGTACATCCATCTCCCGCCGGTTGGCATCAGGATCCAGCTGCTGGGCCATGCCCAGCAGCCGGTTGGTTTCGCCCGACATGGCGGAGACAACCACCACCACGTCGTGTCCCTGGGCGCGGGTCTGCTCGACCCGCTCAGCTACCGCCTCGATCCGCTCCAGTGTGCCGACCGAGGTGCCGCCGTACTTCTGTACATAGAGTGCCACAGATCACCTCGCCCGATTACAGGCGCTCTTCCAGCCAGGAGTGAACGGATTGCAGCGCCGCCGGCACCGCCTCAGGCTGGGTACCACCCGCCTGTGCCATGTCCGGACGGCCACCGCCCTTGCCACCCACCTGCTGGGCAACCAGATTGACCAGCTCACCGGCCTTGACCTTGCCGGTCAGGTCGTTGGTGACGCCCGCGATCAGGTTGACCTTGCCATCGGCACAGGTTGCCAGCAGCACAACGCCGGACTTCATCTGGTTCTTCAGCTCGTCCAGCATGCCGCGCAGGGATTTCGGATCGGCCCCTTCCAGCGCCGCAACCAGCACCTTCTGACCGTTGATCTCGATCACCTGACCCAGCAGGTCGTTACCGGCCTGAGCGGCCAGCTTGGCCTTGAGCTGCTCCAGCTCGCGCTCCATCATCTTGGCCTTGTCCAGCATCTGGCGAACCTTGTCGGCGATGCAGAACTGGTCACCTTTCACCAGTGCAGCAGCCTCTTCGATCTGCTCGCCAACCTGATGCATGAAGTCGATGGCGGCTTTGCCGGTCACCGCTTCGATACGGCGCACGCCAGCTGCGATACCGCTCTCGGCGATGATCTTGAAGAAGCCGATATCACCGGTGCGCTTGGCGTGAGTACCGCCGCACAGCTCGGTGGAGTAATCGCCCATGCGCACGACACGCACGTCGTCTTCATATTTCTCACCAAACAGCGCCATGGCACCGGCGGACTTGGCTGCTTCCAGATCCATCAGCTGGGTGGTGATTTCGTGGTTGGCGCGGATCTGGTTGTTGACCAGCTCCTCGACCCGGCGAATGGTCGCCATGGTCAGCCCCTCGAAGTGGGAGAAGTCGAAACGCATGCGCTCGGCTCCAACCAGAGAACCTTTCTGGGTGACGTGCTCGCCCAGAGCCTGACGCAGGGCAGCGTGCAGCAGGTGAGTCACTGAGTGGTTCAGGGCGATGGCCTGACGACGGTCAGCGTCCACCACGGCCTCAACCTCGGCCCCTTTCTCCAGGGTGCCCAACTCCATATAACCCTTGTGGATGATCGCCTTGCCCGCTTTCAGGGTGTCGGTCACGGCAAAGATGCCGTCGTCCACTTTCAGGGTACCGCTGTCGCCAATCTGGCCGCCGGACTCGGCGTAGAAGGGGGTCTCTTCCAGCACTATGACCGCTTCGTCACCGGCGATAAGACCGCTCACCTCTTCCACACCCTTGTAGATACCAACCACGCGGGTGCGCTCGGTCAGGCTCTTGTAACCGGTGAAGGGGGTCTCGAAGTCGAGCTTGAGCATCTCGTTGTAGTTCACACCGAAGCTGGACGCTTCCTTGGCACGAGCACGCTGCTTCTCCATCTCGGCCTTGAAGCCCTCTTCGTCGATGCCGATCTCGCGCTCGCGCACCACGTCGGCAGTCAGGTCGGCCGGGAAGCCGTAAGTGTCGTAGAGCTTGAACACCACTTCGCCCGGAATAACCTTGGCATCGCCCAGGTTGGCCAGAGCATCTTCCAGCAGCAGCAGACCGCGATCCAGCGTACGGACGAACTGCTCCTCTTCGATGCGCAGCACTCGCTCGACCAGCGGCAGCTGGGCGATCAGCTCGGCAGCGACATCCTTCATCTGCACCGCCAGCTCGGCAGCCAGTTTGTAGAAGAAGACATCGGTCGCACCCAGCTTGCGACCGTGACGCACGGCGCGGCGGATGATGCGACGCAACACATAGCCACGACCTTCGTTGGACGGCATCACGCCATCTGCCACTAGGAAGGCGCAGGAGCGGATGTGGTCAGCGATGACGCGCAGGGACTGGTTGCTCAGATCGGTGGTGCCGACAATCTCGGCCGCTTTCTTGATCAGCGCCTGGAAGATGTCGATTTCATAGTTGGAGTGGACACCCTGCATGATGGCGGAGATACGCTCCAGACCCATGCCGGTATCCACGGACGGACGGGGCAGCGGCTCCATGGTGCCGTCAGCCTGACGGTTGAACTGCATGAACACCACGTTCCAGATCTCGATGAAACGGTCGCCATCCTCTTCCGGTGAGCCGGGACGGCCACCCCAGATGTGATCGCCGTGGTCGTAGAAGATCTCGGTGCAGGGACCGCACGGACCGGTATCGCCCATCGCCCAGAAGTTGTCGGAAGCGTACGGTGCCCCCTTGTTGTCACCGATGCGTACGATGCGATCGGCCGGCACACCGACCTCTTTTTCCCAGATGTCGAAAGCTTCATCGTCAGTCGCGTAGACGGTCACCAGCAGGCGCTCTTTCGGCAGCTGCAGCACCTCGGTCAGGAAACCCCATGCAAACTTGATGGCATCCTGTTTGAAGTAGTCGCCGAAGCTGAAGTTGCCCAGCATTTCGAAGAAGGTGTGGTGACGAGCGGTATAGCCGACGTTTTCCAGATCGTTGTGCTTACCACCGGCACGCACGCAACGCTGGGAAGTCGTCGCGCGATTGTAGGCACGCTTGTCTGCGCCAAGGAACACGTCCTTGAACTGGTTCATACCCGCGTTGGTAAACAACAGGGTCGGGTCGTTATGCGGTACCAGCGAGCTGGAGGAGACAACCTGGTGCCCCTGGGAACGGAAATACTCGAGAAACGCAGCGCGAATCTCTGACGTGGACATATACATGGAAAATCCTGCTTGATTCGAATACGGACTTTTAACCGCATTAATGTAAGTTTTCTGCGGGGTAAAGTAAAACGGACAGGGCCGCCACGGGCGAAAAAGCGCACATAAACGGGCCAGAAAAGAGCGCCACTGCTCACAGTGGCTTTTTTCACTGTCGAGAGGCAAAAAAGCAGCGCAGAAAGAGGGATGAGATGAACAAAAGGCGGCTTTTTCGGAATTGCGCTCGCAACCTACTGAGCCGGCAGGAAAAACCTGCAACAAGGAGAGGTAAAACGACTGTTGCCACGCAGCGGCGTTACTCCTCCCGCTCCTGCAGGGCCGAGATAGCGTAACGCGCCTGATCCTGGGTAAAGCCGCGCCCCAGCAGATATTTGAGCCACTTCATCCGCAGCTTAAAATCGGCCAGATCGGCAATTTTTGCCCGTCGCTCCAGCAGTTCGAAGGCAAGCTCGAACCAGTCCAGCTCGGGTTGCTCGAAGGCGGCATCGATCTGGCCATCATCCAGCCCCTTACGACGCAGGTCGAAACGGATCTTGAGCGGGCCATGTCCCTTGGCGGCGCCAGCCCGCACCGCCATGGCACCATATCGCTCGTCATTGACCCAGTTATAACCGCGGCAATAGTCGACCACCGCCTCGATCACATCTTCCTGATAGCCCTGCTGGCACAGGCGTCTGGCCAGCTCCGATTCGGCACTCTCGCGGCGGGCCAGACTGCGCATGGCATAGCCGCGGGCTGCGGCCAGCTGTTCGGCAAAGGTCGGCTCGGCGGGCTCGAGCGATTCGGTCACGGATTCATCTACCATCATAAATAACAAGGCCGGGTATCTACCCGGCCTTCCTTTGTTCCTTATTCGAACTCTTGTTCGCTTTCGGCATCGAACTCTTCTGCCTCAACCGGTGTAGCCTTGTCATCGACAGGTACGGCACCGGAGAGCAGCAGCTCGCGCAGTTTGGCTTCCACTTCACCAGCCAGCGCCTTGTTCTCGGCGAACAGCTTCATCACGTTGGCTTTGCCCTGACCAATCTTCTCGCCGTTGTAGCTGTACCAGGCGCCCGCCTTGTCGATCAGCTTGTGCTTGACGCCAAGGTCAACCAGCTCGCCCTCTTTGGAGATACCGGCACCGTAGAAGATCTGGAATTCGGCCTGCTTGAAGGGAGGAGCCACCTTGTTCTTCACTACCTTGACGCGGGTCTCGTTACCGACCACTTCGTCGCCTTCCTTGATGGCGCCGGTACGACGGATATCCAGACGCACGGAGGCGTAGAACTTGAGCGCGTTACCACCGGTAGTGGTCTCCGGGCTGCCGAACATGACGCCAATCTTCATCCGGATCTGGTTGATGAAGATGCACAGGCAGTTGGCGTTCTTGATGTTGGCGGTCAGCTTGCGCAGCGCCTGGGACATCAGACGGGCCTGCAGGCCGACGTGGGAGTCACCCATCTCGCCTTCGATTTCCGCTTTCGGAGTCAGGGCTGCGACGGAGTCGACGATGATGACGTCAACGGCGTTGGAGCGCACCAGCATGTCGCAGATCTCCAGCGCCTGTTCACCGGTATCCGGCTGGGAGATAAGCAGGTCGTCGACGTTGACGCCCAGCTTGGCGGCATAGATGGGATCCAGCGCGTGCTCCGCATCGACGAAGGCACAGGTCTTGCCCTTCTTCTGGGCTTCGGCGATCACCTGCAGGGTCAGCGTGGTTTTACCGGAAGATTCCGGGCCGTAGATCTCGACGATACGACCGCACGGCAGACCACCGATCCCCAGCGCCACGTCCAGCGAGAGGGAGCCGGTGGAGATGGCTTCGATATCCATGGTCTTGCTGTCGCCCAGACGCATGATGGAGCCTTTGCCGAACTGCTTTTCAATCTGACCCAGCGCAGCCGCCAGTGCCTTCTGTTTGTTCTGATCCATGCCAATCTCCGCTGGAAATCGTGAGTAAAAAATGAAGTTGGGCTAAGTATACTGTCTATTCATACAGTATCAAGCCCAATTTATCTGAGCAGGGCCAACAGACCCGACAAGGCCTGTCTCACCGCCTGCTGGCGCACCTGCCGGCGATCCCCATCGAAGCGGGCCAGCAGGGAGTGGTGACGGCCGTTGCTGTCGGCCCAGGCGAACCAGACGGTACCGACCGGCTTGCCCTCGGTGGCTCCGCCAGGGCCGGCGATGCCGCTGATGGCAACGCTGATGGAGGCAGACGAGTGCGCCAGCGCGCCGCGGGCCATCTCCAGCACCACCGCCTCGCTCACCGCGCCGTGCCGCTCAAGGCTCTCGCGGCTCACTCCCAGCATCTGCTGTTTGGCCTCGTTGGTGTAGGTGACAAAGCCGCGATCGAACCAGCCGGAGCTACCCGCGATGTCGGTGATGGCCGTAGCCACCCCACCGCCGGTACAGGATTCGGCGGTCGCCGCCAGCCAGCCCCGTTGACCAAGGGCCCGCCCCAGCTCGATGGCGAGGTGCTCTATCTCTGCGTCCAGTTTCATCACAGCTCCTTCTGATTCGTGGAAAGGGCACATTATGCGATCCCGCTAGCGCCGCCCGCAACCACGGCAGACCGCCCTTGCCTGCCGCAATGTGCGGTGCCGCACCGGCGTCATGCCTTCAATAGCGCAGAGCAGCTGCGCCCGGAACACCCGCTCCCCCGCCGCGGCGCTTATGTGTAGAATGGCGTCATCAAGCTCAAGGCTCATCACCGCAGACACTGGCCCGCAGAGGCCCCTTCTGGAACAGAACATGACCGCACAACACCAAGCCAGCGGCGCCACCAGCTCCGCTCCCGGCGCCAATCTGAGCGCCCACACGCCCATGATGCAGCAGTACCTTGGCCTCAAGGCCGAGAACCCGGAGATCCTGCTGTTCTACCGGATGGGCGACTTCTACGAGCTGTTCTATGACGATGCCCGCAAGGCCTCTCAACTGCTCGATATCTCCCTGACCAAACGTGGCCAGTCGGCGGGCAGCCCCATCCCGATGGCGGGGGTGCCCTATCACGCCATCGAGGGCTATCTGGCCAAGCTGGTGCAGCTTGGCGAATCCGCCGCCATCTGCGAACAGGTGGGGGATCCCGCCACCAGCAAGGGGCCGGTCGAGCGCAAGGTTATTCGCATCATCACCCCTGGGACCGTCTCCGACGAGGCTTTGCTCAGCGAGCGCCAGGACAACCTGATCGCCGCCGTCTACCACGATGGCCGCCGCTTCGGCTATGGCACAATGGACATCGGCTCCGGCCGCTTCTTCATCAACCAGTTCGAGAAAGAAGAGACCCTGCTGGCAGAGCTGCAGCGCACCAATCCGGCCGAGCTGCTCTATCCCGAATCGTTCGAGTTCCTGCACCATATCGAGGGTCGCCGCGGCCTGCGCCGCCGTCCGGAGTGGGAGTTTGAGCTGGGCACAGCTCGCAAGCTGCTCTGCCAGCAGTTCGGCACCCAGGATCTGGTGGGCTTTGGCGTAGACAAGAGCGAGACCGCCCTGTGCGCCGCCGGCTGCCTGATGCAGTACGTCAAGGATACCCAGCGCACCGCCCTGCCCCACATCCGCAACGTGCGCCTCGAGCAGCCGGATCATGCGGTCATCATGGATGCCGCCACCCGCCGCAATCTGGAGCTGACCCAGAATCTGGCCGGTGGCTATGAAAATACCCTGGCCGAGGTGCTGGATCGCACCGCCACCCCCATGGGCAGCCGCCTGCTCAAGCGCTGGATCCACCAGCCGATCCGCGATCGGGTGATCCTGAAAGGTCGCCAGAGCACCATCAAGGAGCTCATCGAGCAGAACCTCTACGACGAGTTGGGCAACCTGCTGCGTCAGGTGGGTGATGTGGAGCGGGTGCTGGCCCGTCTCGCCCTGCGCTCGGCCCGCCCGCGCGACCTCACCCGGCTGCGTCAGGCCTTCGCCCAGTTACCCGAGTTGCAGCGCCTGCTGGCGGACAACGAGCACGAAGCGGTGCAACAACTGGCCGAGCGGGCCAGCACCTTCCCCGAGCTGCTCGACCTGCTGGAGCGCGCGGTGATGGAGGTGCCGCCAGTGCTAATCCGCGATGGTGGCGTCATCCGTGACGGCTTCAATCAGGAGCTGGACGAGCTGCGGGATCTCGCCAACGGCGCCACCGCCAGCCTCGCCCGCATCGAGGAGCGGGAGAAGCTGCTGACCGGCATCAATACCCTCAAGGTGGGCTACAACAAGGTGCACGGCTTCTACATTGAGGTGAGCCGCGCCAACAGCCATCTGGTGCCAGCCCACTACATCCGCCGTCAAACCCTCAAGAACAACGAACGCTACATCATCGATGAGCTGAAGAAGTACGAGGACAAGGTACTCACCGCCCAGTCCCAGGCGCTGGCGCTGGAGAAACGGCTCTACGAAGAGCTGCTCGATGCCCTGCTGCCCCACCTCGGCGATCTGCAGGATTCCGCCGCCGCACTGGCGGAGCTGGACGTGCTGGCCAACCTGGCCGAGCGGGCCGAGACCCTCGACTACCGCTGCCCGACCCTCATCGACGAAAATCAGATCATCATCGAGGCGGGCCGCCATCCGGTGGTTGAGCAGGTGATGACAGATCCCTTTATCGCCAACCCCATCCGGCTGGAGCGGGAGCGGCGGATGCTGATCATCACAGGTCCCAACATGGGCGGTAAATCCACCTATATGCGCCAGACCGCGCTGATCGTGCTGCTGGCCCACATCGGTGCCTTCGTCCCCGCCGACAGCGCCCGCATCGGCCCCATCGACCGCATCTTTACCCGCATCGGAGCGTCGGACGATCTCGCCTCCGGCCGATCCACCTTTATGGTGGAGATGACCGAGACCGCCAATATCCTCAACAACGCCACCGCCCGCAGTCTGGTGCTGATGGACGAGATTGGCCGCGGCACCAGCACCTACGACGGCCTCTCGCTGGCGTGGGCCTGTGCCGAACAGCTGGCGAGCAAGATTGGCGCCTACACCCTGTTCGCCACCCACTACTTCGAGCTGACCCGCCTGCCCGAGCTGATGAGCGGGCTGGCCAACGTCCACCTCGATGCGGTGGAGCACGGCGACACCATTGCCTTTATGCACGCGGTGCAGGAAGGGGCGGCCAGCCGCTCCTACGGTCTGCAAGTGGCAGCGTTGGCCGGGGTGCCGAAATCGGTGATCCAGCAGGCCCGTCACAAACTGCATGAGCTGGAGAGCGCCACCCCGGTCGCCGCCGGTGAAAGCCGCCCGGCTCCGGTGACCCTCGCCCCGCAGCCTCATCCGGTGGTGGAAGAGCTGGAAGCGCTGCGCCCGGACGAGCTCACCCCGCGCCAGGCACTGGACCTGCTCTATCGCCTCAAGCAGATGCTGTGAACAACCGCTGCGGCTCAGGTATGAAACAACTGGCCTGACGCTGTCATCATCAACAAAAGAGCCGCCCATCGGGCGGCTCTTTGCATCGTCTTTTTATAGAACCGTCAATCTATACTGGGCGCTGCCGCGATATGGGTCGCCTCTGACTGGTGGTCACCCTCCTTGATCCAGGCATCCAGCAAGGTATAAGCCACAGCCAGCACCACGGGGCCGATAAACAGACCGATGATCCCCATCGCCAGCAGGCCGCCGATAACCCCCACCAGAATGAGAATGAGGGGCAGATTGGCACCGCGTTTGATCAGGAAGGGACGCAGGAAGTTGTCCATTGTGCCGGCGATCAGCGACCAGACCAGCAGGAAGGTGCCCCAGGTAGTATCACCGCTCCAGTAGAGATAACCGACACAGGAGATCAGCACCGGAAAGGGACCTATCTGGGCGACGATGAGCAGGAACATTACCACCACCAGAACCATGGTGTAGGGGATGCCAGCGATCCACAGCCCCACCCCGGCCACCGAGGATTGCACCAGCGCAGTAACCACCACCCCCATGGCCACGGCGCGGATCGCCTGGGAAGCCAGCACGGTCGCATTGTCACCGCGATCCCCGGCCAGCCGGTGGGCAAAGCGGCGAATGCCGGTCGCCACCACTTCACCGGAGTGATAGAGCAGACCACAGATACCGACCGTCAGCAGGAAGTGGACCAGCAGCATGCCCAGATTACCGGCCTGAGCAGCCAGCCAGCGCGCCGTCTGACCGAAGTAGGGCGCCAGCTTGGCAAACAGCACCTGACCACCGCTCGCCAGAATTTGCTGCCAGAAGTCATAGAGCTTGCCGCCCACCAGCGGGATCTGCTGCAACCAGAGCAGCTCGGGCGGAGGCGACTGGCTGATATTGGTCCCCAGTTCGATCAGCATGGGGGCTTTCTCCGCCACATTGGCCAGTGTCATAAAGAGCGGAATGACAAACATCAGCAATAGCACCAGGCTCATAAAGAGAGCGGCCAGCGCACGCTTGCCCCACAGCAACCGCTGCACCATCAACATCAGTGGCCAGGTAGCGATGGTGATCATGGTGGCCCACACCAGTGCGGGCAGGAAGGGGCGCAGCACCATAAAGCAGGAGATGATCAGGAGGCTGAGAAACAGCACCCCCAAGGTTATCTTGGCCAAATCCACTTTTTTCATATTCATAGAGTTCCCCTTGCAGGGCATCCGCCCCTGGGTCGAGAGTCTTGTTTCAAGAGAGATAGTATCCACCAGAGGCCAGCGCTCAACCAGAGCCCCAGCCCGAAAAAGAGCACAAACTGTCCGAGCAGTATGATCAACGAGCTACTGGTTAGCAGCGGCAACAGCCACAGGCCGGCACCGATCAGCAAGCCGCCCGCCAGCACAACGCCCCCTGTAAGCAGCGGGGGATAACCAGCACGAACGAGGGCAGCCTTTCCCCCGAGCCAGAGGCCCAGCGCTACCAGCCCGATACCGGTCAGATGGGCCGATTGGGTCATTCCCCCGAGCGCCAGCGCCGCGGCAATCAGCAGCAACCAGCCTGCCCCACCCCCATCGGTACGCCAGCAGGGACAAGCAGCCAGCAGTATGGCGCCCATCAGCAGCCCCGCCGCTACGTCAGAGATAAAGTGCACCCCGAGCCAGACCCGCGCCAGACCTGTGGTCAGCGCCAGCAGCAGCGCCAGCGAATAGGCCAGCCCGCGCCGGGCAGGCCAGAGCCAGCCAAGCAGCGCCCCCCAGAACAGCAAGGCCGAGGCGGTATGGCCGCTCGGCATGCCAAAGCCTTGGGCACTCTGGGTTGCCAGTTCAGGTTGCAGATGGAAGGGGCGCGGCCAGCCGATCCCCTCCTTGCTTGCCTGCACCAGCAAGCCGAGCCAGAGCATGGCGAACAGCAGCTGGCGCAGTCGCGGCCACCCCAGCAGCGGGAGCAGCAAAGGTATCAGGGCAAGCTGAAAGCCGCCTGAACCAAACAGATTGCTGACCGACAGCCACCAGACATCGGGCCCCAGCCACTGTTGCATGTGCAGCATCAGCGGGATCTCGGCCTGATGCAGCGCATTGCCCTGCATCACGAAATCGGCCTGCCAGCGCACCTCGCTCTCCGGCACCTGATCAAGCCTGGCTTGCAGCCAGTCGAGCTGATCCGGGAAGCGGCGCTGCTCGCGGGGGAGCTGGTCGATGGCGATCAGCCGGGCGTTAAGGATCTCGCCACCCAGATTGGGGGCCTTCAGGATGGAGACAAACGCGGCGCCTTGCTGCGCGACAATCGGTTCCAGAGTGCGACAAGCGAAGATAACCGCCCGCTGCCAGCGACCCAGCTCCTGCACAACCCCCCCCCGCAAGCCGGTCTCTTCATAGAGTTCGCGCAGCGCCGCCTGCTCGGGGCGCTCGTCGCCATCTATATAGCCGCCACTCAAGCTGTAGCGAGAGGAGATGCGATCCTGCACCAGCAGCAGTTGATCCTGATGGCGGATGGCGCAGGCCGCCGCCGTGGGGGCTGCCGATTCGGCACTCAGGGCTGGCAGAGCGACAAACAGCGCCAGCAAGAGTAAAAAGAGGGTTCTCGACATCAATTTGCTTTCCCTATGCACAATGGCGACAAGCCTCCCAGAAATCAGATAGTTGGGCAATGGTGGGGGCCGGATCGCCGTCGTTCCCGCCGCAATGGAGGTGCACGGAAGATTGCGATGAGCGAGGGCACTCCCTACTATTGGCGGCTATCTTCAATTTCATGCAGCAAACGCTGGAGCCTTCCATGAGACAGTTCGGCTTTTTCCTCGGCATCGCTATCGGTGTCATCCTGATCCTGTTCGGCAGCATCGTCATCTTCCAGGCGCTCCCTGCCGCACTGGATGTGCTGGAGATGCCAAGCCGTATCCCGTTCGTGCGCGAGGTCTACACCTGGCTGATGACTAGTGCCAATGGCCTCACCGCCCAGCTGGAGCAGAACTTCCTGGAGGCCTTCCAGACCGTACTCAAGCTGATCCTGCTCATCACCTTCATGTGGGTATGCGTCAAGCTGGTCAACATGGGGGTGCTGATTATCCGCGCCGGGGTTGATCTCATCCGCACCGCCATCGCCCACAGCGAAGGCCCCCACGACCAGAAGAAGACGGATCAGCACGATCACTTCTGACTCTGACATGATCGATGGATGTGAGCGCTGCCGCCCCCAACAGGGGCGGCAGTGTTATATGCGCGGTATGAAGGCCCTCCCTGCCCCATGAATACCCGATAAACCAGCGCCATTCCCTTGTTAATCAGCAAACTGCCCATATGTTGCATCACCTTGACATGGTTTGTGCCCCGCACGGCGGTTGCCCGGTTTCTATCCCGCCCCCAGGCTCTGGTATAATCGACCGCCTCTTTTCCCCGTTATGGAGCCTGTTCATGGCCAATCATCCGGAAAGCGCCCTTGAGGTTCGTCTCGACAAGTGGTTGTGGGCGGCCCGTTTCTACAAGACCCGCTCGCTGGCGCGGGATCAGATTGACGGCGGCAAGGTGCACTACAATGGTCAGCGCAGCAAACCGGGCAAACAGGTGGAAGTGGGTGCGCTGATCCGCTTCTGGCAGGGGCAGGATGAGCGGGAAGTGCGGGTGCTGGCCTTGAGCGATCAGCGCAAATCGGCACCGCTCGCCCAGCAGCTCTATGAAGAGACCGCCGAAAGCTTGAAAAAACGGGCTGAAAACAGCGAGGCACGCCGCTTCAACAGCCAGTTTGCCCCAAGCCCCGAGCGCCGCCCCGACAAGCAGGAGCGGCGTCAGCTGCTCAAGGTCAAGCAGTACTGACCGACCCCGATTTGATAGCGCAGTGACGGCCACAGGCGGTCACTGCGTCCGATTTACCTCACCGAAGAACTCAGGAATATATGATGAGCAACCAAGATCTGCTGTATCGCTATCTGTTTGAAGAGTACGAAGTACGTGGCGAGCTGGTCCAGCTGGATCACACCTACCGCCACGTGGTGGAAGCCCAGAACTACCCGGTGCAGGTGCAAAAGCTGCTGGGCGAGCTGCTGGTCGCCACCAGCCTGCTGACCGCGACCCTCAAGTTTGAAGGCTCCATCACAGTGCAACTGCAGGGCGATGGCCCGGTGCGTCTGGCCGTGATCAATGGTGACAACAACCAGCAGCTGCGCGGCGTGGCCCGCTATGAAGGCGAGCTGCCGAGCGATGGCAAGCTGCAGAGCTTGATTGGCAACGGCCAGCTGATCATCACCATCACCCCGGAGCAGGGCGAGCGCTATCAGGGCATCATAGCGCTGGACGCCGACACCCTGGCTGGCTGTCTGGAGCACTACTTCGCCCAGTCCGAACAGCTGGCGACCAAGCTGTGGATCCGTACCGGTTACCATGAAGGGGAACCCCGCGCTGCCGGCATCATGCTGCAGGAGCTGCCCGCACAGAGCGAAGATCACAGCAACGACTTCGAGCACCTGACCCAGCTCACCAGCACCATCAAGGATGAAGAGCTGTTCGGTCTGGAAGCGGAAGAGATCCTCTACCGTCTCTACCATCAGGACAAGGTGCGGGTGTTCGATCCGCAAGCGGTCTCCTTCCGCTGCACCTGCTCCCGTGAGCGCTGCGAAGGGGCCCTGTTGCAGATAGAAAAGGAAGAGGTCATGGAGATGGTGCAGGAGCTCGGCAAGATCGACATGCATTGTGATTATTGCGGCGCCCAGTACCAATTTAATGGGATCGATGTCGAAACCCTGTTCAGCAGGGCTCCCGGCAATGATGCAAACCAGTTACACTAATTAAAGGCGGGCAAAACCCGCCTTTAACTTTAATAACAAAAAAATACCCTATTTTATAAAGTTTGATGGCGATCGCTAAACTCTACCACCTAAGTGATAGGATGACCGTCAGATAGAACCCTACCAACCTCTGAACCCAGGAGAATACAATGACAATCGTGGCAGAACCCACCCTGGCCCAACAATTAGGACTGGACCAGTACGGCATCAAAAACAGCCAAGAAATCGTTCGCAACCCCTCTTACGAGCAGCTTTTCGCCGAAGAGACACGCCCTGACCTGGAAGGGTTCGAGCGCGGTGTGGTGACCGAGCTGGGCGCCGTCAACGTCAACACCGGTATCTTCACCGGTCGCTCCCCGAAAGATAAATATATCGTCAAAGATGCCACTACCCAGGATACTGTGTGGTGGTCTGACCAGGGTAAAAACGATAACAAAGCCATTACCCCGGAAGTGTGGTCACATCTGAAAGGGCTGGTCACCAAACAGCTCTCCGGCAAGCGCCTGTTTGTGGTCGACGGTTTCTGCGGTGCCAACCCGGATACCCGCCTGGCCGTGCGCATCATCACCGAGGTGGCCTGGCAGGCACACTTCGTGAAAAACATGTTCATCCGTCCGAGTGATGAAGAGCTGAAAACCTTCAAGCCTGACTTCGTGGTGATGAACGGTGCCAAGTGCACCAACCCGAACTGGAAGGAGCAGGGTCTCAACTCCGAGAACTTTGTTGCCTTCAACATGACCGAGAAGATGCAGCTCATCGGTGGCACCTGGTACGGTGGCGAGATGAAGAAGGGCATGTTCTCCATGATGAACTACTTCCTGCCCCTGCGCGGCATTGCCTCCATGCACTGCTCCGCCAACGTGGGTCAGGACGGCGACGTCGCCATCTTCTTCGGCCTCTCCGGCACCGGCAAGACCACCCTCTCCACCGATCCCAAGCGTCAGCTGATCGGCGATGACGAGCACGGCTGGGATGACCACGGCGTGTTCAACTTCGAAGGGGGCTGCTACGCCAAGACCATCAAGCTCTCCGAAGAGGCCGAGCCGGACATCTACCACGCCATCCGTCGCGATGCGCTGCTGGAGAACGTGACCGTTGCTGCCGATGGCACCATCGACTTCGATGATGGCTCCAAGACCGAGAACACCCGCGTCTCCTACCCCATCTATCACATCGACAACATCGTCAAGCCGGTCTCCAAGGCAGGTCACGCCACCAAGGTGATCTTCCTGACTGCCGACGCCTTCGGTGTGCTGCCTCCGGTCTCCAAGCTGACCAAGGAGCAGACCAAGTACCACTTCCTGTCTGGCTTCACCGCCAAACTGGCCGGTACCGAGCGCGGCATCACAGAGCCGACCCCGACCTTCTCCTCCTGCTTCGGCGCAGCCTTCCTCTCCCTGCATCCGACCAAGTACGGCCAGGAGCTGGTGAAACGGATGGAAGCGGCAGGTGCAGAAGCCTATCTGGTCAACACCGGCTGGAATGGCACCGGCAAGCGCATCTCCATCAAGGATACCCGCGCCATCATCGACGCCATCCTGGATGGCTCCATCGAGAAGGCCGAGACCAAGGTGCTGCCAATCTTCAATCTGGAGATCCCGACCGCGCTGCACGATGTGAACCCGGCGATCCTCGACCCGCGCGACACTTACGCCAACAAAGCCGAGTGGGATGCCAAGGCCGTCGATCTGGCAGGGCGTTTCATCAAGAACTTCGAGCGCTTCACCGATAATGAAGAGGGCAAGCGTCTGGTTGCTGCAGGTCCGCAGCTGTAACAGGCTCGCTTCGTATCAATGACATCATGCCGGTCAGCCATGCTGACCGGCATTTTTGTTTTATGGCAGCCCCGAACGCCGCCAACCACGCAGCAACAGCCCCCTAAACCTTGCCTTGCCAGCCCTGACGGGGTAGATTCAGCCAAACTTTATACAATATACAATTCTGTAACGCCCAATCGTGACCCGACCATGACCCCACCCTACAAGACCCGAACCCAGATGGTGATGGAAAACCTCCGTGGCCGGATCCTCCGTGGGGAGTTCCCCGCTGGCGCCCCCTTGCGTCAGGATGCCATTGCCAAAGAGCTGGCGGTGAGCCGCATCCCGGTGCGCGAAGCCCTGATGCAGCTGGAAGCGCAGGGGCTGGTGAAGTTCGAAGCCCATCGCGGCGCCGTGGTCACCATGCTGGACGCCTCGGCCATTGAAGAGCTCTTTTATTTGCGAGCGCTGCTGGAAGCCGATACCCTGTTCCACGCCGTCGACAAGATGACGGAAGCCACCTTCGCGCAAGCGGAGGCGATCCTCGCCCAGTTTGATCACGCCCTGGAGTCAGGCACCCAGATCGAACATTGGGCCGAGTTGAACCACAGCTTTCACGCCACCCTCTATCAGGCAGCCGGTCGCCCCCAGGCACTTGACCTGATCGCCCAGATCAATCTGAGCTGTGACCGCTATGTCCGCTTCGAGCTGCTGTTTGCCAGCGACGGGGTGGACAAGGCGGAGCGTGAACACGCCCAATTGCTGGAACTGTGCCGCGCCCGGCGCAAGCACGAGGCGGTGGTGCTGCTCAGGCAGCATATCGAAGCAGCAGGTCAGTCGATCAAGCGGATCCTGGCCAGCGGCCATAAAAACTGAACACTCATATAGCAACCATCTGGCACTAACGACATGAATAATTTCGAGATAATTGAAACCCGCGTCGCCCAAGTCAGGGCCGAGCTGGCCATGCAGGAGTTGGACGCCTTTATCGTCCCCCACGATGATGAGCACCTCGGCGAGTACATCCCCGCCTATGCCGAGCGGCTTGACTGGATCACCGGTTTCAACGGCTCTGCCGGGGTCGCCATCATCATGGCCCAGCGAGCAGCCCTCTTTGTCGATGGTCGCTATACGGTGCAGGCGCGGATGCAAACCCCCGCCGAACTGTTCGAATTCCTCCACCTTATTGAAAATCCTCATGTGCAGTGGCTGGCCGAGCAGCTGCCGTCAGGCTCCCGGGTTGGCTTCGATGCCCGCCTGCACAGCCTGACCTGGTACAAGAATGCCAAGGCCGTGCTGGCCGACCGCGGTATCGAGCTGATCCGCGTCGAGCAGAACCCCATCGACCTGAACTGGCGCGATCGCCCGGAGCCGACCAAGAGCCCGGTCATCCTCTACAGCGAGGAGCTGGCAGGCCAGTCCAGCCAGTCCAAACGTGAACAGCTTGCGGCCGACCTGCGCAAGCGCGGGCTGGATGCAGTGCTGCTGACCCAGGCCGAGCCCATCAACTGGCTGCTCAACCTGCGTGGCCGCGACATCGACCGGCTGCCGGTGGTGCTGGGCTTTGCGGTGCTCTACGCCAACACCAGCATGGATTTCTTCGTCGATACCGACAAAATTGACTGCTTCGCCTTCACCCAACACGTGGGGCAGGATGTCTCCGTCTACCCCATCGACAAGCTGGGCGACGTGTTGCAGCGCATCGGTGAAGATCAGCAGAAGGTGCTGGCCGATCCGGACAGCGCCAACGCCTGGACCCAGCTCGTCATGGAAGAGGCGGGCGCCATTCTGGTGGCAGGGCAAGACCCCACCATGCTGCCGAAAGCGTGCAAGAACGAGATCGAGCTGACCGGCATGCGTGCCGCTCACCTGCGCGATGGCGTGGCCATGACCCGCTTCCTCGCCTGGCTGGATCGGCTGGTTGCCTCCGGCGAGTTCGAGGGAGTGGATGAAGGCACCCTGGCCGATCAGGTGGAAGCGTTCCGCCGCGAGCAGGAGCACTACGTCGAGCCGAGCTTCGACACCATCTCGGCACTCGGCCCCAACGCCGCCATGTGCCACTACCACCACACCAACGGCACTCCCCGTGCGTTTGGTCAGGACAGCCTCTATCTGCTGGACTCCGGTGGCCAATACATGGATGGCACCACCGACATCACCCGCACCATCAAGGTGGGTGAGGTGACCGATGAGCAGAAGGCGATGTTTACCCGCGTATTGCAGGGCCATATCGCGCTGGATCAGGCCCGCTTCCCCCGCGGCACCGCCGGTATCCAGCTCGACGTGCTGGCCCGCATGCCGCTGTGGCAAGCCGGTTACAACTACGACCACGGCACCGGCCACGGCGTCGGCCACTTCCTGAGTGTCCACGAAGGGCCCCAGCGCATCGCGCCGAAAGGGAGCATGGTCGCCCTGCAACCGGGCATGGTGCTCTCCAACGAGCCGGGCTACTACCGTGAAGATGGCTTCGGCATCCGTTGCGAGAACCTGGTAGTCGTGACCGAGCTGGAACAGGTTGGCGAGCTGCCGATGCTGGGCTTCGAGCGTCTGACCTACGTGCCGTTCGATACCCGCCTGATCGACCGCAGCCTGCTGAGCCCGGCCGAATTCCGCTGGATCAACGAATACCACGTCGAGGTGTTCCGCCGCCTGAGCCCGCTGCTCGAGGGCGAGGATCTCGCCTGGCTGGAGCAGGCAACCAGCCTCATCTGATGACACAGGGCCTGCGGGCCCTGTTTTTTATCCCCCCTTTTGACCTGTATCAACACCCCATGCGAGCAGGTCAGGAGAATGGCGGCCATGAAAAGTCATCATGCCCACCCAGCCCGGGGCTCACACGCCGCAGCCAGCAAAAAGGCGAGTGACCATCCCAGACTCATGCGCGAGCAGCAGACGGTCAGCGCCATGATCCGCCTCTACTGCCAGCACCATCATCAGGATCCCCACTGCCGCCACTGTCGCCAGTTGCGGGATTTCGCCCATCAGCGCCTTCGTCGCTGCCGTTATGGCCACGGCCACAAACCCACCTGCGCCAACTGCAATATCCACTGCTACGCACCGGCGATGCGCAAACAGATCCAGCAGGTGATGAAGTGGAGCGGCCCGCGCATGTTGCTGCGCCACCCCTGGCTCACCCTCCGCCATCTGCTCGACGGCTTGCGCAAGGCTCCCAAACTGCCCCACAGCAGACCGCTGCCGCCATAACCGCCAATCCCTTGCATCCGGCAGGGGATGACCACTACCCTATGACTCCTTTTCTGCCGTTGGCCCCAAGGTCAGCGGCGTTGCCGATCCGTTTGCTGCCGATGGAGTCCTGATGCACCACAACCCGCCCCTGCTACGCACCGCCACCCACAATGACATGCACGCCATCTGGCAGATCGATGCCAAAGTCTTTGGTGAAGATGTCTATCCCGCCTTCTTCTTCCGTCAGGCGATGGATTTATGGCCCGAGTTGTTGCTGGTGGCCGAATACGAGGGGCAACTGGTGGGTTATGTGCTGGGTGGCTTTGGTCAGGAGCGGTCGCAAGGCTGGGTGCTCTCGCTGGCGGTGCTGCCCGAGGCGCGCGGTTTCGGCCTCGCGGAGCGGATGATGCGCCAGATGGAGGCCAACCAGCAGGCGCTGCAGATCAGCGAACTGCGGCTCACGGTCGATCCGGCCAATCCGGCCCAGCGCCTCTACTACCGTCTTGGCTATCAACTGGTTGAAGAGGTCGCCGACTACTTCGGCCCCGGCGAGGATCGGCTTGTGCTGGTTAAAACCCTCTCCGGTACAGCTGCGATTCAAGGATAAAACCGGTTACAGAACGCATAATTGGTTACATTTTGCCGATTTCATGTCCCGCTTGCTTGGAGTAAAGTTCAATTCATCAAACTGATTGTTTGAATTCTATTCAGCCTTGGAGGCCCATCATGTTGAAACGTATGACCCTTATTGCCCTGCTGGCCGCCACTACCGTCACCGGTTGCGCCAACAGCGATGTCTACTCTGGCGATGTCTACACCAAAGACCGTGCCAAACAGGTACAAACCGTAAGCTATGGCACCATCATCTCCACCCGCCCGGTGAAGATCCAGGCTGATGAAAACTCCCTGCTCGGCACTATTGGCGGCGCCGTGGTCGGCGGCCTGCTAGGCAGCACCATAGGCGGCGGCACCGGCCGTGATATCGCCACAGCAGGTGGTGCCATTGCAGGCGCGGCAGCCGGCAAGGCCGCTGGCGACAAACTCAACCAGGTCGACGGGGTCGAGCTGGAGATCAAGAAAGAGAACGGCGAAGCCATCGTGGTGGTACAAAAAGCCAGCCCCACCTTCGTGCCGGGCGCGCGGGTACGCATGACCCAGGGCAATGGCAGCATCAACGTGGCCGTCGTGAATTAAGCGTGTGAACCAAGGTTTCGCCACCCTCGAGCCATAAAAAAACCGCCGGTTCCGGCGGTTTTTTGTTGTCTGACGTTCGGGATTACATGCTGTAAGCCTTCTCGCCGTGGGAGGTGACATCCAGCCCTTCCCGCTCGGCATCGCCATTGACCCTCAGCCCGATCAGCATGTCGACCGCCTTGAAGGCAATCGCCGCCACGGCACCGGACCAGAGCAGGGTGACACCGACCCCGATAGCCTGGATCTTCACCTGAGTCAGGATGGAGTAGCCCTCGGCAACCTGATTGGTGACATAGTCCCACACCCCGGTGCCGCCCAGATCCGGGCTGGCAAAGACGCCGGTCAGCAGGGCGCCGAGAATGCCGCACACCCCGTGCAGACCGAAGACATCCAGGCTGTCATCGGCCCCCAGCAGACGCTTAAGACCGTGGACGCCCCACAGACCGGCCACACCACTGACAAGACCCATCACCAGCGCGCCACCGACACCGACAAACCCGGCCGCCGGGGTGATCATCACCAGACCGGACACCGCTCCGGACGCCGCACCCAGCAGGGAGGGACGCCCCTTCATCACCCACTCGGCCAGCGTCCATGACAGAGCTGCCGCAGCCGGCGCCACCCAGGTGTTGATAAAGGCGAGCGCAGCCACCCCGTTGGCTTCCAGCGCGGAGCCCGCGTTGAAACCGAACCAGCCGAACCAGAGCAGGGAGGCACCGATCATGGTCATGGTCAGGCTGTGCGGGGTCATGGGATCACGACCATAGCCCAGACGCTTGCCCACCAGATAGGCTCCCACCAGACCCGCCACGGCGGCGTTGATGTGCACCACGGTGCCGCCTGCAAAGTCCAGCGCACCATGCTGGAACAGATACCCGGCAGTTGCGGTCGCGGTTGCTGCGGCTTCGGCGCTGGTATAGGCATCCGGACCCGCCCAATACCACACCATATGAGCCAGCGGGATATAGGCGAAGGTGAACCAGATCACCGAGAAGAGCAGCACGGCGGCAAACTTGATGCGCTCGGCAAACGCCCCCACGATAAGGCCGCAGGTGATGGCGGCAAAGGCCCCCTGGAACACCACATAGATCAGCTCGCTGATCCCGACACCCTTGCTGAAGGTGGCGGCGATGGAGTCAGGGGTCACCCCCTTGAGCAGCACCTTGCTGAAGGAGCCGTAGAAATTGCCCCCCTCGGTAAAGGCCAGTGAATAACCGTAAATTACCCAGAGCACGCAGATAAGGCAGAACAGGGTAAAGACCTGCATCAGCACGCTCAGCATATTCTTGGCCCGCACCAGACCACCGTAGAAGAGGGCCAGACCGGGGATCGACATCAGGATCACCAGGGCCGCCGAGAGCAGCATCCAGGTGTTGTCACCCTTGTTGATTGTCATGGCGGCAACCGGTGCCACCGCCGCCTGTACCTGAGCGACCTCTTCGGCCCAACTTGGGGTAACCAGCAAGGCAGGCAACATCGTCAGACCCGCCATCATCCATTTTTTGACCATAGAGCACTCTCCTTCCCTGTCGTACCGGTACAAGACCGGCTCCGTTTCCCTGATTGAATCTGTGGCGAACCGCAAGGTGTTGCTGCAACCCGCCAGAATCACACCCGCGCCCGGCACGGGGATGCCTCTTGCCACTTCCTCATCACTGCGTCTGCCGCCGATGAGCGCAAGAGACCGTCTGACATGTAAAAAGCATAAAGTGGGCCATAATTTTAAATCCTTAAAAATCATTAAATTAACTATCTCAGCCATCGTTAACGCACCAAAATGGCGCACGCTCTGCGCTAACCGGTACTGAACCGCCCTGTCACAGGGCAGGGCATGGCCGGCGCACCACAAATGCGCAAATCCTGAACCAGCCCACAAGCTGAAGCCCTCGATATCGCGCGCTGCGGGCCAACTCGTTTACACTGGCAGACCAGCCGTTTCTGTTATCCGACTACGGCATACCATTACGCAGCGCCTTGTTTGCAACGTGATGGCGGGCCCAATCCGAGGAACACCATGCAGTTTGATCGTCTCGATATCAGCCTCTCCCACTACCATCAGCTCGATCGGGAGCATCGTTCCCACATCTTGTTGCTGGGGGGATTGATGCTGGCCATCATGACCCTTCATCTGTTGCTGCTGCCCCACTTCCCCTACGAGCGCTTTTACGCCGTCAGCTTTGGCTTCGAGGTGATCAACTGGCTCACCATGCTGTTCCTGTTCTGGGTGGTGCAGTGCGCCCACCTGCCCACCCACACCTACCGCATGCTCTCCTGCGGTCTGATGCTGTGGATCATGGGGGCCACCGCCGACATCATGGATGAGCTGGTGGCGCAGCCGCTCTGGCTCGCCATCTATGCCGAGGATCTGCTGCGCTCCAGCGGCATCCTGCTCAGCAGCATCGGCATCCTGAGCACCATGCACCACCTCTTTCATATCAATACCCGGCTCAGAGAGCAGGCGCTGTTTGACGATCTGACCAAGCTGCCAAACCGGCGCTACTTTCATCAGCAGCTGTTTCTGGAGCAGGGGATTTGCCACGCCCTCATCCTGCTGGATCTGGATCACTTCAAGCTGATCAATGACAACTACGGCCACGATATCGGGGATCGGGTGTTGCAGCAGTTTGGCGAGCTGTTGCAACAGCACTGCCCGCCCGGTGCGCTGGCGGCCCGTGTCGGGGGTGAAGAGTTTGCCCTGCTGCTGCCCGTCGCCCACGAAGCCGAGCTACAGCAACTGGCCAACACCCTGCTCACTGCGACCCGCACCATAGCCCCCGACCCGACCCATACCATGACGGTCAGTCTGGGAGTGGGGATCCGCGAGCCCAAGGAACCGGCAGTCTCGCTGTTCAAACGGGTGGATCAGGCGCTTTATGGCGCCAAGGAGGCGGGCAGAAACTGCGCGGTATGGGCGACACCGACTAACAAGGAGGCATGAAGATCTGCAGGTTGATTGCCGATCACGGCGGAACATTGCTGCTGAAGCAGGGGCCCAATGGCCCCTGTTTTATGGGAGAAATCCCCTCGCCTAAAAGCGGAAGGTAAGACCGATATTAGCCTGCCACTGGGTTACCAGCTCCCCGCGCACCTTGAACACGCACTGCTCCGGGTTGCAGAGAAACTGATTGTTGTCGTTGACCAGCGAACCATAACCGCGCACCTCGGCCCGCAGCGCCAGATGCTCGGCGAGGCGCGGTTGCACCCCGAGCGCCAGCGACATGGAAGGGGTCACCTCGCTGTCGTAAGCGGCAAAGCGGGTCACCCCGATCCCGGCGCCGATATAGGGCGCCATCAGGTTGTCAGAGAGGGTCAAAGCACCGGCAAAGTGCAGGATGTCCACCGTCAGGCGATCCGGCTGGTCGGGAGAGAGGGTGGTGGACTGATGGCTGTAGAGCAGCTCGATCATGCCCGGATCATCCACCTCCTTGCTGATAAAGAGACCCCAGCTGCCGGAACTCTGCCCCTGCAGTGAATCAAGCGATGCAGAAAGCGGCACCGGCTGCACCACCTCGTCACCCTTCTCGAAGTCGATGGCTGAGCTGTAGCCGAAAAACGGCGTCACCTGCCAACCAGATGTGGTCGCAGCCTCGCTACTCCAGGCCTGCCCCAGTGGCAGCAACAGCCCCATCATCGCTATCCCGGCTCTCTTCATCATCGTCCCCTGCTCCCTGTGTGATTGTGCAGAAAGCATACCAGAGGCATCCTGCGCCCATCCTAAATGGCGGCTGTACCGGATCACTTTCATCGCGGGATTTCCCTCTCGCCGGAACCTCTGCCGAGCCGCCCCACTGGCGCCGCTATGCGCCCCTGCCACCATTCATCGACGGTTAACCTCTGCCACGTATGCTGGCGCCAAATCGGGTCATCGGGGCCCGTTATCACTACTCAAAAGGACATCAGGGAATGGTTGCCGCGCAACTTCACGACCCCCAAACCACCCTCGCGGATACCCTGCGGGCCACCGCGCATGCCATCGACGAGAGCCACATCAGCCTGCGCCAGATGCTCGCGCTGGTGGGCGAACAGGGCATGCTGCTGTTTTGCGTGCTGCTCACCGTCCCCTTCCTGCTGCCGGTCTCCATTCCCGGGGTCAGCACCCCGTTTGGTCTGCTGATCCTCTTTATCGGCATCGGCATCACCCTCAACCGGGTGCCCTGGCTGCCCGCCATCCTGATGGAACGCCGCTTCGCCGCCGACCAGCTCAAGCCGACCCTGCACAAGGGTGCGGATCTGCTGGCCCGTGTCGATCGCGTTATCCGCCCGCGCCTGCTGGTGCTGACCGGCAGCAGCACGGTCAACCGCTGCAACGGTCTGCTGATCATGCTGGCCGCCCTGCTGCTGATGCTACCCCTGGGCGCCATCCCCTTCACCAATGCCATGCCCGCCTGGGCCATCCTGCTGCTCTGCACCGGCATGTTGCAGCGGGACGGTCTGTTCGTTGCCAGCGGCTATCTGCTGGTAAGTGCGACCCTGGTCTGGTTCAGCGTGCTGGCCATCGGCTTGCTGATGGCGGGCCAGAGCGCCACCGGCCTGCTCGGCTAACCCCGATGCACAGAAAAAGGGCGACTAGATGGTCGCCCTTTTGGATTTGTGCGGGATACCGCCCGGTCAAAGCAGATCGTAGATAAGGGCCGAGATGGCAAGCAGCCCCATCACCAACACAAAAAGGGTACTCGGCCCGCGATAACGCTTGAGTGCGGGCAAGCGATAGATGGAGCAGGCCGGCAGCAGAAACAGGATCACCGCGATCAGCGGGCCACTGACGCGCTCGATGATGTCGAGCACATTGGGGTTCAGATAGGTGATGAGGGCGGTCACCATAAACAGGATCACCGACGACACCCGGGCGATGGTCGACTCCTTGAGAGAGAGCCCCAGCCCCTGACAGGCACCGCTCACCATGCTCACCGTCCCCTCGCTAACCCCCATGGAGGTGCCGAGGAAGGATTTGGACATGGCCAGAATGGCGATAAGCGGCCCCACATAGGCGATCAGCGGATTGGAAAACTTGTTCGCCAGCGCCGACAGCACGGAGATATTGTCGGTGCGGGCCAGCGCCATCTCGGCCTGACTCAGGCTCATCACGCAGCTCACCACGAAGAAGAGCACGCTGCCGCAAATCAGCATGCTGCTGTATTTGATGATCCGCTTGGCACGCAGGTCGGCACTCTCCTGACAACGCTTCTTCTGCGCCGCACTGAAGGAGGAGATAATGGGCGCATGGCTGAAGGAGAACACCATCACCGGCACGATCAGCCAGAGGGATTTCCAGAACGCCGGGTCACGCCACTCCACTGCCTGACTCTCTGTGAAATAGGAGAGGCTCCACTGGGGCAGCAGATAGATCGAGAGGCCAATCAGAAAGGCGACCATGGGCAGCGCCAGCACGCTGATGGCCGACACCACGATCTGTTTGCCGGCCAGCAGCACCAGATGCAGGCCCAGCATCACCCCCAGCACCAGCAAGCCGCGGGGAAGCTCGGCATCCCCCAGCTGATGTACCACGAAGCTCTGGATCGCATTGGTGATGGAGATGCTGTAGACCAGAATGATGGGGTAGAAGGCCATCAGATAGACCAGCATCAGCAGCTTGCCCGCCCTGGCACCGAAGTGCTCCTCCACCACATGGGTGATATCCCCTTCCTTATGGGAGCTGGAGAGCACAAAGCGGCTCAATGCCCGGTGGGAATAATAAGAGAGCGGGAAAGCCAGCAATAATATAAACAGCAAAATAACCGGGGAATTACTGCCAACAGTAATAGGGAGAAATAACGTACCGGCACCAACAGCAGTGGCATATAAGCCCATGGTCCATACCGAATCGCTTTTCTCCCATTTCAATTTTGAAACAGGGTGACTCTTTTCAGCAATAGAAACACTCATTGCAATATATACCTTATTAGTCTGTCATCATTATTTTTATTGGCCCGAATAACAGGCTGGCGATATGTCATGGCAGATCGCCCTGCACATGAAAAAACAACGCCGCCAGTGGCCAACAGGGCCACCGGAAGTAAACGGAGCTGCCACGCTACCATCGTTGAAATCGCCAACCTGGTCAAGGTTAATAATTCATGACCGTTTGAATCGGATTGTTTCAAAAGACAATGAAATGTGTCACATTCGTCATCCAGAACCAGATCCAAACCCTTTTGATAACATACCGATAAAACCTCATGCTGTTGCCCAACAACACAAATAAGACCAGCGATCAGGCCGATAATATTAACACCTTAAGCTGTGGAATATCAGTGAAATAATTCGGCCAACTTTTCGACTAATTGACAGTGATGTCAGCCAATTTATTTATGGCAAAAGGAAAGGTGATGTCTGCCAATAACAGGACCAATCAGCTCAGCGTGCCGGGCAGTGTGCCACCCGGTTGCGCCCTGCCCGCTTGGCCTGATAGAGCCACTCGTCGGCCCGGGCCAGCGCCTGATTGATCTCCTCCTCCGGCTGCACCAGGGTTGTGCCCAGACTGACCGTGATGGCGACCGGATCGGCAGGCAATGCTTCGACAGCAGCACGGATCTGCTCCGCCATCTGCAGCAAACCGGCCTCATCGATCCGTGGCAACAGGATAAGAAACTCCTCGCCGCCGCTGCGCACAAAGAGATCGTCCGCACGCAACAGGGCATCGATGCAGCCACTGAATCGCTGCAAGGCCCGATCTCCCTGCTGATGGCCGTAGTGATCGTTGATCTGCTTGAAGTGATCGATGTCGAGCATGATAAGGCCACAGGGCGCCTCCCCTGTCCGCAGCGGCTGGCAGTGCTCGAAGAAGAAGCGGCGGTTGTAGAGACCGGTCAGCTGATCGGTCTCGCTCTGGCGCTGCAGTCGCTGCTGCAACTCGTACTGGCGGGTAATATTGCGAGTCACCCAGGCCACCGCCCGCTTGCCGTCATAGAGGGAGGGCAGCGGGGCAATCTTGCCCTCGAAGCGTTGTACCCCCTGCGGCCCGACGGCGGCATTGATCCCCCCCACCTCGGCTGCTGATAGCTCATACTCCACCACCCGCACCTGACCGCTCGCCAGTGACTCGGCAACCTGTGCCTTGACCCACATGGCCATCTCGGGTGGCAGCACATCGGCCAGTTGCTTGCCCGCCAGCGGATTGCCATCGTGATAGGATTGCTGCTCCATGCCGCCGATATATTCCACGTAATAACCATCTTCACTGAGGATGAAGATGGGATCTGGCAATTGGGCCATCACTTCATAAAGCTGGGTTACCGAAAGCGCCACGGAGACTCCTGTACGTTAGGGTCAAACAGGGGGGAGATATTCTGCCTTAAAAGGACTCACTCGCCCTCATCGGCAACGGAGAAAAATCTGCCGTCATAGCCAACAATCCTTTACATCTAGCAGCATGCAGACGTCTCGGCCAGCAAGGATTGCCTGCGCCCACCGCCGCTCTGACTTGCGACCGTTCGCAGTGGCGGATGGCCCCTCCCTCGCTCAATGATATCTCATTGTTTCAACTCACAAGTTCATTTACGCTGGCCGTCACGAGTCCAGTTTTCACCTCATCAGCCATCAGGAACGCCAGCCCCCCCGCAACCGCAGGGGCTGTACCACGGAAAAGGAATCGCCAGATGAAAAACGCCATCGTTACCGCCCGCTTCGACGCTATCAGTACCGAAGGGGAACAGCTCACCCTCAAGATCGCCATCAAGGCCCCCGAGCCGGATCCCAAGTCCGCCAGCGGTGACTGGCGCTGCAAGGTGAAGCTGGCGGGGCTGAGCGACAAAACCTTTATCTACGGCATCGACAGCCTGCAGGCCCTGAGCCTCGCCATCAAGTTTGTCGAAACTGAACTGCGCGCCTTCTCCGATGCGGGCTGGCAATTCTATCTGCCAGGCTGCCCCGATCACCCTATCGACATGAGCGCCTGCTACTTCCCGGCGCTCTAGCCCGGCCAACCCTAGGAGCCCGGATGCACGGACCCGACCCCGCCAATCCCCACCCCATGAATGGCTTCCCCCAGGTGTGTTTTATCAAGAACACCATCAAGGGGCCCAATATCGAGGTGGGTGACTACACCTATTACGACGACCCGGAGGATTCGGCGGGCTTCGAGCGCAACGTTCTCTACCACTTTCCCTTCATCGGCGACAAGCTCATCATCGGCAAGTTCTGCGCCATCGCCCGCGGGGTGAAGTTCATCATGAACGGCGCCAACCACCAGACCTCCGGCTTCTCCACCTACCCCTTCTTTATCTTCGGCAACGGCTGGGAGCATGCCGCCCCCGCCCCGGGCAGCCTCCCCTACAAGGGGGATACCGTCATCGGCAACGATGTCTGGATTGGCTATGACGCCCTGATCATGCCGGGAGTAAAAGTCGGCAACGGCGCCATCATCGCCGCCCGCTCCGTGGTCACCGGAGACGTGCCCGCCTATGCCGTGGTCGGCGGCAATCCCGCCAAGGTGATCCGCTACCGCTTCGACGACGACACCATAGCCCGTCTCAACGCCATCGCCTGGTGGGACTGGCCGGTGGAGCAGATCAGCCGCAACCTGCCGCTTATCAGCGGCGGCGAGATAGCCGCGCTGGAAGCGGCAATCCGCTAGAGACAAGCCCCATCAGGCATAGGGCCAGAAATGAGAAGAGGGTTGAGCGCACAGGCACTCAACCCTCTTTTTGATTGGTCGCAGACCGCTCAGTGGCTGGCGGAGCGACTACCGCTCCAGATCAGCTCGCCGCTGCGCAGCTCCATCAGGGTCATCGACAACCGATAACGGCTCCCCTCTGTCACCAGATCCCCGTAGAGCATGTAGCCGGCGCCGGTCTGACGGCCAAGCCGCACAAGGGAGGCCGGGTTCATCCTGCCCTGCTGATACTCAAGCTGGCCGGTGATGGCTGCCACCTGCCCTTGGTCGACAAAGTGAAAACCGCTCTTGCTCTGGATGAGCTTGCTCATGGCCGCCGCCATGGCGCGGGTGTCCACCGGCTCGCCGGTGCCGTTCTGGGGCGGGGTGAGCAGCACCGGCTGACCGGTTTGCGCCAGCTCCCGCACCTCGGGGGCCTGCACAAAGAGATCGGCCATGGCCTGCGCCAGTCCTGTCGGCGCCACCGGCTTGGGCTGAACGTCCCCGCTATCCGGTTTGGTCACCGGCTTGTCCGGCTGGCTCACTGGCTGATCGGGTTCACTGACAGGAGCCTGAGTACCACCGTAGGGATTGACCGCACAACCGCACAGCAGCAGGGCCCCCACCATCAACAAGGAACGCAGCTTCATCTTTTCTCTCCGCCAGAAATCCGTAAACGGGCATCAACACATGCCCGCATGGCGGAGCCCCTGCCCCGCATCCTCCTTATGCTAGGGACAAACCCCGGCGGGGTCGATACGCCCACCACCACAGGGCGACAGAGACTGGCGAACCTGGGCCCACGAAAAAGCTGGCACGGCTCCACCCGATTCCGTTAGGGTAGTGTCGGTAAAACATCAACAGTAACGCAGCGGTAAGCCCGGCGCACAACACGTCGCAACCCGACAGAGATCATCACACTCAAGCAGGAAGCACTATGCAACTCACCCCACCCCAACCGCCTCAGGACGATGAGATCGAAGCGCTGCGCATTGGTCTCTCGGGCTACAACAAGGAACACGCCGGTACCCATCTGCGCGAGCGGATCGCCAGCTTTATCAAGGATGAAGAGGGCAAGGTACACGGCGGCATCATCGCCGATATCAAGTGGGGCTGGCTGCATGTCGACTGGCTCTGGATCGATGAAAGCATCCGCCGCGATGGCTGGGGCGGCCGCCTGCTCGGCGCCATGGAGCAGTACGCCCAAAGCAAAGGCATCAGCAACTACCATCTGGAAACCACCAGTTTTCAGGCCCTCCCCTTCTACCAGAAGCAGGGTTACGAAGTCTTTGGCCAGCTGCCCGATATGCCGCCGGGGCATGTGAGTTATTTTTTGAAGAAGCAGGGCAAGTGATGACATTCCAGCGCCTTGCCAATGCCAATATCGTGATCCGCCCGTTCGAGCCGGGCGACGCCGACGAGTTTTTCCGCGCGGCCCACGAATCCATCGAGACGGTCGGTAAATGGATGAGCTGGTGCTCCCATTCATTTACTCGGGAAAACGCGCTGGAGTGGTTTGCCAGCTGCGCGCAGGATTGTGCGGCGGGACGCGCCTTTGACATGGGCATCTTCTGCGCCACCACCGGCCAACTGCTGGGTGGCGCAGGAATCAACCAGCTGTCACCCCATCATCGCTACGGCAATATCGGCTATTGGGTACGCCAATCCCGCCAGGGATGCGGTATCGCCCGACAGGCGGTCGCCCTGCTCCGTGATTTTGGCTTTCAGCAGTTGGGACTATTTCGGCTGGAGATCGTGATGGGGGTCGGCAACACCGCCAGCGAAGCGGTTGCCATCGCCGCAGGGGCCAACTTCGAGTGTCGGGCAAGGAACCGCATCTTTCTCCATGGGCAGCCTATGGATGCACATATCTACGCCATTGTTCCCACAGACTGATTTCTGTAGCCGAGAGGATCATGCTGGTTTATCGGAAAAGTGCACTTAAACCGCTCAGCGTTTGTAACTCTCTAATCTTTCTTCAGGCAAAAAATAAAGATTACCTTTCGAACGGGTACACGCGACATATAGCTTATTTAAGGTTGATGGAGCTAGAGCAGCTAGCTTGCCTTTTTGAAAAGCTGAGAAGCTTGTCTTATTTAAAACAATGCAAACGTCATTGAAATCATCAAGCCCCTTAGTATTCCCCCAGTTGTCCACCCTTCCCACATATTTATTACTTTCCCTGTAAAACAATTTAACAATGGAGTCATCCTCCATTATCCCTTGAATTTCAACATCATCTAAAAGTAATTTCAAACCAACAACATCCTCTCGATGAGAGCGTATTTCAATACCTAGGTTATCTACAATGAATTTACAAACGGTAGGACTGCATCTGTAACTATGAGATAGTGTTTCTGTGTCAATTGTAAAGCCTGCCGCTCTGAATTTCCCTATGTATCCATGAAGGCTTTCGTGAAGATTCTTTTGAATATTACCATCTCTACTAGTGTCAAAAGTGTGTTGAAAGTAATCACCAACCATCAATATATTTACATTAGTAGAGAACAGTTTCATAACAAAATCAAAGTCATTGGCAGAAAAATCCTGAATTTCATCTATACAAAATAGATCAAAGTATCTCTCAATCCTTTCAGAGGTCAGGGCAACTAGATCAGAGTCAAGCAATAGCTTTGAAGCTCTACTATGATAAACCCTTTCATTCCTATCGAAATAATGACCATGCGTTCTTCTTTTTTCAAACCTAGGTGGTTCGTTATATGTAATTCCCTTTATTTTAGCGCTACCAATAAAAATTGGGCGAATGCAAAATGACATTATAAATGAGAAGTAAGTATAAACTCTCACCCCTTTCGGAATGAAACCAAACTTCTCCAGCACACGCTTTTTGATATTTTCATAATTATTAACGGTATAGGTAATTATCAACGCACGGCAATCATCACTCAATTTATCAATGATGTATTTGGTTTTTCCTGAACCAGCGACGGCCAAAACTATGCGTTTATCCATTCAATCGCCTCTCGAATATAAGCGGGAACTTCAATCTCATTATATTTATTGTCAACCAAATTAAACGCTGCTGTTGTCTTGTTATCTAACATATACTGTTGTGGCGGTAATTCTATCCGCCCCCCAGAGAACAATTCATCACATATAGCTTTGTTGTCTTCGTACATGCAAATTTCAAAAGTGCTTCTTGTATTATCTTGATCTGAAAACACTGATATGGACTCAGAAACATACTCTGCATAATTATCTACACAGTTTTTTTGATAATTTTTATCGTTATCACGGATAACTGCGACTCTAATACCTAATAATTTAGATACTTCCATGTAGCGCTTAAAGCTAGTTCCCCCGACTGAAATCACATGAATACCATCTTCTTCTAAATTACGACCCGATACCCTGTTATATAAGCAAGGCATCATAATATATTCTGCATCTCCTTCAACCAGAATAACTGTCTCAGATAGAACCAGCTCCAAGATGTTGTGGTTTGGTGCTTTCATGAAAAATCTCGCCGTATTTTGGTTAAGTTCAGCGAGTGTCGCAGGGTTCCTACCTGCACTATTTAAAAGAATGGTTTTTCTCAGATCTAATCTCGAACTGATCATGCTACTGTGGGTTGCCATGACTATTTGATTGTGGTGGGATGCTTCCACTTGCGAGATCAATTTTGCCATATTAGTATGACTAAGATGATTTTCCGGTTCTTCTAGCAACAGTACATCAATAGCTTTTGCTTCATTTCTCTCTCGAAGAGCAAATGCAGTTTTTATAAAGCACTGCTTCCCCTTCCCTCTATTCTCAATAGGAATCCCACTTTCTGTTAACATTAAGTCAGTATCCAAATTATATTTGGAATTAGAGCGGATTGCGAATTCATATTCACCTAAAGCATTGTTAATATCTTCTAAGTGTTCATTTTTGAATAATGTTTTTTGCTGCCGGTATTCATTTCTCAATCTATATCTCATCGGCTCTTCAACCTCAGCCTCATACATAGACCTAACATACTGGCTGTTGGCGTATTCACTGTTTATTTGAGAACTATCTATAGTGAGATGCTTTAGGAATTTTCTGTATCCTGTGTATGCTTCACCACTAAATGTTGTGAATTTAGCAACATAGAATTCGAAAGGGAAATTGTCACCAATAGAATTCAAAACATGCTGAATCTCAGCATGCAAGCTATCATTTGGCTCACAGATAAGTTGCAGCCCATCAGCATTGACACCTAGACTATTAACTCGGCCATTAAGGTCTGGATTTTCTGTTTGATTCAAGAAAAGCTCTATGTGGAGAACAGGTAGGTTGGCGATCGTTTTCTCCCCAGCGAGAAAATTTGCTACTGCATCTGCATTTAACAAAGACTCAATGCCAAAGCTTTCTATCTTACTCTTGCTCCCACTCAATACCAGCTCAATGGCTGTCAATATCGTACTTTTACCTGCCTCATTGTCTCCGACAAGAATATTTCTCTTAGGGTCAAATTTAATATCATAAACTCTGAACTTTTTAAAATTCGTCAGTTTCACCCTTGTTATATATGTCATTAGATAAGCGCCTTATTTCCGAATGAAAGCATTGGGATAATATATTCAATCAATAATAAAAAACACAATGTAAATCACGTAAATCACGTAAATCACTTGAGATACCACCTTTACACAACGTTAGAGTAAGCAATAAGTAAGATAGACAAATGAAAATACCCTCCGTAGTAAAGAAAGAGAACAAAGGGGCTCAAACAAGGCACGTCACTTGACTCCCCCTCCAATCCGCCGAGGGGAAGGGGCAAGGTCAGGAGCGCCATCAGGGATGATGGCGCAGACGCAGCCGGCACAGGGATGTGCCGTCTGCGGCGGTCCGTCAGACCTTGCACCTGACCCGAGGGCAACCGCGTAGCGGTCGGATTGGCGGGGGTGGCCTTTCTTTTGGTGACTTTTCTTTGGCCACGCAAAGAAAAGTTACTCGCCCAAGCCCGAAGGGCGGGCGAAACCTCGTCGAGGCCAGCGGCCTCGCGTCCTGCACGGCAAGGCCGTGCCACCACACAACAGCCCCTGCCGCCAACGCCATACCTCGGAACGGACGATTACGCCTACCGGCTAATCGACCCTACGATTGCACGGTGCAGCCGTGCCTGCTTGCCACAGGCACGGAGTCTGGCTGGACGCCGGGATGCCACCGGCAAAGGGGGGCGTGGCCGCCCCTATCGGCCCAGGAAGGGCTCCCAATCCTTGAACACCGGCTGCAACCCTGCCTGCCGCACGGCGGCGGCCACTTCCCCCACCGGGCGGTCGTCGTGGATGGCGAACTGCTCCAGCTCCTCTTTATCCCCCTCGGCATAGCCTCCCGGCTGGGTGCGCGACTCGGCCGACATCTGGGTGATGCCAAGACGCACCGCGCCGTTGCGAAAGGTGGCCGACTCACGGGTGGAGAGCGACAAATCCAGCGTGGGCGAGAAGAGGCGCCAGGCGCAGATAAGTTGGGCCAGCTGGCGATCCGACATGATCACGGCAGGCTCCAGCCCACCGGTGCAGGGGCGCAGGCGCGGGAAGGAGAGCGAATAACGGCTCTGCCAGTGGTGACGCTCCAGCCAGCTCAGATGCTCGGCGACAAAGTAGCTGTCGGCGCGCCAGTCCGAGGAGAGACCGATCAGCGCCCCCAACCCGATTTTGTCGATACCGGCGCGGCCGAGCCGATCCGGCGTGGCGAGTCGCCATGCGATGTCCCGCTTGTTGCCGCGCAGGTGGTGGCGGGCGTAGGTGGGGGCGTGGTAGGTCTCCTGATAGACCATAACGGCGTCGAGGCCGAGGGTTTTCAGTTCGGCATATTCGGCCTGCGAGAGGGGCTGCACCTCCATCCCCACCGTGCTGAAGTGGCGGCGGATGATGGGCATCACCTCGCGAAAATAGGCGAGCCCCACCTTGTGCTCGTGCTCGCCGGTCACCAGCAGCACGCTGTCAAAACCGCGCGCCTTGATGGCGAGGCACTCGCGCTCAATCTCCTCTGTATTCAGGGTCTTGCGCTTGAGGCGGTTGCTCATGGAGAAGCCGCAGTAGGTGCAGTCGTTGGCGCAAAGGTTCGACAGATAGAGCGGCACATAGAAGCCGATGGTGTTGCCGAAACGCTGGCGGGTCAGCCGCTCGGCCTCGGCCGCCATCTGCGGCAGATACGCCTCGGCGGCTGGCGAGATCAGAGCCATAAAATCGGCCAGAGTGCGGCGGGGTGAACCCAGCGCGCGGGCAACATCGGCAGCCGTTTTGGCGCGGATCTGCATGCCGATATCGTCCCAATCAAGCTCCTGCCATCGGTCGAGAAAGGTAGGCTCCTTAGCCCTCCCCCCCAGCCCCTCTCCCATATTTTGTGAAGAGTCGAGAGGGGGGCTAAACACATCCGCCTCGGGAGAAACCGAGAAAGAGGACATGGCGATTGGCTCTTGCCCCGAGCCAGCATCATGACTCATAACGCCCCCAGAAAATCGGTGAGCGGGCTGGAGGCTTGCGCCTGCAGGGCGCGAGCGCCAAGGCCAGCCTCATAGGCGCTGCGACCGGCGGTGCAGGCCAGCGCAAAGGCGCGGCCCATGGCGACCGGATCGCCGCTCACCGCGATGGCAGTGTTGACCAGCACGGCATCGGCGCCCAGCTCAAAGGCGGCGGCGGCATGGCTCGGCGCACCTATGCCCGCATCCACCACCACAGGCACATTGGCCTGCTCGACGATGATGGAGAGAAACTCCCGGGTCACCAGCCCCTGATTGGAACCGATGGGCGCACCGAGCGGCATCACGGCAGCGCAGCCCACCTCTTCCAGCCGTTTGCAGAGCACGGGGTCGGCGCCACAGTAGGGCAGCACCACAAAGCCCTCTTTCACCAGCTGCTCGGCGGCTTTCAGCGTCTCGATGGGATCGGGCAGCAGATAGCGCGGATCGGGGTGGATCTCCAGCTTGAGCCAGTTCGTCCCCAGCGCCTCGCGGGCGAGATGGGCGGCAAACACCGCCTCGGCGGCAGTCTTGGCGCCAGAGGTGTTGGGCAAGAGCTTGACCCCGAGTTGCAGCAAGGGGCTCAGGATATCGTCGTGGGCCTTGCCCGGTTCGAGCCGCTTGATGGCCATGGTGACCAGTTGGGAGCCGCTCGCCTCGATGGCGGCGGCCATCAGTTCCGGGCGGGCAAACTTGCCGGTGCCGGTAAAGAGGCGCGATGAGAAGGTGTGATCGGCAATCTTGAGCATGTCAGCCTCCTGCCACTGCGATAAGAAGAGATGAGGTTCCACCGCAAGGCAGAGCACGCGAAGATGGGACTGTGAGCATCATGGGTCAGCCTCCCGCAATGGCGGTGAAGAGGTGAATTTCATCCCCGTCATTAAGACGGGTCTCGGCCCAGCGGCCACGGGGCAGCACGGCGCCGTTAAGGGCCACCGCCACCCCTTGGGGATTGACCCCCTGTGCAGCCAGCAGGTCGGCCACGCTCTGCCCTGTCGCCAGCGACTGGGCTTTATCATTGAGTCGAACGGTGAGGGTCATGGGGTGATCTCCTTATCGTGTGTCGGGCATCGGCGCAGTCCGCAAACCGGGCAATCGGGATCGGGAGCCAGAGTGAGGGTCTGCCACTGATGGGTCAACGCATCGAAGCGGCGCAATGTGCCGGCGACCGGACTCGGCATCCCGAGCAGCAGTTTCAATGCCTCCAGCGCCTGCAAAGAGCCCATCACTCCGACCAGCGGGCCGGTGACGCCGCTGGTCTCGCAGCTCTGGGCGAGCTTGGTATCCAGCGGATAGAGGCAGGCGTAGCAGGCGTGATCGCTGCTGGTGCGCGCCATCAGCTGCCCCTGCCAGCCCACCGCGGCGGCGGAGAGCCAGGGCTTGCCCTGAGCCACGCAGGCGACGTTGATGGCCTGGCGGGTGGCGAGGTTGTCGCAGCAATCGATCACCAGATCCACCTCGGCCACAAACTCCGGCAGGCTGGCGGCATCGAGCCGCTGGTTGATGGCAATCAGCTCCACCAGCGGGTTGTGGGCGGCCAACCGCTCGCGGGCCAGCTCTGCCTTGGAGTGGTTGACCGCCTCGCTATCGAACAGGATCTGGCGCGGCAAGTTGCTGGAATCCACCGTATCGCCATCGGCCAGCCACAAGGTGCCCACACCGGCCCCAGCCAGATAGAGGGCGAGCGGCGAGCCGAGCCCGCCGAGGCCGACGATCAGCACCGATTTATCCTTGAGCCGCGCCTGCCCCGCCTCCCCCACTTCCGCCAGCATCAGCTGGCGGCCGTATCGCAAATACTCTTTGTCACTAAGAGAAGCGGCATCAGAGCGCATGTTCCACCTCCCTTATGGCAGAAGCCGAGCGTGGCTCATCCCCCGCCCCCACGGCCGCGAGCAGCCGTTCGGTCGCCCCCTGCCAGTCATCGCTGGCCGTGATGGCCGAGACCAGCGCGATACTGCCGACCCCGCTTGCCTTGACCGCCGCCACCCGCTCCTCGCTGATGCCGCCGATGGCCACCGTCGGCCAGTCGCACATCAGGGCGCGGTAGCGATGCAGCCGCACCAGCCCCTGCGGGCGAGACGGCATCGCCTTGGTGTTAGTCGGGAAGATATGACCCAGCGCGATATAGGAGGGGGCCAGCTCGCGGGCCCGCATCAGCTCGAAGTAGCCGTGGGTGGAGATGCCAAGGCGCAGCCCGGCCGCCTGAATGGCGGCGAGATCGGCGGTCTCCATATCCTCCTGCCCCAGATGCACGCCCCAGGCACCCGCCTCGATGGCCTGCTGCCAGTAGTCGTTGATAAAGAGCCGCGCCCCATGGCGGCGACCGAGCGCTACCGCATCGCGAATGGCTGGTGCCACCTCTGCGGCGGGCAGATCCTTGATCCGCAGCTGGATGGTTTTGACCCCCTGCCCCAGCAGGCGGCGCAGCCACTTGACCGAATCGACCACCGGATAGAGGCCGAGGTTGTGTTCGGTCGGCGCGAAGGGGCCATCCGGCAGGCGGGCACTGCTTGTCTGATAAAGTCCGAAGCGGCGATCGAGGGTTGAGCCCGCCAATCCGGCGCGAGGGAAGTGGGCAAGATCGGCGGGCCAACCGAGATGGGCGATGGGGCCGGGGCCTGCCCCAACTCCTTGCGCCGCCGCCAGCCCCTGTTGCAGGTAGGCTCGCGCCAGGGTGATGGCGTCCTCTACCGGATAATCCTGCGCCACCACGGCGGCGATGGCGCTGGCGTAGCAGCAACCTGTGCCGTGGCCGTGGCGGGTATTCAGGCGCGGCGCCGCCAGCCAGAATTCGCGGGTCTCATCCTGGTAGTAGTCGAGGCAGAGATCGCCGCTCCACTCCAGATGGCCGCCCTTGACCAGCACGGCGCGGGCACCGAGTTCGCGCAGACGGCGGGCGGCGAGGCGCACCAGATCGGGGCTGCTGACCGGCAAGCCGGTCAGGGCCTCCAGCTCGGGGCCGTTGGGGGTGATGAGCGAGAGGCGCGGCAACAGCTGCTCGCGCACCGCCGCCAGCATATTGGGCTCCGCCATCGGGGTGCCGGTGCTGGCGATGGCCACCGGGTCGTAGACCACGAAGGGGGCCTCGATGGCCGCCAACCGGCGGGCCAGCACCTCCACATGCAGCCGGGTCGGCAGCAGACCGATCTTGATGGCGGCGGGCGGCAGATCGACACCGAGGGCGTCGATCTGGGCGGTGAAGGTCTGCATCAGCACGGGGTCAACCATCTTCACCGCCACCGAGTTCTGGGCGGTGATGGCAGAGATGACCGAGCAGCCGTGCACACCGAGGTCGTGCAATGTGTGCAAGTCGGCCTGAATGCCGGCACCGCCGCCGGAGTCTGAACCGGCGATGGTCCAGACAACTGGGCGGGAGTCCGTCACAGGCAGCAGATCGGCGGGGCTGACAGCCCCGCTTGCGCTGCTCACGCCTCCTCCCCTGCGGCCTGTTTCAGCGCCGCCGCCTGATGATAGATCTCGCCACCGGTCTCCTTGAAGGTTTCCGCCATGCGGGCCATGCCGCTCTCCACCTGAGCCACCACCTGCTCCTGCTGGCCATCCATGCCGACCAGCTTGATCTCAACGGCCTCCAGCTTCGCCGCGTAGTCGCGCACGTCCTGAGTGATCTTCATGGAGCAGAACTTGGGCCCGCACATGGAGCAGAAGTGAGCCACCTTGCCGGACTCCTGCGGCAGGGTCTCGTCGTGGTAGGCACGGGCAGTGTCAGGGTCGAGGGCAAGATTGAACTGATCCTCCCAGCGGAACTCGAAGCGTGCCTTGGACATGGCGTTGTCGCGGATCTGGGCCCCCGGATGCCCCTTGGCCAGATCGGCGGCGTGGGCGGCGATCTTGTAGGTGATCAGCCCCTGCTTCACATCCTCCTTGTTGGGCAGCCCCAGATGCTCCTTGGGGGTGACGTAGCAGAGCATGGCGCAGCCGTACCAGCCGATGAGCGCCGCACCGATGCCGGAGGTGAAGTGATCGTAACCCGGTGCGATGTCGGTGGTGAGCGGGCCGAGCGTATAGAACGGTGCCTCGTGGCAGTGCTCCAACTGCTCGGTCATGTTGCGCTCGATCATGTGCATCGGCACATGACCCGGCCCCTCGATCATCACCTGCACGTCGTACTCCCACGCGATTTTGGTCAGCTCACCCAGGGTGCGCAGCTCGGCGAACTGGGCCTCGTCGTTGGCGTCATAGACGGAGCCGGGGCGCAGACCGTCGCCCAGCGACAGGGCCACGTCATAGGCGGCGCAGATCTCGCAGATTTCGCGGAAGTGCTGGTAGAGGAAGTTCTCTTTATGGTGGGAGAGGCACCACTTGGCCATGATGCTGCCACCGCGCGACACGATGCCGGTGAGGCGCTTGGCGGTCATCGGCACGAAGCGCAGCAGGACGCCAGCGTGGATGGTGAAGTAGTCCACCCCCTGCTCAGCCTGCTCCAGCAGGGTATCGCGGAACAGCTCCCAGGTGAGGTCTTCGGCGATGCCGTTGGTCTTCTCCAGCGCCTGATAGATGGGTACGGTACCGATGGGCACCGGGCTGTTGCGCAGGATCCACTCGCGGGTCTCGTGGATGTAGCGGCCGGTGGAGAGATCCATCACGGTGTCGGCGCCCCAGCGGGTCGACCAGACCAGCTTCTCCACCTCCTCTTCGATGCTGGAGGTGACTGCCGAGTTGCCAATGTTGGCGTTGATCTTCACCAGAAAATTGCGGCCGATGATCATCGGCTCCGCTTCCGGGTGGTTGATGTTGCTGGGGATGATGGCGCGACCGGCGGCCACCTCATCGCGCACAAACTCGGGGGTGATGTTCTGGGGCAGGCGGGCACCGAAATCGCGGCCCGGATGCTGGGTGCGCAGGAGCTCGGAGCGCACCCGCTCGCGGCCCATGTTCTCGCGAATGGCGATAAATTCCATCTCGGGAGTGACGATGCCGGCACGGGCGTAGTGGAGCTGGGTGACCCGACGACCCGGCTTGGCGCGGCGCGGTTTCGGCAGATGCTCGAAGCGCAGGTGATCCAGCCCCTCATCGGCCAGCCGCTCCTGAGTGAAGGTGGAGCTGAGTCCCGGCAGTTCATCGGTATCGTCGCGCTCCAGCACCCAGTTCTCCCGCAGGCGCGGCAGACCGCGGCGCACATCGATGGCGACCCCCTCCTCCCCGTAACGGCCCGAGGTGTCGTAGACCGGCACCGGCTCGTTGGGCTCGAACTGAGGAGCCTCTTTGGTGCCGCCGATGAAGGTGTCGGCCAGCTGGATCTCCCGCAGGGGCACCCGGATATCGGCGCGGGAGCCTTCGATAAAGATGCGGCGGGAGTTGGGGTGAGCCATCCCCTTGAGGCTGTCGATAAAGGCCTGAGCGCTGGAGCGCTGCTCGCGGCGGCTGGATTTGGCGGTATCAGATACGGAAGTAGACATAGCAAAACTCACATTAACTGGTTGAAGTTATGGGTATTTGCTTGTCTGGAGTTCGAGGAGAAGATGAACTTGCGGCGGGGTGTTTATCTCGGGAGGGAGTGCGCGCGGGATGGATCTCCGCGCTGCTGTTCTGCCACTTCCCGCTCTCTGCACGCTGTGGGCAAGGCGCCCCACGTGCTGGACAACCGGACGGGACAGACTCCCTCCTGTGCGCCCTGACCCATCAAGGGTGATCCCTTCGATGAGCGGAAGAGGCTTGTTCCTCCCCCGGCGCGGTAACCCGCAAGTTACCCTTGTTCCCTTCGCAGGTTTTAACCTGATCAGGTTCCACGGATCCCGAATTAACGGTCTCAGCTTCGCGTCGTTCGACGGTCAGCACTCCGACAAGATGGCGCCAGTATAAGGGGGAAAATCTAAAGCACAAGCCGTTAACAATCTGGCCAACACGCCTCTCTTAACAAATGAGTGAACGATGCCTCGCTCACGGGGCCACCCCAAGTACAGGTCAAACCTGCGTTGGCATCACCTTGGCACGCCACAGGTTCCCGCAGTGATCATGCAGGGACAAGAGGAGAAAAAGAGGGAAAGTCGAGGGACACAAAGCAAGAGCCGCGTCTTGCGCAGAACAGAAACAGGCCCCTATGAAAGGGGCCTGCGAGGGAGGTTATTGAACCGGCACTATGGTCAGGGATACATTGCCAAACCCTTCGTTGGCAAGAGCCTCCTGATCCAGATCCACGCCGGTCAGTGCCACACCTTCAGCAGAGGCGTTACGCAACTGGGCAGAGGCCGCGGAACGGATCTGGGGCTGACCGATTTCGATATCGCCGGCAAACTGGCTCTCGGCATAGAAGTCACCGGTCACTGCCGAACGGATCGGGCGCAGCACACGACCCAGGTTATTCTGCATGGTCGACAAACCATACTCGCTGATGGTCCAGTTCCAGTCCCACCACTTCACTTCACCCGGGATATAACGCTTGTCCCACTGGTAGCGGATGCTGCTCGCCTTGTCGCGGAACGGGCCGACGGCAAAGGTGTGCTCCCAGGTGGGGCGATTCTCAGGATGGGTATACCAGGCATTGCCGCCCCAACGCAGGAAGCCCTTCATGGTCAGGTCATAATTGACCTCGGCCTTAAACTCGTAGGGGTAGGAGATGTTGGACTTGTAGAGGGCAACCCGCACCGGCAGGCTGGAGTGAGGCGGCACCGTGGGGCGCGCTTCAACCGAGACGGTCTCGGTCGTTGAGCCCCCTTTCTGGGAAGCCCAGCTCTGGCTCGCAGCGATCTCGATGGCCAGTTCGGTTTCCCCCACCAACGGCCACTGAAACTTGTTCTTGGTGGTCACCTTCTCGCTCAGGCTGTAGGTGTCGGTCTTCGACCAGTTGGTGGCCTTGTCGTACTTCAGGGTCACCACCACCTGCTGGGGCAGGTCGGTGTAGTTGGTCGCATTGGCCGTGATGGTCTTGACCAGCTGCTTGCCGCTCTCGGTGACCTGACCATGGCTGAAGGAGTCGGGTTCCAGGGTATATGAGAAGTTGCTTACCTTGATGGAGCTCTTCTCCCCGCAACGATATCCGGAGCAACCGCCGTCATTATTTCCCTTTATCAACCAGCCATCGCCAACCCGGGTAACATCCATATCTTCCCCGACATAGGGGCTATGATTTCCACCCACCCAGGCGTATCCCAAATAATGGGCGAGATAACTGACCGGCTTGATAAAATAATCATTGTCGTGGACAAGACGCCATTGTACATCGACCTCATCACCCGCCGGAATATTCCAGACAGAGAGTGTTGGTATTTCTCCGGAAACCGGTGAGTTGGGATAACACCAGGTTTCTCCGGCAGTGCCCTGTTTGATTTCGCCATTATATCCAGGCCCCATAATCACCCAGCGATCCGCCAGCCCGGTGATCTGCCACTGCCCCATGCGGCTGACCAGATTACCCTTGATACTCATGGCTTCATCGCGGGTCAGAGGACGGTAACCACTGGCACAGACGCCCGTGCCAAGACCCGCCCACTTGACCTGATCAGGGTAGACAGGTTCAGCCGCCTGCACCTGAGCGAGCATCAATGAAGACGCCAAAAACGCCAGATTGGCGGTAATTATTCTATTCATCATTTATCCCTCTTTCAGACATGCGATAATTGTTATTGTGTAGAAATATCCTTTTTCATTTGACAGGGATGAACTCCGACAAAACCTGACACAAATAAAATAAACCACCAAAAAACATCCATGACAAACAAAATAATGGCGGTATAAGAAAATAATTAGAGTGATGACTTTATTGAGGAATAAATCATAAATATTGTGACAGGCATTATTTAGTGCCTGCCACAATATGGTGAAACCATATTAAATAAGAAGATGCTGAATTACTCTTCCGGATTGACCACTTCAATTCCCTGCAATATTCCATCCGCCGAACGGATCAATACCAGCTCGCTCCCGGCATGCAGATCGGCGGCCGAGCCGTTGACCCAGCGCACCTGCGGATTGAGTCGCACAGTGCCCAGGGTGGCCAGCGTGAGCTGCCGGTCATCGAAGGATTGCAGGCGATCTTGCGCCCGCAGCCAGGGCTGATTGGCCAGCGGGGCTCTGGCGGCCAGCAGCTCAATCCGGGTGGCAACGCCATCGGCGACCAGCAGAGCGAGCTGGTCGCCGGGTTTGAGTGGCTGCGGCCAAATCTCCCCCTGCCGCCAGATGGCGGCACTGCCCTGCTCCACCTCGGCCCCCTGAAATTGCAGGCGGATGCCATCGCTGTGCTCCAGCTCCACCAGCCATAATTCGTCGGCTCCCGCCTGCGCCGCCCAGAGCGGCACACCCAGCATCCATGCACACCACTTTCTCGATTGTTCCATCTTCGTTCGTCCCTGAACAAAAAGCCCATGCTGGACAAGCATGGGCTTCATTCGGGAGCATTTCTAATCGGAACGCAGAGATCGGATCAGTCATCCTCGCGGCAGCGGCTCAGGCGCATGCCGTCAAACTTGCACTCCAGCTCCAGCCAGCGCCCTTCAAACGGCACCAGACTGTTGTCCGAGGTGGTGTAGCCCCAGATCCGCTCCCCTTCGACCGGCCCCTCCAGATCCATCTCGTCCTTGTCATCTTCGTCGAGGGCTTCGACCTTGCGCACATAGCGCACGCCGTTCTCCACCACCCCCTTCATCTCGACCCAGGTACCGCCGAGATCATCCTCGTTGAGCCAATCCTTGAAGCGGGTCTGGTCGTCGATCACGAACGGCATGCCGTTGACCATCAACTGGCCAAGCTGCCAGGTGGTGCGGCCGGTCAGTTTGAATTCGGTCGCCTGTGCGGTGCCAAGTGGCAACAAGATCAACAGCAGGAGGGCGCAGAGAGACTTCTTCATCAGGGATCCTCGGGGTTACACTGGCAAACAGGATGCCGAATCCGGTGTGAAAAGAGCGTGAAACGCTCACCAACCAGGAGAGCAAAGCATGAAGATTTTGGTAGTGGAAGACAATCCTCAGGTGGCGGAAACCATCATGGATTATCTGGAGCTGGCCGGTCACCGCCTCGATTGTGCCTATCACGGTCAGGCGGCGCTGCAACTGCTGGAGGAGCAGCGTTTCGACGTCATCATCATGGATGTGATGATGCCGCGCCTCGATGGCCTCAGCACAGTGGCGCGCCTGCGCGAGCAGGGGATTGCCACTCCCGTGCTGTTTCTCACCGCCCGCGACAGCCTGGAAGACAAGCTGGCGGGCTTCAAGGCGGGAGGGGATGACTATCTGGTCAAGCCCTTCGCCATGGAGGAGCTGGAGGTGCGACTGCAAGCTCTGAGCCTGCGTGGCCCGCGCGGCGATGTGGGGGCCATCAGCTTTGGCGATCTGACGGTCGATGTCGCCAGCGGCCGCGCCACCCGCGCCGGTGAGCCCCTCAAGCTCGGCAAGATCCCGTTCCAAATCCTCGCCCTGCTGGCCCGCCGCGCCCCCGCCATCGTCAGCCGTCAGGAGGTACTCGACACCGTCTGGGGGGATGAGGAGCCCGACTCCGATGCCCTGCGCAGCCATATCTACGCCCTGCGCAACGCGCTCGACAAACCCTTCCCCACTCCCATGCTGGAGACCCTGCACGGTCAGGGCTATCGACTGGTGAGCGCATGAGCCTGCCGAGCCTGCGCCGCCGCCTGATCATGGCGCTCGGCGGCGCCGGGGTGGTGCTGCTGATCCTGCTCTCCGGCTTGATGCTGGTGGCCGAGGACAAGATGGAGGAGCTGAGCCTGCGCCACTGGCTGGAAGCCGAAGTGACCCGCTACAGCGATGACTGGCTGCGACTCGGCCCGGCTGCGGCTGCCCCGAGCCCCAGACAGTTCTCCAGCTACTGGACCGAGGCAGGCCGCTTGCCCAAGTGGTTGAAGCCCTACCAGACCCCCGGCTTTTTCGAGCACCAACTGGGCAAAGAGGACAAACACTTTCTGGTGGCCCGTCACCCCTCCGGCGAGGGACTGCTCTATCTGGTCTTCAACGACGACGCCGACGACTACCTCGACCCCTACGAAGACAAGCTGCATCTGGCCACCCGACTGATCGGGCTGGCGCTGCTGCTCGCCTGCCTCGGCTTCGGCATCTGGCTGGTGCGCCATATCACGGGGCCGCTGCAACGGCTGCAACAGAGGGTCGCCCACCTCACCCCGGATCAGGCGGATTTCGAACCCGACGCCCCCTGGCAGGAGCTGCGGGATATCGAGCTGGCGCTGCTGGCCGGCAAGCAGGAGGTGAGCGCAGTGTTCGCCCGCGAGCAGGAGTTCAGCCGCTTCGCCAGCCACGAGCTGCGCACCCCCAACATGGTGATCCAGGGCTCGGCGGCCCTGCTCGGCAAGGTGACGGACTTGCCCGCACCGGCCGCCCGCGCCACCATCCGCATCCGCGCCGCCGCCGACGAGATGGCGCTGCTCACCGAGACCTTCCTGCTGCTGGGCCGCAAGGAGGCAGTGGAGCGACCGCTGCAACAGGTCACCCCGCTGATCCGTCAGGAGCTGGCCCGCCTCGCTCCGCTGTTGCAGCGGGAGGCCCTCGATATCCGGCTTAATCTGGACGAGAGCAGCGAAGTCAACGCCCCCCTCTCCCTGCTCGCCATCGCCCTCGGCAACCTGCTGAAAAATGCCCTGAGCTATGCCGAGGGACATATCGACATCGAGCTGTGTGGCCCGGTGCTCACCATCAGCAACCCGACGGCGGCGGCGCCGGATCAGATCCTCGGCTACGGCTGTGGCCTCACCATCATTCAGCGCATCTGCGAGAAGCTGGGCTGGCAGATCGATACCCGGCTGAAGGACGGAATTTTCAGCGCCCGGCTGGCGATGATCGCCGCCGGAGAGTTCCCTCTCCCTTTGGGAGAGGGTTAGGGTGAGGGCGCAGTGGCACCGCCAACCCACCAGCCAGATAGCAACAAGGCGCCCGAGGGCGCCCTGTTTCTATCTGACGGATGCAAGCCCGCGGCTCACTCCGCCGGTTTGTTCTTGCGGCTCGCCTTGAGTTCGAGGAACTCGATGATCTTGCCGGCCACATCCTTGCCCGAGGCGGCTTCCACCCCTTGCAGGCCGGGGGAAGAGTTGACCTCCAGCACCAGCGGGCCACGGGCGCTGCGCAGGATATCCACCCCCGCCACATCCAGTCCCATGATCTTGGCGGCCTGCACCGCGGTGGCGCGCTCTTCCGGGGTGATCTTGATCGCCTCGGCGGTGCCGCCACGGTGCAGGTTGGAGCGAAACTCCCCCGGCTGGGCTTGGCGGCGCATGGCGGCAACCACCTTGCCGTTGACCACCAGACAGCGGATATCGGCGCCATTGGCCTCGCGGATATACTCCTGCACCAGAATGTTGTTGTTGGTCTGGATAAAGGCCTCGATCACGCTCTCGGCGGCTTTCTGGGTCTCGCACAGCACCACGCCAATCCCCTGGGTTCCCTCCAGCAGCTTCACCACCAGCGGCGCCCCGCCCACCATGGTGATGAGGTCGGGCACGTCGTGGGTGCTGTGGGCATAGCCGGTGATGGGCAGGCCGATGCCATGGCGGGAGAGCAGTTGCATCGCCCGCAGCTTGTCGCGGGAACGACTGATAGCCACCGAGCTGTTGAGGGCCATGGTGTTCATCATCTCGAACTGGCGCAGCACGGCGGTGCCGTAGGCGGTAATGCTGGCCCCGATCCGCGGGATCACGGCGTCATAACTTCCCAGCTCCCCACCCTCGTAGTGAATGGAGGGGTTGTGGGAAGCGATATTCATATAGCAGCGCAGGGTGTCGAGCACCTCTACCTGATGACCGCGCGCCTGCGCCACCTCGACCAGACGGCGGGTGGAGTAGTTTTTCGGCTCACGGGATAAAATGGCGATCTTCATGACAATTCCGCTAGAAGGCTGTGCCTGGGCAGGATGGGGCGGGAGAGTATAAGGTGCCACAGCGCCAAGACAACGCCAATTGTTTATCCTGACAACAAGACAAACCACACCAAACCGCACGCTACCACATCACTGTGACCAACAGGTTAAACGGCGGCTCTGCGCAGGTTGTTCAACCCGTGCAAGGATGCCGCCGTTTCTCGTTAAAGATCAACCGATGTCACGCGGGAGTCAGTTCAGGTTTGGCCCCAACCAGCGCTCGGCCTCGGCCAGCGTCATACCCTTGCGGGCGGCGTAATCTTCCACCTGATCGTGCTGGATCTGCGCCACCGCGAAGTATTTGCTCTCGGGGTGGGAGAAGTACCAGCCCGATACCGCCGCCCCCGGCCACATGGCGTAGGATTCGGTGAGCTGCATGCCGATGGCCTGCTCCACCTCCAGCAGCTCCCAGATGCTCCCCTTCTCGGTGTGCTCCGGGCAGGCCGGATAACCGGGGGCCGGGCGGATACCCTGATAGTTCTCGCGGATCAACTCCTCGTTGCTGAGGGCCTCGTCGGGAGCATAACCCCAATGTACCTTGCGCACCTGCTCGTGCAGATACTCGGCAAAGGCTTCGGCGAGACGGTCGCACACCGCCTGAATGAGGATGGCGTTGTAGTCATCGTGCTGCGCCTTGTAGGCCTTGGCGATGGCCTCCTCACCGATGCCACCGGTCACCGCGAAGGCGCCGATCCAGTCCGGTTTGCCGCTCTCTTTCGGCGCCACATAGTCCGCCAGACAGTAGTTGGGGAAGCCCTGCTTCTCGCTCTGCTGGCGCAGGTGGTGCAGCACCTTGATGACCTCGGTGCGGGACTCGTCGCTGTAGACCTCGATGCTGTCCCCTACCGCGTTGGCCGGGAACAGGCCGACCACCCCGGCGCAGCGCACGCTCTGATCCTTTTCCAGTTGATCCAGCATGGCGTTGGCGTCGGCAAACAGCTTGGTCGCCTCCTCGCCAATGATCTCGTCCTCGAGGATGCGCGGGAATTTGCCCGCCAGCTCCCAGCTGAGGAAGAACGGCGTCCAGTCGATGTAGGGGCGCAACACCGAAATGGCCACATCTTCGAACTTCTGCACCCCGAGCTCGTGGGGCTTCGGCGGCTGGTAGCCAACCCAGTCCAGCTGGTGCCGGTTGGCGCGGGCATGGGCCAGACTGACCGGGCGGGAGCGCGGCTGCTTGCGGGCATGCTGATCCCGGGCGATCTCGTACTCCTTGTCGATGCGGGCGACAAACGCCTCCTTCAGATCCGGGCTGAGCAGGCTCTGGGCCACCCCCACCGCGCGGGAGGCGTTGGAGACATAGACCACAGGCTCCGAGTAGTTCTGCTCGATCTTCACCGCAGTGTGGGCCTTGGAGGTGGTGGCACCGCCGATCAGCAGCGGCAGCTTGAAGCCCTGACGCTCCATCTCTTTGGCCACGTGCACCATCTCGTCCAGGGACGGGGTGATGAGACCCGACAACCCGATGATATCGGCGCCGACCTCACGCGCAGTCTTGAGAATGGTCTCGCAGGAGACCATTACCCCGAGGTCGACAATCTCGAAGTTGTTGCACTGCAGCACCACCCCGACGATGTTCTTGCCGATGTCGTGCACATCACCCTTGACGGTGGCCAGCACGATTTTGCCATTGCTGGAGCCGCCCGATTTTTCCGCCTCGATATAGGGCTGCAGATAGGCCACCGCCCGCTTCATCACCCGGGCCGATTTCACCACCTGCGGCAGAAACATCTTGCCCGCGCCGAACAGGTCGCCGACCACGTTCATACCATCCATCAGCGGCCCTTCGATGACGTGCAGCGGCTTCTCCGCGCCAGCGCGCGCCTCTTCGGTATCCTCTTCGATAAAGTCGGTGATCCCCTTGACCAGTGCGTGCTCCAGCCGTTTGCCCACCGGCCAGCTGCGCCACTCCTGATCCCGCGGATCCTCCGCCTGGGCACCGGCACCGCGATACTTCTCGGCGATGGCCAGCAGCTCTTCGGTGGCGTTGTCATTGAGGTTGAGCACCACCGCCTCGACCTTCTCTTTCAGCTCCGCCGGAATGTCTTCATAGATGGCGAGCTGGCCGGCGTTGACGATCCCCATGTCCATACCGTTCCTGATGGCGTGGTAGAGGAAGACGGCGTGAATGGCTTCGCGCACCGGCTCGTTGCCGCGAAACGAAAACGAGACGTTGGAGACGCCGCCGGAGATCATGGCGTGGGGCAGGTGTGTCTTGATGTCCTTCACCGCCTCGATGAAGTCCACCGCGTAGTTGTTGTGCTCATCGATGCCGGTCGCCACCGCGAAGATATTGGGGTCGAAGATGATGTCTTCCGGCGGGAAACCGACCTGATCCACCAGGATCCGGTAGGCGCGCTGGCAGATCTCGAACTTGCGGGCGCGGGTGTCGGCCTGACCCACCTCATCGAACGCCATCACGATGACGGCGGCGCCGTAGCGACGCAGCAATCTGGCCTGCTGGATAAACTTCTCCTCCCCCTCTTTCATGGAGATGGAGTTGACCACCGGCTTGCCCTGCACGCACTTGAGGCCCGCTTCCAGCACCTCCCACTTGGAGGAGTCGATCATCACAGGCACCCTGGCGATATCCGGCTCACCGGCGATGAGGTTCAGGAAGCGCACCATGGCCGCTTCGGCGTCCAGCATCCCCTCGTCCATGTTGATATCGATGATCTGGGCGCCGTTCTCCACCTGCTGCTTGGCAACGTCGAGCGCCTCGTCGTAGAGCCCCTCCTTGATCAGCCGCTTGAACTTGGCCGAACCGGTGACGTTGGTGCGCTCCCCTACGTTCACGAACATGGATTCAGGGGTAATGATCAGCGGCTCGAGGCCCGACAGGCGGCAGGCTACCGGCAGCTCGGGCAGCACGCGCGGCTTGATGCCCGCCACGGCGTCGGCCATGGCACGAATATGGGTCGGGGTGGTGCCGCAGCAACCGCCGACCATGTTGAGGAAGCCGCTTTGGGCCCACTCGCGGATATGCTCCGCCATCTCGACGGCATCGAGGTCGTACTCGCCGAACGCATTGGGCAGACCGGCGTTGGGGTGGGCGCTGACGCAGGATTCGCTGATGCGCGACAGCTCCTCCACATACTGGCGAAGCTCATCGGGCCCAAGCGCACAGTTGAGGCCGAACGAGACCGGTTTGACGTGGCGCAACGAGTGATAGAAGGCTTCGGTGGTCTGGCCGGAGAGGGTACGACCGGAGGCGTCAGTAATGGTGCCGGAGATCATCACCGGCAGGCTGAAGCCCAGCGCCTCGAACACCCCTTCCACCGCGAAGGCGGCGGCCTTGGCGTTGAGGGTATCGAAGATGGTCTCGATCAGAATGATGTCGGCGCCGCCCTCGATCAGCGCGTGGGTCGATTCGGTGTAGGCGGCCACCAGCTGGTCATAGGTGACGTTGCGCTTGCCGGGATCGTTCACATCCGGCGAGATGGAGGCGGTGCGGTTGGTGGGGCCCAACACCCCTGCTACGAAGCGCGGCTTGGCGGGATCTTTTGCCGTCCACTCGTCGGCCACGGCGCGGGCCAGACGGGCGGCTTCACGGTTGATCTCGGCGGAAAACTCTTCCATCTCGTAATCGGCCATGGCGATGCGAGTGGCGTTGAAGGTGTTGGTCTCGAGAATGTCGGCCCCGGCAGCGCAATACTGCTCGTGGATCTCGCGGATCACCGCCGGACGGGTCAGCACCAGCAGATCGTTGTTGCCCTTGATGTCGGTATGCCAGTCGGCAAACCGCTCACCCCGATAATCCGCCTCCCCCAGCTTGTAGCCCTGGATCATGGTGCCCATGGCCCCGTCGATGATCAGGATCCGCTCCCTGAGGCAGGCTTCCAGCTTCTTTGTTACGTCCGACTGCTTGCTCGGCTCTCTGCTCGACATTACGTTCGACACCGCGTGTTCCTCTTACATCCATGCAACTGCGTAAACAGCATCCTAACAGCAAACAAATAAAATGGAAATCTAGCCGTCTATCAGTCCAAATGCGCCACCATATACTCATTTATGGGTAATGAGTAACATAGGGCCCGAGAGTAACCTATGCCCGTCCTGCATAGGGATACGTGCTTGCTGTCTACCAACGAGAAAAAAATAACTATGAGCGTCTACTACACACTCTGTTTTCTGGCAGCGTTGGCGATTTTTATCGCCTTTGCCAACCAGTATGTTGTGAAGATCCAGACCACCATCGCCATTACTGCGGGCTCCATGCTGATCTCCGCACTGCTGGTGCTGTTTGGCAAACTGGGCTGGTTCAACCTGGAACCTCTTGCCGTCAAGACCATGGAGAGCATCGACTTCCAGAACTTCCTGCTGAAGGGGATTCTGGGCTTCCTGCTGTTCGCCGGGGGCCTTGGCATCAACCTCAAGGCGCTGCGTAGCCAGAAGTGGGAGATCACCATTCTGGCCATCATTGCCACCCTGCTCTCCACCTTCCTCATCGGCTACGGCTTCTGGTTTATCGCCAAGCTGCTGGGCTGGGAGTTGCCGCTGGTCTACTGCATGCTGTTCGGCGCGCTGATCTCCCCCACTGACCCGATTGCCGTACTGGCCATCGTCAAGAAGATGAAGGCGCCACCCCAGATCGCCATCCAGATCGAAGGGGAATCCCTGTTCAACGATGGTGTTGGCCTCGTCATCTTCGCTACCGTGTTTGCCGTCGCCTTTGGTGGTGTCGAGCCCACCTTCGGTAGCGTGGCCGGTCTGTTCCTGCACGAGGCCCTAGGCGGCATTCTGTTCGGCGCCGTGCTGGGCCTTATCGCCCACGTGATGATCAGCGCCACCGATGACGGTTCATTGGAGCTGCTGCTGACCCTCTGCATCCCGACCGCCGGTTTTGCCTTTGCCAACATGATCGGCGTCTCCGGCGCACTGGCCATGGTGGTCACCGGCATCATGATCGGCAACTGGACCCGTCACTCCGGCTTCTCCGAGCAGAGCAGCCATCACTTGGATCACTTCTGGGAGTTGATGGACCAGTTCCTCAACGCCCTGCTGTTCCTGCTGATCGGTCTGGCGCTGGTACTGCTGGATCTCGCCTGGCGTGACTGGATCCTGCTGGTCATTGCGGTGCCGCTCTGCCTGGGTGCCCGCTTTATCAGCGTGTCGCTGCCCTATGTGGCTTTCCGCCGATTCCGCAATTACAACACCTTCTCGGTGCGGATCCTCACCTGGGGTGGCCTGCGCGGTGGTCTGGCCATGGCGATGGCACTGGCACTCCCCTCCGGCGTCATGATGATCCCGGAACATGGCGTCGACCTGCGGGAGGTCATCCTTGTGATGACCTACTCGGTGGTGATGTTCTCCATCGTGGTGCAAGGCATGACCATCACCCCGATGATCACGGCTGCCAAAAAGGCCTGTGGCGACTACTGAGTCGGCCCACTGTGCTGATTGCAGAATGAGAGAGGGCTCCCGTCGGGAGCCCTCTTTTTATGGCGGATAGTTGCGAATATTTGCTGCTGATAGCGCCTTGATTACACAGAGGAAAAGCGTACTGACTTCAACATCGGCAAATTATTGTTTGCTTTTTATTCATTTCGAGGAGAGAATGCTCGTCGGCTAGTTAATCAGCCCTGTTTATGTTTACCCTGCAATGCTTCACCTCACGATGAATCCTGCCAGTACCCGCATAACCTTCTTCTGATTTACTCGCCTTGAGAACCGTCAGGCTGTCTGCCTGCGTTGCCCGGCTCTCACGGTGCAGACCCGATCTGCCCACCCAATTTGATTTATGCATCAGCATATTCCTTGAAAGTGCAGACGCCCTTTAACCGGGCTGGGTATTCCTGCGCGCTTGTCGTTCACCCAATCGACCGCGCCCATTGACCTGACATTTGCCAATACAAGGAGCAAACACCTAATTTATATAGAGAAATACCATGATGAAAGCAGTACAAACACACAAGCCCCTGCGTCGTAGCAAGCCCATCAACCTGCCTGTGCAAGAGCACGACAATGATGCGTTTCTGATCCAGTTCAGCACCCGCTTCAGCGGCGGTTTCGCCATCTCCTGTGATGGTATCGCTGGCGAGTTCTCCATCGAAGACCTCAACTGATCCTGCCTGCCCTCCGGCAGCGCCCGATGCAGACAGGCCGCAACTCACGGCGGCCTCTTTGCTTATCCCCCTCCGCCATCATCTGGTGATAGTACACCCCGCATCGTCTCTGCTCCTTCCCTTAGCCTCTTTATCTCATTCGCCTTGCAAACCACCAATGTGCCACTCCGATCACAAATCGCAGTAAAGCGAACCGCAAGAGGTAGCTGACATACCGAGTTGTCGTTATAAGAGAGCCCCTTATCTCCGGAGTATGAACAAGGCAATCAGATGGCCACCATCAGACAGGTCGCAACCCTCGCCAAGGTCTCGACGGCAACCGTCTCAAGAGTGATCAATAACTCTGCCCATGTTGAACCGGCGACCAGGGAACGGGTAGAGAAAGCAATGCGTGCGCTCGACTATCGACGCGACATGGCGGCAGTGGCTCTGGCAAAACGCAGCGGCAATATGCTCGGCCTGTTGACCGGCAATCTGGCCGATCCCTTCTTTGCCAGACTGGCCCGCGGAGTAGAAGCCATCAGCCGGCAGCACGGCTTTCGGTTGATGGTCTGTAGCGGGTCCCATCAAAGCGAGCAGGAGCAGTATGGGCTCGAGTTTCTGATCAATCAGGGCTGCGAAGCCATCGTTGCCCATACCACTCGCCTCTCTGACGAACTGCTGCTCCGTTACGCCTCACACATGCCAGCACTCATTCCCATCAATCGCTATCTGCCCGAGCTGGCTCACCGCAGTGTCTGGCTGGACAACCGGGCAGGCACCCGAGCCGCCGTCGACCATCTGGTGGCTCAAGGTCATCGCCGGATCGGCTTCATCACCTGTGATTTGCCCATCGCCGATCGGCAGCTCCGCCTGGAGGGATATGAGCAAGGAATGGCTCACTATCATCTGGCACTCAAACCACAGTGGGTTATCAGCCAGCCCTTTACCGAGGAGGGGGGCGAACAGGCGGCGGCGCGCTTGCTTGCTGAGTGCCCCGAGGTAACCGCCGTGCTCACTTTCAACGATGTGATGGCGGCAGGCATGATGTCGCACCTGAGAAAATGCGGGCGACGGATCCCTGAAGACCTGTCGATTATCGGGTTCGATGACATCATGCTGGCCCGCTACCTCTACCCGACACTGACCACTCTGCACTACCCGATTGAGACCATGGCCAAACGGGCTGCCGAGCTGGCCATCACCCGACTGCAACAGCAGGACCCGGGCCCGGAGATCCATGAGTTCACCCCTGCACTGGTCATTCGCGAGTCGGTTATGCCCCTGACGCAACCTCCCCTTCTGCGACCATGATCACGTTCCAGAACACCATGTAACCGGTTACATGGCTGGCGTGCAAGGCTCACATTTCCACCAGGCTGCTCGCCCCACAATGGCGCCATGTTCTGAAGCGATGGATCAACTGTGATGAAACAAGAGAGAAAGACCCTGACCCTGGGGCTTGCCACATTACCCATTCTGGTGATGCTGGGGCTCCTGATCGTTGGCTATGTTCTGATGGGATTGCGCATTGAGCCACTGCTCCTGCTGTCCGCCATCTTCACAGCACTGCTCGCCTGCTGGCAGGGATATAGCTGGGACGAGATCATCCAGTCCATCGTCCAGAAGCTGGCCAAGGCGATGCCGGTCATTCTGATCCTGGTCTGTGTGGGTGGATTGATTGGCAGCTGGATGTTCAGCGGCACCATCCCTTACATGGTCTATTGGGGGCTCAAGCTGATCAGCCCGCAATACATTCTCATTGCGGCCTTCTTCATCACCAGTCTGGTCTCGGTCTGTACCGGTACCTCCTGGGGCTCAGCGGGCACCGTCGGGGTAGCCCTGATGGGGGTTGCGCACGGTCTGGATGTTTCGCTGGCAGCGGCAGCCGGGGCGGTGGTGTCAGGCGCCTATTTCGGCGACAAGATCTCTCCTCTCTCCGATTCGACCAACTTCGCCGCCATTGTGGCCGATACCACCCTCTACGCCCATATCCAGCACCTGCTCTGGACCACGCTGCCCAGCTTCCTGCTGGCTGCCGGCGTCTTCTTCGTCGCCGGTTTTTCAGTCATCGGTGAAGAGGTGGCCACACCGGAGAAGGTCATCACCATCCTGTCCACACTGGAGCAGCTCTACCACTTCAATCCTCTCCTGCTGCTGCCCCCGCTGATTGTGCTGTGGGGGGCGATCGCCAAGAAGCCCACTATTCCCTTGATGCTGCTGGCCAGCGCCATCGCCATTATCCTCGGGATTACGTTGCAGGGATTGCCGCTACAGTCCGGTTTCAATGCCCTGATCGACGGCTTCAACCTCACCATGTTCACCCCACTGGGTCATGACGTCAGCCAGCTGCTCCCCGATATCCCCCGCCTACTCAATCGCGGTGGCATGTTCTCGATGATGAGCACCATTCTGCTGGTCTTCTGCGCCTTCTCCTTTGCCGGTGTACTGACCCTGACGGGGGCGCTCAACCTCATCATCAATCGCCTGCTGACCCTTATTCACTCCACTGGCCAGTTGATCGCCTCGACCATTGCCACCACCCTGCTGGTCACCGGTGCCACCAGTGACGGCAAGCTGGCCCTGCTCATCCCGGGCGAGCTGTTTCAGGACGCCTACCGTCGCATGGGGCTGGATACCAAGAACCTCTCCCGCACCATAGAGGATGCGGGCACCGTGATTGAGCCCCTGATCCCCTGGACGGCTGCTGGTGTCTATATGGCGGGCACCCTTGGCATCCCGACGCTCGATTACCTCCCCTGGGCCATCCAGTGCTATGCCGCCCTTTTCTTTGCCCTGGGCTACGGCTTTACCGGTATTGGCATCGCCCATGCAGACCGGAAAGAGGTGACAGGGGAGCCGCGGACCATGACAGTGGCGGAGGAGCGATAAGATGCCGGAGCACAACTTTGACCAAGTGATTGATCGCCACAATACCAACTCCATCAAGTGGGACTGTATGCCCCAGTACCTTGGCATCGACGGCAGCGATCTGCTACCCATGTGGGTATCCGATTTCGACTTTGCCTGTCCACCAACCGTGCAGCAGGCACTGCAACGGCGGGTCGCCCACGGCGTATTCGGATACAGCGAGCGACGGGATGACTACTTCAGCGCCATACAACAGTGGTTTGCCCGGCGCCATCAGATCACCATAGAACGGGAGTGGATCCACTCCGTCGAGGGGGTGATCCCCGGCATCTCGCTGCTACTGCAAATGCTGACACAACCCGCAGAAGGGATTGTTGTCCAGGGCCCCTGTTATGGTTCCTTTGCCAAGATCATCGCGCTGAACGAGCGACGACTGCTAGATAACCCGTTGCTGCGAAAAGGGAATCGCTACGAGATGGATCTGCCGCAGCTGGCACGTCTCTTCATGGTGGAGCGCCCCGCCATGATGATCCTCTGCAATCCCCACAACCCGACCGGCAGGAGCTGGACGTTCACCGAGCTCTATGAACTGGCGACCCTGTGCCAGCAGCACGGCGTGACGCTGGTATCAGACGAGATCTGGGCCGATCTGCAACTGGCTGGCCATCGGCACACCTCGGTGCTCTCCCTGCCGCCCCATTTGCTGCCCAACATGGTGGTGGCGACCTCTGCCAGCAAGAGCTTCGGTCTCTCCTCGCTGCGCATCTCCAACTTCATCATCCCGGATCCTGCGCTGCGCCAGCGCTTCAAACAGCGTCTCGATGCCCATGGTCTGGATGTATTCAATGCGCTCTCCATGGAGGCTGCCACTGCGGCCTATCAGCACGGCGAGGCATGGCTAAACGGGCTGCTCGCCTATCTGACAGATAATCGCCACTGGTTTGCCGAGCAGCTGGCAACCCGGTTGCCCCGTCTGCAACTGATGGAGGCCGATGCCACCTATCTGGCCTGGATCGATTGCCGCCAGCTGGAGCTGGATGACGATGAGCTGAAACAGCGGCTTATCGAAGAGGCGAGAGTTGTCCCGTCGATGGGGATCGGCTTTGGCAAAGGGGGGCAGGGCTTTATTCGCCTCAATCTGGGCTGCCCGCGCAGCTATCTGGAACAAGCACTCACCGGACTGGAGCGGCTGGTGTCCAGATGACATCGCAGAGCAGGGGACAACAGGGGTAGAGCATGCAACTCCGCTGTCTCCTGCATACCCCAACTGTGAGTTCACCGGCAGTTTCCTGCTCTGGTGCACCACAAGATGCAATAACGGAACGACCGCCACAGGCAGAGACTCGGAATGGTGATACAAACAGGGTCTCTTCAATCCACCTGATAACGATGCCTGCATGATGACGAAGCTTGAACGCCCCTACTTTTCCAGCGTGCACGAGACCGATGAGGGGCTAAGCAGCCCCCTCTCGCTCTACTCCGTTTATGAGGCGATCGATGTGGAACTGCGGGCTCCCCACGAGATGGACGGTTACCACTGGCATGGCCAGGTGGAAGTCAACATCCCGTTCGATGGCGATGTGGAGTACACCATGAATGGCCAATCCTTTACCCTGGCGGCAGGGCATGCAGGGTTGTTCTGGGCGGCCATTCCCCATCAGCTGACCCGTATCGGCCACTGCTCGCAGATGGGCCTCATCAATATACCGATCCATCTGTTTCTCTCCTGGCCCATCAATCGGGAGCTGCTGAATCAGGTCACCCATGGCGGCGTACTGCAGTCGCGATCAGCCATGCTGGTGAGCGAGTTTGAACTGACCCGCTGGGTCACGGAGAGCCGGATGGATGACCCTAGCCGTCAGCAACTGGTTGCCGACGAGATCTGCCTGATGTTGCGGCGCCTAGGGCTGGATGGCTGGAGCCGCCTGCTCGCCAACCACAGCAATCAGGGGACGACGACGGGTGCCTCAAAACACTCCCAGTTCCATGTGCAGCAGATGCTCGAATACATTGCCGCCCACCATGATGCCCCGCTCACCACCAGGGAGCTGGCCGATCATGTTGGGTTGCACCCCAACTACGCCATGGGGCTGTTTCAGAAGGTGATGCAGATGAGCATCAAGCAGTACGTCACCGCGATGCGGATCAACCATGCCAGAGCCCTGCTCAGCGATACCGACCGTACCATCCTCGATGTCGCACTGACGGCAGGTTTCAACTCCAGCAGCCGCTTCTATGAGACCTTCCAGCGTTATCTGGGGCTGACACCGAGTCGCTACCGCCAACTGAGTCGGGAACGGGCCAACTCTTCGCAGTAAATTCCCAAATAAAAAAGGGGCTCACGCCCCCTGATTCAATCTCTCCCCGCTTAGCGGGACGGTACCGATACATTCACTCGTCCACCCGGCGGCACAGTCACCTCGACCGCACTCACAGTGACTCCGTTGAGGCGCTGCATACGCGCCTTGCGCAGCTTGCCATCCACCAGCAGGAATCCGTGGTTGCCCGGGAAGCGGGCCTCCCAGAACAGCGCGCGCGGCCCCGTGTTGCCCAACTTGCTGGCGGTAACGCCCTCATGGCGCAGTGACAACCGGTGGGCCCCGACCGGCAGTTGCTCGATGGCTACCCAGTCGATGAAAGCGGGCAATCGGGACAGGGTTGCCACCCGGTGCGCGGCCGCATCCGGCTCAACCCCCATCATCCCCTCCACGGTCTGCGACACCAGCGTAAAGGAGATCTCCGGATAGTCGCCATTGGTGCCCTGACTAGGCCGCTCATGGGGGAGATTTCGCTTGGCCAGAATGTAGCGCATCCAGCGCCACGCCTCCTCGTTGCGCTGATAGGGGAAATAGGTATCCGGCAGATAGGTGTAGGCCTCGATGTTGGCGGGTGCCTGTGGTGTCGAGCCGATCCCCTCGCCCACCATCTCGCTGATAAAGTCGAGATAGCGGTCATTGCGCGGCCCCGGCTCTGATAGCCGCTTCATCGGAATAAACCAGCTGTTCTCCTTGCCAAAATCGTTGCGCTTGCTGAGATTGCTGTCGAGGATGCGGGCATAGTGGCCCTGCTCATCCCCGGCAACCCGGCTCCACTCCTCGTTGAAGTAGCGCTTCAGCAGCACCGCCTTGCGCTGCCAAACTTGCGCCGCCCGCTTTTCACCGCGAGCCTGCAGCATAGCGGCATAAGCCAGCGTCGCCTGATACTGGGAGCCGATGGCATCGGCTGCCTCTATCGGGTGCTCACCCCGCTCGTTGTAGGTGCAGGATCCCTGGAAAATACCTCCCTTGCCCTCGGCGATCCCGTTGGGGTGCTGCTCATCATGCAGCGCGATGAAGTCGGTCAGCACCTTGCCGTAAAAGGACCACAGCTCGGGATCCTCGATATAGCGGCGATCGCCGCTCCAGAGGTAGGCGTGGTAAGCCTTCTCCACCAACTCGAACTGGGCGGGCACCTCGCGCACGAACCAGCTGTCGTCCTTGTAGTCGATGGTGTGGGGAGAGCCATCAAAGTTGAAGGCCCAGAGGGTATACCACTTGCGCGCGTCGGTGGCATTGCGAGCAAACACCTTGAACATCGAAAAGTTCTCGGCGCGCCAGCCAGCAATCTCGGCACCGGCAACCTGATGGGCAAAGTCGCGTCCGTAAAAGGCCGTGCGATCGTAATAGCCGGCCCAGTATGAGGGGATGTAGTCATGCAGGCCGGTGCCATCCCCCTCCGGGTGGTACTCGTCCTTGTTGGTGACGCCACGCTGGCCGGTCATGATGAACTGCGCCGTTTTGGCGGCCGCCCAGTTGAATCCTTCCGCCAGTTCGGTGCTGGAAGAGCTGAGATGCACGGCCGGTTGCGATGCTGCCTCCACTCCGGCGGCGACCGCCGGCTGCGCACAGAGGGTAGCGATGCCTGCCGCCATCATGGCGCATGAGAGACGGGCCCGGCGACTCATTGGATATCCCATGTTCAACTCCTTTGATGATGAACGCCGACCCCAAGGTCGGCGTTATAGGTGAAAGAGATCAGCTGGCCGCCGCCTGCGCCTGCTTGGCCTCGATACTTTCGGATTCATATTTGCACATCAGATGATCTACCACCTTGCTCTGGTAGTGGCCGTTGAGCTTGTAGAAGCGGAAGTAAACAAACAGGGTCAGGGCAAAGAAGATGGCCGGCAGCACCACCATGATGGCCTGCATGCCGAAGAGGGTTTCGGCACTCTGCACCGCATTAGGGACATAACCGACCAGAGTCAACATGACACCGATGAAGAAGCCGGCGAAGGCCGAGCCAGCCTTGACCACCATGGTCTGCACCGAGTAAGCGATGCTCTCGTTGCGGGTGCCAAGCTTGTACTCGCCATAGTCGACCGTGTCGGCGACCATGATCACCTGTAGCACCCAGAACAGGGCGGTACCTATGTGGAGCAGGATGCCGGAGAGGATGATCAGCGCGACATTCTGGGGAGCAATGAAACCGATATACATCAGCATCAGGCAGCTCGTTATGGGGCAGAGTGAGGCCAACGCCCAGAGCACCCGCCGCGAGATGAAGCGGGCCAGCCGCGGGAAGATCATCAGGGTGATCAGGTTGGCGATGCCCCCGTACATCATGAAGCTGGGAAAGAGGGACTCCTGACCAATCACATAGGTAAAGTAGTAGATGGCGAAGGCGGTGATGGTGTTGTTCGCCACGTTGTAGCAGAGCGCCATAAACAGCACGCTGGTGAGCTGATCGTTGCGGAAAATAAGCTTGACCGAATCCATGATGGTGGTGCGCTGCTGACTGACAGTGGGGGTCGCGGCCGAGCTGTAGCGCTCCTTAACATTGCGCAGGGTGACCAGGGTCGAGACAAGAAAGAAGGCGACCAGGATGAAGGTGAACATCAGAAAACCGTGGGCCTTGTCCCCCTGGCCAAAATAGTCCACTACCTTGAGGCCGATGGCACCGGTAATAAGCCAGGAGAGACTGGCAAAGAAGCGGGGATAGGGAACCAGTGCCTCGCGCTCGTGCTTATCGATGGTCAACGTTGGCACCAGCGACCAGAAGGGGATATCCATCAGGGTATAGGTCATGCCCCACAGGATGTAGGTGATGGCCACATAGACGAGCAGGGCCGTCCCTTCGAAATAGTGGGCACTGAACACCATCACCAGGGCGATGGAGTTGACCACTGTACCGATCAGTATCCAGGGTTTGAACTTGCCCCAACGGCTACGGGTATTGTCGACAATCCACCCCATGATGGGGTCATTGACCGCATCCCAAATCCTGGCAATCAGAAAGATGGTGCCGACGAAGGCAGCCGACACCCCCACCACATCCGTGTAGTAGAACATCAGGTACATGTAGACGATGCCGATGGCAAAATCCTTGCCGAAGGCCCCGAAGCCATAGCTCAACTTGGTTTTCAGCGAGACGCTCATGGTTTATCTCCTTGGGGGTTAAGCCCCCCGCAGGGGGCTCTTGCTCAGCCGTGAATCCACTCCGGCAACCAGCCGCGGTGGGCTTCAATCAGTTCGTCGATCAGGGCGTAGATCTCGTCCATGCCAAGCACTGCTGCGGTGTGGGGGTCGAGCAGGGCTGCATGGTAGATGCTTTCCCGCTTGCGCTCGGTGATCGCTTCGGTGACTAGCGCCTGCACGTTGATGTTGGTGCTCATCAGGGCGGCCAGATGGGTTGGCAGCCGACCGATGGCGGTGGGCTGAATGCCGTTGGCATCCACCAGACAGGGCACCTCCACGCAGCAGCCATCCGGCAGGTTGGTAATGAGGCCGTCGTTTCTGACGTTGCCATAAATGACGCTGGGCTGACCGCTCCAGAGGGAGTTGATGATGACGCTCGCATACTCGTTCGATTCGGGCACCTCGACCCGTTCGGCCTGACGATAGGCAGTGAGGTCATCCTGCCAGCGGGCAATCTGCTCGACGCAGCGCTTGGGATACTCGTCTAGCGGCACCTTGTAGCGCTCGATGAGATCAGGGCGCCCCGGCTTGATGAAGTAGGGGGTGTACTCGGCAAAGTGTTCGGAGGATTCGGTAACGAAGTAACCAAACTTCTTGAACAGCTCGTAACGCACCAGATTCTGGCAACGCTGGTTGTGGTGCAGGCCGGGCTTAGGGGCAGTCCCCGCTTCATAGGCAGCCAGCAGCTCGGGATAGAGATTGACGAATTCGCCGCTCTCCAGCTGACGCTCAAGGGTCAAATAGAAGGCCATGTGGTTGATACCGGCACAGCGATAACGCAAGGTCGTCGGATCGATGCCGAGATCACGGGCCAACTCGTGCGCCGTTCCCTGCACCGAGTGGCACAGTCCCACCTGCTTGATATGAGGGAACTGTTGATACATGGCCCAGGTGTTCATCGCCATCGGGTTGACGTAGTTGAGCATGGTGGCGTCGGGGCACACCTCGCTCATTACCTCGCACACCCGCCAAAGATGAGGGATGGTGCGCAGTGCCCGCATGATGCCGCCGGGCCCAAGCGTATCGGCAATGGTCTGTTCGAGACCGTGGCGTTTGCACACCTCGAAATCGGTCACGGTACAGGGCTCGTAACCGCCGATCTGGAAAGCAACGATGACAAAGTTGGCCGCTGCCAGCGCAGGTTTCAGCTCGGTATGGCAACTGAGCAGCCCCTTGGCACCGCTGGAATCCATCAGCTTGCGCACCACAATCTGGGACTCTTCCAGCCGCTGTGGATCTATGTCCATCAGGGAGATGTTGGCATTTTTCAGGGCCGGTTTGTGAAACACATCCCCCAGGATGTTCTTCACAAAGATGGTAGAGCCTGCGCCGATAAAGGTGATATTGGGAGTTCTCATGTCCATTGCTCCAATGACGGTGAAACCAGTGTGCCTACTATGCAGGGCTGGTCCCGTCAGGTGCGTCTCGCTTACGGAACAGAGACTCCCAAAAACTCATTTTTGATGGGCTGGCTGACAAGATCTTAGAAAACGGGACACTTGTTCCCGAAAGTGGGACTCCCCTCTCCTGGCATCGACCGGCTCGCAGACAGCCGGAACGTTACTCCGTTACCCCGGATTCGAGCAGCAGGCACTCATCGGCATCTTCGCTCAATTTGACCAGTCGACTGTGCACCAGCCCCAGCTTGGCCAGCAGGCCGATGGATCGCTCGTTGCCCGGAGTGACGATGGCAACTACCTGCCCGATCCCCAACCGGCTTTTGCCATCGGCAAGGGTGGCCTGCGCCGCTTCAATGGCGTAGCCCTGGCCACGATATTGCGGCAGGAAGGCGTAACCGATATCGACCTGCTCCAGGGTATCGCGCTTGATCAGACCGCAGATACCGAGGCTGGCACCGTCATCCTTGCGCTCCACCAGATAGAGCCCGTGACCATAGCGGGCATAGCTGACTGCCGGCCCCTGCTGGATATACTCCTGCGCCTGTTCGAGGGTGCGAATGCCCCGATCACCGATGTAGCGATAGAAGTCACCGTCATTGAGCAGCTCAAGGATGAAGGGGGCGTCGGTGGCGATCATTTCGCGCAGGATCAGGCGGGAGGAGGCAATCATGGCAAGGGCTCTCAAACGGAAAGTGAAGGGCAAAGAGTGCCCCGTCACTCCCGGGCTGGCAAGCCTGTGGCACCATCACTCATACAAAAGGGGCCGCAGTGCGACCCCTGACGAGATGGGAGAAACGGGCTCAGGCGGCCAGCAGTCCGGCATAGCCGTTGCCCTGCTCGCGCAGCGCAGTGAACTGGGCAGCGCAATCGGCCCAGCTCAGCCCCAACGCATCTGCCACCTTGTGGGGCCACTCAGGGGGCACCTCTTCCCCCACATCGGACTGGGCCGCCAGCACAATGGCCAGATGGATCAACCCGGCCTCGGCGGAAAATACCTTGGCCAGCATGGGATTGTAGTGATACTCCACCGCATTGCTGATGGTATCGGGAAACTTCCAGTAACGAGCCATGGCCGCCCCGACCTGGGCATAGTTGAAGCCAACCACCAGCTCTTCTGCCTTGGCCCGCCCCTTGTGCAGCTCCAGATCGTGAATATGGTGGACAGTGTTTTCAGGCAGCCCCACGTGCATCACCAGCCGGCCAAGATCGTGCAGCAGAGCGCAGGTAAAAACCTCATCTCCCTTCATCCCTTTCTTCACCGCCAGACGGCGGGCCAGTTCAGCCACGTTGAAGACGCAGCCCCAGAAATGTTTGAGATCAATGCCGGGCACGGCCTTGACCGATTCGGTGAGCCCGCAGGCCAGCACCATGTTGCGCACCATCGCCAACCCCAGCCGCACCGCGGCTTCATTGACGGTGCCGATCTGACGACTGCTGCCGAATTTGGCCGAGTTGGCCAGCCGCAGCAACTTGGCGGAGATGACAGGGTCCTTGTTGATCAACTTGCTGATCTTCAGCAGATCCGGATCCTTTTCATTGAAGGTCTGGATCAAATCGCGCATCACTTCAGGGATCTGGGGCAGTAGCTTGGGCTCAGCCAGCAGGGAATCTATCGTGGGCATAGGCGTGTCCATCCATGTTATCTGTGTTCCAACCTGTTTGCCTTGGCAAACTCTTCCTAATTATGGGTAACAAATGGCCTCCTCATCGGATTGTTTATTCGCTGGCCATTCAAGGTGTTAGTCACATTCAGGCTATACTGGCCGCCACATTCACTGTTGCGGATATCCCATGAACGACACTCAGGAATTTTTTGACGAAGAGACGCTGCTGGAGATGGTGGAGAACCAGCTCAACGATGGTCACCCTCCCCATGTGAAGGCGACCCTGATGCGGCTGGTGATGAAGGGCACCCCGCGGGAAGAGGCGTTGCAATATATCGCCTGCGCCCTAGGGGCCGAGCTGATGGCGATGGAGGCCGATCAGGGCCCCTTCAATCTGACCCGCTACGGCGAATTCCTCGACAGCCTGCCCGAGATGCCGTGGGCTGACTGATAACCGGAGCTGACCAAGGCGCTACGCCTTTGCATGACTCCTTAAAAACAGAAGGGCGGGCGCCAATGGCCCCGCCCTTGTTGTATGGATCCGCTCCGGATCAGAACTGGGAGTTGATGACCACCTCTTCCCCCAGCGCCCCTGCCAACGGCAGTGGTCGATAGCTGGAGTTGGCGGCCCGCAGCAGCCGAATGCCGCGAATGCCGACCTCCTGCGCCGCCTTGATATCACCGTAGAAGAGCGTCATCTGCTTATCCTTGAGCCACTGCACCTTGGTGTTCTGCCCCGCTGGCCACCGGCGAAGATCACCGGATTGAGCTGGTCGGCCGGAATATTCATGGTCTGCTGCAGGATCTGGCTCACGGTCTCGGTCTTGGTGGCTAGCCCCCCATTTTATCCGCCCGGGATAAGCCTCCACCAACCAGGATATGACAAGCCTCTTTTGACCCTAGATATCGGCTGGAAGAGCCAGAGTGGGCTATAACTGCTTAACACCCGCTATTGATATCAAAATCAACGACTCTCTCTGGAGATGCCATGGACGCGCACACTTCCTCTTCCAATACCACAGGTTCGGCCCCTTCCACTCATCATGCCGGGATAGACACCCTCGATCAGGTGCTGGTACGGCTCGAACTCTCGCCAGAGGGGCAGATCCTTGATGCCAACCCGCGATTTCTGAGCCTCATGGGCTACACGCTAGATGAGCTCTCCGGCAAGCACTACGGCATGCTGCTCTCCCCGGACCAGGTGCAATCCGCCACACATGACACCTTTCAGGCAGCACTGCGCAGCGGCTCCTCGCAGGAGGACGAGCTTCACCTGCTGGACAAGCCGGGGCGGGATGTCTGGATCCGTGGAGCCTGCAGCCCGGTTCTGGATGACAATGGACAACTATCTCGTATGACTCTGTACGCCATGGATCTGACCGGGCAGAAGCAGCTCACGGCCAGCTTCGAGGGCCAGCTCAATGCGCTGAGCCGGGTCATGGGCAAGGTCGAGTTTTCGCTGGAGGGCACCATACTGGATGCCAATCCACGCTTTCTCGACATAGTGGGTTACCAGCTGGAAGAGCTGAAAGGGCAACACCACAGGCTGCTGGTTGACCCAGACTACGCCCAGTCGGCGGATTACCTCGCCTTCTGGGACACGCTGCGCCGGGGCGAGTTTCTGGCTGGCGAATTCTGCCGCCTGAACAAGCAGGGACAGGAGGTATGGATCCAGGGCTCCTACAACCCCGTGCTGGATCTGAACGGCAAGCCCAGTAAAATCGTCAAGTTTGCCACCGACATCACGGCGCAGGTGGAGCAGCACCGCCAGCTCAAACAGGCGATGGTGGAAGCGGAAGAGGCCGCCAGAGTGCGCGAGGAGCTGCACAAGTCTCTGCAAGAGATGTCGACCCCTGTCACCCCTATCTGGGACGGGATCCTGCTGCTGCCACTGGTTGGGATCATCGACTCCATGCGCACTGCCGACGTGATGAACAAGTCGCTCACCAAGATTGCCGAAACCCGCGCCCGGGTCTTTGTGCTGGATATTGCCGGAGTCGCCACCGTGGACACTGGCGTCGCCAACCAGCTGATCAAGATCACCAAGGCGACCCAGTTTATGGGCTGTGAAGCCATCATCTCGGGAGTCTCCCCCGCCATTGCCCGTACCATGGTGGAGCTGGGGGTGTCGGTCGGTGACGTCCGTACCACGGCGACCCTGAGAGACGCCTTCGAAATAGCGCTCAAACGGGTTGGCTCAGCCCTCTAGGTCGCGGCAATGACCATGCAGCTCAACAACGATCTTGGCATCGCCGATATGGCCGACTGCATAGTAGTCAGCATGCGCCCCGATCTCGGAGACGACGGCATGCAGATGCTGATGCAGGCCCTCTCCCAGCGACTGGTACACGGGCGTCACCATGCAGTCTTGCTCGACTTCTCCGGCGTCATGCTACTGGATCACCATGAATTCAGACAGGTTTGCAAACTTGCCGAGGTGTGCCGTCTGTTGGGTGCCACCTGCCTGCTGGTAGGGCTAAATGCCGGGATCGCCGCATTTCTGGCGCTAGCCGAGGCACAGCCCGGGCCACTGCGCTGCTTCATCGACATGGACGACGCTTTTGCCCATGTCAGCCGCCTCCAGGGCGAGGAGTAAACCGCCATGATACAAGAGCATGCGACCCGGGAGGCCAGCTATCCGCTACGCCACGATATCGATCTGCACCTGGCTGTGATGTCGGTTCGTCGGCTCCCATTTATCGCCAACCTATCCGACGTGGATCGCGCCATGCTCTCCACCGTGGTCTCCGAACTTGGCAGCAATATCCTGAAATACGCCGGGCAGGGGGAGATCACCCTGATGCTCCATCACCCGAAGGGGAGATCCTGCATCGACATCATCGCCCGTGACAAAGGGCCCGGCATATCGGATGTCTATCAGGCCCTGCAGGATCACTACAGCACTTCCGGCACCCTGGGACTGGGACTGCCCGGCGTGCGGCGCATGATGTCAGAGCTCACCATCAGCACACCGCCGGAAGGGGGCACCCTGGTGCAGGCGCGCAAATGGCTGGGTTCTGTACCCTCGGTCCCACGTCTCATCACGCCCACCCAACAATGGGGGCAGGCAGGTCTGACACTGGTCTGGGCTAGCGAAAACAGACCCTGTTATCCGGAAAAGGTCTCCGGCGATCTGGTCTTTATCCGGCCCACATCCGACGGCGTCTTGCTGGTACTGATCGATGTCAGCGGCCACGGCTCCTCGGCCAACAAGCTGGCACTGATACTGCAAGAGGCGCTGCAAAACACCCCTGAACAGGAGCCGGCACCTCTGCTGCAGCTGTTGCACCAACACTGCATCGGTACCCGGGGAGCGGCCGCTGGCATAGCCCTGGTCAACAGTGAACGGGGTGAACTGAGCTACGCCGGCATCGGCAACACCCGCATCTGTCTGCGCGGCCATGACCTCTGGCGCGGTATCTCCCGTGATGGGGTGCTGGGGGAGCGCTTCCCCACCCCCTTGCTGCAACGGCAGCCCATCAAGCCGGGGGATGTGCTGATGCTCTATTCGGATGGCATCAGCGAGTCACTCAACCTGCGTGACGGCGCACTGGATCTGGGGGCTGATCCCGTCATTCTGGCCCGTCAAGTCATAGACCATAGTGGGCGCAGCACCGACGATGCGAGCTGTATTGTGCTGCGGGTACAACCAGAGAAGGAGCGCTAGATGCGGCAGCTGATCGGTGATATCAGGCTCTCTGGCCCGACGGCAGCCCTCACCGCCAGACGCAAGGTGATCCAGGTGCTCACCTGCATCGACAAGAGCCCCACCTTCGTGGCGCCGCTGGCGGGTACCACCTCGGAGCTGGTGCGCCAGCTGACGGCAACCATCGACTCACTGCAACTCCAGCTTTGGCTGGAGAGCAATACGCGGGAGCTGTGGGTCTCCCTCTCGGCCGACGAGCCACTGCAGCACAACGCACCCGGTGCAACCCATGGCAGCATCCGGCTGGTTCCTCATGCTGACACCGCCATCGCTCTGGTATGCCACCTGCCACACTGGCCCGATGACGCTCTGCTGTTGCAGATGCAGCAGCAGTTCGCTGAACCGACCCGGGATGAGCTGTTCGCCGTGATGCAGACCAAGAATCAGGAGCTGGAGCAGGCCTATGAGCTGGCAGAAAGCGCAACCCGGGCCAAAAGCGATTTTCTCGCCAACATGAGCCATGAAATCCGCACCCCGATGAACGCCATTCTGGGTATGGCCCACCTCGCCCTGCAAACACGCCTCGACTCGCAGCAGGCTGATTATCTGGGCAAGATCCAGCGCTCGGCCCATCACCTGCTCGGCATCATCAACGATATCCTCGACTTCTCCAAGATCGAGGCGGGCAAGCTGGATCTGGAGCAGATCGAGTTCGATCTCGACCATGTGCTGGAAAATCTGGCAACCCTGGTGGGCGAGAAGGCCGAAGCCAAAGGCATAGAACTGCTGTTCGAGGTCGATCACCAGCTAGACACCCTGCTCTATGGCGATCCCCTGCGGCTCGGCCAGATCCTGATCAACTACGCCAACAACGCAGTCAAATTCACCGAGCAGGGGGAGATACTGGTCAAGGTCACTTGTCTGGAGAAACGACCGCAAGAGGTGCTGTTGCACTGCTCGGTGCAGGACACGGGGATCGGCATGAGCCAGGAGCAGCAGCAACGGCTGTTCCAGTCTTTCCAGCAGGCGGACAGCTCCACCACCCGCAAATACGGCGGCACCGGCCTCGGGCTCGCCATCTCCCGCGAACTGGCGGCACTGATGGGAGGGGAGGTCGGCGTGCAGAGCGAACCGGGCAAGGGAAGCACTTTCTGGTTTACTGCCCGACTCGGCCGCGGCAGATACCGCTCACGCTATCTGCCAAGTCTGGATCTGCGTGGCCGCCGCATACTGGTGGTCGACGACAGTGCCAGCGCCCGCACCATACTGGCTGCCCTGCTGCGCAGCATGAGTTTCGTGGTCGACACCGCCGAATCGGGTCAGCAAGGGCTGCAGATGATCGCCTGTGCCGAGCAGGAAGGTAACGCCTACGAGGTGGTGCTGCTGGATTGGCACATGCCCGGGCTGGATGGCATAGAGACGGGGCGCCGCCTCATCGCCCGCGGCCTTGGCAAGCGGCTTTATCGGGTCATGGTGACAGGTTATGGGCGGGAAGAGATTTTTCGCGAAGCAGAGGCCGCCGGCTTTGATAGGGTACTGGTCAAACCAGTCTGTGCCTCTGTGTTGTTTGATACCATCATTGGGCTGTTCGGCCAGCAAACCACGGCGACTGCCTTGAAGCCCACCCAGCCTACCCACAACTATCGCTTCGAGGGACTCCGTATACTGCTGGCAGAAGACAACGAGCTGAATCAGCAGGTGGCCATGGAACTGCTGCGAGCGGCGGGCATCGACGTCAGCATTGCTGCCAATGGTGCCATTGCTCTGGAAATGGCTGCGCAACAACCATACGACCTGATCCTGATGGACATGCAGATGCCGGTGATGGATGGACTGACTGCCACCCGTCAGTTGCGCCAGCAAGAGAGCGAAGGGCACCACACTCCGATCCTCGCCATGACGGCCAATGTCATGGCCGGTGACCGGGAACGCTGTCTGGCGGCCGGTATGGATGACCACATCGCCAAGCCCATCGACCCCGACAAGCTTTATGCCGCACTGCAGTGCTGGGCCCCTGCCTTCAGCGTTGAAACCGATGCAATACCCAAGAGCGCACCTTCACCACAGCACCAGCCATTGCAGCCTCAGTTAAGAGCGCTCGGACTCAATGCCGAAGCCGCCCTGCAACGGCTGATGTACAACTGGGGGTGGTATCAGGATCTGCTGCAACGATTTGCCCAACAGGGCACCCGGCCCATGCAGAGCCTGATCGCCGCCCTGCAGAAGAACGACCGGGAGGAGGCCCATCGTCAGGCCCATACCCTCAAGGGGATTACCGCCACTCTGGGCGCCGAACCACTGCGGGGTATCTCGGCCAGGCTGGAGAGTGCACTCTCCCGGGGGGATGACACCACCAGCCTGCTTCCACTGGCGGAACAGGGGCTGCAGATGCAGCAGCAACTGAGCGATGGCCTACAGGCCCTGCTACCCACCCAGACCACAGCCGACCTGCCGGAGCAAGAACAAGTCGACCTGGCGCCCCTGCTGGCGCAGCTGATCCGGCTGCTGGCGGAAGATGATGCCGGAGCTCTGACCCTGTTCCAGCAGCATCAGCAGCAGCTGACGAGAGTGCTGGGAGAGACGGCATCCAGGATGGCTGACGCCATTACCGGCTTCCGTTTTACGGATGCACTTGCACATCTGCAACGAGTCCGGGCCCTCAGGCCCGATCTGTTCAACCAAGAGTGAGGGCACCACCATGCTCAACCTGCTGGATCCCGATACCAAGCCCACCCTGCTGGTGGTCGATGACACCCCTGAAAACCTCTCATTGCTCAGCGCCTTGCTCAGCCCACAATACCGGGTCAAGGTCGCCATCAGTGGCCAGCGGGCACTGGAGATACTGTCATCAGACTCCCGGGTAGATTTGATCCTGCTTGATGTCGTGATGCCCGGGATGGATGGTTATCAGGTGATGCAGGCACTGCAGGAGATGCCGCAGGCACGGCATATTCCGGTGATTTTTCTGACTGCCAAGGTAGAGGAGAGCGCCGAGGCACATGGACTGGCTCTCGGCGCCGTGGACTATATTCACAAGCCGATCTCCCCCGCCATCGTGCTGGCCCGCGTCAGAAACCACCTTGAGCTGAAGGCGGCACGGGATCTGCTACATGACCAAAATGCCTATCTGGAGCAGGAGGTGGAACGACGCACCCGAGAAAACGAGCTGATCCAGAACATCACCATCCACTCCCTCGCCTCTCTGGCCGAAACCCGGGACAACGAGACCGGCAACCACATTCTGCGCACCCAGCATTATGTGAAGCTATTGGCGGAAACTCTCTGCGAGCACCCTCGCTTTCGTGCCGAGCTGACCCCCAAGACAATAGAGCTGCTGTTCAAGTCGGCCCCCCTGCACGATATCGGCAAAGTCGGCGTACCGGACCGGATCCTGCTCAAACCTGGCAAACTCGATGAAGATGAGTTCGCCCAGATGAAACACCACTCCACCCTTGGCAAGGAGGCCATAGTCCACGCCGAGGAAGCGCTGGGGGTAGAGGTGGAATTTCTGAGACTGGCCAAGGAGATCGCCTGCTACCACCACGAGAAGTGGGATGGCACCGGCTACCCCTACGGTCTGATAGGAGATGAAATTCCCCTCTCGGCCCGACTGATGGCGCTGGCAGATGTGTACGATGCCTTGATCAGCAAGCGGTGTTACAAGGCAGCCATGACCCATGCAGAGGTGGTGCCCATTATTTTGGCGGGAAGGGGCAACCATTTTGATCCCGACATCACGGATGCCTTCGCTCACATCCACGTGCAGTTTCACGAGATCGCGCTGCGCTACAACGACGACAAGAGCGATCAGGAGGCCAAACTCGACTAGGTGCTGGAATCAGCAGGCAACAAGTCAGTGAAGATGAAACCATCGCGCTCCACCGTCTCCCCCGTGCAGATCGCCAGCGGGCGCAGAAACATGGGACCATCCCAGGCCAGAGTGTGAAACTCGCCGTTCTCGCCGCACGGATCGACCCCCGCCGGCAGCGCCGCCAGCAGTGCCTCGTCAAAATCGTGGCCACCCAGGCTGGCATCCAGCTTGTTCGGGTCGAGAGCACTGATCCGCGCCTTCAACCCAGCGGCCACCATCTGCGACGCCAGTTCACGGGTATTGCTGCCCCACAGCGGGAACAGTGGTTCGATGCCGGTGCCTGCCAGCTGCTTTTCACGGTAGGCGCGCACATCCTCAAGGAACAAGTCGCCAAAGGCCATATGGCGGATCCCCTGTGCCACCACATCGGCGATAAAGCCGGTCATGATGCGGGCGTAATCCTCGTTGCTGCAGGGCCAGGGCAGATCGATGGTGATGAGGGGCAGCCCGACGCAGGCGGCCTGTTCGGTCAACAGCTGCTTGCGCACCCCGTGCATCGCCACCCGCTCGAATGCCTGATTGAGGGTGGTAAACAGCCCCACCACCTCGATGGCGGGATCCTGCCGCAACTGATGCAGAGCCCATGCGCAATCCTTGCCGCTGCTCCAGGAGAGCAGTACCCGTTTCTTTTCCATCATTCCTCCGCCAGCGGGGCACTCGGATTGCCCCAAAAAGATGCAAGACAGTGTTGCGAATTGCGCGATTTACACACAAGAGGCAGGCAGCATACTCTCGATCACCTGTATATGCCCCTTGTCCGGGGTGACAATAACTAAAAAAACCGATGGGAAACATACGGATATGACCACGACCACACAACAACACGATCACGCCCGCCCCCTCAATCGACAGGATTACAAAACTCTGAGCCTGGCTGCCCTCGGCGGCGCGCTGGAGTTTTACGACTTCATCATCTTCGTCTTCTTCGCCGTGGTCATCGGCGAGCTGTTCTTCCCGGCCGACATTCCCGAGTGGCTGCGCCAGTTCCAGACCTTCGGCATCTTCGCCGCCGGTTATCTGGCCCGCCCGCTTGGCGGCATCATCATGGCCCACTTTGGCGATCTCATCGGTCGCAAGCGGATGTTCACCCTCAGCATCATCATGATGGCGCTGCCGACCCTGTTGATCGGTCTGCTGCCCACCTATGCGGTGCTCGGCATCGGCGCCCCCATCGCCCTGCTGGGATTGCGGATCCTGCAAGGCGCCGCCATCGGCGGTGAAGTGCCGGGCGCCTGGGTATTTGTCGCCGAGCACGTTCCTGCCCGTCGGGTCGGGGTCGCCTGCGGCACGCTCACGGCGGGATTGACGGCCGGCATCCTGCTCGGCTCCCTCATCGCCACTGCGGTCAACAAGAGCCTGACCCCGGCCGAAGTGAGTGACTGGGGCTGGCGAGTTCCCTTCCTGCTGGGCGGTATCTTCGGCATCGTCGCCATGTACCTGCGTCGCTGGTTGCACGAGACCCCGGTTTTCGCCGAGATGAAGGCCAACAAGACCCTGGCTGACGAGCTGCCCCTCAAGTCGGTGCTGCGCAACCACAAGAGCAGCGTGGTGGTCTCCATGCTGCTCACCTGGCTGCTCTCCGCCGGTATCGTGGTGGTGATCCTGATGACCCCGACCTATCTGCAGAAGGTTTATGGCATCAGCCCGGCGGACGCCCTGACCGCCAACTCGCTGGCGATCATTGCCCTGACCCTCGGCTGCATCGTCTATGGCCGACTGATCGACCTGCTGGGCAGCGGTCTCACCTTCATGTTCGGCTCCCTGCTGCTGGCAGGCTCCAGCTACGCCTTCTATCACGGTCTGGCGGCCGGTACGAGCCAGCTGGTGCCGCTCTACATGCTGGCGGGCTTTGCGGTCGGGATTGTCGGCGCCGTGCCTTACGTGATGGTCAACGCCTTCCCGCCGGTGGTGCGCTTCTCAGGTCTGTCGTTCTCCTACAACGTGGCCTACGCCATCTTCGGCGGCCTTACCCCGATGGCGGTGACCCTCTGGATGAAGAGCGACATGCTGGCCCCCTCCCACTATGTGGTAAGCCTGTCGGTGCTGGGTTTCGCCATCGGCCTCTGGCTCTGGTTCCAGCAACGGGCCATCCGGCAACAGCAAGCGCCGCAAGCGGCCTGAACCGAACATCAAGCCCCGGTATCTGCCGGGGCTTTTTTGTACTGCTTATGTTCAGTTTCGCCAGCATAAGATAGCCTCCCTCTTGAGTCAGGTGACCACCTGGATCAAGGTATTCCCATTCATCCCTGCTATCCGAGGCTCAACATGTTCTTTCAGGTCGTATTTCTCGCTTTGCTGGCGTTGCTGCCCATGGTCAATCCGCCTACCACGGCCACCCTGCTGCTGGGGCTGAGCAAGGGGATGTCGCGCGAACATGTGCGACGTCAGGTCAATATGGCGGCCATCTATCTGTTCTGCACCCTCTGCATCACTTTCTTTATCGGCTCCTCGATTCTGGATCTGTTCGGTATCTCCATTCCGGGTTTGCGCCTAGCCGGGGGGCTCATCATCGGCTTTATCGGCTTTCGCATGCTGTTCCCCGCCCCCAGCCAGCAGAGCGGGGTCGATATCAACCAGAGCATTGCCTTCGTACCACTCACCATGCCCAGCATGTGCGGGCCGGGCACCATGGCGCTGGTGATAAGCGGGGCAGCCCAGATTGCCGAGCTGCCTGACGAGTACAACCGCCTCACCATCTATGGCGCCATGGTCACTGCGTTTGCCCTGATGAGCCTGATCAGCTGGGGAGTATTGAAGCTGGCGGATCCGGTCTGCAAGATCCTTGGCGCCACCGGCATCGATGCCATGACACGCATCATGGGCTTCCTGCTGGTCTGCATGGGTATGCAGTTTTGCATCAACGGCATCAAGGAAGTGGCACAGGATCCGGTCTTCCACGGCGGCCAGGCCGTGCAAACCGCACCGGCGCTACCGCAGGCTTCCGGCACGTTTGATCAGTTGCCGCAAAAGCCCGTCAGCCCTGATTGAAAACGGTATCAAAAAGTCCCTGACGATCTGCACTGATCTTGTTCCTGATCATGTTATTGACACAAAAATGGGTTAGTTTGTTTTTTATACAGACTTTATTCAGACGGACGCTGATAGGTTTGTTGATGAATACCCACTCAACTTCAGGAGAGTATGCAGATGGAGAAGATACTGACCGAAATAGGGAGCCATAGCCTGTTTCACGAGTACCTGAACGTGGTTGGGATTGCGAGCCCATCCCTCGCCAAGATTGAGCAACACTGGGAATATAAAAAGCGGGAGCAGCTGGTCGCCAAAATCCAGATCGACAAACAGGGCAATGCCCGTTACTTCATCGATGCTCGCGCAATATCCATCAACTGATACCGAATAACCAGCCAGCCCCGCTCCACCGAACGGGGCTTTTTGTTGTCTGCGATCCCGCACTCGCTGACCCGCATTATCTCTGCTGTTGCCAGAAGCTCTGTTTGTTTTTTGTACAGCACTCATTCAGCTCGACATGGCTATCTTGTATCTGCCCCCCTTGTTCCAGAAGAGTGCCCATATGACCAAGATGCTGACCGAAATCGGCAGTCATAGCCTGTTTCACGAATACCTGAATGTGCTCGGCATAGCCAATCCAGCTCTTGCCAACATAGAACAACTGTGGGAACACAGGCAGCAAGAGAGGCTGCTCGCCAAAATCCAGATCGACAAACAGGGTAAAGCCCGTTACTTCATCGACGCCCGCGCCATCTCGGTCAATTAACACTGATGATTCTGCAAGCCCCGGCCTACTGACCGGGGCTTTTTGTTGCATTCCCATCAAGCAGGCTAGCCAATCCCCCTGTCACCCCCTCTTCTCTCCATACTCCTCTAATGGAATTTTATCTCCTTTAAAAACAAAATAACTGGAATAATTAATTATGCGATGCTGATCTCATAATAAAAATCAAAAATCGTTCATGATGGCCAACATCAAAAAAGATGATTTACGCCGGGAATGGCGACGACCTGAAGTAGAGGAAGCGATGACCATTGACCTATCAAGCATGATTACCGAAACCCGCAATCCAGCCAGCATCGAGATCGATCAGCTCCCGACGCTGGATATGCTGCGGATCATCAATCAAGAAGATCAACACGTTGCAGTGGCTGTAGGCCAACTGCTGCCCGAGATCGCCAAGGCGGTCGATGCTATTGCAGCCGCATTTGGCAAAGGCGGCCGCCTGATCTACATCGGGGCTGGCACCTCCGGGCGCCTCGGCATCCTGGACGCCAGCGAATGCCCGCCCACCTACGGGGTCTCTGCCGAGCTGGTCATCGGCCTGATTGCCGGGGGCCACAAGGCCATACTGCAGGCGGTGGAGAATGCCGAAGACGATGCAGAACTCGGTGCCAACGATCTTAAAAATATCCACTTCAGTGCCCACGACGTGCTGGTGGGTATCGCAGCCAGCGGGCGAACCCCCTATGTGCTGGGCGCCATGCAATATGCCAAGAGCCTGGGTGCCACAGTGTGCAGCATCAGCTGCAACCCGGGCAGCCCGCTCGCCAAAGCGGCCGACATCAGCATGGTCGCCGTGGTCGGCCCCGAGATTGTGACCGGCTCCTCCCGCATGAAAGCGGGCACAGCCCAGAAGCTGATCCTCAATATGCTCTCGACCGGCGCCATGATCCGTACCGGCAAGGTCTACGGCAATCTGATGGTGGATGTGGAGGCGACCAACGCCAAACTGGTGGAGCGCCAGAAGCGCATCGTCATGGAAGCAACCGAATGTGATCGTGGCACGGCCGAGCAGGCTCTTGCTGCCGCAGATAACCATTGCAAGACCGCCATCGTGATGATCCTGGCCAATATCTCCGCCAGCGAAGCACGAGAGCGGCTGAAAAGCAGCGGCGGCTTTATCAGCAAATGCACAGATTAATCGGCCGACCGCACATTGGCCGCGCCAGCAATGGCGACAGGATAACAACATAAGCGGGGGCATCCGCCCCCTCACATCAGACTGACCGGGTTCTTTATGGCAAAAATAACTGATTCCATGATTGGCCAGATCATCCAGGCCATCGGCGGCCGGGATAACATCACCAACTGTGGCCACTGCATGACCCGCTTGCGGCTGAGCCTGGCGGACAGCCTGCATGCCGATCGCGATACCATCAAACGGATCGCCGGGGTGATGGGGGTGATTGAAAGCGACAACCAGTTCCAGATAGTGCTTGGTCCGGGCAAGGCCCAGACCGCCTGCGAAATGATGAACGGCATGCTGAGTGCGGACGCGGGCATCCTCACCGCCCCCCGCCCGCAATCAGCGGATCTTGTCGACATCGCCGCCGCCAACAAACAGGCGCTGAAGCAGAAACAGAGCAGTGCGGCGCACCGCTTCCTGGCCAAGTTTGCCACCATTTTCACACCGCTGATCCCCGGTTTTATCGCTGCGGGTCTGCTGCTCGGCTGCGCCACCCTGATCGAGCAAACCCTGCTGCTGGAAGGACAGCAGACAGGGGGCATGCTGGCCGAATTTGTCGGCTACATGAAGCTCTTCAGCAAGGGATTGTTCAGCTTCCTCAGCATACTGATCGGCTACAACGCCCAGAAGGCGTTTGGTGGCTCCGGCGTCAACGGTGCCATCATCGCCTCTCTGTTTGTCATGGGTTATGACCCTCAGGCCAGCAGCGGCATCTACTCCGGTATCACCGACTTCTTCGGCCATCAGATCGATCCCCGCGGCAACATCATCGGCGTGCTGATCGCCTGCATCATAGGCGCCTCAGTTGAGCGCCAGGTTCGCCGCTACATGCCGGACAGTCTGGATATGATCCTCACTTCCTGCATCACCCTGCTGATCATGGGAGCCGTCACCTTTATCCTGATCATGCCCCTCGGCGTGCAGCTCTATAACGGCATGTCCTGGCTCTTCATCAACCTCAATGGCAACCCGTTCGGTACCGCTATTCTGGCTGGCCTGTTCCTCATCTCGGTGATGTTCGGCATCCACCAGGGATTCGTTCCAGTCTACTTTGCGCTGATGGATGCCCAGGGCTTCAACTCCCTGTTTCCTATCCTGGCGCTGGCCGGTGCCGGACAGGTAGGGGCTGCGCTGGCGCTCTACAGCCGGGCAGGCAAGGATTCCCTACTGCGCACTCAGGTGAAGGGCACCATCATTCCGGGCATTCTGGGGGTCGGTGAGCCGCTCATCTACGGCGTCACCCTGCCGCGGGTCAAACCCTTTATCACGGCCTGCTGCGGTGGTTCGCTGGGGGGCTTCGTGGTTGGCCTGATCTCCTGGCTGGGTCTGCCGGTCGGCCTCAACACCGTCTTTGGACCATCCGGTATCGTCGCCCTGCCGCTGATGACCTCCGCCCAGGGGATCTTCCCCGGCATGATGGTCTATGCGGTCGGCCTCGCCGTCGCCTACCTCGGCGGCTACCTCTTCACCCTGATGTTCGGCTGCAAGAACGTCGATCTGAGTTAATCACTCCTCCGGATTTCTAGCCAAGGTCTGGCCCCGAGCAATCGGGGTCATGGCCAAACTCATCCCGGCTCTGGCACAGAGCCCGTACAGGAACGATAAAAAATGAAAAAATCCATGCTTGCTCTGATTTTTCCCGCACTGCTCGGCACAGGTTCTGCTCATGCGGCCGTCATCTATCAGGCTGACGATGGCTCCAACGTCGACCTCTACGGCCGTCTTGGCTTCAATATTTCCGACAAGAAGAGCGGCAATGATCAGGGTGACTTCGATGGCCGTATCGGCTTTACCGCCCGCCAGACCGTCAATGACGATGTCGCAGTGATCGGCATGGCGCAATATCAGGTTAATGCAGCCGAATACGCCAACAACGTACAGAAGAACAGCAGCGACCTCACAGCTCGTTACGTCTGGGCAGGGATCGACGCTGGCCAGTGGGGCAAGGTGACCGGCGGGCGCGTCTCTTCCGGCCTCATCATGTTCACCGATATTGGCGATGTGTTTGCCGCCTCTGATGTCTCCATGGCTCGTCAGGCCAGCAAGGTGGACTCCACCGCCGTGCAGGTGTTCCGTCAGGATGGCACCCTGCAGTACCAGAACACCCTCGGCAATCTGGATCTCTCGCTCGCCTACATCCTTGGTAACGGCACCTCGGATCTTGATTACGGCTACAACGGCGCCCTGCGCTACACCTTCGATCTGGGCAATGCCGGTAAACTGGCTCCGGTCGTGGCGTATCAGCAGACCAAAGCCGCCCAGAGCAGTGGCAGCAAGGTCGATCCCAATGCCGATGAGTATCGCTTCGCCGGGATCGGTACCCGCTACTATCTCGGCCCTCTGATGTTGGGCGCCCTCTATAGCAAGGATCAGGTGACCTATCGCGATGGCCGTGCCGACAGTGAAGACAAGGTGTGGGAACTGACCGCGGTGTATGACATCAACCAGAAGTGGGCGGCCCGCGCAGGCTATCGTCACCTCGTCAATGAGGGTGGCGACCAGATGGCACTGCGCGATACTACGCTGGAGCTACAATACAAGCTCACCCCGCGATCTTCCCTCTACAGCGCCTATGTGATCCGCAATGGTGAAGATGGTCTGGCTGGTAGCACCATCACCAGTTTTGGTGGCAGCAGCAACAGCGAGAGCTTCTACCACCTCGGCCTGCGCTACGAATTCTGATCTGGTTGCCGGCCTGCGGGCCGGCTCCTTCATGGAGTCTTATGATGGCACGATCCTCCCTGCTCTCTCCCCTACTATTATCCCCCCTGTTTGCCCTGCTGCTCAGCGTACCGGCCACGGCAGCCCGACTGGAGCTGGCCGATACCCTCACCCTGCTCGCTTCGCCACAGGGCAAACCCTCGGCCTTCACCCGGACCATTGAGCTCCCGGCGGGAGAGTCCCGACTGCTGGTGCGCTTTGACAGCCCAAGTGACCCTCGCTCCACCAACGAGAGCCAGGGACGCGTGACCTCGGCTCCTCTGCTGGTTACCCTTACAGCACCATCACAAGGGACGCTGCAACTGACCACCCCGGTGCTGACCAGCTCCTCGGCTATCCGCCAGTTTGCCGCCAGCCCGGCCCTGCTGCTGAGTGACGACAAGGGCACCTCACAACCGCTGGCACTACAAGCCCTGCCACGCAACCAGGATAGTCTGGGCACCGATTACCAGGCCCTGCTGGCAAGCCATACGCCAACAGTGAGTCCGGCCCCCATTTTCGCAACACAAGCCGCAACTACCGCTCATACAGCTTCGGCACTTACGCCGGAGCAGGCGGATGCCACCCTGCGGGAACTCTATCTGGCGGCCGATGCCAAGCGGCGTAAAGCCTTTATCCGCTGGGCCCTTGACCTCTAGCAGACAACAAAAAACCACCTGTTCAGGTGGTTTTTTGTTGTACGGATGATGCAGAGGCAGAGCCGACCTCACTCCTTGTTGAGTCGGTCGATGGCATCCCGGGTACCGTCAATCAGGGCCCAGGCTCGCTCGTCTCTGCGCTGCACCAGGCCGAGGAACAGGATGTCGGTAATGGTGTTCTGGGCGGTACGGGAGGAGATGGAAGAGATACGCAGTTCGTTCTCCTCCGCCACCGTATCCAGCACCATGTCGGCCATCTGGCGCAACTGGGTTTGCCGGAACGAAGTCACGGCAATCAGGGTGGCACCATTGCGCTTGGCCAGCTCGGCCGCCGCCAGCACATCACGGCTGGCGCCAGAATAGGAGATGACCAGCTGCACATCACCCGGTCCCAGGGTCTGGGCGATGGAGATCTGCACATGGCTATCCTGGGCAAACAGGGTAGTTACGCCAATCTTGAGCAACTTGTACCAGAGATCCTTGGCGGTCAGTGCAGAACCGCCAATCCCCACCAGCTGTACCCGCCCGGCGCCATCTATGGTGTCGAGTACCTGCTTCAGCAGAGCACTGTCGAGAGCCTGAGTGGTCTCGATAATAGAATTGATCTTCTCCTGCGCCAGCTTCTTGGCCATGGTCTCCAGATCATCGTCTCGCCCGATGCCATTGTAGAGATCACCGACATTGTCGGTCTTGATGGCATGCTTGCGCCCCAGATCCTCGCTGACCGCCAGCTTGAAGGCGGTGAAGCCCTTGAACCCGATCTTCTGGGTGAACTTCACTATGCTCGACTGGCTCACCTCCGCCTGCTGGGCCAGCTCCTGAGAGGAGAAGTGGGTCACCTGTTCCGGACAGGAGAGGATGTAATCGGCAATCTTGAGCTCGCTGGGGGAGAGCTGGCTCCTGATATTGGATATTTTCGACAGGGTAAGCATGGTTTCTCTCTGTTCTTGTTCTGCGTCGAGGCTTACTGGGTGCCACCCACGGTGAGCTGGTCCAGTTTGAGGGTGGGCTGGCCGACACCGACCGGCACGCTCTGCCCCTCCTTGCCGCAGATGCCAACCCCGCGATCCAGCGCAAGATCGCTGCCCACCATGGAGACCTGGCTCATCGCCTCGGGGCCGTTGCCGATCAGGGTAGCGCCCTTGATGGGAGCGGTGATCTTGCCATCCTCGATGAGGTAGGCCTCGGAGGCAGAGAAGACAAACTTGCCGGAGGTGATGTCCACCTGGCCGCCACCGAAGTTGGGGGCATAAATGCCCTTCTTCACCGAGGCGATGATCTCGGCCGGATCATACTGACCTGCCAGCATGTAGGTGTTGGTCATGCGCGGCATCGGCATGGCAGCATAGGATTCGCGGCGCCCGTTGCCGGTGAGCGGTACCCCCATCAGGCGAGCGTTCTGCTTGTCTTGCAGATAACCCTTGAGGATACCGTTCTCGATCAGCACGTTGTAGCCACCCGGCGTCCCCTCATCATCGATGGAGACGGAACCACGGCGACCCGGCAGGGTGCCATCATCGACGATGGTACAGTGCTTGGAGGCCACCTGCTCGCCGATGCGGCCAGCAAATGCGGAAGATCCCTTGCGGTTGAAATCCCCCTCCAGACCATGACCTACCGCCTCGTGCAGCAGCACGCCGGGCCAGCCGGAGCCCAGCACCACCGGCATGGTACCGGCTGGCGCGTCGATGGCTTCCAGATTGACCAGCGCCTGACGCACTGCCTCACGCACATAGCCAAAGGCGCGGCTCTCCAGCCCATCCAGTTCGAGGAACCAGTCGTAACCAAAGCGCCCGCCGCCACCGGCACTGCCACGCTCGCGGCGATCGCCCTTCTCGGCGATCACAGTCACCGACAGACGCACCAGCGGACGCACATCGGCGGCCAGGGTGCCGTCGGTCGCGGCCACCAGCACCTCTTCGTAGACGCCGCTGATGGAGGCCATCACCTGATTGATGGCGGGATCCAGACTCCTGGCGAACTTGTCCATCTGCTCCAGCAGGGCAATCTTCTGATGCTTGTCGAGGGTCTGCAGCGGATCCATGGCCGGATAGAGCAGGTTCGCTTCGGTGCGGGCCCACGCCTTCACCTTGCCGTGAGCACCGGCTGCGGCGATGCCGCGAGCGGCAGTCACCGACTGTTGCAGCGCCAGCAGGCTCAGCTCGTCCGAGTAGGCAAAGCCGGTCTTCTCGCCGCTGACGGCGCGCACCCCCACACCCTGATCGATGTTGTAGCTGCCATCCTTGACGATGCCATCTTCCAGCATCCAGGACTCGTGCCAGCTGCGCTGGAAATAGAGATCGCCGAACTCCACCTGATGGCTCATCAGGCTGCCGAGCAGCTGCTGCAGGCGCCCTTCGTCGAGATCGTTCGGGGCCAACAGGGAGGCACTAACCTGGCTCAATAGACTCAATCTTCTTCTCCACTCTCGTAACGAGCTGTTTTAAATCGTCTTGCCAACGGGTTGGCGACAAGCCACACCATCACAACAAACGGGTATGCTCCAGCACGGGCAGACGGCTGCGTTTCAATTTTTCACCACACCATCAGAGCAAACGGGCGTGTTGCAGCACTGGCATGGTGCGATGCAATTCGTCGATAAGCCCGGGCTCCATCTTCGCCAGCACTGTGCCGCGCCCGGACTCTTTGCTCGCCAGCACCCGACCCCAGGGATCGATCACCATGCTGTGGCCCCAGGTCTGGCGCCCTGTCTCGTGAGTGCCGCCTTGGTTAGCAGCGACTACGTAGCACTGGTTTTCGATGGCGCGAGCCCGCAGCAGCGGCTCCCAGTGCGCCTCGCCGGTCACGGCGGTAAAGGCGGCAGGCACCAGCAGCACGCGGGCACCAGCACGGGCCAACTGACGATAGAGCTCGGGAAAGCGCAGATCATAACAGATCGAGAGGCCGAGGGGACCAAAGGGGGTATCCACCAGCACAGGCACCTCCCCCGGGCTGAAGGTCTCCGACTCCCGATAGCGGCCGTGATTATCCGCCACATCCACGTCGAACAGGTGGATCTTGTGGTAGTGGCCCCTGAGCTCACCGCTTGGGTCAAACACCAGCGAGCTGGTGTGGATATGGTCGGAACCTGCGATGGTGGTCGGCATGGCCCCGGCCACCAGCCAGATGCCATAATCGCGGGCCCATTCGGCCAGTTGTTGCTGAATAGGCGTTGCTCCGCTCAGAGCGGCACTGGGGTCGGAACCGATTGCCTCGGCGCCATCCAGATAACCCTGCCGTTCGCCAAACAGGCCAAAGTTTTCCGGCAGCAGCACCAGCAGCGGCCGCTCTTTGGGCAGCATGGCCAACTCGGTGGCGATCTGCTCCCGGTTATCCTGCCAGCGACGGCCAGATACCAGCTGTATTGCGGCTAACCACATGACGTTCTCCTTGTCCGTATTAATCGCGATCCACAATATTCGGGTCTTTATCCATCTCGGCCAGCAGCTTGCGAAGATGATGCCGGACCAATCCCCGCTGCCCCCGCTCCGCCCATTTGAGGCAATCGAACAACTCCCAAACCAGACCATCTCCTTCGGCCATATAGGCAGGAAAGTCCCAATGGCTTGGGGCAGGGTCAGAGACCTCAAGCGCACCAAGGGAGGAAGTTTTATCGAACAGTGGCAAGTAAGGTTTGGCAAGGGGGAACTCAGCCCCCCGATCAAGGATATGGATCTCGATGCTGGACATGTCGAGGAATATGAAGCGCCAGTATGAACAGACCTCTTCATGTCTTCCTTGCCAGCAGTGAAAGATGGGCCGCCCCCCCACAATGGTGCGCACCAGTTCGTCTCCCTGCTTATGGAAGCCCGGCTCGGCCAGCAGCAAGAGATCGACATCGGATACCCGGTCTGCCTTGCCCTTGGCGAGCGACCCAACCACTACCCCGGCATCAATCGCAGGATGAGCTGCGCCATGTTTCATAACCGATTCCAGCAGTGCGCGCTGCAGTGGCGGGATGGCAGCCCAGTGCTCATCCACCATCATAACGGCCCCTCTGACACAACCCGATCCCCCGCCTGCAGGGTGTAATCCAGCACTATGATGCGCGCCAGCACCGGGCGAAAGATGGCCTTGAGGGCATCGTGATCAGGATGGGGCAGATAGCGCTGGCGGGCCGCTTCGTCGGCGAAGGTCATCAGCACGCTGTGGGTAAAGCCATCATCCCTCCCCTCCGGGCTGTCATTCTCCCCCCACTCCACGGCGGTCACGCCGCTGACCTGATGGGGAATGGCGAGAAAGGCGGTACGCACCGCATCTATCCGGGCAGGCTGGGTGTCCGGCTTGAAGGCGATCAGCAGGATATGTCGGATCATGGCTCACTCCTTGTGATGGTGCCGGGCCGCTCGTTCAGCGCTGAGCGGGCCCCGCATGTTTGGGGCTCAGCAGGAAAGGGGTCACCTCTTGGGTCGGCAGGCTGGGAGCAACGGCGTCAACCGCCTCTTTCTGCTGCTGGTTGAGCTTGATGCGCGCGCGATCGCGCCCCGCCTCGATCAGCTTGGGTGCGTCGAGCGGGCCCGAGATGCGAAAATCGATGCGGGTCACCACATCCACCACCGGCTCCAGCAGTTTGGAGAGGGCCAGCACATAGAGACCCGTGACCGGCGTGATGGAGAAGGCCGCCACCACCGGCAGGGTGCCCCCCAGATTGGGGGAGAAGCTCAGCTCGTAGTCGAGCCGCCAGCGCACCAGATCGGCGATCCCCTCGCCGCGCAGGTTGCCTGCCGCCCCCTTCATATAGAAATCATCGTTGCTGACCAGCCCCTGCTTGATGGTGGCAGAGGCGGACATGGATTCGAAGTAGAAGCCCTTGTCGAACACATCGCGAAAATCGAGCCGCAGTTTGCGCAGCAGGGAATCGAGGCTGAGCAGAGAGAGCAGCCGCGCCCCCTTGTCGTTGACCTCCCGCAGGGTGCCACCCTCCAGCTGATAGTTGGCACTTCCCCCCAGAGTCGGCAGGCTCGGGCGATAGGGCACATCCTGCCAGTTCAGATCAAAAGCGAGGGAGCCGGGAGCATCGCCGATGGGCGAGGTGTAGCCGAGCCGCTTGAGCAGCAGCTCGCTGTTGTTGCTGGTCAGCTTGCCACGGGCACGGGTCTGCATCCGGTTGCCATCGGCCAGCCAGTCGACGCTGCCGGTGAGCTGACTACCTGCCAGCCGCACATCCAGCCCCTTGAGTGTCACCTTGTTGGCGCCGGGCACCAGTTCCCCTTTCACTTCACCGAGCGGCAATGCGCCAAAGCGGCAATCGACACAACTCACCTTCAACCAGGGGATGGATGCCATGATGGCGTTGTCCTGTTTGGCATCGGGATCCGGGCTGAGATCCGAACTCTTGCCGGACCAGTAGATGCGGGCAAACTTTGCATCCACCGGGCGATTGGCCACTGCAGGCAGGCGGATCACCCCCATCACGTCGGGACTGTCGATCATCACCTCGGTCGCCTGATTGGTCGGCCCCACGGTGAAACGCGCCGCCTTGAGGGTGGCACTGCCGATATAGGCGCGAGCCAGCTGTCCATCCACCCACCACTCCTGCGGCAGGAAGGCAGGGCCAACCACCGCATTGCCGGTCTGGTTCTGCGCCGGCAGCCACTGCTTGAGTCGTGCCAGCCAGCCACCGACATCGGCCTCCTGTTGGTTGATGGCGAGCAGCATGGGGGCATCACGCAGCACCCGGGCGCCCGGCTGGCCCACATCGACCCGAACTCGGCTGAGATAAGGCACCCCTTCGCCGTAGACCAGTCGGGTCTGCATATCCACATCAGCCCCCAGTACGGCGCGAATGTCGGCGCTGCCATCCCGGCCACGGGCGATCACCTTGAGCGGCAGCCGGCTGGCACTGCTCTTGGCCAGCGGCAGCGGCAGATCCAGTCCCATCCCCTGCAGGTTGGAGTCAAGCGCCAGCTGGAAGCGCAGCGGCTTGCTGTCGGGCAGGGTCAACCCGAGCTTGCCGCCCCAGTTGCTGCGGCCGTTGAGGATGCCGTATGAGGAGATGGCAGCGGGCTGGCGGCGGCTATCCCACTGGCCTTTGAAATCGAGGTCGACCTGATAGTGGTCAGGATGCTGACGCCCCTGATAGTTGAGGGTGAGCGGCTGATTCCACAGAGTCGCCTTGAGGTTGCTGAAACGGGTCTGCTCGTTGTCATATTCGAGGCGCCCCTGCACCTTCTCCAGCGGCAGATCCAGACTGGCGACCCGCACCTTGTTGTTGCTGAAGGTGGCATCACCGCTCGCCTTGACCTCGCTCTCGCCATCGAGAGGAATATCGAGCTTGACCGAACCGGCCATCGGGCCGTGGATCTCGATCTCTCGCAGCGCCTGACCTACCGAACTGCCCAGCGGGGAGTCCTGCAGGTAGTCGCTGATGGCCTTGCCCTCCCCCTGCACCTTGGCATCCACATAGAGGTGGGCGCCGGGGGAGAGATCCGGGATCCAGGCATGCACCGAGTCGGAGCTCGCCTTGCCCAGTTTGGTGGATCGGCTGCGCATATCGAGACCGGCATTCTGGAACAAGAGATCGATCTGCAGGTCGGTAAGCGGTTGCCAACCGGGGAAGAACTCGTAGGTGGCCTGCTCCAGCGGCACCGCCACCTGGAAGATGCCCTTGCCGTTGTCGTAGGGGAAATCCCGAAACTCCCCATACCAGAGCAGGTCGGCCCCCTTGGCCTTGCCCCCCTTGATGGCGCCGCTCAGGTAATCCACCAGCCCCTTGTCCATCACCTGCAGCGGGAAGTAGCGATCCGCATGGCCCGCATTCTTCACATCGATGCGACCGGTCAGGGCGAGGAAAGGGTGCTCGAACAGATCGAGGCGGAAACGGCTGGCCAGGGTCAGATCCGGGTTATCCAGCGCGATATCCTGACCGTAGAGCACCCAGCCCTGTTCCTCGCGCCACCAGTCGAGGCGGGCCGAGAAGTTGTCGACCGGGATCGGCATCTTGAAGTGACGGGCGGGATCCACCTTGTCGTTCGCCAGCGCCAGTCTGGCGCTACCACCGGTCGGGGTAAGCCAGAACTCGCCGTTGAGATCCTGCATCCCGGGTATATCCTGCCAGGCCTTGAGACGCACCTTGCTGAAGCGGCCACTGAGGGAGAGATCCTGCCAGTCGGCGTTGGCCAGCAGCGTCAGATCCTGCACCGAACCCTGCGGATTGGTCTGGCGCAGGGTCTCGCAGAGTGTGGGGTAGAGCGCCGAGACCAGCTGACTGATCTGGGTGATCTTGTCGAACTCTATGCTGGGCAGATAGCCCTGCACCCGATCCCCGACCCGCTCCAGCTGCAAGCGGCTCTGCAACCAGGGTTTGCCGTCCAGCTTGAAGGTGACGTTATGGCTGGCCAGTTGCCAGTCGGTGCCCTCACGGCGCAGCTGGATCTTGCCGCCATCGAGGCCGAAGCGGTGCATCTCCCCTTTCTTGGGATCCTTCCAGATCAGGTAGTTGTTGCCAAACGCCAGCAGGGTATTGCCCAGCTTGCCGCTGTCAAACTCGCTCCAGAGCTGGAAGTCGAGCTGACCGGTAACCCTGGGTTCACCAGCATGGATCCTGGCCAGGGTCGGGGTGATATCGAGCTGGCGGGCCCCCAGATAGAGCTGCCCCTTGAGGCGATCGAGTCGATCTTGCGGCGTATCTACATCGAGTATCAGATCGAGGGTGCTCTCGCCCACCCCGTTGATGAGATAGGCCTTGCCGACCCCCTGATGGCGCTTGCCACGGTTCTGCCAGCGCAGCTGGGCGATGTCGAGGGCACGCAGATCACCGAGGGAGGTGGTGACGCTGAGGCGGGTGTTGTGCACATCGAAGGTGGAGAGCTGGGTCAGCAGAAAGCGCAGCAGGGCACCCTGCTGGGGATCGCCGGAGGGGCTGTCGTCAGCCGGTTGGCGCAAGTCGATGGTGATATCGCCATCGCTCAGGATCAGCTCGCCAAACACCGGCTTTAGCTCGTTAATAGTGCGCCAGAAGTCGAGATGCACCCAGGCTTTGCCGAGCTGTACGGCAAAACGCCCCGAATCCGGGGCGATGGCGAGTTGCTGCAGTTCGAGGGCGGGCCCGGACTGTGTCCAGTCCAGCCCCACTTGCTCCACGCTGACCTTGAGTTGTGAATCACCCAGCAGAGTGTGGATCAGACTCTCCCGGTATTGATTCAGCAAAGGGCCCCCGACCCGTACCAAGGTGACCAGCATGGCCATCAGTACGAACAGGACCCCCAGGGCCAACCAGCCCCGACTCAGCCAGCGATAGACCAATTACATCATCACCACGTCGAACTGCTCCTGACCACAGAGGGGTTCGCTCACTACCCGCACCTGCTTGCCGATGAACACTTCCAGCTCCGCCAGACTGTGGGACTCCTCGCCATGGAGGTAGTCGGCCACGGCTGGGGCCGCGTAGACGGTGAACTGATCCGCATCGTAGGCGCGATTGACCCGGATAATCTCCCGCAGGATCTCGAAGCAGACCGACTCCACCGTCTTGACCCGCCCACGCCCCTTGCACTCGGGGCATTCGGAGCAGAGCACATGCTCCAGACTCTCGCGGGTACGCTTGCGGGTCATCTCCACCAGGCCGAGCTGGGAGAAGCCATTGACGTTGGTCTTGGCGCGATCCTTTGAGAGCGCCTGCTCCAGGCTGTGCAGCACCCGACGGCGGTGATCTTCCGACTGCATGTCGATGAAGTCGATGATGATGATGCCGCCGAGATTGCGCAGGCGCAGATGGCGGGCGATGGCCGCCGTCGCCTCGACGTTGGTGTTGAAGATGGTCTCTTCCAGATTGCGATGGCCGACAAAGGCGCCGGTGTTGATATCCACCGTGGTCATGGCTTCGGTCTGGTCGATGATGAGGTAGCCGCCGGATTTCAGCTCTACCTTGCGCTCCAGCGCCCGCTGGATCTCGTTCTCCACGTCGTAGAGATCGAAGATCGGCGACTCGCCTGGGTAGTACTCCAGCTTGCTGGCCAGCTCAGGCACGTACTCTTCGGTGAAGCGCTTGAGCTGATCGAAGCTCTGGCGGGAGTCAACGCGGATCTTGTCGAGCTCGGCACCGACGAAGTCGCGCACTACCCGGAATGCCAGACTGGGATCCTCGTAGAGGATCTTGCAGGGTGGATACTTCTGCTTGCGTTCGAGGATCTTGCGCCACAGCCGTTTCAGGAAGGCAGCATCCTGCTCCAGCTCCTGCTCCCCCACCCCTTCGGCAGCGGTGCGGATGATGTAGCCACCCAGCTCGTCCACATAGCCAGCTACGGTACGCTTGAGGCGCTCCCGCTCTGCTTCGGACTCGATACGTTGGGAGACACCGACGTGGGCACTGCCCGGCATAAAGACCAGATAGCGGGATGGCAGGGTGATATCGGTTGTGAGACGGGCACCCTTGGTACCCAGTGGATCTTTCACCACCTGCACCATGATGTCCTGCCCCTGACGCACCAGCTCGGCGATGTTACCGACCTGGAACTGCTCCTTCTCCTTCACCGCCACACACTCGGTGTGAGGGACGATATCAGAGGCGTGCAAAAAGGCTGCCTTGTCCATGCCAATATCGACGAAGGCTGCCTGCATACCCGGGAGTACCCGGCTGATCTTGCCTTTGTAGATATTGCCCACTATGCCGCGCTTGGCCTGACGCTCTACATGCACTTCCTGCAGCAGACCGTTTTCGACCAGAGCGACCCGGGTTTCGGAGGGGGTAACGTTAACCAGCAGTTCTACCGACATAAGTAACCTTGCCTGTTCCAGTTTTGAATTCTTATACAGCCAATCCGGTACAACGCGCGCAAGGAAGAACGCAGCAGAGCACAGCTGACGGAAAATTACTTGTGTTGTTCCAGATGCTGCTTGATCAATAGATCCGTCTCCAGCAGCGGCAGGCCGACCACGGCGCTGTAGCTCCCTTCGATACGGCTGACAAACTTGCCGGCAATACCCTGAATGCCGTAGGCCCCGGCCTTGTCACAGGGCTCGCCGGTTTGCCAGTAAGCCTCGATCTCGGCCTCGTCCAGCTTGCGAAACGCCACGTTGGTGGTGACCAGTCGCACGTCACAACGCTCGGGGCTGGCCAGCGCCACCGCGGTCATCACCTGATGCACCTTGCCGGAGAGGGACTCCAGCATATCCTTGGCATCGAGCAGATCGGACGGTTTTTCCAGCACCCTATCCCCCAGCACCACTATGGTGTCGGCCCCCAGCACCGGCAACGCTGTCGGCGCACACGCCACACCCGCCATCGCCTTGTCGCGAGCGAGACGACAGACATAATCTTGCGGCTTCTCCCCCTCTTCCCGTTGCTCCGGTACATCCAGTTTCAGCACATCAAAACGATAGCCAAGCTGGGTCAGCAGTTCGCGACGACGGGGAGAACCCGAGGCGAGATAGAGTTGCAGTTCGTTGTTTTTGCTCATATTTACCTGATATTGAAGCGGCGCCGCACTTTGCGCAACACCAGAAACACCCAGGGCCATATTAGCATCGTCGTCAACGTCGACCAAAAGTAGGCGAAGTTGAGGCTGGCCCGGCTAAACAGGTGCTCGGCCCAGAAGACCGTCAGTTTGCCCACCAGCGAGAGGCAGCCGATGATCAGCGCCTGCTGCCAGAGGGAGAAGTTGCGGATCTTCTGGAACTGGAAGGCCGCCAGATAGGTGGTAATGGCCATCGCCATGGCGCGCACGCCGAGGGTGCTGCCAAGCAGCACATCCAGCAGCAGACCGGCCACCCAGGCGGTACCGACGTTGGTCCGGTGCGGCAACGCCAGTGCCCAGTAAATGAGCACCATGGCCAGCCAGTCCGGACGGAATGGATCAAATTCAAAGGGAAGCGGCAGGATCGACAGGCTTAAAGCCAGCAGGATCGAGATCCAGATCCAGATCCTGCCACTGGCGGGTTGCAGCATCAGCGAGTGGCTCCTGCGGCGGACGCAGCGGCAGCGGGGGCCGGGCGTTCGCCATCCTTGTCATTTACCTCGGGCTTCTTGTCGGTCCACAGCAGCAGCAGATAGCGCAACCGATCCAGCTCGACCAGCGGTTTGGCCTCGATCTGGGCGAAGGGCTTGCCCTCCACATACTCGGAACGGGTCACGGTTGCCACCGGATAACCTTCCGGGAAGCGGCCACCAAGACCGGAGGTGACCAGCAGATCACCCACCTGAATATCGGTGTTGCGCGGCAGGTTGCGCAGCTCCAGCTTGTCGAGCTCGCCACTGCCGGAAGCGATGGCACGCAAATCGTTGCGCAGCACCCGCACCGGAATGCCGTGGCTGGAATCGGTGATCAGCAGGACGCGACTGGTGGTGGAGCCCACATGGAGCACCTGACCAATCACACCCTGATCGTTGATCACTGCCTGACCGTTGTAGACGCCATCCAGTGCCCCCTTGTTGATCAGCACCTGATGGCTGAAGGGGTCGGAGTCCACCGACAGCAGCTCGGCTACCATCTTGCGGGACTCTTTGTGCACCGGCGAACCGAGCAGCTCACGCAGCCGCTGGTTCTCGTGCTCCAGCTGATCCATTTTGAGCAGGCGGGCGCGCAGGGTGAACAGTTGCTGCTCCTGCTGCTTGGTCTGCTCGATGAGATCGGCGCGGGTCTGCACCTGGGTCGACATGGTGTCGAGCAGGGTGCCGGGCGCATTGGCCATGTACTGCAACGGACTGACTAACGAACTGAGGTAGACGCGGACATGGGTAAACACACCGAAGCGAGAATCCGCGACGATGGCAGCAATGGAGATGATGACGGCGAGAAACAACCGTAACTGAAGCGAAGGGCCTCTACCAAAAATGGGTTTCATGGGTCGTCAAAAAAGAGCCGGCACGCTGGCCGGCTTTGGGTCTTATTCGTAGTGGAACAGATCGCCACCGTGCATATCGATCAGCTCCAGCGCCTTGCCGCCGCCACGGGCCACACAGGTGAGGGGATCTTCGGCAACGACGACGGGGATACCGGTCTCTTCCATCAGCAGACGGTCGATATCTTTCAGCAGCGCACCACCACCGGTTAGCACCATGCCGCGCTCGGAGATGTCGGATGCCAGTTCCGGCGGAGACTGTTCCAGCGCAACCATCACGGCAGCCACGATACCGGACAGCGGCTCTTGCAGCGCTTCCAGGATCTCGTTGGAGTTGAGGGTAAAGCTGCGCGGCACACCTTCAGCCAGGTTGCGACCACGTACTTCAATCTCGCGCACCTCTTCGCCCGGGTAGGCGGAGCCGATCTCGTGCTTGATGCGCTCGGCAGTAGCTTCACCGATCAGGCTGCCGTAGTTGCGACGGACGTAGCTGATGATCGCTTCGTCAAACTTGTCGCCACCGATACGGACAGACTGGGAGTAGACCACACCGTTCAGGGAGATGATGGCCACTTCAGTGGTACCACCACCGATATCCACGACCATGGAACCGGTCGCTTCGGAGACCGGCAGGCCGGCACCGATGGCAGCGGCCATAGGCTCGTCGATCAGGTAGACCTCACGGGCACCGGCACCCAGTGCGGATTCCTTGATGGCGCGACGCTCAACCTGGGTTGAACCGCACGGTACACACACCAGCACGCGCGGGCTGGGGCGGAAATAGTTGTTGTCGTGAACCTGCTTGATGAAGTGCTGCAGCATCTTCTCGGTCACGTAGAAATCGGCGATCACGCCATCTTTCATCGGGCGGATTGCGGAAATGTTGCCCGGGGTTCGGCCCAGCATCTGCTTAGCGGCATGACCGACAGCAGCGACCGATTTGGCGTTCCCGCGCTCTTGGCGAATGGCGACAACTGAGGGTTCGTTAAGGACGATCCCTTGATCTTTTACATAGATCAGGGTGTTGGCAGTTCCCAAATCGATCGACAGATCGTTGGAAAAGACGCCTCTGAGCTTTTTGAACATGGCTACGGGAAATCCTAAGAATTTGGAGGTGCAGAAAACCGGCTAACTTTACCAATGCCCACCCCAATGGGCAAGCGCTCAAACTGTCGCCAATCAATCAGGCGCGACAAAAATGCGAGTCATCACTCACTCGCACACGCTTGCAAACACTAATAAACAAGGATTTAGGGGGATGCTGTTGAGCCATTCCTCCTTTCACATCATTCAGTGCAATACTTCGCGCCGATAAATAATTCTGTCATTACCCCGGCTGGAGCCGAAAATGGCCTCACCTTGCAGGTTGCCGTCATTGGCACTCGTTGGGTCAGACAACCAGAGTGGCTGCGACGGCTGTTTTGCCAATTCGACCTTGTAGGGGATGCGCACCGAGATGTCCGGCTTGGCAAAGTGGAACAGGATCTCCCCGTCTTTCGCCAGTGCAGCATCCCCACCCGGTGCAGAACTACCCAACCCCAGCTTGATCTTGCGACCCGCCCCCAAATTCAGCTCGCGAGTCGCCGCATCAAAGGTGTGACTCGGATTGAGGAAAGTGAACCCCTGATTGGCCAAAGAGAGCTGGGTACATTGATCTTCCTTGTTTTGCAGCCAGTTGCCCGCTTCGTAATATTGCATCTGCAGTGGAATGGCCAGCGGCGCCGAGGCCAGGCCTGCCTCCGTGCCCGCCTGCAGGCGGCCGAAATAGGCTTTCATTGGCACACTGTCGATTAAACGGGCATTACAACCGCGGCCACTGCAGTTACCCACTACGGCATCATTGAAATTCGGGCTGGCAATCAGCGTTCTGTCGCCATCGTTATCCCTCATATAAAGGCCAAACAGCAAAGAGTTGTAGGGACCATCCGGTTGCGTGTCAGAGAGGCGCACAAACTCGCTGCTACCGGCAGTCAAAGTCGCCCGGCCATTTAGCCATGGCAACGGCTGCAAACTGCGCAAGCGGTTCGACAGGGATTTACCATCCTGGTTATTGGCAACCGAGATAAAAGCACTCCCCTTGGCAAAGGGCCCCGTATAATTCAGGGTCTGTACACCCGTCGTGTTACGAGCCTGCACATCCAGCGCAACGCCAAAGGGCTGGCCCATGTAGGAGAACGCATTGCAGGCCGGCACGATATCACCGCTGACCAGATTGAAGTCGGCAGGAATAAAACGCCCCACCGGCTGGCTCTGGGCTGATGGGATGGTGTAATTGAAGTAGCCATTGGCTGGTGGCGTCGCCGTCATCCGGAACACTCCCACCTCGCTCACAGTCTGGCTAAGGCTATTGACACTGTTGGTCGCTGCCACGTGGTTGTAAGTAGAAGTACCCAATACGGCATTGGAGCCGGGGCTTGGTGCCACCAAGGTGCTACCCAAGCCAATGCCACTCAGCACAAAGTTGGGCGTAGTCTGATTTCCTGCGCAGATATCCCCATCATTAGCCGACTCCCAGGCCATCGCCTTGATATCTACCTGAAACGTCTCCCCCGCTTTTTTGAATACCGGGCAACTGCTGTCACCTGCCGCGCATACCCCTTGCGGAGGGGTAATGCACAAGCCCACCGGACGCGCTACAAACTGATCCGCGCCGAGCATCACCAGACCGGCTTCACTGCCGGTACCATCATAACGGGCATCCAGTTGCACCTTGCCCGCGTCCGGGTACTTAACCGTTATGGTCGACTGCCCCTGAGCATCGAATGCGAGGGAGAGCGGCGTTGCAGCGCCCTGACTGGCACCAATCGTACTGCTGTTGACGCTCATCTGGCTGTTATAGGGGTTACTGGTGGGGGTGATATAGCTACCCCAGAACTTGACGCTCTTGCTCTGGTTGGCAAACCCCGGCACGCACTGCCTGGTCACGTCGCTCTTCTTGACCGCCTTGATGGTCACCGTCTGCGGCTGGTTCGAGTAGGTGTCGGGCACGTCGAAGATAAATCCGCTGTCGGCAAAGGTGAGCGTACAGGCAGCCGCACTCTTGGCGCCACCGCCAACCCGGCACAGGGTGGTACTCAACGGTTTGGTCGAGGGCGTCGAGCCGCTGACCCCGACGGTCACCGTACCGGCGGTATTCTGTCGCAGCGCCAGCGTGGTGGTTCCTCCGCTGAAGCTCACTTGATTGCCTCCCACCCAACCACCGCTGCTACTCGTTACGGGTTGCAGGGTGGCAGTCACGGGCTCGGTCACCAACAGGCTGCAGTCGGCATTGGCACAGGCCCGAATGGTCAGGGTTTCAGGGTTGCAGGTCAGCGCATTGCCGCTGTGATCGAATTCGAAATGATCGATCTGGGTGCCCACTGGACTGGAACGCAGCGCACAGATCCGCACGTTATCGATCTCGTGGAAGTTGGTCACCGACCCGGTGGACCCAGTCAATGACAGCAGGAAGTTGCCCGGTACTGTCGCTTGGCCGGTCTGGCTCGTCATGTTGATTGGACCAACGAGCGTACGAAACCCGTCACCGCTATCCCGTTCGACGGTGGCCACCGAGTTGCCCGCCGTGCGAGAGTCGACCGTAATGCGATAGCGGTGGGGGCGATTGCTGTTGGTACCGCTGTCGACGGTCGGGTTGAGATTGCTGGCGGTTCCGGCCAGGTAGCGGTAACCGGAGGTACCGGAGCCGGATCCGCGAATAGATACGGCCTGCGGTCGGGAGCCGATATTATAAGACCCCCCCTCATTGGCGTAGTTGCCGTATTCGTCGATCCCGACACCAAGCCAGCCGCCCGCAAAACCACTGATCCCGGTCTTGAAACCGTATCCTAGGGGGCCACCAAACGCACCTGGTTGTGGCGTCAGGGTGGCATCCGAGAGCACCACCGCCATGCCATCCGCCCCGCTTGTGCCGGAAGTCTTGTAGGCGTATTGATCGAACTCGACCGTCACCAGGTTACCAGCCCCGGGGAAGAGGCGCTGGAAAGTGGCCGACGTGGCCTGGTTGGTGACGTTCTGGGTGAGACGCAGGCGACCATTCTGCACCGATGGCAATGTGCTGTTGTTGCGCTGAGCCACGACCCAACTGTCGGGGTTGATCTGGCTGCTTTCGAAACCGTCGACAAAACAGGTCAGCATCGGCGGAAGTACCGCTTCATTGATGCTGGACTGGGCATCCATGGCCAGATAGCGGGCCGTCACCCTGCCATAGACGGTGGCATTATTGTTCATGGTGAGCTTCCCATCGGCATAGAGATAACCATAAAACGTGGTGCGGTTGTCGATCACCATGTCGTTATAGTTAACCCAGATGAGACTGCCCTGATTATTGGCATTGATATTGACCGTATTGACCAGCTTGACATCCTGATTGACGAAAATCCGGGTGGTGCCACTGCCTGAGAGACGGATGGTACCGCTGTCCAGAATCAGCTTGTCGATGAAGTAATCCCCCTCCCCCAGCACCAGGATCGCGTTGTTGCGCACTGTCAGCGTCTTGATCAGGTAGGTGCTGCGGCTGGGGAACGTCATAGTGCAGTTTTCTACCGTCATCGCACCATAAGAGGTACTGGAAGCCGTTTGCGCACCGAACGAACAGAGCTGGGTCGAATTGGAGGTGATGGCGGGAAAAGCATTATTCCCGCTCAGGGACAGCCCGCGGATATCTTTGCCAGTAACGCTACAAACCATGTAGCCGCCAGTACCATCATCGCAGCGCGGCGTATTGTTCTGATCCGGCTGGATGGAGCAGAAGTTGAGAGGCAAACCGCCGGAACCGTTGATCTTGGCGTTGTTGAGTTGGCTAAGCTGGTAGCCGCTAATCTGATGGCAAACGTTATTGTTGTTGCCATGATGCCCTTGCACCACATCCGGAAAGAGCGTGCCTGTGTCGATAGGGTCGAAGGCCCAGACATGGCCAGTAAAGAGGGCAAGCGCCCATACCCATTTCATTGTCCGCCTCCGTCATACGCTTCAAGCATCAGAGTTCTGCTCACGGCAAAATCGGGACTCGCACTATCCAGTTCAGAGGAACCACAGGTTCCGACACTCTCGAGACGATAGCCATTAGTCACGGCACCGTTATAGGTCACCGGAACCTGAGTGCAACGCACAGCAACTTGGCACTGCACCAGACCGGTAACGCCGGTGAACGAGGGGGTCGGGCTGATCCAGTCACAACGATCCTGGGGAGATGGCGCAGCAGGCCGGTTCGGAAACAGCTGATACAGAGCAATCTCCAGCCCGCTCTGGGCGGCCAGCAGAGCACGCACACTGCGTACCTCCACGGTATTTTTCTCGCTACTGTCGACCAGAAAACGGCCCATGGCGGCCGCCAGCAGCGCCATCACCACGATCACAAACAGGGCGATCATCAGGGTGCTACCACGCATCCGTCCTGCCGGGAGTGCATCACGGGACATTGAACACCTCGATCTTGTGGCTGAAGGTGACCGACTCCCCCTTGCGTTCGAACAAGAACCGCATGCCAAACTCCCCTTCCGCGTTGAATGCCGATGTTTCCCGATAGAAACCGCCAGCGCGGAGCGACTCTGCCATCAGCACGCCTTGCGCAGGTAAAGGAGCACCGATTGCGGCACTGGCACGAGTGAGGGTGCCCCCATCAACGCAATAACGTACCTGTTGATTGGCAAAGTAGACACGGCTACCGGGAGAGAGGCCAGCCAGACTCTCGCTATTGGTATAGCGGATCGTTTGTGCGCCGGAGACGGGCGCCAGCACATCAGCAACCCTGGCCACACAGCGGCCATATTCACAATTGCTCAGCAGCGACCCTGCACTTGGGTCAGGTACCGGGAAAACGATCATCCAGTCACCTTTGCCGACGGCTAACGGATCTGCACTCGACGGGCTGGCAGCAGAAGCCGGGGTCGCCATCACCAGCTCAAGGGTGGCCGTGCTCCCCGACATGGCACGGTTAAGCGCCAGATAGCGGCTGGAGGTGCTGATAGGCCAGAACCGCAGGCAAGCCCCCGAGTCAACCCAGGTACCATCAAGCGTCTCGATCCGCTCCGATCCCGGCACCGCATCGCGCAGTTCGCGATTAAGCCGCTCCATGGCGAAGCGGGCATCGCTCATCAACTGCTCACGACTGCTGGCATCGCCATAAATCTGGGTACCGATACCGATAAACTGGCTGGTAAATGTCGCCATGATGCCCAGCAGCAGAATCACCATCACCAGCTCGACCAAGGTAAAGCCACTGTTACCCCCAGGTTTACGGTAAGTTCGACTAGCCGCCAGACATAATCGGAGGCCGGAAGTGGTTACAGGAGCGGACTTTCGGACAGGCAGGCAACACCCGACAGCGGAACGATTCATCAGTAGTTCCCCCGGTAGAAGGAGAAGTCGAGTACGCTCTCATCCGGCAGCTTGATCTGCAGATCAATCCGCTTGCCCACAGAACAGGGCGCGTTACAACTCTTGAAGGTGCCATCGCTAAAATCGACGGCGCTGACCGCAATCCTGACCTGATAGTTGCGATACTCCTCGCCGCTGATCCCCGCCGCCGTCTGGGTAAACCAGCTGGCATCCCGCCAGTTTCCCGCAGTATCGAAGTCATCCACATCGTTATAGGCGTAGGGAGCCGGCTCACCATCGGGGCCATAACTGCCGGAGCAGGGAGCTATGTTCACCCCCGCCACCTGCTCGCCACAACGATAACGGCCACCATTATGATCCGAATGTTCATCAAACGACTTTTGCAGGATCTCGCCGGAGAGGCGCTGGGCCAGCTGGGCGGCACGCACCTGCTGTACCGGATCCACCGCCCGGGGCGCCTGATTGATGAGTAACCCCAATATGCCGGTCAAGGCCACCGCCAGCAGCACTATGCCGACAATCAGCTCAATCAGGGTAAAGCCGCGCTTAAGGGATCTCATGGATATACCCCTCAGACTCAATCTGGATGCGGCTGGTTTCGCGACCATCACTCACCAGCAAGGTACAACCGTTGGCACAGCTGCCTAGCGGTCTGCCCATCTGATCGAAGCGGAGTACGAAGCTTCTGTTGCTGTTCAGGGAAAGCGTGATTCCGTCAGAGGCGGTCACCAGCCGACCACGGGTGCGCAGGTTATCGGTCCAACCACTGCCCAGATCATCGCTGGCGGGACACGCCGCATAAGTACGGTGGGCAAAACGGGGAGAGGCGACCACCAGCAGGGTACAGCGGTTGGCAGGCTCATGCATATTGACGGTCTGTACCAACCGCAGACGGGTCAGCAGTTCATCACGCACAGTTTGAGTTTCAACGCCGCCTTTGCCCAGCCATTTGGGCACGACAAAGGCGGCGAGAATCCCGAGTAACAGGATCACCACAACCAGTTCAATCAGGGTAAAGCCCTTGGTTGCAGGCATGGTTTTTCTCATAGGGGGAAAGAAGAAAGCGAGGCCAAAGCCTCGCTTGATAATTCAATCAGTTGCTACAACCTGTCACATCAACACTGAATGCAGCGGCTGAAGTGGCCTCATTGTATTTAACTTGGCAATTAGCGTTATTGCCAGCCGCCTTGGGCTTGAAGGTCCCTTTGGATGCAGATACTTCATCCCACCCATCTAAAGTAACGGCGTTTGCAATGGTACCTACTGTCGGATAGCCATACTTGGCATCGACGGTAGTGCCAGCAACAGAGACTGCCGAAGAAGAGTTTTCAATACCTTGGATAGCCGCCTTACTGTAAATCATCTGAGCCGCACTCTGTAGTGATGCTTTGACCCCATCAGCAGCTGCTTTACGCGCATCATCCTGCAGATTCAGGAACTTGGGTGCAGCGGTGACCGCCAGAATCCCCAGAATAATGATCACGATAACCAGTTCGATCAGGGTAAAACCCGCCTGTTTTTTCATTTCACTTTCCTCTGTCAATTGATGTTGGTAGTCACCTGACCGGACGCCGGACGGTAACTGAAACTCATGAATGCATCAGTACTGCCTTGCGGATCCTGATACTTGCCATCGCTGCCCTTACTCAAACTATTGACCAGATAGTAACGACAGACCGAATCCAGTCCATTACTGCTCACAGTGGCATAGTATTTCAGGTCATTGCCGCTACCGCGTACTTCATTGAAGTTGGCCGTAGCCTTGGGCGGGTTTTGCAGCAACCCCTCCCAAATCTTGAGACAACGCTCTGCGCTCAGATTGGCCGGATCCACATCCGGATTGCCGCTAGCCGCAGTATCCATGGGATAGCCGGGAGACAACTCGCCGTTGCTGATCTGGGCATCGGTCGGCGTGGTCAGATAGAAGCGGCTGCCGTCATAGAGCACGGTATTGAGGCTATCCTGTTTGGCGCGCCCTTCCGCTTCCCACTGGGCCCGCACTAGCGACACTCCTGTTGCAAAACCACCCGAGACGCCCTCGACGCTGGCCTTTTTCGCCTCGTCGGTTACATCCAGAAAACGGGGCAATGCTGTTACCGCCAGGATCCCCAGGATCACGATAACGATCACCAGCTCAATCAGGGAGAAGCCGGCGGTCACTCTTGTCATCCCGTTATTTGGCATTGATGGTGCCATTGGTTTCATTTTCATGCTCCCTTGGTAATGGCCGATATTATTTCATGCAGACCTAAAAAAATCATGTAGTTGGGTCATATGATTAGCCTCATTCAAGGCTTTTTAATCACTCGCCCGTCGGAAAACAGATAAACCAGCCAATAACCATCCCACCCCATCTCGCACCCGCTGCCATCGGGGCGGGCCAGAAACTGCAAGGGTGGCATGCCCCCCTCCGTCTCTCCCACCAACGCCAGCCACAACTGACGACAATTTTCTGATGGTGATTGCAGGGGCAACAGTCCGAGTGGCCAGCCACGCTCATCAAATTGCCAACCATGACCCGCGCTATGCAGGGTGTCGGGGCGCCGTTCATTCAGCCAGATCCCGTGCAAACGCTGTGCCCGCTCCGCAAATTGCTCTCCCAGCAGGGTGAGCGAAAGCTGTTGCGCCTCCTCCCGGTTGATCTGATAGCTGCGCACCAGGGTCGTGACGATCACCATCAGCAGGATTATCACGGCGATCCGCCGATATCCGGCCAGCCAGCGATCATCCTGTTGTGTCTGTCTGTTCATCCACTCCTCGACTCCCTCGCCCTATTGCCTCTTACGACGCTCATCATGCCCAGCCACTCAGGTGTGAAGATGCCGAGTTACTTGCTACGAACCACTCACATCCCGCTCGCATCATGTCCCACCATTCTGGCGTGAAGATACGGGGTTACTTGCCTCTTACGGCCCTCATCATGTCCCACATAGGCGTGAAGATACCCAGCGCCAGGATCAACACCATTACTGCCACGATCCCGATCAGGATCGGCTCGATGCGGGCGGTGAGACTCTTGAGGTCATAATCCACCTCGCGCTCGTAATACTCGGCCGCTTCGTGCAGCAGGTCATCGACCTGACCGGTCTCCTCACCCACGGCGATCATCTGCATCACCAGCGGGGTGAACAGGCCGCTGCTGCTGGCGGTGCGAAGCAGGCTCTCGCCCCGCTCGATACCGGCGCGCATATCCCGTACCCGCCCCGCCATATAGGCGTTATCCACCGCATCGGCCACCAGGGTCAGCGCGGTGTTCAGCGGCACCCCTGCCTTGAGCATCATGGAAAAACTGCGGGCAAAACGGGCCAGCAGGGAGCGCTCTATGATGGTGCCGACGATCGGCAACTTGAGCTGCCAGCGGTGCCAGGTCAGCTTGCCCTTGGTGGTGGCGACCCAGCGGCGCCAACCGAACACCATCCCCGCCAGAATAGCGAGCAGCAGCCACCAGTAGTTGACAAAAAAGTGCGAGGTGGCGAGCAGAATGCGGGTCGCCAGCGGCAACTCCACCCCGAATTTGGCGAACATGCCGGCAAACACCGGGATCACCATGATATTGAGGATCACCATGGCGATACTGATGGCGATCATCACGAAGCTGGGGTAGCGCATGGCAGTCTTGATCCGCTTGCGAGTCTCCAGCTCCAGCTCGAAATAGTTGGCGAGCTGCAAAAAGGCCTCTTCCAGCTGACCGGTGTTCTCACCCACATGGATGATGGCGACGAACAGGCTGCTGAATACCTTGGGGTGCGCCTGCATCGAGCTGGAGAGCGGACGACCGTTGCCAAGATCTTCCCCCAGCGAGTGAAGCGCCCGCTTGAGCGGCTTGCTGTGCGTGCTCTCCTCCAGCCCGGCGATGGCGCGCAGGATCGGGATCCCGGCCCGGGTCAGGGCATACATCTGGCGGCTGAAGATCACCAGCTCATCCAGCTTGACGCCCCCTTCCAGCAACAGTGACCAGTCGATGGCGGCGGACTTGGCCTTGCCCGGTTTGAACTCGGTGGGCATCACGCCGCGGCGCATCAGCTGCTCGGCGGCCGCCATCTCGTTGGCCGCTTCGACCACGCCACTGGTCGCGTTGCCCTGGCTGTCACGCCCCTTGTAGGCAAAGTTAGCCATCGCTTACCCCAGATCCTCGGCCAGTCGCAGCACCTCATCCACCGAGGTGATCCCCTGACGGGCATAATCGAGGGCAGTGAGGGCCAACGGCCGGTAGTGTTCGTGTTGACGGGCCGCCTTGGCGAACCCTTCCGCATCGTTGCGGCGCAGGGCATCCATCATCGGCTGATCCAGCTCCAGTAGCTCGTAGACCCCGATCCGGCCGGAATAACCGGTAAAGTTGCAGCTCTGGCAACCCCGGCCCTTGTGATAGGTATGCTGGCCAGGCGCCTCGCCGGAGAGCACGGTGAGCCAGGTGGCCTGCCCTTCGTCGGGCGCCTTCTCCTCGACGCAGTGCTCACATACCCGCCGCACCAGCCGCTGGGCGACCACAGCCCGCAGGGCACTCGCCACCAGATAGCCGGGCGCCCCCATGTCGATAAGGCGCAAGGCACTGGTCACCGCATCGTTGGTGTGCAGGGTGGTCAGCACCAGGTGACCGGTGATGGCGCCACGCAGGCCGATCTCCACCGTCTCGTTGTCACGCATCTCACCCACCAGCAGGATGTCCGGATCCTGACGCAGGGTAGAACGCAACACGTGGGAAAAGGTGAGACCGATCTTGGGATTGACCTGCACCTGGCTGATACGGGGCAAACGATACTCCACCGGATCTTCGACCGTGATGATCTTGTTGCTGGACTGGTTGAGCTCGGAGAGAGCGCCATAGAGGGTGGTGGTCTTGCCGCTACCGGTGGGGCCGGTCACCAGGATCATGCCGTGCGGGCGTTTGAGCTGACGACGGAAACGGGTCAGGATCTCCGGCGGCATGCCGGTCTCGGTCAGCGACAGGATGCCGGAGGATTGATCCAGCAGACGCATCACCACAGACTCGCCATACTGCACCGGCATGGTGGACATCCGCACATCCACATCACGGCCGCGCACCTTCATGTTGAAACGGCCATCCTGCGGCAAGCGCTTCTCGGAGATATCGAGCCCGGCCACCAGCTTGAGACGCAGCACCAGCGCCTGGGCGATGCGCACCTCGTTGAGGATATTCTCGTGGAGGATGCCGTCGATCCGCTGGCGAATGCGCAGCACCTTCTCGTCCGGCTCGATGTGGATATCCGACGCTCCCACCTGCACCGCATCCTCGAACAGGGAGCGCAGCAGCTTGGCCACCGTCGCCTCCCCCTCGTCATTGGCCCCCAGATTACCTGAACCCAACTCGAAGCCGGAGTCCTGATACTCCTCCTGCAGCTGTTCGGCGAAGCTCTCAATCTCGCGGGTGCGGCGATAGAGGCGGTCAAAATAGTCCAGCAACTGCCCTTCCCGCGCGACCGCCAGCACCATCTCCCGCGGGCTCAGCAAGGCAGCAATGGCATCCAGCGCACTCAAGTCCGCCGGATCCGACATGGCTACCGTCACCTTGTCGTCGGTAAGATTGACCGCCAGCGCCCGATAACGGCGCGCCTGCACTTCGGGCAGCAGCGGCACCGCGGCGGCATCGATGGTGAGGTTATTGAGATCGAAGAAGGGTACATCCAGCTGGCGAGCGAGGAACTGCAGCAGCTGTACCTCGCTGATAAAGCCGAGGTCAATCAGAGTGGTACCCAGTTTGCGTCCGGTCTGACGCTGCTGCTGCAGGGCAAGCTGCAACTGATCATCAGAGATGATCTGCTCCTGAACCAGCAGGTCGCCGAGGCGCATTTTCAGTCTGGGTTGTGCCATGTTTGCTCCGATATCTGTTACTTCACACCCGTTGCCGCATCCGATGAGGCTTCGCTCATCGAATCTGCGTTTATCAAGGGGTTAGTTGGCCAATTCGTTGTTCCAGCCAGTTGGTCGACGCCTCGCCGAGATTGCCGTGCAGCAGGGCGTTGCGATAGGCATCGAGTGCCCGCTGGCTGTGCCCCTGACCATCCTCGGCGACACCGAGACCAAGCCACCAGCGGCCCTGATCCGGCTGCTGGCGCAGCAGCTTCACATAGAGCGCCGCCGCATCGGCATTTTGACCCAGCTCTTGGGTCAGACCCGCCCAAGTGGCGTAATAGTCCAAGTTGCTGGCAAGATCAGGTTGATAACCGGACAACCAGCCAAGCGCCTGCTGTTGCTGCCCCTCGTTGATGGCAAGACGGGCCAGCAGCAGACGAAAATCGGCCTGTTGGGGATCGAGCCGGATCCCCTCCTCCAGCAGCTGGCGCGCCTCGGTCAGGCGCCCCTCGCCGTAGAGCAACCCCGCCAGTTGCTCGCGCGCCCCCTGGTTATAGGGATCGTGGGCCAGCACCTGATAGTAGTTGTCCTGCGCATCCCGCAGGCTTCCCTTGGCCATGGCGGTCGTCGCCTTGCGCTCCGCCAGTGCCGCCAGCTCCTTGGCCGACAGCTCGACCGTCTCGATCTTCAATATGCCCGGTTTACGCGGGGCGCTGGCGACAGCCTGCTGCTCTGCCGCCAGTTCGGCGTAGAGCTCGGGCTGCAGCTCTTCATCGGTCGGCTCCGAATCGTCAACATCGCTGGAGGCATCAAAGGGGGCACCATCGGCCATCTCTCCCTCTAGCTGCCCGCCAGCGGTATCAGCCACTCTCTCATCCCCACCCGGCAACGGCAGCGCAGCGGCCACTTCGACCGGCTCGGGCGGATTGACTGGCTCGGCGGCCCGTGTCACCACATCGGGAACCACCACTTCGCTGGCGGCGACGACAGGGTGTGTCTGCTGCCAGTAGATCCAGGTGCGCCAACCGAGGATCCCCAATGCCAGACCACAGATCAGGGTCAGCAGCAACATCCACCACCCCTGCTGGCGCGCAGGGGCAATATAGACGGCAGTTCCCTCGGCGCCTTGCTGGCGCCGATCCAGATCTTTCAGCATCTGGTTGATAACGCTCATGGCCAGACTCCATAAGCCAGGGCGCACCCCAGCAACAGTAACAGTAACAGGGGCCACCAGCGCAATGGCGCAAAGCGGCTGGCATCGTCGGTATCGCGAATGGCGAGCCTCACCAGACGGCTATCGATCCGGCGCCTCCCCTGACCGTAGGCCAGCATCAGGCACTTGTGCGCCAGGATGTTGATAAGTCTCGGGATCCCTCGCGAGGCCCGCCACAGCATCCGCATGGCGCGGCCGGCAAACAGTGGTGCCCCGCGGTAGCCGGAGACCTGCAATCTGTGCTCCAGATAGGCGCGGGTCTCGTCAAAGCGCAGCGGGCGCAGGCAGTATGAAAAGCCGATCCGCTGGCGCAGTTGGCGCAGGTGGGGCCTGGCCAGTCTGATATCCAGCTCCGGCTGGCCGAACAGCACAATCTGCAGCAGCTTGCTCGATTCGGTCTCGAGATTGCCAAACAGGCGAATCGCCTCCAGAGTCTCGTCAGGCAGCGCCTGGGCCTCATCGATCAGCACCACCACCCGACTGCCCTGCTGGTGCAGGCTGATCAGGTGACGATGGATACGATCGGTCAGATCCAGCTCACTCTGCTCCCGCACCGACAACCCCAGTTCCAGCGCCAGCGCTGTGCGCAGCTCGGCCGGGCTGAGGTGGGGATTGGGCAACCAGGCGAGCCGCACCGGGCACTCTTCCGAGCCCAGCTCGCTCAGCAGTTTTCGGCAGAGCAGGGTCTTGCCGGTACCCACCTCGCCGGTCACCTTGATAAATCCCTCCCCTTGCGCCAGCGCCCAATTGAGCACCTGTTGCGCCTCCTCGTGAGGGGGCAGGCCGTAGTAGAAGCCGGTATTGGGGGTGAGGCCGAACGGCGCCTCCTGCAGGCCGAAGTGGCTCAGGTACATGGGCGCTCACCAGCCAGTACGGGGAACCTGCGACCGCGAGCCTCGGCCCGCAGTACGGCGGAATGGAAAGATGCCAATCGCCAGCTCATGGCTTACCCCTTCGCCGGATACCACTTGTCGAGCAGATCTGCGGAACGCTGCAGCTCGTTTTGCCAGGTATCTTTCTCCACCACGGTCGGTTTGAGCATGATCACCAGCTCCACCTTCTTGGTGCTCTCGCGACGATTGGTAAAGGCTTCGCCCACCCAGGGAATATCTCCCAGCAGCGGCACCTTGCTGACGATCTCCTGCTTGTCGGTCTTCATCAGACCACCGATGACGATAATGTCGCCGTTATTGGCCTGCACCACGGTATCGGACTCGCGGATCGAGCTCTTGGCGAGCGGCAGCTCCAGCGGTTTGGCGGTACCGACGTTGATGGTCTTCTTCTGCTCTTCTGTGTCGATAACGGAAGGGTGGATATGGAGCAGCACCTTGCCCTCTTCATCGATTTGCGGCGTTACGTCCAGCGCAATACCGGAGAAGAAGGGGGTCAGCTCCACATTGGGGGTCACGATAGGTTCGGCCGTGCCGGTCGAGGTCACCGTAGTGGTCGAGGCATTGGTGACGAAATATTCGTCCGTCCCCACCTTGATCACCGCCTTCTGGTTGTTGGTCGCAGTGACCCTCGGGCTGGAGAGGGTATTCACATCGCCCTGGGTCTTGAGCAGGTTGACCGCCACCTCGAAGTTGCCATCAGAGATCGTGAAACCGGCGCCGCCGCCCAGCGCACTGAAGATCTGGTTGGGGGTGGTGGGCAGCTGGGTCTTGGCAAGTGACTGGCCGCCGGTAATACCCTTGCCGCCATCCCAACTGGCGGAGAGACCGCTCCAGTCAACCCCCTGCTCATACCCTTCGTTGAGGGCGACTTCGATGATCCGCGCCTCCAGCACCACCTGGCGCTTGAGGTGACTCTCGGATTGATTGAGGAATTCACGTACCGCCTTGAGCTCCTTCGGATAGGCGCGAATAGTGACCAGACCCGCCTGCGGGCTGGTAATCACGGCGCGACCATCACCCGTGCCAATCAGGGTCTGCAGGGAGTCGCGCAGATCGGTCCAGTAGTCGCTGTTGGTGTCAGTCTCGATCCGGGTACCGTTGCTGTTGTCACCGCTCGAGTTGTTGCTGGAGGAGCTGTTGCTGCCGCTGTTGTTGGACGCGCTGTCGAAACTGCTGTTATTGCTGCCATTGTTGTTGTCATTGGCAGTCACCCCGCCGGTGCTGACCGAGGTGCGGGATAGGCCACGGCGGGACATCATCAGATAGTTGACCGGAATGGTTTCGGTGCGCAGACCCGCCGGATAGATGTGGAAGACATTGCCCTTGCGCTGCACGTCGAAGCCATACATGTCACCTACCACCGCCAGCACCTCCGGCAGGGTCACATCCTTGAGCTCGACCGAGACCAGCCCGGCCACCCCGGGATGAACCGCCACGCTGTAGCGGGAGCCCTTGAACAGGGAACCGAAAAACTCCACCGCCTCCACGTCGTGAGCCGCGATGCGCAGCCGCTTCTCCGGCATGCCGACCGGCATCTGCGGCCGGTTCAGCTGCAGCAATTCACTCTGCACCGATTTGGGCAAGGCGGTCAGCGGGGCAGCCTGCTTCTGCTGTTCGTTCATGGCCTGTTTGAGAGCATCCTTGGCCTGGGTCGGCTCGGGGTGCTGATACGTGGTACAGCCTGCGGCCATCATGGCCATGGTGATCAGACAGAGACGGTGTTTTTTCATGTAATTAGAGCACCCTGACTTGCAATTAAACTCGATAAAGCCGCTCCACCTCTCGAAAGGCAAGCACGACTCAAACCCGGATCTTGCTGGCAAAGAGTGTGACCGCGTGGCGTTTGCCCGCCTTTTCCAGCACCACGGCATCTGCCGTGATGGCCACCAGCGTATAGCCATCCACCTGTTGCCCGACCCGATAACTCTTGCCATTGAGCACCGCCAGCGCCGGGCCATTGCCCAGCACCACACTCTGCAGCTTCGGTAAACCGGTGTTGCTCTCGCCGGTCGCACGGGCGCCAATCGCCACATCCGCCAGCGGTGCGGTGGGATCCTGCAATACCTCGATCTGCTCCGCCTTTACCAGCACGCTGAACAGGCAACAGCACAACGCAAACACTCTAGCCACGGATAAACTCCTTGCTGGTACTCAGGGTGTAGATCTCCATCTCCACCACCGCGCCGGGATAGGATTTGACCCGGTAGTCGAACTGCTTCCAGTAAAAGTGGCGCGGCAAGGCTTCCAGCGCTTTGAGATATTGATAAACATCGAAATAGCCGCCTTCAAGCTGAAGCCGGATACCATGTTTGTAGAGATTGACCTTCTGTTCTCCCGCCATCAGCGGGGTCGGCTCCAGCGAACTGAGCGCCAGCATGTGAAGGTTGGCGGAGCGGGAGAGCAGCGCCTCCAGCACCTGCGGCATCTCGTGCGCCGGGATCAGATCGACGGTCTGGGCCTTCAGCTCATCGTCGATCCGGGCCAGATCCGCTTCGACCTGCGCCAGCTGGTCGCGAACGCCCTGATTGGGATCCCGCTTGAGCCGAGCCTGTTTGCCGAGGTTCTCCAGCTCCATGATTTCGAGGTCGCGCTCGGCGGCGCTCAGGGCCATGCGATCCTGCTGCAGGCGGGTATCGGCGCCATCGAGCCAACCGTAGATGCTGCCAGCGCCCAGCAAAACCAGACCGGTAAGCAGGATCAACACCCGCTCCCGCTGGCTCAACCGGGCGATACGCTGGCCCCACGCCTGCCATTGTGCTTTCAGGTTCATCAGGGTTTCTCCCGCGCGATGCCGCTCAACTGGAAGGTCAGACGACCCTCCTCGTCACGGCCGAGGGTCAGTTCACCAAACTCCTTGCCTACCAGACTCGGGGTCTGCTTGAAGCGGTTGACCCAGGCCGGCACATCCTGACTGCGTCCGGCAAAACCGGAGAGGTTGATCCGCCCTTCGTTGATCTCGATGCGCTGCAACGAGAGGTTGCTGCTGCGAATGCGGGAGAGATCCGCCATCACGCTGGCATAGCCCTGGGATTTTTGCAGAGACAGGCTACCGAGCTGACGCATCAGCCCCTGCTTGGCGGTCAGCTCATCCCGTTTATTGACCAGTTGCTGTTGCAGCCGGGGATCCGCCTGATGGCGCGCAAGCTCGGCATCGAGGCGTCTGGCCTCGCTGCGCTTGAGCTCCAGCTCGGCGGTGCGTTGCGCTAGCGCCCGGCTGACCTGTTGCTGCTGCCAGCTGTAACCGATAGCCGTCAGCAGGATCAGCAACAGCGCAACACCCCATACCAACGCCATCTGATTGAGGCTGGCCCACTGCCGCTTGGGACGAAACTCGGCACCATAGAGGTTTATCTGACGTTTCATCACGCATCCTCCCCGATGGCGGCTGCGTAGGCAGAAAGGTATTCGACGCCAGCCAGCAACATTGTCTTGTTGACCATGGCAGCAAGGGGGAATAACACTCTCATTGATCATCCCCCAATGCGGCAGCATAAGCCGAGAGGTATTCGACGCCGGCCAGCACCGCCTTGTTGGCCATGGCGGAGACGGCAAAGCCGAAGGTCTGCTCCATGTGACGCACCAGGGTACCGATAAAGGGCGAAGCGACGGCAAACTGCATCTGCCCCAGCTCGGGCAATTTGAGCTGGCCCGCCAGATAGTCGAGGGAGCGCTGGATCTCCAGCGCCAGTGAATCGAGCAGCATGGCGTCAGGCTCATGTTCGCCGGTCAGGCTGGTGAAACCGCGCAGCTGGCGGGAGAAGCAGAGCCCGCCCTGATGGAAGACCAGCAGTTGCAGATCCTGCCCCTTGGGCTGCCACAGCAGCATGCGCACCGTCTCGTCAGCGTCATAGAGAGAGGTGAGCGCCAATTCGTCGCTGATGATGGATTGCAGGGTGGCGATGCCGTTGATGGCATCGGCCAGCTGTTGCACCCGGCTCTTGGGCAGGCAGATCACATTGATGCGCGGACGACCGGCAGGCGGGGTGGGCAAGTCCACATAATCCATCGCCAGTTGCAGCACGGGTTCGCTGACATAGTCCTTGATGGCCCAGGGGAGCGCCCCCGCCATCTCGGCGTCAGGCACGGCAGGCTTGTCGATCTGGATCTGTTGATAAAGGCTGGCGGCGAGGGCTACCCGCACTTTAGACTTGGCCAGCCCATAACGGCTGAACAGCTCGTTCATGGCCACAGCCCACTCCTGTGGGCCGTTGATGGTGCGCGTCGCGAAGACGGGGGGATTGCCGACTGCAGCCAGCATGATCCTGTCATTGGCCAACAAGAGCCCGACCTGGCGGCTTGGCGTCGACCGTCTGAACAGTTTTTTCATGTAAGCCCGCCCATCAATAGTGATTAAATGTATGAAATATTAACATAAACAGCAGATTAGCCTCTATATAAAAGACGGACTCACCATTGCAAGCCAGCCTTCCAGCCGAGCCAGAGGGGTCAGCTATCCTGCCCTCCCCCCTGCACCCCCTCCACCACCCGTTGCTGACCCGCTACGGCGTCGAACTCTGGTGCAAGCGGGATGATCTGATCCATCCGACCATCTCCGGCAACAAGTGGCGCAAGCTCAAATACCACCTGCTTCATGCCAGAGAGCACGGCAAACGGCATCTACTCTCGTTTGGCGGCGCCTACTCCAATCACATCCATGCACTGGCAGCAGCAGGGTGCCAATCTGGCCTTCGAACTACCGGTATCATACGGGGCGAATCTGATGCCGTCAGCAATACCACCCTGAGGGATGCCAGACGCTGGGGTATGGATCTCGTTTTCGTCGACCGCCAGAGTTACCGCCGTCGCCAGGATCCCGACTGGCTGGCCCAATTCGATGCACCCGATACCCTGATCGTGCCGGAAGGGGGCAGCAGCCCGCTGGCTATCCCCGGGGTTGCCGAACTGGTCGGCGAGGTACCCTTCTCGCCGGATCTCTGGGTACTGCCCTGTGCCAGCGGCGGCACCCTGGCGGGCCTAATCGCTGGCAAACAGGACCGGGAGCAGATCCTCGCCATTGCGGTACTGAAAGGAGGCGGCTTTATCGCTGACGAGGTGTGTCGCCTCCATCCCGCTGCCGCCAGCATCCCCGGCTGGCGGGTCGCACTCGATCACCACGATGGTGGCTACGCCAAATTCAGCCCGGCCCTCTGGCAGTGGGTTCAAGATTTCAGCGCCGAAACAGGTCTGCCTTTGGAGCCCATCTACAGCGGCAAGGCGATGTGGGGGCTGTTTCGCGAGCTGGCTGCGGGCCGCATCGCCCCCGGCAGCAAGATTGTCTTTATCCATACCGGCGGCATGCAGGGATTGGCCGGACTGCGGGAGCAGGGGCGACTGTGAGCCCCGCCTGACGGCAACCGAAAACGAGAGAGGGTCGCCCCACGACGACCCTCTCTCATTTATCTCAATCACCAGCCGACTCCTGCACCAACCGGCGTGGCTCGGCAAACCAGGGCCCCTGCCCGGCATGCACCCCGAGGTGGCGCAGCATCTTCCACTCATCGCCACTCTCTACCCCCACCGCCAGCACCCGGGTACGGGTATTGGCGCAGCCCCCCACCAGACTGCGGACCGCCATCTGGTTCACCTGTCGGGCGTGAATCTCCCGCACCAGGCTGGGGTGCAGCTTGAGGAAGTTGATCTCGAACTCCTTGATGTACTGGGTGCTCACCACATCCTGGCCAGCATGATCGATGGCCAGCTGGCAGCCCAGCATGCGCAGGGAGCGCAGCGGCCGCTTGAGTGCTTCGAAGTGGCGTGTGACCTGAGCCTCCGAGAGCTGCAGGATCAACCGCTCGTTGATGCTGCGCGGCAGCTGGAACAGGGCGAAGAAGAGCCAGCGCTGGAACTCGCGGTTGAGCAGACTCTGGGCACTCAGGGTCAGAGTGATGGGACAGCTCTGCTCGGAACGCTGGCGCAGCAACACCAGCGTTTGCTCCGCCACCAGCCGATCCAGTTGCAGCAGCAGGCCCACCTTCTCCGCCATTGGCATGAAGATCCCTGCTTGCAGTTCCCGCCCCTGCTCATCGTGGATATAGGTGAGCAGATCCTGCTGCAGTACCACCTGATCCCGATCCTGCTGGACCGGTTGGGTATAAAAATCGATCCCCTGCTCTTCAAGACGGCGACTGATGAGGGTGCGCCAGCGCACCGTCCCCTTGCTGCTCTGCTCCTCGTCCAGCTGCTTTTCATAGAGGAACCAGCCGTTGTGCCCCTGCAGACGTGCACTCTTGAGGGCCAGCTCGGCCTCCTCCTGCACCTTGAGCAGAGTGTCTTGCGCCTGGTAGCAGACAGCCCCGATATAGATGGCCGTCTCCGGATTGACCTGCTGCGGCCAGTGTAGCCGTTGCAGACTCTTGAGCAGCTGGCTGGCACTGTCCACCATCTCGCTCTCAGACATGTTGGGCAACAATACCGCAAAGACATGTCCGGCATAACGAGCCTGCAAGGCACCGTTATGCTTGCGCACAAAAGCACTGATCACGGCGCTCGCCTCCAGCAGCAGATCATGCCCCTGCAGCTCGAACTGCTCCGCTTCCAGCTCTTCCAGACAGGCGAGTTCAATCAGCAAGACACCGCCACTCATCACGCTCGCCTCCATGATAGCGCTCTCGAGCCGGTTATCGAAGAAGAGGCGGTTGCCGATGCCGGTCATCTTGTCGACGAAGGCGTTGCTGCGAATGAAGTTGTCGAAGCGGCTGCGCTCCTTGCGGGCATCCGCCAGCTCGGCGAGTAGATGATCGAGGGCCTGACTGGCGGCCACCGGCCACTCTTCGGCGGGGTCATGGCTTAGTTTGGAGAGCTTGTCATCGAGGATCAGCTGGGCGCGAATGCCCAGCAGCTCGGCGCCGCGCAACTGCTGACGCAACCAGCGGATGGAGTACCAGAGACCGAACACCACGATGAAGATCCCGAACGAGATGCCCGACATCGCCTTGATGGAGTACTCCGCCTCCTTGAAGGGGCGCTCCAGCTTGAAGCTGGCCTGCATGCCAGCCTGATGGGGCAGCGGATGGCTGTATGGCACCAGCAGCGGTTCATCAACCGGACTCTGTACGTCACGGAACCAGTAGACCCGCTGGTCATTCTGGCGCACCTCCAGCTCCACCACATGAGCCGCCCGCAGCAAGGTGGGCAACCAGCGGCTCATATCCTCCATACCGTGAGCAACGTCGAGTTGCTTGTCGATCACCTCGACCAGCGCATCGACCTTCTTTTGCTGCAACTCCATGCCCAGCTCGCGAAAGCTGAACACCCCGCCAATCAGCACGGTCGCCATGGCAGCGATCACGCACAAGGTAATAAACGAGACAAGATGTGTTGTGAGTTTCATGTGCCTTTCCGTGTGCCCGGCATCATCCATTGGAGTTCATGGTAGCAGTGGCGCTGTGGCCATCACTATGGACGGGGATCCCGCTTCTGTAATTTAAGCGGGGCAGCATACCCAAAGCAGCGGGAGAATACCAAGGAAGGTACACAGGTGGAGCAGGGGAAGATAGCAGACAGAAAAATGGTCCCTCAAAAGGGACCAAAAGGAACACTCATATCAAAACTAACACTCTGTGCTACTGACAAAAAACAGATACAGGAGTATTGAACACACGGTGAGTCAAACCGCAGGGGTACTCTAAAGCAGTTCGGATAAGTTGAGCAATTGTCATTTATGACAGGTCAGCGATTGAATCTTTTCAAGGTTAATAATAAAAACATTTAAAATCATACATTTAAAAAATCATCCAATAAGTGTGACAAGTAGAGCTCAAATTGATTGTACTAATGCACTATGATGGCTTGACCCATTTGTGTCTCGTGAAACTGGCAGGCGCCCTTGTTACGCATCACCCCCCTCTGGATCACTGTACTGCTACTGCTCTTGCCCATCCTGGCAAGCCAGTCCGTCGGTCTGTGGCTAACAAAACCGATGGCCAACCACCTGCTTGAGCAGAAGGTGGCCGAGATAAAGCGAGCCATGGCGATACGCCATCACACGCTGGACAAGGCCATGAGCGAGCAGCTGACGCTGTTTGATTTCGATTGTGGTGCCAACGACATGGCACTGCTGCGGGATCCCCGCTTTTACAACACCCATATTCGTCTGCAGGGGCTGGAACTGGCATCAGGGAAAAGCTGCTCAAGCCTGGGTGTGGGTATTTCGCTCATCAAAAACGCCAACCAGGATGGCGCCCTCCCCGACAAACTGGGGCTGACTGCTACAACGGCCAGTTTCAATACGGAACAGGAGATGGTTGCCTACTACAAAAACGGCGGCAACATTGCCTACTGGGTGCTCGATAACAGCTGGAGCCACGATCTGCTACAGCTCCCCTGCAGTGACTGTTTCTATCTGGAGTTCAGCCAGCGGGATCCCGCAGCGATGACCCCCCGCTTCCCGCGCGGTGACCGGACCATCAAGCTGGAAGAGGGCAGCCGCAGCCTGAGCTTCTTTGATCAGGACAAACTGACCCGACAAACCATCTGGGCCGCTTCTGCACTGGATCTGTATGCTCGCGAGCAAGTCAGACGAATCGCACTCTGGAGCGGCACTATCCTGGGCCTGCTGCTGGTGACCGCTTACTGGTCGCTGCGAAACTATCGCCGCTCGCTCAAGGGGCTATTGCAGGCCGGATTGGTGCGCCAGGAGTTCATCCCCTTCTATCAACCCGTGGTGGATCTTCGAACCTGGCAGGTTGCCGGTTTTGAGGCGCTGCTACGCTGGCAACGTGGACACGAGCTGATCCCCCCGAGCGCTTTCATCGAATATGCTGAAGATCAGGGACTTATCCTGCCTATCACCAGGCAGTTGCTGGAGCAGGTGATCACGGATCTGCCGCTGTTGCCACCAGAGCAGTGGATCAGTGTCAATCTGATGGCCACCCATATCGAACAACCCTTGCTGCGCAACATGTTGAGTGAACACCATAACCCTTCGCCCGAGCGCCTTACCTTCGAGCTGACAGAACGCAAGCCGATCCTCGACATCAAAGCCGCTACCGAGGAGATCACCCTGTTGCAGCAGATGGGATATCACTTCAAACTGGATGATTTCGGTACCGGCTACGGTGGTTTTGCCTACCTGCAGAGCCTCGGGATCCGCCAGATCAAGATCGACAAGATGTTCGTCGATACCATAGGCACCAACGACCTCAAACGCAGCGTGCTGGATGCCATCATCACGTTTGGCCTGGAATCAGGCATGGAGATGATTGCGGAAGGGGTTGAGACGCGGGAACAGGTTGATTACTTGCGGCAACACGGCGTCTATCTGATCCAGGGTTACGTCTTTGGCAGGCCCATGGCGCTGGCAGATCTTGCCATCTGGCAGCAGACATGGCCTCCACAATATTCGCAAGAGAGCTGACACCGATATTGCACAGGCCAGCGCTGGCAGGGCTCCCCCCACCGGGAGCACACGCACCCTTTTGCACAGAGGCTGACACTCCCAAAGCCTCTGCCACGACCTGGCTCATCGCCCTTGAACCACCATTTACATTCAGCAACAAAATGATCTGCCCCTGAGAGGATGGAACCCTTATCATAAGCATTCGGCTACCGTGAGCACCTTCACGCACGCCTCCCATCAATCCCTGTCGGCCAGCGCCGTCCCGAGATGAGAACCATTGCCTATGAAGACATTTATCCGGCAAGAGATTGCCCTGCCCGTCGGCCTGCTGACCCTGCTCTTTTTCAAGACGATCGGGAGCGACCTGCTGACAGAGACAACTCCGCTCGGGATCTATCTTCCGGTTTCGGCGGCACTACTGGCCATCGTCACCTGGGCCATCTTCTCGGTGGTGCGCCACTCCGATGCCCTCGCCATCAAGCTGGGCGAGCCCTTCGGCACCCTGATCCTCACCCTCTCGGTCATCTCGCTGGAGGTGGTGATGATCTCCTCGGTGATGCTGACCGGTGAGCCCAACCCCACCATGGCCCGCGATACCATGTTTGCGGTAGTGATGCTGGTGAGTACCGGTCTGGTGGGCTTCACCCTGCTGTTTGGCGGCTGGCGCTACCACACCCAGAGCTTCAATCTGGACGGGGTGAAATCCTATCTGGTGGCCATCATCCCGCTCGCCCTGCTCTGTCTGGTGCTGCCCAACTTCACCGAGGGTGGTGCAATCGGCAGTATGTCGCGCGCCATGTCGTGGATGCTGATCATCATCTCGATCCTGCTCTACGGGGTCTTTCTGCTGATCCAGACCCGCAGCCACAGCCACTTCTTCGTCGACAGCGATCACGAGGATTATGAGGAGCACCACGGCCCGCTGCAGAGCAACGTCTATCACACCATCCTGCTGCTCGCCTACCTGCTGGTGGTAATCCTGCTGGCCAAGACCCTGGCCATCCCCATCAACTACGGGGTGCATGTGATGGAAGCACCCGCCGCACTGGGCGGCTTTATCGTCGCCTGCATCGTGCTCGCCCCCGAAGCAGTCGGCGCCATCAAAGCCGCCTTCAACAACCAGCTGCAGCGGGCAATGAACCTCTACTTCGGCTCGGTGCTGGCCACCATCGCCCTCACCGTGCCTGCCGTGCTCTTTATCGGCTCCATGCTGGATCAGGAGGTACGCCTCGGCCTCTCCCCCGCCGATATGGTGCTGCTGGTCACGACTTTGATGGTCTGTAAAGTAACCTTCAGCAGCGGCCGCACCAATGTGCTCCATGGTGCGACCCATCTGGTGTTGTTCGTGGTTTATCTGTTCCTGATGTTCGAACACGAATAACCGCGTTCAACCAACGTCAGAAACGCAAAGACCGCCCGATTGGGCGGTCTTTTGTCATCTGCTCCCGGCTCTCACCGGCGCCTGTGAAGCGGCGTCCCCCTCATCCCCTACCCTTCTCCCGCCAGGGGAGAAGGGGGATCAAGGCTTACAGGCTGGGCAGCACCCCGGCCGGGATCAGGTCGTTGTAGCTGGCACGGCCCAGCAGGGCGGCGGCCGCCTCGATATCCGGCGCGAAGTACCTGTCCTTGTCGTAGAAGCTCACCTCTGCCCGCAGTCGTCCCTTGGCCAGCTCGATCAGCTCGGTACTGCGCAGGGGAGCACGAAAATCCAGTCCTTGCGCTGCCGCCAGAAGTTCGACAGCCAGAATGCCACGGGTGTTCTCGGCCATATCGGCAAGCCGGCGGCCGGCGAAGGTCGCCATGGAGACGTGATCCTCCTGATTGGCCGACGTAGGCAGGCTATCCACCGAGGCGGGATGGGCCAAAGTCTTGTTCTCGGAGGCCAGCGCCGCCGAGGTGACCTGAGCGATCATAAAGCCGGAGTTGACCCCGCCGTTGTTGACCAGAAACGCCGGCAGACCGGACATCCGAGAGTCAATCAGCAGTGCCATGCGCCGCTCTGAAAGGGAGCCGATTTCGGCGATGGCCAGCGCCAGATTATCGGCGGCGAAGGCCACCGGCTCGGCGTGGAAGTTGCCGCCGGAGAGGATGTCTTCATCCTCGGCAAACACCAGCGGGTTGTCGGAGACCGCGTTGGCCTCGCACACCAGCACCTCGGCGGCCTGACGGATCTGGGTCAGGCAGGCACCCATCACCTGCGGCTGGCAGCGCAATGAGTAGGGATCCTGCACCTTCTCGCAGTTGTGATGGGACATGCCGATCTCGCTGCCATCCACCAGCAGGTGGCGATAGCAGGTGGCCGCGTCGATCTGGCCACGCTGACCACGCACCACGTGGATGCGAGCATCGAATGGACGGCGGCTGCCCAACGCGGCCTCCACGCTCATGGCACCTATGGTGATGGCACCGGCGTAGAGATCCTCGGCGTGGAACAGCCCTTCCAGCGCGAAGGCGGTGCTCGCCTGGGTGCCGTTGAGCAGCGCCAATCCTTCTTTGGGTGCCAGCGCGATGGGCTCCAGCCCGGCAATTTTCAGCGCAGTGGCGGCGTCGATCAGCTCGCCCTTGTGGCGGGCCTTGCCTTCACCGATCAGCAAGCAGCTCATATGGGCCAGCGGCGCCAGATCGCCGGAGGCGCCGACGGAGCCCTTCTTCGGCACCACCGGATAGACTTCGGCGTTGATGAGGGTCATCAGGGCCTCAAGCACCGTCAGCCGGATGCCGGAGAAGCCCCGCGCCAGCGAGTTGAGTTTGAGCACCATCATCAACCGTACAGTGGCGTCATCCATGTATTCGCCGATGCCAGCGGCATGGGAGAGCACGATGGAGCGCTGAAGCTCGTCCAGCTGCTCCACCGGAATGCGGGTGTTGGCCAACAGACCAAAGCCGGTGTTGATGCCATACACCACCCGGTTCTGTTCGATCACCTTGGTAACCACAGCAGCTGAGGCGTGGATCTCCGGCAGGGCGGCCGGATCCAGTGAAACATGTACCGGCTCGCGGCTGACGCGGCGCAGGGTGGCAAGATCCAGCTCGCCAGGAGTAATAGTCAATTCAAACATGGTGTTACACCTTTCCTTTGACACCGTTGGCGCCGTCAATCATCGGCAGATCTAGTTTCGCCTCATGGGCACAGTTGATGGCAATCTCGTAGCCGGCATCCGCGTGGCGCATCACCCCGGTGGCCGGATCGTTGCGCAATACCCGACCGACGCGGCGGGCCGCGTCATCGGAGCCGTCGCAGACGATCACCACGCCGGAGTGCTGGGAGAAGCCCATGCCGACCCCGCCGCCGTGGTGCAGAGAGACCCAAGTCGCACCGCCAGCGGTGTTGAGCAGAGCGTTGAGCAGCGGCCAGTCGGAGACGGCATCGGAGCCATCCATCATGGCTTCGGTCTCGCGGTTCGGGCTCGCCACCGAGCCGGAATCCAGATGGTCGCGACCGATGACGATGGGGGCTTTCAGCTCGCCGTTTTTCACCATCTCGTTGAAGGCCAGACCGAGCCGCACCCGATCCTTGACCCCGACCCAGCAGATCCGCGCCGGCAGTCCCTGAAACGCGATGCGCTCGCGGGCCATGTCGAGCCAGTTGTGCAGGTGAGGATCATCCGGGATCAGCTCTTTCACCTTCTGATCTGTCTTGTAGATATCTTCCGGATCGCCGGAGAGGGCCACCCAGCGGAACGGCCCAATCCCCTCGCAGAACAGCGGGCGAATGTAGGCGGGGACGAAGCCGGGGAAGTCGAAGGCATTTTTCACCCCCTCCTCAAGCGCCATCTGGCGGATGTTGTTGCCGTAATCCAGAGTCGCCGCGCCGCGCTCTTGCAGGGTCAACATCGCCTCCACCTGACGGGCCATGGAGCGACGAGCAGCCAGATTCACCTCCTGCGGGGCACTCTGTTGCAGCTCGCGCCACTTTGCCACGCTCCAACCCTGCGGCAGGTAGCCGTGAACCGGGTCGTGGGCGGAGGTCTGGTCGGTCACCACATCCGGGGTGATGCCACGAGCCACCAGTTCGGCGAACACGTCAGCGGCGTTGCCGAGCAGGCCGATGGAGATGGCGCTGCCGCTCTGTTTGGCCTCCTCGACCATGGCCAGCGCCTCATCCAGACTGTGGGCCTTCTTGTCCACATAACGGGTGCGCAGACGAAAATCGATGCGGGTTTCGTCGCACTCCACTGCGATCATCGAGAAGCCGGCCATGGTGGCGGCCAGCGGCTGGGCGCCGCCCATGCCGCCGAGACCACCGGTCAGGATCCAGCGCCCTTTGGGTTCGCCGTTGAAGTGCTGGTTGGCCACCGCAAAGAAGGTCTCGTAGGTGCCCTGCACGATCCCCTGGGTGCCGATGTAGATCCACGAACCCGCAGTCATCTGGCCGTACATCATCAAGCCCTTCTTATCGAGCTCGTTGAAGTGCTCCCAGTTGGCCCAGTGCGGCACCAGGTTGGAGTTGGCGATCAGCACCCGCGGCGCATCCTTGTGGGTCTGGAACACCCCGACCGGCTTGCCGGATTGCACCAGCAGGGTCTGATCCTCCTCGAGCCGGGTCAGCACCTCGACGATCTTGTCAAAGCAGGCCCAGTTGCGGGCGGCGCGACCGATGCCGCCATAGACCACCAGTGACTGGGGATGCTCGGCCACCTCGGGATCCAGGTTGTTCATCAGCATCCGCAGCGGAGCTTCGGTGAGCCAGCTCTTGGCGGTCAGTTCGGTGCCGCGCGGGGCACGGATCACGCGGTTCGGATCATGACGGGGATCCTGCTGTTGCACAGACATACACACTCCTTGTTGTATCAATAGGGTGCCTTCGGCGATGGGTGGCCAAAGGGTTAACGGGTCAACAGATGAACCAGTCGCGCGGCCACGCGGGCACTGCGATTGTCCTGATCCAGCGTCGGGTTGTACTCGGCCAGATCGGCAAGCCTGAGCTTGCCGCTGGCCCGGATATGGGCGATCAGTGGTTCGATCACCGCCAGCTCCACACCACGGGCGGCGGGAGCACTCACTCCCGGCATCAGGTTGCCGGGCAGCACGTCGAGATCGATGGTCAGATAGAGGTGATCACAATCGGCGATAAAGGTATCCAGCCCGCTTAGCAAGGTGGGCAGAGCACGCTCGCTCATGGCTTCATCTTTCACATACCAGACCCCCAACTCGTCGGCCCGTGCAAACAGCGCCTGGGTATTGGCGGTCTCGGCCACCCCGAGGCAGGCGTAGCGAAACGGTGTGCCCTGAGCGGCGCACTGCTCGGCGATCTGGAAGAAGGGGGTGCCGGAGCTGGCCTGCTCTTGCTTCATGCGCAGGTCAAAGTGAGCATCGAGGTTGATAATGCCGACCTTGCCACTGCCACCCAGATGACGGTTAAGGCCGCTCCAGCTGCCGAAAGCCACCTCGTGGCCGCCCCCCAGCACCAGCGGGAAGTGGCCCAAATCGAGCGCAGCGGCGACCCGCTCGGCCAGATGGCCGTGGGCGGCGTCGAGATTGCCATCGGTACAGCTCACATCCCCACCATCATAGACGGGGCGACTCAGATGCCAGGCGGTGTTGGCCAGCAGCTTGCGCACCGCTTGCGGCGCACCGGCGGCGCCGACACGCCCCTTGTTGCGGCGAACCCCTTCATCGCAGGCAAAACCGAGCAGTACCACACCGGCAGCGTCTTGTGCTCCGGCGGTCCAGGGCTGCACCTTGTCGTGCCAACGCAGGGCCAATTCGCCATCTTCCGGATCCTGCCGCCCTTGCCAGAGCGACATATCGATCGGGTTGAACTTATCCATGTAGGGTCTCCTCGCCGTTGAAGATGCGGCCTGCCAGCTGATCGACGCCGACCATGTAACTCAGCTCGGCCGGATGGACGCAGTGCCAGATCAGGAAATCGGCTGCCATGCCGACCCTGAGCTGACCAAGGCGATCCTGCTCGCCAAGCGCTTTGGCGGCGTGACGGGTCACCCCGACCATGGCCTCCAGCGGGGTCAGGCCAAACAGGGTGCAGGCCATGTTCATCGCCATCCGCAACGAGACGATGGGTGCGGTACCCGGGTTGATGTCGGAGGAGACCGCCATCGCCACCCCCGCCTTGCGCAAGGCGGCAACCGGCGGCAGCTTGGTCTCTTTGAGGAAGTAGAAGGCGGTGGGCAGCAGGGTGGCGACCACGCCACGGTGGGCCAGCGCCAGGATCCCTTCCGGATCCAGATACTCCAGATGATCCACCGAGAGGGCGCCAAAGTTGGCTGCGAGGGTGCTGCCACCGAGATTGGAGAGCTGATCCATATGCCCCTTCACCGGCAGGCCATATTGATCCGCCGCCAGATAGACCTGCTCGGTTTGGGCCAACGAGAAGCCGATGTGCTCGCAGAAGACATCCACCGCATCGGCCAGACCCGCCTCGGCGGCGGCCGGGATAATCTCCTGACAGATGGTCTCGACCCAGCTGTCGGGATCGTCGCGATATTCAGGCGGCACCGCATGGGCCGCCAGCAGAGTGGTCTTGACCCGGATCGGCAACGCCTCTCCCAGTCGGCGGGCCACCCGCAGCATCTTGAGTTCGTCATCCAGCGTCAGGCCATAGCCGGACTTGATCTCCACCGTGGTGACCCCTTCCCGGATCAGGGATTTCACCCTCGGCAGCGCCAGCTCAAAGAGCTGATCCTCGCAGGCCTCGCGGGTGGCGCGCACCGTGCTGATGATGCCGCCGCCCCGACGGGCGATCTCGGCATAGGGCACTCCCTGCTGGCGCAGTTCGAACTCCTCGGCACGGCTGCCAGCAAAGACCAGATGGGTGTGACAATCGATAAGGCCGGGGGTGACCAGCTTGCCCTGCATATCCTGCCAGTGAGCGGGATACGGCCCCTTCAACTCGGCCATCGGCACCAGCGCATGGATCTTGCCATCCTTTACGCCAATGGCATGGAGCGGCAGCAGACCGTAGTCGGCCAGCTCATCATTCAGGGTAGCGGGCGTCACGTTGAGCCAGACCCGCTCGCAGTTCAACAGTTCCTTGTTCATAGCGACCTCAAATGTATATACATATTCTTATAGTCGATCTCTATGACGAAAGGAAGAGCGAAGTTCACATCCTGATAACAGCATCAAACTTAGAGTTTAAGCACAAAAAAGCCCACCAGGAGGTGGGCTTTGCAAAATCGAGTTGTATAGACATTTACTCCAGCTGAGTCTTGGAGCTGAGCTTGTAACGGGAACCGGGGGAGAGCAAACGGGCATAGGAGACCAGATGCCCCTCCGACCAGGTACGCCGGTGCAACAACAGGCAGGGGGAATCTACGCGGATCTGCAACAATCCCGCCTCACCGGCGCTAGGCAACACGGCTTCCACCACGTGCTCCATCTCGGAGAGGGGGCAGACATCCATCAGATAGCGGTTGGGAGTCTGTTGGGTAAAATCCTGCTCGCCATAGCCCGGCAGGCGCTCGGCATCGACGAAGCGCTCCTCCAGCTGCAACGGCTCGCCATCGGCCTGATGGACGATCAGGCTGTGAAAGATGGGGGCGCCAACCCGCAGTCCCAGTTGCACTGCCACCTTCTCGTCGGCGGCCAGTCGCTGCAGCCGGATCACCCGGGCGCTGTACTCGCCGCCACGCTCGGCGATCTCGTCGGCGATGTTGCGAATAGCCAGCAGCGGCGACTCGGTGCGCCGGTCCGCCACGAAGCTGCCGGAACCGGCGGTACGCACCAGCCACCCTTCCGCCACGAGTTCCCGCAGCGCCCGGTTGACCGTCATCCGGCTCACGGTGAACTGCTCGCACAGGGCCGCTTCGGTCGGGATCCTGTCCCCCGCCTGATAGTGGCGTTCGCGGATCCCGTCCAGAATGTGCTGCTTGATCTGCAGATAGAGGGCTGGCGCCACCATGAAGCTCCCTAGCGCCGACGGTGTGGCGGACGCATGTCCGGCCAGGCGCGATAGACATCGGGGATCTGATCCGGCCCGCTGATGCAGAGATCGAGATCATGCAGCAAGCCATCCTTGATCCCGTAGATCCAGCCGTGGACGGCCAGCTCCTGCCCCTTGCGCCAGGCGTTCTGGATGATGGTGGTGTGGCAGACGTTGGCAACCTGCTCGGCCACGTTCAGCTCGCACAGATAGTCGAAGCGCTCGTGCTCATCCTCGATGGCCTCGAGCTCTTCACCATATTTGAAGTAGACATCCTTGATGTTGCGCAGCCAGTTGTCGATGAGACCCAGCTCCTGATTCTGCATCGCGGCCTTGACGCCGCCGCAGCCATAGTGACCGCAGACGATGATGTGCTTCACCTTGAGCACTTCTACCGCGTATTGCAGCACGGAGAGGCAGTTGAAATCGGTATGTACAACCAGATTGGCGACGTTGCGGTGGACGAAGACATCCCCCGGCAGCAACCCCATCAGCTGGTTGGCGGGGACCCGGCTGTCGGAACAACCGATCCAGAGGTATTCGGGGGCCTGCTGGGCAGAAAGGGTGGCAAAGAAAGCGGGATCTTCGGCTTTGATCCGTTCGGCCCACTCACGGTTGTTGGTAAACAGGTCGTTCAACAGTTTCACTTCTGCTCTCCCTAATGTGGCAGTGGCGGCAACATAACACACTCAAGGGTAACCAAAGCAAGGCCGACCAGATCCTTGCGAAACAAAAACAGGGCCATCAGGCCCTGTTTTTATGAGAGGAAGCATCAGGCTTCCATGGCATCTTTCAGCTTCTTGAGTGCGTTTTTCTCAAGCTGACGCACACGCTCGGCAGAGACGCCGTAGGTATCGGCCAGCTCCTGCAGAGTGGTCTTGCTGTCATCATCGAGCCAGCGGGCGCGGATGATGTGTTGGCTGCGCTCATCCAGGGTGGCGAGGGCAGAGCTCAGACGACGGGTGGCATGATCGTCCCAGTTGTCATTCTCGATGGTCGCGGCCAGATCGGAGGATTTATCCTCCAGATAGTGAACCGGAGCGAAACCGCCCTCTTCTTCATCATCACCAACCAGATCGAACGCCTGATCGTAGTTGGCCATCCGCGCTTCCATCTCGGTCACGTCAGCGGCAGAGACGCCGAGATCGGCCGCCACGGCCTGAACCTCTTCGTGGTTCAGCCAGCCCAGACGTTTTTTGGATTTGCGCAGGTTGAAGAAGAGCTTGCGCTGGGCCTTGGTGGTCGCCACCTTGACCATGCGCCAGTTGCGCAGGACATATTCGTGGATTTCGGCCTTGATCCAGTGCACTGCAAAGGAGACCAGACGCACGCCGACCGTCGGGTCGAAGCGCTTGACCGCCTTCATCAGGCCGATGTTGCCTTCCTGAACCAGATCGGCCTGAGGCAGGCCGTAACCGGCATAACTCTTGGCGACATGAACGACAAAGCGCAGGTGCGACATAACCAGCTGACGAGCAGCCTCGAGATCGCCATCCTGCTGCAAACGCTCAGCCAGTTCACGCTCTTCCTCTGCGCTCAGCACAGGAATAGAGTTTACTGCCTGGATATAGCCTTCCAGACTACCTTGCGGAATCAGAGCCATAGTGCGCTGCAATGAAGTTCCCATCTGTTACCTCTTACTTTTCAATCGAATCAGTCTAACACCCTGAGAGGGTCTGTCTACTGACCGGATGCCATTCTGCGGCGTGTATCAAAGAACATGCCCAGTTTTAGACCGGCTTATCTTAAGCCTGCAGGATGAATCATGAATGAACAGTCAAAAAAAGGGGGTCACAATGAAGGACCCCCGAAAAGTAGCATGCTAAGTCCATTGTTGCGGAGCTCGCAACCTTCACATGCTTGCCAAGTCTGACGAGCAAGGCAGAGGGGCCACACCCGTATAAATGCTTCAGCTTTAATAGACTGCTTATAAATCAGAAGGTTCACTGGATCTAGCGAAGATCCGGAAGATCATTGTTATTCAGAATACTCTGACTATGGGGGCCAAGCCAGAAACGGAGCCTCTTTTACTTGATCCACCTCTCAAAATCCAGCGATTTACTTTGATAATAAATTAATCAGGATGGCTCTATATCTCGAATGTGACGATGAACCGAAAACCAGGAAGCAATCAGCCCCAGCAAGGCCCCCAGCAGGATCAGGTTCACCCCATCTACCAGACCCATGCCAACCAGCCGGAAGTTACTGTTATACAAGCCCGCAAGCTCCTTCACCACCCCTTCGCTCCAGATCACCATCACCTCGGTCAGCCACCATGCCAGCATGCCGCCGATCACCCCGAACCAGATGCCGGTATAGAGGAAAGGGCGATGGATGAAGGCATCGGTTGCCCCCACCAGCTTGAGCACCTCGATCTCTGAACGCTGGTTGAGGATGTTGAGACGCAGGGTGTTGCCGACGATCAGCAGCACGGCGGAGAGCAGCAGCACGGCGATACCGGTAATGGTGTGACGCAGCAGGTTCATGATCCCCTGCAGGCGGGTCAGCCACTGCAGATCCAGCTTGCCCTGCTCGACCCCATCCTCATTGTTTAGCTTGCCGAGCAACTCGGCGGCCCCTTCCGGATTCTGCCAGCGCGGATCCGGAATGACGCTCAGCACCGGCGGTAGCGGGTTGCTGTCCAGATAATCGAGGGCATCGCCGAAACCGGAGATCTCGCGAAACTCCCGCAACGCATCGTCACGGCTCAGGTAGGTGACCGAATCCACCTCGGGATAGAGCAGGATCCTGTGCTGCAGATCGAGAATGCTCTGCTCCGGCAGATCCTTGCGCAGATAGAGGGAGATCTGGGAGCTGTTCTGCCAGCTCCCCTCCACCACCTCGGCGTTTTTCAACAATACGTGGAAGCAGGAGGGCAACGCCAGACTGACACCGAGCACCGCCAGCGTCATCAGGGAGGCGAGCGGATTTCGCCACAGCTCCCCGAGACTGGCAAACGCCTGCCGCACATGGTCAACCCCGTACATCATCAGACGACGCAGCGGCGGCTGCTTGTGACGAACGATAGCCATCAGAGCTCCTCCCCGGCCGAATACATGCGACCCGCCTTGAGGGTCAGGGTGCGATAGCGCATGCGGGCGATCAGCCCCAGATCGTGAGTAGCAATCAGTACAGAGACCCCAAAATTGTTGAACTCCTGAAATAGCCGCATGATATCCATGGAGAGCTGGGGATCCAGGTTGCCGGTCGGTTCATCCGCCAGCAGCAGCGGCGGCTTGTTGACGATGGCACGGGCGATGCCGACCCGCTGCTGTTCACCCCCGGAGAGCATCCGCGGCTGGTAACGCTCCTTGCCGAGCAACCCTACCTTGTCCAATGCCGCCGCCACCCGCTTGTTGATGTCCGCATGGCTGTAACCATCGATCACCAGCGGCAGCGCTACGTTGTCGAACACGGTGCGGTCCATCAGCAGGCGGTGATCCTGAAAGATCATCCCGATCTGGCGGCGAACATAGGGGATCTGGCTGCGCTGGATATGGCTGACATCATCACCATGAAAGAAGACGCGACCATCGGTCGGACGCTCCATCACGCTGATCAGTTTGAGGAGGGTACTCTTGCCCGCCCCCGAGTGCCCGGTCAGAAAGGCCATCTCTCCCTTGCGCAGGTGAAAGCTGACCTTTTGCAGCGCCTGATGGCCGCCGCTGTATACCTTGCTGACCTTGTCAAAACGAATCATAACGGTTCCCTGACATTGACAAACCCCGACCGAAGTCGGGGTATGGAACACTTAATCATCACGGCTGAGCTGACTCATCGCGGCTGAAGAGCGCCTCGATGAAATCGTTGGCAACGAAGGGACGCAGATCGTCGATCCCCTCGCCCACCCCGATATAGCGGATCGGGATCTGGAACTTGTCGGCCACCGCGAAGATGACGCCGCCCTTGGCGGTGCCATCCAGCTTGGTGAGGGTGATGCCGGTCAGGCCAACCGCCTCGCTGAACAGCTTGGCCTGGCTCAGGGCGTTCTGGCCGGTGCCGGCATCCAGCGTCAGCATGATCTCGTGGGGGGCCTCTTCATCCAGCTTCTTCATCACCCGTACTACCTTCTTGAGCTCTTCCATCAGGTTGCTCTTGTTCTGCAGGCGACCGGCTGTGTCGGCGATCAGCACGTCAGCCCCGCGGGAGCGGGCGGCCTCGATGGCGTCATAAATAACGGAGGCGGAGTCGGCACCGGTATGCTGGGCAATCACTGGAATGTTGTTGCGCTGGCCCCATACCTGCAGCTGCTCGACCGCAGCGGCACGGAAGGTGTCACCCGCTGCCAGCATCACGCTCTTGCCTTCAGCCTGGAACTGCTTGGCCAGCTTGCCGATGGTGGTAGTCTTGCCGACGCCATTCACGCCGACCATCAGGATCACGTAAGGCTTCTTGCTGGTGTCGATCATCAGCGGCTGCTCGACCTTGGCCAGCATCTCGCCCATATCCTGTTTGAGCAAACCGTAGAGCGCCTCGGCATCCTTGAGCTGCTTGCGATCCGCGTGCTGCACCAGCCCCTCGATGATACGAGTGGTGGTATCCACACCGAGATCGGCGGTCAGCAGCTGGGTTTCCAGCTCTTCAAACAGCTCATCGTCGATCTTCTTGCCACGGAACAGGCCGAAGAAACCGGAACCGATATTCTCCTTGGTGCGAACCAGACTGCGTTTGAGGCGAGCAAAGAAGCCCTCCCGCTGCGGTTTGTCCTGGGTGTCGTCGTCCACCTTGGCGGCCAACGGCAGGGCAGCCAGTGCGGCAGCCTCAGCCTCCATCGCGGCGACCAGGCGCATATCTTCCGCTCGCTGGGCCTCTTTGGCGATACGGGCTTCTTCCGCAGCCTGAGCTTCAGCGGCAATGCGAGCTTCTTCCGCGGCGCGAGCTTCAGCAGCAATGCGAGCTTCTTCCGCAGCACGGGCTTCGGCAGCAATACGAGCCTCTTCCGCAGCGCGAGCTTCAGCAGCAATACGAGCCTCTTCAGCCGCACGGGCTTCAGCGGCAATACGAGCCTCTTCCGCAGCACGGGCTTCGGCGGCAATGCGAGATTCTTCTGCGGCGCGAGCTTCGGCGGCGATACGAGCATCTTCTGCAGCGCGAGCCTCGGCGGCGATACGAGCATCTTCTGCAGCGCGAGCCTCGGCGGCGATACGAGCATCTTCTGCAGCGCGGGCTTCGGCAGCGATACGTGCCTCTTCCGCAGCGCGAGCTTCGGCAGCAATACGAGCCTCTTCGGCTGCCTTGACCTCAGCGGCTTGCGCTTCTGCGGCAGTGCGAGCGGCTTCAGCGGCACGCTCCTCTTCGGCGATCAGCGCTTCGTTGACGATCACCGGCTCCAAATCGGAGGCGCACTCCTCCACCACCAGTGGGCCGTGGTCGTCCAGCTCGGTCGGCAGGCAGCAATCATCTTGCAAAACGGAATTCTGTGCGCTGGCAGGCACTTCGGGGGCAACGGCCGGCGTACTATCGGAAACAGTGGTATCGGAAACGGGAGCGGGGGTAGCAGTGACCTCGGGCTCAACGGTAACGGGGGTGGCTTGGGGTGTCTGTGGTTGGACAGCCTCAGCCTCTTCTTTCTTGCGGCCGAAACCCAGCCAGGAAAACAAACCTTTTGCCATCTAAAAATACTCACATCAAAGGCTGACTGCTAAGATAGCCGTCCCTTGGCGGGTCGGCATAAAAATGAACCGCCTTATACTACCACTTTATTTTCTGACGATGAAACGCGATGCCCAGAGTGAAATCCAGCCGTAGCAACCCGAGCAAGAGTCCTGCCCCGCAAGGAAAATCGGGCTTTGTAAGAATCATCAGCGGCCAGTGGCGAGGCCGCAAATTGCCGGTCAAGGATGTGGAGGGGCTCAGACCCACCACGGATCGCGTCAAGGAAACCATCTTCAACTGGCTGGCCCCCCATATTCGCGGCACCCGCTGCCTGGATCTGTTTGCCGGCAGCGGCGGACTCGGACTGGAGGCGCTGTCGCGCTATGCCGAGCAGGTGACCCTGATCGAGATGGACAAAGGGGCCGCCGACCAGATCAAGAAGAACTTGGCCGCCCTCGGCAGCAGTCAGGGTCAGGTGATCCAGTCAGATGCAGTGAGCTGGCTGCAAGGCCCCGCCACTCCCTTCGATCTGGTCTTCCTCGATCCACCGTTTCGCCGCGAGCTGCTGCCGCAAGTGTGCGAACTGCTGGAGCAGCGCGGCTGGCTGGCACCGGACGCCCTCATCTATCTGGAGCGGGAAAAAGAGATGGCCGATCTAGCGCTGCCCGCCAGCTGGCAACTACTCAAGGACAAACAGGCCGGTCAGGTCTGCTATCAACTCTATCTAAGAGAGGTAAACAATGAAGCGAGTCTTTAATCTGTTGGCGATGGGGCTGATATTGTTCTTCTGGTTTGGCGTGCTGGTGAGCCTGATTGCCCCGCTGCCCGGCAAACTCAACGGCTTTCTGCCGGTCTGCGGCGTGATCGTCGCCCTGCTGCACTGGCTGCAGGCCAGCATGATCAAGGCGGCTTGCAAACGCTACTTCGCTGTCACCAAGGCCGAATTTGTCACTGTGCTGATCTTTGGTGTGTTTGGCATGGTCGACATTCGTCAGCGCCTGCAAGAGATCGTCAACGCCGCCCAGCGCGGCAATCTCTCGGACAAACCATAAAAGAAAAGGGGACGGCGGTAGCCGTCCCCTAGAGTCGTGTCGTCCTGTCCGTAGAACTGCAATGCTCCCTGCAATCCCTGACGTTATCCTAATCCTTTGGAATATCCCCTTTCCAATCCGTTGGCGTGTCCTGCGGCGTTCCTGGCCTGGCAATTCATCCTGAACTGCTTCCCTGTCTCCATCCTGGAGGTGTCCATTACCACGTCCTGTGGGGTTCCTTGCGTCTTCCTGACAGATAACCATCCGGGTTATCTCACTTCATCCTGAAGTATTCCTCTCGCATCCGGCGAGATCCTGTTCATCCTGAAGAACGAGGTTCCGTTCGTTCTACTCCCATCCCGAGAGTGTCCTGCCGCATCCCGCGGTGTTCCTTTATTCATCCGTGACGATAATCATCCTGATTATCGAGCTCATCCTGAGGTGTCCCTTGTCCACATCCTGCGGACTATTCCATCTTTATGCGCTGCCCTGCATCCTGCCGGACCAGCTCCGTCCTTGTGAGACCCATACTAAGGAAATGCGCCCCCCGAACAAGGGCCATCCGATGATAAAGATCCGATGCAGCTCCCATCCCAAAAAACAAACTTAAAAACTAACCCTTTAATATCAGTTGTTTATTTAGTTTCACGGGAAAGCTCGATCATTCTGGCATGGCTTCACGTACGGCTCAAAGCGCCAGCCTCTTACAGTCGCTATGGCAGATCTCTTACACGGGTTTCGCCTCCAAAAACGGGGCAGGAAAACGGTTCAATCCTGACGTTAAGACTTAAAAATTAGTTGAATAAATATGCTTAAAAAAACCGCAAAAAAAAGAGCCGAGACCAGGCTCGACTCTTCAACATTCCAATTTTTTAATCAGCTCAAGCGGTTGGCCGGATTGAGATAGGCCTTGCGCAACGATTCCGGTGCCAGCACCTCCAGTTCACCGCCGATATTGTTCAACCAGCTGCGAAACTCCGGGGTGTCCTGCACTTCGGTCTCCACCACCACGCTGCGCTTGTCATAGCGGGTCATGCGCGGATTGTTGCCGGGGATCTGGTTATCCACCAGCGACTGGCTGTTGGCATCGATCCGGCCGACGAAGCGGATCGGGCCGCTCACATCCTGATAGCCCTGATCGCGGATCAGTTTCTGGATATTGAAATCCTTCGGCTGGGTGGCGCTGAAGTTGGTCAGCTCCACGTTCTTGATATGGTCAAACGGGATGCCGTAGACCTTGGGATCCAGCTCGGACAGAGTGCAGAGCAGGATCGGGCCGTCCGGCTGATTGAGAATACCGAGCGGGTTGATACGGTCGTAGCAGAGCCACACGGTGCGCTCTTTGATCACGCGCTGGATCTCGGCACTGAACTTGCGACCACGCCAGAGCGCATCGCGGATCAGGGTGCTGCGACGGATCTCCGGGTTGCCGGCAAACGGGCGCGGTGACTGGTGGACACTCTCCAGCCAGCGTTCGGCCAGTTCACTCTGGCTGTCGCGGATCACCTGGCTCGCCTTGTCGACTAGCGGATTCAATTCAGTCAGTACACTCGCCGGCAACAGTTGGCTCGCCTGATCACTCCAGGTTTTCAGGGCCACCGCCAGCGAGAGCGGCATGATATTGGCAAAGTCGTTGAGGCCGTGGCGCTCGAAGCACCAGCCATGGGGTTTGCTGCGCTCGTCCGAGGTGAGGTCGAACAGTCCCATGCCGGACATCTCCTCCAGGTCCCGTTGCACGGTACGCAGACTGACATGGATGCCTTCCTCTTCCAGTTTTACCTGAAGTTGGCTGGCGGTCAGCTTGTAAGGGCGGTGCGGGATGCAACGCGCCAAGGTCAGTTGTCGTAACAGCTTCTTACTCATGGTGCATGCCTTCACTGGTTTAGCGTTGACTGTATGCTAGTCGCAACTTGCGACAGTCTATGTCGTAAGTTTTGTAGCGACAACTGTCGCCATTTTCATACAAAACTACACATACATTTGATTTTTAAGAAAAAACATGAATAAAAACGGCTAACTTGACGTTTTCAGACAAGCTAAGCGCATCGAAGAAAACTAAATGGAGAGGCAGGCTAACATAGAGGGACTTAGGATTCTTCTGAATCTTTTCTTTTGAGGTAGCCGGAGGGAGGCAATCCTCCCTCCCAGCCAAATCACATCAGCCACGACCAGGCTGACTTGGTGATGGCCGCACCGACCATGTAGCCAAACACCGCCAGTGCCGCCACACCGGCCACCAGCTTCTGGCCGCGGGCCGGACGCTTGAGCGCCATGACTCCCAGGCCGATATAGAGCACCAGTGCAATCAGCTTGGCCATCAGCCAGGGTTGTTGGCCGGGGCTCAACTGCAAGGCCACCGCCAGCAACACACCAAACAGCAGCAGGAAAGTGTCGTTGATATGCGGCAGGATCTTCAGCCACTTCTGCTGCAACCGATCGCTGCCGGCCAGCGCCAGACTCCAGCGATAGATAAAGAGCAGTAGACTGACCAGCGCCAGCGTCATATGCAGGTGTTTGAACATGGGATAATAGGCAATCATTTTGCTTCCTTGTCGTCGTCGGGTAGCCCGCTGTTCCAGTTGTGGGCATGGATACGCTCCTGCCCCTCCTCATCGTCTTGCAGCAGATCGGAGAGGATCTCCCGGTATTGCAGGCTCTTGTTGATATAAGTGTGTTCGTCGTCCAGATAGTTGACCTGCTCGCGCAACAGCCAGTTATCGTGCTGCTTGAAGGTCTGCCCCGCCCGCCAGGCCTGGTTGGCCCTAAACCCAAGCTGGGTCAGGGCTTCCACCCCCAGATCGACCGCAGAGCCCAGGGTTTCCCGGTGAACGCTCTCGACCCCGTGGCGCAGGATCTCGTGGGCGTGGGGCCGATCTAGCGCTCGCGCCAGGATCTTCAGGTGCGGGAAGTGCTTCTGCACCATCTCGATCACCGCCAGCGAGGTAGCCGGATCGTTGATGGAGAGCACCAGCAGCTTCGCCTTGTGCGCCCCTGCGGCATGGAGCAGGTCGATCCGGCTGGCATCGCCATAGAAGACCTGATAGCCGTACTTGCGCAGGGTCTCTATTTGGCTGGCATCCTGCTCGAGGATGGTGGTACCGATGCCGTGACCATGCAGCAGACGCCCCACGATCTGACCGAAGCGGCCGAAGCCCGCGATGATCACCGGATGCTCCACCAGCTCAGGTTGCTCATGCTGCGGTGCGTCGCTCTGGTTACGGTAATCGAACCAGGGCTGGATCACCCGATCGTTGAGGATCAGCAGCAGTGGGGTGAGCGCCATGGAGAGCGCTACCACCAGCGTCAGCAGCGAGATGGTCTCGCCGGGCAGCACCCGGTTTTGCGCGGCAAACGAAAAGAGCACGAAGGCAAACTCGCCCCCTTGCGCCAACGCCAGCGCGAAGGTCCAGCGCTGGCTCGGCGAGATGCGGATAATGAAGCCGAGCGCCATCAGCACCAGCCATTTGAGCACCATCAGGCCAACGACCAGAGTGGGTATCAGGAAGGGGTGCTCGGCAAACAGCCCGAAGTCGATCCCCGCCCCCACCGACATAAAGAACAGGCCGAGCAGCAAGCCCTTGAACGGCTCTATGTCCGCTTCCAACTCATGACGGTATTCGCTGTCGGCCAATACCACGCCAGCGAGGAATGAGCCGAGAGCGGGCGAGAGGCCGACCGACTCCATCAACACGGCGATGGCGATCACCAGCAGCAGGGCGGCAGCGACGAAGATCTCCCGCATATGGGACTGGGCAATGGCCCGGAACACCGGCCGCATCAGATAGTGGCCACCCAGCACGATGCCAGAGATAGCCGCCACCACCAGCAGGCCGTGCTGCCAGCCCGCCAGCTCGGAGCTGCCATTGTTGCTCACCGGCGCCATGGCCAGCAGCGGCAGGATCGCCAGGATCGGAATGACGGCGATGTCCTGAAACAGCAGCACCGCAAAGGCGGAGCGACCGCTCTCGCTCTGCATCAACTTGCGCTCCTGCAGGCTCTGCAACACGATGGCAGTGGAGGAGAGCGCCAGAATCAGGCCGATGGCCAACCCCTGTTGCAGCGGCAGACCGATCAGGTGCGCCACGCCGGTCAGCGCCGCCGTGGTGAGCAGCACCTGCAGGCCACCGGTGCCGAGGATCGGCCCTTTCAGCTGCCACAAGAGGGCCGGACGCAATTCAAGACCGACCAGAAACAGCATCAGCACCACGCCAAACTCGGCGAAGTGCATCACATCCTTCTGCTCCCCCACCAGCCCCAGCAGGAAGGGGCCTATGATGATCCCCGCCAGCAGATAACCGAGCACCGAGCCCAGCCCCCAGCGTTTGGCCAGCGGCACCGCGATAACGGCGGCGGAGAGATAGATAAAGGCATCAAACAGGATCCCGTGGCCCATCAGTCAGCCCTCCGTTTGAACGTCAGATCCGACTCATAAGCTCGACCAACAAGCTGTCCGTGTTTCATCAGAGCACCTCCAGCAGGTCGCGCAGATAAGGGCGCCCGGCCAGTTGCTCCGAGGTCAGCTGATCGTCACGCAGGGCGCAGAGCAACTGGCGGTAATCCTGACCGCAACGGCGCAGGGCGGCGGGATCCTTGATCTTGTGAAAGGAGTGCAGCACGAAAGGGGGCAGCCAGTTCATGCCGCACAAGGTGGCAGCCTGCTGAAATGGCAGCAGAAAATCGAGCAGCGGTCGGCTGTTGTAACCCTCGCTGCAGTAGGACTCCGGCGCCCCGCCGGTGGTGATGGCGCTCAACCACTGCTTGCCCTTGAGGGCGTGGGCCTCGGGGCCATAGGCATAGCCATACTCCAGCACCAGATCCATCCACTCCTTCATGATGGCCGGACAGGAGTACCAGTAAAACGGGTGCTGGAAGACGATGATGTCGTGCTCACAGAGCAGCGCCTGCTCCCGCTTCACATCGATAAACATGTCGGGATAGTGCTGATAGAGGTCGTGAACCGTGACCCCCTCCAGCCCCTCAATCGCCTGCAACAGCTGCTTGTTGGCCCGCGAGCTCTGCAGCGCGGGATGGGAAAAAATAACCAGAATGCGTTTCATGACCACATCACCCGAACAAAGCCTTGCGGTGCAAGGCGAGGTAAACAGAAAAGGGGAGTCTGGGGAGCTGCATCGTAAAGGTGCACAGGAGAGCGACCTTATCAGGAAGCGCCATAGCCTGCCAACTCGGGGATCAGCTCCCGCAGCGCCGGATTGAGGGTCTGGTGGGCGGGATAGCAGAGCCCAATCCGGCGAAACATCCGCGGCCCGCTCACCGGCAGGGTACAGAGCCCCGCCTCATCCTCGGCCAGCCCGTCCGGCAGAAAACTGATGCCGACCCCCGCCAGCACCAGCGCCATCACCAACCCCTTGCTCTCGGCCTTGGCCACCAGATTGAGGGTGAGCCGATCACAGGCCAGCAGGCCGATAGTCTGCTGGTGCGCTTCGCAGGGCGGGCACTCAATAAAATCATAATGTTGCAGCTCGGCCAGCTCGATCCTTTCGCGACTGGCCAGGGGATGGTCGACCGGCACGCAGAGCACGTAATCCTCCTCCCACAGCGGCAGAAAGATCTCGTCCTCCCGGCGCAAGGCATCCAGCGTCAAGCGGCAGTCAGCGGGCGTGGTGTAGTCGGAGAGGGTGAGATCCAGCTGCGGCAACACGCGCTGTATTTGCTGCAGCAGCCCGGCCACCCGGCGGCGACTCAAGTCCGGCATGATGGCGATATTGAGCCTCGCACGCGTCGCTTTCTGGCGAAACAGCTCTGGCAGACGGCGCGCCTCCTCCACCAGCTTGACTGCGTGAGGATAGAGATAGTGGGCCGGATCTTTCGCCACCACCCCTTTCTTGCCCCGGACAAACAGGCTGTCACCGAGCGCCTCTTCCAGCTGGCGCAGTCCCGCCGAGAGGGAGGGCTGGCTGACGTGGCAGCGCTCGGCCGCCGCCGTGATGTTCTTCTCTTCATAGATGGCGATGAAGAAACGCAGCAATCTCAAGTCCAGCATAAACCAACCATAGTTTTTTCAGATGATAACCAGCGGAAAACAATATTTATCACTTATAGATACAGTGACTATAGTGATTGGGTTCCGTGCTGGCCAGCCACCTGTTTGCTCAAACCGACTCTTGAATCAGAAGGAAAGACCCATGTCCAAATCTCTCGTCGTGATCACCGGCGCCTCCGCCGGGATCGGTGCCGCCATCGCCCGTGCCTTCTCTGCCGCCGGTCATCCGCTGCTGCTGCTGGCCCGCCGGGTCGAGCCGATGCAGGCGCTGAACCTGCCCGATACCCTCTGCATCGGGGTCGATGTGACCGACACCGCCGCCATGAAGGCCGCAGTCCAGCAGGCAGAAGCCAAATTTGGCCCGGTCGGCTGCATGGTCAACAACGCCGGCGTCATGCTGCTGGGTCAGGCAGATGTGCAGGATCCCGCCGAATGGCAGCAGATGCTCAACATCAACGTGATGGGGGTGCTGAACGGCGTCCACGCAGTGCTGGCAGGCATGAAGGAGCGCCGCAGCGGCACCATCATCAACATCAGCTCCATCGCCGGTCGCAAGACCTTCCCGAACCATGCTGCCTACTGCGCCACCAAGTTCGCCGTGCACGCCCTGACCGAGAACATCCGGGAAGAGGTGGCCGATGTCGGCGTGCGTATGGTGACCATTGCCCCGGGTGCGGTCGAGACCGAGCTGCTCAGCCACACCACTGACGAGAGCATCAAGGCCGGTTACCACGACTGGAAAGATCAGATGGGCGGCGTCATTGCACCGGAAGTGATCGCCGATGCCGTGCTCTACGCCTGGAACCAGCCTGCCAACGTCTGCGTGCGCGAGATCGTGCTGGCGGCGACCCGTCAGCAACCTTAATCCTGGCTGACTGACTCTATGGGGAGGGCTTGACCCTCCCCCGGGGCACAGGGTTACCATGTGCCCCTTGTTATTTTCGAGTCATTCCATGGTTCTCACCCGTCGCCAACTCGCTCACGCCCGTCGCTGGCTCCCCTTGTGGAGTCTGGTGCTGGTGTTGATGTCGTTTGGCAGTCGGGCCGCAACCGACCTCTGTACCCTGACCACCCACTGCAGCCAGAGCGAGCGAACCCTGGAAAAAGCAATGCCCTGCGGCAGCTTTACCACCGCCCTCTCGATGACGCTGGTAGGCAGCGACAGCCTGACGGTCGCCGTGCTGGAACCGGATACCCCCGACTTCGCCTCCCCCTCTCTCTTTATGCCGGACGCTCCGTGCGAGCGGCTCGAACGTCCCCCACGCACCCGGACCTGAAACGCATCCCGTATCGGGCATCTTTTCTTTCAATCTGAGGTGAGTGATGTACAAACCCCTGTTACTGGCCATGCTGGCCGGTACCGTCAGCTTTTCGGCTCTCGCGGCCGAGAAGATGACCGTCTACAAATCCAAATATTGTGGCTGTTGCCAAAGCTGGAACGAGCACATGGAGCAGAATGGCTTCGAACTGGAAGTCATCGAAACCGAACAGCTCGGCGCAGTGAAGCAGCAATACGGTATCGCGCCGGAACTGGCCTCTTGCCATACCGGTATCGTAAATGGCTATGTGATCGAGGGGCATGTACCGGCCGCCGATGTGCAGAAGCTGCTCAGGGAAAAACCGGCGATCCGGGGCCTGACCATTCCGGGCATGCCCCAGAGTGCGCCGGGCATGGATATTCCGGGCCATCCCTATGAGGTACTGAGTATCAGCAACGAGGGCGCGACCAACCGCTGGTCGAGCTACCCAGGCTGACGAAAACTGGCCATGAGAGGGCACTCCCATATCATGTGAGGCACACCTGAGCGGACTCTTGCCGCTCATGGCCAGAATGAGGGCCGCTATCGCGAGATAGCGGCTTTTTTTGATTACATTTCCTGCAATAACAAGGGATTGCTTGCAACCACCGGCAACAAGGGGCAGATTTAACGCCAATTCATGGAGCCGATGCTCAGGTCTACCAACCCTTTCCAGCGCCAAGGATGCGACATGTTTACCTTTTCCCGAGGAGTTCTGCTGCTAGCCTTTCTGACAGTTCTCCCCCCCACTTATGCCAATGAAGAGCCCGCCATGCTGACAAGCGAACATCCAATCCAGCCGCCCGTGGCCGCCAAACATCCCCGCACTCTGAAAAAACACGGGGATACCCGCATCGACAACTACTACTGGCTGCGTGACGACGAGCGGCAGAAGCCCGAGGTGTTGGACTATCTCAAGGCCGAGAACGCCTATACCGAGGCCATGCTCAAGCCGACCCAACCCCTGCGCGAACAGCTTTACAAAGAGATGGTCGCCCGCATCCCCCAGCAGGATGAGTCGGTGCCCTATGTGAAGAAGGGCTACCGCTACCAGACCCGCTATGAGCCGGGCAAGGAGTACGGGATCTATTCGCGCACCAAGCTCGGTGAAGAGCAGGCGAGCCTGCTGCTCGACAGCAACCTGCGGGCTGAAGGGCACGAGTTCTATGCCCTCGGCGCCCTTGAGGTGAGCCGCAACAACCGCTGGCTGGCGGTGGCGGAAGATTTCCTCTCCCGCCGTCAGTACCAGATCCAGTTCCTCGACCTGGAGAGTGGCCAGTGGGCCACCGACAAACTGGAAAATACCTCCGGCAATCTGGTGTGGGCCAACGACAACAAGACCGTCTTCTATGTGCGCAAGCATCCGCAGACCCTGCTGCCCTATCAGGTCTATCGCCATACGCTCGGGACGGATCCGGCCACGGACAAGCTGGTCTACGAGGAGAAGGATGACTCCTTCTACATCAGCCTCTACGCCACCACCTCGGAAGATTTCATCGTCATCGCCCTCTCCAGCACCACCACCGGCGAAGCACGGCTGATCGATGCCAACCAGCCGGAGCACGCCCCCCGCCTGTTCCTGCCCCGTCAGGTGGATCACGAATACAGCCTGGATCACTACCGCGGCCGCTTCTATGTGCGCTCCAACAAGGACGGCAAGAACTTCGGCCTCTACGAGACCAAAGAGAGCCCGGTCGATCGCTGGAAGGCGGTGATCGCCCCCAATCCGGACGTTCTGCTGGAGAGCTACGCCCTGTTCAAGGATTGGCTGGTACTGGAAGAGCGCAACAAGGGGCTGACCCGACTGCGCCAGATCAACTGGCAGAGCGGTGACGAGAAGGAGATCGCCTTCGACGATCCCGCCTATGTCACCTGGCTCGCCTACAACCCGGAGCCGGATACCAGCGCCCTGCGCTATGGCTACTCCTCCATGACCACCCCCGCCTCCACCTATGAGCTGGATATGGCGAGCGGCAAACGCACCCTGCTCAAGCAGCAGCCGGTAGCCGGCTTCAAGGCCGACCAGTACGCCAGCGAGCGGCTCTGGGTGACCGCCCGCGACGGCGTATCGGTGCCGGTGTCGCTGGTCTATCGCAAGGACAAATTCAAGAAAGAGCAGGCCGATGCGCCCAAGAATCCGCTGCTGGTCTATGGCTATGGCTCCTACGGCGCCAGCATGGATCCCGACTTCAGCAGCTCGCGCCTGAGCCTGCTGGACCGCGGTTTCGTCTACGCCATCGCCCATATCCGGGGTGGTGAAGAGCTGGGCCGTCACTGGTACGAAGATGGCAAGTTGCTGAAAAAGCAGAACACCTTCAATGACTTTATCGATGTCACCAAGGCGCTGGTTGAGCAAGGCTACGGTGCCAAAGATCAGGTCTACGCCATGGGCGGCAGCGCCGGCGGCCTGCTGATGGGGGCGGTCATCAATCAGGCGCCCGAACTCTACCGCGGCGTGGTGGCACAGGTGCCGTTCGTCGATGTGGTCACCACCATGCTGGACGAGTCCATTCCCCTCACCACCGGGGAGTATGACGAGTGGGGCAACCCGAACCAGAAGCGCTACTACGACTACATGAAGAGCTACAGCCCCTACGATCAGGTCAAGGCGCAAGCCTACCCCAACCTGCTGGTCACCACCGGACTGCACGACTCGCAAGTGCAGTATTGGGAGCCCGCCAAGTGGGTCGCCAAGCTGCGCGAACTGAAGACGGATGATAACAAGTTGTTACTGAACACCGACATGGACGCCGGCCACGGCGGCAAGTCGGGCCGCTTCAAAGCCTACGAGGATATCGCGCTGGAATACGCCTTTATCCTGGATCTGGCCACCGCGGCCAACTGATCCAGTATGACCCCGGCCCTTGTCACGCAAGGGCCACATAAGAATCCAACCCTAGTTTTTCCCTCTTCCATTTCCCTTCATATCAAATTAATCTTCGGCTAGAAAATGAATGATCGAGGTCATGTTTCTCAAGATTAAACTCCGTGATTTTGCCATTTCGTTTGATTTATGTTGGGTGAATGTGCTTAATCGGAGTGCTTGCAACTTTTTATTTGGCCCCTCAGGGGCCAATTTATCTTCGACCGACAGGAGGTCGGTAACCTCACCACAGGATGAGGGTGACCGCCGGAAAAGGGGGCAATCAACTCCCCCGCTTTCGCGCAACGAGAAGAGCGGGCAAGCCCGGCGCAGAACGGGATTGCCATCAATTTATCCGGGGATCGGATAAACAAAATCAAAGAAAAGGGAGAAAAAATGAAAGGATTAACTTTGGCATGCGCCCTGTCGGCGGCTCTGGTCGGTGTTTCATTCGGTGGTCCGGTACAAGCGCAGGAGCGCTTCGTGACCATAGGCACCGGCGGTCAGACCGGCGTCTACTATGTCGCTGGCCAGTCCATCTGCCGCTTCCTCAATCGCGGCGCCGCCGATCACCAGATCAAGTGCAACGCCCCGGCCAGTGGCGGTGGTGTTGCCAACGTCAACGGCATCCGCAGCGGTGAGTTCAACTTCGGCATCATGCAATCCGACCACCAGTTCAAGGCGATGAAAGGGCTGCCACCGTTCCAGGCCGAAGGGGCCATGGACGATATGCGCGCCGTCTTCTCCCTGCAGAGCGAGGTGTTCACCATCCTGGCTCGCCGCGATGCCAAGATCGCCAGCTTCGACGACCTGAAAGGCAAGCGCGTCAACATCGGCAACCCGGGCTCCGGCCAGCGTGACACCATGGAAGAGATCATGGCGGTCAAAGGCTGGAAGAAGGGTGACTTCGGTCTGGTCTCCGAGCTGAAGCCGGCCGAACAGGCCTCCGCCCTCGGTGACAACAACATCGACGCCATGAGCTACTTCGTCGGTCACCCGAACGGCGCCATTCAGGAAGCTTCCACCACCACAGATGCAGTACTGGTACCTGTGACCGGCGCCGACATCGACAAGCTGCTGGCCGAGAAGAGCTACTACAGCAAGGCCGAGATCCCGGGCGGCATCTACAAGGGCAGCGACAAGCCGACCCCCTCCATCGGTGGCAAAGCGGTGCTCTCCACCAGCGCCAAAACCGATCCGGAAGTGGTCTATCAGCTGGTCAAGTCGGTGTTCGACAACCTGGATCGCTTCAAGCGCCTGCACCCTGCCTTTGCCGACCTGAAAGAGGCCGACATGATCAAGGTGGGTCTCTCTGCACCGCTGCATGAAGGGGCAGCCCGCTACTACAAAGAGCGCGGCTGGCTCTGATTAAAGGCCCCGGGGCCTTTGTCACTCTCTTCGACACCCGTCCGCCGCCTGATTGCGGGGGCGGGTGTCGCTCTTGTTGTACTCGTTGGCACAAGTTAACCCTATGCAAGATAAACAACTCTCTACCGAGGAACTGATCGCCCAGGATGTGGGCGCTCGCCTGCCGCTGGGCCCGCTGGGCTGGATCATCACCACGCTGGCGCTGGCCTGGTCCCTGTTCCAGCTCTGGATCGCCTCGCCACTCCCCTTCATGGTGGGGTTTGGCGTACTCAATGACACCGAAACCCGCTCCATTCACCTCACCTTCGCCCTGTTGCTGGCTTTTCTGGTGTTCCCGGCGTTTCGCTCCTCGCCGCGGGATCGGGTTCCCCTCGGCGATATCGCCCTCGGCCTGATCGCTGCTGGCGCCGCCTCTTACCTGTTCGTGATGTATGAAGCACTGGCGCTGCGTCCCGGCACCCTCACCACCGCCGATCTGGTGACCGCCTGCATCGGCATTCCACTGCTGCTGGAAGCGGCGCGCCGCGCCCTGGGGCCGGCACTGGCGGTCATCGCTATCGTCTTTCTGATCTACAGCCTGGCGGGCACCTGGATGCCGGGACTGCTGGCACATCGCGGGGTAGGCTTTACCGCGCTGGCCAACCACCAGTGGATCACTACCGAAGGGGTGTTCGGCATTGCCCTTGGTGTCTCCACCAGCTTCGTGTTCCTGTTCGTGCTGTTTGGCGCCCTGCTGGAACGGGCCGGTGCCGGTCACTACTTTATCCAGCTCGCCTTCAGCCTGCTCGGTCACCTGCGCGGCGGCCCGGCCAAGGCGGCAGTGGTCGCCTCCGGCCTGACCGGTCTGATTTCCGGCTCGTCGATTGCCAACGTGGTGACCACCGGCACCTTCACCATCCCGATGATGAAGAAGGTGGGCTTCAGTTCAGAGAAAGCGGGGGCGGTGGAAGTGGCCTCCTCGGTCAACGGCCAGATCATGCCACCCGTGATGGGGGCTGCGGCTTTCCTGATGGTCGAATACGTGGGTATCCCCTATGTGGAGATCATCAAGCACGCCTTCCTGCCTGCCGCCATCTCCTACATAGCGCTGCTCTACATCGTCCATCTGGAGGCGCTGAAACTGGGCATGCAGCCCATCGGCAACCATCAGCCCAAACCCTGGCTGCGTCGCCTGACCGGCTTTGCCTTTGGCGCGGCCCTCATCAGCGGCCTGTCACTGGCGGTCTACTATGGCCTCGGCTGGCTCAAACCTGCTCTGGGTGACTACGCCCTGCCGGGGATCTCGGTACTGCTGGCTGCCACCTATGTGGCTCTGTTGAAGATCGCCGCCAGCAATGAACCCCTGCCTGCCGAAGATCCCGACAAGCCGCTCACCGAGTTGCCCAACACCCGCGCCGTGCTGCTCTCCGGCCTGCACTTCCTGCTGCCGGTGGTAGTACTGGTATGGTGCCTGATGGTGGAACGCCTCTCGCCGGGGCTGTCGGCCTTCTGGGGTACCGTGATGCTGGTGATCATCCTGCTGACCCAGCGCCCGCTGCTCAACTGGCTGCGCAAGGACGGCAAGCACGACTACGGTACCGTCGCTGACGGCGTGGTGGATCTGCGGGAAGGGCTGGTTGCCGGTGCCCGCAACATGATCGGTATCGGCATTGCCACCGCCACCGCGGGGATTATCGTGGGTGCGGTCTCCCAGACCGGGGTCGGTCTGGTGCTGGCGGATCTGGTGGAGTTCCTCTCCATGGGCAACCTGCTGCTGATGCTGCTGCTCACCGCCCTGTTGAGCCTGATCCTCGGCATGGGGCTGCCCACCACTGCCAACTACATCGTGGTGTCCAGCCTGCTGGCACCAGTGGTGGTGACGCTGGGGCAGCAAAACGGGCTGATCGTGCCGCTTATCGCAGTGCACCTGTTCGTATTCTACTTCGGCATCATGGCGGATGTGACGCCGCCGGTGGGACTGGCCTCCTTCGCGGCAGCGGCTGTCTCCAAGGGCGACCCCATCAAGACCGGGATCACGGCGTTTTACTACAGCCTGCGTACCGCAGCGCTGCCGTTCCTGTTTATCTTCAACACCGATCTGCTGCTGATCGACGTGGACTTCGCCCACGGGGTGCTGATCTTCATCGTGGCGACCATCGCCATGCTGATCTTCGCCGCCGCCACTCAGGGCTGGTTCCTGGTGAAGAGCCGCTGGTACGAGAGCGTGCTGCTGTTGCTGGTCGCCTTTACCCTGTTCCGCCCGGGTTTCTGGATGGACATGGTGCACGACCCCTATCGCGAGACCCCGCCTGCCCAGCTGGCCCAAACCATGGGTGAAGTGGAGGCGGAGAGCACCCTGCGGCTGCGGATCCTCGGTGAAGATGCAGTGGGCAAGCCACGCAAGTTCACCCTGCTGGTCGCCGTACCGGATGGGGCAAATGGCGAAGAGCGGCTGGCCAATCTGGGGCTGAGCCTCTATGAGCAAGATGGCAAAACGCTGATCGACAACGTCGCCTTTGGCAGCCCGGCCGCCACCATGGGGCTGGAGTTCGATCAGGAGATCCTCACCGTCAAGGCGCCCACCGATCGCTGGCGCAAGGAGTGGATGTGGATCCCGGGCTTCCTGCTGTTCGGGGTGATCGTCTGGCTGCAGCGTCGCCGCAGCGTCAAGGCCGGTTAATCCGCCAGGCAAATAAGACAGAGGGCCGCGATTGCGGCCCTCTTTTTATGGATATCGATCTCGCTGCAGCGGCGATCAGTGACCCGCCAGCTTCATATTCTCTACCAGCACCGAGCCGGTCTTGAGACTGGAGCGCTCATCCTCGTCACGGCCCACCGCCACGATGTGGCTGAACATCTCGGCCAGATTGCCGGCGATGGTGATCTCCTCGACCGGATAGGCTATCTCGCCATTCTCGACCCAGAAACCGGCGGCGCCGCGGGAGTAGTCGCCATTGACGATATTGACCCCCTGCCCCATCAGCTCGGTCACCAACAGGCCGGTGCCCATCTCTTTCAGCATGCCCTGAAAATCCTGGCCGGTATTGGAAACCTGCCAGTTGTGGATGCCACCAGCGTGACCCGTGGTGGTCAACCCCAGCTTGCGAGCGGAGTAGGAGGTAAGCAGCCAGCTCATCAGCTCGCCGTTACGGATGATATCCATATCGCAGGTACGCACCCCTTCCCCATCAAACGGAGTACTGGCGAGCCCGCCCAGCAGGTGAGGGAACTCCTGAATGGTGAGCCACTCTGGCAGGATCTGCTTGCCCAACTTGTCGAGCAGGAAGCTCGACTTGCGATAGAGGTTGCCCCCGCTGATGGCCATTACCAGATGGCCCCACAGGCCGGAGGCAGTATCGGGGTGGAACAGCACAGGGGCATGGCGGGTAGAAATCTTGCGGGCGCCGAGACGGGAGACGGTACGCTCCACCGCCTCGTCGGCGATGCGCTGCGCGCTCCAGAGCCCGTCGAGGGAACGGCTGGAGGAGTAGCCGTAATCCCGCTGCATGTCGCCATCCTGCTCGCCGATCAGCACGCAGCTAAGGGAGTTACGCGACGCCGCGTAGCCTTTGACGAAGCCGTGGCTGTTACCATAGACCTTGATGCCAAGATGGCTGGAGAAACCGGCACCGTCGGAGTGCTTGATACGGATATCGCGACCCAGAGCGAGTCGTTCGCACTCGATGGCCAGATCGATGCCGCGCTGGGGATCCAGCTCGATTTGGTGACACAGTTGCAGGTCGGGGGCATCCCAGGCCAGCAGCTCGGCGTCCGCCAGACCGGCGCAATCATCCGCCGAGGTGTGGCGGGCAATCTCGATGGCCGCTTCAACGGCGGCACGAATGGCGGGTTTGCTCAGATCGGTGGTCGAGGAAGATCCCTTGCAACCATCGCGATAGACGGCGATGCCGAGGGCGCCATCCTTATTGAATTCAATGCTTTCCAGTTCACAACCCCGGGTGTTCACCGACAACCCGGTCTGCTTGCTGATGGAGACTTCGGCCAGCGAGGCGCCCAGTCCTTTGGCTATCTCCAGGGCTTCGGCAACCACGGCCTCGAGATGGGCTTGATCCTGGCGGATTTGGTCTTGCTGATCCATAACTCACATCTGTATGAAAGAAGGAAAGGGGGGTAAGCATATCAGACCCCTGCGCCCAGCGGGAGAAGCTGGTAACATATCCGCCAAACGTGAATGACAGGAATCAAGAGACCGATGAGTCAATATCAAGACGACAACGAGTTCGAAGACTGGGGCCCCAGCAAGAGCCAGCTCAAGCGCGATGCCGAAGCATTGCAGAAAATGGGGGAAGAGATCGTCTCCCTCAGCCACAGCGAGCTGGAAAAAATCCCGTTGGATGAAGAGCTTGCAGAAGCTGTCGAGCTGGGTCGCAAACTCAAGCCGAAGAAGGATGAGTCCTTCCGTCGCCATCTGCAGTTCATCGGCCGCCTGATGCGCAGCCGCGATATCGAGCCGATTGCCGAAGCGCTCTCCATCATCAAGAACCGTCACTCCACCGTGAATGCGCGCCTGCATCGCCTGGAGCAGTGGCGCGAGCGCCTGATCACCGAAGGTGACAGCGCCCTCAACGAGCTGATGTCCCAGTTCCACGAACTGGATCGCCAGAAGCTGCGCCAGCTGATCCGCTCCGCCAACAAGGAGCGGGAGCTGAACAAGCCGCCGGTCGCCTACCGCGAGATGTACCAGTATCTGCGCGGCGAGATCGAAGACCTGCTGTGATCCCCGAAACACGCCTCCCCTCGGGGAGGCGTGTTTATCTTGATGCCTTTTCCCCTACCCCCTCCCTGTGCGTTTAATATATCCACCACTCTGGTGTTCCTGGCATACATCCCTATCCGTTTTTCCCAGTAAAATCGCCACTAAAGAACCATTCAAAACTATTGCATTAACAATTTTGCATCATTTTGTTTGACATATTGAACAGCCTTGGCAGACTGGGGAGAGGATCCAGGCTGTCGCTGCCGAGGCTGACCGACGATTCGATTCTGCCACCCGGTAAGACGCGGGATCCCATGACCATACCTTGAGGCATGCCCTTGCCCAGCCGATGTGCAAGGGTCTGCCCAAGGTGCAGGATGAGACTTCAACGCCAGGGATAATCAGGGTGTTCTATGCCAAATTCCATACTCGTCACCAACCGTAAACCCGTCGTGCTGATGACCATGGGGGCCCAGCCCCGCAACGGCCACGCCTATCAGGTAATGACCCACAAATACATCATGCCGCTGGTCGAGATCAGCGGCTGTGTCCCGCTGCTGGTGCCCACCTGCTGTGGCACCGCCGATCTGGAGCAGTATCTGGATCTGGCTGACGGCATCTATCTGAGCGGCGCCGGCTCCAACATCGATCCGGCGCTTTACGGACAGGAGAACCTCACCCCGGAGAAACAGCAGGACAGGGATCGCGACCTGTTCGATCTGCCCCTCATTAAGGGAGCCCTCGCCCGTGGCATGCCGATCCTCGGGATCTGTCGCGGCATGCAGGAGATCAACGTGGCACTGGGCGGAGATATCCACCAGAAGGTCTACACCGAACCGGGTTATGACGATCATCGGGAAGATGCCGACGATCCGGTCGACGAACAGTATGGGCCAAGTCATCAAATTGAGCTGCTGCCGGGCAGCTGGTTTGCCGAACTGATGGGGGCTGAACAGATACCGGTCAACTCCCTGCATGGACAGGGGCTAAACCGTCTTGGTGATGGCCTAGAGCCGCTGGCCCATGCCGAAGATGGACTGGTCGAGGCCATCCATGCCCCTACCCTCTCCCCTTTCCTGCTGGCAGTACAGTGGCACCCGGAGTGGAAAGCCAGCGAGAATCCTCACTCCATCAAGATCTTCCAGGCCTTTGGTGACGCCTGCCGACGCCGTCAGAGAGATAATCGTTAACGCTTATTCACCAAATCCTCGCGCCTTGAGCTTGGGCAATCCGCCCCGCTCGGGGCGCAGGGTACGGCAAATATCCATCCCCTTGAGCCCACGCTGGATATGATCAGGCGAATGGCCAAACACCATGCCGTTGCTGCGGTAGAGGTTGTTGTCATCCAGCTCGAACTTCTCGCCGCCGATCAGCAACTGCTCGCGGCCATTGACCGTATCACCCCGTTTGATGGGCACCTTCATATCGCTCAGCACCTCGCCGGTGGCACACCCCTCGCGCCAGCGCGCCTCGCTGGAGAAGGGGCTAATAGCTATTTCACGCCAGGAGCCATCCCGGAATTCGACCCGATACTTCTCGACCAGCAGATCGCAGCCAGCCAGTGGCAACAGGGCCATCAAACAGATGATTTTCTTTGAAAATTTCACTCAATCGCACTCCTTTGCCCGGTTCTGCACAGGATAAATAAATTGCTGCCCCAACGCACCATTTCCCCGTGCCGGAACGGCTATGCTGGAAATAAAACCATCACAAGGGGCCGTCATGTTCAGCGACAACCTCACTGCGCTACCCACACTGATATGGATCCGCGAACACCCGTTCTGGACCCTGCTCACACTCTCTCTGATGCTGCTCCACTTCTGGCGCCGCCCCGGGCAACGACGGGAGCTGCTCTCCGAGCTCAGCTTCGTGATGATAAGCACTGTCGTGATCCTGCTGATCCAGTTGGAAGGGGGCTGGTTCAAACTGCCGCTGCCCCATCAATTGCTGATCGAGATCTCCACCCTGCTGGCGGGCCTGATATTGGTAAAAGTGTGGGGGATACTGCTGTTCGAATTTCTTCTGCCCCTCTGCCAGATCCGCATCCCGCGGATCATCGCCGACATCGTCATCACCATCGGCTATATCGGCTGGGGTCTGTTTCGCCTCTACGCCTCCGGCATGGCGCTCGGGGAGATAGTCACCACCTCGGCGGTGATCACCGCGGTCATCGCCTTCGCCATGCAGGATACTTTGGGCAACCTGCTGGCCGGGGTCTCCATCCAGCTCGACAACTCCATCGCCATCGGGGACTGGCTGCAAGTAGACACCACCCAGGGCCGGGTGGTGGAGATCAACTGGCGTGCCACCACCATCGAGACCCGCAACTGGGAGACCGTCGTCATCCCCAACAGCCATCTGCTCAAACAGCGCTTCACCGTGCTCGGGCGTCGCCGTGGCGAGCCGCTGCAGTGGCGACGCTGGGTCTGGTTCGATCTGACCCTGGATACCCTGCCGACCCAGATCATCGCCCTGATCGAGAAATCCCTGCGAGAGACCAAGCTCCCCTGCGTCGCCAAGCATCCGCAACCGGACTGTCTGCTGATGAATGTCGAGGGGGGGATTGCCCGCTATGCAGTGCGCTACTGGCTGACCGATCTGGCTCGCGATGATCCGACCGACTCCATGGTACGCAGCCTGATCGATGCCGCCCTGCGTCGCAACGATCGCCGCCTTACCCCACCGATCTTCAATGTCTTTATGGCCAAGGAGAAGCAGCACCTGGATGCCCGCCACAAACGCCACACGGTCGAACGCACCGCGACCCTGCGCAAGTTACCTCTGTTTGCCATGTTGCAGGAGGATGAGCTGATCAGACTGGCGGACCAGGTGAAGTTTGCCCCCTTTGTCAGCGGTGACATCATGCTTGAGCAGGGAGAGGTCTCCAACTGGCTGTTCGTACTGGTCAAAGGGGAAGCCGAGATGCTGATTAATCTGGAAGGGAAAGAGTTGAAACTGGGCACTCTCGGCGCAGGTGACTTCTTCGGGGAACTGAGCCTGCTCACCGGCGAACCCAGTACCTTCACCGTGCGGGCGGTGGCCACCGTCGAAACCTATCGCATCAATCAGAGCATGTTCCAGGAGCTGGTCGCCCAGCGCGAGTCACTGGTCGAGCCCCTCTATCGAGTACTGAGTGACCGTCAGCAGGAGCAACAGGCACTGCTGGAACGAGAGGCAGAGTCAATGAAACGGCCACCACAACAGCTTGATCTGCTTGATAAACTGATGAAGCTGTTCGGGGGCAGATGACGTAGCATGGCATCTTGTTGAGGACGTGAAGAGAGAACAGCAGCCATGTTACTGACAACCCTGGCCCTTGCCGCCAGCCTGCAATTTGATTGTCCTGCCACCATCGAGGCTCGCCAGCAGCTGCTGACCCCGCAGCAGGGCTGGCAGGCCGTGACCCGCAACGACAACGGCAAACTTGGCGAGCGCCTCACCCATCGGCTGGATCGTCTCTCCCTGTTTGACGGAAATCCCGATGAGCGGGTCCAGCTCAAACCGGATAACGGCGACAGCGACGAGATCCACTACTGGAGCCAGCTCGATAGCAGCCTGCGCCCCCTCTATCTGGTCTGCCGCTATCAGAACAGCGCCATCACCCTGCAGCAGGCGCTGCCCGTCGGCATCAGTTACTGCCGCGTCAACCAGCGCGACCGCTACACCCTGCTCGGGTTGGTTTGTCGCAAATAGCGGGCGTAACCCCTTGCCATATATCGCTATTCGCTGACAGCCATTACCGCCTGAGCGTGGCCACCCGCCAGCGCCATCAGAGCAGCAGCTCAGCCAGCTCCTCCAGTGCCGTCAGCTCCACGTCCGGCAACTGTTGCAGCCGTTGCCACGGTTGCTGCCGTTCGTTGAGCCAGGCGGCGCGAAAGCCATGCAGACGGGCACCCAGTACATCGGTCTCGGGATGATCCCCCACATGGAGGATCCGCTGCGCAGGCAGCTTGAGGGCACTGCGGGTCTGCTCAAACATATCCGGCGCCGGTTTCATCCTGGCGCCCGCCCCCGCCTTGCAGACCAGCGTGAAGTAGCGATCCAGCCCGGCCTGAAGCAGATCCAGATTGCCGTTGGTGATGACCACCAGCGGGTAGCGTTCGGCCAATCTGGCCAGCAGCTGATGAGTGGACTCGCTCACATCGATCTTCGAGCGCTCTGCCAGAAACGCAGCAAAGACCTGCTCCGCCTCGCGACTGGCCTGCTGGTCGGCCATCCCCCCCTCGACCATGGCGGCGCGGATGGTCTGCTGGCGCGCCAGGCTGACATCGTGGCGCAGCCCGGGGTTGGCCAGCAACACAGCGCGTTTTAGCTCCAGCCAGCGTGGCTTGTCGAGCATGGCTGTCGCCAGATATTCGCTGCGCAGATGGCTCAACATCCACTGCTCGGCCCGCACGATGGCGGGGCCGTTGTCATAGAGGGTGTCATCGAGGTCAAACGAGATGGCAGCAACCGGCTGCCAGCGGCGATAGAAGTGCATGGACTATCCTCTGCAACGGGGCTCAGGGCCCGTTATTCATCGTCCTGCGCATCCGGGTCACGCTTGGCCCTGGGGTGGGCGCTGTCGTAAACCTTGGCCAGATGCTGGAAGTCGAGGTGGGTATAGATCTGGGTGGTGGAGAGGTCGGCATGTCCCAGCAGCTCCTGAACCGCCCGCAGATCGCCGGAAGACTCCAGCATATGGGTGGCGAAGCTGTGGCGCAGCTTGTGGGGATGGACGTGGGCGTTAAGCGCCTGCTTGTTGCCCCAGCCATCGAGGCGGGCCTGCACCGAGCGCGCCGACAGCCGCTGCTTGCGGTTGGAGACAAACAGCGCCTCGCTCTCATCCCCGGCCAGCAGCGGGCGCACCTTGAGCCACTTCTGCAGCCACTCGACCGCCATCCGGCCGATGGGCAGCACCCGCTCCCGCGAGCCCTTGCCGGTCACCTTGAGCTGGCGGTCGTCGAGCTTCAGATCCACCAGATTGATCCCCACCAGCTCGGCCAGACGCAGCCCTGAAGAGTACATCAGCTCCATGATGGCGCGATCCCGCACCGCCAGCGGATCCTGCTCGTCGGTAATGTTGAGCAGCTGGTGCATCTCGTCCACATCGAGGTTTTTCGGCAGCGGCCGCCCCTGTTTGGGGGTGACGATACCGCGAGCCGGATTGGCGGTGAGCCGCCCCTGCCGCACCTGCCAGTCGCAAAAGCTGCGCAGGGCCGAGACCTTGGTGGAAAGGGAACGAGGAGCAAGGCCCCCCTTGTGCATCCGGGTCACCAGAGTGCGCACCTGACTCACCTCGAGCCGACCCCAATCAGTGAGCCCGAGGGCCACCAGCTCGGCGGTCATCGCCTCCAGATGGGCTTGATAGTTATTGCGGGTATGAGGGCTGAGCTGACGCTCGACCCTCAGGTATTCGATAAAGGCCGCCAGCTCGTCCGCCAGTGCCGCAGGCAGTGGCGGTGCGATGACGGGTGCTTTGGCAGGCGCCTTGGCCGGTGTTCTAGCCATGAGTCAACTCGGGCAGACGCAGTTGCAGCAGGCGCCCCAGTTGGCCCAGCAGCAGGGTGTCGTTGTGGGGAGTAAAGTGGCCGGGATCCGAGCTGGCGAAGGCCAGCACACCGAGATCGCCGAGCCGCATCAGGGCCACCGAGTTGACCAGCACATCATGGCCAAACAGCGCCTGCTTCTCGCTCTGGCTCAGGCGGCCAAAGTAGTAATTCTGCCCCGGCAGACGCTGACCCAGCAGGGATTCGAGCTGCTTGCCCTGCGCCAGAAAGCGCTGCTCGGGCCCGCTCAGGGCAAACTTCTTGGGATTGAGCCAGAGCCGCAGCCCGGTCAGGCGCAGCCGCTGGACAAAGGCCTTGCCCATCACGGCACTTACCTCGAACAGGGTCTGGCAGCCGTACAGCTCGCCGTAGAGATCGGCATAGACCCGGAAGATCCGCTCGTTTTCGCTGGCGATCCCCATCAATTCGGTGATCTCCTGCTCCAGCTGTTCGATCCGCTCGCGCTGACGCTCCAGCTGGCGCTCGACCAGCGAGACCGACCCTTTGCGTTCATGGGGAATGCGGATCCGGTCCAGCACGGCGGCATGGCGTTGGAAAAACTCGGGATAACGGGCCAGGTACTCCAGCACAGTGGCTTCATCCACCGATTGCTCCTGCCGTTTGAGTTCGCTCATAAATTGGTTGATCCATCAGAGAAATGGGGCTCGCTGCCCCGACATCATGGGCAAAGGGGGCCAGCGCCCCCCGTACCTGAACCTTTATCGGCTAAACCTCTATCTGGCCGTCAAACACATGCTCGGCGGGGCCTGTCATGTAGACCGGCTGGCCCGGCCCCTTCCAGGCGATGGTCAGCTTGCCGCCCGGCAGGCTGACGGTGACCCGCTCCTTGAGCTTGCCCTGACTGATGCCAATCACCGCCGCCGCACAGGCACCGGTGCCGCAGGCCAGGGTCTCGCCACAGCCCCGCTCGAATACACGCAGTTTGATCTCGGTAGCATTGACCATCTCCATGAAGCCGACGTTGACCCGCTCGGGAAAACGCTCGTGGCGCTCCATGATGGCACCGAGCGTCTCGACCGGCGCATCGGCGACCGAAGGCACCTCGATGACGCAGTGGGGATTGCCCATGGAGACCACGCCACACATCACGGTATGCTCCTGCGCCCGCAACAGATAGGTTTTCTCTGCCTTCTGGGCCCGGAACGGGATCTTGCCCGGCTCAAACTGGGGAACACCCATGTTGACCGTGACCTGATTCTCCCCCTCCAGCTGCAACACGATGCGACCCCGGGCGGTACTGACCGCAATGCGATCCCGGTTGATCAGCCCCTTGAGACGCACGAAACGGGCAAAACAGCGGGCACCGTTGCCACACTGCTCCACTTCGCTGCCATCGGCATTGAAAATGCGATAGTGAAAGTCGAGTTCAGGGTCATAGGGCGGCTCCACCAGCAGCAGCTGGTCAAAGCCGATCCCGAAGTGGCGATCTGCCAGCTTCTTGATGACGTCATTGCTGAAAAATACCTTCTGGGTGACGCCATCCACCACCATGAAGTCGTTGCCCAAGCCATGCATCTTGGAAAAATCTATCAACATCGTGCATTCCTGTGCTGTTAGGGCTGTAAATACTCACCATCAACCACTATGAAGTCATTGGCCACAACCCCATGCATCCTTGAACAATCTGTACACATCGCGCACTCCTGTGCTGTCAGGGCTGTAAAATTCTGTCATCTCTATCTACTGCATCAGGGCAGCAGGTGCTCACCGCGCCAGAGATCGGCCAACTGCTCACGCTCGCGGATCAGGTGCGCCTCGGCACCATCCACCAGCACTTCGGCAGCGCGCGGACGGGTGTTGTAGTTGGATGACATGGTAAAGCCGTAGGCACCGGCCGAGCGCACTGCCAGCAGGGAACCCTCGGCAATGGCCAGAGTGCGCTCCTTGCCGAGGAAGTCGCCGGTCTCGCACACCGGGCCCACCACGTCATAGATCGCGGGAGCATGGCCGGCACGGCTATCCACCTCGATGATGTTCATCCAGGCGCCGTAGAGCGAAGGGCGCAGCATGTCGTTCATGCCGGCATCGATCAGCGCGAAGTTGCGGGTCTCGCCCGGCTTCAGGTACTCGACCCGGGTCAGCAGCACACCGGCATTGGCGACGATGGCGCGGCCCGGCTCGAACAGCAGGGTCAGATCCCGGCCCGCCAGCTTCTGCTTGAGCGCTTCGGCATACTCGGTCGGATGAGGGGGCTGCTCGGAACCATAGTTGACCCCAAGGCCGCCCCCCACGTCCAGATGGTGGATATGAATGCCTTCTGCAGCCAGACCGTCGATCAGCCGCAGCAGCTTGTCAGCCGCTTCCATAAAGGGATTCAATTCAGTGAGTTGCGAGCCGATATGGCAATCCACCCCGACGATCTCGATGTTCGCCATCGCGGCCGCCTTGCGATAGATGGCGGGCGCCAGCTCGATGGGAATGCCGAACTTGTTCTGCTTGAGGCCAGTGGAGATATAGGGGTGAGTACCGGCATCGATATCCGGATTGACCCGCACCGAGACACGAGCCTTCTTGCCCATGCTGCCCGCCACCCGATTGAGGCGCTCCAGCTCGGCTTCCGACTCCAGATTGAAGCAGAGGATCTCTTTATCCAGCGCAAGGCGCATCTCCGCTTCACTCTTGGCAACACCGGAGAAGACCACCTTGGCCGGATCACCGCCCGCCGCCAGTACCCGCGACAGCTCGCCACCAGAGACGATGTCAAACCCCGAGCCCAGACGAGCCAGCAGGTTGAGCAGCGCCAGGTTGGAGTTGGCCTTCACCGCGTAGCAGATCAGATGGGGAATATCGCCAGCGGCCTTGTCAAAGGCGTGCCAGTGGCGCTCGAGGGTCGCACGGGAGTAGACGTAAAGCGGGGTACCGTACTGCTCGGCAAGCTGTTGCAGCGAGGTTTGCTCGGCCTGAAGCTGGCCGTCGGCGTCGTAGTTAAAGTGATCCAAGGGGGCGGTTCCTTCCTAGAATGGGTGCGGCATTAGTGCGGCGCGGCCTCGGTGGCAGCCTCAGTGGTCGCAGGCGGCGCTGCTTGCGGTGTACTCTGGCTCTGTGGCTGCTCGGGGGGCGGCATATAGAGCGGCCCCTTCAGACCGCACGCGGCCAACCCGAGGGACAGAAGAGTGGCAAGCAGACACTTGGTGAACTGGGTGATCATAATGGTTCGCTGCGAAAAAATTTTTGGCCCTCTATAATCGCACTCACATTGTTAAAAGCAACAGGATAAACCGATGAAGGATCACGAGTATCACGCCCTGACCGACGCCTTTTTCCAATATGTGGAAGACACGCTCGACGAGGGGTATCCGGATATCGACTGCGAACGCAACGGTGGCGTATTGACCCTCTCTTTCGAGAACAAGACCAAGGTCATCATCAACAAGCAGGAGCCACTGCACCAGATTTGGGTCGCCACCCGCGAGAACGGCTTCCACTTCGAACTGCAGGGTGACACCTGGATCGACAACCGCTTCGGCCACGAGCTCAAGGCGCTGTTGAGCCAATCCTGCTCCGCCCAGGCGGGTGAAGAGGTGGTGTTTCCATGATCGACCTGTACCCGCAGGGCGCCCGTCACGCGGTGATCTGGCTACACGGGCTGGGTGATTCCGGCGCAGGTCTCGCCCCACTGGTGGACGCACTGGATCTGCCCGCCGAGCTGCCGGTGCGTCACCTGCTGCCGGATGCCCCCGAGCGCCCCATCACCATCAACATGGGCTACAAGATGCGCGGCTGGTACGACATCAAGAGCTTCGAGGATCCCGCCGAGCGGGCCGTGGAGTCCCATGTCCGTGAATCAGCCGACCAGATTGCCGCATTGCTGGATCAGCTGGTGGCCGACGGGTTTGCCCCCGAGCATATCGTGCTGGCAGGCTTCTCACAGGGCGGGGTAATTGCCTCCTTCACCGCGCTGCGCTATCAGGCTACGCTGGCGGGCTTGCTCTGCATGTCCACCTATCTGGCTGCCCCCGACAAGCTGCTCGGCGAGATGAGCGAGGCTGCTCGTGCTCTGCCCATCTGCTACATGCACGGCATCTACGACGATGTGGTGAGCCTGTCGCTCGGTTGGGATGCCAAGAACCGGCTGGAAAGCGCCGGGCTCGACCCCGAGTGGCACGAGTACCCGATGCGTCACGAGATCTGCCGTCCGCAGCTGGGCGACATTCGCAGCTGGCTGCTGGCCCGCCTCGGCGCCTGAGCAACCGCAAAAGCAAACGGCCTGCATCTGCAGGCCGTTTTTATGGCGACTTACCCTCGCGGGTCACCCGACATCACGAGTGGGTGACACCTGCTCACGCGGAGCTCCCTGGCTGCGATAGGGGATCACTGCCAGCTCGCTCCCCTGCTGCACTATCTCGTAGTACTGGGGCAGGTTGAAGTTGATGAACTGACCATCATCGCTGAACCGCTCGTGGTTGGAGGTGTAGAAGCGGTTGACCCCCGCCACCAGCTCATCCTTGTTGCCGGCAAAGTGCTGGTAGATCTCCACCCGGTTCGCCTCATCGAGGATGTAGATGTTGGTGCCCGCATCCCGGGTATCGAAGAAGAACTGCACCAACCCTTCGCTGGCGTAGGCATCGACTATGCTCGGCAGATGCTGGCTGTGGGTCTTGTCGAGCCGCAGCGGCAGGTGATCCAGCTTGTTGTGGGAGATGTGACGGTAAAAATCGATGGCGTTCTCCAGCTTCTTCACCGACACCCCGCGCCGCTCGAAGAAGATGCCGTACTTCTCGCGGCCAAGGGCCATGGTCTTGACCAGCTGCTGCTTGTCGCGGGCAAGGCGCAGATCGATACACTCCGCCACCAGCTTCTGGAAACGGGAGCGCACCAGAGATCGGAAGTGCTGGCTATAGCAGAACACCTCGATCATCTCGGGGGCGGCGGCATCCTGATGCATCTTGCCGAGGATGGTGGTGAGGGCATCGACCACAGCTTCATCCCCCTGGAAGTGCAGAGTACGGATCTCGCTCCAGGAGTTGCGATAGACCAGATCCACCGAACCGACCAGACACTCCTGATTGCGACCGAACGAGAAGACATCCACTGTATTGGCGTCAAATTCGATCACCTGACCGACCCAGTGGCTAGTCGGGTCCATCTCCAGGTTGAGGAAGATGGAGAGCTGACGGATCTCGCACGGCCGACTGAGCGCCAGGTTGGTGGCCAGCGGGTACTTCTCGGGGAAGCAGCCGGAGAGATCGCGGCAGAACTGGTGCAGATTGTCGATGTGCAGATCCGAGCCCTGATTGAACAGGTGCACCCGCGACTGGGGGGTCAGCAGATCGTTGAAGTAGGCCCAGGAGACCAGCTTGCTGATGTAGCCGTTGAACTCGAGCGGCGCGCGACCAATGATGTCCACCGGCTCCAGCGAATGTTTGTAAAGATACCAGCCGGCGCGGTTGAGGCGACCGTGGGGCACCTGCACGAAGCTAAGGTCGGGCTCGCTCAGATCCGGCGCGATCTTGAGGTTCACCCGCTGCACCTTGCCCGGCAGGCTCTCGAACGCGGCGTATAGTTTGCGCGACAGGATGCCGATATCTTCCGGGTTGATCGACTCGCTGATGTTGTTGCGACGGGCGAACTGGATCAGGTTGCGGTAGCTCTGCATCAGGGCCTCCAGCAACTCGGCATGGGCGATCTTCACCTCCTCGACCTTCCACTCGTGGCGATGATCGAGGTGGTACAGTTTATCCTGGCTCCAACCCCAGTAGGAGACCAGTTGGCTCATCTGCTCGCGGCGCCACTCGGGAGAGTGATCATCCTTGGGATGACTGAGGCCATCGCACACCTTGAGGTAGAAGCAGCGGCGCACCAGATCGAGTCGCGCCATGTCGCCGATGGACTTGAGGTAATTGGTCACCTTGTCCAGCATCAGACAATAGTTGTCGAGCCGGTAGTGCATCCCCTCGTTGTGCTGAAACCAGTCGCGGCTGATCATCGATAGCAACCGGGTGTTGGGGTACTCGTGGGAATAAGCCTCCATCAGCACCGACTTGAGCACCGCCTTATAGGGGGAATCGATCCCCTTGTAGAGCTGCCACAGGGCAGAGCCGAAATACTCCTCCGCCGGAATCCGGTCAAAACTGCCGAGATCGAGCCAGTCATCCTGCCTGAGCTTGCCACTCTCGAACAACCCGTTCACATAGTCGTCGTAGTGATCATCACACTCGGTGGGCACCAGATACCAGATCAAGCGTTTGCCCGCGATACGCATGGCGCTGCGGTAGAACTCGTCAAGCAGCAGCAGGTGCTGGGCGCTGCCACAGCTCTCTCCCTGCATCTCGGCATCGTTGGTCTGGCGGAACTTGTCTTCGGGGATCAGGAAGAAGTTGAGGTCGACCCCGCGCTGCTCCGCCCACTTGGAGAGCAACCGGCACTTCTGCTCCAGCAGGGCGAGCCGCTCCTGCGACAAGCCAGCCACGTGGCAAACCCAGATATCGAGATCGGAGTGACAGCACTGGCCGATGGAGGAGGTGCTGCCCATGGAGTAGAGCCCCTGAATGGCTCGATCATGGGTTGCCAGGCCGCTCTGACAGTTGGCGTTGCGACAGAGGTCATCGATAAAGGCTTGCTGCTCGGCGCTGGCGCTGAAGCTCCAGATGCCATGAGGAACATCACCGGAGACATAACCGGGGAGCAGGGGGTGATTGAAGTGCAGCATGACGGGCAGCAGTTGGAATACCTGCTGCCCGTAGCGACTCATGAGACCTAACGCCCGTTGCGTCTTGAGACGGGTAATGTCGTCATAACGCGCAACCAGCGTATCGATGTGTTCCTGCAATGCCCTGCCTATCACCTAAGTGAAAATGACGCACCAAAAGAGGGATACGTCAAAAAAGTGTGATCATGTTAACAATGCAAACAGCGGTGGTAAACAAGCCTTCAGCTAAACGTCAGATTATTTCTGGTATGACCACATCAAGTATCAGGGGAAATCATTAAATTCCAATGCATTCAATGAATTAATCAAGGCCGCTTGCTTAATGAAAATCATTTTCAGCATGCATTTTTGAGCTTGGCCCCGCTTTTGCCGGCTCCGCCATGAAAGCACGGGCAAAGGGTGGTAATATCGATTTCCTTCTAAAAATGAAACAACTGATTGATATGGCAGCCCGAACCCTGAAAATTGCCACTCGCAAGAGCCCTCTGGCCCTGTGGCAGGCCAACTTTGTCAAAGACCGGCTCGAAGCCCTGCACCCGCAGTTGCAGGTCGAACTGGTGCCCATGAGCACTCAGGGTGACAAGATCCTCGATACCCCGCTGGCCAAGGTCGGTGGCAAGGGGTTGTTCGTCAAGGAGCTGGAGACCGCCATGCTGGAAGGGCGGGCCGATATCGCCGTTCACTCCATGAAAGACGTGCCGGTGGAGTTCCCCGAGGGACTTGGTCTGCACACTATCTGCGAGCGGGAAGATCCCCGCGACGCCTTCGTTTCCAACCGTTTCAAAGCTATTGCCGAACTGCCGCAAGGGGCCGTGGTCGGCACCTCCAGCCTGCGCCGCCAGTGCCAGTTGCGCGCGGCGCGCCCGGATTTGGTGATCCGCGACCTACGTGGCAACGTCAACACCCGCCTCGCCAAGCTGGATGCCGGTGAGTACGACGCCATCATCCTCGCCGCCGCCGGTCTGAAACGACTGGAGATGGCGCACCGCATCACCGCCTTTATCGAGCCGGAGCAGAGCCTGCCCGCCAACGGTCAGGGTGCCGTCGGTATCGAATGTCGCCTCGACGATGTTGAGCTTCACGCCCTGCTGGCGCCGCTGGAGCACGCCGAGACCCGCGCCCGGGTGCTGACCGAACGCGCCATGAATCGCGCCCTGCAAGGGGGATGTCAGGTGCCTATCGGTGCCTACGCACTGGTCGAAGGCGAGCAGATCTGGCTGCGCGGTCTGGTGGGTAGCCCGGATGGCAGCCAGGTAATCCGTGACGAGATCCGCGGCCCGCTGGCCGATGGTGAGGCCCTCGGCGAGCAACTGGCCCAGCGCCTGCTGGCCGCCGGTGCCGACGAGATCCTCGCCGAGGTCTACCGCGCATGACCCCGCTGGTGGTGCGTCCGGCCGCCCAGGCCGCCGAACTGGTGCAGTTGTTGCGCCAGCACGGCCATGCACCACTCTGCTGCCCGCTGCTGGAAACCGTGGCGGGCAGCGAACTCCCTCTCCTGCCCGACCTGCTGCGCAGTGCCGACGTGGTTATCGCCGTCAGCATCCATGCCGTTCATTTTGCACACGATTTTCTGTTGCAAACTGGTCAGACCTGGCCACATATTGAGTACTTTGCGGTGGGTCAGGCCAGCACAGATGCGTTTGCAGCCATCGGCATCACGGCGAGCTGCCCGGATGACCCGCGCAGCGAAGGGCTGCTGGCCCTGCCCGCCCTGCAGCAGGTAGCAGGCAAACGGGTACTGATCCTGCGCGGCAATGGCGGGCGGGATCTCATCGCCAGCACACTGGCCTCACGCGGTGCTCTGGTGCACTATTGTGCGGCCTATGAACGCCACTACCCCGAGCTAGACGGGGAGACATTGACCCGCCACTGGCAGGCAGCGGGGCTGGACAGCCTGCTCATTACCAGTGGTGAACTGCTGCAACGGCTGCTGGAGCTGGTTCCCGACCACCAGCGGCCCTGGCTTTTTGACCGCCTGCTGGTGGTCCCCAGCCCGCGAGTGGCCGAGATGGCCCACTCCGCGGGCTTTATCCATATCACGATTGCCCAAGGTGCATCCAACCAGGCCCTGACGGCCGCACTGGAACTGAGGAAGATGGAATGACAGAACAACAAGAATCCCAGGTAAAACCCCAGCCGACCGCTGCGGTCAATGGCAGCAAGAGCCGCTCCGGTGCCGTACTGGGAGGGGTCGCCATCCTGCTGGCCCTTGGCCTGACCGGCGGTCTCTATCTGCACGGTCACAAGAATGCCGTGGCCCAGCAAGCCGAACTGGCCCAGCTCAAGCAGCAGCTGGCGAGCGCCCTGAGCAAGATCGACCAGACCAGCAGCAAGGATGCCGAGCAGCTGGCCGCGCTGGATCAAACCCAGCAGCGGCTGCAAGGGGAGATGCAAGGTCTGCAGAACCGGGTACTGGATCTTAACGATAAACGCCCCAACGACTGGATGCTGGCCGAATCCGAGTATCTGGTTCGGATGGCGGGTCGCAAACTGTGGCTGGAGCATGACCTCGTCTCCGCCATCACATTGCTCGGCAATGCCGACGAGCGGATCGCCGCCCTCAACGACCCCAGCCTGATGCCGATCCGCAAGGCGCTGGCCGAGGATATCGCCAAGCTCAAGGGGATGCCGCGCATCGACCGCGAGGGACTGACCCTCAAGCTGGCGGCACTGTCCGACCAGATCGAGCTGCTGCCCCTCTCCACCGTCAGCATGCCGGAAGCCAAGGCCGAGCCGGATCAAGCGGTCAGCACCAATCCAGACGAGTGGGAGAGCAACCTGAAGAAGAACTGGGTCAAGTTCACCGAGAACTTCGTCACCATCCGTCGCCGCGATGGCGCGGTCGAGGCGCTGCTCTCGCCGCAGCAGGAGATCTTCCTGCGTGAAAACCTCAAAACCAAGCTGTTGCAGGCCCAGCTCTCCGTCTATCGCGAGCAGCAGGCGCTCTACGAAGACAGCTTGGACAAGGCCCAACGCTGGCTGACCCAGTATTTCGACACCGACAACAGCGCCACCCGCTACATGCAGGGCGAGATCGACAAGCTCAAGGGTGAGCAGATCCAGATCGACTATCCGGCCCAGTTCAAGACCCAGGCCATGCTGGAGCAGGTGCTGACCGAACGCCTGCAACGCATTCTGGCCAGCAGCTGAGGAGGGCACCATGATCCGTATAATCATTCTGGTTGCCGTGATGGTCGCAGGGCTGATCTTTGGCCCGCAAGCCTCCGGTAACAAGGGCTATGTGCTGATTGCCCTTGGCAATTACACCATCGAATCCTCCGTCACCAGCGCGGTGATCCTGGCCGTGCTGTTCTACGGCGCCCTGCTGATCGTCGAGTGGCTGCTGGGTCGGGTATTCGGCCTGCGCCGCAAGACCCTCGGCTGGTACGGCTCGCGCCGCCGCCGCAAGGCCAATCAACAGACCGTCGCCGCCACCCTGGCGATGGCCGAAGGGCACTACAGTCAGGCTGAAAAGCTGATGATCAAGGGGGCCAGCAACAGCGACACCCCGCTGCTCAACTACCTGAGCGCCGCCAAGGCGGCACAGGCCCGTGGTGACGACGCACGCCGGGATCAATACCTGCAAAAAGCGCAGGAGGAGAATCCCAAGGCCGAGCTGGCGCTCACCCTGACCCAGACCCAGCTGCAGATCGAGCAGGGCCAGTACGACACGGCGCTGGCGATGCTGGAGTCGGTCTACGCCCTCAACCCGCGCCACCCCATGGTGCTGGATCAGCTACGCCAGGTGCATCTGGCCCGTCAGGACTGGAGCGCTCTGTGCGACCTGATCCCGGCACTGCACAAGGTAGGCAAGCTGACCCCGAAACAGGAAGAAGAGCTGCTGCAACAGGCCTGGTCTGGTCGCCTGCAACAGGCTGCCAGCAGCCTCGAAACCCTCAAGGCGGTGTGGCAGGATCTGCCGCGCAAGCTGCGCCTTGAGCCAGAGCTGCTGGCCTGCTACGGCGATCTGCTGCGCCAGCTGGGCGCCGACGGCGAGGCCGCCACCCTGTGGCAGGAGGCGCTGCGCAAACAGCCGATGCCGCAGCTGCTGGCTCGCCTACCCAAGCTGAAACTCGACAGCTATCAGCCGCTGCTGGCGCTGTTGCAAAAGCAGCAGGGGCAACCGGAGGTGGACACCGCACTGGCCCAGCTCTATCTGCTGGCCGGTCAGCTGGACGATGCCCAGAAGCTGCTGGAGCAGGAGGTGGAGCGGGCGCCGAGCGCCGCCGCCTATCACGCCCTCGGCCAGCTGATGGACAAGCGCCGCCTCACCAACAAGGCCAACGAATACTATCGTCAGGCACTGGAGCTGGCGGGGATCTGATCCCCGGCGAAAAGAAACGCGAGAGGCCGCATGATGCGGCCTCTTTTTTTATCTTTTCGCCCTGCCCTCGTCAGGTGGTGAGCCGCTCCAGCTCGCCGATCAGCCAGATGGCCTCGGCGCGATGGCTGCCACACACATCCATCATGGGGCGAAAACCGCCGCACACCGCCGGCCGCTCCGGTTGACCGAAAATCTTGCAGCCAAGGGCGCTATCGAGCTGGATACAGGGGACACCTGCCGGTTTGCCATCTGGCATACCGGGAATGGCACTGCTGATACTGGGGGCGATGCAACAGGCCGCGCAGCCACTACGACACTCCATAGACTCCACTCCTTTGAGACGGTCTGAACCACCATAGCCGAAGCGGCGGCACAAACGTAGCTGGCGCACAACAAAAAGCCCGACCGCACGGGCGATCGGGCTTCAAACAACACAGCCGGTTCAGCGAGCCATCATCACAGGATGATGTCACGTACCACGCTGTCTTTGCGCTCCAGGTAATGGATCGACTTGATACGACGAATGGTACGGGATTTACCACGGATCAACAGAGTCTCGGTGGTCGCCATCACGCCATCGCTGGTGATGCCATCCAGCAAATCACCCTTGGTGATGCCGGTGGCGGAGAAGATGACGTTGTCATTCTTCGCCATATCTTCCAGCTTGAGCACCTTGTTGACGTCGATGCCCAGCGCTTCGCAGCGGGCAATTTCCTGCTCGCCCAACGCACGCACTTCCGGGCTGTCGCCCTTGACCCGGTGACGCGGCACCAGACGGGCCTGCATGTCGCCATCCAGCGCGCGGATCACCGCCGCGGAGATCACCCCTTCCGGTGCGCCGCCGATGCCATAAAGCATGTCGACTTCGCTGTCCGGCAGACAGGTGAGGATGGAGGCGGCAACGTCACCATCAGGAATGGCGAACACCCGCACGCCCAGACCCTGCATCTCCTTGATTGCCTTGTCATGACGCGGCTTGGCCAGGGTAATGACAGTCAAACGGGAGAGCGGCTTGCCCAGCGCCTTGGCCACGGACTTCAGGTTCAGCTCGAGAGCCTGATCCAGGTCGATGGCGCCTTTGGCCTTGGGCCCGACGATCAGCTTTTCCATGTACATGTCAGGTGCTTTCAGGAAAGAACCCTTGTCGCCCACCGCCAGCACGGCCAGCGCGTTGGCCTGACCCATGGCGGTCATGCGGGTACCCTCGATGGGATCGACCGCGATATCCACCGCGTCGCCGTGTCCGGTACCGACCTTCTCGCCGATATAGAGCATCGGCGCTTCATCAATTTCACCTTCGCCGATCACAATCTCACCATCGATCTCGATCTGGTTGAGAATGTGGCGCATGGCCGCTACGGCCGCCCCATCAGCGATATTCTTGTCACCACGTCCGAGCCACTTGTAGCCAGCCAGTGCAGCCGCTTCCGTCACTCGGGAAAACTCGATTGCCAGTTCACGTCTCATCGCATATCCAACCTATGGAGCTCGAAAACGGGCGGCATTCTACCACAAGGGCAAACCTTTGCGCACAAAAGTAGCTGCCAGGTGCATAAATGTAGCCAATTCATCCAATTGCAACCCAATTGCCATCGACTCTTCATCCAGTTGTCACCCCGCTGTCATGCATCTTCCCTAGGATGGCCCCGTCTTCAAAACAAAAGCTTGCAACACAAGGGATTAAGATGAAAAAGCTGACTGTAGTGGCACTGGCTCTGACCGCCGCCTTCCAGGCGCAAGCCGTTGAGGTGTATAAAAATGATACCGCCATGCTGGACCTGTATGGCCGCATCTACGCCGGTCAATTCTTCGGCGACAAGAAAGAAAACGTCGATACCGCCAACCCGAATGGCACCAAGGATTACAGCGCCAAGCAAGGGGCTAACCAGTTTGTCCGCTTCGGTGCCAAGGCTGAAACCCAGATCCAGAGCGGTCTGAAGGCGCTGGCCCAGTACGAAGTTCAGATGTACATCAACGACAGCGAGAAGACCATCAGCGAGAGCTCCGACAACCTGCGTACCCGTCTGGCCTTTGCCGGTGTGGGCGCTGACTGGGGTACAGTGACCTTCGGTCGCCAGAAAGGTGCCCCGGGTTTCCTGGCGGACTGGACTGATGTCTCCCTCTCCGACGGCTACGGTAACGAAGCGCTGGGTGCAAAGACCGACACCTTCGCCACCAACCGCGCCGGTTCCGTACTGAAATACTCCGGCCTGTTCAATGGCTTCCAGCTCGACACCAGCTACAAGTTCGACGGTGGTGACACCGAAGAGACTACCAGCAAGGATAGCGACGCGGCCTACGGAGCAGCCGTGGCCTATACCTTCCCTTTCAACCTGTCGCTGGGTACTGCCTATAACGTCGGCCTGCGCGACAAGAGCGGTGAAGAAGATGCAAAACTGTGGCTGATCTCCGCCAAGTTTGACAACAAGGCCGCCTACGCCGCCCTCAGTTATGCCGATGGCAGCGACTTCCTGGCGACCGGCACCGATCACACCGGTTGGGAAGCCGCGCTGGGCTACAACTTCGAGAATGGCTTCGGTCTGATGGCGCTGTGGAACAAACAGGAGCAGGACAAGGCTGGCACCAAGAAAGACAATGTGGATTACTACACCCTGGGAGCCCAGTACAAGTTCAACAAGAACCTGCGGGTGATCGGCGAGTACCGCATCAACAATCTGGACAGCGTTGCCGGCAAAGCGACCGCCAACAAGGATGACTTCCAGCTGGCTGCTCGCTACGACTTCTAATCGAGGTTTTCTGATACCCAAAGCGCGATGGCTTGCCATCGCGCTTTTTCGTCGCTGTTGCTCAGAAAACCACAAACTGGCCTAGGCTCAACAGTAGATGTATCGCCGGAGAGATGATCATGGTCAGGCTGCTTTTCGTCCTGCTCTTGCTGCTGGCTCTTCCCGCTCACGCCCTCAATATCGCCATGGTACTGTGGCGTGGCGAAACCGCCGCCGAGGCGGGCTTTCGGGCCGAACTGACCCGACTTGGCTATCAGACCACCATCACCGTCTACAATGCCAATCAGGATCGCACGGCGCTGGCGACCATGCTACGTCAGCAGATGCTGCCGAAACTGGCCGAATACGACTACATCTACACCTTCGGTACCACAGCCACCACCATGGCAAAGAGTTTGGTCGCCAATCGCAAGCCCATGATATTCAATGTGGTTTCAGATCCTGTCGGGGCAGGTTTTCTCTCGGAAGACAAAGCCCAGAACAGCATGGTGGCCGGGGTAAGCAATATGGTGCCGATGGCGCTGCAACTGGCCAATGCCAGCAAGTACCTCCCATCGGATAAGCGGCTGCTGCTACCCTTCAACCCGCGGGAGCAAAACACCCTGCTGGTGGCCGACATGCTGATCAACGCGGCCAAAGGCTACCAATGGCAAGTCGCAACCTGGCGTATAGCACCGGATCCAAAGCGACTGGAGAACGAGTTGAAGCGGCTGCAACAGGATGCCAAAAACGACATCGTCTTTCTGGCCGCAGACAGCTATCTGCTCTCCATCGCCCCCCGTTTGCTGAATGCACTCAACGCAGCTGCCATCCCTACCATCTGCAGTGCAGAGCTGTTCGTCGAGCACGGCTGCAGCGTGGGCACCATCAGCAGCTACGAGGCGCTGGGCAAGATGGCCGCAGTAATCATCCATCGCCACCAGCAGGGAACGCAGTTGCAGGATATTCCGCTGCAGACAGATCCCCACCCCAAACTGGTGCTGGGGCAACTGGGCAGCACCACCAAGCAGGAGAAGAACCCCGAGAAACCGAAGCTTTGATAAAGATCTCGGCCAATCAGGCTCCAGGCGGGTATGCTGTTGGCCCCCATCGCCCGAGAGCCTTTTCCCATGAGCACCACCGTCTTTTTTGCCGTTCTGCTGGCAGCCCTGCTTCACGCCAGCTGGAATGCGCTGGTCAAAATTGGCGAAGAGCGGCTGGTGGGGGTGTCACTGGTGGCGATCTTTTCAGGGCTTATCGCCGCCGTGGCGCTGCTGCCCATGGGGCTTCCCTCTGCTGCCGAGCTGCCCTGGCTCGGCCTCTCAGTCCTGCTCCATATCGGTTACTGCCTGTTTCTCAGCCATGCCTACAATCAGGGCGATTTTGGCCAGATCTATCCGCTGGCCCGTGGCAGTGCCCCGCTGCTCGCCATGGCGTTAAGTGCCCTGCTGCTGGGGGACTACCCCGGTTACGGCGGCATCATCGGCGCCTGCGTGCTGATCATGGGGGTCTTGCTGATGGCCTGGCGAGGTGGGCAGCAGCGCCTTGACAGCAAAGCGGTTCGGGCAGCACTGATCACGGCCATGTTCACGGCGACCTATACCCTCTCGGATGGAGCCGGCGCCCGCGCAGGGGGTGAACCGGTACGCTACACCCTCTGGCTCTTTGCCTGCACCGGGCTGGCGATGCTGCTGGTGCTGATCGTCCACCAGAAACGCAACGCATGGCGCCAGATCCGTCGCCATGCGATGGCGGGAATGGCAGGAGGTGCCATGTCACTGCTCGCCTACGGGATTGTTATCTGGGCCATGACCCAAGCACCCATTGGCGTGGTCGCGGCTCTGCGCGAAAGCAGTGTGCTGTTTGCCATTCTGCTCTCGGTCTGGCTGCTGAAAGAGCCGCTCGGGCGCATGCGGCTGACGGCGGCGGCCATTATTACCGGCGGCGTGCTGCTGACCCGGCTGGGAGGATAAACGCTGTCGCCATTGGGGCGGATTTATCAGGCAGGATGGCGCAATTCACTCCGCCAAATATGCCGAATACCAATAATGGAAATAAGTGTCGGCCTGGGCGTAAATGTTTACATCCGCAACGTATCAATTAACTGGCAGGTCTGTTTATTTCAACCACAGCTTCATTCGGGAAACTTACCTGCCCAGCAGCATTAATGATAAAATCGTTCACAGTTAATTTTCGGCAACGCTGACCAATACCGCGCATGGCACAGACCATGCAGCTCCGCCCATACATTCATTGACCGCCTGACGGGTAAGCCAGCCCGGTCAGAGATGACCCGATCGCGCCCGCCACAGCAAGATGGCATGGCGCTACCGCGTTATTAATGGGTCTGGTTTCGTCCGTTTAATTTTTGATTATTTTAAATCCAGCACCATCAGGGAGTTTTTAATATGTCAGCAAAAAAGCTGAAATTGGGCGCCTTTATATTGATGATATTAACATCGGTATTTGGCGTCACTAATATCGGGATCGGTTTTTACCGAATGGGATATGCCGCCATTCCGATGTTCGTGATCGGCGGTCTGTTCTTCTTCATCCCGTTCATTTTGATGATGATCGAATTCGGCACCGGCTTTCGCAAAGAGGTAGGCGGCATCTTTACCTGGATGCGCCACTCGGTCTCGACCCGATTCGCCTTTATCGGTCTGACCATGTGGTTCGCCTCCTACGTCATCTGGATGTTTGGCAAGGCGCTCTCCATGTGGGTGCCCCTCTCCTTCATGCTGTTTGGCCGCGACATCACCGTCATCCCGGTCACCCTGGGCACCGGCATCGACTTTGGCCCCTTTATTCTGGGCGTAGTCGCCATCGCACTGGTTGCCACCGTCACCAAGCTCATCACCCTGGGCAGCCCCCGCTTCGCCAAAGTGGCGGCTATCGGCGGTCTATCCGTGGTGGCACTCAACGTGTTGCTGCTGGTCGGTGGCGTCTTCACCTTCGCGGTGAGCGGCATGACTCTGCAGGAGCCCTTCACCCAGGCATCGCTGACGGCGTCTCCCAATGCCGCGTTCAACGACATCATCCCCTTCCTCGGCTTTATGGTGTTCGCCATCTTCGCCTACGGCGGGGTCGAGGCGATGGCCGGGGTGGCTGACGAGCTGGAAGATCCCGAGCGTGACCTCAAGCGCGGCATCTTCCTCTCCGGCGCCTTCATCGTACTCTGCTACATCATCGGCTTTCTGGCGGTCGGCTCAATCATGCGCTGGAGCGACTTCCCGGCCGAGGGGATCACCTCTCTCTCCGCCCTCTTCATCATCATGTTGGAGCTGGGGCGCCATCTCGGTGGCGAGTGGCTGGGACAGGTGTTCATGCGCTTTGCTGGCCTTGGCATGTTCCTGAGCTATCTGGGCGCCTTTATCGCCCTCTCATACGCGCCACTGCGCCAGTTCATCACCGGCACCCCGAGCTACTTCTGGCCGGAGCGTTTCCAGCGCGAGAACGAGAATGGCGTGCGCATTGAAGCCCTCAAGGTGCAAGCCTGGGTGGTCTGTCTGTTCATTGCCGCCAAGTCCATCTTTACCCTGATCAACCCGGAAGGGGCCGCCGCCCTCTACGAGCTGATCATCACCATGACCAACGTCGGCATGACCCTGCCCTACATGTTCCTCATCTACGCCTGGTATCGCTATCGCAACAACCCGGCGCTGGGCAAGGACCTGATCTTCTTCAAGAGCGCGGGCTCGGTACTGCTTGCCACCATCATCAGCCTGATCCTGGTCGCCTTCGGCAACGTCTTTACCGTGGTCGCCCCCTTTATCTCCGGCGATATCTCCACCGGCGTCTGGACCATCATTGGCCCGCTGCTGTTCGTGGTGATCGCCATGCGCTTCAAGATCAAGCAGGAAGATGCCCACTAACCGGCAGGCAATGCTCCATGCCAATCGGGACCGTTCTGGTCCCGATTTTTTTAGCGCCGGCTTCCGCTCGCCATCACGGCCAGTCCATAGTTTCAATGCAAAAAAGACTCTATGGAGACCTCTTTTACGCTCTCCTCGCCGTCAGAGCACGCTCAACGCCGTAAATTATCAATATCAAGGTGAGAATGATTGTGAAGCGCCAGTTCACGACATATAACTTAGCGAGATATCCCTGTATTTCGTCCGGTAGAGCTGATCATGATGATGCGTTCCCTCCTTCCCCTGTTGCTTGGCGCAGTAATGCTGCCGGCCACTATGGACAGTGCCCATGCCAACCCCTTTTCCGCCAGCAGCAAGAGCAGCAGCGGCTTTCTCGAGCGACGGGATGTGCCCAACCTCAGCTCGGCTGCCTTCGTGGTGGCCAACCACAGAACCGGCGAGGTGATCTCCGAGCGCAACGGCAACCGGGTAATGCCCATCGCCTCACTCACCAAGCTGATGACGGCGCTGGTAGTGCTGGATGCCAACCTGCGCCTCAACGAAATGCTCACCGTGACCAATGCCGACATCGACCGCATCAAGGGAACCGGTTCACGCCTGGCCATCGGCTCTAGGCTCAGCCGCGCCGAAATGCTCCATATCGCCCTGATGTCCTCTGAAAACCGTGCCGCCTCGGCACTGGCCCGCCACTATCCCGGCGGTCAGCGCGCCTTTGTCGAGGCGATGAACGCCAAAGCCCGCATGCTGGGGATGTGGAATACCCACTATGCAGACAGCACCGGGCTCAACCCGCGCAATGTCTCCACCGCGCAGGATCTCGCCAAGCTCGCCGCCGCAGCGGCCTCCTATCCGCTGATCCGCCAGTACTCCACCGACGAGCAGAGTTATGTGCGCACCAACAAGCGTCAGCTGCACTACCTCAACTCCAACCGGCTGATCCGCGAAGGGCAATGGGAGTTCACCCTCTCCAAGACCGGCTATATCCGCGAAGCGGGCCGCTGTCTGGTGCTGGGCACCAAGGTCAATCGTGAGCCGGTGATCATGGTGTTGCTCAATGCCGAGACCACCAACGATAGGGTCGCCGATGCCAAGCGGATCAAAACCTGGCTGGAGAGCTCGGGCAGAACCACCCTGGCAGCCAACCAGAGCAGCATGCTGACTCACCAGTAAGCTCGAGATCCCCAACCAAGCGAGGCACCTGCCTCGCTTTTTTTTTTATCTGCATGAGCGCGCCCAAAAAATGGGATCCAGTTCCCGCTACAGGTAACACCTTCCGCCATCCCGTTACAAAACGTAACTACTCAACAGCGTGATTCACACTAATAGAATCAATTGGTTGTAACCTGGCAGCAAGAATTTTAGCGTGCCATCACAACCCCTGTAACGACGAGCCACCATGCGCATTTCCAGTATCGAGTGCGGGCGGGTACTGGCCATTCTGGCCGTGATGACCATTCACGTATCCCCCTTCGCCAATCCGTTCAATCCCGCCCTGTGGGGAAGTGGATCCTGGCTCTGGCTGAGCGGCACCATCAACCAGTTATGCCGCTTTGCCGTGCCGCTGTTTTTCCTCTGTGCCGGTTACTTTCTGCAGCCGAGACTGAGCCGCGAAGCGCCGCTGACCGTGGCCTGGCGCTACTGCCACCCCTTGCTGCTGCTCTGGCTGGTATGGAGTCTGGTCTACCTGCTGGTGCCGTTCAATCCGCTGGATGCCGTGCAGCAAGGCTATCTGACCTCCCTGCGCGGGCAGTGGCAATTCCAGCTCGGCGACCCCCTCAATGGCTGGCTGGTGGGCGGCATGATCCACCTCTGGTTCCTGCCAGCCCTGATCATGGCGGTGACCCTGCTGGCACTCTGCTACCGGCTTGGCAGACCAGAGCTCACCCTCTGGCTGGGTCTTGGCCTCTACCTGCTGGCGCTGCTGGGGGGCTCCTATGCCAAGCCGCTGCTGGGCGCCGAGTGGCCACTGCTCACCCGTAACGGCCCCTTCTTCTCCCTGCTGTTTGTGGCGCTCGGGGCCCTGTTGCGCCAGCGTCAGTGGCAGCCCGATGCCCGCACCGGCTGGCAACTGCTGCTGGCGGGCGTGACGCTCTATGGCTGTGAAGCCTGGGCGCTGCAGCACTTTGCCGCAGTGCCGCTCACCCGCCACGACTTCCTGCTCGGCTCCCTTCCCTGGGCTCTCGGCCTATTTGGACTGCTGCTGGCCAACCCCGAGTGGGGCAAGGGCAGCTGGCTTGAACGTCAGGCCCCCAAAGTGCTCGGGATCTACTGCCTGCACATGATGCTGGTGGTCTGGCTCTTCGTGTTTGGCCCGCAGGCCGCATCCATCCTGTGGGAGATCGCCAAGGTGCCGCTGCTGCTGGGATCGTCTCTGCTGGTCTATCGCCTGCTGGCGACTATCCCCCTCACCCGCCGACTGCTGAGCTCTCGCTGAGTCCGATATCCGGCCCGTCCTATCGGGCCGGATATCGCTTCACATTTCGCACCTTTTTCTTCCGCTACGCCCTTCTCCCTCGCTTCGTTCTCGCGGTTTGCTGTAATGGCTCTGCTTTTCAGCCGAGCTCTGCCGACCACACAACACGCACCCAAAGCCCCCTCCATTTTCACCTTGCCAGACAAATGAAAATCAATATCATTGGCATCCCGCTTAAGCGGGTCAGGCTAATTATAATTAAATCAATATGTTCGAGCCGTCAGGTCGACATCCAAAGAGTCAATATTGAATATGCAGCACCCTCACTTTCGCAGAACGCTGGTCTCGCTGGCACTGCTGGGCACCGGCTTCACTGCCCAGGCCACCGATGAAACCATGACTGTGGTTGGCAAACGCTCCCAGCATCAGGAAGTTGCCACCGCAACCCGTACCAATACGCCAGCCAAGCTGGTTCCCCAGACCATCGACAGCGTCAAGGTCAGCGAGCTGACCGCCTTCGGCCAACCTACGCTGAGTGAAGCCCTGAGCGGCATTCCCGGGGTCAACGCAAGCGGTGATACCCGCTTCGACGGGGTCAATATCCGCGGCTTCAGCGCCAGCAACGACTTCTATCTCGACGGATTCCGCGACGACATGCAGTACACCCGGGATCTCGGCAACATCGAGCGGGTGGAAGTGCTCAAGGGCCCGGCTGCCGTGCTCTACGGCCGCGGTAGCACGGGGGGCATCGTCAACCGGGTCAGCAAGAAGCCGCAAAAAGGGCAGGAGTCCAGCGTCACCGCCCGGGTCGGCAGCTTTGACAGTCAGCGACTGGCCGCCGACCTCAATGGCGAGGCGAGTGAGCAGGTGCAACTGCGCCTCAACATGGCGCAAGAGGACAAAGATAGCTTCCGCAACGGCGTGAAGAGCAAGCGCACCCTGCTGGCCCCCTCCGCCAACTGGGAGATCAGCGACAACCTCAACTGGCTGGTGCAGTACGAGCGCAACGAACATGACCGCACCCCGGATCGCGGCATTCCCGGGGTCAATGGCCGTCCGGCCGATGTGCCGCGAGAGTATGTCTACAGCGATACCAGCCGCGACTTCATCGATGACGTGGCACAATCCACCCGCTCACGCCTCTCCTGGGATATCAACGATCAGTGGCAGTTGCGCCAGCAGCTCGGTTACTCCACCCTCGACAGCCAGTTTGACAACACCTATGTCACCAGCGTCAAAGGGGATCAGGTGACCCGCTCCCGCTGGCAGCAGGATCTGAAAGCGAAGAACCTGATCAGCAACACCGAGGCAGAAGGTCTGTTCCAGACCGGCCCGGTGGAACATCGCCTGCTGGCCGGCTTCGAGCAGAACTGGCAGGAGCGCACACCCAAGCTCTACCAGAACGCCACCGCCATCCCGTCCGGCAACCTCTACGACCCGGGCTCACTGCCTACCTACAATGGCGCCATGAAGCTCTCCAGCGACGCCAAACACAAGGTGCGCGGCAATGGCCTCTATCTGCAGGATCAGCTCAGCCTGGGTGACTGGCATCTGGTGGGCGGGCTGCGCCGTGACGACTTCACCGTCACCAGTCGCCGCTACGACCTCAACAAGGAGGAGAGCGTCTCGGTCAACAGCCTGAGCCCGCGCCTCGGTCTGGTGTGGAATCCCCTCGAGGATCACGCCTTCTACACCTCCTACAGCAAGACCTTCACTCCGGTGGGCGGCGAGCTGATCGGCATCACCCCGGGCGACAAAAACAACGGGCTGGAACCCCAGCACACCCGCCTCTACGAAGGTGGGGTGAAGAGTGACTGGCTGAACGGCAAGCTGGCGACCACTCTCTCCCTCTATCGACTGGAGATGTACAACAAGCGCACCAAGGATCCGCTGGATCCCACCAAGGTGATCCTCACCGGCCTGCAGCGTACCGAAGGGGTCGAACTGAGCGCCCGCGCCGAGCTGACCGACGAGATCTATCTGCGTGGCGGCTTCGCCATTCAGGATGCGGAGCAGGTCAAGGCGGATGCGGATCTGCAGGGCAAGCGCCCGATGAACGTCTCCCGCCAGAATGGCCAGTTCTATCTCGGCTACAAGAGTGGTGAGCAGGGCTGGTTCGGTGAAACCGGCGTGACGGCGGTGGGCGATCGCTTTGCCGACAACGCCAACACCACCACACTGCCCGGTTACGCCCGCTTCGATGCGCGCGCCGGTTATCGCTGGCAACAGTGGGAAGCCGAGCTGAGCGCCGAGAACCTGACTGACCACGAGTACTTCGTCAGCGCCACCAGTGCCACCCAGATCATGCCGGGCACACCCCGTCAGCTGAGCCTGACCGGTACCTACCGTTTCTGATCTCTGTGACAACCACCCCGACTGGCCAGCCCCTGCTGGCCAGTTTTTTTATGAAGCAACCACGATGAAACGCAGAAGAGTTCCCCTTCACAACAACAAATGGGTACGCCGCCTCCATGCCTGGGCCGGTTTTTTTACCCTCGCCCTGATGCTGATGTACGGCATCACCGGTCTCTGGCTGCAACACCGTGCCGTGTTGCCCATCCCCGGCCCCCACACCGACAAATCGAGTGAAGAGATAGTGCTGGAGGCGCCGCTCGCCAGCCCGGAGCAGCTGAAAAGCCTGCTGCAACAGCGCTATCCCGATACCTTTGCCGACGGGCGAACCATGATCACCCCGGCCCAGACCCTGCCCACCCCGAACGGCCCGCTCACCCTGCCCGCCAAGTGGGAGATGCGCGGTGTCACCCTCAGCCAGAGCGTGGCCGCCAGCTATGTTGAGGGTACCCTGCTGGTACGTACCGACCTGCAACTGGCCAACTTTGCCGCCAGCCTCAACCGGCTGCACCGCGGCATAGGCACCGGCCTCGGCTGGCAGCTGTTTGGCGATATCGCCGCCCTGGCCCTGCTGCTGCTCGCCCTCACCAGCCTGTTTATGTGGACCAAGCTGCACGGCACACCCAGAGCCATCATCGCGCTGACGCTCGCAGGCAGCCTCGGTACCCTGCTGTTTGCCCTGCTGGGATAGTGCGGCAACCATGTTCTGATGCAGCAAGGTTTGGAAAAAACCGCAATAGAGACAGGCCGCTGGCGGTGATGCCGTCAGCGGCTATATCAAGGAAATGAAATAACGGATAGCGGGAAAAGAGAAGGGATACCAAGAGGTAACTGGAAGTACTGCCTGCTCAGCAGCAACCCACCAATGCGCAGGAACGCCAAAAAACAAAAGGCCATCATTGCTGATGGCCTTTTGTCATGAATTTGATGGTGCCCGGGGTCGGACTCGAACCGACACGGTTATTCACCGGCGGATTTTGAATCCAGAAACTGCGGTTTCCTAGGGATAGTACGACTCGTAACGCCTTGAATCAATAGGGTTTGAGTTATCTCCAGTTTGCTGTGAGTGAGGTGGGTTTGCACACTTTGCACATTTTTACCCACCGTACTCATACGCCCATAGTGTCCACAACATAGCCACCATCGGGCATCCACCTGCAACAGGGTTAGATGTTTAATAGATTTTTTATCGGGCATAGATCCCCTCAGTAAAACATGGACCATGTAGCATGGTGGCCGATAGCAAAATGGGGCTTCAACTTACTACATCCCCCCATATACATGTTAATCTCGCGACCACTCTTGATAACTCCAACAACAGCCTACATCTCCGTGTTAGAGGGTCGTCCTCTGAACAGTGAAAGGAGAACTGTTATGGGTCTTAAACCTGGTCCGAAACCAATCGCGCAATCGACAGGGAAACCAGATCAACGTCGTCGTGATAATAAAGATACTCCGGGAAATACCCCGTCGTTAAAGCCAAGCAAGTCCACAAAAAAGTAAGCCTGCCTGGGAATGGATAAACCATCTCGATAGTAGGAAGTGGGGCCAGCGGCCCCACACATTACCTAGTCGTAACCAACAGCAAGAAACCTAACGCCAATACAGCAGCCATAAATCCAAGGTTCGTAGCGAGGGAGTTGGTAGCGAGTGTTTTCAGCAGTTCTAACATACATTCTCTCCTTAAGAGCATTTACGCCATGCAGGCGGATACTTCAACTTTACAAGTCATTGTCGGCTCTCTTTCATCTGACCCGGTTACTTCCAAATCATGACCAAACACTCTTTGTCCCACCAAGTTACAGCTGATGTTGATGGTTTCATGATTGAACAACTAGCCGTGCTGATCATGGTGACGACTTTCACGCCTCCATAACAACGCAGATGGATGGGAAACGACTGACATAAAAAAACCCGCTTTGGAAGCGGGTTTCACGTGACATAAAAATGGGCTCAATCTCCTCAAAGGTAGAGCCCATTGGTTACATAAGTATTATAAGTACGATATTGGGCTTTCAAAAAAATCAGTGAGAAAATCTACTTCCATCGATTAAATCCTAACATTGCTCTATCATCACCCATCACGCCATATACAAATAGCCAAAGGGAACTACATGAGTAGGAGATCATGCCCCTGCGCCTCAACCTCTTGATAAAACCATGACTGTAGAGCATGAATTTCATCATTCGTTCGCTCTGCAGGAATGCGCGCAAGAAGATAGGCCATCCAGAGATCTTCAACCGAGGGTTTTGAGCTCCATTCCTTCGCCTGAACAACTAAAGAACCGATATCATGGATTCTGTTCGGCAACTCAAAATTAGTCTGTGTCATTAAATACGCTCTCAAAGCCCGTGGTGATGGCCATTTAAACATCAGATTATTGCATGCCCCTGGCTTGTGGCACTGTTACCTGCCAACCACAGGATCAACGATGGCTCATCTCTTCGATCCAACGGCCAACGCCATCAGGATCGGCAAGCAGCTGAGCGAGCGGCAGATGGTTGGAGCACAAGGCGAGCTGGCCGCACTCCTCACTTTGCTTCCAATTCGGTTGATGAAGGGGCCAAGGCACCGGGCGCCACAGCTCATCGAAATGCTTGTCGCTATCTTCCAGACAACGGAACAAACTCACTTCAACAATGGCTTGGCCATCAAGTTGCAGAGGGTCTGGCTGGCCTTTTACCCCTGCCCGCAGCACTGAGGTATGGCGAAAATCGCTATCAATGTAAAGGCGGAAAGCCAGAGTGATATCGTTCTTTTCGGCCGTATCGCCACCCCAATCACGGTAACAATGGGTAGAAGCAAACAGTGGCAGATAGTCCCATGCCCAGCTGCTGGATGGGCGGGTTCCCGAGCGGCAGGGGCGGCTATTTTCGCTGGGCTCCCAGTACCAGAACTCGGCGTCCAGCGCCTGACTGGCGATCTGATCGAATAGTGGGAGGATACGCTGATAAAAACCGGCTGCGAGTCGGTGGGCTTGTTGCAGTTGGGTCACCAGCTGGGTGGTCTGTTCAAGATCGTGTTGCATGACGGCATCCTTAGCCAAAGTCAGTGATTCAAAAAAGAGAAATCGGGGCGAGAGAGGTGCAATGTCCCGGCATAGTCGAGCAGAGCAGCCCAACCAGTAGGTTCAGCCGGTGGGGGAGTTTCCCGCTCAGACATCACCCCGCAATCCAGGTCCAGCTGCCCTGCGTAGGCAAACAACGGCGCCCATTCAGGCACCACCGGGGCCATGCCAAACAGCTCAAACGCCTGCAGCCACTCATCGCGGATGGCGCGATCCTGACGGCAGGATTCAAACTCGGAGGCAGTTTGCAGATAGCGGCGCAGTGGCCCCCATTCACGCAAGGTCATCTGGACAAAGCGTTCAGGCAGCTCTGGGCGAGACAGCGGGTCAACAGGGATATTGCCGAGAGCCACGTAATAGAGCCGGTCTTCATAGTCATCAAACTCGGCTTCGCTGACCACAGCCTTGACCTGCGCCAGCCACTGCTCCCGATACTGGTCACCACCGAACGGGGGCTTCACCTCGATAACCACCAGCGCGTCGTCAAAGTGGAGCAGCACATCGGGCTCGACATAACGGCGATCCTGCAGCGATGCCAGTTTTGGCCACAGCTCCAACCGTTGAAAGGTGGCCGGGTCTAGCGGATTGTCACCGAGTAAAAAGCGCAGTACGGCACCCAGAGCACCGTCCGAGAGGTGGGGTAGACGGCCAAAGAGGGTAGCAGTCAGCAGATCTTCGCTGCCTTTGAACAGGTCGCGCCAGCGCAGGGATTCCCCTTCCCGCTCGATACGGCCAGCCTTGCCATGCAGGATTGCATGTAGCATCGCAACTCCTTGTAATATTGATATTTCAAGCCAGCTCTCACGTAGCTGAAGAGCCTTTGAGATCCTGCTTTAATACCCACTCGACTACCACTCTATCCGTCACAAAATGGGGTAAAAAAGTTTGACTGAATGGAGGTTCCCCCCTATTCTTCTTCGCAACACGACCCCGGCCTCTTGGTTGCTTCGCAACTTACGCTGGGGTTCTTATTTGGTGGATTTACCACCACTCCTGCCAGTTCTCTATGTACCCCATATTTGCCAACCCGAGCTTGCGCACCGACTTTTGTGTGGGGAACGTCAGCAGATGATCCCGCAGGCGCAGATGCCACTGGGTATTAGGGCAAATCACCTTGAGTAGATGCCGTGTGATGGCCAGCAACACGAATGGCTTGGCAAGCCGCTCATCGTCTCTTGCCAGGAAATCGCACCATTGCACCTCTCTTGGCTTGGGCAACTTCACCTGCGTCGTCACGTTGCGGTTCCAGAGGCGACTATGATGGGCGCAGATATTGCGCAGGTAACTGAGGCCGTAGATCCAGCTGGCAAACACCTGCCAGTCCAGACCGTATTTGCTGGCGATATGCTGCTGATCAGATACCTTCATCATGCCGATCAACTGCGAGATGGCGCCAAAATCAAATACCTCCACCGCCACCCAGATCGGCAGCTCCTCACCATGGCGCTGATGGTAGTGGCGCACAAAATCCTCTTTGGAGCGCTTTACCAGCCCCCGGTATTTCTCCATCCACGCCTCAAAGCGGGTCTGGTGACTCCCCCTGAATGCAGGCTGCCGGATAAAGCTGGGGTGGAAGTAGCTGCGATCGAGGTGAGCAAAGGTATTTCGCTTGCCAAGGAGATAGGCAAGATCGACCCGCAACGCCACCTCGATCCGCTCCAGCGCATCCACTACCAACAGGCGCAGCTTCTTGTCGAACAGATAGAGCTCCACCGCATCCAGCAGATGGGTGTCGGGGCAAAACTGATCGGTTGCCCTGGTCTCCCGTTTGCTTTCACCCTCAGTCGCAGGCTCAAAGCGGCGAAACGGGTACCAGTAGCCGCTTAAACGGTAATAGCCAATCCGCTCCAGATAGCTCAGTGCGGCATCCCGGTCGGTAACCGTGATGCCGCGCTCAATCAGCTGATCCAGTTGCTGTTGATAGCTAAGCCAAGGGCGAGCGTAGGGCATCAGGCAAGGGCTCCTTCCACCAGCGACTCGGCCAGGGCAAGCTGGGTCTGCTGGCTGGTTTGCAAGCGAGATTTAAGTTGATCGCAGAGGGTCATCAGCTCATGTATTTTTTGCAGTATGAGAACCTGCTCATGATATGGAGGAATCGATACAAGCATGCTTTTCATCAGCGTCCCATTTACATTGGCTTGCCCACATTGCTGCTTGATATGAGGTTCAATCTGAGTTTTCCTAAATAAAGGGCTATTCATACATAATGTCAGATATTCTGGTCTGATATTATGAATGCTACAACGAATACGGATAAGATATGATGCAAATGTATATGTATCATCATCCCCATCAAACATACCTGTTTTACCAACAAGCTCTGCACTATTAGTTCGATTGTATAAAATGTCACCTTTTTTAAGATATAAGTTTGGTAGATCATCAATCTTTGGTGAAACGACCTGATGAGAACCTAAAATAACCTTACCATCCTGAATATCCCCCATTTTTAAAACAGGTACACCATCTGATAGTTCGCTGACCGTTTTCTCTGAGCTACCATATTCACAAAATAGAGAGGACTCACTTATTCTTGACCATACCCATCCCAGCGGTAGCTCAAACAGCTTTTCGTCTTCACTAATTGCAGGAAGCGGTTTCTCTTTTTTGATTTTCTTCTCTTTGACCAGCTGGGCTTTTTCGGCGGCGATGCGCTCCAGCAGGGCTGAGGCAGGTTCATCGCTTGGGTCTTGCGGTACCAGTTTGCCCATCACTGCCAGTTGCAGAATGGTCTGTTTCAAGGCGTCAATGCTGGCCTCGGTGCTAAAGAAGGTATCGAAGTGAGTGCTTAGCCGCGCCCAGTTTTGCGCCAGCTCGTCGGCATCGCTGGAGTCTGTCAGCGTGGCGAGAAAGGTCTCCACCAGCGTCTGATGTGCCGCCAACTGCGATTCGGAGCGAAGCTCCAACTGGTCGCAGAGAGCCATTAACTCATCGACTTTAGCGACAATGCGGTGTTGTTCTTCTGTTGGAGGAAGTGGAATTATTCCATTAAAAAACTGCTTATCATTAATCGCCGGATAGGCTATTCCTGTTTGAACATTTTCAACATAAGTTACAAAGCATGGTGAACGAAGATACCTATATACATAGCGACTTAAAACACCATCAAATGGGTGAATAATTGCAAACGCAGTGCTCGCAATTGGCTCCGGAGACATATCTTCATCAATAACAGCTATATTCAGAAGATAGGGTCTAATTGTAGAATAAATAATTGTTCCAGACTTTACAATTTTTCTAGCCCTAGATGGTGCATCAGAAGCAGCCATTACTGTCGGTGAATCAATAAAGCCCATTTCTTTATTAATTGCGCCCACGTCAATATAGGTAAATGAAGAGTCAGGAGTTTTCTGACCATGGTCATAACCAATGTCCCCCAGCTTGACCCACTCCCACCCTTCCGGTAATCCAAACGGCTTCTCGTCTTCAGCAATTTCTGGTAGCGCCTTGGGCTTTTTAATCTTGCCTTCTTTCACCAAACGAGCCTTTTCAGCGGCAATGCGCTCAAGCAGCGCGGAGGCAGGTTCATCGCTGGGGTCTTGTGGCACCAGTTTGCCACGCACCGCCAGCTCCAGGATCAGCTCGCGCAGCTTTTTGATGCCAGTGAGTTCCAGCTTGCTGTTGCTGCCGCGTCCGGCACTGCTTTTGGGGCGCACCGCCGCAGTCCAGAGATCCAGGTGGTCGGTAATCAGACTTTCGATCGCCATTATGCCTGCCCCCCTTGCTTGGCCGCACCTTTGCCCAAAGCGTCGCCCAGAATGGCTTTTAACTGGTTACGCAGGGTCTGGATTTCCGCCTGCTCTGTGGCATAGCGCGACAGCAGCTCGTCGGGGTCATGGCTTATCTGCTCGCCGACATGGGGGTTTTTGATATCGAGGTTGAAGTTGCGCTCGATAATGGTCTCGATGCTGACCTTCCAGGCTTGCTCGTTCTCAACCCGAGCAGCAAAGCCGTCCGCCTCATCACCCCACCAAGCGATCTCTGCCTCAAATTCCTCAAACTTCATCGGCTTGGTCTTGCTGTAGTTTTTCACCCCAGCTGGATAAGGATGCTCGTAGAACCAGACATCCTTGGTGGGCTGACCCTTGGTGAAGAAGAGGATATTGGTCTTGATACCGGTATAGGGGGCAAACACGCCGTTGGGCAGCCGCACTATGGTGTGCAGGTTGCACTCAGCAGTGAGCAGTTGCTTTATCTTGGTTTTGACCCCTTCGCCAAACAGGGTGCCATCAGGCAGCACCACGGCGGCGCGACCGCCCTTTTTCAGGACCTCGATAATCAGCTGCAGGAACAGGTCGGCAGTTTCGCGGGTACGGAGATCGGCCGGGAAGTTCTGCTCGATGCCATCCTCTTCGGTGCCACCAAAGGGCGGGTTGGTGAGGATCACATCGATATCGCTGTCCCAACTCGACAGCGGCTTGTCGAGGGTGTTGCCGTGGCGGATCTGCACCGGCACCTCGATGCCGTGCAACAGCATATTGGTGGTGCAAAGGAGGTGTGGTAGTTGCTTCTTCTCGACCCCCAGGATCTGCTGCTGCAGGGTCTGATGGTCGGCTGAGGTCTCGACATAGTGCTCTTTGACATGGTCGAAGGCGCAGGCGAGAAAGCCGCCGGTGCCGCAGGCCGGGTCCATGATCCGCTCGCCGAGTTTGGGATCGATGCGGTTGACCATAAAGCGGGTGACGGCACGGGGAGTGTAGAACTCGCCCGCGTTACCGGCGCTTTGCAGGTCGCGCAGGATCTGCTCATAGATGTCGCCAAACAGGTGGCGCTCACTGCTGTCGGTAAAGTCGATCTCGTTGAGCTTGTTGATCACCTGCTTGAGCAGGGTGCCATTTTTCATGTAGTTGAAGGCATCGCTGAACGCCTCTTTCACCACATAGCCACGGGGGTTGTATTCGATGTTGGCAGGCAGGTTTTTCAGGCTATCGAACAGATCGTTGTTAACGAAATCTAGCAGGGCATCGCCGGTCAGCCCTTCGCTATCGGCCGCCCAATGGCGCCACAGGAAGCGTTCGGGGATGGGGCAGCGGTAGTTATCCTGCTCAAACTCCAGCTCCTCTTCCTGGGCGTCGAACACTTTCAAAAACAGCAGCCAGGAGAGCTGGCCGAGGCGCTGGGCATCGCCGTCGATACCGGCGTCCTTGCGCATGATGTCCTGAATGGATTTGATGACTGAGCTGATGGATGACATGGGATTCTCTGCTTTTTACAAAAATGGTGACGAATACAGGGGCGAATGCGTCAGGAAGATCGATCAAACAAGCGGCCATCATTGGAATGGCCGCATGGTAGTTCAGAAGCAGTCAGGCCGTCAGGCGCTCTGCTGCTCACGGTAAATTTCTTGCTCCAGTTCGGTGATGGCCTGCTCGAACTGTTTGGGGCCACCAAAACCCTTCTTGGCCAACTCCAGCGGGCGACCCAACTCGGTAAAGGGAGCGACTTTTAGCGCATCCTTGGTCTCAATCTCGGTCACGCCCTGATCGGCATATTTGTCGAGCAGGCTGGTAAGCACCTGCTGGGCGGTATCGTTGTACTTGGTGAAGTAGTTGCGCTTTTTGACGTTGTTGGCCCGCTCGCGGCGGGTCAGTGGCGGCTGATCGTATACCACATGGCAGATAAGGTCGAACGGGTCGAGCTCCTTGCCCACTTCCTGCTCCAACACCTCCCACAGCACGCCCGCCTGAGCCAATTCATCCATAATGGCTTGCTTGCGTTCGGCGGCTTGCCAGCGTTTGGTGAACGCATCGAGGGTGGCAAACTCTTTGAGCAGGGTCTTTTTGGTGTAGTCCTTGAAGGATTCGGTCACCAACTTGCCATCGGCATCGTAATACTGCACCCGCTCGGCGATGACGCTGACCGCCACGCCGTTGACATAATACTTGCTGACTCCGGGCTCGGGGCCACCCAGCGGGCCTGTGCCCTGGCCCCCTGCGCCACTCTGGCCACCATCACTACCGGTCGTGTAGCTGCCGGGTTGTTCATCGACTCCGGGGGCAAACGGATCGCCATGGTCGCCGGGTTCATCGGCAGGCAGTGGATCGGCGCTATCGATGATATCGCCCAGGCCTTCATCCGGATTGTTGATGTCTGCCGGTTTGACCACCATGACGCGCTCCGGTTCGCCGTCGAAACGGGGATCGGCAAACAGCTCGGTAGCCTTCTTGAAATCGAGAATGGTAAACCAGAGCTTGCCGTACTTGTCGTCGATACGGGTACCACGGCCGATGATCTGCTTGAACTTGGTCATGGACTGGATGTTTTGGTCCAGCACCACCAGCTTGCAGGTTTTGGCATCGACGCCGGTGGTCATCAGCTCGGAGGTAGTAGCGATGACCGGATAGGGCTTTTTCGGGTTGATGAAGTTGTCGAGCTGGGCTTTGCCAAGGTCATCATCGCCAGTGATTTTCATCACATAGCGCTCATCCTTGGCCATCTGTTCCGGGTTGAGGTTGACCAGCGCCCGTCGCATCCGGTCGGCATGATCGATGTCGTTGCAGAACACGATGGTCTTGGCCATCGGGTCGGTTTTCTTGAGGTAGTTGGTGATGGTCTCGGCCACCAGCTGGGTACGCTCGTCGATCACCAGAGTGCGGTCAAAATCCTTCTGGTTATAGATACGGTCTTCAATCAGGTTGCCCTGTTTGTCCATCTGCCCTTTGGTGGGACGCCACCCCTGCAGATCGACATCGATATCGACCCGCACCACCTTGTAGGGGGCAAGAAAACCATCTTCGATCCCCTCTTTGAGGGAGTAGGTATAAACAGGGTCACCGAAGTAATCGGTGCTGGAGACGGTTTCGGTCTCCTTGGGCGTGGCGGTGAGACCAATCTGGGTGGCCGATGAGAAGTATTCGAGGATCTCGCGCCAGGCGCTGTCTTCGGCGGCGCTGCCCCGATGGCACTCATCCACCACGATCAGGTCGAAGAAGTCGGGGGAGACCTGCTTGAAGGCTTTCTGCGACTCTTCCGGCCCGGTGAGCGCCTGATATAGGGCAAGGTGGATCTCATAGGCGGGGTCGATCGTGCGCCCGGTGACCTTGGTCATGGCCGAGCCAAAGGGCTGAAAATCATTGATCTTGGTTTGATCTACCAGAATGTTGCGATCGGCCAGAAACAGGATGCGCTTCTTGGCGCCCGCCTTCCACAAACGCCAGATGATCTGAAATGCGGTGTAGGTCTTGCCGGTACCGGTGGCCATCACCAGCAATACCCGATCCTCACCTTTCGATATTGCTTCTACGGTCTTGTTGATGGCCTGCAGTTGGTAGTAGCGGGGAGATTTGCCGCTGCCATCAGAGTAATAGTCCTGGCTGATGACAGGCAACTGTGCCTGGGTGTAACCCTTCCAAGTGCAGAGTTTGTCCCAAAGCTGGCCGGGGCTGGGGAAGTCCTCCAGCGCGATCTCGGATTCCAGCTTGGCCGGATTGGTCTTGTCATGAAATACAAAGCCATCGCCATTGCTGGCAAACGTGAACGGCACATCCAGCAGACGGGCATAATCGAGCCCCTGTTGCATCCCCTTGCCAATCTCATGCTTGTTGGCTTTGGCCTCGATCACCGCCAGTGGCAAGCCCATCTTGTGATAGAGCACGATATCGGCCGATTTGACCTTCTTGCGTGCCGCCATCTGGCCGCGCACCACCACCTTGCCATCCCGCAGCTTCACCTCCTGGCGGACCTGGGTCAGGTCATCCCACCCGGCAGCCTTGATAGCAGGCAACAGGTATTTCGAGATGATGTCGGCTTCGGTAAGGGTTGCTTTGTTGATGGGTGACACAGCGCACTCCGGTTTGAAAGAGGACTGGTGCTGATGTTCTCATGAATACGGGGATATATGGGAGAGTTATGAGTCCAAAACTTGAACAGGAACATACCTGAAGCGTTATCAAAGGAATAAACACCTGCGCAGATGGCTAATTACGCAGACCGACATGCTCGTTTCACACTGGCGGGCGAGATCCCGAAGTGTTCAGCCGTCAGCTTGATGCTAGCTGAATTCTCTTTTCGCCAGCTCGCAACGGCAGCATCGTGATTGCCTCCTCGCGCCCCAGTGCCTTACCTTCTGCCTTCGTCTTGGCAATCCCGGCCATCTGCCGGAGCTTGATGTTTGAACGTTCCAGTGCTGCTACAGCGGCAAACATGGTCAACATGGCTTTGCCAATGGGTGTGGAGAGGTCGAGCCCAGAGCAACTTTGCCTCGTTGACTCTCGTTGGTCGATTAGTTTAACCTTCATATCAAGGGCTCGGAGACGCCCTGCCGGGTCGTCGGCGCCGCCAACGCCGAAAGCAAGTTCTCCTCGTTTCGAAAATCAGAACGACAAGTTATCAACACACTAACAACTCAACTTAATCACGATCCCATACTGGCGGCCTTGGGGTGGGGGATGATTTTGTTAGGAGAATATAGTGTCTGATAACCACAAATTTGCTGAGCGTCGCCTCGGCTACCTCCCTTTGCGCGATGGCCACGCCATTCCTCTGCGCGGAATATCACCAGCGGACATTAAAGAAGGCGCGAAATCACGCGTGCTTCATCCCGATGCTGACCCCTTGAAACATAGACAGACGCTCAACGCTATTGTCGATCGCTTGGGCTTCGCCGGAGACTTCGGGACTTATCAAAATAATGGCTGGCCCGAGTTTCAAGCCTTCCTCAAAAAGCACCGCTGTACCAAGCAGGTTGGCACCTTTCCGGTAGATCATGGCGGCTGCATAGATCTTTATTTTTCAGAACATGGCGGCCCCACCCCTCGTGAGTTGGCTGACCGCATCTTCTTCGGCCCCCAAGAGCAGCGGCCTCGTCGGGTATTTCTTGGATACGGCGTGGACTGGTCCGCTTGGGATAACGGGAATGGCCATCAAGTCCCAGCCGCTGCAATCAAGTCCATCAATGCGTTGCCGGAAGTGGCAGCCCAGCTTGGCAAAGACTTGTTTGCACGACGGCTCGACCTGATGGGCCAGTGGGGCTTTCTGGATAACAAGTTGGTTGATGGCCCGCTTAGCACCATAGTCGACAAACGCTACTGGGAACTAAAGTACGGCCCCGAGGACCGGACGGCACAACATGCAAAGACTTTTGCCGCAGTCCGTGCGTTCCGCGCCGTTTTTGACGCTCAGCCCGAAGGGTGGATTGACGTACTTCCTTACAACAACCGACTCACCGTCCTACGCGCTCATGACGGTTGCTGGGACCTGTTGTGGCGTGATTACAGGGAACATGAACCGCCCAAGCCGGACAATTTGGCCGATTCATACAAATTGGCGATTGCAGATTTGCCATCAAAGTTGATGAGTGAAAGCGACTTGCGTCGAGCCATTCATTTCCGCCAAGAGTTCTGGGACGAAGACGAAGCCCACAAAGCGGAGCAAGCCTTCTACGACCGAGGCGGAAGCATGATGGAGCGGCAACTCACAACGTCCGTCGATGTGCGCCGCACATGGCTGACAGAGCAAGGCATTTGGCGATCACCAGAGCGAGCAAAATGGGCTGGGCCGCTACCAAACGGCTTCCATCTCGTCGAGATTGGAGGCCGCAAGCTGGCTATCAGCGATCTGATAGACCTCGCTTCATTCCGGCAGATGCTGGAGGAAACAGGCTTCCATGAACGACAGGGCGAGCGTAGCGAGCCTTGGGATCGCGCCAATGAAGGCGCCTCTGATGATGCTCCTGTCGGCGCATCATGGGTTGATGCTCAAGCCTATTGCGCATGGCGTGAACGGCAACTTGGTGTCAGCCTCAGGCTACTCACCCAGAAAGAGCTTCGCGCTATTCGCCCAGCTTACTCCAAGCACTACGAATCGATGGCGTTTGGTGATTTTCCGTGGGAAAACTGGCCACCTCGTCCACTGGTAGAAGCAAGCGAACAGGCTATCCGCCAAGCTGTGCCTTCGGCCGTCAAGTGGTCTGAGCCAAGGTTTCTGGAGCCCAATCCTGACGTCGCTGAATTCCCGCATCCCACCGGGATTGATGTCAGCAGCGCTAAAGCCATCAACGGTGGAGTTCGCAAAATCTGGATCAAGGACTTTCCTCCACATGCGGCATGGAAAGAACAGATCCCATGGACAGAACATCAGGGCCTCGAGTTCATTGATGCGTGGGACGCCTACGAATGGTGCCAAGAAAAGGGCCACATTAGCGGCCGTTTTTGGGAGGGCGACATAGGATCAACGTCCTGGGGTGCCTACAAAAATATCAAGGTCTCTTTTCGAGTAGTCATGGACATCGAGGGCTGAAGCGATGTTCAAAAACTCAATCTGTCTCAGCGCCAAAGGAAAACCTCGTCGCGCCTACCCAAATCAGCAATGTGCCGAAGAAGGCGCGCGATATGCTCTCGTATCATATGGCAACCGCATGATGCCCTACCATTGCGGCCGATGCTGCTCCTGGCACTTGTGTCCGGCAGATCGGCACACGCCAGGGCATCACTGCTGTGACTGTTTGAAGCAGGCGTATGCCTCAGAAAGTGCAGCGGTGCGACGTGCACTCATTCTGGAACGAGAACAGGGGGTATTACTTCGAGTGTATGAATGTCCCCATGGCGAGGGATGGCACCTGACAAGCAAACTTTAAACAGTGTGTAGCGGGGAGGGGCTTACGAGCCCCTCCAAACTTTGCTTAGCGCGAACCTTCACCCCCGCTTTTCATCGCAGGTAGACCGCATCACCTCACTCTTCTTGCAGCCCTGTGGCGGCCGCGCACCTTCCAGAGTAGCTCAAGGCAAAATGTGACTTTAATGGCCCCCTTTTGCAACCACTTCACAGACCGCGAGTGATTCGTAGGAGATTGCGGGGCTCAGATCATCACCACCTCCTCAGTTAGCTCGATTTACCTAAACGCGGCCCGATAGCAACCCGGAGGCCATTCACTACCACTTTTCGATACGACAAGGTTCAAGGGCACTCTGCAAATGATCACTCGTAACAGGACAAAGGGTTTTTCATTTTTGGGGGACGGTCGAAGAGGCGTGTGCGCTAGCCCCTACCAGCAATCCCTTGCTAGAACTGGCCTGGGGGCTAAGACGGGGGGCAATTAACCATAAAAAACGATCCTGGCTAGCCAGAAAAGGGATCGCCAATAGTAGAGAAAAAGGATCGTTATGCAAAACGATCACTTTTAATAAAAACCCTTATTTTACTGTTAGTTACTGCGATCTTTGCCGAGAATAAGCGATCCTGTTTTTTCACCAAAACCACTCTGCCAAAAGTGATCACTTTCCCGCATTCTGTAACGTAAGCTGGTCTGTAGCCCTCATTCTTATTGGGTTATGCCAATCCTATGCTCATACAGGGCAATAATGATCGCCTGTAACACAAAAAGTGATCATTTTAGGGGTGATCACCTAAGGATTTTCTCCAACTCCCAACCCCATGGTTCATTTGGTGCGCCTCTGGGGTATGAGGCGAAACGCCAACCCAACTGCTTCAACACTGTGTTCAAGCGACGAAACACCATCCTGTGATTTGAATGACTCAGGTTATAGAAGTCCGTCAGCTCCTCACAAGTCACACCGGGATGTGTTGCTACGACCAGAATGTAGGCATGGTGCGGGTGCCACCCCATTGCAACGACAAGAGCGGCCAAGTGATCAATCGGCCCGAGCTGGGAAATGGCACGGTTTCGCTCTGCCCGCTCCATCAATCGACGGTTAGACTGCCCGACATTCCGAGCCCAGGCATTACGATACCGAAAGATGTCTTCGACTCCCGGTGCTGGCTTGCACAATCGTTCTAGCTGCTTGCGCTGGCGCTCTGCTCGTTTTTGCTCCTTTAGCCGCTGCTTTTCCTCTTTCGCTATCTCTTTGGCATACATCTTCAGAACTTCGTCGATCATTCGCTTCTGCTTCACGTTGGGCTTGGTGGATCATCATTGGCGTGGCCCGCTAATCCCCCTGAATTGTTTTACCGCTTTTTGCGCCTACCCAGCCTACCTCCCTTTCAGGCCTTACCAAGACTGGCTTGAGGCGTGTAGGGTTCAACATTCAGACCCTACCCATACCCTACCCCGGCACCGTTTGGTTAATCAGAGCAGCCTAGATTTGCAACCAAGCCAAATCAGCCATGACGGTAGGGATAAAGATGACCAGTAGGGCTTGGGTAGGGTTAGAGAATACTCACCCTACCTCTTTTTATCCCTTGCCTGGCAAGGCTTTCAGCTGTGCTAGGTAGGGAGGGTAGGGTTTGTAGATGAAAGTCCTAGGTATCATCAGGTACAGCGGCCAAGCTCATCATTCTGTCATCACTATGCCGTCATTACTGATCGGCGTAGACAGCTTGGGGTAAGAACATCTCCGCTACCTCGGTCAACATAATGTTGGTTTGCGATTTGCCCTTGATCACCCGACTGCAGTATTGGCGGCCATACTCTTTGGCTGCTGCCTTGAGCGCACGGCTAAAACCTTGAACTGATAGCGGGCGCCCCAGACCGTGGTACTCCATGAAGGCAAGGTAGGCATGATAGAGATAGCGCCGGGGTTCCCGCTTGATCTCCGGATTACCCCCCATCATCAATCCCTTGGGTTCATCCAGAAAGAGCACCATCCCGCAAAGGTCGATCACGGGGTCGGTGGCTCGTTTGATGATCAAGGCATCATCGGAGTTACGCTGTTCCAGCAATAAGTGACGGGCATGCTCAGGTTCGGCGAACTGGGCTAACAGATGGCGGATCACCACCGGCAACTCGGCGGCAATCTTGTCTCCAAGCAACGGGTCTTTATCCGCTTCGGCCACAACCCGGTCAAAGGTAAAGATCACCCTACGTCGGGATATTCCCCCATTGCGTTCAGTAATGACCATAGGCTCGTTATTGGTGGCCAGCACAACAGCCTGAATGACAGTGGCAAATTGTTTCTCATACTTCCCATCGATCTCGACCAAATCGCCCCCGGTAATGGCCTTGATGCCACTGCCATCACCGATGTATTTGGGCTGGTCAGGCAGCACAATCAGCCGTTTATCGACAAACTGGTAGCGACTTTTAGCGTGGTCCAGTGAGGCCATGTTGCCGGAGCCAGTGTTCCGTTTTCCACCAGCTAACAGGATTGCCACATTGGCAAAGATGCTCTTGCCGCTGCCCCCCTCACCGGTAACCTCAAGGAATAGCTGCCAGTCATAACGGTTTGCCAACACCATATATAGGGCGGCATTGATGCGAGCCATCTTGGCGACGTTGTTATCGACAGCGTGACATAACCACCTAGTGAAGTTGGGGGCATCCCGCTCGAGACATTCATCGACGAGTGGCGGAGCATAGTTGATTCCGTTGTGCGTGAGCAGCCCATCGCTGGGCGAATGTGGCCGAAACTGGCGAGTTGCCATGTCATAAACCCCATTAGCAAAGCCGATCAGCTCTTTGGTTGACTGGCCCATGGTTGGGATCATCAGCTTCATCGTGGAAACTGTGGCGGCAATACCTTTGTCACTGAACGGAACTCCATACTCGGTAAAGATGGCGGCCATTTCGCGGCGCAGTTCGGTATCTGTCCATGGTGCCCATAGGCTACCGTCATAGCGATAGACACGCTCGGCCTCAAGGCTGATAGCAACTTGCCCCAATCGTTCGACCAGTAGTGCAGCCCGCTGACTAGCACTCATTTTGTCGATCATGGTGGCTGGTGGCTCATGCTCCCGTTGGAGCTGATTCACCTCGATCTTCCTGGATTCCTCTCCCTTCTGGCTGGCGTTTTGGCTTTGGCTGGTCGCCAGTCTGGTGCTGGCGCTCATGATGGCCTCTTGTGTCTTGCTCAGCCCATGAGCTTGGTGGTAATCGTTCCAATCCCCGGCCTCTGGTGGAAATATTGCACGCCCGCCCACTGCTTGTGCTGCTTGCTCAGTCTGGTGCTTGGTAGAGTTATTACGCTGGCCTGTTGCGTTATCCAAATCGTGATCACCACAGATGATGATTTCGGCGTCTGGGTTCTGACTTCTAGCAATCTCAGCCACGTTCATCAGATTGTTGGCAGTCATCGCGCAATAGACTGTTGCCCCTGTCGCCTGCTGGACTGATAGACCGGTGGCGTAGCCTTCCACCACTGCCACCAGCGCCCCACCATCAATGCGATGATATACACCAGCCTTGCGGCCACCACCCAAGGTGTGTTTCAAACCATCTTCGTTGCGAATTAGCTCCACGTTAACCAGATTCCCTGCACCATCGAGCAAGGGAATAATCACGCTACCGACAGGGAACACCTCACCGTTTATCGTTTCTTTGGTACCGCTGATCGCGCTCTGGTGTTCCGCAAAACCTTTCCTTGATAGGTAGGCGCTACCACAACCACGCGAATGAGCATTCATGATGCGGCAGGCGCGTGCAGCAGCTTTCCTGTGGCCATCTTCCCGCTTTCGGGTTTCCTCTTTGGCCTTGGCCTGTTGTTGCTGGTGGATGCGCCCCCGTTCGACAGGATCTAGCCCACCGGCAGCCAACCCCACCATAGGCGCTATCAACTCGGCTGCCTCCATGGGGCTCTTGCTCATCACCCGGCATACCAGATCCAACCCATCCCCAGCACCGCACTGGCTACAGATGAAAGTCCCTCGCCCTTCCTTGTCATCGAGTCGAAAGCGATCTTTGCCGCCACAGGCAGGACAGGGGCCATGCTTGCCATGACGCGGAATGTCGAGGCCAAGACCCGCCAGCAAATCCGGCCAATACCCTACAGCTGCGGCGGCCACATCAGAAACAAACCTTACAGTGCTCATACCTCGCCCCCAACTAGAGCGGCAACCAACTCATTGAATGCCCGCTCGTCTAAGCCTGCCTTCATTTGGCGAGCATAGGGGCGAGTTACAACAGCAGCGGCCCCTTGGCTTTGCTCTATAAAAACGGATCTCGCTTTTCGGCTGGTGAAGGCACTCAATACTCCGACACGGGAGCGTTTGCAGGTTCTGGGATTGGGTGGTCCATAGAAGGTTTCAGTCTGGCTATCAGCGGCCCATGCAAAATAGATCATCGCTTGCCCTCCGAATCAGAAGAAAGAGCATGGATCTCGGCCAGCAAGCCTTGATGACCTTTATGGATTAATAAGTGAACTTTCATGTTAAAATTACCTCGCACTCACTGGCTCCTTGGTCGCCAAACTGTCAGAGCCAGCGAGTAATCCGAAATGCCCTTACTGTCGCAGGTAAGGGCTTTTTTTCATGTTTTCCCCATGGGTTTGCACACCATGTTTGCCTATATCCGGTAACAGATGGATTCCTTGCGGTTTAATCATCCGTCGGGTGTTGTTCAGGCAGTCCACCAGCCATCCACAAGCCGAAGAGTTTGGTGTTCACAAACATCCGCTTGCCGACAATTCGGCAGCAACGTTCCAAGCCGGGCTTCTCGGCTCGCTTCCAAAACATGGCCTTCAGTGTGGGATAGTTAAATTGGGGGTAGTGCTTGGGGATTTCGGTCACAGGCAGCCAGTTGTTTAGATCTTGACTGATTGCGATGAGGTTGAGGTCTTGCATACTGCTTATACTCCCTTTCCTGTTGCTCTTGGTGTTCTGCGGTTTGGTCGGGGAGTATTTAACGCGATGTGATAGGTTTTCTTTTAGAACAGAAGTCAGCTCACTTCTGTTCTTGACTTTTTCAATATCTTGGCTGCACTAACGATATATGAAGGGATAACTCCCCATGCTTCAGCAACAAACCGAGCCCATGGCTCATCTTCTTTATTTGTCCTGCATGGGATTCCTGATGCAGTCAGAAGTACTTTTGCGGCCTGTACCGCATCAACTTGACGCAGTTTCATCTGCTTTTCGAACTCAATGTCTTGTTGAATGAGTTTGATCGACCTTTCTAACGAAGCGATCTCATCACCAAACCATTCCTCCGAATTATCGTGGTTCACTGCCTGAGCGTCTAAGTACACGAGCCGATCCAAAAGAGACTCCAAAGTAATTTCCAACGTTGACGGCGGTGGAGCTTTCTTTCGCATTCCTTGTCGGGTATACACTCTCCCCCATACTTCCCCTAGGCAAGGGTTTAGCAACGCTATATCTAAGGCTATCCTCATAAGAGCACAAGATATTTCCTCTTCACTTTTCCCTTTCAGGTGAGCCATGAATCCCTTTTGAAAACCAATCTTGTGATATTCAATGTAGGCAGCTAAAGCCAGTCTTGGAATCTTATATCGATGAGGAGAGAGCCTATTTCTAGCTCGGATAGTAGCAACTGACGGTGCTGTGATATTTGAGTCAGCCCAGCGGAGCTCAAGCGCATTCAGTGCAGAATTCATTCGCTCATCAGCCCACCCAATTTTCCGCAACTTTGCGCTATAACTGATGGCCTCTTTGGCTACTTCACGCTTTATCGTCAAACGAGGTGTTTTATTTTCCCAGCTCCCAATATGGTATTGGTCATTTTGGCGCTCGACTTCATCATCAGAAGTTACTTTTTTGGCTGTGATGTCGATTGATACTGAGTCTATTAATTGACCATCTTTTGTAATGGCCAACCTCGGGCGGCCATTTGGGGAGAAGTACGGAATTCCTTCCTCTCCATCAACAATGATGGGTTCATCATCTGGTGATTGTTGCCATACAACTAAACCCTCCAGAAAATCGCTGTTTATATATTGATCACTCATCTACTACATCCCCAGACAAACAAAAGCCCCCCGCATCCATAGATGCGAGGGGCTCAGGCTAACATGTTCAATACATCTAAGCTGCACAGCCTAATTGATTAACCACCCATGAGATTACCAAATACCCGATCAGTGAGTTTGGCTTTGTGGGCATTGCACAAATGGGAATATCGTTGGGTCATGGTGATCGATTTATGGCCTAACACCTCTGCGATCTCCAGAATGCTGGCACCGTTCATCGCCAACAAGCTGGCACAGCTGTGCCGAAGGTCATGAAAATGGAAATCAGAGAGCAACGCGGCTTTCTTCGCGGCCTGCCAATGGTGATCAAACTCGGTAAACGGTCGATTGAGGCCAGAGGGATGAGGGAACACAAAGCTGGCACCAATCTCGCGAAACTTGGAGAGCTCAGTAAGCAATTCAGCAGTCAGAGACAGAACCCTCTGACTACCATTCTTGGTCACCGCCAAGTGAGCTGTGCGCGTGTTGAAATTAATGTCTGACCATTTGAGGCCAATCAACTCGCCCCTCCGTGCACCAGTGGTCAACGCCATATGAACCAGCATATGAAGTCGCTCCCACTTGCTCGACTTGGTGGCCTTCATCAATCGAGCAAGTTCATCTGTCGACAAAAAGCGTGTGCGAGCATTGTCTTCCCTCTTCTGTTTCACTTCCAGGCAAGGGTTCACTTTGAGGTCATAGCGATCACACATGTAGGCAAAGACTGCTGACAACGCTGCTTTGTAGCGGTTCAGGGTCGCAGGCGCTTTCCCCTCTGCCTCCAGAATCGAGATGGCGTTTTTGATCCGCTGGCGATTTACCTTGTTCAACGTCTTGTCGCCGAGATGTTCAGCCCACCAGCCCAGACGCTGTGGTACAGATTTGTCCCGTCCCTTGTGCTGTTCAAGGTACTCATGGATAGCTTGTTGAATGGTGGTACTGGTGAGGGTGACGTTGGTTAAGGCATCTGCCAGCTCGTCAGATACAGTGATCTGAGCCAGGAACTGCTCTGCGTCTTTTTTGCGGGTAAAAACTTTGGATACACGGTTGCCGTTACGCATGAACTGAACGCGATAGGACTTGCCGGTTTTTCGAGTGAGAACTTGGATGCTTGCCATTGGTTGAAGCCTCTTGCACATATTTGCACATGAATGAGAGTTATCAACCGCAGAAACTTTGAGCAGGAGCGCTATTGAGCGCTGTAACCTGTTGACCAAACAGGGAAAAGAATGGTGCCCGGGGTCGGACTCGAACCGACACGGTTATTCACCGGCGGATTTTGAATCCGCTGCGTCTACCGATTTCGCCACCCGGGCAACTGCGAGGGATTATACGAATGGCGCGATGCCATGCAAGGTGTTTTTCGATTGAACACTCCCGTTTGTTCATTTATTCAACGCCTTGCCGATGCGGGGCCAGTTACATAGAATGCCGCCATCATCTTAATGGAATAAAAACGATGGCCGAGCCTAAAAAAGTCCAACTAAAATCCCCCTCTCCTGCCACTCAGCCATACCCGTCAGCGGGTCTGCTGCGTCGCCTCGGCGCCCTCATCTATGATGCGCTGGTGGTGACTTCGCTGCTGATCATCGCTGGCTTTATCGGCATGGGTGTCGCCAAGCTGTTGCTGATCACCGGCATGGCAAGCGTACCGGCGGGTGAAGATACCGTCTGGTTGCTGACCCGCCACCCCCTGAGCCTGATCTACACCCTGTGGCTCGCCTTCGTCATCTGCGGTTTCTACACCTGGTTCTGGACCCGCGCTGGCCAGACCGTCGGCATGCGCGCCTGGCGGCTGCGCATTCAGAACGAAGATGGCAGCCATATCCGTATTACCCAGGCGCTGATCCGTCTCGCCACTGCCGCCTTTGGTCTGGGCAACCTGATGTGCCTGTTCAACCGCAAGCGCCCACGGGCGTTCCAGGATATCTGGGCCGAATGCGAAGTGATTGTGCTGAGCAAAGAGGCCAATCTGGAATTGTTGAACAAGTAATACCGGATCAATGCAATAACGAAAGAGGGCACCAGCAGGTGCCCTCTTTGTATTACCACGTGTGAATTACTGCTTGCGGCTGAGGATGTAGAAGGAGATGCCGCCAAACAGCAGGCTGGGCGCGACAGCCGCCAGAATGGGCGGTACCGCATAGACCAGACTGATGGGGCCAAACACCCGATCACTCACATAGACGGCGAAACCGGTCATGATCCCCATCAGCATCCGCGCCCCCATGCTCACCGAACGCAACGGGCCGAAGATGAAAGAAGAGGCCAGCAGGATCATCGCCACCACCGAGAGCGGTGACAGCAGTTTGCGCCACATCTCCAGCTTGTAGCGACCGGCATCCTGCTTGTTGGCGTCCAGGTAACCGATGTAGTCGAGCAGACCGGAGACCGAGAGATTCTCGGGGTCGATACTCACCACCCCCAGCTGCTTGGGCGTCAGCTCCGAGCTCCACTCCATCTTGTCGTGCTCTTCACTGCGGATCTGAGCCGGGTCGTCGAAGCGGGTAACCTGCGTCTGCTTGAGCAGCCAGTGATGCCTTTCAAATACCCCCTCCCGTGCCTGCACCACGTCGATCAGCTTGCGCTCGGGGGTGAAACGATAGAGGGTGATGCCGGTCAGGGCACCATCGTTGCGCACCCCGTTGATATTAACGAAGTTGTTGCCATCCCGTGCCCACACCCCGTAGGCCGAGACGGTAAGCCGCCCTTCCGACATGGCACCGGCACGGATATCATCCGCCATCCGTTTGGCGACAGGGGCCACATACTCCCCCATCAGTCCTACCAGGATCATCAGCGGGATCGCGGTTTTGAGCGCCGCCATTACAATACTGATCTTGGAGCGGCCCGCCGCCTGCATCACCACCAGCTCGGAGCTGGTCGCCAGCTGGCCCAGACCGATCAGACCGCCCAGCAGTGCCGCCAGCGGGAAGAAGAGCACCGCCTCCTTGGGCATGGAGAGCAACACATAGTAGAGAGCATTGAGCATGTCGTAGTTGCCCTCTCCGACAGACTTGAGCTGTTCCACATACTTGATGAGCGCCGCAAGACCAACGAGCGTGAGCTCACACAGCAGGATCGACATAAAAATGACCCTGCCGATATATCTATCGAGAATGCCAAACATCAGCGGTAGTTCCTATGTGGCTTCATCATTTTGATTTGTTTATGAAATATTTGCTCTTTACCCCGTTCCACCAGCTGGTGCCCTGCAAATTGAGGGGCAGGCCAATAAACAGCAGATAACCGAGCGGAACCAGGAACATCCCCGGCCAGTAGGGCAACCGGCCACTGTCGATAGCCGAGCGGGCAGCACTGAGCAGCAGGAAGTAGGAGAGATAGAGCATGATGGCCGGCAACAGCTTGGCGTAGCGCCCCTGACGGGGGTTGACCCGAGCCAGCGGAACTACCAGCAGGGTGAGCACCGGAATGGAGAGGGGCAGCGAGATACGCCATTGCAATTCACCCATCATGTCGTTTTCCTGGGTACCCAGCAGCTCCATGGTGGGTTTGGCCGCCGCCTTGCGGTTGGAGCGCTCCATCTCCTGCTGACGGATCACCAGACCATACTCGCGAAAATCGGAGATCTGGAACTGCTTGCCGGAGAAGTTGCCTTCATAGCGGGAACCATCCTTCAGAGTCAGCCACTGCAGACCATTCTCATCGATCGTCACCACCCCTTCGCTGGCCACCACCACCGAAGGGGGGTTGCTGCCTTCGGCCCGCTGCAGCACGAAGATCTTCTGCAGCTTCGAGCCGTTGTCGTTCAAATCCTGGATATAGGCAACCAGGCGCCCCTTGTCGAGCTCCATAAAGCGGCCCGCCTGCAGGAAAGAGATCCCCGGATCCGACTTGAACTCGTCGATCACCTGATACTCTCGCTCCTTGGCCTGCGGGGCGATCCAGCCGGTGTTGAACGCTGCGACTGCAGCGGTCAGCAAGGCCAGCAACATGGCGCTGCGCATTACGAAACGGTGGCTGAAACCCACCGCATGCATCACCGTCATCTCGCTTTCGGCGTAGAGGCGACCATGGGCAAACAAAATGGCTAAAAAGAGACTGATAGGCAGCATCAACAGCGCCATATTGGGCAAGTTGAGCAGCAGCAGGGTGGAGACCAGACGTGTCGGCACCTCGCCATCGGCGGCATCACCGATGATCTTGATAAATTGTTGGCTGACAAAGATAAGCAGCAATACGAATAACACTGCCAGCTGGGTTTTCAGGGTTTCCCTGAACAAATATCGGAAAACGATCACAGTCATTCCCAAGTAAACTTGTGTTTTTAGTCGAATGCCTGAAAAATAGGGCCGTATATTGGATTTTTACCAGTTTGAACTGCGGAGCCTGTGGCTGTTCGCTCCGCCTCTGATACCCCAACAAGCACCGCATTATTCAATAAAAGGTGCCTTTTGTCTTTAGGATGTAGGAGATTCCATGGAGTTCAGTGTAAAGAGTGGCAGTCCAGAGAAGCAACGGAGCGCCTGCGTCGTAGTCGGCGTATTTGAGCCGCGTCGCCTCTCTCCGGTTGCCGAACAACTGGACAAGATCAGCGATGGCTATATCAGTTCGCTGCTGCGCCGTGGCGACCTGGAAGGGAAACCAGGCCAGATGCTGCTGCTGCATCAAGTACCGGGCGTGCTCAGCGAGCGCGTACTGCTGGTCGGATGCGGCAAGGAGCGGGAACTCGACGAACGCCAGTACAAGCAGATCATCAACAAGACCATCACCACCCTCAACGAAACCGGCTCCATGGAAGCGGTCTGCTTCCTCACCGAGCTGCACGTCAAGGGTCGGGATACCTATTGGAAGGTGCGCCAGGCGGTAGAAACCACCAAGGCGGGCCTCTACAGCTTTGATCAGTTCAAGACCAACAAGGCCGAGCCACGTCGCCCGCTGCGCAAGCTGGTATTCAACGTGCCGACGCGTCGGGAACTGACCATTGGTGAAAAAGCCATCGCTCACGGTCTGGCCGTGGCCAAGGGTGTGCGGGTCTGCCGCGACGTGGCGAACATGCCGCCCAACGTCTGCAACCCGGCCTATCTGGCCTCCCAGGCCCGTCGTCTGGCCGATGCCTACGACAACATCACCACCAAGGTGGTGGGCGAGCAGGAGATGGCCGAGCTCGGCATGAACTCCTACCTGGCGGTGGCCCGCGGCTCCGATAACGAAGCCATGATGGCCATCATCGAATACAAGGGTCATCCGGATGCCAAGCCCATCGTGCTGGTCGGCAAGGGTCTGACCTTTGACTCCGGCGGCATCTCCATCAAGCCGGCCGACGGCATGGACGAGATGAAGTACGACATGGGTGGCGCCGCCTCCGTGCTCGGTACCATGCATGCGCTGGCCCAGCTGCAACTGCCGATCAACGTCATCGGCGTGCTGGCAGGCTGCGAAAACATGCCGGGTGGCAACGCCTATCGCCCAGGTGACATCCTCACCTCCATGTCCGGCCAAACCATCGAAGTGCTCAACACCGATGCGGAAGGTCGTCTGGTACTGTGTGATGCGCTGACCTATGTGGACCGCTTCGATCCGGAAACAGTGATCGACGTGGCGACCCTGACCGGTGCCTGCGTCATCGCGCTGGGCCACCACACCTCGGGTCTGCTGGCCAACCACAATCCGCTGGCCCACGAGCTGCTCAACGCCTCCGAGCAGGCGGGTGATCGCGCCTGGCGTCTGCCGCTGTTCGACGAGTATCAGGAGCAGATCGACAGCCCGTTCGCCGACATGGCCAACATCGGCGGTCGTCCTGCCGGTACCATCACCGCGGCGGCCTTCCTGTCACGCTTCACCAAGAAGTACAACTGGGCCCACCTGGATATCGCCGGGACAGCTTGGAAGAGTGGCAAGGATAAAGGCTCCACCGGTCGTCCGGTGCCCCTGCTGACCCAGTTCCTGCTGAACCGGGCTGGCGTGGATATCGAAGAGAAAGAGTAACTCTCCGGCCCCTGCCGATGGCTGCATCGGAAGGGTTGGCGTTACCCTGAACCACAAGGAAGAGGCCCGCCTCTTCCTTGTTTCATTCTTGAATCAGTGAGTTGCGGACGGGAAACGCCCCGTCAGCCTCATGAGGCGGTCAACACTCCGTCACCGCAAAACGGGATCAACCTGATGAGCCAAGTGACCTTTTACCTGATGAGCGAACAGGATGACACGCAGGCCTCTGCGGTCGAGCGACTGGCCTGTACTCTTGCGGCCGAGTCGTGGGGCACGGGCCATATCTACCTGTTCTGCAACGATGAGGCCCAGGCCCTGCGTCTGGACGAGCTGTTGTGGCAACTGCCACCGGAGCGCTTCGTGCCGCACCAGCTGCAAGGCGAAAGTGGTATGGCCCCGGTGGAGATCGGCTATCAGCCACCGAAACGGCGCTACGCCCGCCTCATCAATCTGGCCACTGCGACACCTTTGTTTGCAGGACACTTCGCTCAAGTGGTAGATTTTGTCCCCACTGACGAAACACAAAAGCAGCAAGCTCGCGAGCGCTACAAGCACTATCGCCAGGCAGGCCATGCCCTCGAAATGAGGGATCAGCCCGTCCTTGCCGCACCGGATCCGGCGCAGCCCTGACTGCAACCAATTGATCCATAAAGAATCAACACCAGACTCCATCCATCCAGATTACGGCGAGACCATGGAAAAGACTTTTAATCACAACGCCATCGAACAGGCGCTCTATCAGCACTGGGAAGCCCAGGGTTACTTCAAGCCCCACGGCGACACCAGCAAAGACTCCTTCTGCATCATGATCCCGCCGCCGAACGTCACCGGCAGCCTGCACATGGGTCACGCCTTCCAGCAAACCCTGATGGATACCCTGATCCGCTACAACCGCATGCAGGGCAAGAATACCCTGTGGCAGGCGGGTACCGACCACGCCGGTATCGCCACCCAGATGGTGGTTGAGCGCAAGATCGCCGCAGAAGAGGGCAAAACCCGCCACGATTACGGCCGGGAAGCCTTCATCGACAAGATCTGGCAGTGGAAGGAAGAGTCCGGCGGCACCATCACCCGCCAGATGCGCCGTCTGGGTGACTCCGTGGATTGGGAGCGCGAGCGCTTCACCATGGATGAAGGCCTCTCTGCCGCCGTGCAGGAAGTGTTCGTCCGTCTCTACGAAGATGGCCTGATGTACCGTGGCAAGCGTCTGGTGAACTGGGATCCCAAGCTCAACACCGCCATCTCCGATCTGGAAGTGGAAAACCGCGAGATCAAGGGCCACATGTGGCACCTTCGCTACCCGCTGGCCAACGGCGCCAAGACTGCCGAAGGCCAGGATCACCTGATCGTCGCCACCACCCGTCCGGAAACCATGCTGGGTGATACCGCCGTCGCGGTAAACCCGGAAGACCCGCGCTACAAGGCGCTGATCGGTCAGCACATTCTGCTGCCGCTGGTGAATCGTCTGATCCCCATCGTTGCCGACGAACACGCCGACATGGAGAAGGGCACCGGCTGCGTGAAGATCACCCCGGCCCACGACTTCAACGACAACGAAGTGGGCAAGCGCCACAACCTGCCAATGATCAACATCTTCACCCTGGACGCCCACGTGCGTGCCGAGGCCGAAGTGGTCGACAGCAACGGCAACCCCAGCACCGCCTATGACGCCGCCCTGCCGACCGAATTCGCCGGGATGGAGCGCTTCGCCGCCCGCAAGGCCATCGTCGCCAAGCTGGACGAGCTGGGCCTCTTGGCCGAGATCAAGGATCACGTGCTGCAGCAGCCTTACGGCGATCGCGGTGGCGTGCCCATCGAGCCGATGCTGACCGACCAGTGGTACGTACGCGTGGCACCGATGGCCAAGACCGCCATCGAGGCGGTGGAAGATGGCCGCATCCAGTTCGTGCCAAAGCAGTACGAAAACATGTACTTCTCCTGGATGCGCGACATTCAGGACTGGTGCGTCTCCCGTCAGCTGTGGTGGGGTCACCGCATCCCTGCATGGTATGACGACGCCGGCAACGTCTACGTGGGCCGCAGCGAAGATGAAGTGCGCGCAAAGCACAGCATCCCGTCCGTGACTACCCTGCGTCAGGACGAAGATGTGCTCGACACCTGGTTCAGCTCCGCCCTGTGGACCTTCTCCACCCTGGGCTGGCCGAACAACACAGAGGCGCTCAAGACCTTCCACCCGACCGACGTGCTGATGAGCGGCTTCGACATCATCTTCTTCTGGATTGCCCGGATGATCATGATGACCATGCACTTCATCAAGGACGAAAACGGCCAGCCACAAGTCCCGTTCAAGACCGTCTACATCACCGGCCTAATCCGTGACGAAGAGGGCCAGAAGATGTCCAAGTCCAAGGGCAACGTGCTGGACCCCCTCGACATGATCGATGGCATCTCGCTGGAAGATCTGCTGGAGAAGCGCACCGGCAACATGATGCAGCCGCAGATGGCCGAGAAGATCGCCAAGCGTACCGCCAAGCAATTCCCGGAAGGGATCGATGCCCACGGTACCGACGCCCTGCGCTTCACGCTGGCAGCGCTGGCCTCTACCGGTCGTGACATCAACTGGGACATGAAGCGCCTGGATGGCTACAACAACTTCTGCAACAAGTTGTGGAACGCCTCCCGCTATGTACTGATGAACACCGAAGATCAGGATTGCGGTTTTGCCGGTGGCGAGATGCAGTTCAGTCTGGCAGATCGCTGGATCCAGTCCCAGCTGCAAGTGGCCATCCGTGACTTCCGCACCGCCCTCGATACCTATCGCTTCGATATCGCGGCTGGCGTGCTGTACGAATTTATCTGGAACCAGTTCTGTGACTGGTATCTGGAGCTGACTAAGCCAGTGCTGACCAAGGGTTCCGAGGCCGATCAACGCGCTGCCCGCCACACCCTCGTCAGCGTCCTCGAGACCCTGCTGCGTCTGGCGCACCCGATCATCCCGTTCATCACCGAGACCATCTGGAAATCGGTCGCCCCGCTGGCTGGCGTACACGCCGACACCATCATGATTCAGGCCTTCCCGGAGTTCGACGCCGCCAAGGTGGACGAAGCCGCGATGGCGGATCAGGAGTGGGTGAAGGAGTTCATCGTCAGTATCCGCAACATCCGCGCCGAGATGAACGTGGCCCCGAGCGTGCCCCTCAACGTGCTGCTCCAGTGCGATGCCAAGGATGCCCAGCGCGCCGCTGACAACGAGGCCTTCCTCAAGTCGCTGGCCCGTCTGGAGTCCATCCGCGTTCTGGCGGACGGTGAAACCGCCCCGCTGTCAGTGAAGAAGCTGATCGGTGCCACCGAGCTGATGATCCCGATGGCCGGTCTCATCGACAAGGATGCCGAACTGGCCCGTCTGGCTAAAGAGGTTGCCCGTCTGGTGGGCGAGTGCGGCCGTATCGAAGGCAAACTCGGCAACGAAGCCTTCGTCGCCAAGGCGCCGGAAGCGGTCATCGCCAAAGAGCGCGAGAAGCTGGAAGATTACCGTCTCCAGCTGACCAAGCTGGAAGCCCAGCAGGCCGAGATCGCCGCCCTGTAAGCGCCGCGACCAACCGCGACAGCAAAGCCCCCTGACCCAAGGGGGCTTTTTCATATCCGCGCTTCTCGCTTCAGCTCACCAGTAGCCAGCCGCAGAAGCCGAGATAGAGCAGACCCACCAGCGCCAACCGCCCGGCGGTCATCACTCCCTTTCTGAACCCCCACCAGAGCAACCCCACCGCCAGCAGCGTCACCAGCGAGGAGGCCATCATGGCACCATCCAGCAACCAGGGGGTGAAGATCAAGCAGAAGGCCTTGGGGATAGTGCCCTGGATCATCATGGCCCCGGAGATATTGGCCAGCGCCAGCCGATTCTTGCCCTGTCGCACCCAGATCAGCACGTTCATCAGCTCCGGCATCTCGGTCGCCACCGGACTCAACAGCAGGGCCGCCAGCACCGGCGAGAGGCCAAACAGTTCGCCCATGCTCTCCAGCTGATGGACAAACAGCTGTGCCGCCAGCGCCACCACCACTAACGCAGCCAGCGTCTGCAGCAGCACCTTGCCAAGGGGCGGGATCCCGGCATCTGGGGCCAGCTTGAGGGGCTCCGGCAGCTCGACCTCATGGCTGTCGCTCTGCTTCAGCTCGCGCCTTACATAGACGAGGTAGACCAGCAGGAAGAGCGGGGCCAGCCAGCTCTTGCCGGTAAAGGCGACCAGACCCAGTACAGTGGCCACCAGAAAGATTCCCATAAACCAGCGCTGATCCCGGCCAATCTCGCGCTGTACCTCCCCATTGATGGCGCGCTCGGTACGCCCCATGCAAAGCAGCAGAGTGAGACCGACCGCACCATAGCCGATGGTGGCCAGCACCAGCGGCCCGCCGAGGGCGGCGCCGATGCCGATCTCCTGCTGGGCGGTTGTATTGCCTATCAGCAGGGCGGTCAGGGTGACGATGCATTCGGGCAGCGCCGTACCCAGTGCAGCCAGCAGCGAACCAGTGGCACTTTGCGAGAGTTTGAAGTGGTGTCCGGTCCATTCGATGCCGTTAACGAAGTATTCGCAGGCAAGGTAGATGGTGACCGCAGAGACGAGAAATAACAGCAGGGTAATCAACATAATAGATACCGCCAGGCGAGCAGAATAACCGATGGACCCGACATGGCTCGCCCGGCTGGCGTGCATATCGAGGCCAAAGGTCTTGCAGAGCGATAGTGCCTATCGCCGCCCATGCCATGGATGCGAGGATCCAAGAGTGTTGACATGGGCCCGGCCCGGAATACGGGCGGGTTGCTACTCCCCAATGACTGAGGGGACGTTTTACCAACTCGACCGTCACCTCACAAGGCAAATTACTGATAACTCATTCAATAAGTTGTAAGGAAATGTATCGCCAGCCTCCCCTCCCCGGCGCCATTACGCTGTTGGCACACCGATTGCTGTAGGTAGTTCACTATCCACAACAGTTTGGGAAGGATGAACAATGAAACGGTGGATCCAACATTTCTATCAACTCAGCCGCCTCAATTGGCTAATGGTCTGGTTGTTGCTCTGTTGCAGCATCATTTTGCTGTTTCCGGCCGGGCTGATGAAAGGGGCCGTCAGCCAGTGGGCTGCGGATCATGCGGCCTGGCTGGGGGTCGGCATGCTGATCGCCATCTCCTACTTCTGCAGTCAGGGCTTCCTGATCGCCTGGGAGTGGGCTTGCGAAGAGTGGCAGGCGCGCCGTCAGCAGGACCAGCTGGCCCAGATGATCGGCTTCCTCGACTTCAACGAAAAGGCGGTGCTGCGCGAGTTCGTGCTACAGCGTAAAAGCGTCATAAACTTGCCGATCACCGAGCCCGCCGTCAAAAACCTGATGGATGCCGGCGTCCTCACCTATGCCTACGGCAAGCCGACCCGAGATAAGGATGACGAGAACCAGATCCGCGCCCTGATGATCGCCCTGCCCGCCCGACCGCTGCTCACCTACAAGGTGCTGGGGCTGTCGCGTGGCAAGATGAGCGACGAACAGGTGGAGCAGATCATGAACGCCCGCCCCAAGTTCGCCCAGAAGGGGTTCCAGCGCTAACCGCCGCCCAACCGCCAGATGCAAAAGAGCCGGACACTGTCCGGCTCTCTAATTTCTGCGCGATGCTCTGTACCATCCCTTACGTCTTGTTGTGCCCTAACCCTTTAGGCTGGAGCAAAAGCTCACATCCGCAACCTTGGTCACCGGATCGAAGCTGTGATAGAGCTCGAAACAGGGTCGATCATCAAATTCGAAACCGGCCGCTACCACCTCACCGATATGTTGCTGCCAGAGTGCGGGGTACTGGGCCGGGTCGGTCACGGTAAAACGTGACTGGCCATAGCGGCCGCCCGCCAGCTGCTGGATCTCCACATTGCCACTTCCCCTGGTGCCCGCCGGCACGGTGACGCAAATATCGGTGCGGCACTGCTGGGGAGCCGTCACTTCGGGGTTGTCGTGGTAGATGAAGATCCACTCCCCTTCGGCCAAGCCCAACCCGACAGCCCATTGATAGAGCTGGTCACACACCGGCTCATAGCCTATGCCGTAAGGGCCGGTGACCCGGATATAGGCCAGAGTGCGCGCAGCCATCTGTTCGGTTTTCATCTGTAGCCTCCTTTCACTGGAACGGCCTTCAGCATAATCAGAGACCCGGGCAGCCGCGTGTCCATTCTTGCTCAGTTGCAAGAGTGACGGCTGGCGGCGCAACATCCCCGGTGCCATGGCAAACTGCTTGCGAAACGCCTTGGCAAAGGCCTGTGAGCTGGCAAAACCGGCCGAAAAGGCAATCTCGGTGATCGGGTCGCGACTGTAGCAGAGAGAGCGAGCAGCCCGCTCCAACCGCAGGCGGCGCTGCATCTCGGTCGGGGTTTCACCGGTGACGGCGGTAAAGACCCGATGAAAGTGATAGCTGGAGAGCGCCGCAAGACTGGCCGCCTCACTGAGGCAGAGCTCGGGATTCTGCTCCAGCGCCCGGATCACCGGGCGCAATCTGGCCTGATAATCGACCATGCCATTAGCGACTGACGCCCCCCGCAACTCTGGCCATATAGAACACATCCACATAGCGCCCTTGCCGGAAGGCATAGTCACGAGCCAGCCCCTCCTGCGTGAAACCGAACTTGCGATAGAGCGCCTGTGCGGCCTCATTGTCGGTATAGACGGTCAGCTCAATCCGGTGCAGGTTGAGCCAGTTATCGGCCAGATCCAACGCCGCAGCCATCAGGGCAGAGCCCACCCCCTTGCCTGCCCAGTCATCCCGTACCCCCATACCGATACAGGCCACATGCTTGCGTCTCGGATTGGGCTCAACCAGCAGCGAGAGCTGGCCTACCAGCAAGCCGTCAACATCGGCGACCAGTGCCACCACGCTGTCACTCTCCAACCGCTTCTGCCACTGGCTAAGGGGAGACATAGGCAAGTGCAAAGTGCCCGCCTGGGCATTGGGCATGGCATAGAGATCCCGCAAGGCGGGGGCATCGGCGGATTCGGCATGACGGATGGTAATCTGCATATGAGGCTCCTTCTCGAAACGTCCATCATGCATCATCCATCGCATCAGTCCATACAACCGGCACGGTCAGAGTGATTTATTGTCGGCAGACAGGGCTGCACACTGAGCCATTCAGCCAGTTTCATAGGTGAAAAAAAACGGAGCAAACGCTCCGTTTTTCAATGCTTTATCAATCCCGGACGGAACGCGCTTCGCGCTCTTGCCGCTCCCTTGCCAACAGGCGTTTGTACCACCAGCTACTGCGACGACGTTGTGCATTGGAAGAGCGACGAGCCATTTCTTAGGTTCCAGCCAAGAGTAGAAAGGAGCTGCATTATGCGACAGGGATCACGTCCATGTCTTTAGCTGGATCAAGAAAAGCCTCACTGGCCCCCTGAAATCCTCTTCTGGTTTTGCTGCCATGTGGCCACTGGCAGCACCATCGCAGGGGAACGCCAGACTCTCAGGCCCACTCCAGCAATCAACCCGGCCCCGAGTTTACTTGACGGATAATCATACAGCCTGCTGGCATTGTGGAACCAATATGGTAGCCTGCCAGCGCCTGTGGGCAGTCTCTCGCTGCCACGCGCAAACTCCCGGTGAATTTGTCACGTCCTGACAAAATATAACCTTATTTATCAAATCGTTATTTGGATATTATCCCAATGCGTATCATGCCGTTGCTCAAGGCTGCCTGCCTGAGCCTGATGTTGTCCGCCTGCGTTGCTCCATTGCTGATGATGAGCCCCACCAGCCAGCTGATGTGGGCCCTGCTCAAGCCGCTGGTCGGCTTTGACCCGAACGAGGTCAATCTGTTCGAACAACCCCTGATCAAGGATCGGATGACCGCCATCCTTGGCCCCAATTACGACAGCACCATGCAGTTGCTCAAGACGGCCGACAAGTTACAGCAGGAGGGGCCGCTTTTCTATGTGGTCTCCGAGTATGCGCCCGTGCCGGATATCGCCAAGCAGGCGGGGATGGTGTGGAACTCGCAAACCAACCAGATGTCTGTATTGCTGCAAAAAGGGGATGGCACCACCCTGACCTTCGGCGAAAATCTGGCGGGCACGGCACCGACCTGGCCAACCGCCATGCAGGGCTGGCAGACCCCCACCAGCCAGCTCACCCCGGCGGCCAATGCCCTGACCGGGGCGGCGACCAGTCAGAGTGGCGCCTCCCCCTTCTCCCTTGGCAGCGCTCTGGGCACAGTGACCCGCGGCGTCACCGGCTCGCTGACCAACAGTGCAAGTCAGGCTATCAGCGGCACAGCCGCCAACGCCACAGGGCAGGCCACCCAAGCGGTAAGCCAAAGCGCGACCGATCTGACCCGTAGTGCAACCACCGCAGTCACTGCACCCGCCAAACAGGCGGTGAGCAGCGCCACCGCCACCGCAACGCAAGAAGCCACCAAGGCCGTTGCCACTCCTGCCAAACAAGCCGTCAGCACCGCCGCCGCAACCGTGACGCAAGAAGCCACCAAGGCAGTTGCCGCTCCTGCCAAACAGGCCGTCAGCAGCGCCGCTGCGACCGCAACGCAAGAAGCCACCAAGGCCGTTGCCGTTCCTGCCAAACAAGCCGTCAGCAGCGCAGCTGCGACCGCGACGCAAGAAGCCACCAAGGCCGTTGCCGCTCCTGCCAAGCAAGCCGTCAGCAGCGCCGCTGCGACCGCGACGCAAGAGGCCACCAAGGCTGTTGTCGTTCCTGCCAAACAGGCAGTCAGCACCGCCGCTCCCCATACGGCCGGAGAGAGCGCCACCGATGCCGCCATAGCAGCAGAAGCCGAGGCTCGCGCCAAGGCAGAGGCGGAGATGGAGGCCCTGCTAAAATAAACCGACAGGTCACCGCAAGGTGGCCTGTCGCGGTATCCGCGACCCGACTATGAACTTCCGGCCAAGGACACATAGACTGATAGGTAATTCCCTGCACAAGGAGTGCGCCATGCGATCCCTGCTCGCGGCCCTTATCGCCCTGCTCCTGCTGACCAGCTTCCCCGCACGGTCCGCCTTTATCTATTACTCGGAGCAGAACATGCCCCTCAACGGGCTGGACAAGGAGGGCAAGCCCATCGGGCTGGCAGTTGAGCTGCTGCGGCTGATGTGGCGCGAGCTGGGGGAGCCGGAGCAACCGATCCAATTTCTGCCATGGGCCCGCGGTTGGTATCTGCTGACCCAGCAACCGGAGGCCGTTCTTTTTACCACCGCCAGAACCAAAGAGCGTGATCCCCATTTCCTATGGGTTTGCCCCATCAGCCACTCGCGAGTGACGCTGGTCGGACGAAAACAGGATGCCCCCAGAGTGACCGGCAAGGGGGATCTGGCCAAACTGCAGGTAGGGGTAATGCAGGCTGACGTGGGGGAGCAGTTACTGCTCAACCGCGGCATCAGCCCGGGCAACATGATGGCGGTGGAGCGCATGGAGCAGGTGGTACGCCAGCTCATCATGGCCCGTACAGATCTGGTAGCAGGCAACGAGGTGATGTTATTCCATCAACTGAAAGCTCTGGGATTTGCCGCGGAAGATTTCATCTCTGTCGCAGTGCTGGAGGAACAGGACAACTGCTTTGCTTTCAACCCGCGGGCGGATCGGCAGCAGGTCGCCCGGTTGCAACAAGCCCTCGATCAGGTTCGTCTCGGTAGCGAATACCGGCAGTTGATGGAACGCTACCAGCGGCTCAGTAACCTTCCCCAAAGCGATAAGCCGCTACCGAAGATCGAGTAACCCCGGTTCATCCTCTTCCCTCTGTGGTGATCAGATGGTTGAGGAAGAGATGAAACAGCTCGGCCCGCGAGCCGAGCCGCAGTTTGCCATAGAGATGCTTGCGGTGATTCTTCACCGTGCCGCTGCCAATCCCGAGCTCCGCGGCAATCGCCTCCGTATCCAGCCCCTGCAGCAGCAACTCCGCCACCTGCCGCTCGCGCCGGGTGAGCAGATCCCCCCCGACACTCGCCATCGCCTGCTCCACCGCACTCCGGAGGCTGGCGCTGTCTGGCAGCGCAGTGCTCTGGGCCAACAGCGGCTGGCTCTGCCGCCACTGCTGACGACAGAGCGAATGCACCAGCGGGAACAGCTGCTCCAGCCTAGCCTGCTCGTCACGGCTGAGGGTACTGCGCTTGTCGAGTCGCCCGAGAAACAGCATCAGTGTCAGTCCGTCCCGCACCGGCAGGATCAGCCCCACCTCCTCCTGCCAGCCGGTGGCCTGATAGAAGTGGTGGCGATATTCGGGATCGAGCCGCCCTTGGGAGACCTGCGCCAGGGTCCAGACGCCGGCAGGCAAGCCCTGCTCCAGCGCCTGCATAAAGGGATCCTGACTGAAGTGGCTGGTGAGGTAGCGATCAAACAGCAGAGCCCGCTGATGGTTGAGGTTGTCGTAGAGGTAGACGGGCCGCTGCCCCACCCCGAGCAGCAGGGCACAATCAAACGCCACCTGCTGCTGGATCAGCCGCACCAGCGCCGCCGCAAAGGCGCTGCTGTGCAGGGCATCGACTACCTCGGTCATGCTGCGGGTCAAGGCATCTGTGGTGAATGGCTGGGTCATGGTGGCACGTTTCCGGTGACGGGGAGCGATTCCCCGCTATGGCTGAATGCTAGCACGAGAGTGGCAAAACTGTCCCTGAGGGGACATATCCGCCACCAGCCAGAACGGCGAGGATGACGGCTTTCACCCTGCTGTTGGAGAACCCATGATCAACCCCCACCTGCTCGATGAGCTGACCGAGCGCGGCCTTGTGGCCCAGAATTCCGACCCGGCAGCCCTGGCCGATCATCTTGCCACCCCGCGCACCGTCTATTGCGGGTTCGATCCCACTGCCGGCAGCCTGCATATCGGCCATCTGGTGCCACTGCTGATGCTGCGCCGCTTCCAGCTGGCTGGGCACACCCCGGTGGCACTGGTGGGCGGGGCAACCGGCCTTATCGGCGATCCCAGCTTCAAGGCGACCGAGCGCAGCCTCAACAGTGCCGATAACGTGCAGGGTTGGGTCGCCAGCCTGTCGGCCCAAATCAGGGCGCTGCTGCCCGCCGATGATGGCCTGTCGGCCCCGCAACTGGTCAACAATGGCGACTGGATGGGGCAGATGTCCGCCCTCGATTTTCTGCGGGATATCGGCAAGCACTTCTCGGTCAACGCCATGCTGGCGCGGGAGTCGGTGCGTCAGCGGCTGGCTCGCCCGGATCAGGGCATCTCGTTCACCGAGTTCTCCTACGCTCTGCTGCAATCCTACGACTTTGCGGTGCTGCACCAGCGGCTCGGTTGCACCCTGCAGATTGGCGGCAACGACCAGTGGGGCAATATCACCAGCGGCATGGATCTGACCCGTCGCCTCCATCAGGCGCAGGTGCACGGCATGACCCTGCCCCTCATCACCAAGGCAGACGGCACCAAGTTCGGCAAGACCGAAGGGGGCGCGGTCTGGCTCGATCCGGCGCTCACCTCCCCTTACGCCTTCTACCAGTTCTGGCTCGGCACCGCGGATGAGGATGTCTACCGCTTCCTGCGCTACTACAGCTTTATGTCGCTGAGCGAGATTGATGCACTGGAGGCGGAAGATGCGAAGCGGCAGGGGCGAAAGCAGGCCCAGCAGGTGTTGGCGAACGAGCTGACCGAGCTGGTACACGGCAAGGCGGCGCTGGCGGCGGTGCAGCGCATCAGCGAGTTACTGTTTAGCGGCGATGTGGCCCGCCTCGGCGAGAGCGATCTGGCCCAGCTGGCGCAGGATGGCATGCCGTGCAGCACCGTCAGCGGCGAGACGGATCTGGTCAGCCTGCTGGTCAGCTGCGGTCTGGCGAACTCCAAACGCATCGCCCGCGAGCTGCTGGCGGCGGGCGCTATCAGCCTCAATGGTGTGCTCAAGCAAGATGATCAGCTGAGTGCCACTGATCGGCTGTTTGGCCGCTACCTGCTGCTGCGCCGGGGCAAAAAGCAGTATCACTTGGTGGCGTGGCAATAAGCCGCAGGGCGGGGAGCACAGCCTCCCCGCCCGCCCCCTGAATCCCTTTTGACTCCCGAGTTGCGATCCCCCTCACAGCCTCTCCCGTCAGCAGCCACCATACTGGCACCGGCGAACATGGAGTACGCCACACAATCTGTTCCTCACGAATCAACAAGGATGCTGATGATGAAGAGATGGCTTCTGGTGCTGCTCTGCACCCTGCCCATGCTGGCACACGCCAGCGGATACACCCAGACCCGCTACCCCATAGTGCTGGTGCACGGCCTGTTCGGCTTCGACAAGCTGCTCGGGGTCGATTACTTCTACGGCATTCCGCAAGCCCTGAGCCGCGATGGCGCCAAGGTCTACGTGGCTCAGGTATCTGCTACCGCCAGCTCCGAGCAGCGGGGGGAGCAGTTGCTCGCCCAGATTGAACTGCTGCTGGCCGCCACCGGCGCCGAGAAGGTCAACCTGATCGGCCACTCCCATGGCGGCCCGACCATCCGCTATGTCGCTTCGGTCGCCCCCGAGCTGGTCGCCTCCGCCACCAGCGTCGGCGGGGTCAACTACGGCTCCGAGATTGCCGATCTGGTACGGGCCAATGCCGCCCCCGGCTCGGCCGCTGAGAAGCTGGCGGCCGCCGCAGCCCACGCCCTCTCCGACATGATTTCGCTGCTCTCGGGCGGGAGCCAGCTGCCGCAAGATCCGGTCGCCGCCCTCGATGCCCTCACTAGCAAGGGGGCCAGCCAGTTCAACCAGCGCTACCCGGAGGGGCTGCCCAGCCGCTATTGCGGCGAGGGGCCGATGCAGGCCAGCAACGGCGTCTACTACTTCTCCTGGAGCGGGCGCGGCAACCTGACCAATCTGCTGGATCCGGTGGATCCTGCGCTGGCGCTGACCGGCGCCTTCTTCAAGGAGCCCAATGACGGGCTGGTCGGAGTCTGCAGCAGTCACCTCGGCAAGGTGATCGGCACCGACTACCGGATGAACCATCTGGACGAAGTGAACCAGTCATTCGGCATCCACCATCTGTTCGAGACCGATCCGGTCACCCTCTATCGCCAGCATGCCAACCGTCTCAAGGAGCTGGGACTATGAAGATCGCCACCCTGCTCGTCGTGCCCTGCGCCATCACCCTGCTGCTTGGCGGGGTGTTGCTCTGGCCCACAGCACCGACGGCAGACTCATCACAGGCTCAAACCAATCAGCATGCACAGAGCCACCCGCACGATCCCGAGCAGGAGGCCGCCGATGCCCTGCAGGCGCGCTATCGCACCTTTGTCTCCGCCCAGAGCAGCCTGACGGTGCCCACCGAAATCTCCCTCGCCAGCTTGCAGATCCTGTTTGACGAGCGGGAGCAGCTGCGCCAGCAGAGCTTTACCCCGGCCGAGCAGGCCCAGCTGTTTGCCGAGGATCGACTGATGGAGCAGCTGACCCTGCGCCGCAGGGCGCTGGCGGAAGCAAGAGACAGCGACAAGTCGCAGCTGGCCAGCGAGCTGGATCTCTGGCTGGCGGAGCAACCGGGCTGGTTTCGCGAGGCTGAGGCCAACAGCCGCCTGCTTGAAGAGTTGCAAGAGCTGGCACAGATGGAGCCAGCCAAACGGGATGCCCTGCTGCTGGAGACGGGGGGGCCGGAAGCGGTGGATCGGATGCGCCAGCTGGAGCAGAACCGGCAAGGGTTCGAGGAGCAGCTCAGCGGCTTTCTGGCCGAACTCAGGCAACTGCCGAACGAGGCCCGGGCCGAACAGCAACAGGAGCTGCTGGCCCGCTGGTTCGAACCCGGACAGTGGCGCCGGGTCGAGGCGCTCACCCGGCTCAAGCTGGGGGAACAATGAGCCAATGACAAGGGGCCCACGATGGGCCCCTTGCTGTGGTGCACTTATTGCGGCTTGTTGGTTGCCGGTAAAGATTGCCAGGTGAGGCGGGTCACCTGAGTGCCCTGCACCTCGCACTTGAGGCTCAACTCCTGCCACCCCTTATCCTGACGCAGGGAGACCTCCCCCTCGATCCCCTGCTCGCCAATCTTCAGCTTATCCTGCTCGAAGATCACCTTGTCGCCATGGGCAAGATCCATCAGTTTGCCGTTGCAGAGCCAGTGAGCGAGATCCGCCCCCTTCAGCTTGACGCCACCCTTGGCCGCCCTCTGCTCGGCCGCGCTCGGCGCGAACAGCTTGCTCAGCTCGGCGGCCCGCTTGGTGAGCCACTCCTGACGCTGCTGCATGCTCATCTTGCTGACAAACTCGGCGGGCTGGCCCTTCTCGTCCAGCCATTGGGTCAGCTTGCCGCTGTCGTCAAAAGCGAACTGGGCGGCGGGCTCTTTGACCCCGAACAGCTTGCCGCCCTTGAAGTAGTAGCGGCTCTCCCCTTCCAGCTTGCCCAGCTCGTTCATGATGGGCACGGCGATGATGACGGGGGCGCCATCGATCCAGGCCTTGATATCGACGCCGTCATGGCTGAATTGACGGATATCGAGGGCGCTCTCGGCCCCCTTCTCCATCAGGGTAAACTGCTCGGCGAGAGAAGCGGCCAGAGAAGGGAGGGAGCAGAATCCCAGGGTCAGCGCGATCGCTGTGTTGCGCATTGAGTTGTACATAACACTCCTGTGATGGGCCATCCGGCCCGTGGTTAACTCTCTGTCAGCCAGGCCCGCAGCCCTTCCCGGTGAACATCGCTCAGGGGCAGGGATTGGCGGGTCCGGTAGTCAAAATGGATCAGGGTCGTTTCGGCGGTGACGGCCAGTTCGCCGCCCTGCCAGGCCTCCTGCCAGACCGTAAATGAGCTGGTGCCGATGCGGCGCACGCCGGTCTTGATGGTGACCGGCTGGCCGTAGAACAGCTCCCGTTTGAACTGCACCGTATAGCCCGCGATGATCAGATGCCAGTTATGCACATCCAGATCGGGGGAAAAGATCCGGAACAGGGGATCCCGCGCCGATTCGAACCAGACCGCCGGCACCGTATTGTTGATATGGCCGAGGGCATCCGTCTCCTGAAAGCGGGGTTGGATCTGCATTTCCAGCATGGGTTGACTCCTTGTCATTGAACCGCGATCAGGCTAACGCGCCCCGCATCAGGACTCAAGCCTCCCCGTCTTATCCCAAGTGCTGACAGCCAGTTCCGGCCGCAACCAGGCGCTGCGAAAATCGAACCAGCCGAGCGCCGTCATCCGCACCCCGTGCACGCCGACCCGGCTCTCCAGCTCCAGCCAGTGGTGGAACAGCGGCACAAACCAGCTCTGCTGCTGCACAGTTGCCAGCAGGGCGCGGGGGCCAGGCTCCTCACCGCTGGCGCGCCACTGCATCAACCCTTGCCACAACTCATGCTGACTGCTCCACACCTTGCGCAGCAACGGGGTGCCCTGCAACCAGGCGTAGGGGGCAAAGGGGCCGGCATGTTCGAGGTTGAGGGTGCCGAGCCAGAGATCCACGTCTTCATCCTCGCCACTCACCCAACGGCCGTAATCGAGGGTGCGCACCTCGAGCCGGATCCCCTGTTCGGCCAGCAGGCTGCTCATGGCGTTGGCGCACTCGTTGAACTCCAGATGCTGGTTGAAACAGGCCAGCACCAAGGTCGTCGGCAACTGCGCCGGTGTGGGCAAGGGCGCGGGCAGTGCTTCGCGCCAGTGGGGCAGCAGACCGAGGGCGCTGGTCCAGCCCCGTTGCAACTCGGGGGCGACCCGCCCCATCAGGGCTACCGGATTGAGCAGCTGGCCGAGCCACTGGCGCAGCGAGGGATCCTGCAAGGATCCGGAACGATCGTCCTGCAGCAGGAAGTAGCAGCCCGACTCCAGCTCCGATTCGCCGCGCATGGTACCGAGCTCAGGGCTGTCGCGCCCCAGCTGCAGGTGGGTCTCCAGTCGCTCCGCAAGCTCAGGCAGCATCCAGATATCGATCTCGTCGAGCAGGGCGCGCAGGCCGAAGTAGTCGTCAAACGCCGCAAGGCAAAGATGCAGGGGATCGTTGGCGGCCACCCGGTATGGGCCTGTGCCCACCGGTTGCAGGGCAAAGCCCGCCTCCCCCTTGAGCTCCCGTGGCAAAATGGTCGCCACCGGCTCCGCCAGCAGGTGGGGCAGCCAGGGATCCGGGCTGTCGAGATAGAGATCCAGCGTGCGCGGCCAAGGGCTCTCCAGCCGATCCAGATGGGCGAACAGCGGGCGATCCCGCAGGGCCAGCAGACTCTCCATCACATCCTCCACCACCAGCTCGCGGCCGTGGTGAAAGCGCACCGCCGGGCGCAGATAGAAGCGCCAGTGACAGGGGCCCAGACACTCCCAGTGGTGGGCCAGATCCCCTTCGATTTCCCCATTTTCCTCATTTCGCCGGGTGAGGCCGTTGAAGATCTGGCGGCTCAGGTGAATTTCGGAGCGGCGCATCGGGCCGGTGGGCAGCAACTGCGGCAGCGGCCGGTAGTAGGGCACCCGCAGGATCTGGCGCCCCTCACGGGTGGCCTGACCGAGCTGTTCGATCAGCAGCGGGGTGAGCAGATCGAGGCGATCCTCGGTCAGCCGCACCGCCTGTGCCAGCTGGCCCTGACTGAGCAGATCTCGCAAGCGGCGCCGGGTCAGGCTCTCCTGACTATCGAGCAGGGTGAGCCGGGAGCGCCGCCCCCGCCCCGCTTCCGCCGACCAGCTGAGCCAGCCCTGATCCTGCATCCGCCGCAGCAGCAGGCGGGCGTTGCGCGGGGTGCAGCAGAGCAGATCCGCCACCTCGGCGAGGCTGATCTCCCGCTCGTCGCTGCCAAGCAGCTGGGCGAGTCGTTGAAATTGCTGGTAGAGGCGACCGGTCGGCATAAAAGAGGAAATCCTGTTGCTATAAGTCATCAGTTTTTACTTCCGCATTTTAGCTCAATACTGCTGATGAACGTGAGAACCACAGTAGAGGAGCACCATCATGAGCCACGCCAACCCCCTCAAACCGAACCGGGTCCAGCAGACCTTGCGCCGTTACTTCAAGCGGATCCTGCCGCGCCCGCTGGCGCTCATCGAGGATCCCATGCAGCAGCTCAACCGCCTGATGCAGTGGGATATGAACCAGATCGATGACAAGGAGTATCGCCGTCGCCTCTGAGCACGGCAGGCCTGCCCGCCACTCGGGACGCGCATCCCCTGCGGGCGACATTGCTTTGCCGGATCTTGCTGTTTACATCGGCCACGGGCCTGATAGATTGGACGTCTATCCATCTATAACTGCGACAAGCAACATCCAACAAGGAGTGTGTGATGAAAGATGCGACCCTGGCCCTGCACCACGGCTTTTCCAGCGACCCCACCACCAAGGCGGTCGCCGTGCCCATCTACCAGACGGTGGCCTACGAGTTCGAGAGCGCCCAGCACGGGGCGGATCTGTTCAATCTGGCGGTGCCGGGCAACATCTACACCCGCATCATGAACCCCACCAACGATGTGCTGGAGCAGCGGATGGCCGCGCTGGAAGGAGGGATTGCCGCGCTGGTGGTCTCGGCAGGTTCCGCCGCCATCACCTACGCCATTCAGGCGCTGACCGCCGCCGGTGACAACATTGTCTCCACGCCCCAGCTCTATGGCGGCACCTACACCTTGTTCGCCCACATGCTGCCGAGTTTCGGGGTCGAGGTGCGCTTCGCCAAGGATGACAGCGCCGAAGCCATCGCCGCCCTCATCGACGACAAGACCAAGGCGGTCTACTGCGAGAGCATCGGCAACCCGGCGGGCAACATCGTCGATCTGGCCGCGCTGGCCAAGGCAGCCCATGCCCGTGGCGTGCCGCTCATCGTCGACAACACGGTCGCCACCCCGGTGCTCTGTAAACCCATCGAACATGGCGCTGACATAGTCGTCCACAGCCTCACCAAATATGTCGGCGGCCATGGCAACTCGCTGGGTGGCGTCATCGTCGACTCGGGCAAGTTCCCCTGGGCAGATCACGCCGAGCGCTTCCCACAGCTGACCAAACCGGAGCCCTCCTACCACGGGGTGGTCTACACCGAGGCCTTTGGCCCGGCCGCCTTTATCGGGCGGGTACGCACAGTGCCACTGCGCAATACCGGCGCAGCGCTGGCGCCAATGAACGCCTTCCTGCTGCTGCAGGGGCTGGAGACCCTGAGCCTGCGCATGGAACGCCACGTCGACAACGCCCTGCGGGTTGCCAATCACCTCAAGCATCACCCCAAGGTGGCCTGGGTCAGCTACGCCGGTCTGCCGGGTCATCCCCACTATCTGCTGGCAGAGAAGTACATGGCCGGTCGCCCCTCGGCCATCCTCTCGTTCGGTCTGAAGGATGGTTACGAGGCGGGCGTGCGCTTCTACGATGCGCTCAAGATCTTCAAGCGGTTGGTCAACATCGGCGATGCCAAGTCGCTGGCCTGCCACCCCGCCTCCACCACCCATCGCCAGTTGAGCGAGGAGGAGCAGGCCAAGGCAGGAGTCAAACCTGAGATGATCCGGCTCTCGGTAGGGATCGAGGCGATCGAGGACATTCTGGCAGATCTGGATCAGGCGCTGGAGGCCTGAGTCTGGTGTTGAGCGAGCGGGCATCAGCCCGCTCTTTTTTTACTGCCGGTGAACCGCCCTCCTCACCCGCTCGTATACCCCATCCTGCCACCGAATCGAGGTCATTATGATAGTCCTGCACCACCTGAACAAATCCCGCTCCCAACGCATCATCTGGCTGCTTGAAGAGCTGGGCCTGCCCTATGAGATCAAGGCGTATCAGCGCGACACCACCACCTTTCTGGCGCCGCCCGAGCTCAAGGCCATCCACCCCCTCGGCAAGTCGCCGGTCATCGAGTTCGACGGCCGGGTACTGGCAGAATCGGGCGCCATCACCGAGTACCTGGTCGCCCGCTACGCCGCCGATCGGCTGGCTCCGGCACCAGATAGCCCGGAGTATCCCGAATACCTGCAGTGGCTCCACTTTGCCGAGAGCTCGGGGATTCTGCCGCTGCTGCTCGACATGTTTGTGCGCAAGGATGGCAGCCCGATGCGCTTCCTGCCGGACTACGCCAGGGCGGAGTGTGCCAAAGTGCTGGGCTACCTCAATGAGGTACTGGCGAATCGCCACTATCTGGTGGGGGATCGCCTCTCCGGCGCCGACATCATGAACTCCTTCCTGGTGGATCTGCTGGCGCAAAGCGGCCAGCTGGCCCACTTCCCGCATCTGCAAGCCTATTGGGAACGCCTCAATACCCATCCGGCCCGTCAGAAGGCGGTAGAGCTGGAGCACGAGCTGGATCAGCGCCCCTGACCCAACAGCCGCCATGCAAAACGCCCCGATAGTCGGGGCGTTTTTGTTATGCAGCGAGCGCGGTTTACTTGGTCGCAGGCACCTTGTCCCGGCGCGACTTCCACCACCAGCGCAGCCGGATCTGGGAGATCAGCATCCCCGCCAGCATCAGGGCGCAACCGGCAATGGCACGCTCGTCCAGCGTTTCATCCAGCAGCAATACGCCCCCCACGGCGGCAAAGACGGTCTCCAGACTGAGGATGATGGCGGCGTGGGCCGGATGGGCGCCCCGCTGCCCCAGCACCTGCAGGGTATAACCCACCCCGACCGACACCAGCCCGGCATAGAGCAGCGCCTGCCAGCCAGCTACTGCGCCAGCCACGGTCGGAGTTTCGATGACAAAGGCGGTGGCGAGACTGAGCAGGCCGCACACCACAAACTGCACACAAGCCAGCTTGATGGGGGCCACCCGGTTGGAGTAGTGATCCACCAGCAGCAGATGGATCGCCCAGAACAGGGCGCCAATCACCTGCAGCAGATCGCCAAAACCGATGGTGAACTCGTCGGTCACGCTCAACACATAGAGCCCGCTCAGGGCAATGAGGGCTCCAATCCAGGTATTGGTACCCGTCTTGTGCCGCAGCAGCAGCCCCAGTACCGGCACCAGAATGATGTAGAGCCCGGTGATGAAACCGGCCTTGGCGGCAGTGGTATAGAGCAGCCCCACCTGCTGCAGGGATGCGGCACAGAACAGCACCAGTCCGGCCAGCACACCACCGGTCAGCAATTGGCGATGGTCGCCAGTGGCGACCACTGGTTGACGGGATTTGAGCCACCAGAGCAGCGGCAGCAGGGAGAAGGCACCGAGCAGAAAGCGCAGGCCATTGAAGGTATAGGGCCCCATATGATCCATCCCGAGGCGCTGGGCGACAAAGCCCATACCCCAGATGGTGGCAGCCATCAGCAACATCAGATTGGAGCGCATGGCGATTCTTCCTTAAATCGGCGCGTGACGGGTTATCCAATCCAAGATACCTGCCTCCCTACCCTCTTGTCTTTAGAGCGATAGCTGTTTTGTCAGCACGGCCAGCAGGGCGACCATTACCAGATTGCCCCGCAGGATCCAGACCACCCGGAAGTACTGCTGGATCGAGATCATCGGCGCCTTGCCCAGACGCAGGGCACGACGCCAGCGATAGAAGAGGCGACTGGGATAGTCGAGGGAGCCGACAATCAGCAGAAACAACCCCACTTTGAGACCGTGGGCAGGATGAGCAAAGAGCTGCGCCACCGAGCTGGCGTGTTCGAGGGCCAGCAGACAACCGGTGGCAAAGATGGAGAAGAGCGCCAGCGCCGCCACCGCATCTGCCAGCAGCAGACGGTGTACCCGCAACATATTCAGGCCGCGACGAAAGATCAGATACTCGACACAGAGCGCCAGGACCAACAGCATGATGCCGCCGTAGTGAGCCATCAGGAGCAACGTGGGGTTCAGCATTGAACGGATCTCATTTTCTGCCTTTAGACGGGCGGGACGGCATCATATATGCTGGTGACACCCGAGCTGAAAAGGATCTGTGCATGTCCCCCGCCAAGCCCAAGCACACTTGGTCTTTAATCACCCGCATGCGGCTGGGCCTCCTCCTGCTCTTTATTCCCGTAGTGTTGCTCGGCAGCATCTACTACCTGCATATGGAACGTACCCTGCGCCTTGAGCAGCAACAAAACCTGATTGCCCGCAACACCCAATATCTCCATACCCTGCTCGAACCCTATCTGGAGACCCTCAAACGCCAGTTTACGCTTATTTATCAGCAGGTAAATTATCAGGATTTCAGCGGCCCAGCGATCAGTAACGGCGAGCGCTACCTGCAACAGTGGCAGGCCTATCACGAGGTGATGGAGCTCGACTACGTCTATGTAGGAACCGAGCATCGCCAGATGCTGATCCACCCCACCTGGCAGGCGGACGAGAAGTTCGATCCCAGAACTCGCCCCTGGTATCTGCTGGCAGCCAGCCACCCGAATCGGATCGTCTGGACCGATCCCTATTACGACTACACCCTGGGTACCCTCACCATGGCGCTGGCCCGGGTAATTCAAGACCCTGACGGCAAGCGAGTGGGGGTGCTCTCCCTCGATACCCAGCTCACCCCGCTCGCCAACTGGCTCAACAACCGGCATGAACAGAGCCATCATCTGGGCAAGGGCTATCAGATCCTGATCAACCATGACGGGCTGGTGCTGGCTCACCCGGATCGCGAACAGGTATTCAAACCGCTCACCCACCCTGAATGGCTGGCACACATGCAACAGCCGCAAGGTTTCTTCCTCGACGATGCCAGCGGCATGATGGTCTCCTACTACCGTGTCCCCGAGCAGCGCTGGTTCCTGCTCAGTGTCGAGCCCACCGCCAGCATGCAGCAGGTGATCGACAGCGTCTCCATCAACGTGCAGCTGATGATTGCCGTTGCCTGCTTTTTCTATCTGCTGCTAGCCCTGCTTTGGGCCCGCTACTTCCGCCGCATGCTGGGGGAGATTACCCTGTTGATCCGCACCAGCCGCTCTGGCGGGATTGCCTATCATGGCAGCCGCATGCTGGAGCTGGCCAAGGTCTATGAAGAGATGGATGCCGCCAGTCAGGACTTTGCCCAGATCCGCCAGCAAGCCAATCAGGACAAACTCACCGGTCTCTACAACCGCCGCTTCTTCGACGAGTGCCTGCAGAGACAGCTCAGCAGCGGTGCCCCCTTCCTGGTAGTGATGTTCGATCTCGATAACTTCAAACAGGTCAACGACACCTTTGGCCACCAAACAGGGGATATAGTGCTCAAACGGGTGAGCAAGCTGGGCATGAAAATGTTTGACCAGTGGGGCTGGCTCTGTCGTTACGGTGGCGAGGAGCTGGTGCTGATCTTGCGCCTGGAGATGCAAATGAGTGAGGCCACCTCGCTGCTGGAGAGCTTCAGACTTGCGGTCACTCAACTGGAGTGGCGAGAGCCGGAACTGACCATTACCCTCAGCGGCGGGGTGGCCTTGAGCCACTCCGGGCTCTCGACCAAGGAGCTGATAGAACTGGCCGACAGCGGGGTTTATCAGGCCAAGCGGGAGGGAAAAAATCGCATCTGCTTCCCCCAGCGTCGCACCTGCGACGTGACGGAAGAGGATCCTTCCCCTAACCTTGATTCTACCCGACGCCCCCCCCGGCCGGAGGGGGGGTGAGCACAACCGGGGGAAGGAGACAAGGGAGAGGCAACTGCCTCTCTCTGTTGTTTATGTCGCTATTCTTGCCGTGCTTTAAGCCTGTTTGAGCACGCGACTCAGCGCTGCCACTCCCACACCGGCCAACCCAGCTCCCCGGCCTGCTGACGCAGCGCGGGGGCGGGATTGACCGCATGAGGATGGCTCACTGCCCGCAGCATGGGCAGATCGTTGTGGGAATCGCTGTAGCCAAAGCTACCCTGCCAGAGATGGTCCCTGCCGGCAAACAGCTGGTTGATGCGGGCCACCTTGCCTTCGCGAAAGCTGAGGGTGCCGCGGGTCTGGCCGGTCAGCATTCCCTCCTCCTCATCGAGCAAAATGGCGACGCAGTGATCCATCCCCAGCATCTTCGCCATGGGGGCCACCAGATGCTCGCCGGAGGCGGAGATCAGCACCAGGTCGTCGCCCCGCTCCCGATGCCATTCGATGCGCGCAAACCCCTCGGGGTAGAGGCGCTCGCGCAGCACCTGCTCGGCAAAGCGGGCACAGAGCGAGTCGAGCCACTGGCGCGTCTTGCCCGCCAGCGGTTGCAGGGTGAAGGCCATGTACTGGTGCATATCCATCTTGCCCTGATGGTAGAGGGACATCATGGCCTGCTCCTCCGCGATCATGCTGGCGGGCGCCAGCTCCTCGGCCACCATGTACTCCAGCCAGAGGCTGGCGGAATCCCCGGCTATCAGGGTCTCGTCCAGATCAAACAGTGCCAGTGCCATGGGCGCTCCTCGCAGTGAAAATGGAAATGAAATGCGGTGTCATGCTACCTCACAGAGTTGATCCCGGGCCACCGCCAGGGTCACGGCACTGCCGGTGGCCAGCAGATCGCTGGCCGAGCGGTTGAGGCAATCCACCGTCAACAGCCCCACCTCGCACTCCACCTGATAGCGGATCACGTTGCCGAGCAGCTGTTGCTGACGAACGATGCCGGGCAGGCTGGGCTCGCTGCTGGTCGCTCCGGCGGGCAGCAGGGTGATGGACTCTGGCCGCAGCGCCAGCTTGCCCTGAAAACGGGGGCCGAACAGCGACTTGCCCTGCTCGGCGCCGAGCAGGTTGTAGTTGCCGATAAAGCCCGCCACAAACTCGCTGGCGGGGCGGGTATAGATCTCCTCCGGCGTGCCGCTCTGGACGATGGATCCCTTGTTCATCAGGAAGATCCGATCCGACATGGTGAGCGCCTCCTCCTGGTCGTGGGTCACGAAGATGGTGGTGAGCTCGAGGCGCTGCTGGATCTCGCGGATCTGCTGGCGCAGGCTGCGCCGGATACGGGCATCCAGCGCCGAGAGCGGCTCGTCCAGCAGCAGGATCCGCGGCTGCACCACCAGAGCCCGGGCCAGTGCCACCCGCTGACGCTGGCCACCGGAGAGCTCGGCCGGATAGCGGCGCTCGAAACCGATCAGCTCCACCAGCTCAAGCGCCTCCTGCACGCTGGCGGCGAGATCCCGCCCCGGCTGGGGTTTCATCTTGAGGCCGAAGGCAACGTTGTCCCACACCGTCATGTTGGGGAACAGCGCATAGCTCTGGAACACCATGCCGATGCCGCGCTTCTGGGGCTCCTGCCAGGTGATATCTTCACCGGCCACCCGCACCTGACCGCCATCCACCGGGGTGAGCCCGGCCAGCGCCCGCAGCAGGGTCGATTTGCCGCAGCCGGAGGGGCCGAGCAGGGTCACCAGCTCCCCCTTGCGGATACCGAATTCGATCCCCTCGAACACTCTGGTGTCACCGTAGGATTTGTGCAGTTGATTCACTTCTAGATGGAACATATTGATTCACCGATGAAATCTGTTGGCCGCCCAAGTGAGCAGCAGGGTCAGCAGGAAGTAGCTCATCACCAGCGCACTGGTGAAGTGGCCAGAAGTGGCGCGCATGTTGTAGAGGTAGACCTGCAGGGTCTCGTAACGGGTGCCCACCAGCATGTTGGCAAACACGAACTCGCCGAGCAGGAAGGAAAGAGAGAGAAACAGCGCCGCCAGCAATCCCTTGCGCAGGCAGGGGATCACCACCAACAGAAAGGCGCGCCGACTACTTGCCCCCAGCAGATGGGCGGCATCCATCAAATCCCTGAGCGGTACCCCTTGCAGGCTGTTGGCCAGCGCTCGGTACATGAAGGGGAGCACCACGGTGAACCAGGTACCGATCAGGATCCACGGCGTGCCGATAATGGGCAGGACACCATCGGCGTAGATCTGCAGCAGCCCCACTGACGAGACCACAGGTGGCACCGCGAAGGGGAGCAGGATCAACAGGTTCATCCAGGGATCCAGCTTTGGGAAGTAGTAAGCCACCACCAGCACGGTCGGTACCAGCACCAGGGTCCCCAGCAGCAGAGTGGCGAAGCAGACCAGGAGGCTGCGGCCAAACGCCGCCAGAAAGCGCGGATCGCCCCACAGCTTGAGATACCAGTCGAGGGTGAAGCCATCCGGCAGCAGGGTCGCCCCCCAGCGGGTGGAGATGGAGTAGAGAAACGTGGCCAGCAGCGGCAGCAGCAGGGTGGCGACCAGCCCACCCAGCACCCACTTGGGCCAGCGCGGCGTCAAATCATGCATGGGATTGCCCCTTGTTCACATAGCTCTTTTTCAGCAGCCACTGGTTGGCGGCCGTCACTACCCCCAGCAGCACCATCAGGATCACCGCCAGCGCCGCCGCCATATTGGGTTCGAGGAAGATATCGCCGGAGACCAGACTGGCCACCCGGATGGTCACCAGATTGAAGTTGCCGGTAGTGAGGGCGTAGGCGGAGGCATAGGCCCCCACCGCGTTGGCAAACAGGATGATCAGGGTGCCGAGCAGCGCAGGTGTCAGCACCGGCAGCGCCACGTGCCACACATACTGCCCCTTGCTCGCCCCCAGCAGCGCGGCCGCCTGCGGCCACTCATCCTGCAGCGCATCGAACGCCGGATAGAGCAGCAGCAGGGCAAGGGGGATCTGGAAGTAGGTGTAGATGAGGATAAGGCCGCTGCCCGAGTAGAGGTTGAAGCCGTCGATCAATCCCCAGGATTTCAGTAGCAGGGTCACCGCACCGTTGATGCCGAGAATGATGATAAAGGCGAATGCCAGCGGCACCCCGCTGAAGTTGCCGGTCATGGTGACGAAGGCCAGCAGCAGCCGTTTGACCCGCTCGCCGCTGTGGCGCAGCGCCGCCGCCCCGAGGGTGCCGATGGCAAGCCCCGCCAGACTGGCGATACCGGCGATGCGCAATGAGTTGCCGAACGATTGCAGGTAGAAGGGGGAGCTCAAAATCTCCCGGTAGTAGTCGAGGCCCCAGCCATCTGGGGTCTGAAAGCTACCCACCAGCACCCACACCATGGGGGCGAGCTGGAACAGGATCATCAAGAGAATAAACGGCAGCAGCACCAGCGCGGGCAGCCAGTGGCGGCGCACCTTGCGCTTGGTGGCCACGGGTCGATCCGCGAGGATCTCGGTGGTGGCAGGCATCATCAGTGCACCTCGCGCATAAAGGCGGCCTTGAGCAGCGGTGGCGCTGCCGGCTTGTCGTGGGGAATGCCCAACAGATCAGCCATCAGGGCGCAGAGCTGGGTCTGGGCGATCACCACGCCATCCGGCCAGCGCTCGATAAAGGCATCGCCAAACAGCCAGAGCGGCACGGTGCGCTCTTCCGGCAGGGTGCCGCCGTGGCTCAGGTCGTTGTTCATGCCATGATCCGAGGTGATCACCACCTGATACCCCTCCGCCAGCCACTGGGGCAGCAGATCGGCCAGCAGGCTGTCCATCCGGCGCGCCTGATTGCGGTACTGGCGGGAGTCGAGGCCAAACTTGTGGCCCGCATCGTCCACCCCCATCGGGTGGATCAGCAGAAAATCGGGATCGTACTGGCTGCGCAGCCATTCCCCATCCATCAGCAGATGGCTGTCGGGATAGTTGTCATCCCAGTAGAAGCTGCCGTGCTGAATGGGCAACTGCTCGTCGTGAGTAAAGCGATCACGGGCCGCCAGCCAGGGGCTGCGGTTGTAGAGCTCGCTCACCCAATGGTAGGCCGCCGCTGCGGTGCATTTACCCGCGGCGCGGGCCAGATGGAAGATGGAGTCATGCAGACTGAGGCGACTCACCCCGTTGTGGGTGATGCCGCTCACCACCGGCGGCACGCCGGTCAGGATGCACTCGTAGAGGGGTCGGGAGAGAGACGGCAGGGCAGCATTCAGGGTCGTATGCAGGCCCCGCCCCGCCTCCACCATGCCACCGAGGTAGCCCATGGTGTGGGCTACCTCGGCTGCCAGACCATCCACAAGTACCACTATCACCTTGTGTTGCACTGGATTCCCTTACTGCATGTTGATCATGACGGTTTCTTGCCACTGACGCGGCAGGGCTTTGGAGCTCAGCTCCCAGGCGGCATGATCCTGCACCGGCTTGGCATTGGCGTACTGCTCGGCCGGCAGCAGCTTGGCCTTCACGTCATCCGGCAGCGCAACGTTGCTGCGGATCGGGCGGGCGTAACCACGGGCCAGGTTGATTTGACCGGCATCGGAGAGGATGTATTCACGGGCCAGTTTGGCGGCGTTGGGGTTCTTGGCCCACTTGTTGATGATGGTGGTGTAACCGGCGATGACGGAGCCGTCGCTCGGGATCACCACATCAAACTTCTTGGGGTCGATCTGGTCGCGGTAGTTGAGGGCGTTGAAGTCCCACAGCACACCCACTTCCACCTCGCCCTTCTCGATATTGGCGATGGTCGGATCGTTCAGGGAGAGACGACCCTGCTTGGCCAGCTGACCGAACAGCTCCAGCGCGGGCTTGAGATTCTTCTCGCTACCACCGGTGGCATAGGCCGCCGCCAGCACGCCGTTGTTGGCCTGGGAGGCAACGCCCACGTCACCCAGGGTCACCTTGTAGTCGCCACCCAGCAGGGATTGCCAGCTGGTGGGGGCGGCCTTGACCAGATCCTTGTTGATCAGGAAGGCGATGGTGCCGGTATAGGCCAGCATCCAGTGACCGTCCGCATCCTTGGCCCAGTTGGGAATATCGGCCCAGGTGGAGGGCTTGTAGGGTTGGGTAACACCCTGCTTGACCGCAACCGGACCGAAGGCGCCGCCCACGTCACCGATATCGGCGGTGGCATTGGCCTTCTCGGCGGCGAACTTGGCGATCTCCTGCGCCGAGCTCATGTCGGTATCCTGATGCTTGATGCCGTAGATGCTGCCCAGCTGCTGCCAGGTATCCTTCCAGTTGGCCCAGCTGTCGGGCATGCCGATGCTGTGGAGCTGGCCTTCGCCACGGGCGGCCTTTTCGAGATCCGCGATATTTTCGGCTGCATAGCTATTTGTGGCAAACAACGGTTGGCTGATGGCCACCATGGCCAGTGCACTTGCGATCACGCTTTTCATCATCCCATCCCTCTGGACTAGGTCAGTTAAGGTTCGAGAGGGATGCTAGAGGGGAAATATGACGGTCGCGGGGCGCTTTGATGGCAGTTTGATGACAATCACCCTGTCATGGCGCTGTCATCCACAGCAGTTACAACTCTGAACCCGAGTGAGGCTGGACTATTCCAGTAAGGGGTTGCCAGCCACCCGCCTTCTGAATAAGCAACAGGGACAAGAGTGTGACCGAGCCGAGATTGAGCGAGCAGAGAGTAAACGAACAGAGCATGGCCGATGGCCGCTCCTCCTCCAAGTGCGAACAGATTTGCCAGACCCTGCGCCGCTATATCGGCAGCGGCCAATTGGGGGCCGGGCAGCAGCTACCCGCCGAACGGGCCCTGAGCGAACGTTTCGCCACCACCCGCATCACCATCAAGGAGGCACTCTCCAGCCTCGAGGCGGATGGCCTTATCTACCGGGCCGAGCGGCGCGGCTGGTTCGTGGCGCCGCCTCGTCTCACCTACGATCCCGCCATCCACACCCACTTTCACCAGTGGATCGGCGAGCAGCAGCGTACCGCCGAAACCCGGGTGCTGGCCCACGGTAGCGAGCTCGCCAGCAGTGAGCTGTGCCGCTGGATGGGGCTGGATCCCTTTACGCCGCTGTATGAAATTCGCCGCCAGCGTCTTATCGACGGTCGCCCGGTGCTCCACGTCAGCCACCATCTGCTGGCCAGCCGCTTTCCCGATATCGCCAGCGCACCGCTGGCCAGCTCCCTCACCGAGCTCTATCAGCAGCGCTATGGCATAGGCCAGGGCGGGGCGAGTCTCGAGATCACCCCCTCGGCGGCGCGCGGCGCCATCGCCCGCGCCCTCAATCTGGCGGAGGGGAGCGCGGTACTGCGGCTGGTGCGGGTCAATTACGACGAGCGAGGCGGTCTGGTGGATTGCGATATCGAGCACTGGCGGCCGGATGCGATCCGTATCTGTCTCGATACCCGGGCGTTGCAACCTATCGCAGGCAAGCTGCAACAAACCCGGGCCGCCGATTAGGGAAAATATCCAGAGCACTGTCGAGCACAGTGGCGATCCGCATCTGCCTCGATAACCGGGTGCTGCAACCGGTCGCAAGCAGATCGCATACCGTTCAACTCACGGAATAACCAGACTCCAACATGGCGGATCCCGCAGGATCCGCCGGGATCAGTTGTCGATATTGGGGATCATGTCGTCGAAGCTCTGGTAGCCGCAGTCGGCCAGTTGCAGCGACATGGTGTAGGTCTTGGCGTGCTCCTGCTGGCCGATGGCGGGGCGGTTGAGCTTGATCTCCTGATGCCAGTACTCCTTCATCCGGTCGATCAGCGCCATCGCCTCTCCCTCGTTGAGGTGCAGCTGGCAGAGCGCCATATAGTTGTTCGACTTGTGCATGTTCTCCACCAGATACTCCCCCAGCACCGACATTGCCTGCCGCGCCTGCTGGCGGGCGAAACGGCTGTGCTGCTCGAAGCTGATCCGCTCGCTGATCAGGAAGTGGTAACTGTTGTCGATACCAAGCTGCAAAATGCCAAGCTTCTCCAGCTTGCGCAGATAGAGGTAGCAGGAGGCATCGGTCAGGCCGTACTCCCGCTTGAGATCGATCAGCGTCTTGTCGCGCCAGAAGATATTGGCGAGAAAGGCGTAAAGCCCCGGCTCGTTGTGAAACGCCTCGTCCTGCTCCTGGGTAAAGACGGCGCGGCGGCTCTGGGCGTCCTGAGTGCGATCCAGCAACTCCTCGAACGAGAGCCCCACCAGATGGCAGATCTCCAGCAGAGTATCGAACGGCAGGGAGGGCTTGTTCATCATCCTCTTCACGGTCGCGATGGAGACACCCATGGCTTCTGCCAGGGTCTGATAGCGGATCCCCTTGTCGGTCAGGGTCTTCTTCAGGGTGTCGAGAATATTGTTGGCCAGGGTCTGGCTGTAGGTCATGCCACTCTTCCTTGTTATCGCACTTTCATTGCATGGTTATGCCGAGTCAGCTTCTGACCTGTTTTTACCTTCAAGGCTCAGATATTGACACCGAAAAAACAGCCTAGAGAAAAAATCGCCTACAACGCCCATCAGGACAGACCAGTTGAACGATGAGGTCGCAAAATCTGACACCAGACAGTGCATATCTTTCAACCCGCAAACATTTTGCTAGTGCTGCATAGAACATCGCGCATAATCGAAACGTATCGAATTCAAGACCCTTCCTGGTTGAGAAATCGATTGTTTGCTTCCAAATTTTTATCTTTTAAACCGTAAGGTTTTTTCTCTTTCCTGGCATTGGGCGGCGCTGATAGCACCGCCCTTTTCTTTTCCCTGAATTCGCAGGTCAGGTCAAGGGCCCCGGCAAGGGGAAGTGTCACCGGCCACCCGCCGCCCACTGATGCGCCAGCCACCACGCCCCCTCTGGCAAGGTATCCTAAACGATCATCAATACCGTGTTATTGCCATTCAATATATTTAAATGGCTTGCTTGGAAAGCTTCGAAAAATATAAAAACGAATATAACAAAGTTATTTAAAACGCCAAAAACCTATCTTTTAAATGGCTTGAATATATAAGCAAACAAAATTAATCACACCGCGCATCCCATATCTGCTTATCACACCTTATGACCACCTCAACAATTGCGGCCGGGTGAAGAGAAAAGCCACCCACAAGCGCCCATTCGCGTATCTGGTGGGTAGCATAGCCCACGCAAAAACAGCCTCAAAAGACCACCAAAAGTTACAATGGGAACAATCCCAAACCTCAAAAAGAGCAAAAAACAGGCAAAGAGAGAAATTTTTTTCTCACGGTTTCACCTTGTGATGCGTTCAAAAAATCATCGAAAAGAACCTGATGCCAATCAGTGACATCTGAGATGCCAATTTTTAGACGGCTCATCATGGCCACGCTCGAATGAAAATTCAATGCTGATAAAAATCAATCACATAGAATCAAAATAGAACTCGCAGCCGGTCATTTTCCTCACCAGTTAATTATTTAAACCTCAATAAAGCTAAAACTCTAATAACACCATTTATTAAACAAAATGGCCCTGCTTGCAGCCAGTCATATTTATAATGATGGGGAAACCACTCTCTTGTTATTCAGAAATGTGCTGACTATACTGCGGCCCCTCTGTGAAAGCAGAGCGATGACGGAAATATAAAAAGCTTCATGGATTGAGCAATATAAATTACACGCAGTTCACGCAACACAAGGTTATTTATCCATGAACAAGTTTAATAAAATTGCCGCTTTCTCCCTGCTTGCTCTGGCCATGAATGGCGGCGCCCATGCCGAAGGCTGGTATGCAGGTCTGGATCTGACCACCTCCAAGATGGATCTCGACGGTGACCTCCAGCGCGCCTATGACGCCAAAGTGATCGACGACCAGCTCGACGGCGGCAGCCTGATCGTCGGTTACAGCTTCAAACCCTGGCTGGCCATTGAAGGTGGCCTGCACGCCCAACAGATGGAGCAGCTGATCTGGGTGACCTCTCAGGGGGCAACCGGTTTTGCCGACACCACCATCGAAACCCGCAGCATCAGCCTGGCCGCCAAGCTGAGCCAGCCGCTGGCCTGGGGCTTCAGCGCCTATGCCAAACCGGGTATCGCTTACACTCGCACCGAAGTGGAAGTTGTCGGCAATGCCACCATCCTCGGTATGAGCGGTCAGGTAAGTGGCAGCGAAACCAAGAGCAAGGTACACCCCAATCTGGAAGTGGGTCTGGACTACGCCTTCAACGACAGCTTCTCTGCCGGTATCGGTTACGAGCGCCAGTTCAACGCCCTGAGCCTGGGTGATGAGCACTACTCTCTGGATACCCTCAAGCTGGGTCTGCGCTACCACTTCTAAGTCGCGCCGCGTCAGTAACAATGCAAAAGGGCCACAGGTTTCACGCCTGCGGCCCTTCTATTGGCTGATGTGCCATCAGCAGATCTGATTCTTGCCCTGCTGCTTGGCCTGATAGAGCGCCCGATCGGCACGCACCATCAGACTCTCCTTCTGCTCACCCTGCTGATACTCCGCCACTCCGAAGCTCATGGTGGTGACACCGCGGGGACAGATGGGGTTCGTCACCATCAACGCCTGAAACTTGTTCGCCACCACCAACGCATCTTCACGGCCGGTATTGGGCAGCAGCACCATAAACTCGTCGCCACCCCAACGAGCCAGCAGATCAATCTCGCGGATATGGTCGCGCACCAGCGCCACTATGTTGATCAGGGTCTGATCCCCGATATTGTGGCCATAGCTGTCATTGATCTGCTTGAAGTTGTCCACATCCATGGCAATCACGGTAAAAGGCAAGTGAAAGCGGCGCGCCCGTTCGCACTCCAGCTGCAACGCCCGCTCCAGCCGATAGCGGCTGGCGGCACCGGTCAGGGCATCAGTCTCCGCCAGCTGACGATTCTCCTCCACCCTCTGTTGCAGTGCCTCGTTGACTCGCACCAGCTCGGCGGTGCGCTCCGCCACCAGTTGCTCCAGCGACTGATTGCGCAGCTCCAGCTGCTCCAGCAGCAACTTGCTGGCGTGGATATTGCGATGGGCGCCGATCATCCGTGCCACAGACCCATCGGGATTGCGCTCTATGATGCGGCCGCAATCCTCGATCCAGATATAGTCTCCACCGCGACTGCGACAGCGATACTCGACCCGGTAGTCGGGGGCGGCGCCGCTCAGATAGGCATCGAAGCTCGCCATCACCCGATCCATGTCGTCGGGGTGGATCACACTCTCCCAGGTGAAGACATTGTTGCCTAGAGTATGGGGCTCGTAGCCCAGCATCCGGTACCAGCCCGGGTTGCGATAGACGAAACCGGTGTTGGCATTCCAGTCCCAGATACCATCGCTGATCACCTCGAGAATGCCATGTACCACGGCTTCGCTGACATCCGAGATCCTGATCGTGTCGCTGTCCTGCAGCATGGGAGACCATCCTTGTATTGCCGCCCCGCTGGGGCGCGGGGCATTCCAGCCTGATGTTGAGAAATGATAGCGGCAGACGGCTGCACAGTCCGCTATCCGTTGATCGATGAAAACCGCCACTACTTGTTCCGGTTATCGGCCGCCATCGGGTTCGTCTGAATAACATTAGCAACCAGTGTGGCTCAATATTTCACCCTTGTCCGGTTTTAAAGGCAGGATGATGCAGGTTGCGATAGTGGCTGGGCGCCAGGCCATGCTGGCGTTTGAAGGCGGTGGAGAAGTGGTACTCGTTCTTGAAGCCGCACTGCTCGGCCAGCAGCTTCACCGGGTCGGCCCGGCTGGCCAGCAAGAGCGCCGCCCGCTGTAGCCGCAGCCGTTGCAGCAGCGCCATGGGCGCCAGCGCGAAGTGCTGCTGGCAGAGCCGGTAGAGCTGGCGCTCGGAGAGGTGCAGGGCGCCGGCCATGCGCGCTATGTCCCACGGCTCGGTCAGCGCCTCTTTGAGCAGCAATTCGAGGCGCTGCGCCAGCCGCTCGCCACGCCGCTGCCCCTCTCCCTTTTGCAACAGACGGCGCAGGTAAAAGCCGAGCTGCTCAACCAGCAGGGCGCTGAGCAGCGGGTCCTGATGGCGCTCCTGCTCCGCATAGAGGTTCTCGATCGTGCGCAGTACGGTGGCCTGCTGGGAGGTACAACCGAGCCGGGGGTGGCTGGCGAAGGCATCCCAGGGGGAATCCTTGTGCAGCAGCAGCCACACCAGCTCCCACTCACTCCCCTTATTCACCTGCTGGTTCAACGGCTCATTAAGCTGCTCACTCAACTGCTCACCAAGATGCTCTCTCAACTGATAGCAGAGCGGCTCCCCGGCCGGGATCAGCGCCCACTCCCCGACCTGCAACCGCTCGCGGCGCTCCCCCACCTGCACCTCCCCCTCACCGCCCAGGGTCAGCAGAAAACAGTGCATATCGGCAAAGCGGCGCGCGATGCGGTAGCGGGTCTTGAGGCGGGAATAACCCGCCAGCCACACCTGCTCCTGCGCAAGGGCCGGCAGCAAGCTGTCGCAGCAGATCTGCTCGCGGCAGTCGGGGGAGACATCGATAATCTCGGCGTTGGCAGTTTCAGACATCATCAGGACGGGCTCAGCCATGTCGAAGGGACAGGCCCCAGCATAGCATCAAGGGCATCGAGTCACAGGAGACCAGCCATGCATATCCATCACGTCGCCATCTGGGCGCAGGATCTGGAGGCACTCAAGGCATTCTACTGCACCCTGTTTGGCGGGCAGGCCAATGAGCGCTATCACAACCCGAGCAAACAGTTCAGCTCTTACTTCGTGCGTTTCGAAGGGGGCGCCAGCCTGGAGCTGATGCACACCCCCATACTGTTTCCGGCAGATCTCACTCTACCGCACCCGTTGCAGGGGCTGGCCCATCTCGCCTTCTCCCTCGGCAGCGTGGAGGAGGTGGACAAGATGACCGCCCGCCTCAAGCTGCTCAAGGGCGCCGAGGTGAAGCACCTGGACGGCCCCCGCTGGACCGGCGACGGCTATTACGAGAGCACCTTCCTCGACCCGGAAGGCAACCGGCTGGAGCTGACCATCTAATACCTGAATGCTCCCCTCACCCTGCCCTCTCCCAACGGGAGAGGGGATAAAGCGGCACCTGAGATATGATCGCTCACCACACCGGTTCGGCTAACCGCAATACCATCAGTCACGTAGGTTCGATTAGCGAAGCGTAATCGGACAGCGGTAACTGCATTGCTCCCTTCTCCCCTTGCGGGAGAAGGGTCGGGGATGAGGGGAGGGAAAAATGATATGAAACCGAACACATAAACCCCAAAATGGCCTAGCTAATATCACCTGCCGGTATATAGTATCCAAGCTTATATAGTCTATGTCAGGTGGTGCTCATATAGTGATATTTCCAAGTGATTTTTTAAAACGGAAATTAATGATGATACTTCCTCCTTATGCTCAAGTTCAATCAAAGAATATAGATACTCTTCACGTACTTGTGCTGAACCAATTATTTTAGACCAGAATGTTTTAGCTGTTTTCTTTTCCTTTCCAGCAGTTTTAAAGTCCTTCAACTTTATATTAGGCAATAGTCTTTCTCTGTTTTTATAAATGAAGACCTCTATGTCATTGACAGGTGATGAATGTACTTGTGTCAGACCATCTGATTTTACCTTTTCAATAATATCCTTATCTACAATAACAATAACATCTTCAGGGGGGCCAAAAATTCTATCTCGGGAATTCTTAGATATCATGCTTTTTATTTGTGGCTCACCCCCCACAGCAATTATTTCGTATTCAAAAAATGTTTTTATATGACTATTAATTAAAAATCTAACAAATCCGGCAAGAACATCATCTTCGACTAGAATATATCTATCTTTCCCCGTAAAACCATATAAATCCGACTTAACATACCCTAAAGATCTCTGCTCTAGACTTATACATTCTCCTTTATCCTCTAGATAATATATTTCCCCCTCACCAACCGTACTCATAAATGCTAAAGAGTGGGAAATTACTATTAACCTAGTTTTATACTCTTTTAATAACGGTGTTATGGTTGAATACAGCCTTACTTGCGCAGCAGCATCTAACGCAACATCAACCTCATCAACCAAAACAAGAGATGCACCAGAAGTTATTAGCCTGTATAGTTGTATTAGAAAAAACTCACCTGAACTGAAGTGATCTTCTCTGATGTAATAGTCATTATCCAATAACCTAAAATAGAATAAATGCTTATTCACCCTTGTTTCTTTCAAGTCACTAAATTTATCATTAGAATAAATTTCGCCTAAAAATGAAATTAGCTTTTCAGCTCTACCATACCGGGATGATGCTATATTAGCCCTTATCTCCCTATCATATTCAGATATCAAGGAAAACTGCTTAAATCTTTTCCCGTATGGGACTGAAAGCTCTGCCAAAACTTTATTTTTCTTTGGCAGAATATCTTTTGAGTCGAGAGATTTATGGATATCATTATATTTATATTCTATTGGCGAATGTTCATCAATAGAAATACTGATATAACTTTTTTCATTAATGGATTTTTCACCAGAGGATTTTATAAAAACTAAAGGGTCAGATAGCAGACTAAATGCCTTTACGAGTGACGTTTTACCGATACCATTTTTACCTGTTACGACCAATATTCCTCTGTCAGAGAAGGAGAATTCGACACTAAGAGACTTTATTGCTTTTATATTTTTTATAACCACAATATCAGTCGTCATTTTGACTATCCTCCATTAATTTATAGACAGCCAAAGAACCATATTTACGCTGTAACTTACTTATATACTGTGGGTCAATCGAATTTGCATAGTGTAGCAATCCAAATAAGGACCTTTTATTGAACCCATCTGTTACAGATAAATGTTTTTCAAATCTATCGATATCGGTTGTATAAAGATGAAGAAGTGTTTCTATTGTATTCTTATATTTTTTGTCAATTGTCACCACGCCATTAGGTAGAATTGTCAGTCCAAGAATTTTTACCTTATTACCTTTCCATGTTAACTTTGTCTTCCCTTTATTAAGGGTGATCTGTCCAGAAAACAGCTTAAGTATCAATGAGTCAATTACACTACTCATGTCCTTCAAATGTTCTAAATCCATTCCAGATAGGATTATATCATCTGCATATCTAGTATAAATAATATTTCTTCTTCGACAGATTTCATTCAATTCCCCGTCGAACTCGAAGAGAAAAGCATTACTTATTTGAGGTGACGTCGAGAATCCTACAGGTAAAACACCATCATAAGTCATGATAGATACAAGGAAGTCTATATAGTCAGAAAGATCAATTATTGGTATAAGATTAATGTCTCTTTTTAAGATCCTTAATACATCATCCTTAGTAATACTTGAGTAAAAGGAAGATATATCAGTTTGGAAAAAATAATCATTATTTGAATGAGCAGACACCGCTGTCAATGTACTTTTATCTTTGGTGAAAGAATGGACTACATCATTATCTTTTGCTAGATTTCTCAGTATTACTCTATCAACAAATCGAAGATATTTCTTTAATTTTTCAGATTGACGAAAGAACAGTCTGTGCTGTTTCTTTATTTTATTTTCAACGGAAATTTTCTCGACTTCATTTTCGATATCAAGGGCAAGGAACTCTTCGAAATTTTCTTTTTCATGAAATACAGCATTAAATGCTTGTTTAAAAGTGCGTTGAATCATTTCATCATTTCCAAATCATATAAACCTGATGAAATATAATTCACAAATATAGAAAAAACAACTAATCGTTATGTTTAATAAAATTAGAATAGTGATACTTAAACTTAAATTAATTAGACTGCATGTCTCATACGTTAAAAATATGGATGGAATTGGGAAAACTGAAGGGTATTTATACTTTCAATCTTCCCTTCCCCTCTCAGCATAGTAAAGAGGGGGGGAAGAAAGAAATCAGGTAATGACGCCTAGGGACTGGCTTAACGACTGGAGTTACTCCTAGTCACCAGTGATGCAGACGTTACCAGAACAGAATATCTCGGTCAATCCGCTTAACTTATGACTTACTTCTGTATCAGTCTTACAGACCCCACATCACTCCCCCAACCTCTCCGCCAATCCGGAATAACGCTCGGTCTTTTTTCGTACCGCCTGTGCCAGCAGGGCGCGATCGCCGTAGAGATCGAGCCGGGCCTTGGCGCGGGTGATGCCGGTATAGACCAGCTCGCGGGTGAGCAGCGGGCTGGGGCTATCGGGCAACACCAGCACGGTATGGGCAAACTCCGAGCCCTGGGATTTGTGGATGGTCATGGCGTAGACCGTCTCGTGGGGTGGCAAGCGGCTGGGCAAAAGCGCCCGCAAGGTGCCGTCCGGCTGCTCGAACCAGACCTTGAGCCGCCCGCTTTCATCGGGCAGGCAGAGCCCCATATCGCCGTTGTAGAGGCCGACCCCATGGTCGTTGCGCACCACCATCACCGGGCGACCGGCATACCAGTCGCCATCGCGGGCAATCAGGCCAGCCCGTGACAGGGCCAGTTCGAGGCGCTCGTTAAGCCCCAGCACCCCGAACGGGCCATCGCGCAGGGCGCAGAGGATCTGGAAGCTGTTGAATGCCTTGAACACGGCGGCGGGCGCTTCCCCCGCGCGGGCCGCCTTCAGATAGCTGCCGTAACCGGCCACACCCTGGGCAATCAGGGCATCGTAGGCCTCCCCGGCCCAGGGGTGCAGGCTGATATCGGCAAAGCCCATGCCCCAGACTGATTCCACCGCCGTGGCATCGCCGCTGTTGCAGGCGCGCGCCAGCTGGCCGATGCCGGAGTGCTGATCAAAGCGCCAGCTCTTGGCCAGCAGGCAGAGGCTGTCACGCACCGGGGCCCCCGCTGGTGTGCCCTGCAGGCGGTAGCCGGTCTGGCGGGAGAGCCAGTCCGCCTGCGCCGGGCTGATGCCCTGTTCGATAAAGCTGCAGATATCGCCGAGCACGGCCCCCGCCTCCACCGAGGCGAGCTGATCTTTGTCGCCGAGCAGGATCAGGCGGGCGTGGCTTGGCAACGCATTGAGCAGGCGTGCCATCATCGGCAGGTCAACCATGGAGGCCTCATCTACCACCAGCAGGTCGAGGTGCAGCGGGTTGCCCGCGTGGTGGCGGAACTGGCTGCGCCCCGGAATGACCCCGAGCAGCCGGTGCAGGGTGCCCGCTTCGGTGGGGATCGCTTCCACCCACTCGGGGGGCAGATCGAGGGCCTGCAGGGCAGAGCCGATACTCTCGGTTAGGCGCGCCGCCGCCTTGCCGGTGGGGGCCACCAGCCGGATCGCCGGGGCCTTGCCCGCTTGCAGGCCGGTCTCCACCAGAATGGCCAAAAGCTTCGCCACAGTGGTGGTCTTGCCGGTGCCGGGGCCGCCGGAGATCACCGCAAAGGGGCGCGCCGCCGCGGTGGCCGCCGCCAGCTTCTGGCCGTTACAACAGAGCGCCTCGGGCACCAGCGCGTCCAGCTTGCCAAGGTCGCTCGCCGCCTGCGCACTGGCGAGCAGCCCTTCGATGGCGGGCCAATCCACTTCATTGGGGAACACCAGATCGAGATACTTTTCGATAAAGTGGCGGGCCGAGAAATCGGGGGCGAGGCGGGCTTTCAGCAGCGCCGCGAACACCAGCCCGTAGTCGCGGGCAAACAGCCGCGACAGAGCGGGGGCAATCTCCGGCCATTCGGCGCGCTCGCTCAGGGCGCGCAGATGGCGGGCCACCCCCAGTTCAAAATCGTGGTAGCGGGTGAGGTAGAGCCGCCCGTGCCACAGCCGCAGCGGCCAGCGCGGGGCAAGCCCGTCATCCTGCTCACAGCCAACGAGCGGGCTTGCCGCAAACAGGGCGGGCCAGCGGGCAGGATCCGCCAGATCAGCCAACAGATCCCGGCTCTGCTGGGGATCCAGACCGAACGGGCGCAGGGATCCGGCAGCGAGCATCTCCAGCGGCAGACAGACATGGCCACGCCCCAGCTCGAAGCAGGCGAGCGCCGCCCCCAGCACCAGCTCGGGGCTGCCGCCAAGGTCTGCCACCAGCCTGGCGAATTGCAGATCCAGCTGGCGGATACGGCCAGCCAGCGCCAGTGTTTTCAACCGTTCAACCATCATTACACTGGTCGCGGTGCTGATCATGGTGCCGCTCATGCCTCTACCTCGTTCAATGCTTGAGATCCCGCTGCTGGCAGCTCACTGCCTTCGCGAAACAACTTATCCAGCCCCAGCACCAGTTCACAGCTCGGGCGGGTATGGAAAATGCCCCCCTGCGGCATGCCGCGCAGGAACAGATAGAAAACGCCGCCAAAGTGCTGCTCGAAGTCGTAGCCCGGCAGGCGCAGGGTGAGCAGCCGGTGCAGCGCCAGCGAGTAGAGCTGGTATTGCAGGTCGTAGCGATGCTCCGCCATCGCCCGCTCCAGCGCCGGACGGCTGTAATCGGCGGGGCTCATGCCGAGGTGGTTCGATTTGTAGTCGAGCAGATACCAGCGCCCCTGCCACTCGAACACCAGATCGATAAAGCCCTTGAGCATCCCCTGCACGGTGGCAAAGCTGAGCGGCTTGTTGCCCCGTGACAACGGGTCGTGCTGCTGGCAGAGCGCAGTCAGCGCCGGTGCCGTCACCCGTCCCATGGGCAGGAAGAACTCCAGCTCCACCTGTTTGCGCTCGGCACTCAAGTCCCGCAGCCGTATCGGCTCGCCAAAGCCCGTTTCCAGCGGGGTATCCAGCACCGCTTCGACCTGCTGTTGCAGCACCGGGGCCCAGCTCTCGTCGAAGCCGTCCTGAGCCAATAGACTGGCGATATGCTCTGCCAGCGGCTCGCCCGCGGCGCTTTGAAAGTCGATGGTCTCGAACAGACTGTGCAGCAGGGTGCCGGGGCGCGCCCCTTTCGGGAAGGTAAAGATGGAGGGCTGGGGCGCCTCGTCCGGTTGTTCCGCCACCAGCGCAGCGGCTGCTTCGGTGACTACCTCGTCATCGAAACCGGGATTGGCGAGTACGCCCTTGCTGTGGCCGTGGCCCTGCGCCGCCAACCCGGAGTAGGAGCTGATCCACCAGTCCCGCTCCAGCCGACCGGTAAAGTGGCGCACCTGCGGCTCGCCCAGCAGCTCCTCCTCTGGCGGCAGCGGGGCCGGACGGGTGAGCGAGGGCTCACCGACGGCCACCCCGGGCAGCGCCTGTGACAGCTCGGTCAGGGCGGTTGCCAGCGTCTGCGCATCCCCCTCCTCGCCCTTTTGCAGCAGGTAGCCGATGGCGGTGTGGTGCAGGTCGGTCTTCTCCGACTTGCCCGCTCCCGCCCGCACCGGCGCCAGCCCCAGCCAGGTGGCGTAGACGCCCCGGGTCAGCGCCACATAGAGCAGCCGCAGGTCTTCGGCAAGCCGTTCCCTGTCCGCTTCGGCGAGCGACGAGTCGGCGCCGGTCAGATCGAGAATGGTGCGATTGCCCGCCTCGTCCGCCTCGTGATAGAGCGGGGTCTCGGCGGTTCTATGGCTGCAGATAAAGGGCAGGAATACCAGCGGGTACTCCAGCCCCTTGGATTTGTGGATGGTGACGATCTGCACCAGCTTGCGCTCGGATTCGAGGCGCAGTACCTGCTCCGCATCCTGCCCGTTGGGGCGGCTCACCGCCTCCCCCAGCCAGCGCAGCAGGGCATACTCCCCGTCCAGCTCGCTGCTCACCTGTTGCAGCAGCTCGCCAAGATGGAGGAAGTTGGTCAGCCGCCGCTCGCCATAGGGGCTAGCCAAAAGCGAAGAGGCGAGATTGCGCCGGTGCAGCAGGGCCCGCAGCATCGCCAGCACGCCACGGCGGTGCCAGATCTTGCGGTACTCCATAAACTCCTGCACCGCGCTCTCCCAGGCTCGCTCGTCGCTGGCCAGCCCATCGAGCGCCTTGGCGTCGAGGTCAAACAGGCCGGTGGCGAGCGCCGCCCGCAGGCTGCGCTCTTCGCTCGGGTTCTGGCAGGCGTGCAAAATCAGCAGGATCTCCCGCGCCTCCGTCTGCTCCAGCACGCTCTCGCGGTTCGACAGATAGACGGAGGCGATGGCGAGCCGCGCCAGCTCCTGCTGCACCAGCTTGCCCTCGGAGCCGGTACGCACCAGCACGGCGATATCTCCGGCCTTCACCGCCTTGTCACCGATCAATGCCTTGCCCTCGCGGGCCAGGGTCAGCAGGCGGTGGATCTCGGCAGCGGTGGCGCGGGCCATCTTGCTCTGGTAATCCCCCCGATTGAAGGTCGGCTGGCCGCTCAGCTGCCAGCAGTGGAGCACGGGGGCGGCTTCGCCATCCAGCTGCAGCGCCTTGCTCTTGCCCTGCGCCTCCACCGGCAGGAAGGGGATATCCGCTTCGTAGATAAAGGGATCCTTGGCTCGCTCGAACAGGCCGTTGACCGCCCCCACCAGCGCACTGCTGGAGCGCCAGTTGCGCCCGAGGGTGTAGTGGGCGCTCACATTTCGCCGCGCCTGAATGTAGGTAAAGATGTCGGCGCCGCGAAAGCCGTAGATGGCCTGCTTGGGGTCACCGATCATCAACAGCGCCGTGTCTGTGTGGCCGCCGTAAAGCCGATGGAAGATGCGGTACTGCTGGGGGTCGGTATCCTGAAATTCATCGATCATCGCCACCCGGTAGGTGGCGCGAATGCGCTCGCAGAGCCGCTCGCCAAGGCTGGAGCCAAGCGCCCCGTCGAGATCTTTGAGCAAGTCATCGAACGAGAGCTGATGAGCCTGCCGCTTGCTGGCCTGCATCCGGCTGCGCACTACTTTGGCCGCCCGCTGCAGGATGAGATCCCGAATACCGGGGCGACTCGCCAGCAGTTCATCGATCTGGCTGAACAGCGGCAGGGTCGGCACGGCGCCCCCCTTCTTGAGGTTCTCCTCCAGTACCGTCTGACCGAAGCGCTCCAGCTCCTTCGGGATGGCGTAGCCACTGCTCTCGTCCTGCGCCCAATCGGCTATCTTGGCAAGCCACCCTTCATAGTTCTTGCCGGTGTAGCGGCTTACTTGCCCATCCGTCTGGCGGCGGATCTCGTCCATCTGCGCCAGCCATTCGCTCTTCACCGCCGCGATTCGACTCATGGCGGCCTGATGGCGGGCGGCGAGGGTCTCGTCCCCCAGCGCGGGGTGGATCTCCAGCTCGCTGTTGTCGAGCCAGCTACCCATCTCCCGCAGCAGGGCGGCGGGGCTCGGCCAGAGCGCGCGCACCGCACTGGCGAGGGTCTTATCCACCGGATAAAACTCGGCGCGCCAGTAGTCGCTCACCGCCTGCAACCTGAGCTGGCTATCGTCGGTAAGAAATTCGGTTTCAAAGAGGGCGCCAGACTCGAAGGCGTTCTGCTTGAGCATCCGCTGGCAGAAGCCGTGGATGGTAAAGACCGCCGCCTCGTCCATCTGCCGCTCGGCGGCCAGCAGGCGGCGGGCCGCCAGTTCGTGATCTTCCACCTCGTCCAGCAGCTGGGCCAGCAGGGCATCATTGCTATGGCCGCGCATAAAGGCGAGGCGCGCCTCGTGAATGCGACCGCGGATCCGCCCGCGCAGCTCGGCGGTGGCCGCCTCGGTAAAGGTCACCACCAGAATTTCGGTCACCGAGAGCGGCCGCTCGTGGGCGCTCGGCTGACCGGCATCGGCGCCCTCACCGATCATGGGGCCGTGGCCCAGCAGCAGGCGCAGGTAGAGACCGGCGATGGTGTAGGTCTTGCCGGTACCGGCGGAGGCTTCGATCAGTCGTTCACCATGGAGGGGAAAACGCAATGTATTGAGCGGGTTAGCCATTATTTCAGCTCCTCCAGGGTCTTAAGCAGCGGGGTCAGGTGTTCGCGGGCCAGCGCCTGCAACTGCCCCAGCACCTCGTCATCGAGTTCGGGGAAGCAGCGGGCGACGTAAACGTCTTGCCCCTCCCCATTGATCATCCAGCCGCCGTTGAAACGGGTGAGAGCCGCCTTGTCGGCCGCCTCCGGCTTGTCGGGATCCTTCTCGATCGCCTTGAGCCAATCCCAGGCAGTGTTGGGGAAAAACGGCAGCGGCCGCTTCATCCCCTGCGCCCAACAGGCCACCAGAGCCGCCAGTTTGGGCCGCGCCTCGTCGGCAGCAAGAGCAGGCAGGCGCAGACTCTGCTTGGCATCGAACAGCAGGGTGTCGCCGGGGGCGCCGCTCAATGAGAGGCAGAGGTGCTGGATCCAGCCCAGCAGCAGATCCTTGCCGTTGAAGCTGCCGGGTTTGACCACCAGCAAGCGCCCCTTCTGGGTGTCGATCCACCCTTGCAGCTGGCCCTGAGTGAGGGAGATATCGATCTCCACCGCCTGTTTTTCTGACTCATTGGCCGCAACCCAAGGGCGCAACCGATCCGCCAGCTTGCCCATCTCGGCGTCCAGATCGTCCAGCAGCAGGCTGCCGAACCACCCTTGCGGCAGCAGGCCGGTGAGCTGCAACCGCTCGCGACGCTCGGTGCTATCTCCTTCCGCCAGATGGGCATCGAGCAGCAGATCTTTCAGCTGATAATGTTGCAGGCCATCCAGCTCGAATGGCTCGCTGTCCTCGATGTTGGCCTCGTTCAGTTCAAACCACACCTTGAGGCGACGGTTGAGGAAATACTTGGTGGGCTGGCGATAGAAACGCAGCAGCTCCGCCAGCTCCAGTCCCTGCTCCTTGCCCCATTCGGGAGGCAAAGGCAGCTCGCCGCTCTGGAAGTTGGCCGCGCCGCGCACCGGATTGAGAGCGGGCAGCCAGTCGGCGGCATAGGTAAAGAGGCGTGAACCCGGCTCCGGATAGAAGTAGTTGCGGCTGTAGGGGGTGAGCGGGTGCGCCACCATCAGATGGTTGAGCAGCCGCTTGCCGGAGGTTTCGTCGTCGAGATCCTCATCCCCCGCCAGCACAAAGCCCTGCCGCACATAGTCGATCAGCTCCGCCAACAGCACCGACGGCACCTTGTCGCTGTTGTCCTGCGCACTGAAGCCCTGATAGCTGATATAGAGCCCCTGCTGGGCGCTGAGCAGCGCCTCGAGGAAGAGGTAGCGGTCATCATCGCGACGGGAGCGATCCCCACGCCGCGACGCCACCGCCATCAGATCGAACCCCATGGGAGCCAGGGTGCGCGGGTAGACGCCGTCGTTCATGCCGAGCAGGCAGACCTGCTTGAAGGGGATGGAGCGCATCGGCATCAGGGTGCAGAAGTTGACCTGACCGGCAAGGAAGCGCTGGCTGGAGCGGGACTCCCCCAGCACGCTGCCGAGGTAATCCTGCAACAGGTCGGCGGTGATGGGCTGCTCGAAGCGAGCCTCGCCAAGCCGGGTCTGCCACTCGGCCAGCTGGCTGCGAATCAGCTGGAGCTGACGCTCTTCATCCTCGTCGGCGAGATAGAAGCGCTCCAGCAGCGCCAGCAGGCAGGCGTTCCACTCGGCCAGCGGCTGCGCCTGTTGCAGGCGGGGCAGGAATTCTGCCAGCGAATCGACAAACCAGGCGAGCTTGCCGAGCGCCAGCCCCTGCTGCCCCTCGATATCGGCATAAGGCAAGATACTCGCCACCGGCTCGCCATCCCCCATGGCAAAGCCGAGCAGCATGCGGCGCAGGCCGAACAGCCAGCTGTTGCCGGACATGGGCGGCAGATCGAAACGGACAGGGTAACCGTCATCCAGCCCCCAGCGGATGCCTGTCTCCTGCACCCAGACCCGCAGCTGGTTGAACTCGTCGTCATCCAGCTCGAAGCGGCGCAGCACGGCGGGCACCTCGAGAATGGCGAGCAGCTCCCCCGCCCCGAAGCGGGCGTTGGGCAGCCTGAGCAGGGCGAGGAAGCTTTGCAGCAGCGGGCTCTCCTGACTCGCCGCCCGATCCGAGACCGCAAACGGGATCTGGCCGCGCGCGCCAAACACCGCCTGAATATAGGGGCCGTAGCTGTTCACATCCGGCATCATCACCACCACGTCTTTCGGGGTGAGGGTCGGGTCCTGCTCGAACAGCGCCAGCAGCCGATCGTGCAGCACCTCGAGTTCGCGCATCGGGCCATGGCAGGCGTGGATCTGCAAGGATCCATCCGCCGGATCGATCGGGCTCTTGTGATGGCTGCTGTCGAGATCGAACTGACCGGCGCCCCGTTCTGCCAGCTCCAGCACATCCTTCTGGATGGCGCGCAGCAGGCTGACATTGCCCTTGCCATCCACTTCGTCGATATCGACGAAAGCCTCGATTTGCGGCACCTCCAGCTCCATCAGCTGATGCAGGTAGTCGCGCCCCAGCTTGCCCATGGAGGCGAGCAGCGGGTTGGCGGGGCCTTGCAATGTCTCGATGTCGGTACCGGGTTTGAGCTTGTTCTCCAGCCGAGCCAGGGTCTTGCGATCCAGCAGATCCCCCCAGTAGTAACGGCAGGGGTTGGTGACGAACAGGTGCACCTCCACCTCCGGTCGGCTACCGAGGGCCAGCAGCGCCTCCACATAGCGCGGCGGCAGCGCCGAGATGCCGAACACGAAGACCCGTTGCGGCAGCTTGCCCGGCAGATCGGCGGTGCGCGCCAGCTCGTGGATAAACTCCTCGTAGAGGTTGGCGCGGTGGTAGCCGCTCGGAGAGAGCGCCAGGGTGCGGGCCACCAGCTCGCGCCACAGCTCGGGCTGCCAATCCTGACCGCTCACCCCGGCCAGCTCCTGACTCAATCCTTCCCCCTCTTCCCAGCGGGCGATCCAGTCCGGCCGGTAGACCAGATACTGGTCAAACAGATCCGCCACCTTCTGGCAGAGCTGCCACAGCCGCACCTGCTCGGGATCTCTGGCGGGATCCTCGTCATCTCCCCCACCCAGATAGGCGGCGAGCGGGGCAAAGGCGGGGCGATCCAGCAAGGCAGGCAGAATGGTCATCAGCTGCCAGCTCATGGAGCCCTTGTTGTAGGGGCTCTGGCGCGGCACATCTGCCAGCACCCGGGTGAACATCTCCCAGATAAAGCTGGCGGGTAGCGGAAAATCGATATTGGCGGCGATGCCGAACGCTTTGGCCAGCTCCAGCTTGAGCCACTGGGCCATACCCGGACTCTGCACCAGGATCTGCTCCCGATCGAAGGGGTGAGAGAGGGGGGCCTGCCGGATGCGGCTCACCAGCAGCTCTTTGAGCAGATCCAGCTGATTGGAGTGGTAGAGGGTAAACATGAGCAATTCCCGCCTGTGGATGAGAGGGGGCGAGGGAAAAGGCGAGCCATTTCCGTCACTTCACAAGAAAAGGAATTGTCGGGGATCGAGGGGGAAGATGCAAAAGGCACTTGTGGCCAGCAGGCGGGTAAACCGCTGAATCATGAGGGGCGCCGCAGATTTGACGCGCCGCCTCACCTATCCGGAAAACGCAGACAGAAAAAAGCCGGTGCAGTTGCACCGGCCAAAAGGCATTGGAAAACTTGACTCTTCAGGGCATTACCAGTTTTTGCCGAGACGGGCATCCACACTGAAAGCCCCTGCTCCGGCCGCCGCCAGCGCCAGGAAACCACCGGCCACTGAGACGTTCTTCATAAACATCAGCATCTGCATCTGTTCGGCAGGCTGGTAGTGGAAGATAAAGGCAGCCATCAGGGTGAAACCGGCCAGCAGCACGGAGAGGCTGCGGGTAAAGAGACCCAGCACGACGGCAAGGCCACCACCCAGCTCAAGCAGGATCACCAGCGGCAACATAAAGCCGGGCACACCCATCGCTTCCATATAGCCCTGAGTACCGGCATAGCCGCCGATCTTGCTCCAGCCCGCCATTACGAACATCAGCGCCAGCAGTACACGACCCGCCAGCAGCGCTACATCTTTCATCTTGTCCATTTCATATTCCTCGTTTGTGTCACATCACCGCTGACTGCTTCAGGGTAGGTCAAATAACAGGGCTTGGCTGGCACTGGTCGCAACCAGCTCCCACCGGTATTCATCACGACTGAGTACCCCGTCGCCGGGTCGGGCAGCCAGACCGTTGGCGGCAAGCGTACCTGAAATCATCTGCAGGTAACCGTGTCGGCCAGCCAGTGCCCATTCGAGCGTCTCGCCCGGGGCCAGTTCCAGCCGCCATACGCGGGCCTGTTGGCGGATCCGCAGCGATCCCGCCTCGCCATCCGGTGACGCTACCAGCGTCATGCCCGGTCTGGACTCGATCTTCTTCTGCTGATACCCGGGTGGCGTGCCGAACTCGTTCGGCTCGATCCAGATCTGCAACAGGGAGAGGGGTTCCGTCTGCGAGGGGTTGTACTCGCTGTGGCGGATCCCGCTACCTGCACTCATCAGCTGGAAATCCCCTGCCGGGATCTGCTCGGCATGGCCGAGGCTGTCCTTGTGCTCTATGGTGCCTTGCAGCACGCAGGTGAGGATCTCCATATTGGCGTGAGGGTGGGTGGCGAATCCGCCACCCGGCGCAACCAGATCCTGATTGATCACCCGCAGTACCGAGTGTCCCATCCACTCCGGGTCATAGTAGTGACCGAAGGAGAAACTGTGGCGCGCGTCCAGCCAGCCAAAGTTGGCCTTGCCCCGCGCTTCTGCGGCTCTCAATTGCATCATGGTGTGCTCCTCACCTACCGGGACGGTTGATTAACGCTGTTTGCCGCTACCGATACCGAACGGAATACGGTATTCGCTGCTCTGGTCAGCCAGGCTGACAGTCAGGTTGCCCTGGGTACGGCTCGGGATCCGCACCTGCTGGGTGCCTGTCAGGTTGGCGTGGACTGATGCCAGCAGATCGCCAGACTCGTCACGCACTTCCAACATAGGATTGGCTTTGCCATCCATTGCGGCAGTGGCGTTCCAGTTCACAAACAGCACGCCGGGCATGGCATTGAAGTCAGCCGGTACGGAAGCCTGGGCGAAACCAGTGGTCATCAGGCCTCCAACGGCCAGCATCTTGATTACGTTTTTCATGTTCATTCACTCTCTTGTTTTATATGTCATTGCCAAGGCCTTTTCGGCCAGAATCAATGCATCCATGCAAGAGGTCATTCAAATAGTGTGTTGTTCTTTCACCGACGTCAGACAGACCTATTTGGTGTGTCACAGTACGGAACTACCCGCATATTTGGCCGCTCGACGTTCCTGCCTAAGCGTTGATTGAATATTAAAGTGACATGACCTAACTTGTTAGCGAGATAAACTGGCAAACATATTCAAAAAAATTGAAGGTGAGGAATGGCCAAGGAATCGAACAAGGAACGGGCGCTGACCCTGGAGGCAATCCGGGTGCTGGATGCCATCGACCGCCGCGGCAGCTTTGCGGCGGCGGCCGACGAGCTGGGCAAGGTCCCCTCGGCATTGAGCTACACAGTGCAGAAGCTGGAGGATGAACTGGATGCCATGCTGTTTGACCGCAGCGGCCACCGCACCAAGTTCACACCGGCGGGGCGCATGCTGCTGGAGCGCGGCCGGGTACTGCTGGAGGCAGCCGAGCATCTGGTGGGAGAGACCCGGGCGCTGGCCCGTGGCTGGGAGACCGACATCACAGTCGCCGTCGATGCACTGGTCCCGGTGCAGGCCCTCTACCCCTTGGTGGAGAAGCTGGCCGAGCAGACCGATACCCGACTGCGGCTGCGGGCCGAGGTGCTGGCGGGTAGCTGGGAGTGTCTGGAAGATGGTCGCGCCGACCTGCTTATCTCCTCCATCAACCCCGACATCATGATGACCGGCATCAAGCATCAGGTGATCAAGGACGAGGTGATGCTCTACGTCGCCCATCCCGATCACCCGCTGCATCAGGAGCCGGAGCCTCTGGCTGACGAAACCCTGCGCCGCTATCGCGCCATCGCCGTCGCCGATACCGCCCTGCGCAAGCCGGTGCTCACCTACCGCCTGCTGGACAAGCAGCCGCGCCTCACTGTCAGCACCATGACGGAGAAACGGGATGCCCTGCTGGCAGGGATCGGCGTCGGCACCATGCCACAGAGCTGGATTGAGGGGGACATCCGGGCCGGACGACTCAAGGTGATCAGCCCCGAATATCGCCATCAATTGCAGGTGGTGCTGGCCTGGCGGCGAGACACCATGGGCAAGGCCAAAAGCTGGCTGGTGCGGGAGATACCAAAACTATTTGCAACTGGTGAGAAATGAGATCCAGTTAACAGAAATGTTAATTGCATGCCTCACTTGACGCCCAATATCTTTGCTGATTTCATAGCCGCCTCATTGAACCCATGGAAGCTGTAGAAAATGAAAAAGAGTTTGCTGGTTGCCCTCACCACCCTGCCCCTGTTTGCCAATGCCGGCCTGATGGACTCGCTGACCGACAGCGTCACCAGCAGCGTCAAGGATGCGGCCAGCACTGCCGTATCCGGTGCCATGGACAGCGCATCCAACGAAGCCATCAAAAAGGCACTGGATATCAAGGAAGGCGGCTCCAACAAGCAGGCAGTCAAAGATAAGCTGGGCTCTCCTGCCACCACCAAGACTGAATCCGGTCTGGAAGTGTGGACCTATGATCTGGATGCCCTGAACAAGGCCTCTCCGCTGCTGGCAGAAACCACCAAAACCCTGCTGAAAGATACCGACGCCGCCAAGAAAAACGTGGTCATCAAGTTCGAAGGCGAAACCGTCAAGAAAGTAGACCTGACCGACAAGGCTCAGGGCTAAGTTCGCTCGTCCGGTGAAGTCGGTTGCACAGATAGCAAGAGGGGGAGCATCAGGCTCCCCTCTTTTATTGGCAATCTCCAGCGTTTAACCAATCTGCTACTCAACGTAGTAAACACAAAAAGGGTGGCCTCGGCCACCCTTGGGTTGATAACAGCTGGCGCTGTTACTGGTTCGCTTCGGCGAACTGCTTCATCGCTTCGGCGTGCTTGGTCATACCGGCGGCACGCTCGTTGAGCTTCTTGATAAACTCCGCCTTCTTGGCCGGATCTTCAATGCGGTCATAACGTTGCTGCAGGTTGGCCTGGATCTGCTCCGGGGTCATGTTCTGCATGCGGGCCATCTTGTCGTGGCGACCACCGTGGTGTTTGCCACCCATCATGCCACCACCGTCCATCGGGCAATCCACCATGGCACCGGGCTGGCCGGTGGGGGCCGCTTCACTGGCAGCATAGGCACCCAGCGGCAGGCCAAGGATCAGGGTGGCGGTCAGCAGGGTTTTGGTCAGCTTTTTCATGGTCTATCTCCTGTAGGGATGATTCTGGTTCGGCGCTCTTGCCTTGCCCTCAAGTAAACACCCTATCGGTGTCTGAACTTTGCCAGCATCGCCCTTTTTTGTAGCAGAGTGTGGCATCGTGCGGATCTGGCACACTTTGACACAAACCGCCGTCCGGATTTTCGTATACTCGGGCCAACGCCAAGAAGGGGAGGTATTCATGAACCAGGGCAACACCCACATTCTGGTGGTCGACGACCACAGCGAGATCCGCGATCTCTTGAAACGCTTTCTGGAACAGCACGGCCTGCGGGTCAGCTGCGCCCGGGATGGCAAGGAGATGAAGCGACTGCTGGAGGAGCGGGAGTTCGACCTGCTGGTGCTGGATCTGATGATGCCGGGTGAAGATGGTCTGACCCTCTGCCGCGAGCTGCGGGTCAAATCGAACCTGCCCATCATCATGCTCACTGCCATGGGGGAAGAGACCGACCGCATCATCGGATTGGAGATGGGGGCCGATGACTATCTGGCCAAGCCCTTCAACCCGCGCGAGCTGCTGGCGCGCATCAAGGCGGTGATGCGCCGCACCCAGGCCGAGACCCAGCCTGCCGCCGAGACCCTGACCCGGGATCTGCGCTTCGATCGCTGGCTGCTCGACGTCAATCGTCGGGAGCTGGTCGATGAGGATGGGGTGGGCCTGAGCCTCTCCACCGCCGAATTCGATCTGCTCAAGGTGTTTCTCGAACGCCCGCAACGGGTGCTGAGCCGGGATCAACTGCTGGATCTGGCCCGTGGCCGCGAGGCGGTGGCCTTCGATCGCGCCATCGATACTCTGGTGAGTCGACTGCGCCGCAAGCTGGAGCGGGATCCCAAGAATCCGGAGCTGATCAAGACCATCTGGGGTGGCGGCTATATGTTCTCCGCCGACGTGACGCAGGTTTAAACTGTGGGCACCTTGCGACGACTGTGGGCACGGATGTGGCCCAAGGGGCTGACAGGCCAGATCATTCTGGTGGCGCTGGCAGGGCTGATCCTGATCCAGCTGCTCAGCATCCAGATCTACCGCTCGGATCGGGAGGAGGCGCTCGGCTTCGTCAACAGCCGCAACGCCATGCAGCGGATCATCTCTGTGGTCAGGCTGCTCTCTCTATCACCCCCATCTCTCTATGACGAGATCCTCAAGGCGAGCCGCAGCGAAACCCTGCTGCTGCGCCTCTCAGACGAACCACTGCAACCGGATAATCGCAGCCCCCGCTTCGAGCAGTTGGTGCGCTCTCGGCTCGGCTACCCGCAGGGTCTCACCATAGAGATCAGCGCCGAGCTGAAAGAGGATGCCCAGCGCAGCAAAGCCTGGGAGCATCACGCCCGCATGATGCGGGATCGCAAGGGGCCGCCCCCGCCACGAGATATGCGGCTCTATGGCTCCATCGAACTGCCCCAGGGGGGCTGGCTGCAGTTCAGCTCGCTGGTCGACAAGGAGGCGGGCAGCTGGTCGTGGCAGACCACCCTCAACCTGATGCTGGTCGCCAGTCTGGTGATCGGGCTGATGGTGCTGCTGTTTCGCCGTGCCACCCGCCCGCTCAAGCAGCTGGCAGGCAATGCGGAGCGGCTCGGGCGGGGCGAGGATATCGAACCCTTGAAAGAAGAGGGACCGACCGAGATCCGCGAATCGATTCAGGCCTTCAACCGGATGCACACCCGGCTCGACCGCTTCGTGCAGGACAGAACCCGGATGCTGGCGGCCATCTCCCACGACCTGCGCACCCCCATCACCAGCCTGCGGCTACGCACCGAGTTTCTGGCCGATGGCGAGGACAAGGAGCGCATCCAGCAGACCCTGCAGCAGATGGAGCAGATGCTGGCGGCCACCCTCAGCTTTGCCCGCGAGGAGGGGCAGCAGGAGGCCACCCGCGAGCTGGATCTGGTCAGCCTGCTGGTCAGCCTGTGCGATGACTATGCCGATACCGGCCAGCCGGTCACCTGTCTGGCGGAGGGCAAAGAGGTCTACGCCTGCCGAGCCAACACCCTGCGCCGGGTGCTGCAGAACCTGATCGGCAACGCCATCAAATATGCCGGCAGCGCCGAAGTGTCGCTGGAGCGGCGCAAGGAGGAGCTGTTGATCCGGGTCTGCGATAACGGGCCGGGGATCGATCCGGCGCGGCTCGAGGATGTGTTCAAGCCGTTCGTGCGGCTCGATGAAGCGCGCAACACCGAGTCCGGCAGCGTGGGGCTCGGGCTCTCAATTGCCCGCACTCTGGTGCATCAGCACGGCGGCGAGTTGACCCTGCTCAATCGGCCACAGGGGGGACTGGAGGCGCGGATCAGCCTGCCGCTGTAAGTAGTTACTCTATCCGCCAGCCTTGTCATGGCGCCATTTGCATCATGCAAACTTCATCATTTGAGCGCTTGTTCTTCGATGAGAAAGACGGTGATAATCGGTGACCACGGGACGGTATACGGCAACGGATTGGAGCAAGGATGGCCTCTTCCAGGACAGGAGTCATAGTCAGTATCGGGTGGGGGCTCCTGCTGCTCGCCCTTGCCCTACCTGCCTGGGCCAAAGCCCCGGAAGAGCCGCTCATCATTACCAACTCCAAAGCCTGGCAGCCCTTCTCCTATATCAATGAGTCGGGCCAGCCGGATGGCCTGCTGATCGATTTGTGGCGTGAATATGCCCGAGTGACCGGCCAGAAGATCGAGTTCAGGCTGGTCGACTGGCAAGGCTCCCTCGACCTGCTCCATGAGGGGAAAGCGGACGTTCACGCCGGACTGCTCTGGTCACCGGAGCGGGGCAAACTGTTCGACTATGGCCGGCCTCTCGCCCAGCTCGACTCCCAGCTCTTCTTCTCGAGCGAATTGCGCGGCACCGATGTCCACTACTACCTGCTCCATGAAACGGTCGGTGTGGTAGCCGGTGGCTACGAGGAGTATTACGCCAGACGCTACTTCCCCGGCACCAGACTGCAAACCTTCAATGACAATGACACCCTGCTGGCTGCGGCCTTCAAGGGTGAAGTGAAGGCCTTTATCGCCGATCTGCAGGTCGCCAACTTCTACATCTATACCTCGGACGATCCCACCCGCTTTATTCCGGTTCGCCACCTCTATACCGACCAGATCCGCTTTGCAGTGAAAAAGGGCGACCTTGCCCTGTTAAACCGGCTGGAAGAGGGGTTCGCCAAGCTCAAAGAGAGCGATCGGGAGCGGATCATCCGCAAATGGATGCATGTCGAAACCGTCTACCCCATCCATCTCGGTCCCTGGCTGCTGTTGGCCGGAGTGTTAATCATGGTGGCCTACATAGTGCAACTGCGCCGCGCTGTTGCCAGCCGTACCACCGAGTTGAGCCGCGCCAACGCCAGACTGGAGAAGCAGGCCAGTACCGACCCCCTGACCGGCCTGCTCAACCGACGGGCATTCATGCCTGCCATGGAGCAACGACTGGCAAGCGGGGAGCCCTGTGCTCTACTGCTGTTCGATGTGGATCACTTCAAGGAGACCAATGACCGCTTTGGTCATGGCATCGGGGATCTGTTGCTGGAAAAGCTGGCCACGACTGTGACGAACCTGTTACCCGAAGAGGCTCTGCTGGCTCGCATCGGCGGCGAGGAGTTTTGCCTGCTGCTGCCGTTGGCCACGCTGGCAGAGACAGAGCAGTGGGCCAAACGCCTCTGTCAGGAGTGCAATCAACAAACTCTGTACACCGACAATAGTGCAGTGACACTATCCATCAGCACCGGGGCAGTCTGGGTCGCCGCAGAGAGAGAGGCTGATGCCGAGCAGCTACTACGGCAGGCTGACGCCCTCATGTATCAGGCCAAGGGACTGGGGCGCAATACCTGGCAAGCCGCCCCCTATCAGGCATAGCCCTCTGACGGACGCGCAATAAAAACGGCCGCCATCAGAAGATGGCGGCCGCATGAGACGTTTCCTATCAGAAGTTGTAGGTCACGCCCAGGTTGTAGCGGCGACCATCCAACACAGTGCCATAGCTGCTGTAATCCACCGTCTTGTCGAACAGGTTGTAGACCCCTGCGGTCAGAGCCAGATGCTTGTTGGCCTTGTAGACCAGGCCCATGTCAAAGAAGGTGTAGGAAGGAGTCCCCTCCGCCATCTTGACACGGCTCAGGTACTCGGAGGTCTCGCCACGGAAGTTGACCCGTGACCAGAGGCTGAGATCCTCGGTGGTTTGCCAGTCAACACTGCCGTTGAACATGTGACGGGGCATCTGGTTGAGGGCATGACCCGCCAGTGGACCACTCTTCTGCTCGGACTGGGTAAAGGTGTAGCTGGAGCTGACCGACCAATCCTCGTTGATAGCCCAATCCATCATCCCCTCGACCCCGCGCATGTTCGCCTTGTCGACGTTGACCCGATCACTGATGAAGTCATAACTGTACCCATTGAGGGTACAGGCGGGATCACTCTTGCTGGTGCAGCGACGCACTTCGGAGATCTTGTTCTTGAAGTCGGTGTTGAACAGGGTAACCCCGGCGTTGAAACCCTGATGACCGTTCCACAGCAGACCGATCTCTTCACTCACGCTAGTCTCGGGTTTGAGGTCCGGGTTACCGACAAGCATACCATCCAGGCTACCACCACCGGTGACCTGACCCCAGTTGGCCGCCGACATCCGCAAGTCAGGAGAGCGGTAACCGGTCGATACGCCTCCTTTCAGGGTCCAGCTATCATCCAGATGCCAGACGCCGTAGAGGCGCGGGCTCCAGTGAGAACCGTAGTTCTGGTCCCGATCCATGCGGGCGCCACCGGTCAGGGCAAAGCTGTCAGTGAGTGACCACTCATCCTCGACAAACATCGCCCAGCTCCAGCGGGTCAGCTGCTCGGCAGGGTTGGCCACTTTCAGGGTATTGCCCTGATCGTGCAGATCCTCATAGCGATACTGACCACCGACGCTCAGGTAGTGATCACCCAGAATAAACTGGGTATGGGTATCTGCGATGGTGTTGGTGAGCTCCATCTGGCGGCCGGGGTTGGTATTGATCTCCTGCTGCAGATAGCTGCTGGAAGAGCCGAAATCATACTGGCCATCATGGGTCAGCGCATAGTTGGTGCGCTCGTAGCGGTTAAGGCTATCTTTCGCCTTGGCAGCCAGCGAATTGCCGGCCGTGCGATCCCGATCCTGCAGACTGCGACTGGCCTCCAGATCGAAGCGGTTATGGTCATCAGGCTTGAAGCTGAGCACCGCCGTGCCACTGCGAGTCTCCTGCTCCGCAAAACCCTGGATAAATTTGTCTTCACCACGATGGGCGAGCTGCCCGTTGAAACGCAGCCCCAACACGCCATCGATCAGTGAACCTGCGGTGTAGGCATCGGTCTGGAAACTGTTGCCAGCATCCTTGTTCTCCTGGAAGGTCGAATCAGCATGAACCGAGCCCTGCCAGGCCAGACCGGTGGTCTTGCGGGTAATGACGTTAATCACGCCCCCCATGGCATCGGAACCATAACGGGATGACATGGGACCACGGACGACCTCAATCCGCTCAATCGCCTGCAGTGGCGGCAGCCAGCCCTGCTCGATACCCGGACCATCGCTGTTCGGGCGAGTGCCACGGCTATCCACCTTCTTGCCATCAACCAGCATCAGGGTGTATTTCGAGCCCATACCGCGAATGCTGATATCACTGCTGCTGCCACCACCGGTCACCACAACACCGGGAACATCCTTCAGGGCGTCAGTCACATCGCGATAGGCCCGCTTTTCCAGCTGCTCACGGGTAATCACGGAGATGGAGGCGGCAGAGTCTTCAATCTTCTGCTGGAAGCCGGAAGCGGTGACGACCATCACCTCTTGTTCGGCAGCATAGGCCTGGGTCGCAAGAAGGGAGCAGATCAGCAAGGCAAGCTTGTTCGGTTTCACTGTTGTCATGTTTTAGCCTGAACATTATTAGTAGGAAGGTGACGTATTCCCTTACTTCACTCATTACAACGCCCTAGCATCCGGCCAGACGCAGCATTAGAAAAGGCTCATTTGAAAAGCACTTTATTAATCAGCCCGCATTGTAACGACCTCGCCAGAATCATTCAAACAATAATCATTATCATTTGATTCATGTGGTATTCCTGCAGCAGAATCGCTCATTCTTGATAAGAGACTGTTTTAATGGAATAAATCCATAAGCAAAAAAGGGATTACACAAACAAGTGGAAGCGATGACGTACCGTTGCAAGATGGCCTGATTTAATCGTCATGCACTATGGCCAAGGTGGGGTGTGATGCGATACAGAGCTGGAAACAGTAGCAAGAACGCCAACAGGGGGAAGGTATTGCCATCGCGGTGGGATGTCGGCAGCTCACCAGCAGGCTAAAACATCAAAACCCAGTCGTCAGACTGGGCTTTGTGTTGGTTCTGGTGTGCAAAACTGTGGATCACTGGGCAAAAACGCCCATAGCAAAAAGGCCTTCCCATCAGGGAAGGCCTTCAAATTAGTGGCGGAGCGGACGGGACTCGAACCCGCGACCCCCGGCGTGACAGGCCGGTATTCTAACCGACTGAACTACCGCTCCGCATTCGGTTAGCTTGCGCTAAATTGTTTGCCGCGTCAGTGAGGTGTCATCCTCGCAGCCAGTGACGTGATTCTTCACATCGCTGTTTAATTAGGTGCCTGGCAGTGTCCTACTCTCGCATGGCGAATGCCACACTACCATCGGCGCTACCGCGTTTCACTTCTGAGTTCGGCATGGGATCAGGTGGTTCCACGGCGCTATGGCCGCCAGGCAAATTCTTCAATCTTGGAAAGCTGATGTGAATAACAACTTGGCTAGTTTGCTTTGTCATTACCACTGAATTTGAGTAGTTCGTTCATTCGCTACAAGCCTTAGAACACTTCTTGGGTGTTGTATGGTTAAGCCTCACGGGTAATTAGTACGGGTTAGCTCAATGCATCGCTGCACTTACACACCCCGCCTATCAACGTTGTGGTCTCCAACGGCCCTTTAGGACCCTCAAGGGGTCAGGGATGACTCATCTCAGGGCTCGCTTCCCGCTTAGATGCTTTCAGCGGTTATCGATTCCGAACTTAGCTACCGGGCAGTGCCACTGGCGTGACAACCCGAACACCAGAGGTTCGTTCACTCCGGTCCTCTCGTACTAGGAGCAACTCCCTTCAATCATCCAACGCCCACGGCAGATAGGGACCGAACTGTCTCACGACGTTCTGAACCCAGCTCGCGTACCACTTTAAATGGCGAACAGCCATACCCTTGGGACCGACTTCAGCCCCAGGATGTGATGAGCCGACATCGAGGTGCCAAACACCGCCGTCGATATGAACTCTTGGGCGGTATCAGCCTGTTATCCCCGGAGTACCTTTTATCCGTTGAGCGATGGCCCTTCCATTCAGAACCACCGGATCACTATGACCTACTTTCGTACCTGCTCGACCTGTCCGTCTCGCAGTTAAGCTGGCTTATGCCATTGCACTAACCTCCTGATGTCCGACCAGGATTAGCCAACCTTCGTGCTCCTCCGTTACTCTTTGGGAGGAGACCGCCCCAGTCAAACTACCCACCAGGCACTGTCCGCGAGCCCGATTCAGGGCCCTGCGTTAGAACATCAAACATACAAGGGTGGTATTTCAAGGACGGCTCCAGCGCAACTGGCGTCACGCCTTCAAAGCCTCCCACCTATCCTACACATGTAGGTTCAATGTTCAGTGCCAAGCTGTAGTAAAGGTTCACGGGGTCTTTCCGTCTAGCCGCGGGTACACCGCATCTTCACGGCGAATTCGATTTCACTGAGTCTCGGGTGGAGACAGCATGGCCATGGTTACACCATTCGTGCAGGTCGGAACTTACCCGACAAGGAATTTCGCTACCTTAGGACCGTTATAGTTACGGCCGCCGTTTACCGGGGCTTCGATCAAGAGCTTCGCTTGCGCTAACCCCATCAATTAACCTTCCGGCACCGGGCAGGTGTCACACCCTATACGTCCACTTTCGTGTTTGCAGAGTGCTGTGTTTTTGATAAACAGTCCCAGCCATCTGGTCACTGCGACTCCCAACTGCTCCATCCGCAAGGGACTTCACTGTCAAGAGCGAACCTTCTCCCGAAGTTACGGTTCTATTTTGCCTAGTTCCTTCACCCGAGTTCTCTCAAGCGCCTTGGTATTCTCTACCCGACCACCTGTGTCGGTTTGGGGTACGATGACTTGTAATCTGAAGCTTAGAGGCTTTTCCTGGAAGCAGGGCATCAATGGCTTCCACACCGTAGTGTGTTCGTCTCGTGTCTCAGTGTTGTGTCTCCGGATTTGCCTAGAAACACCACCTACGCACTTTCACCAGGACAACCGTCGCCTGGCCCACCTAGCCTTCTCCGTCCCCCCATCGCAATTACAAGTCGTGCAGGAATATTAACCTGCTTCCCATCGACTACGCCTTTCGGCCTCGCCTTAGGGGTCGACTCACCCTGCCCCGATTAACGTTGGACAGGAACCCTTGGTCTTCCGGCGAGGAGGCTTTTCACCCCCTTTATCGTTACTTACGTCAGCATTCGCACTTCTGATATCTCCAGCATACCTCTCGATACACCTTCGCAGACTTACAGAACGCTCCCCTACCACTCACACATAAGTGTGAATCCGCGGCTTCGGTGCCTGGTTTGAGCCCCGTTACATCTTCCGCGCAGGCCGACTCGACTAGTGAGCTATTACGCTTTCTTTAAATGATGGCTGCTTCTAAGCCAACATCCTAGCTGTCTGAGCCTTCCCACATCGTTTCCCACTTAACCAGAACTTTGGGACCTTAGCCGGCGGTCTGGGTTGTTTCCCTCTTCACGACGGACGTTAGCACCCGCCGTGTGTCTCCCGGATATTACTTACTGGTATTCGGAGTTTGCATGGGGTTGGTAAGTCGGGATGACCCCCTAGCCCAAACAGTGCTCTACCCCCAGTAGTATTCGTCCGAGGCGCTACCTAAATAGCTTTCGGGGAGAACCAGCTATCTCCGAGTTTGATTGGCCTTTCACCCCCAGCCACAGGTCATCCCCTAACTTTGCAACGTTAGTGGGTTCGGTCCTCCAGTTGATGTTACTCAACCTTCAACCTGCCCATGGCTAGATCACCCGGTTTCGGGTCTACACCTTGCAACTAGACGCCCAGTTAAGACTCGGTTTCCCTACGGCTCCCCTATACGGTTAACCTCGCTACAAAATGTAAGTCGCTGACCCATTATACAAAAGGTACGCAGTCACCCCGAAGGGCTCCCACTGCTTGTACGTACACGGTTTCAGGTTCTATTTCACTCCCCTCACAGGGGTTCTTTTCGCCTTTCCCTCACGGTACTGGTTCACTATCGGTCAGTCAGGAGTATTTAGCCTTGGAGGATGGTCCCCCCATATTCAGACAGGATGTCACGTGTCCCGCCCTACTCGATTTCACATCAAGGTTGTTTTCGTGTACGGGGCTATCACCCTGTATCGCCGGCCTTTCCAGGACCGTTCCACTAACTTCCAAGATGCTTAAGGGCTAATCCCCGTTCGCTCGCCGCTACTGAGGGAATCTCGGTTGATTTCTTTTCCTCGGGGTACTTAGATGTTTCAGTTCTCCCGGTTCGCCTCTGTTACCTATGTATTCAGTAACAGATACCCGAGTTATCTCGGGTGGGTTTCCCCATTCGGAAATCTGTGAGTAATAGCGTCTCTTACCGACTTCTCACAGCTTATCGCAGGTTAGTACGTCCTTCATCGCCTCTGACTGCCAAGGCATCCACCATGTACGCTTAGTCACTTAACCATACAACCCCAAGAAGTGTCGGTGAAACCGGCACAGCTTGT
>NZ_CP077210.1:3770000-3937500 GCF_019047065.1 Aeromonas sp. FDAARGOS 1414 | reverse complement strand
AGGGCGATATCAGCTGGCTGACGATGTTCACGCCAAGTGATCCAACCATTAACCATTCACCACTCAGCAGTGGTTTGGGAACAGCGCTTACTTCTATAGAAGAACATATAGGTGAATGATGAGTTGAGGCAGTTGAGGCAGTTGAGGCAGTTGAGGCAGTTGAGGCAGTTGAGGCAGTTGAGGCAGTTGAGGCAGTTGAGGCAGTTGAGGCAGTTGAGGCAGTTGAGGCAGTTGAGGCAGTTGAGGCAGTTGAGGCAGTTGAGGCAGTTGAGGCAGTTGAGGCAGTTGAGGCAGTTGAGGCAGTTGAGGCAGTTGAGGCAGTTGAGGCAGTTGAGGCAGTTGAGGCAGTTGAGGCAGTTGAGGCAGTTGAGGCAGTTGAGGCAGTTGAGGCAGTTGAGGCAGTTGAGGCAGTTGAGGCAGTTGAGGCAGTTGAGGCAGTTGAGGCAGTATCAGAATGGATTAAAAGAAAAGCCGGGACAAGCCCGGCTTTTTCTTTATCACTCAGCAGCTGCTTCAGCAGCGGCCGGGCGGTCTACCAGCTCAATATAAGCCATAGGGGCGTTGTCGCCAGCACGGAAACCGCATTTCAGAATGCGAGTATAACCGCCGGCGCGCTCCAGGTAGCGCGGGCCCAGTTCATTGAACAGCTTAGCCACGATCGCGTTGTCGCGAGTGCGGGCAAATGCCAGACGACGATTAGCAACGCTATCAGTCTTGGCAAGGGTGATCAGCGGTTCAACTACACGACGCAGCTCTTTTGCCTTAGGCAGAGTCGTCTTGATGATCTCATGACGAACCAGGGAGCTGGCCATGTTGCGGAACATAGCCTGACGATGGCTGCTGTTCCGGTTCAGTTGACGACCACTCAAACGATGGCGCATGACCTTATCCTTCTAACTAAATCTGTGAAACCCGTAATCTGGATTACTCGTCAGCGATGCTGGCGGGCGGCCAGTTCTCAAGGCGCATGCCAAGAGACAGACCACGGGAGGCCAACACGTCCTTGATCTCAGTCAGGGACTTCTTACCGAGGTTAGGAGTCTTAAGCAACTCAACTTCGGTACGCTGTACCAGATCACCAATATAGTGGATAGCTTCTGCCTTCAGACAGTTCGCAGAACGAACTGTCAGCTCCAAATCATCGACAGGACGCAGCAGAATCGGATCAAACTCGGGTTTCTCTTCTTTCTTCTCGGGCACGCTGACATCGCGCAGATCCACGAAGGCTTCCAGTTGCTCAGCCAGAATAGTGGCAGAACGACGGATAGCTTCCTCAGGATCCAGGGTACCATTGGTCTCCATGTCGATGACCAGCTTGTCCAAGTCGGTACGCTGTTCCACACGTGCTGCCTCAACATTGTAGGCAATACGAACGATGGGGCTGAACGCGGAGTCCAGCAGCAGGCGACCGATAGGACGCTCTTCGTCATCGTTGTGAACACGAGCAGAAGCAGGCACATAACCACGACCGCGCTGAACTTTCAAGCGCATGCTGATTTCAGCATTGGCACCAGTCAGGTGGCAGATTACGTGCTCCGGGTTTACGATCTCGACTTCATCACCGTGAGTGATATCACCTGCGGTAACGGGGCCTGTTCCAGACTTGGTCAGGGACAGAGTTACCTCGTCCTTGCCTTCCAGCTTCACAGCGATACCTTTCAGGTTGAGCAGGATTTCAAGAATGTCTTCCTGTACACCTTCTTTGCTGCTGTACTCATGCAGTACCCCGTCAATTTCGACTTCAGTAACTGCACAACCGGGCATAGAAGACAGCAAAATACGACGCAGGGCGTTGCCCAGCGTGTGACCAAAGCCACGCTCGAGTGGCTCAAGAGTCACTTTCGCATGAGTCGGGCTAACTTGCTCGATGTCAACTAGCCGCGGTTTAAGAAAATCTGTTACAGAACCCAGCATTGTGTCCTCTCTTTAGAAGCTAGCTTTACTTGGAGTAAAGCTCGACGATCAGCTGTTCGTTAATGTCGGCAGACAGGTCGGAACGCTCTGGCAGGCGCTTGAAGGCACCTTCCATTTTAGCGGCATCAACCTCTACCCAAGTCGGCTTCTCGCGCTGACCAGCAACCTCAAGGGCAGCTTTGATACGCGCTTGCTTCTTAGCCTTCTCACGAACGCAGATCACGTCCTCAGGGGAAACCTGGAAAGAAGGAATGTTCACAACGCGGCCGTTTACCATGATGGCCTTGTGGCTCACCAGCTGACGAGATTCAGCGCGGGTAGCACCGAAGCCCATGCGGTATACGACGTTGTCCAGACGACCTTCCAGCAGCTGCAACAGGTTTTCACCGGTGTTACCCTTTTGACGGGCAGCGTCGCGGTAGTAGTTGCGGAACTGTTTTTCCAATACGCCGTAGATACGACGAACTTTTTGTTTCTCGCGCAGTTGCACACCGTAATCGGACAGACGGGGCTTGCGAGCGCCGTGCTGACCAGGAGCGGTGTCAATCTTGCACTTAGAATCAATCGCACGAACACCAGACTTCAGGAAGAGGTCTGTGCCCTCACGACGGCTAAGCTTAAGCTTAGGACCGATATATCTTGCCATCTTCTTTCTCCAACAATCCTAGACCAAGTAGCTACAGCGTTACACGCGGCGCTTCTTGGGAGGACGACAACCGTTGTGCGGGATCGGAGTCACATCAGTAATGTTAGTGATGCGGAAACCAGCCGCGTTCAGGGCGCGGATGGAAGACTCACGACCGGGACCCGGACCTTTGACCATGACTTCCAGGTTCTTGACGCCATATTCTTTGGCCATCTCACCAGCGCGCTCGGCAGCTACCTGAGCAGCGAACGGGGTGGACTTACGAGAACCACGGAAACCGGAACCACCAGAAGTAGCCCAAGACAGAGCATTGCCCTGACGGTCAGTAATGGTCACGATTGTGTTGTTGAAAGATGCATGAACGTGCGCAATACCGTCGCTCACTTGCTTTTTAACGCGCTTGCGAGCACGAGTCGGAGTTTTAGCCATTTTCTACCTTCCCGTTACTTCTTGATAGCCTTGCGCGGACCCTTACGGGTACGAGCGTTGGTCTTGGTACGTTGACCACGAACAGGCAGGCTACGACGGTGACGCAAACCACGGTAGCAACCCAGATCCATCAATCGCTTGATGTTCATGGAAATCTGACGACGCAGGTCACCTTCAACGGTGAATTTACCTACTTGTTCACGCAGACTCTCGATCTGAGCTTCGTCCAGGTCTTTAATTTTCACATTCTCAGCGATACCGGCTGCGGCACAAATGGCCTTGGAGCGGGTACGACCGACGCCATAAATCGCAGTCAAAGCAATGACTGCATGCTTATGGTCAGGAATGTTAATGCCAGCGATACGGGCCACTATTCACTCCTACATATAGTAGATTACGACCACCACAAAGCCCGTGAGCGGATACGTGGCGGTCAACCAATACACAACAAAAGTTGGCTGGCTATATTAGCCAGCACAACTATTTGTTGCAAGTACTAACCGTAAAAAATTAGCCTTGGCGCTGTTTATGCTTTGGCTCGCTGCAAATCACACGCACCACACCGTGACGCTTGATGATTTTGCAGTTACGGCAGATTGCCTTAACGGAAGCACGAACTTTCATTGCTTAACTCCGTAACTACGCCGACCTTTAGCGGCCGTAGCCCTTCAGGTTGGCCTTCCTCAGGACGTCACCATATTGATGAGACATCATATGGGTTTGTACCTGAGCCATGAAGTCCATGATAACCACCACAATAATCAGCAGCGAAGTGCCACCGAAGTAGAACTGTACGTTCCAGGCAGTCATCAGGAACTGGGGTACCAGACAGATAAAGGTTATATAGAGCGCACCTGCCAATGTCAGGCGAGTCATAACCTTATCGATATAACGTGCTGTCTGCTCGCCCGGGCGGATCCCCGGGATAAAGGCTCCACTCTTCTTCAGGTTATCTGCTGTCTCGCGGGGGTTGAACACCAGCGCGGTATAGAAGAAACAGAAAAAGATAATGGCTGCTGCATACAGCATCTCGTAAAGCGGCTGACCCGGCTGCAGGACCATAGAGACCTGTTGCAGGATATCAGCGACTTTACCCTCACCCTGACCAAACCAGGAGGTAATGGTACCCGGGAAGAGGATGATACTGGATGCGAAAATCGCAGGAATCACACCAGCCATATTCACTTTCAACGGCAGGTGCGTGCTTTGCGCGGCAAATACCTGGCGGCCTTGTTGACGCTTGGCATAGTTAACGACGATACGACGCTGACCACGCTCCACGAACACCACAAAGTAAGTCACTGCGAAAACAATCAAGCCCAGCAACAACAACAGCAGGATGTGCAATTCCCCTTGACGTGCCTGTTCGGCCGTAGCGCCAATGGCATGCGGCAGACCAGCAACGATACCTGTGAAAATAATCAACGAGATACCATTACCAATCCCACGCTCGGTAATCTGCTCACCCAACCACATCAAGAACATGGTACCGGTGACCAGACTCACAACCGCTGTGAAATAGAAGCCCAAACCCGGATGAGTCACGAGTCCTTGCATCATATTCGGCAGACCGGTTGCAATACCAATGGCCTGGAAAGTTCCCAAAACCAGCGTGCCCCAACGGGTATATTGGCTAATCTTGCGACGGCCGGATTCACCCTCTTTCTTGAGTTCAGCAAGAGCAGGATGAACCACTGTCAGCAGCTGGATAATGATCGACGCCGAAATGTACGGCATGATCCCCAACGCAAGAATAGAAGCACGCGATAGTGCACCACCACTGAACATGTTGAACATCTCAATGATGGTGCCCTTCTGTTGCTGGAACAACTCGGCCAGTACGGCGGCGTCAATACCAGGAATCGGCACATAAGAGCCTGCACGGAAAACGATAATCGCCCCGAGAACGAAGAGCAGACGGCTCTTCAGTTCACTCAGACCACCCTGTGCTTTAACATCCAATCCTGGTTTCTTAGCCATTGTACTGATTATTCCTCGATTTTACCGCCAGCGGCCTCGATGGCTGCACGTGCACCTTTGGTGACGGACAGACCACGAACGGTCACAGCACGGTCAATGTTGCCAGACAGAACAACTTTAGCGAACACGATGTTCTTGGTCAGAACGCCGGCTTGCTTCAGAGTGCTCACGTCGACTACATCACCTTCTACCAGGGCGATTTCGTTCAGGCGCACTTCGGCAGATACCAAAGATTTGCGAGAGAAGAAACCGAACTTCGGCAGACGGATTTTCAAAGGCATCTGGCCGCCTTCGAAACCGTTGCGGACTTTACCGCCACCGGAACGAGAGGTTTGACCTTTAACACCACGACCACCGGTCTTGCCCAGACCAGAACCGATACCACGGCCCGGACGGTGCTTAACGCGCTTGGAACCAGCGGCCGGAGACAGAGTATTCAGACGCATGCTTAGCCCTCCACCTTAACCATGTAATAAACCTGGTTGATCATACCGCGTACGCAAGGAGTATCTTCCAGCTCAACGGTGTGACCAATGCGACGCAGACCCAGACCACGCAGAGTCGCCTTGTGCTTTGGCAGACGGCCGATAGAGCTGCGAGTTTGAGTTACTTTTACAGTGTTAGCCATGTCGCATTACCCCAGAATTTCTTCAACGCGCAGACCACGCTTGGCAGCGATCTGTTCCGGTGACTGACCGTGAACCAGAGCGTCTACAGTTGCGCGAACAACGTTGATTGGGTTGGTGGAACCGTAGGTCTTAGCCAGCACGTTGTGGATACCAGCAACTTCCAGAACGGCACGCATGGCGCCGCCTGCGATGATACCAGTACCTTGAGAGGCCGGCTTCATGAACACGGTGGAACCGGAGTGAACACCTTTCACCGGGTGGTGCAGGGTGCCGTTGTTCAGTTCAACCTTGTTCAGGTTACGCTTGGCCTGTTCCATTGCTTTTTGAATAGCAGCCGGAACTTCACGGGCTTTACCGTAACCGTAACCTACACGGCCGTTACCATCACCCACCACGGTCAACGCGGTGAAGGACATGATACGACCACCTTTAACAGTTTTCGAAACACGGTTTACTGCAATGAGCTTTTCTTGCAGTTCGCCGGCTTGAGATTCGACTTTAGCCATCTTCGACTCCTAGCTTAGAACTGAAGACCAGCGTCACGTGCGGCAGCTGCCAGGGCAGCGATGCGACCGTGATACTTGAAACCGGAACGATCGAAAGATACGTTCTGAACGCCTTTGGCAATAGCACGCTCAGCGATAGCTTTACCTACAGCGGTAGCCGCATCTGCGTTACCGGTGTATTTCAGAGCTTCACTGATGGCTTTCTCTACTGTGGAAGCAGAGGCCAGAACTTCGGAACCGTTGGCTGCAATAACCTGCGCATAGATATGACGCGGGGTACGGTGAACAACCAGACGGGTAGCTCCCAGTTCCTGCATCTTTTTCCGAGCACGAGTAGCACGACGGAGACGAGCTGCTTTCTTGTCCATAGTGTTACCTTACTTCTTCTTAGCTTCTTTAGTACGCACTTGCTCGTTGGCATAGCGTACACCCTTGCCCTTGTAGGGCTCCGGAGCGCGGTAAGCACGGATATCGGCGGCGACTTGGCCAACCAGCTGCTTGTCGACACCACGCAGAACGATTTCTGTGGCAGTCGGGCACTCAGCGGTCACACCAGCCGGCAGCGCATGCTCTACCGGGTGAGAGAAGCCCAGAGCCAGCGCAACAGCATTGCCCTTGATGGAGGCTTTATAACCTACACCAACCAGCTGCAGCTTGCGCTCGAAGCCTTGGGTAACACCGATTACCATGTTGTTGACCAATGCACGGGCAGTACCGGCCTGAGCGTCAGCACCAGCGATGCTGCCGCGCGGGGCGAACTTCAGTACATTGTCTTCTTTGGTCACTTCTACACCGGCGTGAATAGAGCGAACCAGAGAACCTTTACCACCTTTGATGGTCAGTTCCTGGCCGTTCAGAGTCACCTCTACGCCAGCAGGAATAGTGACGGGTGCCTTAGCAACACGAGACATTTCCTACCTCCTATTAAGCGACGTAGCAGATGATCTCACCGCCCATGCTTGCTTTGCGAGCAGCACGGTCAGTCATCACACCTTTAGACGTGGACACGATAGCAACACCGAGACCGCCCATAACTTTCGGCAGATCAGTAGTGCGCTTGTAAATACGCAGGCCTGGACGGCTTACGCGTTGGATCAGTTCTACAACTGGCTTGCCCTGGAAATATTTCAGTTCAATTTCCAGTTCCGGCTTCACGTCACCAGCTACGGAGTAGCCAGCGATGTAACCTTCTTCTTTCAGCACTTTGGCGATAGCCACTTTCAGCTTGGAAGAAGGCATGGAAACCGCAACTTTGCTCGCCGCCTGACCGTTACGGATGCGGGTCAGCATATCCGCGATCGGATCTTGCATGCTCATAAGTCTAACTCCCGAGATTCGTTACCAAGAAGCCTTCTTCAGGCCCGGAATTTCGCCCTTCATGGCATGCTCACGCACCTTGATGCGAGACAGGCCAAACTTGCGCAGGAAACCGTGCGGACGACCAGTAATATTGCAACGGTTACGCTGGCGGGACGGACTGGAATCACGGGGCAGCTGTTGCAGTTGCAGTACAGCATCCCAACGCGCTTCTTCAGAAGCGTTCATGTCAACGATGATAGCTTTCAGCTCGGCACGCTTGGTCGCGTACTTGGCTACCAGCTTGGCACGCTTTGCTTCGCGCGCTTTCATGGATGTTTTAGCCATAACCCTAACCTTACTTGCGGAATGGGAAGTTAAAGGCAGCCAGCAGAGCACGGCCTTCTTCATCGGTATTCGCGGAAGTGGTGATGGTGATATCCAGACCACGGACGCGATCGACTTTGTCATAGTCGATTTCCGGGAAGATGATCTGCTCACGCACGCCCATGGAGTAGTTACCACGACCGTCGAACGCTTTAGCGTTCAGGCCACGGAAGTCACGGATACGCGGTACGGAGATGCAGATCAGCCGTTCCAGGAACTCCCACATACGCTCGCCACGCAGGGTTACTTTACAACCTATCGGGTAGCCTTCACGAATCTTGAAGCCCGCAACAGATTTGCGAGCTTTGGTGATCAGCGGCTTCTGACCGGAAATGGCAGCCATATCGGCAGCAGCATTTTCCAGCAATTTCTTGTCAGAGATCGCTTCACCAACACCCATGTTCAGGGTGATTTTCTCGATCCGAGGGACTTGCATGATAGTCTTGTAACCGAACTGCTTGGACAGTTCATTTACTACATCGGATTTGTAGTAATCATGCAGTTTCGCCATCGTTAAACTCCAATTACTTCACAAGTTCGCCGGTGGATTTGAAGAAACGGACTTTTTTGCCGTCTTCAATCCGGAAACCAACGCGGTCAGCTTTGCCAGTGGCAGAGTTGAACAGCGCTACGTTTGATACATCGATGGGGGCTTCTTTGGTGACGATACCGCCAGCCTGACCCAGTGCGGGTACCGGCTTCTGGTGTTTCTTCACCTGGTTGATGCCTTCCACGATTACCTTACCTTTTGCAATCAGGACTTGAGTGACTTTGCCACGCTTGCCCTTGTCTTTGCCGGTAAGAACAATCACTTCGTCTTCGCGACGGATTTTAGCTGCCATCGTTCGACTCCTTACAGTACTTCGGGTGCCAGGGACACAATCTTCATGAACTTCTCATTACGCAGTTCACGGGTCACCGGGCCAAAAATACGAGTACCGATTGGCTGTTGGTTGTTGTTAAGCAACACAGCCGCATTGTTGTCGAAACGGATGACAGAGCCGTCCGGACGACGAACGCCTTTACGGGTGCGTACGACCACCGCGTTATACACATCACCTTTCTTCACTTTACCGCGAGGAATGGCTTCCTTGATGGAAACCTTGATGATGTCGCCGATGCCGGCGTAACGGCGGTGCGAGCCACCCAGAACCTTAATACACATTACACTGCGAGCGCCGGAGTTGTCGGCAACACCCAGCATACTTTGCATCTGGATCATCTTAGTGCTCCGCTTTGTTTACTTCTTATCCCTAATGGGATCTGGCTGCCTTCAAAAGGCGCGAAACTATAACACAGGATTTTCAGAAAAGGTAGCCTAAAAAACAAACGGCCCCTGAAAGGGGCCGCTTGGACTACAAAGTACCGATTAGGCCTTTTCTACAACGGCAACCAGGGTCCAGGACTTGGTCTTGGACAGCGGGCGGCATTCGCGGATTTCCACGAGGTCGCCAGCTTTGCACTCGTTGTTTTCGTCATGCACGTGCAGCTTGGTAGTGCGCTTGATGATCTTACCGTAGATCGGGTGCTTTACCTTGCGCTCGATAGCAACAGTGATGGACTTGTCCATCTTGTCGCTGATTACACGACCTTGCAGAGTACGGATCTTGTCAGTCATTACGCACCTGCCTTCTCAGTCAGTACAGTCTTGATACGTGCGACGTCACGACGCACTTGTTTCAGAGTGTGAGTCTGAGCCAGCTGGCCGGTGGACGCTTGCATGCGCATGTTGAATTGCTCACGCAGCAGGCCCAGCAGCTCCTGGTTCAGTTCTTCGACGCTCTTTTGACGCAGATCTTGGGCTTTCATCACATCACCGTCTTAATTACGAAAGTGGTCTGAACAGACAGCTTAGCTGCGGCCAGGGCAAACGCTTCACGCGCCAGAGCCTCAGGTACACCGTCCATCTCGTACAGAACCTTGCCAGGCTGGATCGGGCAAACCCAGTATTCCACGTTACCCTTACCTTTACCCATACGAACTTCAAGGGGCTTTTCGGTGATGGGCTTGTCCGGGAACACACGGATCCAGATCTTACCTTGACGCTTAACGTGACGGGTCATGGCACGACGGGCTGCTTCGATTTGACGAGCAGTCAGTTGACCACGGGATGTCGCCTTCAGGCCAAAGGTACCGAAGGATACTTCGTTACCAGAGGTGGCCAGACCGCGGTTACGACCCTTGTGGGTCTTGCGGAATTTAGTACGCTTAGGTTGCAACATTTACCGAATCTCCTTACTTAGCAGCGCGGCGCTTGTTGTCACGCTTGGGCTTTGCAGGAGCTTGCTCTTGAGCAGCGGCAGCGTTAACAGCAGCCAGACCGCCCAGAACTTCGCCCTTGAAGATCCAAACTTTAACGCCGATCACACCGTAAGTGGTGTGGGCTTCAGAAGTTGCGTAGTCGATGTCGGCACGCAGGGTGTGCAACGGCACACGACCTTCACGGTACCATTCGGTACGCGCGATTTCAGCGCCGCCCAGACGACCGGAAACTTCCACTTTGATGCCCTTGGCACCCAGGCGCATTGCGTTCTGTACGGCGCGCTTCATAGCACGACGGAACATTACACGACGCTCCAGCTGGGAAGTGATGCTGTCGGCAACGAGTTTGCCATCCAGCTCCGGCTTGCGGACTTCGGAAATGTTGATCTGAGCAGGCACGCCAGCAATAGTGGCTACAGCTTTGCGCAGCTTCTCAACGTCTTCGCCTTTCTTACCGATGACAACACCCGGACGAGCGGTGTGAATGGTCACACGGATGCTCTTGGCCGGACGCTCAATGGTGATCTTGGACAAGGACGCGTTTTTCAGTTCCTTGGTCAGGAACTGGCGTACTTGAAAATCGCTGTACAGGTTGTCAGCGAAGTCTTTGGTGTTCGCGAACCAGGTAGAATTCCAAGGCTTGGTAATACCCAGGCGAATGCCATTAGGATGTACTTTCTGACCCATTGCTTATCTCCCAGCCTTAGCGTCGGATACCACTACAGTGATGTGAGCGGTACGCTTGAGGATACGATCCGCACGACCTTTGGCACGCGGACGGATGCGCTTCATGGAGGGACCTTCGTCGACCATGATAGTAGCAACACGCAGCGCGTCGATATCGGCGCCTTCGTTGTGCTCAGCGTTTGCAATGGCAGATTCCAGCACTTTCTTAACCAGCACTGCAGCCTTTTTCGGGCTGAAGGTCAGGATATTCAGAGCCTTGTCTACGGACAGACCACGTACTTGATCGGCTACCAGACGAGCTTTCTGGGCAGAAGTACGGGCATAACGGTGTTTAGCGATAGCTTCCATCATTTATCCCTTAGCGCTTCTTAGCCTTCTTATCAGCAGCATGGCCGCGATAAGTACGAGTCGGTGCGAATTCACCCAGTTTGTGACCGATCATTTCTTCGGTAACGAAAACCGGAACGTGCTGACGACCATTATGGACAGCGATGGTCAAACCGATCATGTTCGGGATGATCATTGAACGACGGGACCAGGTTTTAACCGGCTTTTTATCCCCGCTTTCCACCGCTTTCTCTACCTTCTTCAGCAAGTGCAGGTCAATAAATGGACCCTTCTTGAGAGAACGTGGCATGGTGATTCCTCTATGTTAACAATTACTTGTTACGACGACGTACGATGTACTTGTCGGTACGCTTGTTCTTACGGGTCTTGAAGCCTTTAGCCTTCTGGCCCCATGGGGACACAGGCTGCATGCCCTTGTTACGACCCTCACCACCACCGTGCGGGTGGTCAACCGGGTTCATCGCCATACCGCGAACGGTCGGACGAATACCACGCCAGCGGTTTGCACCGGCTTTACCCAGTTGACGCAACATGTGCTCGGAGTTACCGACTTCACCGATGGTAGCGCGGCACTCGGCCAGAACTTTACGTACTTCGCCGGAACGCAGACGCAGAGTTACATAGTTACCTTCACGAGCCAGGATCTGGATGAAAGTACCAGCGGAACGAGCCAGCTGGGCACCTTTACCAGGCTTCATCTCTACAGCGTGAACGGTAGAACCAACCGGGATGTTGCGCATCGGCAGGGCGTTACCTACCTTGATGGCTGCATCAGCACCAGAAGCGATCGCGTCACCAGCTTTCAGGCCTTTCGGAGCCAGGATGTAACGACGCTCACCGTCTGCATACAACACCAGAGCGATGTTAGCGGTACGGTTCGGATCGTATTCCAGGCGCTCTACTTTAGCCGGGATACCGTCTTTGTCGCGCTTGAAGTCGACGATACGGTAGTGCTGCTTGTGACCACCACCGATATGACGGGTAGTGATACGGCCGTTGTTGTTACGACCACCGGACTTGCTTTTGCTGTCCAGCAGAGCGGCGAAGGGCTTGCCCTTGTACAGCTCTTGATTGACGATCTTGACGACGTGGCGGCGGCCCGGAGAAGTAGGCTTGCACTTAACGATTGCCATTTTTGAGAACTCCTCTTACTCGGCTGCGCCCATGAAGTCGATGTCCTGACCAGCTTTCAGGGTCACATAAGCCTTTTTCCAATCGGAACGACGGCCTACGCGTGCACCTGCGCGCTTGGTCTTACCCTTCATGTTCAGGGTACGGACGGTCTCAACTTCGACCTCGAACAGTTTCGCAACTGCAGCTTTGACTTCCGCCTTGGTAGCATCAACAGCAACTTTGAACACGATAGTGTTCTGCTTTTCTGCAACCATGGTGCTCTTTTCAGAGATGTGCGGAGCCTTCAGAACTTTCAGCAGACGCTCTTCACGGATCATGCCAGCATCTCCTCGATTTGCTTAACTGCGTCAGCAGTCATCAGAACCTTGTCGAAAGCGATCAGGCTGACCGGGTCGATACCGGCAACGTCACGCACGTCAACTTTGTACAGGTTGCGAGCAGCCAGGAACAGGTTCTCATCGACTTCAGCAGTCACGATCAGAACGTCAGTCAGTTCCATTTCTTTCAGCTTGGCGATCAGTTCTTTGGTCTTCGGAGCTTCGATGCCGAACTTCTCAACAACGATCAGGCGCTCTTGACGTACCAGCTCGGACAGAATGCTACGGATAGCGCCGCGGTACATCTTCTTGTTTACTTTCTGGCTGTGATCTTGCGGCTTAGCAGCAAAAGTCACACCACCGGAACGCCAGATGGGCGAACGGATGGAGCCAGCACGGGCACGACCAGTACCCTTCTGACGCCACGGCTTTTTGCCGCCACCAGACACTTCAGAGCGAGTCAGCTGCGCACGAGTACCCTGACGGGCACCAGCGGCATATGCAACGACGACCTGGTGAACCAGAGCTTCGTTGAATTCGCGCCCGAAGGTAGTCTCGGAAACTTCAAGAGCGCTCTTGGCGTCTTTCATTACCAATTCCATTACTATCTCCTCAGACGTTACGCTTTGACGGCAGGTTTGACGATCACGTTGCCGTTGGTTGCACCCGGTACTGCACCTTTGATGAGCAGCAGGTTGCGTTCAGCGTCAACACGAACCAGTTCCAGGTTCTGAGTCGTTACACGCTCAGCACCCATGTGACCAGCCATCTTTTTGCCCTTGAATACACGACCCGGAGTCTGGTTCTGACCGATAGAACCCGGAACGCGGTGAGACAAGGAGTTACCGTGGGTCATATCCTGGGTGCGGAAGTTGTGGCGCTTAACAGTACCAGCAAAGCCCTTACCTTTGGATGTGCCGGTAACGTCTACCAGCTTAACGTCAGCGAGAAGATCTACTTTCAGCTCGCTACCAACAGTGAAAGTTTCACCGTTGTTCAGGCGGAATTCCCACAGACCGCGACCGGCTTCTACACCAGCTTTGGCGAAGTGGCCAGCTTCCGGCTTGGTCACACGGCTGGCTTTTTTGGCGCCAGTGGTAACCTGAATAGCGTTGTAGCCGTCGGTTTCTACAGATTTGACCTGAGTTACACGGTTAGCTTCAACTTCGATAACAGTCACCGGGATAGAAACGCCATCTTCAGTGAAGATGCGAGTCATACCCACTTTGCGACCTACAAGACCGATTGTCATTGTTATCAACCTCTTTCCGTAATTAACCCAGGCTGATCTGGACGTCTACACCAGCTGCCAGATCCAGACGCATCAGGGCGTCTACGGTCTTGTCAGTCGGCTCAACGATGTCTACCAGACGCTTGTGAGTGCGGATCTCGTACTGATCACGCGCATCTTTGTTGACGTGCGGGGAGATCAGGACGGTGAAGCGCTCTTTGCGAGTCGGCAGCGGAATAGGACCGCGAACCTGCGCGCCAGTGCGCTTAGCAGTTTCAACGATTTCCGCAGTGGATTGATCAATCAGGCGATGATCAAAAGCCTTCAGGCGGATACGGATTCTTTGGTTCTGCATTGACAGAGCTCCAATAGATAAAAGAACATAAATCAACACCGCCCGACCGAGATTTCTCCCGCCAGAGGTGTGATTTTTCACGTTTCCCCCCATATCGGGAGGACTGTATGGCTGGCTCCTGTAAACAGGAAACTCAGCAGCAGACATATCGTCTGGCTTACCTCATGGGTAAGCGGAGGGGATTATACGGATTTTTCAAATTTGCGCAAGGGCGAGCGAACAGATTATGCGCAGTTTTATGTGACAGATGGATCTCGCCTGCGGCAACGCACTCTGCTGCCAACACCCAAGTAACGACAATGTTACAAGCAGACTGGTAGACTGTGTGCTTGCCTCTGTCAGTGGAACAACATCCCATGCTCAAAGATCAAAAGAAAGCCTATCAGTATGGCCTTTGCGCCGTTGCCCTCTGGTCGACGGTCGCCACAGCCTTCAAAATCTCCCTCGCCTATTTCGAACCTGTGCAACTGTTGCTTGTGGCCGCCTTCACCTCGACTCTCACGCTGACAGCCGTCGTCGCCAAACAGGGCAAATTGCCGCTGCTGGGGAGCTACATCAAGGCCCGCCCTTTCTACTACCTGACTCTGGGCGTGCTGAATCCCTTTCTCTATTACCTGTTGCTGTTCAAAGCCTATGATCTGCTGCCTGCCCAGCAGGCACAGACCCTCAACTACACCTGGGCCATTACCCTCAGTCTGCTGGCCGTCCCCTTCCTCGGCCAGAAGCTGCGTCGGCGTGATGGCGTCGCTATCGTGCTGGGGTATTTTGGCGCGCTGGTGATCGCCACCAGAGGGGATGTATTCGGCCTCCAGTTCGACAGCCCCCTCGGCGTGACGCTGGCGCTGGTCTCGACCCTCATCTGGGCCAGCTACTGGATCCTCAACACCCGCAATCAGGGCGATCCCATTGTCAGCCTGTTGCTCGGCTTTATGATCAGCCTGCCTTTTATCGTCGTGGCGACCTGGTTGCTCTCCGATTTTGCCATGACCGCCTGGCAGGGATGGGCTGGTGCCATCTATGTGGGACTGTTCGAAATGGGCTTCGGTTTCGTGCTCTGGCTGATGGCGCTGCGCCATGCCACCAACACGGCCCCCATCAGCAACCTCATCTTTATCTCGCCGTTTGCCTCACTGGTGCTGCTCAACCTGTTGATCGGCGAAACCATCCATCCGGCCACCCCCATCGGGTTGGCGCTCATCGTTGCCGCCCTGCTGATCCAGCAGCTCAAGTACGGTAAACGCTATCGTGCATCAGTCGAAACCAAGAGCTGACCATGCAGAAGGGCGTATCCACGGATACGCCCTTCTCTCAATCCATCCACTCCTGTGGCTGATGTTTCGGCAGCCGTATCTCGACCAGCAGGCCGCCGAGATCCGAGCTTCCCAGCCGGATAGTGCCGTGGTGCTGGGCGACTATCTTGGCCACGATGGCCAACCCCAAGCCACTGCCGCCAACAGTTCGCGCCACATTCCCCTGAGTAAACGGCTTGAGCACCCGGGAGTAGTCCTGCTCCGGAATACCGGGGCCATCATCGGATAGGCGCAGGCGCACCCAGTGCCCGTCGTCCTTCAACTCGGCATACAAGCGGCTCGCCCCATAACGCTGCGAGTTGCTTGATAGGTTGTTCAACACCCGCCGGATACTAACCGGATTGCAGGCCACCCGCACCGCCTCTTGCGGCAGCGCCAGATCAACCTCCAGCCCCTGCTCCGAGTAGATCAGCAAGGTATCGTGCACCAGCTGGGTCAGGTCGATCGGCTCCAAATCCTGCCCCTCGTCCGGGCGGATGTAGTCGATGAACTGATCGATGATGGCATTGGACTCATCGATATCGGCATTGATGCTCTCCTTGAGGTACTCGTCACCGGAGGACATCATCTCGGTCGCCAGCCGGATGCGGGTCAGCGGGGTACGCAGATCGTGGGAAACCCCCGCCATCATCAGGTTACGCTCTTCGATCAGGCTCTTGATGGAGTGCGACATATGGTTGAAGGTGCGGGTCAGTCGCCTTACTTCCCGTGAACCCAGCTCCCCCAGCGCCTCGGGGAAATGGCCTCTGGCCACCGCAACAGCGCCAGCTTCGAGATCCTCGAGCGGGCGCACCAGCTGCCGGGCAAAGCGCCAGGCCGCAAACAGAGTGATCACCAGCAGCACGCTCAGATAGATGATGAGGGGTTCGATATCGTCATCTTCAATCTCGGTCAGCGGGATCCGCACCCAGATTTTGCTGGCCTGCGGCGGCTGGATCCAGATGATGTAGTGATCCTGGATCTCGACCCGCACCTTGGCCGGGCCACCCAGCTCGCGACTGATGTTTTCCTCCAGATAGGGGTATGGCTTGGCATCGTTGAAGCCATGTTGCACCGCCTCGCTCTGGGTATAGATGTCGGTACCGGTTGTCACATAGACCAGCGCCTCGGCATCTTCGCTCAGCGCCAGTTGTTCAGTGTTGACCGGAAAGATCAGCTTGACCTGATTGGCCAGCAAGTGACTGATCTGCTTGACGGTTGGCGCCAGCAGATAGTTGTAGAAGGTGACGTAGGAGACCGCTTGATAGACCACCAGGACGGCGGCCAGAAACCAGAGCATGCGGGAAAACATGCTGCCGACCTTTTTCATGCACCGTCACCATCTGGCACGAACACATACCCCAGACCCCACACGGTCTGCAGGTAGCGGGGCTGGGCCGGATCCTGTTCCAGCAGGCGGCGCAGGCGAGAGACCTGCACGTCGATGCTGCGCTCGGTGGCGGTGTATTCACGACCACGGGCCAGATTCATCAGCTTGTCGCGGGAGAGCGGCTCGCGCGGATGGCTGACCAGCACCTTGAGCACCGCAAATTCACCGCTGGTGAGCGCCATCGGCTCGCCATCCCGACTCAGCTCGCGGGTCGCGAGATTGAGTTGAAAAGCTCCGAAGTTGACCACCTTTTCTGCAGCAGAGGGAGCCCCCGGCAGCTCGACGGTATGGCGGCGCAGCACGGCACGGATCCGCGCCAGCAGTTCGCGGGGGTTAAACGGCTTGGGCAGATAGTCATCAGCCCCCATCTCGAGCCCGACGATGCGATCCACTTCATCCCCCTTGGCGGTGAGCATCAGCACCGGGATCTGGTTGCCCGCTTCCCGCAGACGACGGCAGATGGAGAGCCCATCCTCCCCCGGCAACATCAGGTCGAGCACCATCAGGCTGAAATTTTCACGAGTCAGCAAGCGATCGGCCTGCTCGCCATTGGCCACGCCGCGCACTACGAATCCCTGCTCGGTGAGATAGCGCTCCAACAGGGAACGTAATTTCAGGTCATCGTCCACGACCAGGACCTTGTATTGCTGCTGACTCATTGCTTTGCCTCTTCATTCTTTAGCTGCCCACCATACTAGGGGGGGATATCGCGGGAGAAAAGCATAAATATGTTACCGGTTATTACCCATGATCAGAGCGTGACGGCCGTCAAGCCCTCCTCCAGACCAGTACCGCTGAATGTCTCCCGCCAAGCTGGCGCAATTTCTCTCGACAGAAGGAGGACAAAAGCTAATATTCCCGAGCAGTTAGCGATGATTACCCCTCTTTGACCAGGTCCGCATCACCATGAAGACAAAGCTGATCACCCGCGAAGGCTACAACAAGCTGAAAGAAGAGCTCGATTTCCTCTGGCGTCAGGAGCGCCCCGAGGTCACCAGAAAGGTGGCATGGGCCGCCAGCCTGGGGGATCGCAGCGAAAATGCCGACTACCAGTACAACAAGAAGCGACTGCGGGAGATCGATCGGCGGGTGCGTTACCTGCGCAAATGTCTCGAAGAGCTGGGGATCGTCGACTATGCCCCCGCGCAGGAGGGCAAAGTCTTCTTCGGTGCCTGGGTCGAGGTGGAAAACGAAGAGGGCGAGACCAAGCGCTTTCGCATCGTCGGCTATGACGAGATCTTCGAGCGCAAGGATTACATCTCCATCGACTCCCCCATGGCCCGCGCCCTGCTCAAGAAAGAGGTCGGTGATGAAGCCATCGTCCGTACGCCAGTTGGTGACGTCTGCTGGTATATCAACGAGATCAGCTACCCCAAATAGCCGGACTACTGGTGAGCGGCTTGCCACAGGCACATCCTGAGTCACAGGTGCAATGGCAAGATATGCGCTCTCCCCTGCGACTTATCAGTCTGACGGGTGCAGACCCCGGCGCAGGGTGGCATCCCGCAACACGACCCCATATAGTGCTCACACTTGGCGCCTGATGGCGCGGACTCGACCACAGAGGCCCTCAACAACATCATGATGCAAACCATAGAGAGACAGATTGCCGGTGAGCTCAATGCTCGCCCGGAGCAGGTGCAGGCCGCAGTGCGCCTGCTGGATGAAGGCTCGACCGTGCCCTTTATCGCCCGTTACCGTAAAGAGGTGACCGGCGGTCTGGACGATAGCCAGTTGCGCACCCTAGAGAGCCGCCTCGGCTATCTGCGTGAACTGGAAGATCGCCGTCAGGTGATCATTCGCTCCATCGAAGAGCAGGGCAAGCTGACCCCCGAGCTGATGCGCGAATTGAATGGTGCCGACAGCAAGACCCGGCTGGAAGATCTCTACCTCCCCTACAAGCCCAAACGCCGCACCAAGGGGCAGATGGCGATCGAAGCCGGGTTGGAGCCGCTGGCCAACCTGCTGCTCAGCGACCCGATGCAGGATCCCGAGCAAGCTGCAGCCACCTTCCTCAATCCCGAACAGGGCATTGCCGACAGCAAGGCTGCCCTCGACGGCGCCCGCTATATTCTGATGGAGCGCTTCGCCGAGCAGGCCGACCTGCTGGAGAAGCTGCGCGACTACCTGTGGCAAAATGCCACCCTGCGCGCCCGCGTGGTGGCAGGCAAGGAGCAGGAAGGGGCCAAGTTCAAGGACTATTTCGAACACGACGAACCCCTGCACAAGGCCCCCTCCCACCGGGTGCTGGCCATGCTGCGCGGCCGCAATGAGGGGATCCTCAATCTGGCGCTGGTCACCGGTGACGACGAGAGTGCCAGCCCCTGCGAAGGGATCATTGCCCACCACCTCAAGCTCAATCTGCAGAACCGCCCGGCCGACAAATGGCTGCAGGGGGTAGTGAGCTGGACCTGGAAGATCAAGTTGTCGCTTCAAATGGAGACCGAGCTGATCGGTCGCATCCGCGAGTCGGCAGAGGAGGAGGCGATCAAGGTGTTCGCCATGAACCTCAAGGATCTGCTGATGGCGGCCCCAGCGGGCATGCGCTGCACCATGGGGCTGGATCCGGGCATCCGCACCGGGGTCAAGGTTGCCGTGGTGGATGCCACCGGCAAACTGGTCGATCACGCCACCATCTATCCGTTCGAACCAAAACGCCAGATTGATCAGAGCCTCAAGACCCTGAGCGAGCTGTGCCAGAAACACAAGGTCGAGCTCATCAGCATCGGCAACGGTACCGCTTCGCGGGAGACCGACCGCCTGGTCAGCGACCTGTTCGAGCGCTACCCCGCCGCCAAGGCGCAGAAGATAGTGGTGAGCGAAGCGGGGGCCTCGGTCTACTCCGCCTCCGAGCTCGCCTCTCAGGAGTTCCCGGATCTCGACGTCTCGATCCGTGGCGCCGTCTCCATCGCCCGCCGCCTGCAAGACCCGCTGGCCGAGCTGGTCAAAATCGACCCCAAGAGCATCGGGGTGGGCCAGTATCAACACGACGTAGGCCAGAGCCAGCTGGCCCGCCGGCTGGATGCCGTGGTCGAGGATTGCGTGAACGCGGTCGGTGTGGATGTGAACACCGCCTCGGTCGCCCTGCTCAACCGGGTTTCCGGCCTATCCCAGACGTTGGCCCAGAACATCGTCGCCTACCGTGATGAGCACGGCGCCTTCAAGAGCCGTCAGCAATTGCTGAAAGTGAGCCGACTCGGCCCCAAAGCCTTCGAACAGTGCGCCGGCTTCCTGCGCATTCGCGGCGGCAGCAATCCCCTCGACAGCTCGGCGGTACATCCGGAATCCTATCCGGTGGTGGAGCGGATCCTCGCCAAGCTGGAGCAGACAGTTGAGAGCCTGCTCGGCAACAGCAGCCTGCTGCGCAGCCTGAAACCGGCCGATTACACCGATGAGCAATTTGGCGTACCTACCATCACCGACATCATCGGCGAACTGGACAAGCCGGGCCGCGACCCGCGCCCCGAGTTCAAAACCGCGACCTTCAAGGAAGGGGTGGAGCAGATCAGCGACCTGATGCCAGAGATGGTACTGGAAGGGGTGGTCACCAACGTCACCAACTTCGGCGCCTTCGTCGATATCGGTGTTCATCAGGACGGTCTGGTGCACATCTCCTCCCTGACCGACCGTTTCGTCAAGGATCCCCGTGAGGTGGTCAAGGCGGGCGACATTGTGCGGGTCAAGGTGCTGGAAGTGGACGCCCCGCGCAAGCGGATCAGCCTCACCATGCGCCTCGACGAGAAAGCGGGGCAAGCTTCCCGCAAGCCGGCTGAAGCGCGCAACAGCAGTGCCGGCAACACCAAGCCAAGAAATGAGCCGCGGCAAAGCGCCCCTATGGGTGGCGCCATGGGCAACGCCTTCGCGGCGGCGCTCTCCAAAGCGAAAAAGTAACGAAACCGTCCGGAACGCCTCTGAATGCAAAAAGCCCCTCAAGGGGCTTTTTTACACGCGAAGCTCAGGATCACTGCGTCAGGGCAGCAAGAATGCTCTCGGGCTCTCCATGCTGGGCCAGCACCTCCCGCAGTCGGTTGAATGCCTTGCAGGCCTCTTGCGGATACTTGCCGTAAGAGACGACGCCGGTGTGGCTCCAGCCTGCCGCCAACATAACTTTCTTCTTGAAACTGGTTCCTTCAGTTCCCCCTCCTCCGAGCTGCATCAGAAACTGCTCCATCTGCAGGTGGGGGGGCGGTACACGGGAGAAGGTGGTGAAATCTTCCGCTTTGACTTCATCGAAATGCATGACAGCTCCTGTGAAATTGGAATGGGCCTGATCTTCAGGTTAGTTGCAAAACAGGCAAAGCAGCTGAAAGTTTGGCGAGGGTGATTCAGATATGCAGACTGAGGGACTGGGTAGAGGCCGGGCTGACAGCCTGTTGATAGTGGCTCGCGATGACGCTGTTGCGCTTGTCCATATAGGCGCTCAGCACACCGCCCGATTTCGCGCTCTGCTCGGCCATCAGCTCTTTGCGCGCCTTGGCCTCACTCGCGGCGGCGCTGCGCGCAACGGCCAAATCCTGCACAGAAGGCTCGGCAGGCGCCAGCGCTGCAGTGCGGATCTGCTGCATCTTGGCGATGGTAGCGGCAGGGTCACCGGGTACGACACTGGTATCGATCTGGACTTCGCCACCCGTTGCATAACGCTTGCCATCCGGCCCTTGCGTAAACTGATAGGTGGGCGAGCTGGCGTACTCACCACCCGCTGACTGGTGCGCCTGCTCGTGGGTTCGAACCTCCTTGTCACGCTCGACAAGATCCTGAACCTGCTGCTCTTGCCGCTGTTGCTGCTCCTGCTGTTTGGGATCTTGCTGCTTGCGCTGCCCATCCTCGCCGGTGGCCTCAACAAAGCGATTGTCTGGCAGTGTCGTCGGCGCTGGTTGCCCGGTTTCACGGCTGTTCTGGGAGGTCTGATTGCTGGAGGCCTGAGCGGCTTTGGATTTCTCTTTCTGGGAGCCGACTTCAGATTCGGCAACGGAGGCTTGGCCCGCTCGGGCCTGCGGGATCAGTTCTGCCCGGCGATTATCCGTCCTCGCCGCTTCCACTTGGGGTTGCAGCTGTGTCGGGATAAGAGGAGGCAGACTGACATTGATGTTCATCTCACACCCGGATGTCGATCAGGGTTCCCATCATATCGCTGGCAGTCTGCACTACCTTGGCGGAAGCGCCAGCCTGCTGCTCGGCCACCTTGAGATTGACGAGCTCATCGGTCACTTGCACCTGATCCCCGCTGGGGGTGTTGAGGCGGGCGATCTGATTGGATGCCTTGTCGGCAATCTGCTCGGCTCGCTGAAATCCCTGTACCCCGCTGTTGAAAGCAGAATCAATACGCATGATGTTACTCCTCTGGTCACAGCTTAATTATCCGCCAGACCAGAGGATTAATGAAGCTTGCAGGCTGTTTTTTAGCCAACAAAATCTCGAACGATTTCAATGAATTCGTCAGGATGGGAGATAAAAGGTGCGTGTGAGGCCTTATTAAGGGTCACGCTGCGGCTGGCAGGGTAGAGATCATCCAGCAGGGGAATGGCCGCCTTGGGTACCAATGAATCCAGTCGGCCATAGATCCGCAACCAGGGCAGATCCAGCTCCCGCAGCGGTTCGCGCAGGTCAATGTCGGCCAACAGCGTCAGCCCGGCCTCGAGTGCGGCAAACTGGGGCGCCGGGCGCTCGGCCAGCCAGTGGCGCAACTGACGGATATCGTCCCGGGCATGTTCGCTGCCCATTGCCTGGATCGCCAGAAAGCGCTCTATGGTCTGGCGAAAATCCCCTGCCAGCATCTGGTTGAAACCGGTCAGTACCTTGGGGGCGATCCCCGGCCACTCATCGCGGGCCATGAAACAGGGAGAGCTGGCTACCGTGATCAGGGAGTGCAGCCGATCGGGATGCGTCAGCGCCAACTGGCTTGCCACCAGACCGCCGAGCGACCAGCCAAGCAGATGACACTTCTGCGGCAAGATGGCAGCCACCTGCTCGGCAAGCCAGGGCAGGCTGTAATCCACCTCGTCTGCCAGCAGGCTGTTGCCAAAACCGGGCAAATCTACCAGATGAACCCGATAGTGGGGCGCCAACTGTTGGGCAATGCCATGCCAGACCGCACCGTTCATCCCCCAACCGTGCAACAGCACCAGATCGGGCCCCTGGCCAAACTGCTCTACCGATATACTCATCTAGACTCAAGATCCCTGTTCATGCTCTTGGGGTCAGCATGTTAAAGCGACTGCTCGCTAAAGCAAGCCCGCTGCTCGGCAACCACGGCGACTGGCAAGGGAGTTGCCTCCTCTGTCATCAGCCTTGCGACAACGAGCCCCTGCTCTGCAGCTGGTGTCGGCAGGCGCTGCACCAGTCACAGCCGAGATGCCGCCTCTGCGCCGCACCGCTGACTGAATATATAGAAGAACGCATACCGGTCTGCGGCCGCTGCCAGCGCAGACCTCCCCCCTGGGAGCGGTTGCAGGTGATCGGCGACTACCAGGCTCCCTACCCCATGCTGATCCCCCGGCTCAAATATTCCGGCCAAATCCTGCTGGCGCCACTCCTGGCACGCCTCCTGGCCGATCATCTGGATGACAACGAGCCGCCGGAGGCGATCATTCCGGTTCCCCTGCACTGGTGGCGGCAGTGGCGGCGTGGGTTCAACCAGGCGGAGGAGATCGCGCAAGCCCTTGGCGAGTTCACCGACATTCCCTGCGACAACACCCTGTTGCAACGCATCAAGGCGACCCCGCAACAAACAACCTTGAGCGCCGGGCAGCGGCGGCGCAATCTGCGCGGGGCATTCCGGATCCGCCCCCACCACTATCGCCATGTCGCCCTGCTCGATGACGTCGTGACCACAGGCGCCACCGCTGGGCAGCTCAGCCGTTTGCTCCATGAGAGCGGCATCACAAAGGTAGAAGTGTGGGCAATCTGTCGTACCCTGCGGCACAGCAAGTAGCCATCGGCATGCTACCCAAGCATTAATAACCGCGTTATCATGAATACCCTAGTCGTACACTCAGGTTTATGAGGATAGTGATGATCAGCATTTCCGACGCCGCCCAGGCCCATTTCCGTAAACTGCTGGAAAAACAGCCTGATGGCACCAATATCCGGGTGTTTGTGGTCAATCCGGGAACCCAGAATGCCGAGTGTGGCGTATCGTATTGCCCGCCCGATGCCGTGGACCCGGAAGATCAACACCTGCCCTTCAGCGGCTTCGACTGCATGGTCGATCCCCTGAGCGCCCCCTTCCTGGTGGATGCCACCATCGACTTCGTCACCGATCAGATGGGCTCCCAGCTCACCCTGAAAGCACCGAACGCCAAGATGCGTAAAGTGGCCGACGACGCGCCGCTAATCGAGCGCATCGAGTACGTGTTGATGTCCGAAGTGAACCCTATGCTGGCCGGTCACGGTGGCAAGGTCACCCTGGTCGAGCTGACTGAAGATAAACTGGCCATCCTGCAGTTTGGCGGTGGTTGCAACGGTTGCTCCATGGTCGATTACACCCTGAAAGAGGGGATCGAGAAGCAGCTGCTGGAGAAGTTCCCGGGTGAGCTCAACGGTGTGAAAGACGCCACCGAGCACCAGCGCGGCGACCACTCTTACTACTGATTTGCAGCCCTTGCAGCAAAGAAAAGGCCCCGCCAGATGGCGGGGCCTTTTGCATGGGCAATCGGCAGATTACTCGTCCTTCTTGTCTCGCGACAGCAGGGCGATGGCCGCCTCTTTCGGGTTCTTACCCTCGTAGAGCACCTTGAAGATCTGCTCGCAGATGGGCATCTCGACGCCGCAGCGGGCCGCCAGCAGATGCACCTCTTTGGTGTTGCGATACCCCTCCACCACCTGACCGATCTCGGTCATGGCGGTGTTCACATCCTTGCCAGCCCCGAGGGCCAGCCCGAAGCGACGGTTGCGCGACTGGTTGTCGGTACAGGTGAGCACCAGATCCCCGAGCCCCGCCATCCCCATAAAGGTTTTGGCATCGGCACCCAGCGCCGCACCCAGACGCTGCATCTCCACCAGACCCCGGGTGATGAGCGCAGTTCTGGCATTGGCGCCAAACCCTAGCCCGTCGGAGAGACCGGCACCAATAGCGATGACGTTCTTCACCGCCCCACCCAGCTGCAGACCGACGAAGTCCGGATTGGTATAGACCCGGAACGAGCGGCCACAGTGCAGCAGGTGGGAGAGATCGTCGGCAAACTCGTCGTGAGTCGAGGCGACCGAGATGGCGGTCGGCAGACCGGCAGCCAGCTCCTTGGCGAAGGTGGGGCCGGAGATCACCGCCAGCGGTATCTCGTCACCCAGCACTTCACGGGCCACGTCCTGCAGCAGACGGCCACTGTCCGGCTCCAGACCCTTGGTGGCCCAGGCGATACGGGTATCGGGGCGCAGGAAGGGTTTGATCCGGGTCAGCACATCGCCAAATACATGGCTTGGCACGACCAGCAGCAGCACGGGAGCCGCTTGTACCGCACGTTGCAGATCCGCAGTTAGCTGCAAATCAGCAGGAAAAGGGACATCAGGCAAAAATGCCTTGTTGCAGCGGTCTTGTTCCAGCTCGGCGACATGAGCAGGGTCGTGACCCCACAGCAGGGTCGGATGACCATTGCGCGCCAGAGAAATGGCAAGGGCGGAGCCATAAGACCCCGCCCCCAAGACCGAGATAGCGATCTGGTCAGCCATTATCAGGCTTCCGCAGTCGCCTGCTGGGCCTGTGCTTGCGCCATGTGCTGGGCAAACAGGGCATCGAAGTTGACCGGTGCCAGGTTCAGCTGCGGGAAGGAACCCTTGCTCACCATGTTGGCCACGGCTTCGCGGGCATACGGGAACAGGATGTTAGGGCAGAAGGCAGCCAGGCAGTGAGCCAGTTGCGGCTCCGGCAGGTTACCGATGGTGAAGATACCAGCTTGCTGTACTTCGCACAGGAAGGCAGTTTCGGTTTCCAGTTTGCAGGTTACGGTCAGGGTCAGGACAACCTCGTACACGCTCTCAGCCAGGATGTTGGTCTTGGTATCCATATCCAGCTTGACGTCCGGCTGCCACTCTTTCTGGAAGATGTGCGGGGTGTTCGGCGCTTCGAAAGATACATCCTTGGTGTAAACACGCTGGATGTGGAATTCCGGTTGTACTTCCTGGTTGTTGATCTCGTCAGCCATTTCGTTTGATTCCTTGTTATATGGATAAGTGGGCTCAGGCCCTGCTTAAATCAGCGTTTCTTGGTTACCGGCAGATTTTCTGCACGCCATTGGGCCATGCCACCGCCGAGCACATAAACCTGCTTGAAGCCAGCTTTGCTCAGCTGACGGCCCGCGCCGCCCGCAGTCATTCCCGACTCGCACACCACTATGATGGGGGCATCTTTATGCTTTTCAACCGGGCCCAGATTATTGCTCTGGATCTGGGTCAGCGGCAGGTGCTGGGCACCGGCCAGATGGCCCTTGGCATACTCTTCCTGACTGCGAATATCCACCACGGTGGCATTCTCGCGGTTGATCAGCAGGGTCGCGGTGTGATTGTTGACGGTTTTTACCGGGGACAAACGGGCACGCACAGTGGTGTAAACCAGGGTGCCAGCCAGACCCAACCAGGCTGCGGTCAGCAGCGGGTTACGGGCCGCAAAATCCAAATACTCTTGCATCTTCTACTATCCAGGGACCAAGACAAGGGCCCGAGTATACATGGGGGTATTGATAAGATCAGCCATCTTGGCGGCAAAGCGCGAGCAGGCTCCCATCCTCATTGGGCATCGATCATGGCAGGAAGGGCGTGGCTTGCGGGGCAGCAGGAGCGCCCCTTGGCTATCAGGTGACTATTTCGGCAGATGTAGTAATATTACGCTAGTTTCATTTCCCGCATTTTTTCCAATCCGAGAGGACATAGTCTTATGTCAACAGCTAAGAAACCTTTGGTTCTGGTCATCATGGACGGTTGGGGCTACAGCACCAAGCAAGAGCACAACGCCGTCGCTGCCGCCAAGACTCCCAACCTCGATCGTCTGGCCCGTGACTACACCAGCACCCTGATCTCAGGCTCCGGTCTGGACGTTGGTCTGCCGGATGGCCAGATGGGCAACTCCGAAGTTGGCCACGTCAACATCGGTGCCGGTCGCATCGTCTATCAGGAGCTGACCCGCATCTCCAAAGATATTCAGGACGGCCCCTTCTTCGAGAACGTCGAGCTGGCCAAGGCTGTTGACGCTGCCGTGAACAACGGCAAAGCCGTTCACATCATGGGTCTGATGTCTCCGGGTGGCGTACACAGCCACGAAGAGCACATCATGGGCATGATCGAGATGGCCGCCAAACGTGGCGCCGAGAAGATCTACTTCCACGCCTTCCTGGATGGTCGTGACGTACCGCCGCGCTCCGCCCAGTCCTCCATCGAGCTGTTCGACGCCCTCTTCGCCAAGCTGGGCAAGGGTCGTTTCGCCTCCATGATCGGTCGTTACTTCGCCATGGACCGTGACAACCGCTGGGATCGCGTGCAGCAAGCCTATGACCTGATGACCCAGGGCAAGGGCGAGTTCACCGCCGAGAGCGCCACCGAAGCGCTGGCTGCCGCCTATGCCCGCGACGAGAACGACGAGTTCGTCAAAGCCACCCGCATCGGTGAAGCTGCACCGATGGAAGATGGTGATGCGCTGATTTTCATGAACTTCCGTGCCGACCGCGCCCGTGAAATCACCCGCGCCTTCGTTGACACCGACTTCACCGGCTTCGCTCGTGCAGTCGAGCCTAAGCTGAACTTCGTGATGCTGACCGAATACGCGGCCGACATCAAAACTGCCTGTGCCTACCCGCCGACCGCTCTGGTCAACACCTTGGGTGAGTGGCTGGCCAAGCAGGGCAAGACCCAGCTGCGCATCTCCGAAACCGAGAAGTATGCTCACGTCACCTTCTTCTTCAACGGTGGCGAGGAGTCCTGCTTCACCGGCGAAGATCGCGAGATCGTGGCCAGCCCGAAAGTGGCGACCTATGACCTGCAGCCTGAGATGAGCTCCGAAGAGCTGACCGACAAGCTGGTTGCGGCCATCAAGAGCGGCAAGTACGACGTCATCATCTGTAACTACCCGAATGGCGACATGGTTGGTCACACCGGTGTATTCGATGCTGCAGTCAAAGCGTGTGAAGCCGTTGACCACTGCATCGGTCGCGTCACCGACGCCTTGGCCGAAGTGGGTGGCGAGTGCCTGATCACTGCCGACCACGGCAACGCCGAGAAGATGCTGGACGAAGAGACTGGTCAGGCCCACACAGCCCACACCAATCTGCCGGTTCCGCTCATCTATTTCGGTCGCAAAGCCGAGGTGGTTGAAGGTGGCAAACTGTCCGATCTGGCCCCCACCATGCTGACCCTGATGGGTCTGCCGGTGCCGCCGGAAATGACTGGCAAGCCCCTGATGATTCTGAAATAATCCTTCCCCATGCGGGGATGCGAAGTTATTTCACAGAAAACCAGTCGCGTCGGCCTGTTGGCCGGCGCGCTGTTTTTTTGCCTGTCATTTGGCGCCAGCAAACCGGCTTTGGCCGCCAATCAGCAGCTGGGGACCATGCAGTCCCAGATCAAAGAGCAACAGAAGACCATCAAGCTCAGCAAGCAGGAGCTTGCCAAGCTCAATACCCAGCTCAAGGCTGACGAGCAGGCCATCTCGGCCGCCGCCGCCAAACTCAACCAGACCAGGCAGCAGTTGAAGCAGAACCAGCAGAAGCTGGCGACCCTGCAAAAGGACAAGCTGGCGCTGGAAGTTCAAGCCAAACATCAGAAGCAGTTGCTGGCCAAGCAGGCGGAAAGCGCCTTTCAGGCGGGCAACCACGACTACCTCAAACTGCTGCTCAATCAGCAGGATCCGGCCAAGCTGAGCCGCTCACTCGACTACTACGACTACCTCAACAAGGCCCGCATCGAGGCCATCGACGCCCTGCGAGCCACCCGTGACAAGCTGGCGAAAAACCAGCAGGCCACCAAAGAGACCGAAAGCAAGCTGCAAGCCCTGCTTGCCGAACAGCAGGAGCATCACCAGGCTCTGCTGGCCAGCCAGCAGAGCCGGGCCAAGGTGCGCAACCAGTTGCAGCAGTCGGTACAGGATGACGAGCAGAAGCTCTCCAAGCTGGTCAAGGCGGAGAAGGCGCTGAAAGCGCGGCTGGAGGAGCTGCGCCGCCAGCGGGAAGAGCAGGAACGGCGCGAACGGGCCGAACGGGAGCGGCTGGCCAAGCTGAAAGCGGAACAGGAGCGTCAGCGCAAGCTGGCCGAGCAGCGCCGCGCCGAGCAACAACGACTTGCCGCCCAGCAGAACAAAACCGTCAAACCGGCAGAACCGGTCGAAGAGATGTCCAGTACCAAACCGGAGCGAGGCTCTGGGATTGGGACCGCAGGTTACTACAGCGGGCTCAAGACCAATGGCAGCCTGCGCTGGCCGGTACAGGGGCCGATCCTCATCTCCTACGGTTCACCGCGCACCGCCCAGCTCAAGTGGAAAGGCACCCTGATCGGCGCCAGCGAAGGAACCCAGGTCAAGGCGGTCGCACCGGGACAAGTGGTTTACGCCGACTGGCTCGATGGCTTCGGTATGCTGCTGGTAATCGATCACGGCAAGGGCTATATGAGCCTCTACGGTCACAATCAGTCGCTGCTGCGTCAGGTGGGCCAGAATGTGGAACAGGGTGAACCTGTGGCACTGGTCGGTGACAGCGGCGGTCAGGACAGACCGGGCCTCTACTTCGAAATTCGCTATCAGGGCGAGGCGATCAACCCGACCAAATGGCTGGCCAAGGGTTGAGTTAACCCGGCCGACAAGCCATCACACGCTCACTAGCAAAAGTCTGCATCACGCAGGCTTTTGTCGTTTCAGGAGCGCCCCCCACTGTCGGCCCCATTTGATGAAAAATTACCTAATTTTTCGCTCGGCTCAGGGGAAGACAACCAGACCGATCTGCTCCAGCAAGGTCTGCTGCTGATCCTCGTTGATCTGCACCCCTTGCAGATCGACCCGCCGCAGATCCAGCCCCGGCAGATCGCACTGGCGCAGATCGCAGCCCTGCAGCTTGAAACTGGTCCAGTCAATCTGGCCAAACTCAGAGCCGCTAAGATCGGAACCCGCCAGCGAGGCACCAAACAGGTTGGCCCCCTGCCAACGGTTGCCGGTCAGCTCGCACTTCTCCAGCAGGCAACCCTCGAAGCTGGCGTAGCTGAAGTTGTTGCCGGTCAGATGGGCCTCGCAGAAGTAGCTTTTCGCGGTGATCTGGTTGGCGAAGCTGGCATGGCTGAAGTTGATACCGACCGCCTGACAGTCGCGCATCTCCAACCCCAGACACTGGCTGCGGCTGCAATCGGCCATGGTGAGATCGCAGCGCAGGAAGCTGGCCTCGCGCAGATCGCAACCCTGCAACAGGCAGCCCCGTTCACTCTCCCGATCGTAGAAGCTGCAGTCGATGAAGCGGCTATCGCTCAAATCCAGCCAGGAGAAGTTGCAGCCGATAAAGCGGCACTCCGAGAACTGCTCCCCCTCCACATCCTGTTGCTCGAACCGGACATCCACGAACTGCTTGCCTCTGATCATCGGAAAACTCCTGCAAAAACGGCTTCATATGCTGACTTTATCCGCCAAAAACGGTAATGTTACATGTAACATCCACGCTGGACACCCCTATGAGCCCCACCCGCAAGCGCCGCCCCACCCTGCAAGATATCGCCGACCAGACCGGCGTGACCAAGATGACTGTCAGCCGCTATCTGCGCGACCCGCAGACCGTAGCGGAGGGGACCCGCGAGCGGATCGCAGCTGTAGTGGAAGAGCTGGGTTATATCCCCAACCGGGCGCCGGATATTCTCTCCAACGCGACCAGCAAGGCGATCGGCATCCTGATCCCCTCCCTCTCCAACCAGGTCTTCTCGGCGGTGATCCATGGCATCGAGTCGGTGACCCGACCGGCCGGTTACCAGACCCTGCTGGCCCACTACGGCTACAGTCCGGAGCGGGAGGAGGAGCAAGTCGCGTCCCTGCTCTCCTATCACGTGGATGGGCTGATCCTCTCCGACAGCCAGCACACCGAACGCACCCGCAAGATGATCGCCACCGCCGGCATTCCGGTGGTGGAGACCATGGACCTGCCGCAAACCCCCATCGACATGGTGGTCGGCATGGATCATAGAGCCGCAGCCCGGGCCATGGTAACAGAGATGCTGCGCCGGGGCCGACGCAAGGTGGTCTATCTGGGGGCGCGGCTCGACGTGCGCACCCAGCTGCGGATGGAGGGTTACTATCAGGCGATGACCGACTTCGGCCTCACCGGCCAGCATCTGCTGACCGAACAATCCTCCAGCTTCACTCTGGGGGGCGAGCTGCTGGATCAGGCGCTGGTACGCTATCCCGACCTCGACGGCCTGTTCTGCACCAACGATGACCTGGCGGTGGGCGCCCTGCTGCAGTGTCAAGCCAAGTGGATCCCGGTGCCCCAGCAGATCGCCATCGCCGGTTGCAACGCCCTCGACATCGGCCACGCCATGACCCCCAAACTGGCCAGTATCGCCACCCCGCGGGAAGCGATCGGTCGGGAGGCGGCCACCATGCTGCTGGCGCGTCTCAACGGCCAATCCCAACCCGATACCCGCAAAGATATCGGCTTCTCCCTCTATGTCGGGGAGAGTCTGGGGTAATCCCTTCCCTCACCCACTTAAGTCACGCTGATAGCAAACAGGCCACCCGAGGGTGGCCTGTTTGGTTTTCTGCACAACTGAGGCTTAGCGTTTTACCAACTCAACCGCTTCGCGGGAGAGGCGGGTCACCTCTTCCCAGTTGCCGCTCTTGACCGCATCGGCCGGCAACATCCAGGAGCCGCCGACGGTGGCCACGCACTTGAGTGCCAGATAGTCGGCCACGTTTTTCGGGCCGATGCCGCCGGTCGGGCAGAACTTCACCTGGGGCAGCGGCGCGGCAATGGCGGAGAGCGCCTTGGTGCCGCCGTTCGCTTCGGCCGGGAAGAACTTCAGGTGGTCATAGCCCGCTTCCAGCGCCTGCATCACTTCAGACGGAGTCGCCACGCCCGGGATCAGCGGTGCAGTGCTCTTGGCCGCGTGGGCCAGCAGGGCCGGGGTCATCCCCGGGGAGATGACGAAGCGGGCACCGGCGGCGACGGCGGCATCAAACTGCTCGCAGTTGAGCACGGTACCGGCACCGACCATGGCATCCGGCATCGCCTTGGCGATGAGGGCGATGGCATCGAGCGCCACCGGGGTGCGCAGGGTAATTTCGAAGACGGAGATGCCGCCGTCCAGCAGCGCCTTGGCCATCGGCAAGGCCTGATCCAGCTCGTTGATCACCATCACGGGTACCAGCGGGGAGGCGGCAAACACCTCGGCCGGGGTCACTTTCCAGTTCTGCATAGCTCTTCCTTAGTCAAAGATGGTAGCGCCACACTCGGCGCTCGATACCGCGCGACGCATCACGCTGAACAGTTCACGGCCCCACCCCTCTTGTTCCAGAGTGAGGTCAATCTCGGCCTGGGTACGGCCACTCAAATCGGTCAGGCAATCGAGGCTGCCGTTTACCGCGTCAACCCGCAGCAGGTCGCCGTCAGCAAGCAGGCCGATGGCCCCGCCGTGCAGCGCTTCCGGGGTGACGTGGATGGCGGCCGGGATCTTGCCGGAGGCACCGGAGAGGCGGCCATCGGTGACCAGCGCCACCTTGTAACCCGCCTTCTGCAGGTTGCCGAGCACCGGCATCAGCTTGTGCAGCTCCGGCATGCCGTTGGCGGCCGGGCCATTGTGGCGCACCACGATCACGGCGTCCTGATTGAGATCGCCCGCCTTGTAGGCCGCTTCCACCGCATGCTGGGAGGAGAAGACCCGCGCCGGCGCTTCAATCACCCGATACTCGGGAGCCACAGCTGAGACCTTGACCACGGCACGACCCAGATTGCCCGCCAGCAGCTTGGTGCCGCCAGTGGCCTGGAACACGCTGCCGGAAGGTGAAAGCACGCTCGCATCGCCGCTCTCGCCCACCGGCTGCCATACCAGCTGGCCATCGACCAGTGCCGGGCGGCTGAGGTAATCCTGCATCTCGCCAAAGACCGGAGTGGCGTCCATGTGGATCAGCCCCTCTTGCGCCAGACGGCGCATCAGGCCGGGCACGCCGCCTGCCTGTTCGAAGGCGTTGACGTCGGCCGGGCCGTTCGGGTACATGCGAACCAGCAGCGGCACCACGTCGGAGAGATCGCTGATGTCATCCCAGGTCAGTACCAGACCGGCCGCGCGGGCCAGCGCCACCATGTGGATGCTGTGGTTGGTGCTGCCGCCAGAGGCGAGCAGGGCCACCAGACCGTTGACCAGCGAGCGCTCATCCAGCACCTCGCTCAGCGGGCGATAGGCCGGGGAACCCGGGATCATGGCGCTGATGCGGCGGGCCGCTTCAGCGGTCAGGGCGCGGCGCAGCTCGCTATGCGGGTGCACAAAGGCGGAGCCCGGCAGCATCAGGCCCATGGCCTCGAACACCAGCTGGTTGGTGTTGGCGGTGCCGTAGAAGGTGCAGGTGCCTGCCGCGTGGTAGGCGCCGCACTCCATCTCCAGCAGAGCATCGCGACCCACTTCACCGGCGGCGTACTTCTGACGCACCTTCACCTTCTCGTCGTTGCTGATGCCGCTCGCCATCGGGCCAGCAGGAACAAATGCAGTCGGCAGGTGGGCGTGGGAGAGGGCCCCCATGATCTGGCCCGGAGCGATCTTGTCGCAGATGCCGAGCAGCAGGGTGGCGTCGAAGGTGTTGTGAGAGAGCGACAGCGCGGTCGCCTGGGCGATCAGGTCGCGGGAGAAGAGGGACATGTCCATCCCCGGCTGCCCCTGGGTCACGCCATCGCACATGGCGGGCACGCCGCCGGCGACCTGAGCACTGTGGCCCAGTTCGGCCAGCGCGCCCTTGATGATATCCGGATAGCCCTGATAGGGCTGATGGGCACTCAGCATGTCGTTGTAGGCGGTGACGATACCGACGTTGGCACGGGTCATGTCGAGGATGCGACCCTTCTCGTCACTGCTGCAGGCGGCCACGGCGTGGGCCAGGTTGCCGCAGGCCAGTGCGGCGCGGGTCTTGCCTTGCTCGGCCTGACGCTGGATGCGGGCCATAAAGGCCTGACGGCGGGCGGCACTGCGCTCGCGGATGCGGGCAGTGACGTCGGAAATTACCTTATGAATCATTGGGCTTGCTCCAATGCTGTGACGGCGCGGTCAACCACCTGTTCGAAGGTGCCGTCTATATCAATGTGGAATACACCGGCTTCGCCATCCGGGCGCTCCAGGGTATCGAACTGACTTTGTACCATGCTTTCACGCATGAAGTGGCCCTTGCGGGCACGCATCCGCTCGAGGATCAGCGGCTGGCTGCCATCTAGGAAGATGAAGCTGACCGACTCGTTGCCTTCACGGATCTGGTCGCGGTACTTCTTTTTGAGGGCGGAACAGACAATGATGCCGGTCTCGTTCTTCTGCTCGAGACTGTAGGCGGCGTCGCGGATCCGCTCCAGCCAGGGGGCACGATCCTCATCGTTGAGGGGGTTGCCGCCAGCCATCTTCTGGATGTTGGCCTTGGGGTGCAGGTCATCACCATCGATGAACTTGGCGCCCAGCGCTTCGGCCACTTTCAGACCCACGCTGGATTTGCCGCTACCACACACACCCATCACGATAATGCACTTACCCGCCATAATTTGACCTCTGTCCCACTTTTCAAAAAACCAGCTGTTGATGGGTTCTAATCTAACACGTTACCGGTAACATGTTACCGGTAACGATTGAAAATGTGAAGTCTGCCACAGACTGAGCAAACCCATAGTCACCTGGGCATATGATGTTGAGCCCTTGCCATAAATCTAAATAAATCATAAAGATATGGTTTGCCGACGGATCGGCAAGGTGTCACGACTGAACTTGGAAAAAGGAACGCATAACAATGTCTGACCTCTCCCTGATCATGACAGCCGCCGGCTCGATTGTGCTGCTGCTCTTCCTGGTGATGAAGGCCCGGCTCCACGCCGTGGTAGCCCTGATCCTGGTCTCCATGGTGGCGGGTCTCGCCGCCGGCATGAACCCGGCCGACATCGCCAACACCATCCAGAAAGGGATGGGTGGCACCCTCGGTTTCGTCGCGGTAGTGGTGGCGCTGGGCGCCATGTTCGGCAAGGTGATGGAAGTGACCGGTGCCCTCGACCGGGTGGCTCACACCCTGCTCGGCAAGTTCGGCGTCAAGCGCGCCAACTGGGCCATGGCCCTGACCGGCTTTGTCTGCGCCCTGCCGCTCTTCTTTGACGTGGCCGTGGTGCTGCTGATCGGCGTCGCCTTCGCCATCGTCCGTCGTGGCGGTGGCAGCGTGGTTAAGATTGGTATCGCCCTGCTGGCCGGTATCGCGACTTGCCAGGCCTTCCTTATTCCGGCGCCGGGCCCGATCCTGGTGGCATCCCAGCTGGGTGCCGACTTCGGCTACATGATCCTGTTCGGCCTGATCGCCGCCGTACCGGCGCTGATCCTGGCTGGCCCGCTGTTCGGTGACTTCATCAGCAAGATCGTCGATGTACCGCTGCCTGCCGATGCCCAGAACAGCGTCCACGATGACAGCAAATCCCTGCCCTCCTTCGGGCTGGCCATGGGCCTCATCGGTCTGCCGCTGCTGCTGATCGGCCTCAAGACCATCGTCGGTCGTTTCGTCGAGGCGGGCTCCACCCTGCACAACTGGCTGGAGTTCATCGGTCACCCCTTCACCGCCATCATGGTCGCCTGTCTGGCCGCCTTCTATCTGCTGGGTATTCGCCGCGGCATGTCCCGTGACGAGGTGATGAGCGTCTGCAACAGCGCCATCCAGCCGGCAGGCGTCATCATTCTGGTGACCGGTGCCGGTGGCGTGTTCAAGCAGGTGCTGGTTGATTCCGGCGTGGGTGCCGCCCTTGGCAACATGCTGGCCGACTCCGGTCTGCCCATCGTCGCGCTGGCCTTCATTCTGGCCGCTGCGGTACGGGTGATTCAGGGCTCTGCCACCGTCGCCATGCTGACCGCCTGCGGTCTGGTGCTGCCGATGCTGGAGCCGCTCGGCCTGAACGGTGCCCAGCTGGCGGCCGTCACCATCGCCATCGGCGGCGGTGCCATCGTGCTCTCCCACGTCAACGACTCCGGTTTCTGGCTGGCCAACCGCTACCTCGGCCTGACCGAGAAGCAGACCCTGCAGACTTGGACCGTGATGGAAACCATCATCGGCACCACCGGCGGCGTGATGGCGATGATCATCTACAGCTTCCTCTGACAAGGGCGAAATGCTGACAAAAAGGCCTCACTCGTGAGGCCTTTTTCATCTTTCTGATGATTCTTTCTTTGGCTGAGAGGGCGAGATTGCTAGAATCGCCTATTCATCGCTCCGAGTGGAACGCTTAACCCCGTGATTTCAGGTTTATCTATGCATTCATCGGCCCATTATCGACAACTGCTGGCGCGCCTGCCCCAGATCGCCGTCGCAGCGGATCAGTTTGAAGTGCTCTACAGCGCCCAGGATTTCAAACGCCGCATTCTTGCGCTTATCGCCAGTGCCACCCGGCGCATCTATCTGGTCGCGCTCTATCTGCAGGATGACGAAGCAGGCCGGGAGATCCTCTCCGCCCTCTACGCCGCCAAGCAGCGCAATCCGGCCCTCGACATCAAGCTGTTCGTCGACTTCCACCGTGCCCAGCGCGGCCTGATCGGCAAAGGCAAGCAGGGCGGCAACCACCTGATGTATCAGGCCATGGCTGCCGAACACGAGCACCAGATCGAAATCTACGGCGTGCCGGTCAAAGGGCGCGAGCTGCTCGGCGTGCTCCACCTCAAGGGCTTCATCTTTGATGATGTGGTGCTCTACTCCGGTGCCAGCCTCAACGACATCTACCTGCACCAGCAGGATCGCTACCGCTTCGATCGCTATCACCAGATCACCAGCCCGGAGCTGGCCCGCAGCATGGTCAACTACGTGGATGATCTGTTCGTGAAGAGCGACGCGGTGCAGCGACTGGATCACAGCGACATCCCCAGCGCCAAACAGCTGAAAGGGCCGATCCGCCGCTTCAAGCAGAACCTGCGCCAGAGCCAGTACCGTTTCAGCACCATGCCGGTCAACACCCAGGAGGTGGCCGTCACCCCCATGGTGGGTCTGGGTAAGCGCAACAATCAGCTCAACTTGATGATCCGCAATCTGGTGCGCGCCACCGAGCGGGAGATCTTCATCTGCACCCCTTACTTCAACCCGCCCAAGGAGTTGAGCAAGGATATCGAGGATCTGCTGCAGCGCGGTTGCAAAGTGACCATCGTAGTGGGCGACAAGACCGCCAACGACTTCTTCATTCCGCCGGAAGAGAAGTTCTCCACCATCGGTGGCCTGCCCTATCTCTACGAAACCAACCTGCGCAAGTTTGCCGAGCGCAACCAGCGCCACATCGACGACGGTCGCCTCAACCTGATGCTCTGGTGTTGCGAGCGCAACTCCTACCATCTCAAGGGGATCTTCGTGGATGACGAGTGGGCCCTGCTCACCGGCAACAACCTCAACCCCCGCGCCTGGGCGCTGGATCTGGAGAATGGCCTGCTGGTGCACGATCGTCGCCACCTGCTGCGTCCCCAGTTCAACGCGGAGCGGGAGAACATCCTGACCAACACCAAGCGGATCAGCCACTTCGATCAGGTGGAGCAGATTCAGGACTACCCGGAACAGGTGCGCAAGCTGCTGGGACGGATCCACCGGGTCAAGGCCCACCTGCTGCTCAAACGCATCATCTGACCTTGGGCGCCATGCGCCCGCACCTTGCCTGTTGGCAGCCGCACAAAGGCCTCCCGTTTTCGGCAGGCCTTTGTTCTATCCGCCGTTTCCCCCGCCTTGACGGCCCTGCCAGCAGCAACTCGGCTTGCATCGGCCCCTCAACAACCCCTATCATCTGGACATATTTACAGTGTTTTCGGGCATCTAATTGATGAAATTGGATAAAATTCCTCTCGATAGCCTCAAGGGTGTCGGCAGCAAGATGCTGGAGAAGCTCGAGCGGCTGGGGCTGGCCACGGTACAGGATCTGCTGTTCCACCTTCCCCTGCGCTACGAGGACCGCACCCAGGTGTGGCCCATCGGCGATCTGCCGCCCGGCCTGCACGGCGCAGTCGAGGGCGAAATCCAGGACACTCAGCTGGTGATGGGGCGCCGCCGCATGATGGTCTGTCGCATCAGCGATGGTACCGGCACCCTCACCCTGCGCTTCTTCAACTTCACCGCCGCCCAGAAAAACAGTCTGGCGGCGGGCCGCCTGATCCGCTGCTTTGGCGAGGTGCGCCCCGGCAAATACGGGCTGGAGATGGCCCACCCCGAGTACAAGCTGCTCGGCGAGGAGCAGGCCGGTCAGACCGAAGAGGCGCTCACCCCCGTCTACCCGACCACCGAAGGGCTGCGCCAGCTCACCCTGCGCAACCTCACCGATCAGGCGCTGGCCCAGCTCGACCTCTACGGCGTCGAGGAGTTGCTGCCCGCTGGCCTCTATCCCCATCAGATTGAGCTGACCGCCGCCCTGCGCCTGTTGCACCGTCCGCCCCCCTCGGTGGCGCTGCCGCTGCTGGAAAGCGGCCAGCATCCGGCCCAGCAGCGGCTGGTGCTGGAGGAGCTGCTGGCTCACAACCTCTCGGTACTCAAGGTGCGCGCTCAGGCGCAAACCCAGCTGGCGCGCGCCCTCAAACCGGCGCCCGAGCTGGTTGAACAACTGCTCGGCGCTTTGCCGTTCAAACCCACCGGCGCCCAAAGCAGGGTAGTAGCCGAGATAAGCAAGGATCTGCAACAGAGTCACCCCATGATGCGGCTGGTGCAGGGTGACGTAGGTTCCGGCAAGACGCTGGTCGCGGCGCTGGCCGCCCTGCAGGCTATCGGCAACGGCTGTCAGGTAGGCTTGATGGCACCGACCGAGCTGCTGGCGGAACAGCACGCCATCAACTTCGCCAAGTGGCTGGAGCCGCTCGGTATCGGAGTCGGCTGGCTGGCGGGCAAACAGAAAGGCAAGGCGCGGGAAGAGTCGCTGGCCGCCATCGCCGATGGCAGCGTCAAGATGGTGGTGGGCACCCACGCCATCTTTCAGGAGCAGGTGGTGTTCCAGCGTCTGGCGCTGGTCATCATCGATGAACAGCACAGATTCGGGGTGCATCAGCGCCTCGCCCTGCGCGAGAAAGGGGAGCGGGAAGGAGTGCATCCCCATCAACTCATCATGACCGCCACCCCCATCCCCCGCACCCTGGCGATGACCGCCTATGCCGACCTCGATACTTCGGTCATCGACGAACTGCCGCCGGGCCGAACCCCTATCACCACGGTGGCGCTGCCCGACAGCCGTCGCGGCGACGTGATCGAGCGGGTCAAGCTCGCCTGCACCGAGGGCAAGCAGGCCTACTGGGTCTGCACCCTGATCGAGGAGTCGGAGGTGCTGGAGTGCCAGGCCGCCGAGGATACCGCCGCCGAGCTGCAGAACCTGCTGCCCGGCCTGCACATCGGGCTGGTACACGGCCGGATGCGGCCGGTCGAGAAACAGCGGGTGATGGAGGAGTTCAAGGCAGGCATACTGCAACTGCTGGTCGCCACCACCGTCATCGAGGTGGGAGTGGATGTGCCCAACGCCAGCCTGATGATCATCGAGAACCCGGAACGTCTCGGGCTGGCGCAGCTGCACCAGCTGCGCGGCCGGGTTGGCCGGGGTGCGGTGGCCTCTCACTGCGTGCTGCTCTATCATGCCCCCTTGTCCAAGACGGCCCAGAGCCGACTCGGGGTGCTGCGGGAGACCAACGACGGCTTCCTCATCGCCCAGCGCGATCTGGAACTGCGCGGCCCGGGGGAACTGCTCGGCACTCGCCAGACCGGTCTGGCCGACCTCAAGATCGCCGATCTGGTGCGGGATCAGCCGCTTATTCCGCAGGTACAAAAGATGGCGCGCTTCCTTATGGATAGGCATCCGAGCCATGTCGACCCGCTGATCCGCCGCTGGCTCGGTCTGCGAGACCACTACTCAAACGCCTGACAACCAATCCCGAAACAGGAGGAAAGCACCCATGAATTCCTGGCTACGCGGCCTGCTCTACACCTTCGCCTTCCTGCTGCTATTTGTCTGGGTTGCCCTCGGCCTGTTCGACGCCGAGCGCGCCAAAGGCCCCATCGCCAGCTGGATCAGCCAGCAGACCGGCGTGCCGGTCACCATAGGGCGACTGGTGTTCAACCCGCTGCACCCCTACACCCTGCTGGCTGAGCAGGTGCACTACGGCGATGCGGTCTCCCTCGACAAGATCTATCTGGAGATCGAGAGCATCGACTGGCTGAGCCGCGATGTGCGCATCGCCCATCTCGATCTGATCCGTCCCGCCATCAAGCTGCCGCTGCCCAACCAGCTACCGAACCTGCCGGTGCACTCCCTCACCATCAGTGACAGCACCATAGACCGGCTCAGTCTGGAGAGCCCCGAGCTGACCCTGCGCGGCCTCAATGCCACCCTGAGTGACTGGGAGCTGATCGACCCGAAACAGCAGCCACAGGCCAACCTGAGTCTCAATATCGGCCAGCTGGAGACTCCGCAATTCACCTTCGCCCGTCTCAACCTGCAAGGACGGCTGGAGGGGGAAGTGCTGCGCAGCGACAAGCTGGTGACCAACCTGTTCGACGGTCTGCTGGAGACCGGCATGGTCCTGGACTGGCCCGCCCGCACCCTGCAACTGCACGATCTCAAGGCGCGCGGCATGCGGGTAGAGCTGGGTGACCTGACACAGCAAGGCTTCCCGCAGCGCTTCCCGTTGCAAAGAGTGTCGCTGGATCGCGGTCAGCTGGACGGCGTCAGCCTCAACGACATCAATCAGGAGCTCTCCTTCAACAACTTCAGCGGCCAGCTCATCGCCTTCAACTGGCAGGCGGGCAACCAGCCCACCGGCTATCTGAGCGGCACCCTGGGCGACATGGGCCGTGGCCTGTTCCAGCTGGAGGAGATCAAGGGCAAGCTCGCCTTCTCCCCCCAGCAGATCGACGGCGAACTGCAGGGCAAGGCCTATGAAGGGGAGTTCAATGTCGAGCTATCCCTCGATACCCAGCAGCAGAAGCTGACCCTGAAAGACGTGGCGCTCAGCGGCATGGATATCAGCCTGCCGCAGGGTTGGTGGCAGGATTGGCAGAGCTGGCGCCCGCAGCAGGTGGATATCCGCAAGCTGGCGTTCGACAAGCTCAAGGTGCTCTCCTTCGACGATACCCTGCCCCTGTCGCTGACCGGCTGGCAGCTCTATCTGAGCGATCTCGCCCTGCGCGATAACCAACCCGGCCCGCTGCTCGGCCGCGCCCGTATCGAGAGCAAATGGTTCGAGCTGGTGTGGGATGGCCTCAGCGCCCGTAACGGCGAGCTGGATGGGGAGCTGACCCCCAGCTCCTGGCAACTGGGCAAACTCACCAGCTCGCTGCCGGATGAGGGCACCTTCAGCCTGAGTGGCCAGTGGGGCCGCGAGCCGGGCCAGAGCAGCCGCCTGCAACTGCAGGCGACCAAGCTGGACCTGGTGCAGTGGGGCAAGATATTCCACTCCCCGGTCTCCTTTGCCGGCAAGGCGGACGTGAGCGCCGATCTGCAAGCCGAACATGGCAAAACGGCGGGCGAGTGGCGCCAGAGCCTGCAGGGGAGCTTTGCCCTCGATGCCGACGAGCCGTTCTGGGACAAGGTAAAGATAGATCCGCTGCTGGATGAGTGGTTCAAGGGCGCGACCCCGCCCACCCTGACGCCGGAACAGCTGTGGCAGGCGATGCAGGAGGGTGACACCCCCTTCTACCGCATCAAGCTGCAGGGCAAGATCGACAAGGGGCAACTACAAGTCGAGCAGGCTGGCGCCTCCACCATCACCCATCTGCTGGCGCTGCAAGGGGGGATCGATCTGGTCAACGAGCAGTGGCAGCTGGATCTGGGGGTGCTTAACGGCAACCGCTGCGCCGAGCTGCTCGGCCAGTGGCGCGGGCCGCTGACGGAACCCACACTGGCCTGGAGCTTCCCGCAGAAGCAGGACGCCTGCGGCTGGGAAGTGGGAGTACGCTATCCGCCGCAAGGCAACAGTGCCCCGCTCTGGCGACCGGCTCCCGCGCCGAAAGCCCAAAACCAGGCCCAAGTGCAGACCCAAGCCGGGTAGACAAGCGACAGCCAGCAAGGGTAAAAACAGACAAGGCCTCATGATGAGGCCTTGTTGTTTGATGGGGAAACGACGCGGTTACTGGCCCGGACGGCGGGGCGGCTGCACCACGTAGTGGCCGCAGAACTCAGCCGCCAGCTTGCTGCCGCTGAACAGCTGGATCTTGAGGCTGAAGGTGGCAGGCTCCCCCCGTTTGAGCGGCTGCAGCACGGCGGGCATCCCCTCGCGGGCCACCCGCGCCTCGGGCTCCTCATCGACCGGGCCATGATATTTGATGGAGCTCTCGGCCAGCACCGGCTCGCCCACCAGCCCCTCCTCTTTAAGCTGCAGCCAGATCAGCCCCCAGCCCGCCAGCACGCACTGGCTGTAGACACTGCCGGCAAACATGCTGCCATGCACGTTGAAGTTGGCCGCCAGATTGGCCTTGAGGTGGAAAGTCTGGCCATCGTAGTGGCTGATGTGCATCCCCATCTTCTCGCTGATGGGCACCCCGCGCGACCAGCGGGTGGTGAGATCCTGACACCACTCCGGCCGATACTGGATGGTCTGCAACGGGCTCAGGGATTTGATCATCTGGCGATGGGGAATCCGGCCAAAGGAGACGGGGCCGCCCCCCACTTCGAGAAAGCCGCACTTGCGATAGAACTCCACTGCCTCCTGACGGGCGTTCATCACCAGCCGTTTCACCTTCTCGCTGCGAGCCAGCTCCTCGAGATCCTCCACCATTTTGGCGCCCAGCCCCTGGCCGCGATATTCGGGACGCAGCGCCATAAAGCGGATCTGCGCCTCGTCACCGCCGATAAAGAGGCGGCCCACAGCGATGGGAGTACCATCGGGAGCCAGCATCAGCCGGTGAATGGCGACCGTATCGTATTCGTCCCGCTCGGAACCGACCGGCAGATTGAAGGGTTTACGCAGAAGTTCCCAGCGCAACTGGTAGTAGGCATCCAGCTCGGCGACTGTCTGAGGGGTGACTACCCGGTACATAGTTTCATCCTTGAGTTACACTGGTCGGAAACCATCTTGCCGTGCAAATTCATGGACTTCAATCTGCAAGCGTACCAAGCCGATCACTTGTTGCACCTCAGCGTCAAACCCCAGCGCCGCCTCACGGTACAGGAAAATGACCAGCACCGCTGGCTGGAGATAGATGGCGTGGTGCAATCCGCCATGTCGCTCGCCGACCCCGCGACCCTCTGTCTGCCCCATCAGCGGGTCATCGCCTGCCTGCTACCGGAGCGGGCTGAGCAAATCCTCGAACTGGGGCTGGGTGGCGGCGATCTCACCCGCCATCTGAGTCAGCGCTGGCCCGATGCTCGCCACGAGTGCGTTGACCTCGACGAAGAGGTGCTGACCGTTTATCAGCAGTTTTTCCAGCATCAGGCGCACGATGGGCAAGCCGTTCCGACACTCCATCAGGCCGATGCCCTCGCCTTTCTCGAGCAGAGCGAGCAGCAGTACGACCTCATCCTGCTCGATCTCTTCAGTCAGGATGGCAACCCGCTGCTGCTGTTTCAGGAGCGGCTCTACCGGGCGCTGGCTCCCCGCCTCTGCGGCACCCTGGTGATCAACCTGCTGCCGCGAACAGAACTGGAGCTAACCCACGCCCTGACACTGATAGAACAGTGGATTGGCCCCGCTACCCCCTATCCGGTTGCGGGGCTTATCAACGTGATCGTCCACGTCACACCGCGGGACGAGACATCCTCAGACCTGTAGCCAGAAGGTAACCGGGCCGTCGTTGACCAGCGCCACCTTCATGTCGGCGGCAAAACGCCCGGTTGCGGTCGGGATGCCGCTGGCAGCAGCCTTCGCCACGAAGTAGTCATAGAGGCGTTCGGCCTCGCTCGGGTGGGCACCGCAGGAGAAGCTGGGGCGCATCCCGCTCTTGGTATCGGCCGCCAGGGTAAACTGGGAGACCACCAGCAGGCTGCCGCCGACCTGACCGACATTGAGGTTCATCTTGCCATTCTCGTCACTGAAGACCCGATAGCCGCTCACCTTGTGCAGCAGTTTGTCGGCCTTGGCCTCGTCATCCCCCTGCTCTACTCCGAGCAGTACCAGCAATCCCTGACCGATGGCGCCGGTCACCTCCCCCTCGACAGTCACGCTGGCCTCGCTGACCCGCTGAATCAATGCAATCACATCCCTCTCCTTTGAAAACAGAACGACCGCCCCTCGCAGGGGCGGTCGTCGATGCTACCAATAAACCGGTGGCCAAGGCGATGGCTTAGCCCAGCTCCTCGCTCGCCGGCTTCTCGTACTCGCCAAGGCAGGCGGTGGTCTCCGCACCGAGCAGCACCACCAGCCAACTCAAATAGACCCAGACAAACAGGATCGGGATGGTAGCCAGCGCGCCGTAGATGGCCTGATAGGAGGGGAAGCTGGTGATGTAGATGGCAAAGCCGCGCTTGGCCAGCTCGAACAGAGTCGCCGCCACCAGCGCGCCGATAAAGGCATGGATCAGCCGCACCTTGCAGTTCGGTACCACGGTATAGACCAGCAGGAAGGTGAGCACTGAGAAGAGGAATGGCAAACCGCGCAACAGCAGATAACCGATGCCGAACAGGCTCTCGGCGCCAAACAGCCGCAGCGAGAAGATGTAGGAGGAGATAGCGATACTGGCCCCGATAAGCACGGGCCCCAGGGTCAGGATCATCCAGTACATGGCAAACGCCTGCGCCAGCGGGCGGCCCTGGGTCGAACGCCAGATGTAGTTGAGGTTCTTGTCGATGGCGGAGATCAGCATCAGCGCCACCACCACCAGCGCTCCGATCCCCACCGCAGTGGTGTTGGTGGCATTGGCGACGAAGCCGTCGATGTACTCCTTGAGCATGTCGCCCGCGGTCGGCACGAAGTTGTGGTAGACGAACTGCTCCATCGCCTGCTTGAGGCTCTGGAACACCGGGAAAGCGGACATCATGCCAAAGACCACGGCGATCATCGGCACCAGTGAAAGCAGGGTGACATAGGCCAGATAACCGGCGGTAACCGTCAATCTGTCCTGCTGGAAACGGCCCCAGACAAACTGGGCAAAGTGGCGACCATCATGGCGCAAGAAGGAGAGGGCGTGGGCCAAACGGCCACTGACAGGCTGCTGCATCTTGATTCTCGTTAGCGTCATAGTGGCAATATTGTGTCAGAGGAGAGCGCTGTTTGACCACCTTTGCACCCGATTTGCCTCCATATGCCCCAACCTGTCACCCGGCTGGCGTCTCTGGCTGTCGCCAGAAGCAGAAATAAAAACGGCCCCGCTATGGGGCCGTTTGCAACGCCGGATTACAGCATGTAGTCCGCGGGCAGCTCGATGCGGGCAACGCCGGAGGCCACCGCCGCCAGCGCCACGGCGCGGGCTACGCGCGGCAGCAGACGGGCATCCATCGGCTTGGGAATAACGTAATCCTTGCCGAAGGCGAGCTCGCTCACCCCGGCGGCGGTCAGCACCTCGGCCGGCACCGGCTCCTTGGCCAGCGCGCGGATCGCCTCGACCGCAGCAATCTTCATGGCATCGTTGATGCGGCTGGCGCGGGCGTCGAGGGCACCGCGGAAGATGAAGGGGAAGCAGAGCACGTTGTTGATCTGGTTCGGGTAGTCGGAGCGGCCGGTGCCCATGATAAGGTCGCTGCGTACCCCGTGGGCCAGTGCCGGTTTGATCTCTGGGTCCGGGTTGGAGCAGGCGAAGATCACCGGGTTGGGCGCCATCAGGGCGACCGCTTCGGCGGGCAACACGTCGGGGCCTGAAACACCGACAAACACATCCGCCCCTTCGATGACATCCATCAGGGTGCGCAGCGGGGTCTCGTTGGCGAAGCGCTGCTTGTACTTGTTGAGATCGCTGCGGCCGGTGTGAATCACCCCCTGACGATCCAGCATGAAGATGTTGTGCGCTCTGGCGCCACACTTGATCAGCAGATCCATGCAGGCGGTGGCGGCAGCCCCCGCTCCCATGCAGACGATGCGGCTGTCACTGATCTGCTTGCCCTGAATCTCCAGCGCGTTGAGCAGACCGGCGGCGGTGACGATGGCGGTACCATGCTGATCATCGTGGAACACCGGTATGTCGCAGCGCGCGATCAGCGCCTCTTCAATCTCGAAACACTCCGGCGCCTTGATATCTTCCAGATTGATGCCACCGAAGGTATCGGCGATAGCCGCTACCGTGTCGATGAACTGCTGGCTGGTCTCGTGCTTCACCTCGATGTCGATGGCGTCGATACCGGCGAAGCGCTTGAACAGCAGTGCCTTGCCCTCCATCACCGGCTTGGAGGCCAGCGGCCCCAGATTACCCAGCCCCAGAATGGCGGTGCCGTTGGAGATGACGGCCACCAGGTTGCCCTTGCCGGTATAGCGGTAGGCATCGGCCGGGTTGGCGGCGATCTCGCGCACCGGCTCGGCAACACCCGGGCTGTAGGCCAGCGCCAGATCACGGGCGGTTTCGGCAGGCTTGGTCAGGGCGATGGCAATTTTGCCCGGTACGGGCTGGGCGTGGTAATCGAGTGCTTCTTGACGCAGATCGGACATGGGGGACCCCGATGTGGTTGGTGCAAATGAGGTGCCGACAGGGGGCACGCAGAAGGGCGGGAATCATAAAAGAAAGCGGTGGGCATGCCCAGCAGATCATGCTGCCATAAACCAGATCAGACCAGTTATTTCAGCACCTTACCCCACCCTCACCTACCACTTTAGTTATAGATCCTGCTGCGTGGGGTAAAAATGGCGCAAAAAGGGCGGCAAGTTGGCCTTGCCACCCTTTCTGTCAGAACTGTAGACCTGACTCAGTTGCCCAGATAGACCGGCAACAGATTTGCCATCGACAGGAAGTGGAACAGCGCGGTCGCCAATCCGAACAGGATCAGCAGCCAGGCCATCAGCTTGCCGCCAGGGGTGACGAAGTGGGGGGTCACTTCGCCCCGCTCGGCCCGCGCCCGGGTGCGCAGCACCAGCAATGCCGGGATGATGCAGGTCCAGATGGTGGCGGCGGCACCGGCATAGCCGATGGCCAGCAGGAAGCCAAACGGGAAGAGCAGGGAGAGCAGCAGCGGCGGCAAGAAGGTGACCGCCCAGGTCTTGCTGCGACCGGCGCGGCTGTTGTCGAACTTGAACAGATCAGCCAGATAGTCGAACACCCCGAGCCCCACCCCGATAAAGGAGGAGAGGATCGCCGCCATGGAGAAGCCGTTGATGGCGCTGGCCACCTTCTCCGATTCGATCACCCCTGAAAGCGCGGAGAGCAGCACACTCACGTCACCCCCCTTGGCAATCACCGGAGCAAAATCCTGACGGGGCAGGTTGCCGAAGATCCCCAACAGCCAGAGCACGTAGAGCGCCAGCGCGATCAGGGTTCCCCCCAGAATGGCCCATCTGGCCTGCTGCTCGTTCTGGTAGTAGGCACGCAGGGAGGCCACCGAGTGGTGATAGCCGAACGAGGTGAGCGCTACCGGCAGCATCGCCATGGCATAGGGAGCGTAGCGGCTCTCGCTGCCCGCCAGATCAAGCAGGGTCGGCAGCTTGATACTGCCGAGCAGCCCGGCCACACCGAGGGCGAAACTGAGGATCATGAAGGCGATCAGCACCACAGAGATGCGGTCAACGGCGCGGGTCGAGTGCCACACCACCGCAGAGAAGAGCGCCACGAACAACACGGACGCGAGCTTGCTGTCGATCCCCAGAATGCCCTGCAGGATGGCACCGGAGGAGGTGATATAGGCGTAGAGCAGAATGCCGCCAACAAAGTAGACCGAGAGGTTGTTGAGGAGATTGAGCTTCTCCCCCAGCAGCTCGCGAGTCACGGTATTGAAGGAGACCCGCATGTCGTGGTGCTGGAAGGATTCCAGCAGCATCCAGCCGGAGAGGGTCATCATCACCATGGTGACGGTCAGCGCCAGCACCGACCAGAGGGTCCAGGCCCCCGCCCCCGAACTCGGCAGACCGAGCATGCCGGCTCCCACGCAGACGCTGGCAATGATGCAGGCGCCCCCCAAAATTGACGGTTTTTTCTTCATAATCCCTTCTTTTTCTGACTGATTATCTATCCGCGGTAAACAAGACCGCGGCATGATGCCAGCCTTTGCCATGAGACGCCTACCACTATCTGCCATAACCGGGCATGGCCGCCGCATAAAAAATGCCCCGAACGGGGCACTCTATCAGCGGGAATGGTGTGAAGAGGGGTTAATCCATCACCGGGATACCTGCCCTCGCCTCGGCCTGACGGGCGATGGCCTCGGTCATCCCCTGAAAAATGAAGAGGTGGAACGGCAACATGGCGAGCCAGTAGGCCAGCCCCCAGGCGCCCTGCGGATGCCAGTGAGCGGTGACCCGGATGCGGGTCAGGCCAGATTCCTCCGGCAGGATGTTGAACTCCAGCCGCCCGACGCCCGGGGCCTTCATGTTGAACAAGAGATCGAGCCTGCGCCCCTCATCCACCCCGAGGATCTGCCAGGAGTCGAGCATGTCACCCTTCACGAAGCGATCGGGATTGGTGCGGCCACGGGTGCGGGCCGGGCCGCCGATCAGATGATCCATCCATTCACGCACCACCCACAGCTGGTTCATGTAGAAGTAGCGCTGCTCACCCCCCAACTGCTGCAACACCTGCCACACCACCTCGGGAGAGGCGAGGCAGATGGCATCGCCGCTGGCGGTGCGGTCGTAGAAGCCATATTCGGGATGACGCCAGCGCAGGCCGAGCGGCGTCTCCTGCCCCTGCTGTTCGGCACCCAGCTTCTGCTCCAGCGCCAGACTCTCCGCCAGCGCCTCGTCGAAGCTGAGCAGAGTCTGGGGCAGCAGGGCACGCAGCGGGCCGTCGTCGGCCGGGATATCGTGCTTGAGACCGCCCACCAGCGCCTTGGCTACCGGCTGCGGCACAGAAGTGACGAACTGCAGCCACCAGGCAGAGAGGCGCGGGCTCAGAAACGGGATGGGAATGATGGGGCAGCGCTTGCCGATATGGGAGGCGAACTTCTGCAACTGCTGCTGATAGCTGAGCAGCTCGGGGCCGACCGCATTGAAGATGCGGCCATCCACCTCGTCTGCCTCTACCAGCCCGCCCAGATAGTGCAGCAGGTTGGACAGCGCAATCGGCGGCGTGCGCGAGCGCACCCATTTGGGCGTCACCATCATCGGCAGGTTGAACACCAGATCCCGCATCACCTCGAACGCCGCCGAACCGGGCCCGATGATGATGCCGGCGCGCAGCTCCACCGTCGGTACGCCGGATTCGCGAAACAGCTCGCCACAGTGGCGGCGGGAGTTGAGATGGCGGCTGTTGCACTGCTCGGGCTGGATTGCCCCGAGATAGATGATGCGACGCACCCCGGCGGCACGAGCGGCGGCAGCGAAGTTCTTTACCCCCTGCTGCTCCAGCCGGTGAAAATCAGCCCCCGCCCCCATGGCATGCACCAGATAGAAGACTGTGTCTATGTTCGCCAGCGCAGGCAGCAGTGTGATCGGCTTGAGGCTGTCGGCGAGGCGAAACTCGACCCCCTCAGGCAAGCGGCAGGGACGGCGCGCCCCGGCAATCACCCTGTAGCCCAGGGTTTGCAGGTGGGGCACCAGATAGGAACCGATATAGCCTGCCGCTCCCATCACCAGACAATTTCTCATCCTCTCTTCCTCTTCACATGTTGCGCCCTGCGCTTGGGCAAACGGACCAGCACCCGCATGCCCATCATCCTGCCACGCCGCCACCTTGCAACCTAGTACTAACCACCTCCCTGATTAGTCCGATTTGGTGTTAAGCCCTGCTCATCAATTGGTCGATAACTGACCAGATGTATAGCGCCGAGGGCGAACGTATGCGCATCGATCACTACGACCTCCAGGGGGAGGTGCAATACCGGCAACAACAGGCCCAGAGCCGCAAGGTACGCAACCTCGGGCCCGTGCCACCCGCCGTCAATCCACCGGAGGGCAACAACACGGCTGCGGCCGGCGAACGCAGCAGCACTCTGACCCTCACCAGCGCCCTGACGCTGCAAACCGCAAGGCAATCCGCCGCCAGTCAGCAAGCAGCAACACAGCCCTCCCCGCCCGCAGCGGACGTCGGCAAAGAGCAGGATGGCATTCCCGACGATGGGCTGGATAACCGCCAGCGACTGATCAAGCTGATGATTGAGGCGATGCTGGGCCACGAAATCGAGCTGCCCAAGCCGATCAAACCCTCCGAAGAGGGAAGCGATGGAGTGACCCAAGGAGACGCCGCGGCTCAAGCCGCCGAGCCGGATCAACTGGTGGAAGTAACCGACAGCCTGCTGCAAAAGGAGCAGCTCAACGTGGTGGCATCGGCCAGCGTAGCGACTCGGGATGGTCAGACTATTCAGCTCGATCTCGGCTTTGTGCTCGACTGGCGCCAGCTGGAGGTGAGCCAGCGGCGCACCACCCTCAATGCCCTCAAAGATCCGCTGGTGCTCAGTCTGGATGGCAAGATTGCCGATCTGACCGAGGCACGGGTCACTTTCGATATCGATCAGGATGGCAAAGAGGATAGCCTGCCGGGCTTGAGTGAAGGGAGCGGCTTTGTGGCGCTGGATCGCAATGGCAACGGCACCATAGACGATGGGGGCGAGCTGTTTGGTGCACGCTCCGGCAATGGCTTCGGCGAGTTGGCGACCCTGGATGAGGATGGCAACGGGGTGCTGGATGAGGGGGATAGCCAGTTTTCAGCCCTGCAGTTCTGGCATCCGGAACACGCACCTATCGCGCTGGTCGAACTGGGGATCGGCGCCATCCTGCTGCGCCCCCTCGACACCCCCTTCAACCATCTGGGGGAGAGCGGCAATCAGGGGGTGCTGCGCCAATCCGGCCTCTATCTCACCGAACAGGGTAAAGGAGGCTGGGTGCAGCAGATCGATCTGCGGGTCTGAGCCTTTAAACAGAATCAGCAGCCCGGTCGCTGACGAGATCTGCCAGCGACCGGCTCCGGCACTATCAATTCAGCTCGGTGGGGTCGATGTCGAGGCTCCAGCGCACCCTTTTGGTCTCAGGCCAGCCTTCCAGCTCCTTAACCGCCCAATCCAGCAGTTGGGCCAGCGGTGCCCGATTCGGCCCCTGCACCAGCAACTGCATGCGAAACTTGCCCGCCTTGCGCTCCATAAAGCCGCTGATGGGCCCCAGCACCTGAACGTGAGGATAGCGGGCGCTGCGCAGGGTATCGGCGAGGCGGGCGAGGAACAGCTGCACCTCGTCGCGGCCGTTGGCCTCGGCCCTAAACAGCCCCTGATAGCTGAAGGGCGGCAGCCCCAGCAAGCGGCGCTCTTTCAGCGCCGTATCGGCGAAGTGGCCGTAACCGTTCTGGGTCAGATCCTGCAGCAAGGCGTGCTCCGGATGGTGGCTCTGCAGCACTACCAACCCGGGTTTGCTGGCGCGACCGGCGCGGCCCGCCACCTGGGTGTAGAGCTGGGCCAGCTTCTCGGCGGCGCGAAAATCGGCGCTGAACAGGGCTCCATCCACATCCAGCAGACCCACTAGGGTCACATCCGGGAAGTGGTGGCCCTTGGCCAGCATCTGGGTGCCGATCAGGATCTTGTACTTGCCTGCCTTGATGTCGCCGAGATGGGTCTCCAGCTCCCCCTTGCGACGGGTGTTGTCCCGATCGATGCGCACCACCGGATATTGCGGGAAAACCGTGGTAAGCAGCTGTTCCAGCTGCTCGGTGCCCACTCCCGATCCAATCAGCTCGTTGCTGCCACACTCGGGGCAGTGGTGGGGCAAGGGACGCACGCTGTCGCAGTGGTGGCAATGCAGCCGCCGCCCGGCCTGATGCCAGGTGTACCAGGCGTCACAGCGCTCGCAGGCGGCGCTCCAGCCACACTGGTGACAGATCAGAGCCGGGGCATAGCCACGGCGGTTGAGAAACAGCATCACCTGATTGCCCGCCGCCAGATGCTCTGCCATCAGCTGCTCCAGCTGGGGAGAGAGCCCAGCCTGCAGCCGCACGTTCTTGATATCCAGAATCACCTGACGGGCGGTCTGGGCATTGCCGGCACGGCGGGTCAGGGCGAGGTGGTGATACTTGCCGGTGCGGGCGTTGTGCAGCGTCTCCAGCGACGGGGTAGCCGAGCCAAGCAGGATGGGGATACCGGCACGATGAGCCCGCATCACCGCCAGATCCCGCGCGTGGTAGCGAAAACCGTCCTGCTGCTTGAAAGAGCCGTCGTGCTCTTCGTCGATGATGATGATGCCGAGGTTGTGAAACGGGGTGAACACCGCGGAGCGGGTGCCGATCAGGATGGCGGCACCGCCGTCGCGGCAGGCGAGCCAGGCATCGAGCCGCTCCCGATCGTTCATGGCGGAGTTCATCGCTACCACCGGCACGTTGAAGCGGCGCCGGAAGCGGTTGATGGTCTGCGGGGTGAGACCGATCTCCGGCACCATCACCAGCGCCTGCTTGCCCGCCTTGAGCAAGGGCTCGAGGATGCTTAAATACACCTCGGTTTTGCCGGAGCCTGTGATGCCATCCAGCAGAAAGGCACCGAACTTGTCGCTCTGGCTGGTAACGGCAGAGACGGCCAATGCCTGTTCGCCATTGAGGCGCAGCCCCTCCCCCGGCTCAAAGCGGGCAGACCAATCGCCATCGTGGCTCGGCTCCAGCGAACGCTTCTCCAGCAGCCCCTTCTTCTCCAGCGCGGTGAGTGCGGCGCTCTGGATCTCCTCCTGTTTGAGGGCAGAGGGGGTCTGCGGCCCCTTGCGCAGCAAGGCGAGCGCTTGCTGCTGCTTGGCCGCCCGCTTGAGCTCGTTGATGTCGATGGCCATGCCCGCCTCGGTGGCAAACCAGAACTCCAGCTCCCGATAGGCGGCTGGCTCCCCCTTGCGCACCAACACCGGCAGGGCATGGGGCAGCACTTCCCCCAGCGGATGCTGGTAGTAGCTGGCGCTCCAGTTCATCAGCGCCAGAATATCCGGCCCCAGCACCGGAGCCGTGTCCAATACCCGTTTGATGGGCTTGAGCTTGTTGCGGGGCACCTGGCTGTCGGCCGGATGATCCACCACCAGCCCGACCAGGGTCTGGGGACCGAAAGGGATCTCGACCCGGCAACCGGGGGCAGGTAACGGCAGGGGAGAGAGATAGTCGAAGTGACGGCGTAACGGTACCGGGACAGCGACACGAACCAGATCCAGCGTTTGGGAAGAATTCACCAGGGGTTGCCTATTTTTTCTGCGAAGCCACTTGCCTGATCTCAGGCATTTCCTATATTATTCGCAGCCTTTGAAACTGTGTTCAACAATCGTGTGGTGTCCGACAAGAGATCGGATGGCGACACGGCCTATTAATTGAGGTTGTCCATGAAAGCTGGTATCCATCCTGACTACGTAGCCATCACCGCCAAGTGCTCTTGCGGTAACGTCATCAACACTTTCTCTACCATCGGTAAAGATCTGAACTTGGACGTGTGCTCCGAGTGCCACCCGTTCTACACCGGCAAGCAGAAAGAAGTTTCTAGCGGCGGCCGCGTAGACAAGTTCAACAAGCGTTTCGGTGCGATGACCACCAAGAAGTAATTTTACTTCTGAAGAATTCTGAAAAAGGCGCCCAATGGGCGCCTTTTTTACGATCCCTGTTTTTCATCCTTCATGTTCCCGCAGCCAGACGCACTCTCCCCTACTGGCCAAACCCTTTGGAACGACGCAAATAGACATACCCCTCACCCGGGCTACCCCAGCGCGGGCTCCCTGCGTTGTCATAGGCTCGATCCAGCAGTCTGACGCTGTCGGGGCCAATCCAGATATGCTGCACCAGCGTCGTGGCACCACCAAAATCGGTGGAGCAGTGGCCCACCCGGGTGTGACCGGCATATTCGCCGGAGGGGGTACGGGTCAACCAGATCTCGCATCCGTGGCGCAAGGAGAGCTGCTGCGGGGTCAGACTGTCGAGCAGGGCGGAATCATGCCAGGCACCGGCAAAATCGGTGGCACGGGGCATGGTCAGTTCGGCCATCAGGATCCGCCCGTCAGGGGCGGGTGAGAAGCGATAGATGCGCTGGCGGAAAGGACGGACGGAGCGCAGACTCAGGTACTGCTCGGCATAGACCCAGCGATAGCCCTGATAGCCGGGCCAGATCTCCATCAGGCGCAGCTCGGCACTGGTAAAGCGGCTGTCGTAACTGGCCTGCTCCCGGCTCGTAAAGGCCCCGTTGAACCAGCTGAGTAGCGGCTCCATACCGGGCTTGAGTGGGGTATCCTGGGGCGCCGCCCCTGCCAACACCAGGCAGGAACAGAGCAGCCCGAATACGGCCACCAGCAACTTTGCCATCGAATCCTTCCGAATCATCATAGTGGCGGCGATTATATGAGCGAATTTCTCCAATAACAGCCATTACGATCAAATCATTGCCACTCTGGTGCAAAAACCTCATAAGGATGCCAGTCCGCTCACTAAACCCGATATTTTGCCACCGCCTTGTTGAGCAGCTGGGCCTGCTCGTTGAGACCCTCGCTGGATCTCGCATTTTCCTCCGCCATGATGCTCGACTCCTGGGCGATGTCGCGGATGTTGTTGACGTTGCGGTTCACCTCGTTGGCCACCAGACTCTGCTGTTCGATGGCTGCCGCAATCTGGGTGCTCATATCCATGATGTTGGTAACATCCTGAGTGATCTGCCCCAGCAACTCCCCTGCGGTACTGGCCTGATCCGAGCTGCGGTTGCCCTGCTCGCGGCAGGTCGCCATTACCTCGACGATGCTGCCGGTCTGTTTCTGCAGCGAGCTGATGATGCCGGCAATCTCCTGGGTCGATTTCTGGGTACGGATGGCCAGATTGCGCACCTCATCGGCCACTACCGCAAAGCCACGTCCCTGATCCCCTGCCCTGGCTGCTTCAATGGCCGCATTGAGGGCCAGCAGGTTGGTCTGCTCGGCAATGCCGCGGATCACATCGAGCACGGAGCCGATGGTCTCGCTCTCTTTTTGCAGCTGGCTCACCTCGCGGGATGAACTCTCCAGATTGCCCGCCAGCGAGCGGATCTGCTCGACAGTATTCTCGACCGCAGCCCGCCCCTCCATCGCCTTGTTGTTGGTCGCCTGCGCATTGTTTGCCGCCTGCTCGGTGTTGCGGGCGATCTCTTCGATGGTGGAGCCCATCTCGGTGGAAGCGGTCGCCACCATATCGGTCTCTTGCAGCTGACGCGCCGCCCCTTCACTGGTGCGCTTGACGTTGGCAGAAAGGTGATCCGCCGCTTCGGTCAGGGTATGCACGCTCTGCTTCACATCGCCAATCAGGTTGCGAAACCCGCCCAGCATCACGTCGAGATTGCCTGCCAGCTGGGCCATTTCATCTGCCCCGCGCAACTCTATCTTCAGGCGCAGGTCATTATCCTGACGAATGCGGTTGACGGTGTCATTCACCTGAGTAATGGGACGGTCGATGCTGCGCCCCAGCAGCACGCTCATGATGCCGATCAGCACCACAATCACCCCGCCACAGACCAGCATCAGGCTGTTGAGGCGAGCGCTCTGCCTCTCCAGCTCAGCGACAATGTGTTGATCGACGGCGGCAAACCCCTGTTCGGTATGATGCACCAGATCCCGCATCTGGTTGCGCAGCCCCTCATCCTCTTTCAGCCCCAGTACCTGCATCCCCTGCACCAGCGCCACAAAGTCCTGCCGGTACTGCTTGCTGGCCTGCTCCAACCTGCCGCGATCCCCCTCCGGCAAGGTGGCAAGACTATCCTGAAAACTTTTGTGCAAGGTCTCGAAACGCTCCAGATACTGGATATCGGAGCGCAGCATGAAATCTTTCTCCGCCCGCCTCAGCTGCAACATGGTGATGAGCAACCCCTGCTGATCCAGCTGCTTGAGCCCATTCTCCACCTCATGCACCGCCGCCCTCAGCTTGCCATAGAGCCCCTCCTCCGGCCCCAGACCAATCTTCTGCTGCTGGGCCACCAGATCGTTGAAGGCTTTGCCATAGCCGCTGATCTGCTGATCCAGTCTGGTCAGCTCCCCCTCGACAGCCGCCAGATTGTCATCGGTCACCAGCTCCCGGTTGTGCTGGTGAAAGTCTGAGAGCCCCTGATTGAAGCGCTCGACGAAGGTCATATCCTTGCGGATCAGAAAATCCTTCTCGGCCCGCCGCAGGTTGAGCATGGCGATCTCCAGCTGGTCGATATTACGCTGGGCTTCGGTCAGATGACGGTGCACCTGGCTGGAGTAGATAAACAGGCCGCTCAGTACCAGCATGGCAACGGCAACCAGCACGGTATTCAGGATCAACTTATGACGGATAAGCACGATGGACCTCTCGCAAACTGGCAGTGAACTGCATTGAGCTTATGCAGAAAAGCGGCGACAGGTGATCTGTGCAAGGAATATTCATTGAAATGCCACACCCACTCCTTATACTGGTTGCACCTGTTTCCAGCCGTGGATTTGACACTATGGAATACAATACTTCTGAACTGTGCGACATCTATCAGGACATGGTGGATGTGCTTGAACCCATGCTCTGCTCCTTCGGCGGCCGCGCCTCTTTCGGCGGCGTCATCACCACCGTCAAATGCTTCGAATCGAATGGTCTTATCCGTGAACTCGTCAAAGAGAACGGACTGGGACGCGTCTTGCTGATCGATGGCGGTGGCTCCATGCGCCGAGCTCTGATCGACAGCGACATCGCCACAACAGCAGCAGAGAATGATTGGGAAGGGATTGTCTGCTACGGCTGCGTCCGCGAAGTCGATATTCTGGAAGATCTGGATATCGGCATTCAGGCACTGGCAGCCATTCCGGTCGGTGCCGACAGCAAGGATGTAGGGGAGACCGATCTGCCGGTCAACTTCGGTGGCGTGACCTTCCTGCCTGACGACCACCTCTACGCCGATACCACAGGGGTAATCCTCTCCCCCGAGGCACTCGATATCGAGTAAGCCACAGACAGCGTGATGACGGGAGCCTTGGCTCCCGTTTTTTATGCCTGCAACTTGCTGAAAAATGACAAAAAAAGAGGGCCAGATAAACTGGCCCTTAACTGGAAGCAATGTGAGCAATGTCGTGCCTTCACAAGAAGTCCATCACGTTGGAACGAATGAAGTCTTTCCCGGAAAACAAGTTAACAATAATCATTCTCATTTAACTAGGCAAGCGCTATTTGCAGAAAGTGCAAAAAAATTGACCACCGCGAAGGGTGGTCAATCTGGTCAGGCTTGCCGGGTGGCCGTTTGCAGGCTGGATAATCCGGCCTCGCCCACCAGCTTGCGGCTGAGGTAGCGCAGCAAGACACCGTAGAGCGGCACGAACAAACCAAGGCTTATCAGCAACTTGAATACGTAATCGACGGTTGCGATCTCGACCCAGTGCTCTGCCATGAAAGGATCTGTGGTGCGCCAGAAGGCCACACTGAAGAAAGCGATGGTATCAACCAGATTACCGAACAGGGTAGAGGCCGCAGGTGCAATCCACCACTGCTTGAGCAGACGCAGCCGGTTGAACACCACCACATCCATGAACTGCCCTACCAGATAGGCCATAAAGCTGGCCAGCGCGATACGCGCTACGAACAGGTTGAACTCGGCCAGATGACCAACGCCCTGGAAGCTCCCTTCGAAGAAGAGCACGGAGAGCGCATAGGAGACTGCCAGCGCAGGCAGCATCACGGTCTGGATAATCTTGCGTGCCAGACCGGCACCGAAGATCCGCACCGTCAGGTCAGTGGCCAGGAAGATAAACGGGAAGCTGAACGCGCCCCAGGTGGTATGGAAGCCAAACACGGTGATCGGCAGCTGCACCAGATAGTTGCTGCTGGCAATGATCAGGATGTGGAACAACGACAGGCGAACGAGCGCCGTTTGGTACTGCGCAGGGGTCAGATTCATCTTGTGACCTTTTTGGTTAATGGGGTTAGGGAACCCATATCGCCACCATTGGCGATAATCGAGGGGCGAGATTATACGCCCCAAAACCGATAGTTCAATCTTTATGCGATTACGCTTGTCCAGGTTGGCCTGCGACAAAGCAGGCCTTGTGGGCGATAGTCACGCCTTGTGCTGTCTGGCGAGCCAGAGCAGCGCCTCCCGATCCGCCGGGCGCACCGCCTCCAGCCAGCAGCCGCTGTAGTGTTCATACTCCAGCCGAAACTGGCTCTCTTCAAACGCCAGCAACCAGCTATGGCGGTCGGCCCCCGCATCCTGCTCGAGCGGCTGCAGCTCCCACTCTCGCAGCAAGGCCTGCGCCAACAGCGGGAACGTGTCCCAGTCGAGAGCCGGACAATCCAGCGTCACCACGCCAGCTTCGTTATCTACCTGTTTGATTTGCCAACTCATTCCCTGTCTCTCAGCTGCTGCAGGAGAGCTCACCACCGCAATACCATGCCGGAGTCGGGGTGGCGAGATCCTCATATTCGGGTTGTTCATCATAGGGGTGCTGCAAGGCGGCGAACAGCCGCTCGAACGGCTGCATATCCCCTGCGTCGGCGGCGTCTATCACCTGCTGGGCCAGCGCATTGCGCAGCACATACTTGGGGTTGATGGCATCCATCTGCGCCTTGCGCACGGCATCCTCGCTGCCTTCGCGCATCAGCCGCGCCCGATAGCGTTCCAGCCACGCCTGCCAACCCACTGGTTCAGGCAACAGGGCCAGCAGAGATGCAGGCCCCCCCCCCTCTTGCGTCACCTCACCGAGACGGCGAAGGAACAGGTGGTAATCCACTTTGTTAGCCGCCAGCAACCGGAACAGCTCGCGGAACAGAGCCGGGTCATCCTCCTCCCACACCGCCAGCCCGAGTTTGGCCCGCATCAGTTCGGAGTAGTGCAGCATCAGCTGTTGCTCGTACTGGGCCAACGCTGCAGCCAGCGCATCACCGTCTACATGGCCAGCCAGCGCCTGCGCCAGTTTTTGCAGATTCCAGTAACCGACCGCGGGCTGCTGATCCAGCGCGTAGCGGCCCGCAGGGTCCGAGTGGTTGCAGACAAAATCGGGCACGTAGGAATCGATAAAGCCGTAGGGGCCGTAATCCAGCGTCAAGCCGAGCAGCGACATGTTGTCGGTATTCATTACCCCGTGACAGAACCCCGCAGCCTGCCATTTGGCAATCAACCGCGCGGTGCGGCGCACCACTTCGGCAAACAGTTCGGCGCCACTCTCCAGCTCGGGGAAGTGGTGGCGCAGCAGATAGTCGATGAGTGGCGGGATCTTCTCTCCCTGCCCGCTCCAGGCGAAATACTCGATATGGCCGAAGCGCAGATGGCTGGGGGCGGTGCGCAGCACGGTCGCCCCGCTCTCAACCTGCTCGCGATAAACAGGCTCCTGACTGCCCACCAGCACCAGCGCTCGCGTGGTCGGGATGCCGAGAGCATGGAGCGCTTCGGAGGCGAGATACTCACGGATACTGGAGCGCAGCACGGCGCGACCGTCACCAAAACGGGAGAACGGCGTCTTCCCTGCCCCCTTCAGGTGGAGATCCCAGCGCTGGCCATCCGGCGCCAGCTGCTCACCCAACAGCAGCGCGCGACCATCCCCAAGCCGGGGGCTATAACCCCCGAACTGATGGCCCGCATAGACCTGCGCTACCGGCTGCATACCGGGCAGCACTTTTCCCTCGCCACAACAGGCGATCCAGTCAGCCTCGCTGACGCCTCCCAATCCCAGCTCACCCAGCAAAGTCCGGTTGAGATGAAGCAACCGGGGTTGCTGCAGCGGCTGGGGGACCACGGGTTCACAGGCCCAAGGCAGCTCGGTCGCAAAAGTGTTGATCAACTTCATGGTTGTGCCATTCGTCCCTGCGTATGCTCGTGTCACTCTTTATACTGCCGTCAGCCATGCTTGCGCTAACTGGCGACCATCATTTTTCAATTCAAGGAGAAGAAGATGCAAAAATGGGTATATGCCCTGCCCTTGCTGGCACTGGCGTGGGGTCATCAGGCCAAGGCTGCAGATATCGAGGCAGGCAAAGCCAAGGCTGCGGTCTGTGCCGCCTGTCACGGCGTGGAAGGCAAGGCGATGATCCCCAACTATCCCCATCTGGCGGGTCAGAATGCCGCCTATCTGGTGAAACAGTTGAAAGCGTTCAAGGATGGCACTCGCAAAGAGCCCTTGATGGACCCCTTCATGGCGCCGCTGACAGATGCGGATATCGACAATCTGGCGGCCTTCTACGCCAGCCTGAAATAACCTCGCGTCTGACCCCAGGTTCTTTCGAGCCGCGCTTACCGTGGTCGATTAGGCAGCCTAATCGACCCTAACGACGGCAGTAGTCGATGATCAGATCCATAAAGGCTTCACCGAAGCGTTCCAGCTTGCGGTGACCGACGCCGTTGATAGCCAGCATCTCGTCTTCAGTCATCGGCATCAGTTGAGCCATCTCCACCAGGGTCGCATCGTTGAACACCACGTAGGGCGGCACCTCTTCATCCTCGGCAATCTGTTTGCGCAGGCCGCGCAGCTCCTTGAACAACCGCTTGTCGTAGTTGGCGTTATCGAGCAGACCGTTGCGCTTCTCCTTGCGGCTGGAGATAGGCTGCAGGCGGGGCACCGCCAGCTCCAGCTTCACATCACCACGCAGCACAGGGCGGGCCGCTTCGGTCAGCTGCAACACCAGATTGCGAGTGATGTTCTGGGTCAGCAGCCCCTTGTGGATCAGCTGGCGGATCACGCTCATCCAGTATTCATGGCTCTGATCCTTGCCGATGCCGTAGGTCGAGAGCTTGTCGTGGCCGTGATCCTTGATGCGCTGGTTGAGGGAACCGCGCAGCACCTCCACCACATAGCCCACCCCGAAATTCTGCCCCACCCGCCAGACACAGGAGAGCGCCTTCTGGGCATCTTCAGTGCCGTCATAGCTCTTGGGCGGATCGAGACAGATATCGCAGTTGCCGCACGGCTTGTCGTTGTACTCGCCGAAGTAGTTGAGCAGCACCTGACGGCGGCAGGTCTGCGCCTCGGCAAACGCCGCCATCACGTTGAGCTTGTACTGCTCCACCTGCAACTGCTGCGGGTTCTCGATGTTGTCGAGCAGGCGGCGCACCCGACCGATGTCGGCGGGATCGTAGAGCAGCAGCGCCTCGGCGGGGGTGCCATCGCGCCCGGCGCGACCGGTCTCCTGATAGTAGGATTCGATGTTCTTCGGAATGTCGTAGTGCACCACGAAGCGCACATTGGGCTTGTCGATGCCCATACCGAACGCCACCGTCGCCACCACTATCTCGATGTCATCCTTGAGGAAAGCATCCTGGGTCTGCTGGCGCTGCTCGAGCGGCAGCCCCGCATGATAGGGAGCGGCCTTGCAGCCGTGGCGGGATAGCCGCTCGGCCACCTCCTCCACCCGGTTGCGACTGGAGCAGTAGACGATGCCGCAGTTGCCCTTCTGGCTCTGCACGTAGCGCAGCAGCTGCTCGGCCGCCTTGAACTTCTCCACCAGGCTGTAGCGGATATTGGGACGATCGAAGCTGGCGGTGTGAATAAAGGGATCATTGAGTTCCAACCGGTGCAGCATGTCGCTGCGGGTTGCCTCGTCGGCGGTGGCGGTCAGAGCCACCACCGGCACCTGCGGGAACCACTGCTTGAGTCGCCCCAGCGCCGCATACTCAGGCCGGAAATCGTGGCCCCACTGGGAGACGCAGTGCGCCTCGTCGATGGCGAACAGCCCGAGCGGCAGCTCGGCCAGTCGATCCATAAACTCGTGCTGCAACAAGCGCTCGGGGGAGACATAAACCAGCTTGATCTCGCCGCGACGCATGGCGGCAAAGCTCTGGATCATCTCCTCCCGACTGAGGGCCGAGTTGATGTAGACCGCCGCTACGCCGTTGGCGCGCAGGCTGTCGACCTGATCCTTCATCAGCGAAATAAGAGGAGAGACCACCACACCGAGCCCGGGCCGCAGCAGTGCCGGGATCTGATAGCAGAGCGACTTGCCGCCGCCAGTGGGCTTGAGCACCAGCGCATCGCGCCCCGCGACGATCTGCTCGATAATCTCGAGCTGGCCCGGCCGAAACTGCTGATAGCCGAAGACCGCCTGCAGCAGGGCAAGCGGACTCTCTGGCTGAGGATCTGGCAGGGTTTCGGCAATCGCGGTCATGGGCTCTCCTTTGGGGTCGCCATTCTAAAGCAGCCGCCGCCCACAATAAACCTGCCATTGCGACTGTTAAAGAACTGTTGCAGACTGGCTGGAGTTTTTACTCGGCTTTGATGACAAGGATTGGGATCAGAGAATGAAACAGATGCTCAAGAAGATGGCGCTCAGTGGCATTGCCAACCTGTTTGCCGAGAAGATGCCGTTCAACAAGCTGATCGGCATGCAGGTGACCCACTACGACTTCGACAAGGTGGAACTGCGCATCAAGATGGACGACAAGCTGATCGGCAACCCCTTCCACAACATCCTGCACGGCGGTGTCACCGCCACGCTGCTGGATGTGGCGGGCGGCATGATCGTCGCCGCCTCCTGCATCGACGAGCTGGAGGAGTTCTCCCCCAGCTATCTCAAGGAGCGCTTCGCTCGCCTCGGCACCATAGATCTGCGGGTGGACTACCTGCGCCCGGGGCGCGGCAACGAGTTTATCGCCACCGCCCACATCATCCGGGCGGGCAGCAAGGTGGCCGTCGCCCGGATGGAGCTGCACAACGAAGAGGGCACCCACATCGCCTTCGGCACTGGTACCTATCTGGTGGGTTGAACCAAGTTAGTGCATAAAAACCACGCGGCTAATCCACTTTTAATCATTAGATTCCTTACCCCCTCTGGCCGAACAAGGTCCATACTGATAGTCGGGATTGTGTGCAGAGGGAGGATTGCAGGCGATGAGTGCGAAACTGGCCATCAAACCATCCAGAGCCTTGTTGACACAGCTCGAGTCCATGCTCGACGAGGTGCAGACACCCGAGTGTCGCCACTGGTTGGAACAGGAGCTTGAGGGGTATTCTCTCTCCTCACCCCTGCCTTGGTATCGCATCGTTCCCTGTCGGCAACGCGGTCACTTTCTGGATCTGAAAACGGGAAAATATTTGACCTGTCATATCAACAGTCAAACGCTATGCCAACGCGATCTGGCCCAAATTCAGTTCATTTATGCCCGTGAACCCGCCGCCCACTATTTGCTGCAACGCAATTCCGGTATTGAACCCTGGCCAGAACAGCTGCTGGAAGATTATCAGGAGCAGTTGATCCCCGGCCATCTCTGTCTGCAAGCTTGGCATGAGCCCGTGATTTCATTACGCGCACAACTGATGGAGGGAATAGAACATTTCATTAGTGAGTACCCCAAGCACGCGGCCTTGCTGCCTCAACACAGTTTCAAGGCTTTGCGGCATCAGCACTGGCATATCTGAGTAAGCGCCTGGCGCGCAAGGAGGGCACCATAGACAAGACCCATAGCGAGATTGCCACAATCTAGAGTGCCGGAGTCAGGATCAGACTCCACCGATGGGCCACCGAGCGGTGGCCCTTTTAATGTCCGTGGTCTTACTTCGACTCTGCATACAGCAGGTCAGATCACTTGGCTAGGTAACAGGTCAGCAGCTAAAGAAAATTAGGAAAACAGGGTCAGCAGCTAAAGAAAATTAGGAAAACAGGAAGGATAAATGCAAAAAGGCCGCTCTATTGAGCGGCCTTTTCAAATTTGGTCGGTGTGAGAGGATTCGAACCTCCGACCCCTTCGTCCCGAACGAAGTGCGCTACCAAGCTGCGCTACACACCGATGTCTGCGGGACGGGAATTTACCGAAAGCCCCGATCCGACACAAGCCTTTTTTGCATTTAAATAGAAAAAAAGGGCCATTTGCTCAACTATTCAACATCCTTAGCCCTCGTTTACCGAAATGCAGCCAGATGGTGACATTCCGCTAACTCTGCCTCAGGGTAAGCGCAAAGACTCCGGTCCCAGCAGACGGCGCTGCCAGTCAGCCACAGTGCCATGCTCCAGCCAGTCGGCTGCATGCTGGCGCCAGTTGGGGGAGAGGGCCAGATTCTCCAGCAACATCAGCAGATCCGCTTCATTGCGCACCTGATTGAACAGGATATCCGCCGTGCGCTTCACCGTCAGTTCGGGATAGGGTCTGTCTACCAGCTCCATGGCCGACTCCGGCGACACAATCCCCTCCTCCAGAACCCGCAGCAGCCAGCCACAACGGCCATTCAGTTGCATCACCTGCGACATCTGGCCATAGCCAAAGCGCTGGTTGAGCTTGAAACAGGGGGATCTCGGCTGGCTGATCTGGATCAGCGCCTCACCGAGCCGATAGACATCGCCGATGCAGGCTTGCGCCTCGGTCAGCCCGAGACCGGAGAGGTTCTCGCCAAAGGCGGCAGGTTGCCAGGCTGTACGTGGCGCAGGCAAGCCCAGCGCGGTTTGCCAGGTCTGCCACCAGAGATAGTGATCGGCCGGATAGTAGTGGAGCGCCCGATCCGGGCCACCGTGGTGGCGCGTGTCACACTGCTCATCCCCTTCCAGACCGGCAAAGGTACAGCGAACTGGTGCAGAGATCGGTTGCTTGTGAATGGCGCTGGTGAGGCCGGGCACCAGCTCGGTGCCACGACCACTGAAAAAGGAGATCCGCATACTCATCCTCCGGATTGACGAGAGTAGGCGGATCTTATCATCTGACGAGTCAGGCGACTGCCTGCATCTGGTTGCTCATGGCGATCTCGGCGCGACGGCGCTTCTCCGCCTTGGCCATCAGATACCAGCTGCCGAAGGTAAAGAGCGATACCGACAGCAGGATCAGGCTGGCCACCGCGTTGATCTCGGGTTTAACCCCGAGCCGCACCGCCGAGAAGACCTCCATCGGCAGGGTGGTGGAGCCCGGGCCGGAGACGAAGCTCGCCAGCACCAGATCATCCAGCGACAGGGCAAACGACATCATGCCGCCAGCCGCCAGCGAGGGGGCGATCATCGGGATAGTGATCAGGAAGAACACCTTCCACGGCTTGGCGCCAAGATCCATGGCCGCCTCCTCTATGGAGAGATCCAGCTCCCGCAACCGCGCCGACACAACGATGGCTACGTAGGCGGTACAGAAGGTAGTGTGCGCGATCCAGATGGTCAACATGCCCCGCTCGGCGGGCCATCCCACCAGCTGGGCCATCGCCACGAACAGCAGCAGCAGCGACAGACCGGTGATCACCTCGGGCATCACCAGCGGTGCCGTCACCATGCCACCGAACAGGGTTCGACCACGGAAGTGGGGAATTCGGGTCAGCACGAATGCCGCCACCGTCCCCAGCGCCACCGCGGCGATCGCGGTGTAAAAAGCGATCTCCAGCGAGCGGAACACGGATCCAATCAGCTGCTTGTTGTCGAGCAGGCCGAAGTACCACTTGAGCGACCAACCGCCCCACACCGTCACCAGCTTGGAGGCGTTGAAGGAGTAGATCACCATGATGATCATGGGCAGGTAGATAAACAGCAGCCCAAGCCAGAGCATCAGCTTGGCAAAACCGAAACGTCTCATCATGCCTTGCCCTCCAGCTCTTTGGCCTGGTTACGGTTGAAGAGGATGATCGGAATGATCAGCACCGCCAGCATCACCACCGCCAGTGCAGAGGCGACCGGCCAGTCGCGGTTGTTGAAGAACTCCTGCCATAGCACCTTACCGATCATCAGGGTCTCCGGGCCGCCCAGCATTTCCGGAATAACGAACTCCCCCACCACCGGAATAAACACCAGCATGCAGCCGGCGATAATGCCGTTTTTGGAGAGCGGCACAGTGATCTGCCAGAAACGGGTCAGGTTGCGGGCCCCCAGGTCGGAGGCCGCCTCCAGCAGGCTCTGATCGTGTTTGACCAGATTGGCGTAAAGCGGCAGCACCATGAAGGGCAGATAGGAGTAAACGATGCCGATATAGACCGCCAGGTTGGTATTGAGGATCTGCAGCGGTTCGTCAATCAGCCCGATCCCCAGCAAGACGCTGTTGAGCAGGCCGTTGTTACTGAGGATCCCCATCCACGCATAGACCCGAATCAGAATGGCGGTCCAGGTCGGCATCATGATCAGCAACAGCAGAACGGTCTGGGTCTCCTTGTTGGCCCGAGCGATGGAGTAGGCCATCGGATAGCCAATCAACAGGCAGAGCAGGGTGCTGACGAAGGCCATCTTGAGGGAGCCCAGATAGGCTGCGATATAGAGCTCATCCTCCTGCAGCAGCAGGTAGTTCCCCATATTGAGCAGGATGGTGAGCTGATTGTCGGCCCAGCTCACCACGTCGGTGTAGGGCGGGATCGCCACATCCGCTTCCGCAAAACTGATCTTTACCACTATGACAAAGGGCAGCAGGAAGAAGAGGAACAGCCAGAAGAAGGGGATGCCGATCACCAGCCGGCGCCCTCCGCCCCGCTTCAGTCGTTGCAAGATCTTCATGATTGCAGCACCACGCCGCTGTCATCTTCCCAGTAGAGGAACACCTGGTCATCCCAGGTTGGCCGCTTGCCGTGGCGTTCGGCATTGGCGATGAAAGCCTGAACGATTTTGCCCGAGGGCAGCTGGATGTGGTACACCGAGTGTCCGCCCAGATAAGCGATGTCATAGACCTCGCCCTTGGTCCAGTTGAAGTCCGGATGCTCGATTTCGGCCGGCTTTTGCAGGCTCATCAGCAGCTTCTCCGGCCGCAGGGCGTAGGTCACCTTCTTGTTCTCGGCACGGGAGCTGATGCCGTGGCCCACATAGATGGGCTGCTCCAGATCGGCACAGGCGATGATGGCGTGGTCCTGCTCATCCTCCACCAGCAGGCCGTCGAACAGGTTGACGTTGCCGATGAACTCGCACACCAGCCGACTGGCCGGGGTTTCGTAGATATCCATCGGGCTACCGATCTGCTCAATACAACCGTGATGCATGATGGCGATCCGCTCCGCCATGGTCATGGCCTCTTCTTGATCGTGGGTCACCATGACACAGGTAACCCCGACCCGCTCGATGATCTCCACCAGCTCCAGCTGCATCTTGGAGCGCAGCTTCTTGTCGAGCGCCCCCATGGGCTCATCAAGCAGCAGCAACTTGGGACGTTTCGCCAGCGAACGGGCCAGCGCTACCCGCTGGCGCTGGCCACCGGAGAGCTGGTGCGGCTTGCGACGGGCATACTGGGTCATCTGTACCAGCTTGAGCATCTCTTCGACACGGGCGTCGATCTCGGCCTTGGGCAGGCCATCCTGCTTGAGACCGAAAGCAATATTCTGTGCCACCGTCATATGGGGAAACAGGGCGTAGGACTGGAACATCATGTTGATGGGGCGTTCATAGGGGGGCATGTCGGTGATATCCACCCCGTCGAGGAACAGACGCCCTTCGGTCGGGCGCTCGAACCCGGCCAGCATCCGCAGCAAGGTCGATTTACCGGAACCGGATCCTCCCAGCAGGGCGAAGATCTCCCCCTTATGAATATTCAGGGAAACATTATCGACCGCCAGGGTTTCATCGAACTGCTTGCTAACCCTGTCTATTTTTACCAGCACTTCTTTGCGTTGCTGGCTGCCCTCAAGGGCTTTCTTGTAGGCACTGGAGGCTATCGCCATTACCAAACTCCCTAACGTGATACTGGCCTCACGGCCAATCCATAAAAGCGATTTGGCGCCCCAGAGCGGGCACCAAGGTCAGGTACCGGACTTGATCTTGCTCCAACTCCGGGTGATTTGACGCTGTACCGCGCGGGAATGTGCCTCCTGCACATAGAGCCGCTCCAGCACAGCCTGAGGCGGATAAACCCCCTCATCATTGCGCACCGTCTCATCCATGAACTCGCCAGCCTTGGCATTGGGATTCGCATAGCCCACATAATTGCTGACCTTGGCGATCACCTCGGGCTGCAGAACATAGTTGATGAGAGCATGTGCCTCTTTGACATTGGTGGCATCAGACGGGATCGCCATCATGTCAAACCAGAGATTGCCCCCCTCTTTAGGAATGCTGTAGGCAATCTTCACCCCCTTGCCGGCCTCGTCGGCACGGGCTGCCGCCTGCAAGATGTCGCCGGAAAAGCCCGCTGCCACACAGATATCGCCGTTGGCGAGATCACCTATGTATTTGGAGGAGTGGAAGTAGGCCACATAGGGGCGCACCTTGAGCAACTGCGCCTCGGCGCGCTTGATATCGGCCGCGTCCTGGCTGTTGGGGTTCAGTCCAAGGTAGTTGAGGGCAGCCGGGATCATCTCGTCTGCCGAGTCGAGGAAGGCGACGCCGCAACGGGAGAGCTTCTCCATGTTTTCCGGCTCGAAGATGGCCGCCCAGGAGTCGATCTTGTCGACCCCCAGCACCGCCTTGATTTTGTCGACGTTGTAGCCGATGCCGTTGGTTCCCCACAGATAGGGCACCGCGTACTGATGGCCCGGATCCACCTTCTCGAGCTGCTTGAGCAGCACGGGATCCAGGTTGGCCAGATTGGGCAGCAAGCTCTTGTCCAGCTTCTGGAAAGCCCCCGCCTTGATCTGCTTGGAGAGGAAATTATTTGAGGGCACCACCAGATCGTAACCGGTCCGTCCGGTCAGCAACTTGCCTTCCAGGGTTTCGTTGGAGTCAAATACGTCATAGACGGTCTTGATCCCGGTCTCCTGCTGGAAATCGCTGAGGGTGGTCTCGCCGATATAGTCAGACCAGTTGTAGAAATGGAGCACAGGGGCTGCCTGGACTGCATTCGCCAATCCCATGGTCAGCGCTATGGTTAGCAATCTGGTTGTATTCACGGTGTCAGTTCTCCTGTTCAGTGGTTGACCGTCTGCGCATCCATTCGCGCGGCCCATCCGGATGGATGGCATCACTACCCTCCCGGCCGAACTGCGGACCGGGAGGGGTATTCGTTACTTACCGGACTTGATCTTGGTCCAGCTGCGGGTCATCAGACGCTGCACCTTGGCCGGCAGATCCGGGAAGGTGTAGATCTTCTGCAAGGTTGCAGAGTCCGGATAAACCCCCGGATCGGTACGGATCGCCTCGTCAACCAGCGGGGTCGCAGCCTTGTTGCCGTTAGGCGCCTGCACCTGATTGGTGATGTTGGCGATCACGTCGGGCTTCATCAGATAGTTGATGAAGGTGTGGGCCGCCTCGACGTTCTTGGCATCCGCCGGGATGGCGATCATGTCAAAGAAGCTGCCTGCCCCCTCTTTCGGAATGGTGTAGGTAAGTGCCACGCCATTTTTGGCTTCCGCCGCCCGCGCCTTGGACTGCTGCAAATCCATGGAGTAACCGACAGCAACACACAAGTTGCCGTTGGCCAGATCCGAGATGTACTTGGAGGAGTGGAAATAGGCGGTATAGGGACGAATGGAGAGGAACAGCTCCTCGGCCTTCTTCAGCTCGTCCGGCTTCTGGCTATCCGGTTTGAAGCCCAGATATTGCAGGGCGGCCGGTAACATTTCGGTCGGCGAGTCGAGGAAGGAGACGCCGCACTCCTTCAGCTTGGCCATGTTCTCCGGCTTGAACACCAGATCCCAGGAGTTGAGCGGCGCATCGGCCCCCAGTACGGCCTTCACCTTCTCGGCATTGTAGGCATAACCGATGGTGCCCCACAGATAGGGGATGGAGTACTGGTTGCCCGGATCGCTCGGGTCGAGCGCCTTGAGCAGGTCGGTATCCATATTTTGCCAGTTGGAGAGCTTGGACTTGTCCAGCTTCTGGAACACGCCAGCCCTGATCTGTTTGGCCAGGAAGGGGTTGGACGGCACCACGATGTCGTAGCCGGATTTACCAGCCAGCAACTTGGCTTCCAGTACCTCGTTGCTGTCAAACACGTCATAAACCACCTTGATGCCCGTCTCCTTCTGGAAGTTTTCCAGGGTATCCGGGGCGATATAGTCGCTCCAGTTGTAGACGTGCAACACCTTCTCTTCAGCCATTGCTCCGGCACTTGCCATGACCAGAGCCACAGAGGCAGCGATCACTCCCGTTTTGAAAGACATCATCCTTGTCTCCTAAGCAAATTGTATGCGCATGCCAACCTGCCTGGCGGCAGCTATCCCTTCAGCTTTGCAGCCGTCAGATCCAGACTGAGCCTGGCTAGCTTGACCAATTCATCAACCTGTTCCTCGGTGATCACCAAGGGGGGCGATATGATCATGGTATCGCCTACCGCCCTCATCACCAAGCCATTGTTAAAACAGAATTCCCGGCAAGTCATCCCGGCATTGGCATGGGCCGGGAAACGCCGGTTGGTCTGCTTGTCCTGGACGATTTCCAGGGCTGCGACCAGCCCGCGGCCACGGGTTTCACCCACCAGCGGGTGGTCAGCCAGCTCTGCCCAGCGGCGCTGCAAATAGGGGCCGATGGTATCATGCACCCGCTTAACTATGCTCTCCTTTTGCATAAGCTGGATATTGGCCACCGCCACCGCGCAAGAGACCGGATGGCCTGAGTAGGTGAAGCCGTGGTTGAACTCGCCCCCCTCTTCCACCAGCCCCTTGGCAACCCGGTCACTCACCATCACAGCGCCGAGCGGCAGATAACCGGAGGTAATCCCCTTGGCCAGACACATCAGATCCGGCTTGATGCCAAACCCTTCGCTGGCAAACCAGTGGCCGGTACGGCCAAAGCCGCAGATCACCTCGTCGGCTATCAGCAAAATGCCGTAGTGATCGCAGATGCGCTGGATCTCCGGCCAGTAGCTGTCAGGCGGAATGATGACACCGCCCGCCCCCTGGATCGGCTCGCCGATAAAGGCGGCCACCTTGTCCACCCCCAGCTCCAGAATCTTCTGCTCCAGCTGACGGGCCCTCTCCAGCCCAAACTCGTGGGCACTCATCCCCTGCCCCTCACCGAAGTGGTAGGGCTGGTCGATGTGCACTATGCCGGGAATGGGCAGACCACCCTGGGCATGCATCCCTTTCATGCCACCCAGACTCGCCCCCGCCACGGTGGAGCCGTGATAGGCGTTGTGGCGGCTGATGATCACCTGTTTTTCCGGTTGCCCCTTGCTGGCCCAGTAGTGGCGCACCATCCGCAGCACGGTGTCGTTGCACTCGGAGCCGGAGCCGGTAAAGAAGACATGGTTGAGATGGGATGGCGTCACTTCGGCCAGCAGGGTGGCCAGCTCGATCACCGGCGGGTGAGCGGTCTGGAAAAAGAGGTTGTAGTAGGGGAGCTGCTCCATCTGTCTGGCCGCGGCATCCACCAGCTCCTGCCGGCCATAACCCATGTTGACGCACCAGAGCCCCGCCATGCCGTCCAGAATGCGCTTGCCTTCGGAGTCTTCCAGATAGACGCCACTGGCTTTGGTGATGATACGGCTGCCCTTCTTGTTCAGAGCCTGAAAGTCGGTAAAGGGGTGCAGGTGGTGGCTGGCATCCTGCTGCTGCCACTCACGGGTAGTCTGTTGCATTGTTAGCTCCTCGGTTCCTTCGATTTAGCTGGTTCTGTTCGTCAATCATCAGGAAGGCTGCCACTCCCGCAATCACCGCCACTTTCGCGTGGACTGCGGCATGGCCTGCTCCTCACATCCTTCAATTCGAGCCAAAAACTGTTATCAACCATGCAACCAGAGCGGTGGCGAGCCAACTTCCGCTCACAACCATCCGCAGGCGGAGGCACTCCTCCATCCCGTATTACCGGTTACAGGCAGGGGAGGCAGCCTGCCTCCCCGATTCGGACGATGCGTGGCCGGCACGCATCCGGGTCAGACGTTCAGCAGCAGGAACTCTCGCTCCCAGCGGCTGATCACCCCGAAGTAGGTCTCGTACTCTTTGCGTTTGACCGCGACAAAGGCGCGTGTAAAGCGCTCCCCCAACATCTCCTTGATCGGCTCGCACTGTTCGAGATGGCTGAGCGCCTCCTCCAGCGAGCGGGGCAGACTGTAGGGCAGGTCGTAGGCGCTGGATTTCATCTCCTGCATGGGCTCCAGCTTCTCCATCATGCCGAGATAGCCGCACGCCAGGGTGGCGGCCAGCGCCAGATAGGGGTTGGCATCGGCACCGGCGAAGCGGTTCTCCACCCGGCGGGCACTCGGGTCGGAGAAGGGTACCCGCAGACCACAGGTGCGGTTCTCGACACCCCACTGGACGTTGCGTGGCGCGCTCTCACCGAAGGTGAGGCGGCGGTAGGAGTTGACATTGGGAGCCAGCAGGGCTGTCACCGCCGGGGTGTACTTCTGCAGACCTGCGATGAAATGCATGAAGAGTTCGGAGTTGCCGCCATCCGGGGTACCGAACAGATTTCGACCGTTCATATCCTCCAGACTCTGGTGGATGTGCATGGCGGAGCCCGGCTCGTTGCTCATCGGCTTGGCCATAAAGGTGGCGTAGATGCCGTGGCGATGGGCCGCCTCACGCATGGTGCGCTTGAAAAGGAACACCTGATCCGCCAGATCGATGGCATCCCCGTGCAGGAAGTTGATCTCCATCTGGGCAGCACCGGACTCGTGGATCAGGGTATCCACCTCCAGCTCCTGCGCTTCGCAGTAGTCATACATGTCTTCGAAGATGGGATCGAACTCGTTGACCGCATCGATACTGAAGGACTGGCGAGCTGTCTCGGGACGGCCGTTGCGCCCTACCGGCGGCATCAGCGGATAGTCGGGGTCTTCGTTGCGGGTGACCAGATAGAACTCCAGCTCGGGCGCCACCACCGGCTTCCAGCCCTGAGCCTCGTAAAATGACAGAACCCGACGCAGTACGGAGCGAGGTGCAATGTCGATCAGCTTGCCGTTGACGTCGTAACAGTCATGGATAACCTGAGCGGTAGGTTCCAGCGCCCAAGGGACGAAACGGATGGTGTTGGGGTCAGGATAGAGCTGCATGTCCCGCTCCAGCGGATCGATCATGCTGTCGTCATCCGGATATTCGCCGGTCACTGTCTGGGTGAAGATCACCTCGGGCAGACGCATGCCCCCTTCTCGCAAAAACTTGTTGGCTGGGATGATCTTGCCCCGGGCGTTGCCGGTGAAATCAGGGAAGAGACACTCCACTTCCGTGATGCGATTGCTCTCCATCCAGCCCTTGATACTGTCCATGTTAAACCCCGACTCTACGGTTGCCATTGGCAAGGGTGTCTAATATATGGAACACCCTTGTTATCAAATTGTAATCAACACCACCATAAAAGCCCGCTATCAGGGGTAATGTCAAGCAGTGGTGTTTAAAAAACTATAAATAACGGCGCATATAATGACCAAGTCGGCACCAAATACTAAACACTCGTGGTCTCGCCTCTCCCCAGTGCAAAGCCGGTGCCAACCGGCCAAAACCAGATGTCAGATCCCGTCAGATCAGCCGCTAAAGGGGCCATTTTTTTGCAAAGGCGCACAATCCCTGTCCTATTTGCTTTGCTTGGCTGCTTTTTTTTGGTACAAGGCCCGCCCTGATTTGCACTCTCTTGCATGAAAACGGTGCAAATCAGACGAGAAGGGCTTGGTCTGCAGGCAGACAGCCCCCATAAACAGGGATAATTGGGTTAGTAAACTGACTGGTAGTAAATCGTATGTGTGATTTCATGACTGAAGACCAACTGGCCTTTTACAAGGGGCAGATCGAGCGGCAGATCGCCGAGCTCGAAGAGCGCCTGAACTCCCAGGCCAGCCAGGCCATCGCCACCGACACCAACGAGATGGCCGATGAAATTGACCGTGCCAGTATCGAGGAAGCCCGCCGTCTGGAGCTGAACCGCATCGAGCACGACAAGCTGCACCTGCGCAAGCTGAGGGGCGCATTGAAGCGAATGAACGATGGAGATTTCGGTTACTGTGAATCTTGTGGTGACGAGATCTCTCTCAAGCGGCTGCAAGCTCGTCCAGAGTCCCGTTTCTGCGTCGAATGCCAGAGCACCAAGGAATTTAACGATACCCACGTGTTCCGCCGCGTCGCCTGATTCTTCGAAGAACCGTCACCATTCAGGTGCAACAGACGCCAGCAAGGCTGGGCCCGCGCTCAACCTTGCACAACGCCTCGCAGCAAGATGGTGACAAGTTCTGTTAGACTCCGGACACCTTCCGGAATCTACAGGAGAATAGAGAGTGAAATGGCTCATCAAACTGTGTTTGTGCCTGCCACTGCTGGCACAAGCACAGGTTCTGACGGTCAAGGTTCCCAGCCGTCCCGTCAACAATCTTGATCAGGAGTACCAGCTCAAACTGCTGGAACTGGCCCTGACCCGCTCCGGACAACCCTTTCGCATCCAGCCTGTCGAACTCGACCTCAACCAGTTCACCCTTCAGCAGCAGCTGAGCAAGGGCAAGACCATCAACGTCTTCTGGATGGGTACCTCCAGCGCACTCGAATCCTCCCTGATTGCCGTCCCCATTCCGCTGTTTCGCGGACTGGAAGGATTGCGGCTGTCGTTCATCCACGCGGATGCCCAAGAGAAGTTCAACCAGATCAATACTCTGGCCGACCTCAAACAGCTGAAGGCGGCGCAAGGGGTCGGTTGGGCCGATAACAAAATTCTGGAAAATGCGGGCATCCCGACCTTCTCCGGCCGCTACAGCAGCTTGTTTCGCCTTATCAACGACGGCGACAAGATCGACTTCTTCCCGCGCGCCCTGGTAGAGATCTTCGCCGAGCGCAGCGAGCTGGTGGCGCAGTATCCCAACCTCGCCATCGAGCAACATCTGCTGATCCGCTACCCCTTCGCCCAGTTCTTCTTCGTCAGCCCCGAATACCCCAAGCTGGCCAAGGCGATTCAGACCGGGTTGGAGCGGGCCTATGCCGATGGCAGCTTTATGAAGTTCTTCCATGACAACCCCAAGATCCGCGAAGCACTGGCCAGCGCCAACCTCGATCAGCGGGTCACCATCGCCCTGCCCAATCCGGACATGACCCCGTTGCTAAAATCCATTCCGGCCCAATATTGGGATTATCCACCACAGGGATAAGCATCCCGAGCGCCTGACCATGAGGGTCAGGCCGCGAGAACACAGTGCGCCAGGGAGGAGCCATGAAGGGAATCCAGGAGTGGTTTGTGGAGTACGGCCAGAGCCATCGCCATCCGATAAACGTCGCCATCCACAAACTGGCGGTGCCGGGCATCTATCTCTGCTCGCTGGCGCTGCTCTGGTGTCTGCCGCTCGGGCCCTTGCCAGAGCCCCTCAACTGGGCGGCAGTGGCGGCCATTCCGGTGCTGCTGTTCTATCTGCAACTGTCGTTTTCGCTGTTCGCGGGGATGGCGGTGCTGACCGCGCTCGGGCTGGCCTTCTGCCACCAGTGGCAGGGGCCGCTGCTGTGGCCCGCGGTGGCGGCGTTCGTGATTCTCTGGATAGCCCAGTTTGTCGGCCACAAGATCGAGGGCAAACGCCCCTCCTTCCTCGCCGACCTGCAATTTCTGCTGATAGGCCCCGCCTGGGTGCTCGCCAGCCTCTATCGTCGCCTGGGCATTCCCTATTGAGGAGTGCCGGGCCAACAGGAGAGACCATGACACATAACCACACGCGACATAATGCCCTGCGCCGCGCCCTGCCCCTGCTGCTGGGGGCCCTGTTTGCCGGCCCGGCGCTGGCCGACAAGGCCGACCCGGTCGGTGAAGTGAGCACCGCCTTCAAGCTGTTTGGCCCCAACCACAAGATCCTGGTGGAGGCATTCGACGACCCGCGCATCGACGGTGTCGCCTGCTATCTGGCGCGCCCCAAGACAGGTGGCGTCAAAGGTGGGCTGGGACTGGCGGAAGATCCCTCCCACGCCTCCCTGTCGTGCCACCAGATCGGCCCCATCACCCTGCCCGAAAAGCTGAAAGCGGGGGAAGAGGTGTTCGATGTCAGCACTTCGCTGGTGTTCAAGGAGCAGAAAGTGGTGCGTTTTTACGACAAGAAACGCAATGCACTGGTTTACCTGACCTACAGCACCAAACTGGTGGATGGTTCGTACAAAAGTGCAGTCAGCGCCGTTCCCATCATGCCGTGGGGACAATAACCAGCCGGTTTGTCCGGTGATAGCTGACCCATTTTGTTGTAATTTGACGACACACACGCTGCGGAGCACATACCATGAAAGTCGCCGTATTCAGTACCAAGAGCTATGACAAAGAGCATTTCAACCAGGCCAACAGCCAGTACGGCTTCGACCTGGAGTTTTTCGATGTGCGGCTGGAGGCCAAAACGGCCCGACTGGCTCACGGCTTCCCAGTGGTGTGTCTGTTCGTCAATGACGATGCCGACCGCGAGGTATTGACCGAACTGGCTGCCAACGGCACCCAGGTGATCGCCCTGCGCTGCGCCGGTTACAACAACGTGGACCTGGCCGCGGCCAAAGAGCTGGGGCTGAAAGTGGTGCGGGTGCCCGCCTACTCCCCCGAGGCGACCGCAGAACACGCGGTCGGCATGATGATGTGCCTCAACCGCCGCATCCACAAAGCCTATCAGCGCACCCGCGACGCCAACTTCTCGCTGGAGGGGCTGGTCGGCTTCAACATGCATGGCAAGACCGTTGGCGTCATCGGCACCGGCAAGATCGGTCTGGCCGCCCTGCGCATCCTCAAGGGCTTCGGGGTTCGCCTGCTGGTCAACGATCCTTACCAGAATCCGGCAGCCATCGAGCTGGGTGCCGAGTACGTGGATCTCGATACCCTGTTCCGCCAATCCGACATCATCAGCCTGCACTGCCCGCTGTTCAAAGAGAACTACCACCTGTTGAACAAGGAGGCGTTCGCCAAGATGAAGGACGGGGTGATGATCATCAACACCAGCCGTGGCGGTCTGCTCGACTCCAACGCCGCCATCGAGGCGCTCAAGACCTCCCGTATCGGCGCACTGGGGCTGGACGTCTACGAGGAGGAAGAGGATCTCTTCTTCTCCGACAAGTCCAACGAGGTGATCACCGATGACGTGTTCCGCCGCCTGTCTGCCTGCCACAACGTGCTGTTCACCGGCCATCAGGCGTTCCTGACCCGCGAGGCGCTGCACGCCATCGCCGATACCACCCTCGGCAATATCCGCGCCATCGAGATCCAGGGCCGCTGCGACAACGAAGTGGAATAAGGGCTCGCCCTCTCTTCGTCACGCGCCGGGTTGTGAGACCCGGCGCCTTCGGGTAGGCTAGCCCCCCTTTTTTATTCAGGAGTCTGGCGCCCATGTTTATCGGATTTGATTACGGCACCTCCAACTGTGCCGTGGCCGTGATGGAACAAGGTAGCCCCAGGCTGCTGAATCTTGGCGCATCCCGCTATCTCCCTTCCACCCTGCATGCGCCCCACCGGGATGCTATCGCCGGTCTGTTGGCCGAAGGGCTGGCACCCGCCCAGCAGGCGGAGTACCTCAAGCTACGTGGCCCCGTGGTCACCCGCGCCCAGACGGTTCGCCGCCAGATGCGGGAAGAGGGGCTGATCGACGAGCTGAGCTTTGGCGGTGCCGCGCTGGAGCGCTATCTGGAAGAGCCGGACGACGGCTACTACATCAAATCGCCGAAATCCTTTCTCGGCGCCTATGGCCTCAAGGCCCCCCAGATCGCCCTGTTTGAAGACATCGTCTGCGCCATGATGCTCCACGTCCGTCAGCAGGCGGAACAGCAGCTCGGCGCCCCGATCCGCCAGGCGGTGATCGGTCGCCCGGTCAACTTCCAGGGCCTGGCGGGGGAAGAGAGCAACCAGCAAGCTATCGCTATCCTGACCGAGGCGGCCCGTCTGGCCGGTTTCGAGCAGGTGGAGTTCCTCTATGAGCCGGTGGCCGCCGGGTTTGAATTCGAGGCGCGCCTCACCGAAGACGCCGTGGTACTGGTAGTAGATATCGGCGGCGGTACCACCGACTGCTCCATGCTGCGGATGGGTCCGAGCTACCGCGATCAGCTGGATCGCAGCGGCGATCTGCTCGGCCACAGCGGCCAGCGGATCGGCGGCAACGACTTCGACATCCGCCTGACGGTGGAGGGGATGATGCCGCTGCTCGGCATGCACGAGACCCTCAAGACCGGCAAGCCGCTGCCCCATCCGCTGTTCTGGGATGCGGCCGCCATCAACGACGTAAGTGCCCAGAGCCGCTTCTACAGCCTCGACACCGCCCGCCAGCTGCAGGATCTGCAGCTCGACAGCCAACCCGGCAGCAAGCTGGGACGTCTGGCCAGCCTGCGGGCCCACAAGCTGAGCCACCAGCTGGTATGGCGTGCCGAGCAGGGCAAGATCGCCCTCTCGGAGCAGGAGCTCAATCGCCAGTCGCTGGCCGAGCTGGAAAAAGGGTTGGAAGCGGAGCTGACCCGCGAACAGCTGGCCAACGCCTCGGCCCTGCTGCTGGAGAAGATTGGCGAGCTGATGGATGAGGCGATCGCCGCTGCCGGCGTGCAACCCGACCGCATCTTCGTCACCGGCGGTAGCGCCCGCTCGCCGCTGATCGCCAGCTTTATCCGCCAGAAGATCCCCTCCATCCCGCTTGAGGGTGGCGATGACTTTGGCTCGGTGGCTGCGGGTCTTGCCCGTTATGCCGAGCGGCTGTTCGCCAACTGAGCCCTGAGATAGCGTAAATCGATGGCAACATCACCCGTGTGTTGCCATTAAGCGACAGTCGTGCGGGACAAGGGGCGACAGAAGCGGTCGGTCGTCCCCTCTCCCGCCCTGCTCCCGACTGCCCAAAAAGGGTATTCTTGACGCTCCCCCAACCGGAGCCCCCTCATGCCCAGATTGCCCTTTTTGCTGATCCCCCTGTTACTGCTCGCTGGCTGCAGCTCGACCGCCTTTGTTCAGCAAGATCTGCAACACCACCACTGGGTACTGAGCAAACTGGATGGCGAACCGATCAAGGCCCCCCGCGACAATCCTCCCGATTTCGAGATCGGCGAGCACTTCACCGTCAACGGCATCGCCGGTTGCAACCGCTACTTCGGTCAGGGCCATCTGGAAGATGACAAACTGTGGATCACCAGTCTGGGCAGCACCGAAATGGCCTGCATGCCGCCGCTCGACACTATCGAACAGGCTGTACTGACCACCCTTACCGAGGGGGCGACCTTGAGCGGCACCAGTCAGAACCTGATCCTGCAGGGCAAACAGCACCGTTTGGAATACACCTTGCGCGACTGGGTGTTCTAGCGCTCACAAAGCCGCATCACAAACAGGAACATGTTGTCCGGCTGTGGCACAATATGAGGCAGAGTTCGCAACGGAGGCTGCCTCAGCCATGTCGATGGATCGCCTGTTTGACAAGATCAAACAACTCCCCACTATTCCCAAGCTGCTGCACGAGTTGATGCAGAGCTTCAACGACGAGAATGCCCGCATCGACCAGATTGCGGCCAAGATCGCCATGGACCAGGTGATCAGCGTCAAGGTGCTAAAGATGGCCAACTCGGCCGCCCTGCGCCGTGGCAACGAAGTGACCTCCATCGAACAGGCGGTGATCCGCCTCGGCTTCAACCGACTGCGCTCTGTGGTGGTCGCTTCCGGCATCATCGGCACCTTCAAGGCCCCGCCCAGCTTCGACAAGAACAAGTTCTGGACCGAGACCTTCCAGGTCGCCACCATAGCCCGGACCCTGGCGCAGGAGGCCAAGGTGCTCGACCCCGAGACCGCCTTCACCTGTGCTCTTATCCACAACATCGGCGAACTACTGATCCAGAGTACCTTGCCGGAAGAGGCGGAGCTCATCAATCTGGCGATCCAGAAGGGGAGCAGCCGGGTCGAGGCACAGCGGGAGATGCTGGGTTACGACTACGCCCAGCTCGGTGCCGAGCTGGCGCGGCGCTGGAACCTCTCCGAGGCCTTCGTCGATGCCATCTCCCAACAGCTGGATCCCCTCTCCCACGATCCGGTCAGCAAGGAGGCGGTGCTGATCCGCCTCGCCGTGTTTATCTCCTTCGCCTGGAACGCGGGAGTGCCTGCCCAGGCCATCATCGCCCGCTTCCCCAAACCGCTCGCCGACCAGTTGGGACTGGATCCCAAGTCGCTGGCAGGCCAGCTCGAAACACTGCATGAACAGGGTAATGCCCTTGCCGATCTTCTGACTCAATAAGCATCATGACCCATCCGTTTCTGTTTCATCCCCAGGTGGCGCCCTGGTTCAAAGAGAGCGCCGACGCACTGCAATTGACCCTCTTTAGCGATCTGGATGCACCGATCCGCGAGGTGTGGCTACGCCACGAGCCGGATAACGAGGAGTACCTGATCCCGATGACAGCGGTCTCCACCCGCGATCGGCTGCAGGTATGGCAGGCGACCCTGCCGCTCATCAAGGGACAGGATATCCACCTCTACAGCTTCAAATGCCTCGCCGACGAGGAGCAGTGGTGGCTGCACGGGGCGGGCGTCAGCGCGTCCATGCCGCCACGGGAACAGCATTTTCGCTTCAACAGCCTGCACCAGCCACCGGCCTGGGTGCAGGATCAGGTGTTCTACCAGATCTTCCCCGACCGCTTCTGCAACGGCGATCCGTCGCTGAGCGTCAAGCATCACGAGTACGAGTACCGTGGCAAAGCGGTGATCAGCAAGGCGTGGGGCGAGCCGGTCAGCCGTCATGAAGAGGGCCACGGCGCCTGCGAATTCTATGGCGGCGATCTGGCGGGGATCGATGCCAAGCTGCACTATCTGCAATCTCTCGGGGTAACGGCGCTCTACCTCAACCCCATCTTCGATTCGCCGAGCAACCACAAGTACGACACCCAGGACTACTTCAAGGTGGACGCCCACCTCGGCAGCAACGAGCAGTTCGCCGAGCTGACCCGCAACCTGCACCAGCGTGGCATGAAGATCATCCTCGATGCGGTGGTCAACCACACCTCTACCGAACACCCTTGGTTCTGCCCGCCACTGGGCGCCCAGAGCAACCCGGATTCGCCGTGGCGCAGCTTCTACACCTTTGATAAAGAAGGGGATTACGTCAGCTGGAAGGGCATTCGCAGCCTGCCCAAGCTCGACTTCTCCTGCGAGAAGGTGCAAGACGCCGTCTATCGGGCCGACGACGCCATCCTCCGTTACTGGATGCGCGCCCCCTACCAGATCGATGGCTGGCGCTTTGACGTCATCCACATGCTGGGCGAGCGCGGCACCGCCGAGGGCAATCGCAGTCACGTGCGCGCCATTCGCGGGGCAGTGAAGCAGGAGAACCCGGACGCCTATGTGCTCGGCGAACACTTCTTCGAGGCGAGCCAGTGGCTGCAAGGGGATCAGGAGGATGGCGCCATGAACTACTACGGCTTCGCCCATCCGATCCGCGCCTTCCTGGCGGGGCAGGATATCGCCTACCACCCCATCAAGATCAGCGCCGAAGAGCTGGATCGCTGGCTCAAGCTGGCGCGGGCCCACATCCCGTTCAAGAACCAGCTGGCCCAGTTCAACCTGCTGGACAGCCACGATACCGCCCGTTTCCTCCACCTGCTGGGTGAAGACAAGCAGCGGATGCAGCTGGCCGCCACCCTGCTGCTCACCTATATCGGCGTGCCGTCCATCTACTACGGAGATGAAGTGGGACTCTCCGGCGGCAACGATCCGGACTGCCGCCGCTGCTTCCCGTGGGATACCACAGACTGGAATCATGTGCTGCACGACCACTATCGTCGGCTGATCCAGATCCGCCGCCAGCGCCCCTCCCTGCGCCGTGGCGATATCCAGACCCTCTACGCTGGGCCCCACAGCTATGTGTTCGCCCGTACCCTGCAAAGCGATCAGGTGGTGGTGGCCTGCAACCGCCACCCGAGCGAGCCGCGCACCATCAGCCTGCCCCTGTGGCAGACCGCGAGCCCGGCCAGCCGCTTCACCGACGCCTTCAACGGCGAGAAGTTTGAAGTGGTGCAGGGCGAGGTCCAGCTGACCATTCCAGCCAACTCGGCACGGGTGCTGATCTCCAGCTGAGCGGGCAACTGACGCGCTGAAAAGCAAAACCGGAGCCCAAGGCTCCGGTTTTTTATTCCGTTCAATCCGCCATGACGTCTGGCCCCTAACCAGCCGCCATCAGTAGTTGATGCTGACGTAGGGCACTTCCGGCACCTGCCAGCGCTGCTTGAGGTAGACGGTGAGCACGAAGAAGAAGTTGGCCAACAGGTTGGCGAAGCGATAGAGAATGGGATCGAAGGCCACCTCGCTCTCTTCCAGCCGGACCAGCAGCCGCACCACCTTCTTGCTGCCGCAGCGGCACAGATGGAGGGTGGGAATGGGCTGTGGCCCCTGTGGCAGCACAAAACCTGTGACGCTGCCGCGACTCGCCTCGTTATAGTGGTCGTAACGGGCCTTGAGCCACTCAAGATCTGCATCGAAGATCCCCAGCTTGCCGCGCACCGAGCCGTTGAGATTGTAGATAAGCCGCTGCAACGCCGCGAGATCCGCCAGCATGGGCTCGGTATCGGCATCCGGCGCAAGATGTGACAGCACGGCCCCGACCTGACAGCAGAGCTCGTCCGTGGCGATTTCAAAATCACATTTGAACGAGGTTTCGAAGATAAAGGGGTAGCAGAGCTCGCGCTTGTCTCTTGGCTTCTTGGGGTTCATGGGGCAACCGGATTGGATAAAAGGCCAGTTTGCCAGCCCCGAGAAGGGCTGGCAAACGGCAGGTCATTACTTGCGTGACGCGCTGTGGCTCAGACGCGCTTGCTGGCAGGCTCGGTGGAGGGCTGGAACTGGTTGATCATCCGCAGCGCCTCCAGCATCCGCTGGTTGAAGCTGGTGAAGCGATCGACCTGCGCCGGTTCCTCTTCTCCTCTCGCCGCCAGCACGGCCGGGGTCAGCGCCTGTTGCTGGGATGGTGGCAGCAGGCTATCCGCCTGTTTCTGCACCTGATCCAGCTTGGGCAGGTAGTCGGCAAATGGCTTGATCAGATCCTGCAGGGAGTGCGCCCCCTGATAGGTCTGGCTCAGCTTGACGCTCTGCTTGAGCTTGAGGGAGTAGGAGGCCAGCTGACTGTCATCCAGCTTCAGTTCATTCGCCTTATCCAGCAGATCCTCGAAGTTGCCGGAGAAGAAGCTCCCCGCCAGCTCGTCGATCCCCTTGACCAGCTTGCCGATGGACTCCATCTCGTCGCTGCTGAGATCTCCCTCCAGCGAGAAGCTGAAGCTCTGACTCGATTTGAGGCTGAGCTGACTGCCGCTCTCATCCTTCTGGGACTTGGTCTGCCAGCTATCGTTGAATCGCAGCACCACCTTGTCGCCATCCTTGGTCTGGATCTCCAGATACCCCTGCTGGCGACTGGCCATCTCGGCCTGTCCCATGTCGGTTGGAGAGACCTTGCCGAAGAACTCCTTCTCGAACTCCTCGAGCCCTTTCTGGATCAGCTTGTAGCTCTGATCGATACCGGTTTTGATATCGTCGTTGTCAGTCGCCCACTTGCCGAGCTGCTTCTTCGCCTCCTCAAAGCCCTTGTCGACCCCCTTGCGGGCCTGCTCCATCATCCCGGTCAGGTCGTCGTCGGATTTGCCATCGGCCCGCGCGGCACCAAGCCGCCCGGTCACAAACTGCAGCACGTTGTCCGCCACCGACTGGAAGTCGAACAGGGTCTCCGGAGTGATCTCTTCGGGCTCCTTCATTTTGGGAGCCTGATAGCCCTGGCCGTTAATCTCCAGCGAAAACTGCAGCGCCTGCTGGATCAGCACCTGCGCCCACTTAGGCGGCTTGTGCAAGGAGACCTCTTCCTCGCTCTTGACCTGTTTCGGCTCCGCCTGTTGGGGCGATTTGGGAGAAACACCCACTCCCTTGGGTTGGGCTGCGCCCACGCCTTCGATCTGCATAATGTGTCCTCCCACCATGCCTGTAGATCAGCTATCGGCCTGACTGAACACTTCTTGACCACAAAATACTGGACAATCTGCCGCTGGCTTTTAAAATCGGGCCCCTTTGGGTGGCCTGTTGCCTTCCCCCGATTTCGACCCGGCCCGGCCGGTGTGCATGTGAGGTATTTATGACCCAGTCCCAACAGCCTTCCGCGAACGCTCCGGCGCCTCGAACTCCTGCCGATTATCAGGCCCAACTCGACGAAAAGCGCGCTCGCCTCACCGGGCTGTTTGCCGGCTTCACCCTTCCAGTGCTGGAAGTACACAGCTCACCGGCAGAGTACTACCGGATGCGCGCCGAATTTCGCATCTGGCACGAGGGGGACGACCTCTTCCACTGCATGTATGCCCCGGCGACCAAAGAAATTATCCGGGTCGACCACTTCCCCACTGCCAGCCGCCTCATCAACCAGCTGATGCCGGTACTGCTGGAGGGGCTGCGTCCCCATCAGGTGCTGCGTCGCAAGCTGTTCCAGATTGACTACCTCTCCACCCAGTCCGGCCAGATCATTGTCAGCCTGCTCTATCACCGCAAGCTGGAGGCCGAATGGCAACAAGCCGCCGAAGTGCTGCAGGCCGATCTGCGCGCCAAGGGGTTCGAGCTGCAGCTGATTGGCCGCGCCCACAAGCAGAAGATCTGTCTGGGGGATGACTTCGTCATCGAGCAGCTCAACGTGGCGGGTCGCCAGCTCATCTACAAGCAGGTGGAGAACAGCTTCACCCAGCCCAATGCCGCCATCAACGAGCAGATGTTGGCCTGGGCGCTGGATGTGACCAAGGGGAGCGAAGGGGACCTGCTGGAGCTCTATTGCGGCAACGGCAACTTCTCCATCGCGCTGGCGCAGAACTTCCGCAAGGTGCTGGCCACCGAGATCGCCAAGCCGAGCGTCGACTCCGCCCAGTTCAATATCGCCGCCAACGGCGTCGACAACCTGATCATCTTGCGCATGTCAGCCGAGGAGTTCACCATGGCGATGCGTGGCGAGCGGGAGTTCAACCGCCTCAAGGGGGTCGACCTCAAGAGCTACCAGTGCAACACCATCTTCGTCGATCCGCCCCGCGCCGGTCTCGATGATGCCACCGTCAAGCTGGTGCAGGAGTACGACAACATCCTCTACATCTCCTGCAACCCCGAGACACTGCAGGCCAACATGGCCGTGCTGGGCGAAACCCACGAGATCGCCCGTTTCGCCTTGTTCGACCAGTTCCCCTGGACCCATCACATGGAAGCCGGGGTCTATCTGCGCCGCAAGGCCGGTTGATTCAGGCAGACAGGAAAACAACAACAGGGCCGGATGGCCCTGTTTTGTTATTGACTGAACATCGGCCTCACTCCAGCCGGAAGTGACCCACGATCTCCCGCAGCCGGTCGTAGGTCTGCTGCATCGCCGCGGAGCTGGCAACCGTCGCTTCGCCATTGTGGGTCAGCTGGCGGATCACCTCGGCGATGGCGCTCATGTTGCGGTTGATCTCTTCGGCCACCGCGCTCTGCTGCTCCGCCGCCGTGGCGATATGGCTGATGAGACCATTGATCTCCACCACTTCCCCTGCCATCAGATCCAGCGACTCGTTGACCCTGGTGGTGTTCTCGGCCGCCCCCTGACAGCTCTGCTTGGTATTGCCCATGGCATCCACCACAGTTCGGGTGCCCCGCTGCAGACTGGCCAGCATGGTCTGGATCTCGGCTGTGCTCTGCTGGGTGCGGGCAGCGAGGGAGCGCACCTCGTCTGCCACCACCGCAAAACCGCGCCCCTGTTCACCGGCGCGGGCTGCCTCGATGGCGGCGTTGAGGGCCAGCAGGTTGGTCTGTTCGGCAATGCTGCCGATCACCCCCAGCACTGAGCCAATCTGCTGCACATCCTGCTGCATCGCCTCGATGGAGCGGGCAGTGGCTTCCACTTCATCCACAAGCGCCATCACGCTGGCCATCGCCTGATCCACCACCTGACGAGACTGGCTCGCCAGCTGCTGGCTCTGGCCGGTGAGTTGGGCGGTGCTGGCCGCACTCTCGGAGACGGAGACCGCGGTGCGGCTCATCTCGTTGATGGCGGTCACCACCTGCTCGGTCTCGCGTACATGGTCCGCCAGCAGAGACTGGGCGGCGCCGGTCTGGTTGGCCAGCCCCTCGATGCCGCTGTTGAGCTGGCCGCTCGCCTGCCGCACCTCCCCCATCATCTCCTGCAGCCGCTCGATAAAGCGGTTGATACCGGCCGAGATCTGGCCAAGGTCATCCTTGCTGGTCACCGCCAGTCGGCGGGTGAGATCGCCGCTGCCGCGAGAGAGCTCCAGCACCAGATCCCGCAGCGAGAGGATGGGGCGATAGGCCACATTGAGCGCCAGCATCGCCAGCACCATCACCACGATCGCCACGCCGCACAACGCCATGATGATCTGGCCGTTGAGGGCCCGGGTCATGGCCCGGATGTAATCGAGGTCGATGTAGCTGGTCAGCGTCCAGCTACTGCCACGAATATCCAGCTGGTTGGGGCGCGCTTCACTCTCCCCCTGCGGTTTGCTGTCATAGAGGTTGTTGCCCTGACTGTCGGCCAACGAGAAGTAGCGGCCATCGCCACTCATCTTCTCCAGCAGGCTTTTGAACTCGCTCATGTCGAGGTAGTAGAGATAGGCGGAATCGGCACCGCGCGGCACCAGAATGGTGATGACCGGCTTGCCATCCACCTGTTGCAGCGGGCTGACGGTGATCTGGTTGTTGGCGGCAGGGATCAGCTTGCGCAGGGCATCGACTTTGGCACTGTCGTTGATGACCCCGCTCACGTCGAAGGCCATGTCGCCGATCACTTTGACGATGTTGTGAAAGCCGGTCTCTTGCAGGGTCTTCTTGACGTTGGTCACCCCGAAGTTGAGGTTGGCGGCCAACAGGATTTTCTGATTGATGTCGCTGGCCAGCTTCTCTTTGACCAGGGTGATCTGCTCGGTGATGTTGTGGGTGGCCTGAGTGCGAATGTAACCACTGATGAAGTGATTCACGCTGAGCCCAGCGGTGCCGATGGTGACCAGAATGGCCAGTAGCAGCAAGAGGTAAATCTTGACCTTGAATGGCATGGGTTCCCTCCAGAAGAGAGGGCTGGCAGCGCCAACCCTCCCTGCCAATCGTTATTTCTTCTTGGCGTACTTCATGGAATCCAATGCCACCGCCAGAATGATGATGCCGCCCTTGATGATGAACTGCCAGTAAGGGCTGACCCCGATATAGGTCAAACCATAGTTGATCAGGGTGAAGATAAGTACGCCGGTGATCACACCCGCGACCGTTCCCACCCCGCCGGCAAACGACACGCCGCCCACCACGCACGCCGCGATGGCATCCAGCTCGTACATGAAGCCGAGGTTGTTGGTGGCGCTACCGATACGGCCTGCTTCCAGCATGCCGCCGAAGGCGTAGAAGACCCCCGCCAGCGCATAGATCATTACCAGATTGACCGCCACATTGACGCCGGAGACCTTGGCTGCCTCGGGGTTGCCGCCGATGGCGAAGATGTTTTTGCCAAAGCGGGTCTTGTTCCACAGCACCCAGACAAAGACGCTGGCGATGGCCGCATAGAAGGTGAGATAGGAGAGTTTGAATCCTCCTATCCGGATAAACCCTTGGGCGAAGCTGGAGAAGCGGGGGTCAAACCCGGCCACCGGCGAAGCCCCTACCGAGTCAAAGTAGAGGGAGTTGATACCGTAGACGATGATCATGGTGCCCAGGGTGGTAATGAACGGGGTAACGTTCAGGTAGGCCACGATCAGACCGTTGACCAGACCAATCAGCGCCCCCACCACACAGACCAGCAGGATCACCGCAGGAATGGGCACCTCCCCCAACGTCGGGAACACCTTGTTGACGTTGGTCAGCGCCTGCAACATGGTTGCTGCTATGAGTGCCGCTAGACCGACCTGACGACCGGCCGAGAGATCCGTCCCCTGAGTGATGATGATGCCCGCCACCCCCAGCGCTATGATGACCCGCACCGAGGACTGGGTCAGAATGTTGCTGAAGTTGGTGAGGCTCAGGAAGGAAGGCTCCTGGATCACGATGACCATGAGCAGCACCAGCAGCACCAGATAGATGGCGTTTTCCTTGAGCGCCTGCATCAGATTGAAATTTTTAGCCGACTCCATAAATGTCTTCCTGTCTCTAGAGGTACAGAGATGCCAGGCGCAGTATCTCGCTCTGGTCAGTTTCTTTGGTATTGACGATCCCGGCGACCCGGCCATTGCTCATCACCATGATGCGGTCGGTGATCCCCAGCAATTCCGGCATCTCTGACGAGATGATGATGATCCCCTTGTCCTTCTTCGCCAGCTCCAGGATGAGCTGGTAGATCTCGAACTTGGCCCCGACGTCTATGCCGCGGGTGGGCTCGTCGAGCATCAGGATCTCCGGCTGGGTCAGCAGCCAGCGACCGATGATCACCTTCTGCTGGTTGCCCCCGGAGAGGGAACCTATCTGGGTCTGCTGGGTCGGCGTCTTGACCCGCATGGAGTCGATCACCCACTGGGTATCGCTCTTCATCTTGTTGTCGCTGAGCAGCCCCATGGAGCCCTTGTAGCTGTCCATGTTGGCGATCAGGGAGTTGAAGGCGATATCGAGCCGGGAGTAGATACCGGTGGAGCGGCGCTCTTCCGTCACCAGCGCAAAGCCGTTGCGGATCGCTTCGTGGGCGTTGTGGTTGGCCACCTCTTTGCCGTGCAGCTTGATGCTGCCCTGACTGCGATCGCGAATACCGAACAGGGTCTCGACGATATCGGTGCGCTTGGCCCCCACCAGTCCGGCGATGCCGAGGATCTCCCCCTTGTGCAGGTTGAAGGTCACATCCTGAATGGAGGGCTGGTTTTTCGCCGTCAGGTGTTCGATCTCGAGGATCACCTCTTTCGGCTGGTTGGTCTTTTCCGGGAAACGCTGGGTCAGTTCACGGCCGACCATCATCCCGATGATCTGATCCATGGTCATGCCCTTGAGCGGCTGGGTTGCCACCCACTGGCCATCCCGCAATATGGTGATCTCGTCACAGAGCTGGAAGATCTCCTCCATCTTGTGAGAGATGTAGACGATGCCGCACCCCTTCTCCTTCAACTTGTTGATGATCTTGAAGAGGTGGTTCACCTCTTTCTCGGTCAGGGAGGAGGTGGGTTCATCCATGATGACGATCTTGGCGTCGTAGGAGAACGCCTTGGCGATCTCGATCATCTGCATCTGGGAGACCGACAGGGTCGCGACCTTCACCTTGGGGTCGATGTCGATATCCAGCTCATCGAAGATGCGCTTGGTGTCGTCATACATCTTGCCGTGGTCGATAAACCACCCCTTGGTGGGGTAGCGGCCGAGCCACATGTTGTCCATCACGGTACGCTGCAGCACCAGGTTGAGCTCCTGATGCACCATGGAGACGCCATTTTCCAGCGCCTCTTTCGAGGAGGTGAAGTTGATCTCCTGCCCCTTGAAGAAGATCTTGCCCTGATCCTTCTCGTAAATGCCGAACAGGCACTTGAGCAGTGTGGATTTTCCCGCTCCGTTCTCGCCCATCAACGCATGCACAGAATGAGGACGGACCCGTAAATTGACATTATCGAGTGCCTTGACGCCGGGAAAGCTCTTACTGACGTCAATCATCTCCAACAGCCATTCTGATTGTTGCTGTGTTGTCATATCAGCCATCACATCTGGTTGAAAAAAGGGCAAGGGGATCTCCCTTGCCCTGGAGGAGGGAATTACTCGAATTTGGACAGGTTGTCTTTATCCACACCGACGTAGGCAACACGTACTACCTTGTCGACGATATTCCACTTGGTGCCTTCACCGGCCGGTTTGCCTTCAGCCAGGTTCTTGGTCAGCTCGAAGGTGGCTTTGGCCTGGTTGGCCGCATCGTTCAGCACGGTACCCGCCATGGCACCGCTCTTGACCATGGCCAGCGCTTCCGGCAGCGCATCGACGCCGAACACCGGAATGGCAGTCTTGCCCTGTGCTTTCAGTGATTCGACTGCGCCCATTGCCATGCCGTCGTTGTTGGCGATGACCACTTCGATCTTGTTGGCGTTGGGGCCGGAGATCCAGGCGTCCATCTTGTCTTTCGCCATGGCGGTATCCCACATACCGGTATCCATATGCAGTTGTTCAGTCTTGACGCCGCCATCGTTCAGGGTCTTGACCACGTAGGAGGTGCGCGCTTCGGCATCCGGGTGGCCCGGCTCCCCTTTCAGCAGCACGAACTGGATCACGCCATCCTTGTTCAGATCCCACTCCGGATGGGCTTTCCAGTGTTTGGCAATCAGCTGACCCTGGATGATCCCTGACTCCTTGGAGTCGGTACCCACGTAGTAGGCCTTGTCGTAGCTGGCCAGATCGGTAGCGCTCGGCTCCTTGTTGTAGAAGACAACCGGGATATCTTCGCCACGGGCTTTCTCAATCACCACCGGTGCCGCAGCCGGGTCAACCAGGTTAATGGCCAGCGCCTTCACCCCTTTGGCCAGCAGCACGTCGATCTGGTCGTTCTGCTTGGACTGGTCGTTTTGGGAGTCGTTCATCAGCAGTTCCACCCCCGGAGTGGCTGCCGCCTCCTTCTCGATGGCCTTGCGCACGACCGCCATGAAGTTGTCATCGTACTTGTAGACGGTTACCCCGATACGGGTGTCAGCCTGGGCATTGGCTCCAGCCATCATGCCCATCAGCAGGGCGGCAACTGTGGTCAGTTTTTTCATTATGTGTGCTCCGATGTGTCTATCTGTGTTGTAGGGTGGCGAGCAATTGAGCAAGCGCCAATCAATGTAATCAGTTTGTTGTCATTTCTTCTGTGATCATGACGACAAAATGAAAACGATTACACTCTGTTACATTGAAACTTTGTTTTTATTTTTCAAATACATACAAATTAAAATCAGATTTGAGACTCAATCTTTCCCACAGCATTGAGGCTAGTCGTTACTGGTCTGTTGTCAAAATGGCGCACTGGCTCGACAGTCGCCTCAATAGCTGGATTAACAGAGAGTACAGCCCCAACGGTAACGACGCTCAAGCAGTTGATACTCGGGACGCACGCTCTGGCTCCAGGAATCATCCCCACCCACACCCATGTGGGCGCCATCGAGGCAGACCCACAGCCCTGCTTCGGCCACCAGATCACTCTGGTGACGAGCAGCGGCCAGCTGTTGCTGACTGAAGCGGCTGGCACTGAAATGGAAGGTGCCGCTCACCGTCGTGCTACCCAACTGCAACTGGCGGGTATCGCAGCGCAAGCCGTTGTCACTCGGGAAAACATAAGGGGTGTGCATGGCCTCCAGCGGCAAACTCCAGCGCCCCAGATCGGCGCCCAGCAGGCGATCCGGATAGTTCTCGTGCGGGCCACGCCCCAGCCATTCTGCTCGCGCCGGTACCTCGGCCAGATGGAGCAACAGACCGATCCGCGGCAGCGAAGGCAGCACCTGCGCCAGCTCGGTCTCTATCTCCAGGCTCATGGCGCCATCGTCGGTAAAGCGGTGATGCCAGTGACTCACCAGCAGCAGCTCATCGTGGTGGAAGTAGCCATGACTGACCCGGATATCCCCTCCGGCGACCACGATCCCCAGACAGCAGTGCTGCCACTGACCGAGACCACACGCCTGCCAGCGAGCAATCCAGGAGTTGGGGTCGGCGTGATCCGCTTCGCTGGTGCCGATGTCGTTGTCGAGCGGCGCGCGGTAAAAGTGATCCATGATCGGCGCCAGCAACTGCTCCTGCCCCGATTTTTGCCAACTGGTGATGCGACCGCTCTGCTTGTCGAGCCGCCACTGACTGTTTGCGGTGGTGACCAACCAGCCATCCGGCTGCTCGCTCAGGGTGGCGGCAGCGGCGGGAGCAGGCAGAGCAAGGGGGGTCGGCAGGGTGAACTGCTGACGGGCGACCTTGTGATCCGCCTGCGACCAGGGGGTAGCCTGCGGCTGAACGATGGCCAGATCGAGCCAGGCCAGTGAGCCTGCCGCAAAGGCGGGCAGTGTCTCGCTCAGGGTCAACTCGACCACCCCCTGTGGCGCCAGATCAAGGGAGAACTCCCCCTGCTGCTGCACATGGCCGTTCTCACACAACAGCCAGCAAAGCCGCTCGTTGTCGGTTTCCCGAAACAGGTATTCGCTCTCGATCCGCACCCGCAGCGGGGTGTGCTCGAGCAGGGCAAAGCGGAACGGCTGTTGGGCGCGCTTAGCCTCGCACAGGGCGGGATGGGGGGTGCGATCCGGGAACAGCAGACCGTTGCAGCAGAACTGGCGATCGTTTTGCACATCACCAAAATCGCCGCCATAGCCCCAGTAGTGGCGACCATCGGCGGTGTATTTGTCGAGCCCCTGATCGACCCAATCCCAGACAAACCCGCCTTGCAGACGTGGATGATCGCGAAACGCCTGCCAATAGTGGGCATAACCCCCCAGACTGTTGCCCATGGCGTGGGCATATTCGCAGAGGATCAACGGCCGGTGCTCGCCGGGCAGGCCGATCCACTTGGCCAGCGCCCACTTTGGCACCGCCGGGAAGGGTTGATCCTGATGGGTTCTGGCATACATGGGGCAGATGATGTCGGTGGCCGGGGTATCGGCCCCGCCCCCCTCGTACTGCACCGGACGGCTCGGGTCGCTGCGCTTGATCCAGCCATACATGGCATCGTGGGCCGGGCCGTACCCCGACTCATTGCCCAGCGACCAGATGATGATGGAGGGGTGGTTGAAATCCCGTGCCACCATGCGGGTCGCCCGCTCCAGAAAGGCGTTGCTCCAGGCAGGATCCCGCGCCAGCCGCCCCATGGGGGTCATGCCGTGAGTCTCCAGATTCGCCTCGTCCACCACATAGAGACCGAGCCGATCGCAGAGGCGATAGAAGTCGGGGTGGTTGGGATAGTGGGAGCAGCGCACCGCATTGAAGTTGTGCCGCTTCATCAGCAGCAGATCCCGCTCCATGGTGGCACGATCGATGGCATAACCCCTGGCGGGGTGGTGTTCATGGCGGTTGGCACCACGGATCAGCAGCGGCTGACCGTTGACCCGCAGCAGGCCGCCACGGATCTCCACCACCCTAAAGCCCACATCGCACGCCTCGCTCTCGATGGCCTGACCCTGTTCGTCCAGCAGGGTCAGGGTCAGGCGATAGAGATGGGGCGTCTCGGCGCTCCACTTGCGCGGCGCAGCCACGTCGAGCCAGCACTCGGCGCGATCGTCATACGCCCCTTTTTCATCAATGGCTTGGGTGCCGATCGGCTGGCGCAGGGTCGCGACCCGCTCGCCACCGTCATAGAGATTGGCCTCTACCGACAGCCCAGCCCCATTGGCGACTTGCAGGGCAATCTTGAGACGACCATCCCGATAGCAGGCATCCAGCTCGGGGGTCACCCGCATATCCATCAGATGGCGGGTCGGTTTGTGCAGCAAGGTGACGGAGCGGAAGCTCCCCGACAGCCACCACATATCCTGATCTTCCAGATAGGAGCCGTCGGACCAGCGCAGCACCAGCACCGCCAGCCGGTTGCGACCGCTCTGCAGATATGGGGTCAGATCGAATTCGGCGGGCAGGCGGCTGTCCTGAGAGTAACCGACCCAGCGGCCGTTGCAGAACAGGTGGAAGGCACTGCTCACCCCGTCGAAGATGATCCGGCTCTGTCCGCTTGCCAGCCAGTCGGCGGGCAGCTCGAACTCGCGGGAGTAGCAGCCAGTAGGATTCTCTGCTGGCACTCGGGGCGGATCGCAGGGAAAGGGGTACTTGATATTGGTGTAGATGGGACCATCGGTGAGCGGCCGCGCAGCTGGATAGGCGGCATCCAGCTGCCAGTTGCCCGGCACGGTAATGGGAGTGGCATCAGCCAGATCCTGCACCAGCCAGCTCTCGGGCACCAATTCGGGAGCGGCAAAGAAGGAGAAGCGCCACTCGCCATCGAGCAAGAGACGGGAGGAAGAGGCCAGATCACCCCTGGCATCCGTTTCGCTGCGCCAGCTGAACATGGGGGTATGGGCAGCCAGCCGGTTTACCGACGTAATGGCCTGAGTCTGCCAATCCTGACGCGCCACTATCTCCCTGAGCATTCACTCTCTCCCTGCTGATTAGAAAACCTATTCAGTCTAGAGAAGTATGACGCAGGGAACGGCGATCTCGCTCACACAGATGTAAACGATTACACTTGTTTTGTTAAGTAAAGCGGAGTAAAAATGATTAAAAATAGGTAAAACAATAACCGTGCAAGAAACGACCCCGAACAGGGCCGCAAAAGGGAGCTATCCGGCCCGAACCGGTGCCACCGAGTGGCGATTTATCAGGGTGGGTGTATAGATCCGGCTCTGGGTCGCGTCACTCTCCCCCGCCGCCAGCTGAATGGCCAGCTTGGCCGCCTGGGCCGCCATCAGCTCGATGGGATAGCGCATGGTGGAGAGCTTGGGGCGCAAATATCTGGCATAGATGATGTCATCGAAGCCCACTACCGATACCTCCTCCGGCACTCGCAGGCCGTTGTCGGCCAGCACAGAGATGGCGCCCGCCGCCATGGCATCGTTATAAGCCACCACGGCAGTCACCTTGAGCCCCTTGGCCAGCAGGTTGAGCATGGCGCGCTCCCCCCCCTCCTCGTTCGGCGTGCCGCTCTCGATAAGCTCGGGATCGGCTGCCAGACCCGCCTCCATCAGCCCATCCTGATAACCCTGCAAACGCAAGGTGGCATCCTCGATAGCGTGATCCGAGCTGATAAAGGCGATATGGCGGTGACCCAGTTCGATCAGGTGGCGAGTCGCCGTAGCCGCACCCAACCGGTTGTTGAGGGCGATGCAGCGCCCCTTGAGGGCCGGAATATCGCGGTTGATCAGCACCATACCGGGCACCCGCATGGCGTAATCGTACAGTTCCTCGTCGCTCAGCGCCTTGCTGTGCACCACCAGCGCCTCGCAGCGCTTGCCGATCAGCAGCTCGATCGCCTCACGCTCCTGACGTGCCTTGTGAAAACCGTTACCCATCAGCAGGTGAAGGTTCTGCTCGACGGCGATGCCGGAGACCCCCTTCACCAGTGCACCGAAGAAGGGATCGGCCACGTCACCGACCACCACCCCCATGGTGTCGCAAGTCTGGCTCACCAGTGCCCGCGCGTTGGCGTTGGGGGTATAGCCCAGTTCGGCCATGGCCTTCTGCACCACTTCGCGAGACGCGGCGCTGGCCTTGGGGGAGTTGTTCATCACCCGTGAAACCGTTGCCACTGACACATTGGCCAAACGGGCGACATCCTTGATGGTGCTCATACTGTTTTCACTTATTTCACTGTGCAATAGAGCGCCATTATACCCAGCAAACCCATTGAAAACAGGGGTGAAACGCATATCTGCCGTCAGGATGATCACAAAAACAGTGTAATCGTTTACACTGTTTTGCAAGCAAGCTCACAGTTTGGTCGCCACACCCTCGGCTAGACTGCTTCCAGACACTTTTTCAGTGGAGAGCAAGATGAACGTTCTGGTCACCGGCGGTTGCGGATATATCGGCAGCCACACCTGTCTGGCCCTGCAAGCGGCAGGCATGAATCCCGTGGTGGTCGACAACCTCGGCAACAGCAAGCGCAGCGTGCTGGCCCGAGTCGCGGCGATCAGCGGCCAGCAACCCGTGTTTTATCAAGGGGATATTCGCGATGCGGCCCTGCTGGACAGGATCTTCGCCGAACAGCAGATCGATGCGGTGATCCACTTTGCCGCCCTGAAAGCGGTCGGTGAGTCGACCCGCATTCCACTGGATTACTACGAGAACAACCTCGGCGGCACCCTCACCCTGCTGCAGGCGATGAAGCGGGCCAATGTGCACAATCTGGTGTTCAGCTCCTCGGCCACCGTCTACGGCGATCCCGCCAATCTGCCGATCCGCGAGGATTTCCCCCGCAGCGCCACCAACCCCTACGGTCGCTCCAAGCTGATCATCGAGGAGATCCTCGAGGATCTGCAGCTGGCCGAGCCCCACTGGAGCATGACCCTGCTGCGCTACTTCAATCCGGTCGGCGCCCACGAATCGGGCACCATGGGGGAAGACCCGCAGGGCATCCCCAACAACCTGATGCCCTATATCACTCAGGTGGCCATTGGCCGTCGCGACTGCCTCTCGGTCTTTGGAAACGATTACCCTACCCCGGACGGCACTGGCGTGCGCGACTACATCCATGTGATGGATCTCGCCGAAGGTCACGTCAAGGCACTGCAACACTGCGCCAACAAGGGTGGCGTGCACACCTACAACCTGGGCACAGGTCAGGGCCAGAGTGTGTTGCAGCTGGTCGCCGCTTTCTCCGCCGCCTGTGGCAAGCCGCTGCCGTTTCGCATCGAACCGCGTCGCCCTGGTGACATCGCCGCCTGCTGGGCCGATCCGGCCAAGGCAGAGCGGGAACTCGGCTGGCAGGCGACCCGGGGCATAGACGCCATGTGCGCCGACAGCTGGCGCTGGCAATCGGCCAACCCGAACGGTTACGAGGAGTAGGCCTGCCTGCTCCCTGTTAATAAACGACTTTAGTTTTCCATACCTTATTCAGGAGAGATGATGTTCAACCCCGTCGATCATCCCCATCGCCGCTTCAACCCGCTGACCGGCCAGTATGTGCTGGTCTCCCCCCACCGGGCCAAACGCCCCTGGCAGGGACAGGTGGAGAAGGTGAGTCAGGCCCCCAAACAGGCCCACGATCCCGACTGCTTCCTCTGCGCGGGCAACACCCGGGTCACCGGTGACATCAACCCCGACTACAAGGGCACCTTCGTTTTTACCAACGACTTCGCTGCCCTGATGCAGGATACCCCGGCCGCCGACAACGCAGGCGACCCCCTGCTGAAGCTGGAAGCCGCCCGCGGCACCAGCCGGGTCATCTGCTTCTCGCCGGATCACGGCAAGACCCTGCCCGAGCTGCCGCTGCCCGCCATCGAAGGAGTGATCACCACCTGGATGGATCAGGTCACCGAGCTGTCGGCTCAGTGGGAGTGGGTGCAGGTCTTTGAAAACAAAGGGGCCGTCATGGGCTGCTCCAACCCGCACCCCCACGGCCAGATCTGGGGCAGCGACTTCCTGCCCAACGAGATCGCCCGCGAAGAACAGCACCAGCGAGACTGGCTGGCCGAGCATGGCCGCCCCATGCTGCTCGAATATGTGGAGCGGGAGCTGGCGGATCGCTCGCGCATCGTGGTGGAGACCGAACACTGGCTTGCCGTAGTCCCCTTTTGGGCCGCCTGGCCGTTCGAAACCCTGTTGCTGCCCAAGGCGCACGTCCCCTCCATGCTGAACCTGACCAAGGCCCAGCAGCAGGATCTGGCGGTGGCGCTCAAGGAGCTCACCAGCCGCTACGACAACCTGTTCGAGTGCAGCTTCCCCTACTCCATGGGCTGGCACTTTGCGCCGCCCAAGTCGGAGTGCCCCGAGGCGTGGCAACTGCACGCTCACTTCTACCCGCCCCTGCTGCGCTCCGCCACCGTGCGCAAATTCATGGTGGGCTTCGAGATGCTGGCCGAAACCCAGCGCGACCTTACCCCCGAGCAGGCCGCCCAGCGGCTGCGCGCCCTGAGCCCCATTCACTACAACCAGACCAGCCACACCAATGAGGAGGCCCAATGACCCCCAGCCAACGCGTCAGCACCGTTTTTGCCGAGCAATTTGCCAAAGCGCCCGATCTGCTGGTGCGCGCCCCCGGCCGCGTCAACCTCATCGGTGAACATACCGACTACAACGACGGCTTCGTGCTGCCCTGCGCCATCGACTACGAGACCTGCGTCGCCATCAGCCTGCGCGATGATCGACAAGTGCAGGTGATCGCCGCCGACTACGACAACCAGCGCGACCTGTTCGACCTCGACCAGCCCATCGAGCACCACCCCAGCCAGCGCTGGAGCGACTACATCCGCGGCGTGGTGAAATATCTGCAGGAGCGCGGTTATGCCCTGCGCGGCCTCGATCTGGTGGTCTCCGGCAACGTGCCGCAGGGGGCGGGGCTCTCCTCCTCCGCCTCGCTGGAAGTGGCCATTGGTCAGGCCTTCAAAGAGGCGCTGGGGCTCGGCATCACTCAAGCCGAGATCGCCCTCAATGGCCAGCAGGCGGAGAACAAGTTCGTCGGCTGCAACTGCGGCATCATGGATCAGATGATCTCCGCCAGCGGCAAAACCGACCACGCCCTGCTGCTCGACTGCCGCTCGCTGGAGACTCGCCTCATCCCCATGCCCACCGATCTGGCGGTGCTGATCGTCAACTCCAATGTGCGCCGCGGTCTGGTGGATAGCGAATACAACACCCGCCGCCAGCAGTGCGAAGCGGCCGCCCGCCACTACGGGGTCAAGGCGCTGCGCGACCTCGATCTGGCCGGACTGGAAGCGGGCAAAGCCGGGCTGGATGAGGCCTGCTATCGCCGTGCCCGCCACATCGTCGGTGAAAACGCCCGCACCCTGGCGGCCGCCGATGCGCTGGCGAGCCACGACCTGACCCGCCTCGGCGAGCTGATGGCCGAGTCGCACGCCGCCATGCGCGATGACTTCGAGATCACAGTGCCCGCCATCGATGGTCTGGTGGAGATCATCAAGGCTAAAATCGGCACAGATGGCGGCGTGCGGATGACCGGCGGCGGCTTCGGCGGCTGCGTGGTCGCCCTGCTGCGCCCGGAGAAGGTGGCCGAGGTGATTGCCGCCGTCGAGGCGGAGTATCCGACCCGCTTCGGCCTCAAGGCTAACTGCTACGTCTGCCGCGCCAGCGCCGGTGCAGGGGGCATCGCATGAAAGAGTTCCATCTGCAGAATGCAGCCGGCCTGCGGTTGAGCGTGCTCGATTTCGGGGCTACGCTCACCGCCCTCGAGATCCCGATCAATGGCACCTATCGCAATGTGCTGCTGTCTTGTGATCCGCTGGATTACCCCAATCAACGCTCTTATTTAGGGGCGATAGTAGGACGCTTTGCCAATCGCATCGGCAACGCCCGCCTAGAGCGAGCAGGGCAAGAGTGGCAACTAGACGCCAACGAGGGCACCACCTGCCTGCACGGGGGCAGTGACTCTCTGCACAACCGGGAGTGGCAACTGGACGGGCTGGCGGAAGATCGCATCTGTCTGCAAACTCGGCTGGCCGACGGCGAACAGGGCTTCCCTGGTAATCTGGACGTGACCGTAGAATACCGGCTGGAGCAGACCGATCTGGTGATCGAACTGAGCGCCACCACAGATGCTCCGACCCCGGTCAACCTCACCAGCCATGCCTATTTCAACCTGGATGGCGGTGATGTGCGTGATCACCGTGTCACCATTAATGCAGACCGCTATCTGCCAACCGATGAACACTCGCTGCCGCTTGGTATTGCGCCGGTCGAAGGAGTATTCGATCTACGCCATGGCAAGCGGGTCGGAGAACAGTGGATGGCCCATGCGCAGCAAAAAAAATGTCTGGGATTCGACCACTGTTTCTTGTTTGTTGATGCCTCGCCCTCACCACAAGCCACCCTGATGGCAGGGGATGGCAGCCTGTGTATGGAGATGTACACCAATCAGCCAGGCGTCCAGCTCTACACCGGCAACTGGTTGGCTGGCACCCCAAAACGCGGGGGGGGACATTGGGGCAACTATCAGGGGCTCTGCCTGGAAGCACAGCAAGTGCCAGACAGTCCGAACCGTCCAGAATTAGGTAACCCATGGTTGGAGCCAGGAGAACGCTATCAGCACATAACCCGTTATCGGCTCATTCCGGTTATGGCTTGACCCATTGAAGGGGCGCGTCAAGGCGCCCCTTTGTCGCATCTCTCCCGCCCGGCTTATTCAACACAACCAAGAAAGAAGCATGCTACGGCTTGGCATCATTACGATATCAGCCACCGCGTGCAGTGCTGATGGGTGTATGGCTTTCAGAGTGGCGTTGACCTGCTCGTGTCGGGTAAAGTCATTGAGTACCCATTATGTGCTTTACATTCTTACCGCCAACCACACAACTTGGCAGGCATGACGGGAGCATATCGGCACGCCCTGTGGCACAAGGAACCACTACGCAGCAGGTCATCGAGAGAGGATCAAATTTTGTTAACTGGCTGACCCCTGGTCGAGGCACGGATCAGCAACTCCCCTTCCAGCTTCATCAGTAAAGCGATGGGCTTCTCTCCTTGGGCCAGTTGCAACAAGGTATCCACCGCCAGTTTACCCATCTCGTCGTAAGGTAGTTCGATAGAACTCAAAGGGGGCTCCATTTCGCAGGCCAGCATCTGGTTATCATGGCCCGCCACCAGAATGTCTTCCGGGATGCGCAATCCCGCCTCGGCTATCGCCTGGTAACAACCCTGAGCCATGTAATCACTGCAACAGAAGATACCATCAGGCGGCTGAGGCAGCGCCAGCAGTTGCCGAGTCTGTTCATAAGCCTCATGTAGCGACCAGTTGCCCACACGCACCCATTGTGGATCCGGTATCAAATCGTGGTTGATCAACGCCTGACGATACCCCTCCAGCCGCAGACTATTTGCCTCCATCCATGGCTCCCCCTGAATAAGAGCCACTCGTTTGCAGCCTTGCTCCAACAGGTGCGCCGTCACCTTGTAACCCGCCAGCTTATCGGCAGGCAGGATGGAATAACTCTCGGACGAGCCACTGCCCTCCAGGTAGCAGTTGAGCAAAACGGTAGGCACCTGTGGGGAGAGCTCCATCTCGGCAAGTTGTCGTGTCATGGAAGAGGCAAAAATCATCCCCAGATAATCCCCCTGATTGATCTCCTGCTCGATCAACTTGGTGAGCTCCGCGCTGTTGCGATAATCGAATGTAACCAGCATGCGATCTGCCTCCCAAGCGCGTTCATTGCAAGCATTGATCGCATCCAGAAAAGGGTCATATGGAGTCAGGCCATTGAAAACAAAAGCTATTTTTCTAGCAGATGGTCCCTTGGGTAGATGTTCAGCTCGCTTATGCTGGTAACCCAGTTCGGCCGCTTTTTCAAGCACTCTACGCCGCGTTTCCTCCGCCAGTTTGATGGTGGTTGAACCATTGAGCACCAGTGAAACCGTTGATTGGGAAACACCTGCAGCTGCAGCGATGGCGCTCATGGTGATGCGTTTACTATTCATTGATATGGCCATAGTTTGAGCAGTACCGCCCAGATAATAATATTAATTATTTATCTTTTATCATGACTCATGATTACGGACATGAGCAAGCAGCACAACAGCCCGCAAGGACGATAGAGGGGTTTCGGTTATCGTCCCGAGTACAGATGGCTCGCCAGCTATGCCTGTTAACCCCCTAAATTTGTTCATTTTGTGACTAATCCCTGAATTCTGTCCTTCATGATTTGCAACTAAATATATTAGCTAATATTAATTGCTATAAGTTTAAATAATTAGTTGCAAGGATATCCGATGGCGATACAACAGTGGTCAACAGAACGAGCTTGGCAATGGTGGAACAAACAACCTTGGCTATTGGGCTTCAACTATCTCCCCCGCACAGCGGTCAACTGGACCGAAATGTGGCAGGGAGAAACCTTCGACCCAGTCACCATTGACCAGGAACTGGGTTGGGCCAACAAACTGGGCTACAACACCCTGCGAACCAATCTGCCCTTTATCGTCTGGCAGCATGATCGGGATGGCCTGCTCGCGCGCATTGAGCAGTTCCTTGGCCTGTGTAGCAAGCACAATATCCGCGTGATGATGACCTTGATGGATGACTGTGGCTTCTCCGGCGATCACCCCTATCTGGGCCGCCAGCAACCACCTCGGGAAGATGTACACAATAGCCAGGCGGCGGCCAGTCCCGGTCGGAATGTCGTCATTGACCCGACCCAATGGCGCGAAGTGGAACACTATATTCGCGACCTGATACGTACATTTGCACAGGATGAGCGGATCTTTATCTGGGATCTGTACAATGAGCCGACCAACCGGGGCATCTTTTCGGAAGGCGATGTCGAGGTGCGTTTCGATGAGTCGCTGGAGACATATGCCCACTATCTGATGGAGTTGGCTTTTGTCTGGGCCCGAGAAGAGAACCCCTCCCAGCCACTCACCGTCGGCGCGTGGCATGCACCCTACAGCATCGGTCAGGGGGATTCGGAATTTACTCCGGAAAACACCTTTACTCATCCGACCGACCTGCGCGCTATGGAGCTATCGGATGTCATCACTTTCCACTCCTATCAGCGTATGGAGGGGCTGAAAATCTCTCTGGATGTGGTCAGCAAATATCGCCGCCCGCTCCTCTGCACAGAGTGGCTGGCCAGGCATGTCGGCAGCGTGATGGAACAACAACTGCCACTCTTCAAAGAGTTAAAAATAGGTGCCTATCAATGGGGTCTGGTAAAAGGGAAGACGCAAACTCACTTGCCATGGCCTTTCGTTCGCAATATCGACCCCGATTTCCGCAGGGTCTGGTTTCACGACCTGCTGGAGGAGGATGGTACCCCCTACTCTGCCAGTGAAATAGAACTGCTCCGCACATTGACCCGTTCATAACGCAAAAGAGGACGCCACCCTAGTGGCGCCCCTCACAACACATTCATGTTGGGAAAGGTTGGCAGATGACAGATCAAAAGATACACAATAGAGAGCTGGTGGGATATTTCAGCTATGCCGTCGGGCAATGCCTCAGTTTCGGCCTGGTGGGATCATTTATCCTCTATTTTTACACCGATATCCTTGGAATATCGCCCGCTGCAGCTGGGGCTATTTTCCTCATTGCCAGAGTATGGGATGCCATCAACGATCCTATTATCGCTGGTTATATGGACACTCTTAATTTCAAACGTGGCAAATTCACGCCATATATGCTTTTCGTTCCCTTCTTGATTGCCGGGATCACCTCTCTCAGCTTCATTGGCATGGATTTACCCATGACCACCAAGGTAGCTTATGCAGCAGTCACCTATATCGCGTGGGGGATGATATACACCTTGTCTGATGTACCTTTCTGGACCATGTCATCGGTCATGAGCCAAGAGCCACAGGAGCGAGCCAAGGCCGTAACCGTCGCCATGTTGGGCGTCAATATCGGCATTGGCAGTGCTTCCATCATATTCCCGAAGCTCACCGAACTGTTTGCTGCAACCAGCAGCACCAAGGGCTACATGGAAGGTGCCATCTGCCTGATGCTGATCGCCCTGCCACTGATGGTGCTCGGAGCAAGCCAGATGAAAGAGCGCATCAAGCCCAATCCGAATGACAAGATCACCATTAGGGACTCTTTCCGCGTCCTGCGTTCCAACAAACCGTTGGCGTATGTACTTGGCGCCTTCTTCTGTAACGTGTTCTTTAATCTGGCCACCGGGCTCTACATTTTCTTCTTCACCTACAACATGGGTGATGCCGGGCTGCTCTCGGTGATGGGCTCTATCGGTGTGGCAACCTCTATGGCCTGTATGCTGATGCCGATATTGACCAGCAAGCTCAGGAAACGTGATCTCTTCCTGCTACTCACTCTGCTGGAGATTGCATTACGCATCGGTTTCTATACGACAGGCTACGACAGTCTGATAATGGTGTTCGGCTTCCTCGCCTTGATCCATGCGGCCAACGTCATCACCAATCCGCTTATCTCGGCCATGTTGAGTGAGACCATCGAATATGCAGAACTAAAGTCTGGCCGCCGTTGCGCTGCCATCGCGTTCTCGGGGCAGACCTTTACCGGCAAACTGGCTTGGGCCATCGCAGGTGGTATTTCCGGTACCCTGCTGATCTGGCTTGGCTATCAACCGAATGCGGCACAGACTCAGGCTACGATGGACGGACTATTTATCTGTATATCACTTGTGCCGATATTGGGTAGCATATTACGGGTGATGATCATGACCCGCTACAATTTCACCGAAGATAAGCACGCCAAAGTACGTCATGCTCTAAATAAATGGCGATCCATTTCGTCTCTTTAACATAAAAAAATGAATGCTTTACCATAAAATATACGCCAGTCGAATTGAGCGCCTCTATCCATTCAACTTGACTGGCAAATTCCATTCAAGAACATGAAAACTACAATGATTGATAAATTATTTTTTCGTTGCATTGCGCATAGGAAAAGCAATCAACATAAGTTACATGAATCATCGAAAGCCACTGGGTAAACTTTTGCTGAAGTATATTACACGATAATAAATATCCATTGCCTCCATTGGTCTTTGAGGAGTTCAAATTTGTCGGTTTATTTCTGGCACAATATCGTTATTGTGCCAATCGCTCTCTGCGTTCTGGTTTTCTGGCTCGACACCGCCAACCTCGGTCTCTGTGCAGCCTTTCTGACCACAGGATCTTTTGCCTTGCAAGTTATACACATAATAAAGACCGAAGAAACCAGGGCCATCTCAACCAATATGTATCTGGTCTTCAGCTGTGGCGTACTTCTATGGTTGATCTACGGCCTGCGCACTAACGACATGCCCATCACCATAGCAAACAGCATCACTCTCGCTCTGGCCTGCGCCGTCCTGATGCTCAAGCTGCGTAACGAAAGGAACTGATGAGCATTCATACAACCTGGGGCTGGCACTCGGGGATCACGACGGCTTCTGTCTTGAGACACAACAGCTGCCGGACAGCCCCAATCGGCCCGAGCTGGGCAACCCCTGGCTGCTGCCGGGCGGGCGTTATCACCACCAGACCCGCTACCGTTTTATCCGCGACTGACTTAAAGGTTTCATGATTTTTACATAGCCTCAGCAGTCACTATCGAGCAAGATAAGCCGCCCCGAGACCCTCCCGGGGCGTTTTTACATCAACGAAGTTAAGGATTGTTTGTTCGATGACTGACATTTATAGCCTGCTGGTCGCCTTTATTCTGGGCGTCGTCGAGGGGCTGACCGAGTTCCTCCCCGTCTCCTCCACCGGCCACATGATTATCGTCGGCCATCTGCTGGGCTTTGAAGGGCTCAAGGCTGCCACTTTCGAAGTGGTGATCCAGCTTGGCTCCATTCTCGCCGTGGTCGCCGTCTTCTGGCGACGCCTGTTTGGCCTGATTGGCATCCACTTCGGCCAGAAGCCGTCCCGGGATCACGCCACCCTGTCGCTGATCCACGTCATCCTCGGCATGCTGCCCGCCATCGTGGTCGGTCTGGCCATCCACAGCTGGATCAAGGCCAACCTGTTTGGTCCACAGACCGTGATGTACGCGCTGGTCGCGGGGGGCATCCTGCTCATCATCGCCGAGAAGTTCCGCCCGGCCGTCACTGCTGAAACCCTGGATGACATCAGCTACAAGCAGGCGTTCGGCATCGGTCTGTTCCAGTGTCTGGCCCTGTGGCCCGGCTTCTCCCGCTCCGGCGCCACCATCAGTGGTGGCATGCTGATGGGGATCAGCCGTCACGCCGCCGCCGAGTTCTCCTTCATCATGGCGGTGCCCATGATGGTGGCGGCCAGCGGGCTTGATCTCTACAAGAGCCGCGATTTTCTCTCGATGGCCGACTTCCCGATGTTTGCCGTGGGCTTTATCACCGCCTTCGTGGTAGCGATGTTTGCGATCAAGACCTTCCTGACATTGATCCGCCGCATCGACTTTATCCCGTTCGCCATCTACCGCTTTGTCGTGGCATTCGCCGTCTATCTGGTGTTTGTCGCCTGACCGGCCACCAGCAATGAAATGACAAAAGGGACCAAACTGGTCCCTTTTTCTATTGGCTCACACCGTTTAGTAGAGGTGCTGACTGATGCCATTGAGCAGCCGTGACAGCCCCTTGGTGAACTGCACCGGCGCATCCTGCACCGTGTAGCAGAGGCAACCGTCCGGCGTATGCGGACTGTGGGAATGGCTGGCATCGCGCCAGATGAAATCACCCGCCTTGTAAAGGGTATCGCCATCCTGAATATTGCCCGCCAGCAGCAGGGTCAGCTCATAGCCCTGATGGGTGTGCTCGGGGATGCGACCGCCCGCTTCGATATGGAGCAGGCTGGCGCGCGTCCCCATCTCGTCCAGCGGCAAACTCTGCTGACGAATGGCCCCGATATGGCGCCACTTGGGCGAACGGTAGCGGGCCAACACCCGTGGCAAACGATAGGCGTGACCGGCCACCTCCAGCTCGCCGGGCTGGGCTCGGGGCTGGTCATATGTTGGCTCGGACAGGGGCTCGGAGAGGGGCTCTGCCAGCGGCTGCGCCAGAATATCCGCCAGCATGGCGTCGAATCCGGCGTCCAGTCCCGCTTCATCGCGGGAGTCCAGCTCGGGCTCTGCTGGCGAAGCAAGATATTGCTGCGCCAGCTCCTCTTCGAATGTCTTCAGTCGGGCAGCACAATCGGGGCAGAGTTCACAGTGAGCGGAGAGCCCCACCGCCAGCGGCAGAGGGAGCTCGTCGGCGGCGAAGGCACGCAGCATAGGGTCGGTCGGATGGGCTTTAATCATGGCCTTGCTCCACTTGCTCTTTCAATTTCTGTAACGCCAGCCGGAGGCGGGACTTGATGGTACCGAGCGGCACGCCAAGGCGCTCCGCCAGCTCCTGCTGGGAGAACTCCTGCAGATAGATGCCACGCACCACCTGCTGTTGCGGCTCCGGCAGGGTGCCCAGATAGTGGGCCATCTGACGGGTCAGCACCGCATCTTCCCCGCCGCTCAGATGCTCCTCTTCGGCCTGAAACTCCAGCACGGGCCACAGCTCCTCGGCACAGAGATCCTCCTTGCTGGCACGACGACGACGCAGCATGTCGAAGCACTGGTTGCGCATCACGGTGTAGATCCAGGTGGTCGGCGCCCCCTTCTCGGGGTGGTAGAGACGCGCCTTTTGCCATACCAGCAGCATGGTCTCCTGCACCAGCTCCATGGCGTTGGCTTCGCTGCCGAGGTGGCGCAGGCCGTAGCTGCGAATGCGCGGCGCAAAGTGTTGGAACAGGCGGGCAAAAGCAGCCTTGTCGGCCTGCTCTGCCACCCTGATCAGCAGAGATTTGAGGTCGCCATCCGGGTTATCCATCACGGGCGAGGTCCTGCGTATGGTCGAGTGTGGTTGGCCAGTATATGCCATTGCGCCATCCCTTTGGTGTGCTGTCGAACATGCTGTGGTGATGACTTGTACGGCGCTGCGGCAGTGGCGGATCAGCGGGTCAGGATAAAATCAGTGGCTGGCCACCAGTACCCCCTTGAGCAGGGCGATGGCGGGCTGATTGTCGGCGGCGGCTAGCAGCAGCTGCTTCTGCTCGGGGGGGATCGGCAGCACCTCCAGCCAGCGCTGGGCCACCCAGTTGCCATCATCCCAGCGGGGGGCGGGATAGAGGGCGGCGTAGTCGGGATAGTCGGCAAACACCTCCCGCAGCGCCTCGACCAGCGGCTGCTGATCGGGATGGAGCCGGCGGGGCGGCCAGGCCGTCAGCGGCGTCACCTCGCCGATACGCAGGCCATCGGGCTCCTGCCACAGATCCTCTATCTGCACCCGCTCCATCCCCTGCACCGTGATCCCCAGCATGCCGTCCGGCAGCCGGTCGAAATCGATGATGGTGACCCGGGTGGCGATGGGCAGCATGTTGCGCAGGGCGTCGGGCTGGCGAGGGTCCACCATGCAGAGGGCAAAGCCGGACTCCCCCGCCTCGGCGATCATCCGCTGGTATCTCGGTTCGAAGATCCGCAGCGGCATGACGCCGCCGGGCAGCAGGTGGGCAGATAGGGGAAACAGCGCCAGTCGCATCGCAAACTCCTCGGTTGGGAACCTCTGTTGATACGCCGGGCCAGAGGGAGGAGATCATTCCCGTCAGCGGAAAGGAAAAACCCTTAACAATCAGGGGAAAATAGCCTGGACAAGGCGCTTCGATATGCAGTAGAAATGGATAAGCACCATAATTTCCGTCCAATATTCTGGAATATGGCGCCAAACGCAGTGAAATATCCGCCCGACAGCGAGCGGCGGGTCATCCCTATAGTTTTCTCGAGCCGATGCGGGTAAAATTCACGCCCTTATATATCAGTCATTTTTCGACGCGCAACCTTGGTGGTCAGTTATGAAAGAGCATATTCATCATCTACTTGAACAAACGGTAGCCAATCTCAAGTCAGCAGGCGTCCTGCCGGCGGACCTGGAAGCCCGCGTGCAAGTAGACCGATGCAAGGAAAAAGCTCACGGTGACCTGGCCACCAACCTGGCCATGCTGCTGGCCAAGCCGGCCCGCAAGAATCCCCGTGAGCTGGCGGCGGCCATCATCGAGCACCTGCCTGCCTCCGACCTGATCGCCAAGGTCGAGATCGCCGGCCCCGGCTTCATCAACTTCTTCTTCGACCAGCGCTGGCTGGCCGGTCAGGTCGAGGCCATGGTGACCTCTGCCAACGCCAACGTACGGTTGCCCACACCACAAACCGTGGTGGTGGACTACTCCGCCCCCAACGTGGCCAAAGAGATGGCGGTGCACCACATCCGCTCCACCGTACTCGGTGACGTGGCTGCGCGTGCGCTGGAATTCCTCGGCCACAAAGTGATCCGTGCCAACCACATCGGTGACTGGGGCACCCAGTTCGGCATGCTGATCGCCTATCTGGAGAAGATGTCCAACGAGCATGCCAGCGACATGGCGCTCAAGGATCTGGAAGCCTTCTATACCCAGGCCAAGCGTTGCTACGACGAAGACGAAGCCTTCGCCGAGCGCGCCCGTAACTACGTGGTCAAGCTGCAGGGCGGCGACGAGTACTGCCGTACCATGTGGAAGAAGCTGGTCGACATGACCATGGAACAAAACCAGATCAACTATGACCGCCTGAATGTCTCCCTGACCAACAAGGACATCATGGGCGAGTCCATGTACAACGACATGCTGCCGGAGATCGTGGCCGACCTGAAAGCCAAGGGGCTGGCGGTCGAAAGCGAAGGCGCCACCGTTGTCTTCCTGGACGAGTTCAAGAACAAGGATGGCGAGGCCATGGGCGTCATCATCCAGAAGAGCGATGGCGGTTTCCTCTACACCACCACCGACATCGCCTGTGCCAAATACCGTTATGAAACCCTGGGTGCCGACCGTGTCATGTACTTCATCGACTCCCGTCAGCACCAGCACCTGATGCAGGCCTGGACCATCACCCGCAAGGCGGGCTATGTGCCGGAATCCGTGCCGCTTGAGCACCACGCCTTCGGCATGATGCTGGGCAAGGATGGTCGTCCCTACAAGACCCGCTCTGGTGGCACCGTCAAGCTGGTTGACCTGCTCAACGAAGCCGAAGAGCGCGCCGCTGCCCTGCTGGAGAGCCGCAACAGCGACCTCTCTGCCGAAGAGAAGGCCAATGTGGTCAACGCCATCGCCATGGGCGCGGTCAAGTATGCGGATCTCTCCAAGAACCGTACTACCGACTACATCTTCGACTGGGATCTGATGCTGTCGTTTGAAGGCAACACTGCCCCTTACCTGCAGTACGCCTACACCCGTATCCAGTCCATCTTCCGCAAGGCCAACATCGATGCCGAGACGCTGACCGGCAACGTGACCCTGAACGAAGAGGCCGAAGAGGTGCTGGCCCAGAAGCTGATCCAGTTCTCCGACGCGGTCAACGGCGTGGCCGACAAAGGCATGCCACACCTGCTCTGTACCTACCTGTACGAGTTGTCAGGCAACTTCATGACCTTCTATGAAGCCTGCCCGATCAACAAGGATGGCGTGGACGAGGCAACCCGTCAGAGCCGTCTGCTGCTGTGCGCCGCCACCGCCAAGGTACTGAAACTGGGCCTCGGCGTACTGGGCATCCATACCCTGGAGCGCATGTAATAGATGGCAACCCGGGATTATGTCGGCAGCCGCCCGCGACGTCGGGCGGGTGGCCGCAATACCAAGAAAGCGGCCCCTCGCCGCTTTCCTGTTATTCCAGTGCTGCTGGTCGTGGCACTGCTGGCAGGCTTTGGTGGCTTCCTTTACATGATCAATGGCAAGGGCAGCGACGCCCCCACCATCGAAGAGCAGGTAAAGGCCAACAAGCCAAAACCACAGAACAACGGGTTGCCACAGGAGAAGTGGAGCTACATCGAACGGCTTGAGAACAAGCAGGTCGATGTTATCGAGCCACCGCCCCAGCCGGGCGTGCTGCCACCGCCCCCCGCCGATACTCTGACACTGCAGCCGGAAAAGCTGCCGCAACCGGTACCGACCGAGATTCCCCAACCGGGGACGCCCATCGGCCAGTCCAAACCCTATCAGACCAATCCGGCGACAACGCCTGACAACGGTGCGCCCGTTGCCAGCGCTCGGGAACAGGTGATCGATCGCCAGGCCGAACGGGAACGGATGGAGCGGGAGATCCGTGCCGAGCTGGAGCGGGAGCGGGCCGAAGCGGCCAAGGCCAAAGCGGCTAACCCGCCAGCCCAGACCGCAGCCGCCGACAGCGGTCGCTATATGATGCAGTGCGCGGCTCTGCGCTCGCAGGATTCCGCAGAGTCGCTAAAGGCACGTATCGCCTTCACCGCCGGTCTCTCTTCCAGCCTGCAGGTGGTCAACACAGCCAACGGTACCGTCTACAAAGTGATGGTGGGCCCCTTCAACGGCAAGGCGGCCGCCGACGCGGCCAACGGCAAGCTGCAGAGCTCCGGCATCAGCGGCTGCATTGCCAAGAAGGGTTAGCATACTGTCAGGCTGAACCAGCAGAGAACCAGAACATGACAAATTCGAAACAGCCACCAAATGGCCTTCCGGTTTACCGCTTGATTACTGGGCCTGATGACGCGACATTTTGTTTTCGTGTCAGCGAGGCACTAGCTCAAGGCTACACGCTGTATGGTTCTCCCTCGGCGACGTTCAATGGCCAAACTGTGATCGTGTGCCAAGCGGTAGTCTGGTCTGAAACAACATAATGCGGACAGTTTGCAGCAGGGCCGGGTGGCAACACCCGGCCCTGTTCTTTTGGTGTCACTCGCACCCACCCTGATTGCTACCCCGTTTATCCCGACCAAAGGCAGGGTTGAAAAGCCCGTTTGCCATCCCCATCTTTCTTGCCATGCACAGTCAGGCCGTCATTCGGCTCAAGCGAGGTAAGTAAAGTGACTACCATAGTTTCAGTTCGCCGCAACGGTCAGGTCGTCATCGGTGGCGATGGCCAGGTCTCTCTTGGCAACACCGTCATGAAGGGCAACGCCCGTAAGGTTCATCGCCTCTATAACGGCAAGGTGCTGGCAGGTTTCGCTGGCGGTACCGCCGACGCCTTCACCCTGCTCGAACGTTTCGAAGCAAAACTGCAGGCCCATCAGGGTAATCTGGAGCGCGCCGCCGTGGCGCTGGCCAAAGATTGGCGCACCGATCGCGCCCTGCGCCGCCTCGAAGCACTGCTGGCCGTGGCCGACGAACACAAATCCTTCATCATCACCGGCAACGGTGACGTGGTGCAGCCGGAGCACGATCTCATCGCCATCGGCAGCGGTGGCAACTTCGCCCAGTCCGCCGCCATCGCGCTGCTGGAAAACACCGAGCTGGATGCCAGGAGCATTGTCGAGAAGTCCCTCAAGATTGCGGGCGACATCTGCGTCTTCACCAACGGCAACCACACCATCGAAGTGCTGGACTACGTTGCCAAATAAGGCGCCAGCCAACCCAATTTCCCAAGGGGTGGGCACTGCCCGCCCCGGATACAGGAACACCATCATGTCCGAGATGACCCCGAGAGAAATCGTCCACGAGCTGGATCGTCACATCATTGGTCAGGCCGATGCCAAGCGTGCCGTTGCCGTTGCCCTGCGCAACCGCTGGCGCCGGATGCAACTCAACGAAGAGATGCGCCATGAAGTGACCCCGAAAAACATCCTGATGATCGGCCCGACCGGTGTCGGCAAGACCGAAATCGCCCGTCGTCTGGCCAAACTGGCCAACGCCCCCTTCATCAAGGTGGAAGCGACCAAGTTCACCGAAGTGGGCTATGTCGGCAAGGAAGTAGACAGCATCATCCGCGATCTGACCGATGCCGCCATCAAGCTGGTGCGCGAAACCGAGATGGAGAAGATGAAATATCGCGCCGAGGAAGCCGCCGAAGAGCGCATCCTCGACGCCCTGCTGCCCAACCCGCGCAACACCTGGGGTGAGGAAGAGAAAGCCGACAACTCCAACACCCGCCAGATCTTCCGCAAGAAACTGCGGGAAGGTCAGCTGGATGACAAGGAGATCGAGCTGGAACTCTCCGCCTCCCCGATGGGCGTCGAAATCATGACCCCGCCGGGCATGGAAGAGATGGCCAACCAGTTGCAGGGGCTGTTCCAGAACCTGGGCCAGAGCCAGAAGAAGAAGCGCAAGATCAAGGTCAAAGAGGCCATGAAAGCGCTGATCGAAGAGGAAGCTGCCCGTCTGGTCAATCCGGAAGAGCTGAAGCAGAAAGCGATCGCCGCGGTCGAGAACAACGGCATCGTCTTCCTCGACGAGATCGACAAGATCTGCAAGCGTGGCGAGAGCTCGGGCCCCGACGTCTCCCGTGAAGGGGTACAGCGCGACCTGCTGCCGCTGGTTGAAGGTTGCACCGTCAACACCAAGCACGGCATGGTCAAGACCGACCACATCCTGTTTGTCGCCTCCGGCGCCTTCCAGATCGCCAAGCCGTCCGACCTCATCCCCGAGCTGCAGGGCCGTCTGCCGATCCGCGTCGAGCTGACCGCCCTGACCACAGATGACTTCGAGCGTATCCTGACCGAACCGAACGCCTCCCTGACCGATCAGTACAAGGCGCTGATGGCCACCGAAGGGGTCAACATCGAGTTCACCCAGGATGGCATCCGCCGTCTGGCCGAAGCGGCCTGGCAGGTCAACGAGCGTACCGAGAACATCGGTGCCCGTCGTCTGCACACCGTGATGGAGCGCCTGATGGAAGATATCTCCTACGACGCCTCCGAGAAGTCCGGCGAGACCTTTGTCATCGACACCGACTACGTCAACGCCCACCTCGGTGCGCTTGTCGAGGATGAGGATCTGAGCCGCTTTATTCTGTAAACGCGCCCCTCCCGATAAAACGCCTCCCTTCGCGGAGGCGTTTTTATTTCTCAATCGCCTCCTCCATCTCACCCCCATCGCCCGAATTCTGACCCTTATCTGCGACAACCCATTTAATCCAAAGACGTTTTCAAACCATCTCTTTCGAACGCCCGCCGTTTTTCATCTCTGCTGAAATTTGCTCATAAAAAGATCTGTCTACTTCTGTGTGGTTGATTTATACATATGTATAAATCAGATCGAAATCTGTGCAGCAGGAACCAGAAAGATGAATCCAACCCGGCAGAAACTGCTCGATACCGGCCTCGCCATCGCCACCGAGAAGGGGCTGCGCGGCCTGACGGTACGCGAGCTGGCGGCGGCGGCCGAGGTGAACCTCGGCTCCTTCGTCTACCACTTCGGCAACCGCGACGCCTTTATCGACGAGCTGGTCGAGCTCTGGTACGCCCCCCTCTATGACGAGCTCAAATCGGTGGCAGCCAAAGGCTCCTACCCCTCTGCCATCGCCATGTTCGAGGCGACCATGGAGGCGCTGATCGGGCTGGTGGCGCGCCAGCGCGGCTTTATCAACCACCTGTTTGGCGATGCGCTGGCAGGCGAAGGGGCGGCCCAGCGTTTTCTGCTCAGCCTGCCGCGCCGTCATCCCCTGCTGCTGATCGAGCAGGTACGGATGGCACAGGCGGAAGGGTCGCTGGTCGCGGGTCACCCGCTCCAGCTGATGATCTTCATCATGGGGTCGGTCGGCCTGCCGCTGGTGATCGCCGGCAGCGGTCGCCAGCTCGGCTGGCTGCCCGAACAGGCCGCCCCCTTTCTGAGTCAGATAGACAGCCCTGAGGCCGCCAGACAACGGCTGGTATGGGCCCTGCGCGGCCTGCGCCCCACCGACATGAAAGCAGGAGAAGCGGCATGAAACAACGCATCGCGATGGTAGCTCTGCTGCTGGCCGTTCTCAGTGGTGACCTCTGGTTGCAGAACCATCCTCAAGGAGAAGTGGTATGAAGCAACGCATTGCAATCGTGGCCCTGCTGCTAACCGTTATCGGTGGCTACCTCTGGTGGCAGGGGCGCCCGGCTGACGGCTCCATCCTCTACGGCAACGTCGATATTCGCGACGTCAATCTGGCCTTTCGGGTCGGCGGCCGCGTCGATCAGGTGCTGGTTGATGAGGGGGATAGGGTAAAAGCCGGTCAACTGCTGGCCCGCCTCGATCCGGTTCCCCTCACCCACAGCCGCAACAGCGCCCGCGCCAATCTGGCTGCGCTCACTGCCGCCAACGCCTTGATCCACAAAGGCTATCGCAGCGAAGAGACCGACCGCGCCCGGGCCGCACTGGCCGCCGCCGAAGCCGCTGCACTGGAGGCCAACCAGCAGTGGCGCCGCCAGAGCGCATTGGCAGCCACCGGCGCCATCTCCCGCGGTCAGCTCGATACCGCCCGCTCCCAGCGGGATCAGACCCAGGCGCAGGTACGCTCGGCACGCGAACAGCTCGCCCAGCTCGAAACCGGCTACCGCCCGGAAGAGATTGCCCAGTCCGATGCCCAACTGGAAGGGGCCAAAGCGGCGCTTGCCAGTGCCGAACTGGCGCTGGCAGATGCCAACCTGACCGCCCCCAGCGATGGCATCATCATCAGTCGCGCCATCGAGAACGGCAGCATGGTGCAGAGTGGAGCGACCGCCTTCAACCTCTCCCTGACTGCGCCAGTCTGGGTGCGCGCCTATGTGGAGGAGCCCTGGCTCGGCCACTTCCCGAGCGGCGCCAAAGTGACCCTCACCACCGACTCGCGGCCAGACAAGCCCTATCACGGGGTGGTGGGCTTTGTCTCGCCGACCGCCGAGTTCACCCCGAAATCGGTGGAGACGCCTGACCTACGCACTCACCTCGTCTACCGGCTGCGCATCGTGGTGCAGGATCCCGACCCGGCCCTGCGCCAAGGGATGCCGGTCACCGTCAGGCTGGCGCCATGAACAGCGCCATCTCCCTTGAAGGGCTCACCAAACGCTTTGGCGAGCGGGTCGCCCTCAACGCCATCTCGGCCACCATTCCGGCTGGCGGCATCACCGGGCTGGTCGGCCCCGACGGCGCGGGCAAGAGCACTTTGCTGCGCCTGCTGGCCGGTCTGCTGATCCCGGAAGCAGGCACCATCCGGGTGCTGGGGCTGGACCCGGTGAGCGAGGGGGATCTGCTGCGTCAGCGCCTCGGCTACATGCCCCAGCAGTTCGGCCTCTACGAGGATCTCAGCGTACTGGAGAACCTCACCCTCTACGCTGACTTGCGCGGCGTACTGGAGCCCGAACGCACGCCCACCTTCGCGCGGCTGCTCGCCTTCACCGATCTTGCCCGCTTCACCGCACGACCGGCGGGCAAGCTCTCTGGCGGGATGAAGCAGAAACTCGGGCTGGCCTGCGCCCTGCTCGGCACCCCGGATGTGCTGCTGCTCGACGAACCTGGGGTCGGAGTCGATCCCATCTCCCGCCGCGCCCTCTGGCAGATGGTGCGCGAGCTGGCCAAGGGGGGGATGACGGTGCTCTGGAGTACCGCCTATCTCGATGAGGCGGAGCTGTGCGACCACGTGCTGCTGATGGCGGATGGCGAGGTGCGCACCAGCGGCACGCCGGCCGATCTGATGGGGGCCATGGCCAGCCGCTGCTGGCTGCTGGAGGCGGGGCAACTGGATGGCCGCGAGCGACGCGCCCTGCTGCGCCGGGCGCTGGCTCACCCGGCGGTGATGGATGGCGCGGTGGCAGGGGAGCGAGTTCGCCTGCTGCTGCACCCGGGCATGACGCCCCCACCGCTCCCGGAGCTGCATCTCGCCAACGGCGCCTTTCAACCGGCCCAGCCCCGGCTGGAAGATGCCTTTATCGACCTGCTCGGCGGCGGCCCCGGCGGGGAGTCGAGTTTGGCGGCCGGGATGCGGGAAGCCGAACTGCCGCAGGGGGTCTCCCCCGAGGCGGTGATCGAGGCGCGCCACCTCACCAAGCGCTTTGGCGATTTTGCCGCCACCGATGATGTCAGCTTTGCGGTGCGCCGCGGCGAGATCTTCGGCCTGCTCGGCCCCAACGGGGCGGGCAAGTCCACCACCTTCAAGATGGAGTGCGGCCTGCTGCGCCCGAGCGAGGGGCAGGCGCTGGTGACCGGCATCGATCTGGCCCACAGCCCCTCGGCGGCACGCCAGCGCCTCGGCTACATGGCACAGAAGTTCTCCCTCTACAAGCAGCTCACCGTGGCGCAGAACCTCTCCTTTTTCGCCGGTATCTACGGCCTGTTCGGCCGCCACCAGCAGACGCGGATCGACGCCATGGTGACTGCCTTTGCCCTCGCCCCCTGGCTCGATCAAAAGGCGGAATCCCTGCCGCTCGGCCTGCGCCAGCGCTTATCGCTGGCCTGCGCCTTGCTGCACGAGCCGCCGCTGCTGTTCCTCGACGAGCCCACCTCCGGGGTCGATCCGGTGACCCGGCGCGAGTTCTGGTCGCACATCAACGCGCTGGCCGACCACGGCGTCACCGTGCTGGTCACCACCCACTTTATGGATGAGGCGGAGTATTGCGACCGCATCGCCCTCATCTATCGCGGCAAGCTGCTGGCACTCGGCACTCCGGACGATCTCAAGGGGCTGGCCGCCAAAGAGGCGGCGACCTCTTTGCCAACCGGCTCCTTGCCGACCTGTTCTTTGCCAACAATGGAAGAGGCCTTTATCACCCTGGTCGAGCGGGCCAGTGAGGAGGACGCATGAGCATCAACCGTCGGCGACTGCTGGCCCTCTGCCGCAAGGAGACGCTGCAAATCGTCCGCGATCCGAGCAGCATCCTCATCGCTTTCATCATGCCGGTGGTACTGCTGGTGGTAATGGGTTACGCCATCAATCTGGATGTGGACCATCTACGCCTCGGCATCTGGCGCACCGACAGCGGCGCCCCGGCGGTGCGGCTGGAGCAGGCCCTGCGCGGCTCTACCGCGCTGGAGATCCACAGCGGCCCGAGCAAGGAGTCCCTGCTCGCCAGTCTGGCCCGTGGCGAGATCCGCGGCCTGCTGGTGATCGACGACGGTTTCTCCCGCGCGCTGGCCGGTCAGGGTAATGGCACGCCGCAGGCGCTGCTGCTCACCGATGGCTCCGAGCCCAACACTGCCAACTTCGTCACCAACTATGTGCAGGGGATCTGGCAGGGGTGGCTCGCTGGCGAGGGGGTCGCCATGCCGGTGTCGATAGAGAGCCGCGCCTGGTTCAATCCGGCGCTGGTGAGCCGCAACTTTCTGGTACCGGGCTCCATTGCGGTGGTGATGACCATCATCGGCGCTCTGCTCACCTCGCTGGTAGTGGCGCGGGAGTGGGAGCGCGGCACCATGGAGGCGCTGCTCGCCACCCCGGTCACCAAGGGGGAGCTGCTGCTCTCCAAGCTGCTGCCCTACTACGGCCTCGGCATCATCGCCATGCTGCTCTGCCTGCTCTTCTCGGTGGCGGTGATGGCGGTGCCGTGGCGCGGCTCCCTGCTGCTGCTCTTTCTGGTCACCAGCGTCTTTCTCGGCAGCGCCCTCGGACTCGGGCTGTTCCTCTCCACCGTGATGCGCAGCCAGTTCAACGCCGCACAGGCGGCGCTGATCGCCGCCTTTCTGCCCGCCGTGATGCTGTCGGGCTTCGTGTTCGAGATCGCCAGCATGCCGCCGCTGCTGCGGGCCATCACCCACCTCATTCCGGCCCGCTACTTCGCAAGCTCCCTGCAGACCCTCTATCAGGCGGGCAGCGTCTTCTCGATCCTGCTGGTCAACGGTTTCTGTCTGCTGCTGCTGGCCGGTTTCTGGCTGGCCCTGACCGCCCGCAAGACGCGGCGCACTCTGGAGTAACCCATGCTGATCCGACTCTGGTGGCTGATCCGAAAAGAGCTGCAGGCCCTGATGGGCAATACCCAGGGGCGCTTTCTGCTCATCATGCCGGTGCTGCTGCAAACCGCCCTCTTCCCGTTCGCAGCCACTCTGGAGGTGACCGGCAACACGCTGGCCATCTACAACCAGGATGGCGGTGCCCAGAGCCGCGAGCTGCTGGAGCGCCTCACCCATATGCCCGCCTTTACCACCATCATCCCGGTACAAGGCGAGGCGGGCATGACCGAGGCCATCACCGGGCAACAGGCACTGCTCGGGCTGATTATTCCGGGCGATTTTTCGCGCCGGCTGGCACGGGGCGAACCTGCCAAGGTGCAGCTGATTATCGATGGACGCCGCTCCAACGGTGGTCAGGTGGCGGCGGGCTACATCAGTCAGGTGATCGCCCGCTGGCAAAGTGAGGGCAAGGGGCAACCCGAGCTGGCGGTACGCAACCTCTACAACCCCAACGTCGAATTCCACTGGCATATCCTGCCGGCGCTGGTGGCCATCATCACCACCACCGGCTGTCTTATCGTTACCGCCCTCTCGGTCGCGCGGGAGCGGGAGGAGGGCACCTTCGATCAGCTGCTGGTCTCCCCCCTCACCGCAGGCTGGATCATGGCGGGCAAGGCGGTGCCCGGCATCATGGTGGCAGTGGGACAAGGGTGCATAGTCGCGCTGGCCGCCCGTTTTGTCTTCCACCTCCCCTTTGCCGGCAGCCTCAGCCTGCTGATGGCGGGCATGGTCTGCTACGGGCTGGCACTGGCCGGGATCGGGCTCTTCATCTCGTCGTTCTGCTCGACCCAGCAGCAGGCCTTTCTCGGAGTCTTCTCCTTCACCGTACCGGCGGTGATCCTCTCGGGCTACATCTCGCCGGTGGAGAACATGCCGCAGGTGTTCCAGTGGCTGGCGGCCATCGACCCCCTCACCCACTTCATCGTGCTGCTCAAGGGGGTCTTCCTCAAGGGGTTTGACTGGTCGGCCGCCTGGCCCCTGCTCTGGCCGCTGCTCGCCATCGCCGGCGTCACCCTGTCGCTGGCGCTCGCCATGTTCCGCCGCCATATCGCCTGACGCGCCGCCTAGCTCAGCTGATGCCGGTCTCGCCAGTGCGAGGCCGGCCTTTTCCGCCAGAAGTTTTCACTCCCCGGCCGTGGGTAAACCGGGCTTTCCCTCCACCACCCCTCACCCCGAGCCACCCCAGAAATCATCAACTGGTATACCTATTTTTGTATATCTTTGAATTTTATCGAATTACCCCTGACGAGATATATAAATAGACACTTGATTTGCATCAATTGCCCGCCCCGACTGACTGGGTAGCCTAGCCCCAGAATGATGTTTTATTACTCCAAACTAGAGGCAATCATGAGCAAAGTCAGACTGGTCGTTGTGGGCAACGGCATGGTGGGGCACCGCTTCATCGAAGAGTTGATCGAGCGGGCCGACCCGGGCCGCTACGAGATCACCGTCTTCGGTGCAGAGCCCCGTCCCGCCTACGATCGCGTCCATCTCTCCTCCTACTTCTCCCATCACACCAGCGAAGATCTCTCCCTCGTCAAACCCGGCTTCTACGACAAGCACGGCATCCGCCTGCTGCTCGGCGAAGCGGTGAAAAAAATCGACAGGGCCAACCGCGAAGTGCACTCCAACAAGGGCACTGTGGTCGGGTACGACAAGCTGGTGCTGGCCACCGGCTCCTACCCCTGGGTGCCGCCCATTCAGGGCAGCCAGCACCACGAGTGCTTCGTCTATCGCACCATCGAGGATCTCAAAGCCATCCGCAGCGCGGCCAAGAGCGGCAAGAGCGGGGTGGTGATCGGGGGCGGCCTGCTTGGCCTGGAAGCGGCCGGCGCCCTCAAGGCGCTGGGCCTCGAGACCCATGTGGTGGAGTTTGCCCCTGTGCTGATGGCCGAGCAGCTCGATGGCCAGGGCGGCCAGCTGCTGCGCCGCAAGATTGAATCCATGGGCGTGCAGGTGCACACCAGCAAGAGCACCAGCGAGATCCTGATGCATGGCGGCGAGCAGGCGAAACACCGCCTCGCCTTCGCCGACGGCAGCCAGCTGGAAGTGGACGTGGTGGTCTTCTCCACCGGCATCCGCCCGCAAGACACCCTCGGTCGCTACGGCGATCTCGCCATCGCCGAGCGCGGCGGCATCGTCATCGACGATCACTGCCTCACCTCCGACCCCGACATCTACGCCATCGGCGAGTGCGCCGCCTGGCAGGGCCGCTTCTTCGGCCTGGTGGCGCCGGGCTACAAGATGGCTCAGATCACCGTCGACCACCTGCTCGGTGGCGACAGCCGCTTCGAAGGGGCGGACATGAGCGCCAAGCTCAAGCTGCTCGGCGTCTCCGTCGGCTCCATCGGCGATGCCCACGGCCGCACCCCGGGCAGCCACAGCTATGTGTTCCAGGACGACCAGGCCGGCGTCTACAAGAAGATCGTGGTGAGCGAAGACAACAGCCGATTGCTCGGCGCCGTGCTGGTGGGTGACGTGGAAGATTACGGCAACCTGCTGCAGATGATGCTCAACGCCCTGCCGCTGCCGAGCCACCCGGACACCCTGATCCTGCCCACCTACGCCGGTGCCAAACCGACCCTGGGGGTGGATGCCCTGCCTGAGAGCGCCCAGATCTGCTCCTGCTTCGACGTCTCCAAGGGCGACATCGCCAAGGCCGTCGCCGAGGGTCACACCACGCTCGCCGCCATCAAGCAGCATACCAAGGCCGGTACCGGCTGCGGCGGCTGCGTGCCCCTCATCAGCCAGGTGCTCAACGCCGAACTGGTGAAGCAGGGCATCGAGGTCAACAACCACCTCTGCGCCCACTTCCCCCACTCCCGCCAGGAGCTGTTCCATCTGGTCAAGGTGGAGGGGATCAAGAGCTTCGATGAGCTGCTGGCCAGGCATGGTCAGGGTCATGGCTGCGAGGTGTGCAAACCGACCGTCGGCTCCATCCTCGCCTCCTGCTGGAACGACTACGTGCTGAGCCCGCTCAACACCCAGTTGCAGGACACCAACGACATCTTCCTCGGCAACATGCAAAAGGACGGGACCTACTCCGTCATCCCGCGCATGGCCGGTGGCGAGGTGACCCCGGAAGGGCTGCTGGCGGTGGCCGAAGTGGCCCGCGACTACAAGCTCTACACCAAGATCACCGGCGCCCAGCGCATCGGCCTGTTCGGGGCCCAGAAGGATGATCTGCCCGCCATCTGGCGCAAGCTGCTGATGGCCGGCTTCGAGACCGGTCAGGCCTACGCCAAAGCGCTGCGCATGGCCAAGACCTGCGTCGGCAGCACCTGGTGCCGCTTCGGCGTGCAGGACAGCGTCGGCCTCGGGGTCTTCCTCGAGAACCGCTACAAGGGCATTCGCACCCCGCACAAGATGAAGTTCGGTGTCTCCGGCTGTACCCGCGAATGTGCGGAAGCCCAAGGTAAGGATGTCGGCATCATCGCCACCGACGCGGGCTGGAACCTCTATGTGGGCGGCAACGGCGGCATGAAGCCGCGCCACGCCGACCTGCTGGCGTCTGACCTCGACCGCGAGACCCTCATCAAGCTGATCGACCGCTTTATGATGTTCTACGTCACCAGCGCCGACAAACTGCAGCGCACCTCGGTCTGGCTCGGCAATCTGGAAGGGGGCGTCGACTACCTGCGCGAGGTGATCGTCGACGACAAGCTGGGGCTGGCCGAGACGCTGGAGCGCGATATCCAGACCCTGATCGACAGCTACGAGTGCGAATGGTCGCGCACCCTCAATGAAGAGGAGGCGCTCAAGCGCTTCAGCCACTTCATCAACAGCGACAAGCGCGATCCGGACGTTCAGTTCGTCAGCGAGCGCGACCAGCACCGACCGGCGACCCCGGCCGAGCGCATCCCCGTCTACCAGATCGAGGTGGAGACCAAATGATGAAACTTGCCTGCCAACTCAACGACATCCTGCCGGGAACCGGCGTCTGTGCACTCATTGAAGGTCGCCAGATCGCCCTGTTCCGCCCGAGCGCGGCGGCCGAGGTGTTCGCCATCGACAACCGGGATCCCTTCTTCGCCGCCAACGTGCTGTCGCGGGGCCTGATCTGCGAACACGACGGCGAACTCTGGGTGGCCAGCCCGCTCAAGAAGCAGCGCTTTCGCCTGAGCGATGGCCACTGTTTCGACAATCCTGCGATGTCGGTGCAGAGCTATCCCGTTGAAGTGCGCGACCAGCAGGTCTGGGTCTCCGTCTAAAACCGATTTCACTCTCTTTCGGGCTGCCTGAGGGCAGCCCTTTCAAGGACTCACAAGATGTACACGGAAACCATCAACAAGTGCGCCGCCAACGCGGCCCGCATCAACCGCTTCGAGCGCAGCGACAAGCTCGGCTTCTGGCTCAGCTCCGCCATGGCGGGGGCCTATGTGGGCCTCGGCATCATCCTGATCTTCACCCTCGGCAATCTGGTGGATCCCGCCATCCGGCCGCTGGTGATGGGAGCCACCTTCGGCATCGCCCTGACGCTGGTGATCATTGCTGGCTCCGAGCTGTTTACCGGCCACACCATGTTCCTCACCTTTGGGGTGAAGAGCGGCAAGATCACCATGGCCGACCTGCTGCGCATCCTGCCCCAGACCTGGGCTGGCAACCTGATTGGCTCCATCGTGGTGGCGCTCATCTACTCCTACGGCGGCAGCCTGCTGCCGGACGCAGGCAGCCTGGCCCACAAGGTGGCGCTGGCCAAGACCCAGGCCCCGGCGCTGACCCTGTTTATGAAGGGGATCCTCTGCAACTGGCTGGTCTGCCTCGCCATCTGGATGGCGCTGCGCACCGAAGGGGCGGCCCGCTTCATCGCCATCTGGTGGTGCCTGCTGGCCTTTATCGCTTCCGGCTACGAGCACTCCATCGCCAACATGACCCTGTTCGCCCTCTCCTGGTTTGGCGCCCACTCGGAGGCCTACACCCTGAGCGGCATCGGCCACAACCTGCTGTGGGTGACCCTGGGCAACACCGTCTCCGGCGTCCTCTTTATGGGCCTCGGCTACTGGTATGCCACCCCGAAAGCTGAACGCCCGGTCGCAGTGAGCGAGACCACCAGCACCGCCAACCAGACCCGAACCGCCTGATCCGGAGGCCCCATGGACTACTTGCCCATCTTTTGCCGACTCGACAACAAACCCGTGCTGCTGGTCGGCGGCGGCGACGTGGCAGAGCGCAAGGCGCGTCTGCTGCTGGATGCCGGTGCCCACCTCACAGTCGTAGCGCCCGAGCTCGACCCCGAGCTGGCGGAACTGGCTGCCAACGGCAGCATAGAGTGGCTGGCCGGTGAATTTGTGCCGGAACAACTGGCGGGCAAGTGGCTGGTGGTGGCCGCCACCGATCGGCGCGAGGTGAATGCGCTGGTTTACCAGAGCGCCAATCAGGCGCGGATCTTTGCCAACGTGGTGGACGACCCGAAACGTTCCAGCTTCATCATGCCGTCGATCATCGATCGCTCGCCGCTGATGGTGGCCATCTCCTCCGGCGGCAAGGCGCCTGTGCTGGCCCGGCTGCTGCGGGAAAAACTGGAAGCCCTGCTGCCGCAGCATCTGGGGGCCGTGGCGGCCTTCGCCGGCAGCCTGCGGGAGCGGGTCAAGGCCCGCTTCGCCAACATGGGAGATCGGCGCCGCTTCTGGGAGCGGCTGCTCGGGGCAGACCGACTCGGTCAGGCGCTGGCGCGGGGCGATAGCGCCTCTGCCAACCAGCTGGCCGACAGCCTGTTTGCCGATGAAAGCCAGACCGGAGGCGAAGTGGTGCTGGTGGGGGCTGGCCCCGGCGATCCGGGTCTGCTCACCCTGCACGCCCTGCGCCAGATGCAGCAGGCCGACGTGGTGGTCTATGACCGGCTGGTCTCCGACGAGGTGATGGCGCTGGTGCGCCGCGACGCCAAGCGCATCTTCGTCGGCAAGCAGGCGGGCAACCACTGCGTGCCGCAGGAGGGGATCAACCAGCTGTTGCTGGAGGAGGCGCAGAAGGGGCAGCGGGTGGTGCGGCTGAAGGGGGGTGACCCCTTCATCTTCGGCCGTGGCGGCGAGGAGCTGGAGACGCTGGTCGGCAGCGGCATCGGTTTTCAGGTGGTGCCCGGCATCACCGCAGCCAGCGGCTGCGCCGCCTACGCCGGCATTCCGCTCACCCACCGCGATCACGCCCAGAGCGTTCGCTTCGTCACCGCCCACGGCAAGGGGGGCGCCCGGGATCTCGACTGGCCGCTGCTGGCCAAGGACAAGCAGACGCTGGTGTTCTATATGGGGCTCTCATCCTGCGCCACCATCCGCGAGCAGCTGCTGGCCCACGGCAAGGGGGGCGACACTCCGGTGGCGCTGATCGAGCGCGGCACCCAGCCCTGCCAGCGGGTCATTCGCGGCACCCTTGATGAGCTGCCCGCGCTGGCGGTGGGGGTTGAGAGTCCGGCGCTGATCATGGTGGGCTCGGTGGTGACCCTGGCCGACCGGCTCGCCTGGTTTGGCCAGGCCCCGCAGCGCCAGCGAGCCCTCGCCTGAGGGATTCTCGCAACACACCATGAGGCCACCAGCAGGTGGCCTCACTTTTACCCCCCTCTTCTCCCATCACGGTCATAACCTGTTGTTTTAAGTCTGGTATCCTATGGGCATTGAGCCCTTGGCTACCATCTCAGGAATTCATCCCATGTCTCTTCCCATCAAGAACAGCGCCCGGCAGCGCGCGGATGACAGATCCCGCATTCTCACCCTGCTGCTGCGCGATGATGCCCTCACCGACAGCCTGCTCGATCCGCAGGTGGTGCAGGATGCCGAGCAACGCGATCAGACCAGCGAACTCACTGCGCTGGTCAACGGGTTGCCCGCCGCCGACGTCGCCGATGCGCTGGAGTCGCTGCCGCCTGATGAACGTCATGCCCTGTGGGCACTGGTGGAGGAGGAGAAGCGCGGCCAGATCCTGGTCGAAGCGTCGGAGACGGTGTGGGACAGCCTCATCAGCGGGATGAGCGACAAGGAGCTGCTGCACGCTCTGCGCACCCTGGATATCGACGACCAGATCTATCTGGGCCAGTACCTGCCACGCAACCTGATGGGGCGGCTGCTCACCTATATGGCCCCCGCCGACCGGGATCGGGTGCGGGAGGTGATCCGCTACGGCAAGCACACCGTCGGCGCCATGATGGACTTCGAGATCATCACCATCCGCCCCGAGGTGACGCTCGCCACGGTGCAGCGCTATCTGCGGCTGCGCGGCAAGATCCCCGCCAACACCGACAAGCTGTTCGTCATCGATCGGCGCAACCACCTGCTGGGGGAGCTGGCCCTCACCACTGTACTGCTGCACAAGCCCGCCACCCTGGTGAGCGACGTGATGGAGCGGGATCCGGTCACCTTCGATCCGGAGGATAACGACGAAGCGGCGGCCCGCACCTTCGAACGGGATGACCTGCTCTCCGCCGCCGTGGTGGATGGCAAGGGCAAGCTGATGGGCCGCCTCACCGTCGAAGAGGTGGTGGATCTGGTCTATGAGGAGAGCGACACCGACCTGCGCCGGATGGGGGGTATCAGCGAGGATGAAGACGTGTTCGCCCCGGTCTCCAAGGCGGTCAAGACCCGCTGGGCCTGGCTTGCCATCAACCTCTGCACCGCCTTTGTCGCCTCGCGGGTGATCGGCCTGTTCGAGCACACCATCTCCCAGCTGGTGGCACTGGCGGCCCTGATGCCCATCGTCGCCGGGATCGGCGGCAACACCGGTAACCAGACCATCACCATGATAGTGCGGGCGCTGGCGCTGCAGCACATTCAGGCAGGCAACCTCTCCTTCCTGCTGCTGCGGGAACTTGGCGTCGCCTTTATCAACGGGCTGGTGTGGGGCGGCACCATGGGCATCGCCACCTATCTGCTCTATCAGGATGCGGCGCTCGGCGCCGTGATGACCCTGGCCATGATGCTCAACCTGCTGGTGGCCGCCCTGATGGGGGTCATCATCCCCATGACCATGACCCGCCTCGGCCGCGACCCGGCAGTCGGTGCCAGCGTGATGATCACCGCCATCACCGACACAGGCGGCTTCTTTATCTTCCTCGGGCTGGCGACCCTGTTCCTGCTGTAAACCGTGCGTTGAAAACAACAAGGGAGCCACTGGCTCCCTTGTTGTTTCAGGCGTGTTTGCCCGCCCCTGCCGTTGGGCTGCTTACCGCTTGTCAGCGGTGATCAGCAGGCCATTGGTGTCGGGGAAGCCGATGACCAGCGCCTCTTTTTTGGCATCCGTGGTATAGGTGGTGACATAGGCGACGCTGTTATCCATCGCCCGGGCCAGAGCGGCATTCCAGAGGTTTTCGATCGGCGTGGCGGCAGCGGATTGCTTGAAGTTGCACTTGCCAAATCCGGTCATGGTCAGCTTGCTCAACCCGGCAGTGGCACTCCCCTCGCCCACCAGCGTACAACCTGCCGCCGGAAACTCGATCGCTACCGTCAGCTTGCCGCCGTTGTTGGTGGTATCCACCTTGCCCACCATGTCGCTGCTGAAGCCATCGCTGTCCGTGGCACTCCAGCTGGCCGTGGTCACCGCTTTGGTGGTCAGGGCCGTCACCGCCACATGACCGCTGAAACCGGAATAGATGGGGGAGTTGTCGGAGAACTTGGTGCCGGTCCGGGTGAAATCAAAAACCCAGCGCTTGATCTCCTTGCCCTGCAGATCGATGACCGGCTGATCCTGGAAGGTGATGAGGTTGTGGTCGTTGGTCACCGAGCTGAGCGCCGTGCTGGTGCCGAGCCGCTCGCTGTTGCGGATCAACTGCACCGGGTAGATCCCGTCTTTGTCGGCTTTCTGGTCAGCCTGACCCAGCCACTGGCTGTTGGTCTCGACCTTGCCCACCTGATGATCCACCCAGACCCCCCAGTACTGCACGGTTTCACCCTTCGGGTAGACCAGCGCCAGACCATCCAGATCCTTGATCATGCGCGGCGTCGCCTTGTCACCGTCGCGGCTCATCAGATTCGCTTGGTAAAGACCCGCCTCCGGCAGAGCCAGAGGCACCCGCTTGGCGATGCTGTTGGCAGCTTTTTCGCTGTCACAGGCAGACAGGGCCGCAGCGCAGGCGATGGCCAGCAGCGCTTTGTTGTGCATTTTCATGAAGTTTTATTCCTTGCTGTCGCTTTGTAATTTTTTAGATGCAATCAATCGCCGCTGAATTTAAGGGAAAGGTCATCTATCAGTCGAATGGAGATCTGTAACCAACCATTACAGCCTCGCAGGAGCGGCAGACCGCTCCGCTTGCCCCGACCGCACAGCGGTGACGACAACAGGGTGACTAACAGTGAAATAGCATTGAGGGTGGCGGCCCTGAAGAAAGATAAAAAAAAAGAGATTAAAATCAGAGCCATAACTCTATTAACAGGAAGGCAATTAACCCGAATTGCCAGCCGGCTCACAATAGGATTCTTTTGCTATCGATAGAATGCTCCACGCTGGCATACCCATAACAAGAGAATTCAACAATGAAAACCACCCTCAAACTTAGCGCGGTGGCAGTTATCTTTTTGCTGTCCGGCTGTGACGACAACAACTCTCAGGCCCCCGGTGATCTCACCCTGCGGCTGATCGAAACCTCTGATATCCACTCCAACCTGCTGAGCTACGACTACTACCAGAACAAGCCGGATGCCTCGCTGGGCTTTGCCCGCACCGCAGTGCTGATCCGCAAGGCCCGCGAAGAGAACGCCAACAACTTACTGGTCGACAACGGCGACCTGATCCAGGGCACCCCGCTGGCCGACTATATCCACGACCAGCAGGTCAAACAGCAGTGGCTGAGCAAGCAGACCCATCCCGCCATCAAGGCGCTCAACACCATGAGCTATGATGTCGGCAACCTGGGCAACCACGAATTCAACTTCGGTCTCGACTTCCTCTCCGAGACCCTGAAAGGGGCCAACTACCCCTACATCAACGCCAACGTCTTCCAGGCCGATGCCTTCAGCCGTGATGGCAAGGGCACCATCGACTGGAGCAAGCAGAAGTTCAAACCCTATGTGGTGCTGGATCGTCAGGTGAAGGATGCCAACGGCAATACCCAGACCATCAAGGTCGGTGTGCTGGGCCTGACTCCGCCCCAAATCACCCAGTGGGACAAGCGCAATCTGGAAGGCAAGGTGGTGGTGGCCGATATGGTCGAGACCGCCGAGCACTATGTGCCCGAAATCCGCGCCAAGGGCGCTGACATCGTCGTGGTCGTGGCCCACACCGGCATCATAGGTGACCCGCGCGAACCCATGATGGAGAACGCCGCTCTGCCGCTGGCCAAGGTAAAAGGGGTCGATGCCCTGCTGCTGGGTCACGCCCACCGCACCTTCCCGGGCGACTACCCCAACATGACCGACGTGGACAACGAGAAAGGCACCCTGGCGGGTGTACCGACCGTGATGCCGGGCGTCTGGGGCAACCACCTCGGCATCATCGACCTGCACATGACCTGGAAAGAGGGTCGCTGGGAAGTGGCCTCAAGCCAGTCCCAGCTGCGCAAGATCGACAGCAGCGCCACCAGCATCGAAGATCAGGCGGTGATCGATCAGGTCATTGCAGAGCACGAGCAAGCCAACCAGTGGCTGGACGAGCCCCTCAGCAAGATCACCAAGCCAATCCACAGCTTCTTCGCGCTGGTGCAGGATGACCCCTCAATCCAGATCGTCAGCGACGCCCAGTTGTGGCACGCCAAGAAGCTGCAACAGGATGGTCAGCTCAAGGAGAAATGGCCCATCCTCTCCGCTGCCGCGCCATTCCGTGGCGGTCGCAACGGCCCGACCGACTTCACCTATGTACCGGCTGGCGATATCTCCCTGCGCAACGTGGCCGACCTCTATGTCTACCCCAATACCCTGCAGGTGGTCGCCATCAATGGCGCGACCGTACAGGAGTGGCTGGAGAAGAGCGCTGTCCAGTTCAACAAGATCGATGCCGCCAGCACCGCGACCCAGTGGCTGGTGAACGAGAAGTACCGCACCTACAACTTCGACGTGATCGACGGGGTGAACTATCAGGTCGATGTGACCAAACCTGCCCGTTACGATGTGGATGGCAACAAGGTGAGCGACAGCTATCGCATCACCAACCTCACCTATCAGGGCAAGGCAATCGACCCGGCCCAGATGTTCTACGTTGTGACCAACAACTACCGCGCCAGCGGTGGTGGCAACTTCCCGGGCATCAACGCCAAGGTGATCGTCCATGAAGATCAGTTCGAAACCCGCGAAGTGCTCTCCGAATACCTCAAGGATCTGGCAGAGAAGAATCCGGCCGGTTTCGAGCCCCCGGCAGACAACAACTGGCAGCTGGCCCCCCTGCCCGCCAATCTGGATCTGCGCATCTACAGCTCGCCACGCAGCGAGGCGCAAGCCCTGACCGGCGGCAAGCTGAACTATGTGGAGACCCTGCCGCCCACCGATGCCAAACACCCCGGCTTTGGTGTCTACAAGCTGGTGCTGGCTCCCTGAGCCTCAGGGTTCATCCGGCAATAACCTCTGCAACCCCCTCCTGATACGAGGGGGTTTTTAATGGTGCTGGCAGAGGGTCAGCTCTTGTACGCCAGCCGCTCCCCGCAGCAACTCACGCAGCCCGTTGATCCCTTCACGCCATCGCCTCCCTCTATCGAGCCATCCAGCTCCCGGCTGGTCTGCCCTATCCCGCCCATAAAAAAACAGGCCCACCGAAGTGGGCCTGTTGTTATCTGGGTGGTCGGGAATATCGCGCTTAAGAGCGCTACTCCCGCTCCTTCACATAAGGTGTACCAAGTGCCTTGGGGGCCACCGCACGGCCAATAAAACCGGCCAGCAGGAACACGGTCAGGATGTAGGGCAGTGCCTCGATGGCCTGCACCGGAATGGCGAAGCCACCGATGCTGACCCCTTGCAGCCGGATGGCGACCGCATCGAGGAAGCCGAACAGCAGACAGGCGGCCATGGCATTCCAGGGGCGCCACTTGCCGAACACCAGCGCCGCCAGTGCCATAAAGCCCTTGCCCGCACTCATGTTGGGGATGAACTGGGCCGTCTGGGCCACCGCCAGATAGGTGCCACCGATACCGGCCAGCAGGCCGCCGATGAGGAGCGCGGTGTAGCGCATCCGCACCACAGAGATACCAGCGGTATCGACCGCTGCCGGCGCCTCGCCCACCGCCCGCAATCGCAGACCGAAGCGGGTACGGAACATCACCCACCAGGCCAGCGGCACACAGGCAAATGCCACGTACTCCAGCAGGGAGTGGCCGCTCAGCAGCTCGCTGTAGAGCTGGCCGATCACCGGCACATCCCACAGCTCCTTGGCATAGGGCAGATCGATGGGGGCGAAACGGGCATCACCGGAGAGCGCCGGGGTCTGGCCACCCTGATCGAACCAGTAACGGCCCAGGGTCACGGTCAGACCGGCCGCCAGAATGTTGATGGCCATCCCGCTCACCACCTGATCACCGCGGTGGGTGATGGTGGCAAAGCCGTGCATCAGGGCAAACAGGATGGAGACACCCACCCCGGCCCCCAGACCTACCCAGGCAGAACCGGAGACCGCAGCCGCCGCACCACTGGCGAACGCCGCCGCCAGCAGTTTGCCTTCCAGCGCGATGTTGACCACCCCGGAGCGCTCGCAAAACATGCCCGCCATGGCGGCGAGAATGAGCGGCGGCGCAGTACGAATGGTCGCATCCAGCATCAGGATCAGAATTTCAAACATGATCAGACTCCTTTAGCTTGTGCGGCTGAGCGGTTGGCAAACGCCAGATAGAGCTGCTCGATGCGCGGACGCATCATGTGCTCAAGGGCGCCACAGAACAGGATCACCAGACCCTGCAACACCACCACGATGTTGCGGTCGACACCGAACTCGAAGCTGAGCTCGGCGCCCCCCTGATAGAGGAAACCAAACAGCAGACTAGCGATGATGACGCCCACCGGATGGTTGCGCCCCATCAGCGCCACCGCGATACCGGTGAAACCGAACCCTTCCACGAAGTTGAGCTTGATCTGGTGCAGCTCACCCTGCAGCACGTTGAGGGCAAAGAAGCCCGACAGCATGCCGGAGATGACCATCGCCAGGATCACCACCTTGGGATAGGAGATACCGGCGTAAGCGGAGGCGCTTTGGCTGGCGCCGACCGAGCGGATCTCGTAACCCCAGCGGGTGTGCCAGATAAAGACCCACACCAGCGCCGCACAGATCAGCGCCCAGAAGAAGCTGATATTGAGCGGGCTGTTGGGGATCTCCATCCCGAACAGGTTCGCCAGCCCGCTCATCTTGGGCAGCCAGCTTGCTTCGGCAAACACCTTGCTCTCGGTCGCCATCGAGCCGGGCGGCTTGAACACCTCCACCAGCAGATAGGCCATCAGGGAGGCGGCGATGAAGTTGAACATGATGGTGGTGATCACGATGTGGCTGCCGCGCTTGGCTTGCAGCCAGGCCGGAATAAAGGCCCAGGCGGCGCCGAACAGACCACCGGCAATGATGGAGAGCGGCAACAGCAGGGCAAACGGCAGCACATCGCCAAGCATCAGACAGACCAGACCCACACCGAGCCCGCCGATATAGGCCTGACCTTCACCGCCGATATTGAACAGACCGGCGTGAAAGGCGACCGCCACCGACAGACCGGTAAAGATAAAGCCGGTTGCGTAGTAGAGGGTAAAGCCGACCCCTTCACCGGTGCCGAACGCGCCGTACCACATGATCTTGGCGGCATCGACCGGGTTGATGTCGAGGTAGTAGAACAGAATGGCCGACACCAGGAAGGCCAGCAGGATGTTGGCCGCAGACAAGACGCCTACGGAGACCCAGGCAGGAATACGTACTTGGCTCATCAGTGGGCCTCCTTGGCAACTTCGTCCGGCACTATGTTCGCCATCATCAGACCAATGGTGCGCTCATCCGCCTTGGCACCATCCAGCTCGCCGACGATGCGACCATCGGCAATCACCAGAATCCGGTCTGCGAGGCTCATGATCTCGTCCAGCTCCACCGAGACCAGCAGCACCGCCTTGCCCTTGTCGCGCATGGCGATGATCTGCTGGTGGATATACTCGATGGCGCCGATGTCGACCCCGCGGGTCGGCTGGCCGATCAACAGCACATCCGGGTCCTGCTCCACTTCACGGGCGATCACCAGCTTCTGCTGGTTGCCACCGGAGAAGTTGGCAGTCTTGTGATCGGGATGGGGCGGGCGCACGTCCCACTTCTCCATCTTGGCCTGACAATCCTGCTGGATCGCCTCCTTGTTCTGCAGCCACCCCTTGTTGTATTGCGGACGGCGGTGATAACCGAGGATAAAGGCCTCTTTCGCCTCGAAGCGGTTGATCAGCCCCATCTTGTGCCTGTCTTCCGGCACATGGCCGAGGCCGTAGTTGCGCACCAGTTCGGGATCGGCCGGGTGCTCCGCGCTCACCTTGTGCACGCCGCTGCGGCTGCTGATGGTGAAGCAGCCCTTGCTCGGTTTGAGAATGCCGCCAAGCAGGCTGAGCAGTTCGGACTGGCCGTTGCCGGAGACCCCGGCGATGCCGACCACTTCACCGGCCCGCACCTCGAAGCTGACGGACTTGACCCGCTCCACCTTGCTGGCGTCGACGTAGCTGAGCCCTTCGATCTTCAGCTTGGCTTCACCGGGCTGGGTTGGCCCCTTGTCGACCTTGAGGCGTACCTTGCGGCCCACCATCAGTTCGGCCAGTTGCTCCTTGTCGGTATCCCTGGTGGCGACGTGGGCCACCATCTCGCCACGGCGCATGATGGAAACCTGATCGGTAATGGCCAGGATCTCCCGCAGCTTGTGGGTGATAAGGATGATGGTTGCCCCCTGATCCCGCAGCTTTTTCAGCACCTCGAACAGGTGATCCGCCTCTTGCGGGGTCAGTACCCCGGTCGGCTCGTCGAGGATCAGGATGCGGGCGCCGCGATAGAGCGCCTTGAGAATTTCGACCCGCTGTTGCAAGCCAACCGGCAGATCTTCGACCTTCTCGTGCAGCGGCACGTCGAGGCCATAATCCCGCGCCAGTTCGCCCAGCAGCTTTTCGGCTGACGCCACGCTCTGCTGAAGGTGCCAGCCGTTCTCAGCGCCGAGGATGACGTTTTCCAATACGGTGAAGTTATTGACCAGCATGAAGTGCTGGTGAACCATGCCCACGCCTGCGGCAATCGCATCTTGTGAGCCGTGGGGTTTGAAAGGATTCCCGTCGATCAGCATCTCGCCTTTGTCGGCATGGTAGAAACCATAAATGATGCTCATCAGGGTGGACTTACCGGCGCCATTTTCGCCGACAATGCCGTGGATACTGCCTTTGCGAACCTTAAGGTCGATCAGCTTGTTGGCGTACACTTCGCCGAACCGCTTATCGATACCTCTTAATTCGATGGCATAGCGATCTGTCTGGTCCATGATGCAGCCCTGCGTTTCATGAAATAAGACTAAAAACCGGCCCGTGCGGGCCGGTGGTGCGTTGAGAGTCGTAGCAACTATCTAATTAGTATTTGCAGGTGTTATCGCTCATGTAGTCATGAACCTTGACCTTGCCAGCGATGATTTCGGCCTTGATGGCATCCACCTTGGCTTTCATTTCCGGGGTGATCAGCTTCTCGTTGTCCTTGTCGAGCGCCCAATCCACACCGCCTTCGGCCAGACCCAGGTTCTTGATACCCGGCTTCCACTCGCCTTTGGCAGCGTCATCCCAGGTCTGGTAAGCGGCCAGACCCACAGACTTGACCATGGAGGTCAGCATGGTGCCCGGTTGCAGGTGGTTCTGGTTGGAGTCCACCCCGATGGCGAACTTGCCGCTGTCCTTGGCTGCCTGATAGACACCGATACCGGTACCGCCAGCTGCGGCGTAAACCACGTCAGCACCTTTGGCGAACTGGGACTTGGCCAGCTCGGCACCTTTGGCCGGGTCAGCAAACGCGGCCGGGGTAGAGCCCGCCATGTTCTGGAACACTTCGATCTTCGGATTGACGAACTTGGCACCCTGCTCGTAGCCGCACTGGAATTTGCGGATCAGCGGGATATCCATGCCGCCCACGAAGCCGACCTTGCCGCTCTTGGAAGCGATGGCAGCCAGTGCGCCCACCAGGAAGGAACCTTCATGCTCCTTGAAGATGACGGACTGGACGTTCGGCTTGTCGACCACCATGTCGATGATGGTGAACTGGGTTTTCGGGAATTCGGTCGCAACCTTCTCTACCGCAGAACCCATATTGAAACCGACCGCCACGATCGGGCCGTTGCCACGGCTGGCCAGACGACGCAGACCCTGCTCGCGCTGGGCTTCGTTCTGGGGTTCAAACTCTTTGACCTTGACGCCCTTGTCCTTGTTGTAGAGCTCGACGCCGTTACGGAACACGGCTTCGTTGAATGATTTGTCATACTTGCCCGCGGTGTCATAAATGACGGCTGGCTCGGAAGCAGCCTGAGCAGAGAGAGCAGCGAGAGTGAGGGAGGCCACGGTGGCCAGCTTGAGCACTTTAGTCACGATCGTATCCTTGATTGTTATTAAGTGAGGGAACTTGCTTGCCTGTCAGAGCAGGCTATCTAGCACGCAGGCTTACTCTAAGTCAGCCCCGATGCGGGTCAAGCAAATGATAAGGGAAAAACGTTTGCGTTAACGGTTTGAATTCTAAGCAAATAACCTTATAAGCAGTTGTTTTTTAGCTACTTTTCAGTTTTTTATGCTAACAACCAAAAGACCCAAACGACATTTCTCTTATTGTTCAGCAAGTTACTGTAAACCGTTTTCCCCTGTTATTCATCCAGCCCCCCGGCAAGCCCGTGATCCGGCTCGCAAAATCCCCACAAACCGCGTGAGCAAGGATTGGCTACAGCTGGAAACCTCCCCGTCCAGTTCTCTCTGCGCCAGCCAAAATTGGCCGCACCGGCGCCCCTGCAAGCCCCCATCTCGCCCCTCCCCCCGAGTTTGGATTTGGTCTGGCAGGGGGGATGGCCGTATAATCCCCGCCTGTATAAATAAACAGGAGTGGTGATGGACGTTTCAACCCTGCTCGACGGGCTCAACGACAAGCAAAGAGATGCCGTTGCGGCGCCCCGCAGCAACCTGCTGGTGCTGGCCGGTGCCGGTTCGGGCAAGACCCGGGTGCTGGTGCACCGTATCGCCTGGCTGATGCAGGTGGAACGCTGTTCACCCTTCTCCATCATCGCGGTCACCTTTACCAACAAGGCGGCGGCCGAGATGCGCGGCCGGGTCGAGAAGGTGATCGGCGACGGCGTGCGCGGCATGTGGATCGGCACCTTCCACGGTATCGCCCACCGCCTGCTGCGGGCCCACCATCTGGATGCGGGCTTGCCGCAGGATTTCCAGATCCTCGACTCAGACGACCAGTACCGGCTGATCCGCCGGGTGCTCAAGGCGCTCAACCTCGACGAGAAGCACTGGGCCCCGCGCGCCGTGATGGGCTACATCAACGGCAAGAAGGACGAGGGGCTGCGCCCCGGTGACATCGACCTCTACGGCGACCCCGTTACCCGCACCTATCAGCAGATCTACAAGACCTATCAGGAGACCTGCGATCGCTCCGGTCTGGTGGATTTTGCCGAACTGCTGCTGCGCGCCCACGAGCTGTGGCTGAACAAGCCGCACATCCTCGAGCACTACCGCGACCGCTTCCAGAACATTCTGGTGGACGAGTTTCAGGATACCAACGGCATCCAGTACGCCTGGCTGCGGATGCTGGCGGGCAACAGCGGCAAGGTGATGATCGTCGGCGACGATGACCAGTCCATCTACGGCTGGCGCGGCGCCAAGATCGAGAACATCCAGCGCTTCCTGACCGACTATCAGGGGGCCGAGACCATCCGCCTCGAGCAGAACTACCGCTCCACCGCCAATATCCTCAAAGCGGCCAACAGCGTCATCGCCAACAACGCCGAGCGCCTTGGCAAGGAGCTGTGGACCGAAGGGGCCGAGGGCGAGCCGATTTCGCTCTACGCCGCCTTCAACGAGGTGGACGAAGCGCGCTTCGTGGTCGGCCGCCTCAAGGATTGGAAGGAAAAGGGCGGCCTGTTGGCCGACTGCGCCATCCTCTATCGCTCCAACGCCCAGTCGCGGGTGCTGGAAGAGGCGCTGATGCAGGACGCCATGCCTTACCGCATCTACGGCGGCCTGCGCTTCTTCGAGCGGCAGGAAATCAAAGACGCCATGGCCTACCTGCGGCTTATCAACAACCGCGGCGACGACGCCAGCTTCGAGCGGGTGGTCAACACCCCGACCCGCGGCATCGGCGATCGCACCCTCGAGATCCTGCGCGGCAACGCCCGGGATCAGGGGCTCAACCTGTGGCAATCGGCCAAGGCCCTGCTCAACGACAAGGTGCTGACCGGTCGCGCCGGCAATGCGGTGCGCGGCTTTGTCGATCTCATCGATGCGCTGGAGGAGCAGGTGTCCCTGCTGCCGCTGCACCAGCAGGCGGATATCGCCATCCAGAACTCCGGCCTCAAGGCGATGTATCTGGCGGAAAAGGGCGAGAAATCCCAGGCGCGGGTAGAGAACCTGGACGAACTGGTCACCGCCTGCCGCCAGTACCAGCGCCCGGACGAGCTGGAAGATATGAGCGATCTCTCCGCCTTCCTCGCCCACGCGGCGCTGGAATCCGGCGAGAATCAGGCCGACGAATATGCCGACGCGGTGCAGCTGATGACCTTGCACAGCGCCAAGGGCTTGGAGTTCCCGCTGGTACTGCTGGTCGGCGTCGAAGAAGGCATGTTCCCCAGCCAGCAATCCACCGAGGAGTCGGGCCGGCTGGAAGAGGAGCGCCGCCTCTGTTACGTCGGCATGACCCGCGCCATGGAGAAGCTCTACATCTGTTATGCCGAGAGCCGCCGCATCTACGGCCGCGAGATGTTCCACAAGCCGAGCCGCTTTATCCGCGAGATGCCCGCCGAGTGTCTGGAAGAGATCCGGCTGCGCACTCAGGTCAGCCGCCCCACCCAGTACGGCCGCTTTAGCCAGAACGAGGTGCAGCAGAGCTTCGACGCCAGCGGCATCAAGCTCGGCCAGCGGGTGCTCCATCCAAAATTCGGCGAAGGGGTGGTACTCAACTTCGAAGGGGTCGGCCAGCAGAGCCGGGTGCAGATCCAGTTCGACGACGTTGGCGCCAAGTGGCTGGTGACGGCGTATGCCAGACTGGAAGCTATTTGATTATTAACTTAACCAACCCGGCATTAAGCCGGGCTGGTTTGTATATCCGTTATAGCGACATATTTAATAACACGATCGTCTGAATACGCTTCGCCATTCGAACCTACGAATATTTAAACTTTCATTTCCATGGAACAGATAATGAATAGTGATTTACGTTTTGAACGCTGGCTTAAAGTATCAATTGGATTGATGAGATTTGAGCCTTTTTTAATGAGCCTTGTGCAAAATCTTGGAGAGATGGATGCAAACCTATGTGAGATAGATTTTGACTTGGTTCAGAAATACAAGAATGGTGGTGATGCCAATAACGATTATAACTTGATACAACGCCATCTTACACATTCTTATTTGTGGATTTTAGGTGCATATGAGGTTGTGCGAACACTTACTCAGTTCCTTAAAGAACAAAGAAGTGACGATTCAATTGTAGTATTGCATCGATTCCAGGCCGTAAGAACCCGATTCGCTCGTTTGCGGATACCACTGGCGAAACTGGAACCCGCTAGAGACCACAAGAAAACAGACTTCCAGATAGCGTATCCAGGTTTTGATTATGATGTCGGTATAGCTTGGAAAGTTAATGAAGATATGGTGATTTCTCGACAAGAACTTTCTGATTTATTTTTAGATGCGTTGGAATTCATGCGTACCTTAAAGATAAATAGGTCTGTAGGTTCGATTAGCGAAGCGTGATCGGACGTTAGCGTAATATGACTCGTATTCTGATATTCGAGGATATGGGCATAACCTCTATTATTTACTGAGCCTATCATTGAGGCTTGGCAAATAAACTCTAATTTTCGCCATTGTGTTTCATGGTGTTTTTTATCACTGTTTTTATCTTTTCTGCTGAAATATACGGCCAATTTTGACGATGAAAAAATACACCAGAAAAAGCGAAAATAATTGTATATAGCAACCATATTAGCTCTTGGAAATTCGTGTCTGAAATGAACACACCTAATAACCCAGTAAATAATAGAGAGAGCACCGCTAACATTTCACAGAGATGTCCGAGTAGTGTAAATAATTTTTTCTCAAGAACATCTCGCTTCGTAAAGTCTCTGATAGAGTCATCTTCGCCCATAAATTTCATAGCACTATTTAATCTTTCCCACGTATTTATTTTAGGGTTCATGCTATGCAGTTCAATTAAAACTTTTCTTCTTGCTTCACTCGTATATATGCCTGTTGCCAATTTAAAATCATAGGCTTCGATTTTTTCTTTCAATGGCATATATGAATCATCATTCTCACTTTTATCATTCAATCGTTCAACCAATTCAACAATATTTCTCTTCCTCATCATTTCATATGTATGAGCTAATTCTGAAAGATTTAAATTGCTCATTGTTTTAAATAGCACTACTGCGAAAACAAAAATTATTAAGATGCCTATTGGCAAGTCACCGCCATTGTTAAGACCTAAGGAGTTCGTACTCAAAGAGTAAATAAGATCAGGGTAGTTTATTTTATCAGACATAATATTCTCCCTATAAAAATTTGAGAAAATTCAATTTATCATCCCAGTTCTTTTCAAGAAGAACGGGTTTGATTAGCAAAGCCCATTGAAATGAACGCGTAAAGAAGGCAGGTTGAATAAGGCCAATCGGCCAACTACATGACGACTCAACAGGTCAATTTGCCCCACCAGTAACCTGTTGTTGCGCCGCTCCAGCAGATTGACACGCCGAGCCATCATTCCCTCCCCTCGCTATACGAACCGATGGACCCTATAACGCCATAGCTAAGTTTCAGAATTTCCGTATCGAAACACCAATAAATGCGTCGTAAGGTACGTTTTGTTGTTCCGAATTACGTGCCAGCCCCCTTCTGTGCTAAAGCTTTGAGTGACTCAGCAACTGCGATGCCTCCTGCTTCAGCAAATGCGCTAGCCAAATCTGGGCATGTTCTAGCAAGAACTTTGAGCAGCTCCGCCATATCTTCGTTACCCACGCTGAGCAGAATATCAGTATCTCCGCCACCCTTTGATGGAATGGAAAAACGGAAGCGTAGGCCTTTATTGTCTGTGTAGGCTGAAATTTTCTCTGTATTACCAGACCAAGTTGATGATGTTTTTCCACCACGACGAACTAAAGAATTATTCAGTTTCATTTGATCTCTGTTCTCCGATTATTCGATTACGTCCAGCTCTTTAGGTGGAAGCATCTGATCACTTGACCAACTTGCTCTCCATCACCCCTTGCTTGCCCTCCTCCTCACTGACCTGACTCAGCTTGGAGCGGGCCATCAGCAGGCCCATCTTGACCTCCTGCCAGACGTAGTAGTTTTTACCCGCCTCGGTGCTGAGGGTCAGGGTGGCATCGTTCTCCGACTTTGAGGTGATGGTGTGGCTGCCCGGTGTCACCTGCTTGAGGATGTAGGTGTGGGCCACGGTATCGCCGACCGCCATACCATCCACCAGCAGCGGCATTTTCACCGCCGCACCGAAGGTCTCGTTGCGATAGATATAGAGGTTGGCCGCATCCTTGGGGGCTACAAACTGCTTGGCCTGCGCGTCTGCGGTGGCATCGGCCATGGGCACGGAAGCACAACCGGAAAGCAGCGCCGCCGACAGCAGGGCGGCGCCCATCATTATTCGCCTGAACATAGTCGTTATTTTTTAGTGAGTTAACGGGGCTTAAAGGTTCGCATGAGCCTGCACTGACTGACAATCGCTCAAATCGAGCGGGGTGTGACCCAGCTCAATTTTTCGGCATTTGGTGGGATGAAGGGGGGGAGATCAGAAACCCGGCCGTCAGGCGCGGCGGCCGGGTGAATTGTAAAGAGTAGGGTGACAGGGAAAGGGATCAGCCTAGTCTAATCAACTCGATGGGGGCGTAGCGCTCACCGGAGTTTGCCAGCAGCACGCACTTCTCATGCTCCGCCTGATAGGGGGTCATATTATCGGTGTGGGCCTCTTTCAGAAAATCGACTGCGCCGGTGGCGGCAATCATGACGCGCTGACCCTGGTTCAGCACATTGCGGTTACGGTCATAGATCTTCATCTCATTCTCCTTTTCTTGTGTCCTGGCGAATGCGCAGGCGCGTGTCCAGGACAACCGCATTCAGCCTACGCCCCTGAAAAAAGGTGATTTATGTCACAGATCAAAAAAGGGGCGATAAGGGACTCACAGGTTCAGAAAGCGAGCATGGCCCCTTGGCCAGCGGTTGTCGCGCGAAGTAGCGCTGCCCTGCCCTTTTCATCGTAGCGGGCTCGAACCCGGCAGCGGTTGGGGTATATTGGTGGCCGATTAGCCAGTCTCATTCACCGTGGCCGCGCAAGCGGGCCGCTGTTTCAACAAGATGGAGAGTGCTCATGAATCGCGACATTACCGCCCAGTTCATCAAGATGCTGACCAATCTGGATCACTGTCTGGCCAAGGCCGAGGCCCACGCCGCGGCGAAGCAGTTCAACGTGGAGAACTTCTTCGGCGATCGGCTGATCGTCGATATGCTGCCGCTGTCCAAGCAGGTGCTGATCTGCTGCGATTCGGCCCGCGCCGTGGTGGCCACCGCCAGCCACAGCGAGCTGCCGGCCATGGGCGATGACCCCAAGACCATCGCCGATCTGCGCGCCCATATCGGCAAGACCATCAGCTATCTGCAAGGCAAGCTGGACGCGGACTACAGCCAGTATGCCAGCGGCCGTTACCTGCCCCACTGGGCGGGCGGCAAGGGGATGGATGGCCATACCTGCGTCCATGAGTACGGCATTCCCAACTTCTACTTCCACCTCACCATGGCCTACGCCCTGCTGCGCCGCGCCGGGGTCGATCTCGGCAAGCGCGACTATCTGGGCGGGCTCAACCTGCAATAAGCGCCGCTCGCTACAGGCGGCAAACAGATAGCAAAAGCCTGCCACGCGGCAGGCTTTTTTATATCGGGTGGTGCAGATCTGGTGCGCAGAAGGGCTGCGCTCTAGAAGGGGCCGTTGCTCTCGCGCAGCTTGTCGGGCAGGCCGTCGTGATCCCCCAGCTCACGCTCGGGCACGTCATCCCAGTGCAGCTTGCCGAGGGTGATATTGCGCTCGGGGTGCACGGCGTAGTGGATGCGGTTGTCCTCCCGATCGGTATCGCCGATGCAGAGCAGCCGGACAGTCTCTTCGGTGTTGTTGATAAAGGCGTGGGACAGCCCGTCACCGGCCTTGAAACCGACCGAGTCACCCGGTTGCAGCCGATAGAGCACGCCGTCGAGCCAGACATCCGGAGTCCCTTCCAGCACATGGACAAACTCGTCTTCGGTCTTCTCGGCATGGGGCCAGCTGGTGCGATGGCCGGGTTCGACAATCTCGTGGTGAATGCCGATGCGGCTAAAGCCGAAGTGCTTGCCGAGGGCGCAGCCGCGAGAAAGGGGCTCCTGACTGCCGGAGTAGTAGCGCGGCGTCTGCTCTTGCAGCTCGCTCCAGTGTTTGATGCAGGGGTGGCGATTCATAGCGGTTCCTTTTCTATGAGGATGCAGTCACGGGAGGGGTCATCCTGACTGTCAGAATGCGGGGAGAAAAGCAGAAATTTTCTGGTCAGATGAGCCCCTCTGACGAGGGGCTCAACAAGCAGGAATTACTTGGCCTTGACGCAAGGCAAGGGAGGAAGCTCGCCCTGTGCAGCCGGGCGGGTCATCTGGTAGTTGCCGGCAAGATCCCGATAGACACGGGTGTTCCACACCTCTCCGTTGTCGAGCTGGAACTCGATGTCGTAGTTGACCCCGGAGACCACCTGGCTGCGCACCTCGCGGATGCTCTGCAGTTTGGCGGCCGTGTTCATGCGAGCCAGCACGCTGGCCAGCGCAGCCTCCCCTTCCGCATTGGGCAACGGCTGACTCTGCCAGCCACCCGCCATCGGTGCACACTCCGGCGTGGGTGACGAGGTGCTGCAGGCACTCAACAGGCCAGCAACAAGGATGGGTAACAACACGCGTTTCATATCATTTTCTCCTGCCTGCAAAATGACCACCTTATCAACATCTTGCCATTATTGCAGCCCAAAAGGCTCCCGCTGCGCCCCGCTTGGACGCACCAATCGATCAGCGCCCCAGATTGTCCGCCAGCTGTTTGGCACGGCTGGCCGCCCACTGGTCGATCATCTTCTCCATCTCCTCGGCGGTGATGGGCTCATCCTTGTGGGTGGTATCCGTGCTCTCACGGGCATCCATCACCCGTACCAGCAGCTTGCCACTCTGGGAGTCGAGCAGCTGGGCCATGCTGCCCACCTTGAGCAGATAAGGCTCCTTGCCGATCACTTCGCGGGTGACGTTGATGGCGATCTTGGCCGGCAGCAGGTCACGCAGCTTGGGGTCGGGGCGGGTCAGGTCGAAGTTGGTGACAGCGGCCTGGATCCGCATCACTTTCGGGCCGGGGGCGGTGGCGATCTTTACGCCCTGCTTGATCAGCTCGCTCTGGAACTTGTCGTGGTAGTAGCGGCCAATCTGGTTCTGTTCATTGGCGGTCAGCAGATACCACTGACCGTTCTCCTGACGAATAAACTGCAGCGGATCGAGCAGCACCTCATTGTATTGGCGCAGATCAACACCCGGCTCCTTGTAGACGCGCTGATTGGGGTTGCTCTCGCTCTGCTGGAAGGCTGTCAACGGGATCGCCTGCAAGCTGTGGGATACCTGATTCTTGACGGCGCAGCCACCCAGCAGGGCCGCAGCCACGGCAACCATCACGACCTTTTTCATATTTGCTCCTGCATTTTACTGTTTGTTTTTGCGGTGGATTTCGCACCACATGGCTGGATAACCCGTGCCGGATGCCGCCAATGTCACAGAGAAATAACCTATTCATCACCTTCCCACAAGGGACAGATCAGGATTGTTCAGCTCACATCCAAGTTGTCACAATTGAGGCACTTTTGTACAGGGTCAGCCAGGGTACGAACGGCAATCTGGCGAGGGTTCGGTTGTTTAATCCGGCTAAATGGGGCTGCGGAAAGCGCTCAGTTTTTTCAAACGATGCGAGCCGCGGGCGGCATGAGTTGAACGGGGGAATGCCCTGGAACGGGCGATGACCGATCATCAATCATCTTGCGCAAACTTGCCTGCCACCGGAGAAGCGGCAGGCTCATTCATCAGTTATCGAGATCCCAGGGGCACTGCTTGACCAGCCCCTCTTTGCCGCTGGCGACGATCGCCTGCTGCACCATCCGTTTGTAGCGATTCTTGATATGGGCGGGCAACGCGGGCACCAGCAGTCGCTCGTCAAACTCCGGCAGCGGGCGATCCGGCAGCACCGCCTGCTCCTGCGGGCTGAGGGGTGGCCGGGAGGCAATATTGCTGGCCGAAATGGTGGGCGTGCCCACCAGCATCTGGCGTTGCAGCGGCGCGCTCAGCAGAAAATCCACCAGCAGGTAGGCGGCCTTGAGCCGTGCAGGATCATCGCCAACATGACGGGCGATGGAGATCGCATCGAGGGCATAGATGGCCCCCTCCTGCACCATGGCGATCCGCCACTGCTGCTCGTTCTGCTTGTTGCACTCCACCAGCTCCAGCCCCCAGGTGGTGGCAAAGGTCTGCTGGCGCAGATCCTCGCAGCGGTTGGCCTGATTGAACCAGAAGCCGCGACTGGCTCGCAGCCGCTGCGAGAGCTGCTGCTCCACCTCTTGCTGCAAGGTCTTGTCGGCCAGCATCTCGCCGCTGGCAAACAGGGCGGGCGACTTGCCCAGCGAGAGCAGTACCGAAAAGAGCAGCGGCTCGAACTGGTCGCAGAACTCGGCAAACTGACCGGGCGGCGAGCTGTTGGCGAGCACCTGCCAACTGGTGGGCGCTTGCGGCACCTGCTTGCTGTCATAGGCGAGGCTGAACATGGCGTAGGAAAAGGGCACCGAGTAGTTGCGCTCCCCCTGCTTGTCATACTCGGTGTTCTTGAGGGCGGGCTTCACCTCGGGGTAGTGCTGCAGGCGATTGAAATCGATGGGGAGCAGCAGCTTGAACAGCGGCTGGTGATGGGCCTTGTAGAAGTAGCTGGTCGGCAGCACCACATCGGCGCTGCGGGTGCGCAGGGCGCGGTAGACGCTGTCGAAATCGGTCAGCAGCGGCTCGATCCGGCTGACCGTCGCCTCCACCCCATGGGCTTTGGCATAGTCGGCAAACTGTTGTTCATAACCCGCTGGCAGATAGCCCCACTCCAGCAATTTGAGCTGAACCGGGGCCGCCAGCGCCGGGGTCATTCCCAACAACCAGCAAAGAGGCAGTAGACGCATGGCCGGGCACTCCTGACAGGTAAACCTTGTTGGAGTATAGGCCCATGCGCCGACTCGTCAGGCCACCAGCTCGGCGCCCATGCTCGCCAGAATGGAGAGGCTGACCACCGCAAACAGCACGCCGGTCACCAGATTGAGCGGCCGCTGCACCCGCAGCAGCAGGCGCTGGGCGCGATCGGTGGAGAGGCTCCACGCCAGCAGCCCGAACCAGCAGAGGGAAATGATGAACAGCTCGCCCACCAGCAGGCTGCGGGTCATTCCATCCACCTCTGGCGTCACCATGGCGGCCAGCAGACCGATAAAGAACACCAGCGCCTTGGGGTTGAGCAGATTGGTGGCAAGGCCAGTGCGCACGCCCCTGCCCCAGCCGCGCAGCTCGTTGGCGGCGCTCTGCATCACGGAACTGCTCTGCTGCCGAGCCGCCATCAGGGCGCCCCACCCCAGCCAGCCCAGATAGAGGGCGCCGCAGCACTTGATCACCATAAACAGCAGCGGGTGACTGGCGATCAGCATGCTGATCCCGGTCAGGCTCAGGGTGGCATGCACCATGATCGCCAGCGAGATGCCCAGCGCCGCGCCAAGGGCGGTCGGCCGGTGCAGGCTGGTGCGCAGGATCAGGGCGAAATCGGGGCCGGGGCTGGCCAGTGCAATCAGGTGCATCAGGCCGAGGGTAACGAACAGACTGGTCAGCATAACAACTCTCGCTTTAACGACGGAGCGCCAGCATGGCGGATCAGCGGGGGGCGCGGCTTGTAAAAGATTGCATCTGGGCACGAAATTCGGCGGGTGTCAGACCGAATGCCTGGCGAAAACCGTGGTGGAAGTGACTCTGATCGAAGAAGCCGACCGCCAGCGCCACCTCGCTCACCGCCATCCCGCTCGCCAGCAGCCGCTTGCCCTGCTCCAGCCGCAGCCGTTTCAGCCAGGCATAGGGGGTCATGCCGCTGCGCTTCTTGAACTGGCGCAGGAAGGCGAAGCGGTCGAGCCCGAGCAGCCCCGCCAGCTCTTCCAGCGAGTGGGGCTCGTCGAGGGCAGCCATCAGGTAGTCGCGCAGGAATCGCAACTGGGGATCGGCCAGCTGGTGTACCTCGGGGGCCAAATGCAGCAGCTCCCCCAGCAGGGCGAGCAGCTGGCTCTCGATCAGCAGGCCATCGGCCTTGGGGTTGTCGAGATAGCCGTGTAGTTGGGCAAAGCCCTGATAGAGGTCGGGGCGGCTCTGCAATCCCTTGTCGAAGAAGGGTTCCGGCTGCTCCGGCAGCCAGAGCGCCAGCTGCTGGGGAGCGATGGCGAAGACCCGCACCTCGTACCCTTCCGGCAGCAGGCTGAGGCCGTCGTGCACCTCGTCCGGGTTAACGGTAGAGAGCACCCCGCGCACCAGATGGTGGCTATTTCCCTTGTGGATAAACTTCTGGCCACCCCGCTGCACCAGCCCGATATGGTAGTCGAGATGGACATGGCGGCCGTAGCTGAACGCCCTGTGGTGGGAGTGTGACAGCTCGACCCCCGGCAGGTGCGGGGATTGCCAGTAGCGGATAAGGGAATCGGTGGTATTCATGGGTTATAGATACACCGCAAACAAGCTGAAAGCTTGTAGATTATTGCATTCCGGCTATGCCCTTGCAGCTGGTGCAATGGCCACCAAAGCAGGTCGGCTACGCCACCAGCGATAACCGGCAACCACAACCCGCTTATTGAGCTACGGAAAAAGCAAAGGGAGGCATTACGCCTCCCTTCGACTGATCACACAACCCAGTTACTTGGGTTGCAGCTTCATCTCCTGCAAATACTCCTGCACCTGCTGCTTGTAGTCCGCCTGATAGGAGAACTTGGTGCTGTCGCTCGCCGCAATCAGGTTCACAGCGGTGCAGAACAGGGTGGCTGCCAGCAGCCCCTTGCCAACCCACTGAGGATGGTTGCGGCTCCAGCTAACCAGCAACAGCAGGATCGGGAACAGGGCATAGGGGAATATCAGCATCAGGTGCCAATAGTTAAAGATGATGGGCGAGAGCGCCGCACTCACCAGCACAGCCAATACGGCCGCCAGCGCATAGAGGCCGAGCCAGCTCGTGCCGTCCACTGATGCACGGTCGCTGCGCAGCAGACGCGGCTTGAGATCCCGCCACAGTTGCCAGTTGGCCTTGGCCGCCAGCAACACGGTGGCAGAGCCCACCCCGTAGATCACCACCCGCCACAGCCAGACTGCTGTCATCTGCAAATATTCATGACCCGCCAGCCAGATGAACTGGGTGTCGTTGACCAGCTTGCTGGCAAACAGCCAGGAGCCGTAACGCAGCCAGTAGATCACCGATTTCAGCACCGGATAGACATGCACCAGCCCCCATCCGATATAGCGCTGACGCGCTTCGGGATCGACGTTCTGGGTGATATGGCTGTTGCTCATCACTTCCATGGCGTAAGGGATCAGGGAGGCACCGATCAGCAGGGCAGCGACCACCACCCCGCTCCAGCTCACCTTGAGGATTCGGCGCCAGAAGAGGTAGGTGGAGATCACAGCCAGCAACGGCCAGGAGTAGTGCAACTGCATCGCCATACCGATAGCCAGCAGATGAACAATCATGTGCCAGAAGGAGGCCCGCTCGCGCATATGCCAAGCCGACCAGCAGTGCATGGCCGAGAAGAGGAAGAGATAGGAGGGGTTGTAGAGCAAACTCTCATACTGGAACCAGGGGTTGAGCCAGCAGAGCACCAGAAACAGCAACCGCGCATTGCCCTTCGATACGGGGTCAACAAACACCTGGCGGATAACCGCATCAAATAGCAGAAAACCGACCAACCGCATCACCAGCAGCAACACCATGGGGGCATAGGGAGAATCCCACAGTAGCAGCGGCCCACCAATCAGCCAGGCCGACAAGCTCCCCGGCACATTGCCCACCGCACTCGCCGCATTGCCATAGCTGAGCCAGACCCCCTCATAGGCTCCAAGGTAACCCTTGTAGAGCATCTGGGTCTGGTCGCCGGTGAGGAGCTGATTAACAGAAAACAACCAGGAGAGCAGCAGCCCAGCAAATATACAGACCGCGAATAATGCGTTATGGTAGCGCCCACTAAGACCAATCATTGATCTACACCTATTGAAAAAATTGCTAACGACTTTAACAGTTGCCACCTGATTTTGCTCGTTTACGATTCACATTTTTAGTAGATTTACCAGTCAGTTATGAGACCCGCGGAGCAGTTATGACCCCACCAGTTAAAAAGTTTTTATTCATTGTTGAAGACTTGTATGGTGGTGGTGCGGAAAAGGTTCTGCTCAATACCGCATCCTTGCTAAAAGATGCAGGTGTCGATGTTACCTTGTTTACCTTGCGGGAAAAAATAGACCATACGCTACCTGACAACATTCACCCGATTAATCTTGGCATTGTCACAAAGCTGACTAAAGCCATATCCAATGTTGCGGTTGAAAAAATACAAGCATCTCTGATCTTGAAAAAAGTCCAAGAGATCTCGCCTGACGTAATTATCTCATGCTCATGTGACAAAATTACCAGACACCTGCCTGATACACTGAATATTTATTACTGGATCCACGGAAATGTCACCGGCTTTGCCAAAGACAATGCCAAAGGATATGAAAAATTCAAGCGTTTCTATAATGGCAAGAAACTGATCTGCGTATCTCGAGGCATCGCGGACGACATTTTGCACAATGTAAGAGCCACACCAAAATCGTGTCAGGTTATCTACAATCCGTTTGATATCGAGAAAATTCAGGCGTTGGCCGATGAGCCTTTCAACAAGCCATTCGACAAGTATTTCATCCATGTCGGCACTTTCGAAGAACGAAAACGCCACGATCGTCTCTTGCAGGCATATCAGCTAAGCGGCGTTGCTACGCCACTCGTTCTGATGGGCAAAGGGGAGCGACGCCCTCACATTGAAGCCATGATCGAGGAGATGAACCTTGCCAACAAGGTGAAGATCATCGACTTTCAGAAGAACCCCTACCCCTATATCAAAACCGCTCAGGCGCTCATCCTGACATCCGATGCTGAAGGGCTGCCAACAGTGCTTATTGAAGCACTCATCTGCCATACCCCGGTAATCAGCGTGGATTGCCCGTCTGGGCCGGCAGAAATTCTTACTGGGCCACTGCAAGATAACCTTTGCTCCCTTTTTGACATTCCCAAAATAGCGCAAAAAATATCTCGTATGGATATTGATAAAATGCATATACCAGATCATTTTTACAGCCCATTCTCTAGTACAGAGACCATAAAATCATTTATGTCACTTTAGTTTATTAAATTTAATGAAATAACATTGAAATGTCATTTTGAGAGCTAATCCAATGAATATCCTATTAATAGGTATCGATAACGCAGGGCTCATTACCCCGATAGTTGAAGAGATGCGACAACAAGGACACGTGGTTACATTTATTGAGAATGGAGAAATATCTAGATATGATTACCTGCACCCAGTAGAGAGAATATCAAACTTAATTTCAAAGGCTCTGTTTAAAAGAAATTTAAAACAAGAAAGAAGCTGGCTGTCGACCACCCAGTTTTTGAATGGTTTTACAAAAAACCGCCACTTTGATATCACTATCCTCACTAATCCTGATATTTACACGGCAGAACATCTGACACAGCTCAAAAAATGCACCAACAGGATGATTTGCCACCTGTGGGACAGTACTCTCAGAATGCCAAATAATATCAAAAACATTTCACTTTTTGATAAAGTTTTGAGCTTTGATCCGCAAGATGTTAAAAAATATGGCTTTACACCAGTAACTAACTACTATAAAAAGAATTTAACCCCACTCCAACCAAACAGAAACTATGATGGTGATGTGTTTGGTATTTTTAGCTTTGATCGTGAACGCTACGCCTTTATGACTGCATTTCTGGATGCCAACCCAGACTTAAAAATTAAAATCATGATTTATGTTGATCACCACCGAAAGATCAAAAAAATAAGAGACAAGAGAATCGAAATAATTACCAAGCCAATTACTGGTGATGAACTATTGGCAATCTCATCGGCTTATCACTGTATTCTTGATATAGGATACCAGTCACAAAAAGGCTTGTCTTTTAGATTCTTTGAGTCTCTTGCCTATGAACAAAAAATAATATCAAATAACAATACCGCAGAGACATTTCCGTTCTTTCATCCCAACAATATATTTTGCATAACAGATACAGATCTAAAAGTCTCACCTGACTTTTTAACGATCCCTTATCATCACATATCTGACGAGATAAAAAATCAATACAGACTAGATATATGGGTAAATAAATACATAAAGGCGATGCTTTAATTTTTATTCTGCACCAGGCTATGGTGCAGAAATCTAAATTATTGTGCTATGTACTGAACATACCAATCATTAAATTGATTCTCAAACTCCTCCATATTAATGTAGTTTACATTTTGTTCTTTTTTGGCATCAACATACATTACCATGGCTTTCTCAAAATTTGGTAACCACTCCCGGTTTTCACCTTTACCAAAATTATCATTATATATTCCAAATATAGGTTTTTTCAGCCCTGCGGCAATGTGTACTGTCGCCGTATCTACAGACACGATACCGATACTATTTCTTATTTGAGCGAATAGAACACCTAAAGAATGGGATGAGTCATGTGTGATAACTCTTTCCCTTAAGATATCAGGCATTCTCCTGATATTGTGTTCTGTTTCAATTTTCTTTATCGGTGGATAGAGCAAACATACATTATATCCAGGCTTGCTCAACATAACCTTCAGGATCTCGATAATTTTTTCATCATTAAATGTTCGTGAGCTGCCACTACCGTAAGGATTAAAACAGATTGTGGGATTATCAGGCCAGCTAGATTTAACGCTTGACTCATCTTCAAGATATTCTGGAACAATATAATCTGTATCGGGGTTATCAACCCCCATTTTATTAACGGCCAAGGCAAACTTCTGTGAGAAGTGAATATTCTTGGTTAAATGACCAATTTTAATATTCACACATTTTATTTTGTCATCTATACCAATAACATTTTTTACAGATAATTTTGAGATAAAGAAAATATCTTTCATCTTCATTTCATTAGTAAGATGAACAAGATATTCAATATCTCCTATATCTCTAGCCAATGAGGCGAGTGCTGCATAACTTGGTCTTTTCGGAATAGAATAAACTTCATCAAAAAGAAATTGGTTTTTAAATAAAGACCTCATCTCAGGGGTTGTAATTGCAACTACTTTTTTGCCTGGAAACTTCTTTTTTATTTCACGAGCGACCCAAGATGATACTATGGCATCCCCCAATTTGGCATCCCAACGAACAAAGACTATAGCACCATCTTTACTTGAAGCTGATTTCAAAGATCGGTCAAAAAGCACAATCCCTATTTTACGACGAATGATATCGCGCCATGATTGCAATTTCTTAATCATTTTCTTCCCTCCAAAGGCGATACCTTTATTGTGGTAATTAAAGCCGAAAATAAAAACATGAAGAATATCATCCCGGAGTTATGACTTATAAATGCTTGACTCAAGCTATAATCAACAAGAGTTAATGATGAAACCGCCAACATACTACTGACCAATAAGTTATCTCTATTTTTACTCGCAACCCAAAGTGGATAAAAGTACAGCAGAGCTAACATCAAGAAGCCTATAATGCCGCGTTTAGCCAATTCATCTAAAAATTGATTATGTGCATGTGAGTTAAAATTATAAATGAACTCGGATATAGAACCATTATTATATTGGTTTAATTGTGATAAGCGAATTCCGTTATTTCCCCAACCAAAAATTGGTTTTTCCAAAAAAGAGTTATATGCACTTTCCCACAACTGCAATCGAATGCCTAGAGATGTATCCGGATTCACACCATCAAAATAATGAACAACATCCGCTTTTGCATTATATATCCTATCCATTACGCCACTTTGCGGAAGCATAGCCAAGAAAAGCAACAAGGCACATACAGTGCTTGCATAGAGACCATCTTTGAGGGATAGCTGTTTTCTAAAATAAAAAACTATTGTAAACAAGACGATTGGAAGTAAAACCCAGCCACCTCTGGTCCCGGAGAGAAAACTGCCTATCCCCCCCATTAAAAATGAAAGAAGCATAAAGGCAGCAATGTTTTTCTTCCCTAAATGGCGGAACCAGAAAAAAGCACACAGACATAACAATGCCAATGTCATGCTGATGTTTCCTGACTGAATTGGCATGCTTTCATCAAAAGCTCGAGGCATTCCAAGATAAAACTTTTCATATATTGCGATTAGACCTGAGCTCACTGCTCCTATAGAGAGGCCAGCAATAAGAACGTTTATGTTAATGGGGAACACACTTAATAAAGGTAAGGTCATTGCAGCCATTAACAAACGACTTGGTCGATCTAACTCTTTGAGTGCGCCACCATCAATCCAGATTGACACTGCTTGGATGACAAAAAAAGAGATGAATATATATGATAATATTTTCACCTCTGAACTCATTGCCAAATAATATTTTTTACGCCAAAAGACAAAAACACTTGCCAAAACTAAAATGCTGGGCCCATATCCATAGCCACTGGGGACCGTTAAAACTATTGCGCCAAATAAAAAAGCTGCAAATTGCACAATAATATTTAGTCGTAGGCAATTTTTATCTAAATTCACAAGTTATTTCCTGAACACATAATTCCCACGAATTTTTCGCCACAGCCCGAATACATCGGTACGGGGGAAGATGGCAATCCGGCGGATCTGGAAAGGGTCCTGGTGCATTGCTTTGGGGCCGCTATTGGTAGCGACGGCAAAACGATACCCGGCGGCGATAGCCTGCTCCTTGGCACTCTCGTTCATATCTCCGTAAGGGTAGGCAAACGAGAGCAGCGGATGGCCAAGCAGGGCCTCCAGTTGGCGTTTATTCTCCTGAATTTCATGGGCTTGTTGTTCGGCAGTAAGTTGACTCAAGCGGGGATGGGTCAGGGTATGACCACCAATTTCCACATGACCGCTAGCGGCCAACGCCTTGACCTGCTCACCACTCATCAATGAAACCTTGGTGTCCGGATTGGTCGGATGCTCCACATCCCAACGGTTATAGCCTTCACCGGTAACCACGTACACCACGGCTTTATAACCATATTTTTCCAGCAGCGGCAGCATGCGGGTCAGGTTGTCCTGATAGCCGTCATCGGCGGTGATCATAAGGTACTTCTTGCCGTATTGCAGACGGTGGATAAAGCCTTTGTCCGCCAAATCGCGGAAAGTCAGGGTCTCGTAGCCGAGCCACTTCATCAGGCGCAGATGCTTCTCGAACATGGTGATCGGCATCCAGGTGCCATGCACTCCTTTCTCGCTATCCTGCTCGATAAAACGGTGGTACATGATGACCGGCATCTCGCGGCGCAGTGTTTCGACTACGGCATCCTGATAGATGGTTTCGAGGCCAGATACTACCCCCTGCAAGCCATACTCATCCTGAATGCGTTGCCGAATGACTTCCGGCACCACCTTGCTTGCGAGGGCGGATTCGATTTCGCCCTTCAGTGCGGCAAAATCGATGGCCAGATCCTTGGGGCCGATATCGCCAAAATTGCTGGCCAGCGCCTCGTCCAGATTCTGTTCGGTTACCAGACCAACTGCCTTGGCTTCACCAATGGCAAAGGCGGGCCGACCACAGAGCAGTGCTTCCATCGCTACCCGACCGGCACCAATTACCAGATCACAACCTGCGAGCAAGGCAGGCACATCATCGACATAACCGACAAACTCGGCACGATCTTCGAAACGGGCAAAGCGCTCCGGCACCTTGGTACCGCTGACAATCCGTACCTTGCAGGCATCCAGATCGAGTACTTCGTCGAGCAGGCGGTAGCAAAGCTCTCCTTTGGGGCCGCTCAAACGGCCAATGATGGCGATCACCGACTTTGGATTATCCGGCGCAGGCACAGGCTGGAATTTGTCGGTTTCGATACCGTTGCGCAGCACCTGCACGATCGCGGGATCCACTCCCAGATTGTCGACTATCTGATGGGCAATATCTTCACAAACGGCAACCGCCCGATAGCCGAGTGCATGGAAGGCCTTGCGCGAAGCGTGTACCGGCTGGCGACCATGCACCGTGGTGATCATCGGGGTGCCAGTCAACTTGCAGGCCACATAACTGCTCCAGCCGGAGGCGCGGGAGTGAGCATGCACCAACTGAATATGATGCTTCTTGATGAGATAGATGAGGTAAAAGACGTGCCAGAAGCGGCGCAGAATGCTGCGCTTGTTGAATCTCAGCTTGAAGACTGGGCCAAGAGTCGGCTTGGTCAGGGTATCTGATACATAAAAGACGTTGTGACCACGCCGGGTCAGTTCGTTACCGACCGTAGTGGCATAGACCTCAGCTCCCGTTACCTCGAGCTGGGAGAGTGCCATCAATATATTCATCGCGCGGTTACCCGGTAGAGAAGAGAGGAACGGCAAGCAGCCACAGAGACCAGAAACCGGAAGCAGGCGAGTGCCCACTTCCGGTTTTGCGCTCAAACTGCCGCGTTGTGCTCACCCGTTAGCGGTTGAGCCAGGCCATGTAATCCGCTACCCCTTCGGCAACGGTTTTGAACTCGGCGTCATAACCCACGCTGCGCAGCTTGGTCATGTCAGCCTGGGTGAAGCTCTGGTAGCGCCCCTTGAGGTGATCCGGGAAGGGGATGTATTCGATAGAACCCTTCTGATGATGCTTGATCACCGCTTCGGCCACGTTCTGGAATGGCTCGGCACGGCCGGTACCGCAGTTGAAGATGCCGGAGTGCTGCGGGTGCTGCCAGAACCAGAGGTTTACCTTGCAGACGTCGTCGATATAGATGAAGTCACGCATCTGACCACCGTTCGGGAAGCCATCGCAACCTTCGAACAGCTTGGGATTCTCGCCCTTCTTCACCTGGGTGTTGAGATGGAAGGCAACGGAGGCCATGGAGCCTTTATGCTGCTCGCGCGGGCCGTAGACATTGAAGTACTTCAGGCCGACAACCTGAGAGTTGATCTCCGGCATCCAGCGGCGCACGTACTGGTCAAACAGCTGCTTGGAGTAGCCGTAGACGTTGAGCGGCTGTTCGAACTTGGGATCTTCGATGAAGTTGTCGTTGCGGCCACCGTAGGTCGCGGCAGAAGAGGCGTAAATGAACGGGATTTCACGCTCGATGCAGTAGTGGAACAGATCCTTGGAGTACTCGTAGTTGACCTCCATGATGAACTTGCCGTTCCATTCGGTGGTAGCAGAGCAGGCGCCTTCGTGGAAGATCACCTCGATGCCGTTGTCCCACTCTTCAAACTCGTCGCCGGAGACGATGCGCGCCTGAAACTCGTCCTTGTCCATGTAGTCAGCGATGGTCAGATCGACTAGGTTGACGAACTTGGTGCCGTCGGTCAGGTCATCAATGACCACGATATCGGTCCGTCCTTGAGCGTTCAGCTGCTTGACCAGATTGCTGCCGATAAAGCCAGCACCGCCAGTTACTACGATCATGGAGTTTGCCTCTCGTACGTTGATGGCTACATGTGACTGCTTGTTAAAGCTGTGTATAGTGAGCCAATTTGAAATTGCCGAAAAGTTTATCACGGGCCGTCCGGGGATTCGACCTTGTTCAAAACTGCCCCAAGCGGAACCCGTTGGAGGAATGAGTGATGAAAACCAGAGACAGGATCATTCACAGCGCGACCGAGCTGTTCAACGATCAGGGTGAACGCAACATCACCACCAACCATATTGCGGCGCACATGGGCATCAGCCCGGGCAACCTCTACTACCACTTCCGTAATAAAGAAGACATCATCCACTCCATCTTCGACCAGTATGCCCGCCACCTGAGCGAGAGCTTCGTGCCGACCCGCAACCGTGAAATCACCCTGCAGGATCTGATGGGCTATCTCGATGCCATCTTCTATCTGATGTGGCAGTTCCGCTTCTTCTACGCCAACCTGCCGGACATCCTGAGCCGTGACGAGCCGCTGCAACAGAAGTACCTCAAGGCCCAGGAGCAGATGCGCTCCTCCGTGGTCGCCCTGCTCAGGAGCCTGCGCGAAGGGGGCATTATCGATGTCAGCGATGAAGACCTGCCGGATCTGGGCCAGACCATCAAGATGGTGGTGACCTGCTGGATCCCCTTCCAGATTGCCCAGGCCCCCAACACCCGCATCACCAAACCTCTGCTCTATCAGGGCGTGTTGAAGGTGCTGTTCCTGCTGCGCCCCTATGTGCAACCCCAGGTGGCCGGACAGATCCAGCAGCTGGAGCTGCACTACCGTCAGCTGGCCCAACCAGCTGGGTGAGATCTGTTTCACATTTGTTGAATATCAGCACAATCATTTGAATTTACCGCAACAGATTGCAGTAAAATGTCGCCCTCTGTTGATACGCAGCTGAAATAGCCACTAAGGATCGAGGATGTCTAACGGATTCTATCGTCACCTGACCGAGCAACTGAACCAGGTGCAAGCTGAAGGGTTGTACAAGCAGGAGCGCATCATCACCTCCGCCCAGCAGGCCAGCATCGCCGTCGGCGGTGAGCAGGTACTGAACTTCTGTGCCAACAACTATCTGGGACTGGCCAACCACCCGGATCTGATCGCCGCCGCCCATCAGGGACTCGACAGCCACGGCTTTGGCATGGCCTCGGTACGCTTCATCTGCGGTACCCAGGATCAGCACAAAGCGCTGGAGCAGAAGATGTCTGCCTTCCTCGGCACCGAAGACACCATCCTCTACTCCTCCTGTTTCGATGCCAATGGCGGTCTTTTTGAGACCCTGTTCGGCGCCGAAGATGCCATCATCTCCGATGCCCTCAACCACGCCTCCATCATCGACGGCGTGCGGCTGTGCAAGGCCAAGCGCTATCGCTACGCCAACAACGACATGACCGAGCTGGAAGCCCAGCTCAAACAGGCTGACGCCGATGGCGCCCGCTTCAAGCTGATCGCCACCGACGGCGTTTTCTCCATGGATGGGGTCATCGCCGACCTCAAATCCATCTGCGATCTGGCGGACAAATACGATGCACTGGTGATGGTGGATGACTCCCATGCCGTCGGCTTTATCGGTGAAAACGGTCGTGGCACCCACGAATATTGCGGCGTGATGGATCGGGTCGACATCATCACCGGCACCCTGGGCAAGGCGCTCGGCGGCGCATCCGGCGGCTATACCTCCGGCAAGAAAGAGGTGATCGACTGGCTGCGTCAGCGATCCCGCCCGTACCTCTTCTCCAACTCGCTGGCCCCCTCCATCGTTGCCGCCACTATCAAGGTGATCGACATGCTGGCGGAAGGTCACGACCTGCGCGCACGTCTGAAAGAGAACAGCCGTTACTTCCGCGAGCGGATGAGCGCCGCTGGCTTCACTCTGGCAGGCGCCGACCACGCCATCATTCCGGTGATGCTGGGGGATGCCAAACTGGCCTCCGAAATGGCGAGCCGCATGCTGGCAGCCGGTATCTATGTGGTGGGCTTCTCCTTCCCGGTCGTGCCCAAGGGCCAGGCGCGCATTCGCACCCAGATGTCTGCCGCCCATACCCGCGAGCAGCTGGACAAGGCGATCGACGCCTTTATCCGCATCGGCCGTGAACTCGGCGTTATCTGATTTGAATCAAGGGGCTGCAGCCCCTTTTTTCTGCATTCATATTGAAGGAACAGCCATGAAAGCACTCTCCAAACTGCACAAAGAGGTCGGCATCTGGATGACGGATGTGCCGGCCCCCGAGCTCGGCCACAACGACCTGCTGATCAAGATCCGCAAAACCGCCATCTGCGGCACCGATATCCACATCTACAACTGGGACGAGTGGTCCCAGAAGACCATTCCGGTACCCATGGTGGTCGGCCACGAATATGTTGGGGAAGTGGTCGCCATCGGTCAGGAGGTGCGCGGCTTCGCCATCGGCGATCGGGTCTCCGGCGAAGGGCACATCACCTGCGGTCATTGCCGCAACTGCCGCGCCGGGCGCACTCACCTCTGTCGCAACACCATTGGCGTTGGCGTCAACCGCCCGGGTGCCTTTGCCGAGTATCTGGTGATCCCCGCATTCAACGCCTTCAAGCTGCCGGACAATATCCCGGACGAGCTGGCCGCCATCTTCGACCCGTTCGGCAATGCGGTGCACACCGCCCTCTCCTTCGATCTGGTGGGTGAAGATGTACTCATCACCGGGGCAGGCCCCATCGGCATCATGGCAGCCGCCGTCTGCCGCCATGTGGGTGCGCGCCACGTGGTGATCACCGACGTCAACGAATATCGACTGGAGCTGGCCCGCAAGATGGGCGCCACCCGCGCGGTCAACGTGGCCAAGGAGAAGCTGGCCGAGGTGATGAGCGAGCTGGGCATGACCGAAGGCTTCGACGTGGGGCTGGAGATGTCCGGCGTCCCGAGCGCCTTCCAGGAGATGCTCGACAAGATGAACCACGGCGGCAAGATCGCCATGCTCGGCATCCCCCCCTCCACCATGGCCATCGACTGGAACAAGGTGATCTTCAAGGGGCTGTTTATCAAAGGGATCTATGGCCGCGAGATGTTCGAGACCTGGTACAAGATGGCCAGCCTGATCCAGTCCGGGCTGGATCTCTCCCCCATCATCACCCACAGATTCCACATCGACGAATTCCAGCAGGGGTTCGATGCGATGCGCTCCGGCCACTCCGGCAAGGTGATCCTGAGCTGGGATAAATAACCCTTTTCACCCCTTGGTTACTCGAAACCCGGCGAATGCCGGGTTTCTTTTTATCTCCACCACCCAAATTGCCGTGATATCGGCCAAAACTTTGTACGCAGAGTGTTTAACACTTCACACACAAGCGTTTAAATGGCTGTAACTATTCGGTTATAATCCCGTCGTTTACATGGATAATAAAAGACTGCTGGGAGTATATGAGCGTGTTGAAAAAACTGAGCTATTTGCTGGCTGTCGGGATGACGGCCGCCAGCTTGTCTGGGGCAGTGCTTGCTGCCGATGAGATGTCACCGGAAGCCATTGCCGAGCGGATCAAACCAATCGGTCAGGTCTATACCGCCAAGGATCTGGAAGGTATTGCCGGCGCGAGTGCTGCACCGACGGCGGCCGCCTCTTCCGGTCCCCGCGATGGCGAAACGGTATACAAGGGCGCCTGCTTTGCCTGTCACGACACCGGCGCCGCTGGTGCCCCCAAACGGGGTGACAAGGCCGCCTGGGATCCTCGCATCGCCCAGGGCATTGATACTCTCAAGAAACATGCCATTGAAGGCTTTACCGGCAAGTCCGGCATGATGCCTCCGCGCGGCACCTGTGCGAACTGTAGTGATGAAGAGATTGAAAACGCCATCCACTACATGATCGACAAGCTGTAAGTATTTGAAAGGGCCGCAATTGCGGCCCTTTCAATCTATCGGCTTCCGACTACTCTTGTAAGGTAGACATATCGGGAGTTGCACATGTCGTCCCAATCCATCGAACCCCATTACTCAACTCCTCTGTTGGCGTTGGTCTCTGCCATTATGGATTTTCCGGCTCCCCCTACAGCGCAGAGCAGCGATTATGATGATCTGATAAAGCAGATAAACCAGCTCTGCCCGTTGCAGCATTTCGGCATGCTGGGCCTCTCCGACAGTGGTCTGAACTGGCTCTACGCCTACAAAATCAGCGATACCTTCAAGCAACAACTGGGGCGGGAGCAGTCCCGCATCACCGATCAGCTCACCCAGCTCGATGAGGCCGAAGGGTGGTGCGTCTTTCCTATCGAACATGGTCAGGTGCAGTGGCTGCTGGCTCGCGGCGAACCATCCGACCTGCCCACATTACGCCTGCTGCTGGAGTGTCTATCCAAGCGGCTGACCGAAACCCAAGCGGGCTCCCATCTCACCGAGCTGCCTTCGCCGCTGATCCGCAAAGACCCGAACTGGAAAAAGAAAATCGAGAGCATCAGCCGCATCATGCGACTGGCCAACACCCTGCCCGGTCAGGCGCTCTTCTCCCAGCTGGAGGCGGTGCTGCGCCAGATGCTCGCCATTGAGGATATGCTGCTGGTCAGGCTCCACAGCCATACGCTTGAGAAGATTTATCCCGCACATCCTCGTCAAAGCGACGAATTCATCAGCGGTTTGTGCCACAGCACCAGCAATATCGAGGTCAACAGGGAGGCAACCTACTGGCACAGCATGCCGCTACGGCTGCAACAACAGTACTTCGCCCACTTCATCATCAGCACCGCGCAACCGCTGGAGACAGACGACAAGCTGTTTCTCGACTTCCTGCGTGGCCAGCTCACCCTGCTGTTGGAGCTGAAGCGGATCCGCCAGCAGCTTAACGACATCAATAGTGAAGACTCCATCAACCAGCGGCTGCAACAGCTGCGTCAGACCAACCTCAGGCTGCAAAAGCAGCTCAAGCAGCATCAGGAGCTGGAACGGCGGCTGCAATTCGATGCGCTTCACGACCCGCTGACCCAGCTACCGAACCGGGCACTGTTGATGAACCACCTCAATCAAGCCATGACCCACTACAACCGCTACAAGTCACCGGGGTTTGCGGTGATCTTCATCGATGTGGATCACTTCAAGCAGATCAATGACACCCTGGGCCACAGTGCTGGTGATCAGCTGCTCAAGGAGGTAAGCCGCCGCCTCCAGACCTGCATCCGGCAAAACGATATGGTGGCCAGATTGGGGGGCGACGAGTTCGTCATCTATCTCGATAGCAGCAAACATGAAGATGACATCAGCCCGGTGCTCAACCGTATCATCAGCCGCCTCTCCTATCCGTTCCGGCTGCTTGGCAATGAGCTGAGTATTACCGTCAGCCTGGGGGTATCGAGTGTGTCCGAACAGACATCGGATATCAGCCAGTTACTCCACCAGGCCGATCTGGCCATGTACCAGGCCAAACGCAATGGCCGCAGCCGCATCGTCAGCTACTCGGATGATTGCATCAACCAGAACTGGAATTCGCCGGAAGAGATGCTGGCTCGGGCCCTGCGGGAAGGGCGTATCGTCCCCTACTACCAACCGGTGATCCGGCTACAGGATAGCCGCCTGACCGGTCTGGAGGTGATGGCGCGCTGGCTGACCGAAGAGGGAATTCTGAAGGATGCATTCGACTTTATTCCGCTGGCGGAGCAATGTGGCCTGATTCTGGAGCTGGATTATCAGATCCTGCGCCACACCTGCCAGCAACTGAAAGTGTGGCTTCCGATCTCGGGCCAGAGCAAGTTCAAGGTCGCCATCAACCTCTCCGGCAAACATCTGGTCAACCATGATCACATCATGCGGTTGGTGGACATTATCGATGAGGAGGGGATAGCACCAGGCTATCTGATCTTTGAATTCAACGAGCGGGAGCTGTCGCGGCAGGATTCCGATGCGCTGGCCTCCCTGCATGAGCTGAGGGCCAAGGGTATCCAGATCAGCCTCGATGATTTCGGCACCGGCTTCTCCTCCCTCAACGCCCTGTTCCATTTCCCGGTAGATTACATCAAGGTGGATGACAGCTTTACCCAGCGGATGCTGCAGTCCCCCAAAGATCTGGCGCTGATCCGCGCCATGCGGGATATCTGTCAGGATCTCGATTACACCCTTGTGGTTGAAGGCATTGAGAACCAGCAGCAGTTACAGAAGCTGATAGATATCGGCTGCCGGATGGGGCAAGGACGCTATATATCTCCCCCCATGCCGGGAGCAGACATCATTCCACTGCTATCCCCCGGCAACGCAACCTCCTAATCTTTCTTGAACATGGCGCGCAGATTGGCCACCGCCATCTGCCCCTTCTGCTGGCGCTCCTCGGCAGTCACCTTCTTCTGGTTTTCCCATTCAAGGTCATCCTGCGGCAGCTCCAGCAGGAAGCGGCTCGGCTCCGGACGTACCGACTCGCCAAACTGACGCCGCTCCTTGCAGAGGGTGAAGGTCAGTTCGGTCTGAGCCCGGGTGATCCCCACGTAGGCGAGACGTCGCTCTTCCTCCACATTATCTTCATCGATGCTGGTCTGGTGAGGCAGCAAGCCTTCCTCCATCCCCACCATGTAGACATAGGGGAACTCCAGCCCCTTTGAGGCGTGCAGCGTCATCAACTGCACCTGATCAGCGTCATCCTCCCCCTCGTTGCGCTCCATCATGTCACGCAGGGTGAGGCGAGTGACCACCTGTGCCAGCGTCATCGACTCCTCCAGCTCATCCCCTTCCAGCATCTCGGTGATCCAGCGATAGAGGGTGGAGACGTTCTGCATCCGCATCTCGGCCGCTTTCGGACTGGGCGAGGTCTCGTAGAGCCACTCTTCGTAGTGGATCTCCTTGATCATGTCCCGCACCGCCTCCACCGGATTGCCACGCAGCGCTTGATCGCCAAGGCGCACCAACCAGTTGGTGAATGCCTGCAGGGCCACGAGTCCGCGCCCGGAGAGGTGCTGCTCCAGCCCCAGCTCGAAGCTGGCGGCAAACAGGCTCTTACCGCGCTGATTGGCGTATTGGCCGAGCTTTTCGAGGGTAGTGGGGCCAATCTCGCGGCGCGGCAGGTTGACCACCCGCAGGAAGGCGGTGTCCTCGTCCGGATTCACCAGCAGCTTGAGGTAGGCCATGATGTCCTTGATCTCGGTGCGGGAGAAGAACGAGGTGCCGCCGGAGATACGGTAAGGAATCCGGTTGGTCATCAGCGCCTTCTCGAAGATGCGCGACTGATGGTTGCCCCGATAGAGGATGGCGTAATCCTTGAACCGGGTGCGGTTCATAAACTTGTGTCCCATCATCTCGGCGGCGATCCGCTCCGCTTCGTGCTCCTCGTTCTTGGCGAACAGCACCTTGAGCTTCACCCCTTCATCCAACTCGGAGAAGAGCGCCTTGTCATAGACGTGCGGGTTGTTGGCGATCAGGATGTTGGCGCACTTAAGGATCCGCCGCTTGGAGCGATAGTTCTGCTCCAGCTTGATCAGCTTGAGGCTGGGGAAATCTTCGCTTAGCAGCACCAGATTCTGCGGCTTGGCACCGCGCCAGGAGTAGATGGACTGGTCATCATCCCCTACCACGGTAAAACGTGCCCGCTCGCCGACGATCTGCTTCACCAGCTCGTATTGGCTGGTGTTGGTGTCTTGGTACTCATCGACCAGCAGATAGCGGATCTTGTTCTGCCAGCGCTCACGCACCTCCTGATTGCTCTTGAGCAACAGGGTCGGCATCACGATGAGGTCGTCAAAATCCAGCGCGTTATAGGCCACCATCTGGCGGTGATAACGATCGTAGAGCTGGGCCATCAACACCTCTTCCGGCCCGCGAGCAATACGCATGGCGCGGGCGGGCAGGATAAGATCGTTCTTCCAGTTAGAGATCTGGGTAATGAGGGCCGATAGCTTGTCCTTGTCGTTGTCGAGCTCGTCTTCTGTCAACTCTTTCAGCAGCGCCAGCTGGTCGGTGTCGTCAAACAGGGAGAAGTTCGCCTTGAGATTCAGACTCTTGTGCTCCCGACGAATGATATCGAGCCCCAGGGTATGGAAGGTGGAGACCATCAGCCCCCGCGCCTCCTTGCGACCCAGGGTCTGGCCGACCCGCTCCTTCATCTCCCGCGCTGCCTTGTTGGTAAAGGTGACCGCAGCGATGTTGCGCGCACTGTAGCCGCACTGCTGCACCAGATAGGCAATCTTGTTGGTGATGACGCGGGTCTTGCCCGATCCGGCACCCGCCAGCACCAGGCAAGGGCCGGAGACATACTTGACCGCTTCGTTCTGATTGGGGTTGAGCTTCATGGGCCGGATCTCTTGGCTTATGATGAGGGGCGGCATTGTACCAGAAATCACCCGACGAGCCGTACCTGCTGCACGGCAGGCAACCGCTCATCTGGCTTATCGCACCTTGTGTTCGGGCGCTATTTTCAGGATCATGGCCGACCTTTCGAGATGATGACTTTTTCCGGATGATGAGGGGAGCATGAATCAGCAACAGCACGACCAACTGCGCAGCCAGTTTCCGGCCTTGGCGCAGGAGGTAAACGGCCACCCTCTGGTCTATCTGGACAACGCCGCCACCACCCAGAAACCGCAAGCGGTACTGGATGCCATCGCTCACTACTATGGGGTCGACAACGCCAACGTGCACCGTGCCGCCCACGCCCTGAGTGGCCGTGCCACCCGCGCCTTTGAGGCTGCCCGCGAGACGGTCGCCCGCTTTATCAATGCGCCCCGCAGCCACGAGGTGCTCTGGACCCGCGGCACCACGGAAGCGATCAATCTGGTGGCCCAGAGCTGGGGGATAAGCGAGCTCAAGGCAGGGGACGAAATCATCCTCAGCACGCTGGAGCACCACGCCAATATCGTACCGTGGCAACTGGTCGCTCAGCACACCAGCACGGTGATCCGGGTTATCCCGCTCGATGAGCGGGGCGATCTCGATCTGGCCGCCTATCACGCCATGCTGGGGCCACGGACCCGACTAGTAAGCGTGGCCCACATATCCAATGCCCTTGGCACCGTCAATCCAGTCAAAGAGATGGTGGCAGCGGCCAAGGCAGTCGGCGCCGTGACGCTGATCGACGGAGCCCAGGCGGTGGCTCATCTCGAGGTGGATGTGCAGGCCATCGGCTGCGACTTCTACGCCTTCTCCGGTCACAAGCTCTATGGCCCGACCGGCATCGGTGTGTTGTGGGGCCGCACCGAGCTGTTGGAGCGGATGCCGCCCTGGCAAGCCGGTGGCGAGATGATCGATCGGGTCAGTTTCAGCGGCACCACCTTCAATACCCTGCCCTTCAAGTTCGAGGCGGGCACCCCCCATATCGCTGGCGCTATCGGCCTCGCCGCCGCCATCGACTTTGTGACGGAGCAAGACAGGGCTGCCCTGGTGCGCCATGAGCAAGCACTCACCGACTATCTGGTGACAGGCTTGCGCCAGGTGCCGGGCCTGCGCCTCATAGGTGAACCGGCACAACGGGCAGGGGCTGTCTCCTTCCTGCTGGATGAGATCCATCCCCAGGATGCTGCCACCCTGCTCGACATGCAGGGCATAGCGCTACGGGTCGGCCATCACTGCGCCATGCCGCTGATGGAGAGCTTAGGGATAGGCGGCACCATGAGGGCCTCGCTGGCCTGCTACAACGATCGGAACGATATCGATGCCCTGCTGGCAGCCCTGCACAAACTCAGTGACTTCTTCTAAGGCAGACAAACTCATGAGCAGCCTAGCAACCTATACCCAGATCGGCCTTGAGCCCAACGCTGACACCATCCGCCAGCAGTTTGCCGCCGCCCACGGCTGGGAGAACCAGTACCGACTCATCATCCAGCTCGGCAAGCAGCTGCCAGCGCTACCCGCCGAATGGCAGCAGGAGGAGTTCCACCTCAAGGGGTGTGAAAGCCAGGCTTGGCTGAAGGGAGAACAAAGCGAGGATGGCTGCTGGCACTTTGCCTGTGATTCCGATGCCCGCATCGTGCGTGGCCTCATCGTCATCGTGCTGGCAGCACTCAACCACCAATCGTCTGCGGCGATCCAGGCATTTGATATGGAAGGGTATTTCACCGAACTGGGACTTGAGAAACACTTGAGCCCGTCACGAGGTAACGGGCTCAGAGCTATCGTGCTGGCGATCCGGGAACAGGCTGTCTAACCCGCGCTGTTCAGTGATCGATTAGGCTTCACCAATCGACCCGGCTTCTTCATTCTCGCTCTCTTTCTCGGCGCGGGCCCCCCGCTCGGCAATCTTCTTCAATACCCGGGACGCGGCAACCAGCCCAAAGGTTGCCGTCACCGGCGTCACAGCGCCAAAGCCGGAGGCGCAATCCATCTTCATGGTGCCATCGCTGGCCGCCTTGGCCTGACAGGTACCACCATTGCCATCCGGATAGCTCAGCTGCTCGGTTGAGAAGACACACTCCACCCCGAATTTGCGCGCCGGATTCTTGCTGAAGTTGTGCAAGCGGCGCAGGTCGGAGCGAACCTTGGCCGCCAACGGGTCTTGAATAGTCTTGGCCAGATCGGCCACGGTGATCTGGGTCGGATCCATCTGCCCGCCAGCACCACCGGCCACAATTACCGGTATCTTGTTGCGCTTGCAGAAGGCAATCAGCGCCACCTTGGCCTTGACCGAGTCGATGGCGTCCACCACATAGTCAAACTCCCGCTTGATATGCTCGGCCAGATTATCGGCAGTGACGAAATCATCCACCTCGCTCACTTCGCAATCCGGATTGATGGCGCGAATACGCTCGGCCATCACCTCGGTCTTGAGGCGACCGACCGTCCCCTGCATAGCGTGGATCTGGCGATTGGTGTTGGTAATGCAGATATCGTCCATGTCGATCAGGGTGATCTGGTTGATACCGGCGCGGGCCAGCGCCTCGGCCGCCCAGGAGCCCACGCCGCCGATCCCCACCACACAGACCTTAGCCTGGCTAAAGGAACGCAGGGCGTTCTGACCATAAAGACGGGCAATGCCCCCGAATCGCTGTAGATATTCTGCTTTCATACCACCACCTTGCTTGAGGGCGGCCATTATAACGACAACCAACGCCAGCGGCGATGGCAGAACCGGAGAAAATAGGGGAGGAAAAACAGGGAAAACGGCAGGGAAGAGGGAATAAAAGGTCAATATTAAGGCGATTTACTGAATTGTAGGCAATAAAAAACCCCGCTCGATGAGCGGGGTTTTTTGTATTGGGTGCCTGGCAGTGTCCTACTCTCGCATGGCGAATGCCACACTACCATCGGCGCTACCGCGTTTCACTTCTGAGTTCGGCATGGGATCAGGTGGTTCCACGGCGCTATGGCCGCCAGGCAAATTCTTCAATCTTGGAAAGCTGATGTGAATAACAACTTGGCTAGTTTGCTTTGTCATTACCACTGAATTTGAGTAGTTCGTTCATTCGCTACAAGCCTTAGAACACTTCTTGGGTGTTGTATGGTTAAGCCTCACGGGTAATTAGTACGGGTTAGCTCAATGCATCGCTGCACTTACACACCCCGCCTATCAACGTTGTGGTCTCCAACGGCCCTTTAGGACCCTCAAGGGGTCAGGGATGACTCATCTCAGGGCTCGCTTCCCGCTTAGATGCTTTCAGCGGTTATCGATTCCGAACTTAGCTACCGGGCAGTGCCACTGGCGTGACAACCCGAACACCAGAGGTTCGTTCACTCCGGTCCTCTCGTACTAGGAGCAACTCCCTTCAATCATCCAACGCCCACGGCAGATAGGGACCGAACTGTCTCACGACGTTCTGAACCCAGCTCGCGTACCACTTTAAATGGCGAACAGCCATACCCTTGGGACCGACTTCAGCCCCAGGATGTGATGAGCCGACATCGAGGTGCCAAACACCGCCGTCGATATGAACTCTTGGGCGGTATCAGCCTGTTATCCCCGGAGTACCTTTTATCCGTTGAGCGATGGCCCTTCCATTCAGAACCACCGGATCACTATGACCTACTTTCGTACCTGCTCGACCTGTCCGTCTCGCAGTTAAGCTGGCTTATGCCATTGCACTAACCTCCTGATGTCCGACCAGGATTAGCCAACCTTCGTGCTCCTCCGTTACTCTTTGGGAGGAGACCGCCCCAGTCAAACTACCCACCAGGCACTGTCCGCGAGCCCGATTCAGGGCCCTGCGTTAGAACATCAAACATACAAGGGTGGTATTTCAAGGACGGCTCCAGCGCAACTGGCGTCACGCCTTCAAAGCCTCCCACCTATCCTACACATGTAGGTTCAATGTTCAGTGCCAAGCTGTAGTAAAGGTTCACGGGGTCTTTCCGTCTAGCCGCGGGTACACCGCATCTTCACGGCGAATTCGATTTCACTGAGTCTCGGGTGGAGACAGCATGGCCATGGTTACACCATTCGTGCAGGTCGGAACTTACCCGACAAGGAATTTCGCTACCTTAGGACCGTTATAGTTACGGCCGCCGTTTACCGGGGCTTCGATCAAGAGCTTCGCTTGCGCTAACCCCATCAATTAACCTTCCGGCACCGGGCAGGTGTCACACCCTATACGTCCACTTTCGTGTTTGCAGAGTGCTGTGTTTTTGATAAACAGTCCCAGCCATCTGGTCACTGCGACTCCCAACTGCTCCATCCGCAAGGGACTTCACTGTCAAGAGCGAACCTTCTCCCGAAGTTACGGTTCTATTTTGCCTAGTTCCTTCACCCGAGTTCTCTCAAGCGCCTTGGTATTCTCTACCCGACCACCTGTGTCGGTTTGGGGTACGATGACTTGTAATCTGAAGCTTAGAGGCTTTTCCTGGAAGCAGGGCATCAATGGCTTCCACACCGTAGTGCGTTCGTCTCGTGTCTCAGTGTTGTGTCTCCGGATTTGCCTAGAAACACCACCTACGCACTTTCACCAGGACAACCGTCGCCTGGCCCACCTAGCCTTCTCCGTCCCCCCATCGCAATTACAAGTCGTGCAGGAATATTAACCTGCTTCCCATCGACTACGCCTTTCGGCCTCGCCTTAGGGGTCGACTCACCCTGCCCCGATTAACGTTGGACAGGAACCCTTGGTCTTCCGGCGAGGAGGCTTTTCACCCCCTTTATCGTTACTTACGTCAGCATTCGCACTTCTGATATCTCCAGCATACCTCTCGATACACCTTCGCAGACTTACAGAACGCTCCCCTACCACTCACACATAAGTGTGAATCCGCGGCTTCGGTGCCTGGTTTGAGCCCCGTTACATCTTCCGCGCAGGGCCCGACTCGACTAGTGAGCTATTACGCTTTCTTTAAATGATGGCTGCTTCTAAGCCAACATCCTAGCTGTCTGAGCCTTCCCACATCGTTTCCCACTTAACCAGAACTTTGGGACCTTAGCCGGCGGTCTGGGTTGTTTCCCTCTTCACGACGGACGTTAGCACCCGCCGTGTGTCTCCCGGATATTACTTACTGGTATTCGGAGTTTGCATGGGGTTGGTAAGTCGGGATGACCCCCTAGCCCAAACAGTGCTCTACCCCCAGTAGTATTCGTCCGAGGCGCTACCTAAATAGCTTTCGGGGAGAACCAGCTATCTCCGAGTTTGATTGGCCTTTCACCCCCAGCCACAGGTCATCCCCTAACTTTGCAACGTTAGTGGGTTCGGTCCTCCAGTTGATGTTACTCAACCTTCAACCTGCCCATGGCTAGATCACCCGGTTTCGGG
>NZ_CP077210.1:3637500-3765000 GCF_019047065.1 Aeromonas sp. FDAARGOS 1414 | reverse complement strand
CTGCTGCCACTGCGCCTGCGTAATCCACTTGGCCCCTTTGCGGGAGATCAGCTGCAACTGTTTATCAGTCACCTTGTCTTTGGGATCCTTGTACTCGGCAGAGACCCTATGACTCAACCAGCCAGTGTCGAACTCCCCTTCCAGCTCAATCCCTTCAATGCGCGCCTTGCCAACGTTTTGTGGTGTCCACATCCCCTGACTGTTGGGAGCCCACTGGATCATCTGTTCGAAGTCATTGCGATAACCGGTGGCTCGCCACTCGACACCCGCAGTTTGACCATCCAGCATCAGCTCGCTGCTCTTCGACTCTTCCGGCTTCAGGTTAGGATTGCCAGAGCCCGGATAGTAGAGGTCATTAAAGGAGGGGGCGCGGAAACCGGTGCCATAGCGGGCGCTCAGGCGGTAATCCTCGACAAAACGCCAGCCTGCGCCAGTTTGCCAGGTGTTGTGACGACCAAACTGCTCGTTGTCATCACTGCGGCCGCTCAGCTCGGCCTGCCAGGTCTGGTTGTCAAACTGAGCAAGGGCATAGAGGCCGTTGTTGTCACGCTCTTTGGCGTCGGCCGGATACGTGGAGCCGGAGGAGCGGGAGCGATCATCCAGTCGATCACTCTGCCAATCGGCCCCGCCTCCCAGCGTCCAGCTCTCGTTCAATTTCAAGCTGTTGACCCAGTTCAGGCTGTACTGGCGGGTGTAGGTCCGGTTATTGGCCTGATCGCGGCCACTGTTGTCCTGATAGTCGTACGCATCCTGTTTGGAGAAGGCGCCACGCAACTCACTCAGATAGCGATCATCGTGATAGCGCGACCCCAGCTGATAGCTCTGGTTTTCAGTCCAGGTCTCGTTGCGCTGATGGGTGGCAGGCCCCCAGGCGGAAGCCGCAGAAGAGCGGTCGTACTGGGCGACATTGCGAAACCAGCGGGTCGTACCGAACAGATCCCAGTTGCTGCCGAGCGCCTGCTGATAATCGAGCATGGCGTTGTAACCCTGATGCCCGTGACGGTCACCATCGTTGATGCCGGGCAAGGGATGTACGTTGTAACCCTCTTCATCATCAAAACCGCCAGCTACCTTGAGCTGACCCGCCTCGCCCACCTGGCTGGTGCTACTGAAAGCAGCCTGTCGCTGTTGATGGGAACCGGCACCAATATTGAACTTGTGCTGATTTGTCCCCTTGTCGGGACGGGTAATGATGTTGATCACCCCACCGATGGCGTCGGAGCCGTAAATGGTGGCGCGCGGGCCGCGGATATACTCGATCCGCTCGACCTGATTGAGTGGCAGATTGTTCAGTTCGGTCATCCCGGCGGTCAAAGAGGCACTGCGCACCCCATCCACCAGCACCAGCGTCTGGGAAGAGGTGCCACCACGCACCCGCAGCGAGCTCATCTGGCCGCGGCCACCATTGCTGACCACTTCCACACCGGGCAGGGTCTTGACCACATCGGTCACGGTCTGGGCTTGCAGGCGATCGATCTCGTCCCGGGTCACCACATTGACCGGGGCAAGCACGCTGGAGGCAGGTTGGGCGACGCGGGTAGCGGTCACCACCATGGTGGGATTGACGGGAATGGTCAGCTGCTGGGCAAACGCCGCCGTCGGCAACAGGGCAGCCGCCAGAAATTTCTTCGACATGAGAGATCCTTAAGTTCGCGTAAGTATCTACTTCGTGGCCGGTTTCTCTCGGCCCGAAATACGAACTCTGGCAGGTCTTCGGGCTCGGGGGCTGATAGCCTACGGCGACGGCTTCCCGCCTGACGGCAGTGCCCTGATGTCGCTTCGTTCCCCCTTACCGCTGCGCGCCAGCTCCGGATTTTCACCGGATTCCCTATTAAGCATGATGCGCCAAAGCGGGAGGATTATAGGCAGAGCCAAGCTGGATGTATAGCCATCCAGATTTCTATTTCTTGTCAGCCAGCGCTGCCAGCCGCTGCTGGGCCCCCTCCATCACCGCCTGTACCCCTGGATGGGAGAGATGGCGCCCTGCCGAGACCAGATAATAAGAGAGGGTAACGTCGGTGAGGGTCGCAATTCGCTCCACTCCGTAGAGGCGACCAATCTCGTCAGCCATTGCCAGCGGTGCCGGGAAGATCCCCATCCCCGCCTTGCCGAACGACTTCATCAGGGTGGAGTCATCAAACTGTCCCACCAGATGGGGATGAATGCGCTGCTGGCGATACCACTCCAGCAGCCGATCGTGGGTGGCAGACTTCTCTCCGGGGATCAGCAACGGCAACCCCTCCAGCGAGGCGGGAAAGCCGTCCCGCGCCCGCGCCGCCAGCTCCGGGCTGGCAAACAGCGCCAGCGGGCTGCGCCCCAGCTCGTGGTTGTAGCCACGTACACCACTGTCGGGAGGAAGCGGGCGATCGATCAGCACCATATCCAGCTTGTGACGGGCCAGCTCGCTGAACAGCTGCTCGGCCCGCTCCTCATGACACACCAGCCGCAGCGGGGTCGCCAGCGCCATGGCGGGGGCCAGCAGCTCGAACGCCAGGGTACGGGGTACCGAGTCGGCGATCCCCACCTGCATGGTCAACTCCTGACTGGCGTGGCGCAGGGTGTGCTCCAGCTCGGCGCCGAGCGAGAAAATCGCCCCCGCCTGCTCCTGCGCTTGCCGTCCGGCGGCGGTCAGCACCAGACGCCGTCCCACCCGGTTGAACAGCGCCACACCGAGGGACTGCTCCAGCTCGGCCACCTGACCGCTGATGGTCTGCGGCGTGAGATGCAGCTGTTCGGCGGCCTGCGTCACGCTGCCGCAGCGCGCCACATGCCAGAAGTAGTAGAGCTGTTTGTAGTTGAGCATGCCGTCCCCAATCAGTTTTTACCGAACAACCATCAGCGAGAATCTGATTTTATCGAAACATTGCGGGCTCTAGCATGCAACCATTATCTGAACAGCCCTGCGAACCATCATGCTGGACGTTGTTGTACTCTTCTTTCTGTTTGGTCTGCTGGCCGGTCTGGTGCGCTCCGAGCTCAAACTGCCGCCTGCCCTCTACGACACCCTCTCCCTCTTTCTGCTTCTGGCCATCGGCCTCAAGGGCGGCGTCGGTCTGGCCCAGCAATCCCTGCAACCTCTGCTGCCACAACTGGCGCTGGTGATCCTGCTGGGCGTGGTGCAGACCCTGCTCGGCTTTGCCGTGCTGCGCCTCAAGATGAACCAGGTGGATGCCGCCGCCACTGCCGCCCACTACGGCTCGGTCAGCGTCGCCACCTTTGCGGTCGGGGTGAACTGGCTCACCGAACGGGGCATCAGCTTTGAATCCCAGCTCTCCATCTTCCTCGCGGTGATGGAGATCCCGGCCATTCTGGTGGGCATAGTGCTCGCCCGCGGCATCAGTCGCGAGACCCGCTGGCGCATGCTGGCCCACGAGACCTTCCTCGGCAAAGGGGTAACCCTGCTGCTGGGCGGCATGGCCATCGGCTATCTGGCCGGGCCGGACGGGATTGCCCCGCTCAAACCGCTGTTTGTCGACCTGTTCAAGGGGGCGCTGGCGCTGTTCCTGCTGGAGATGGGCCTCATCGTCGCCCGTCAGTGTCAGGACTTACGCAAGCATGGCTTCTTCCTGCTCGGCTTCGCCCTGTTGATGCCGCTCGCCTCGGCGGGACTGGGATTGGCAGCTGGCCAGCTGATGGGCCTCTCCCTCGGCGGACTGACCCTGCTGGCGACCCTGGCGGCCAGCGCCTCCTATATTGCCGTGCCGGCTACCATGCGCATCGCCGTGCCTCAGGCCAATCCGGGGCTGTCCCTCAGCGCCGTGCTGGGGGTCACCTTCCCGTTCAACATCATGCTGGGGATCCCGCTCTACCACAGCTGGGCCCGCCACTTCACGGAGTAGCCACATGCAGACCGAGACCCGCACCCTGCTGACCGTCATTACGGAAGCCAATCTGGAGCCGACCCTGCTGCGCACCCTCACCCGCGAGGGGCTGCGCGGCTACACCATCACAGATGCCCGCGGCCGAGGGGATCATGGCGAGCGCAACGCCAGCTGGAGCGAGAGCGGCAACATCCGGCTGGAGGCGATCTGCAGCCGGGAGCAGGCGGAGCGGCTGCTGGCCCACCTGCAGAGTCGTTACTACCCCGATTACGCCATGATCGCCTTTCTGCAACCGGTCGAAATCGTGCGACCCGAGAAATTCTGAGCCGGCTTGCCGGCTCTTTTTGTTCACCAAAAGCAAACGTTTAACATCAAGGATTAAGAGAAAATGAACACCCCCCCCCTGATCGGCTTGGTAATGGGCTCCGACTCCGACTGGCCCGTGCTGCAGGCTGCCGCCCGCATCCTCAAGGAGCACTGCGTGCCCTACGAGGCGCAGGTGGTCTCGGCCCATCGCACCCCGGATCTGCTGTTCGAATATGCCGCCACTGCCCGCGAGCGCGGTCTGCGCGCCATCATCGCCGGAGCCGGTGGCGCCGCCCACCTGCCGGGCATGGTCGCCGCCAAGACCACATTGCCGGTGCTGGGGGTGCCCATCCCCTCCCGCCATCTCAAGGGAATGGACTCGCTACTCTCCATCGTGCAGATGCCCAAAGGAGTGCCGGTCGCCACCTTCGCCATCGGCGAGGCGGGGGCTGCCAACGCCGCCCTGTTCGCGGTCTCCCTGCTCTCGGTCGCCCGGGATGACGACGCCCCCCGCTACCGGCAGCAGCTCAACGACTTCCGCACCCGCGAGCGCGACCGGGTGCTGGCGCTGCAACTGGAGGAGCCGACATGATCCTGCCCCCCGCCACACTCGGCATGCTCGGCGGCGGTCAGCTTGGCCGCTACTTTGTGATGGCCGCCCACCGCCTCGGCTACAAGGTGGTGGTGCTGGATCCCGACCCGGCCAGCATCGCCGGTGCCGCCGCCGATCACCATATTGTCGCCCCCTATGACGACACCGCAGCCCTGCACGAACTGGCCAGCTACTGCGAGGCCATCAGCTGCGAGTTCGAGAACGTGCCCGCCGCTACCCTGGCTCTGCTCGAAAAACAAAAGCCGGTGCGTCCGACCGCCAGCGCGGTGCGGGTCTGTCAGGATCGCCGCGAGGAGAAAGCCTTTCTGCGCGGAGCCAACATCACGGTCGCCCCCTATCTGGCGCTACTGCCGGAAGAGTCCATCCCCACACAAGCCAGCGAACTCTTACCCGCCATTCTCAAGACGGCCCGCGAAGGGTACGACGGCAAGGGACAGTGGCTGGTGAGCAATCTGGATGAGCTGGCGACGGCGCTGGCAGCCAGTGGCGTGCCCTGCGTGCTGGAAAAACGGCTGGCACTGGAGGGGGAATTTGCCCTGACCCTGGCCCGCAGTCCGAGCGGCGCCATCAGCGCCCTGCCGCTGGTGCAGAACTGGCACAGCGGTGGCATTCTGGACCAGACCCGCTCCCCGGCCAATGTGCCAACGCTGGAGCGCGAGGCCAAAGGGATCGCCGAGCACATCATCGCAGCCCTCGATTACGTCGGGGTGCTGACGGTGGAGTTCTTTCTGGTGGAAGGCCGACTGCTGGTCAACGAGCTGGCGCCCCGCCCCCACAACTCGGGTCACCCCAGCCTCGACAACGCCGAGTGCAGCCAGTTCGAGCTGCAGGTGCGGGCCCTGTGCGATCTGCCGCTGCCAGAGCAGATCGCCGCGCGGCCCGCCCTGTTAATCAACCTGCTGGGGGATCTCTGGCAGAACGGCACGCCCGACTGGGCCGCCCTGCTGGCGCAGCCCGGCCTGCATCTGCACCTCTACGGCAAGGGCGAATCCCGTCCCGGCCGCAAGATGGGCCATATCACGGTGACCGGTGACGACTGGCCAATGGTGGAGGATACCTGCCGCAAGGCCCGCCAGCAGCTGGGGCTAGCGCCACGCTGATCGAGCATCGGAAATGCAAAGACCCGGGCATGGCCCGGGTCTTTGCTATTGCTTGCTGTGGCAGGGAGCCTTGTCAGGCCCGTTCGGTGGTCAGCGCCACGGGAGCCGGCAGACGGATAGTGAGGGAGAGCACCAGCGCCACCACCAGCAACACCAGGATCAGGTGGAAGGTCGCCATAAAGCCGCCAAACAGGGAGGCCACGATGGAGCCGATGATGCTGCCCAGACCAAAGCCCAGATAGATGACGCCGTAGTTCTTGGTCAGGTTGTTGAGACCGAAGAAGTCGCTCACCAGCGAGGGGTAGACGGTGATGGTGCCGCCGAAACTGAAAGCCACACAGGCAACCGCCACAAAGAACAGGTTGGCATTGAGCGGCACGAACAGCAGCAGCGCCATGCCCGCCAGGGTAATCAGCTGGGCGATGGTGATGACCCGGATGCGGGACATCTTGTCGGAGAGGATCCCCAGCACCAGACGACCACCCAGGTTGGCCATGGCGATGATGGCGACGGCATTGGCAGCCACCACTGCTGGCAGACCCACCATCTTCTCGCCGATGTCCTTGGCCACGCCGATGACGTAGAGGCCGCTCATGCAGGCGGTGAGGAACATCAGCGCCAGCATCCAGTACTGCGGCTTGCGCATCGCCTCGGCCAGAGTGAAGTCACGGCTCTCGCTCTGCTGCACGGAGGCGGCCTGCTTGGGCGCATCCTTCATCAGCATGCCGCCCACCAGCACCATGGACATCGCAATCAAGCCCCACAGCTGGAAGGTGGTCTCAAGGCCGGAGCTGGAGAGCAGCAGCAGGTTGATGTATTTGAAACCGAGACTGCCGAGGCCATAGGCACCGATGGAACAGGCGGAGATCAGCCCCTTGCGCTCCGGGAACCACTTCACGCAGTTGGAGAGAGTCATCAGGTAGCCGGTACCGTCGGCAAAACCGACCAGAATGCCCGCGCAGAGGTAGAGCATCGCCAGATTGCTGGCATGGGCAGTGAGGAAGAAGCCGATGCCGAGCAGCACGCCGGCGCCCAGGGTCACGTTGCGCACACCGAATCGCTCCTGCAGCTTGCCCGCCATGGAGGAGGCGACCGCCAGCGAGAGGCTGAGCAGGCCGAAAGCGAAAGCGACCTGACTCACCGGCTCGTCCAGCTTGTCGGAGAGCTGGGCGTTGAACAGGCTCCAGGTGTAGACAGAACCCAGTGCAAACTGGGTGATGATGGTACCGATCAGTGTCAGGTACCGGGTGCGATTCATCTCTTTGGTCATGATGCGTCTCGGTCGATGGCCTTAAGGAAATTGAGGCCACTATAGGCAAGACGCAGTTCGCGCCGATCGATTAAGGCATGAAATGCAGATCGGCGGGAATGAATGACAATCAGAGCCGCATCAGCTGACGGAACGCCTTGATGTTGCTGCGACTGACCGGCACCTCGAACGGCAGATCATGGAGTCGGATGAGATAGGTGCTGTTGAACCAGGGGACGATTTCGCGGATCTTGTTGATGTTGACGCAGTAGGAGCGGTGGCAGCGGAAGAACCCCTCGGCAGGCAGCCGGCTGACAAACTCGCTGATGGTCATGGTCATCACGTAGCGATCGTCGCGGGTGTAGACATAGGTGAGCTTCTCGTCGGCCTCGGCGTAGTAGATCTGCTCGCAGGGGGTGACGATGATGCGCTCCCCCTTCACCAGATTGACGGTGCGATTGTGCGCTGCCCCCGGTTCGCTCCCCTGCCCCGCCTGCGACTTGCCCGCCTGCTCCAGCTTTTGCAGCAGGCTGATGAGGCGCGGCTCGTTGTAGGGTTTGAGGATGTAGTCGAACGCCTCCAGCTCGAACGCTTCCACCGCAAACTCCTTGTAGGCAGTGACGAAGACGATATGGGGCGGATGGCTCGACTTGTGCAGGTTCTTGGCCAGCAGCAGGCCGTCGATGGAGGGGATCTGGATATCCAGAAACACCACATCCACCTCGTGATCCTGCAAGTATTTGAACGCCTCCAACCCATCCTCGAAGCTCGCCACTATCTCGATCTGGCTGTGCTGATTCACCAGATAGATCAACTCCTCGCGAGCCAGATACTCGTCTTCCACAATGATCGCTTTCAGCATGACAACACCTCTCGCGGCACACACTTATCCTCAACCATGATGGCTCTCAGCATGGCATCGACTCCTGATCCGGCAGATAGAAACTCACTTCGGTACCCGGCTCCAGCCGCTTGAGGTGCAGGCCGTCGCCATAGAGCAGCTTGACCCGCTGATGCACGTTCATCAGGCCGATGCTGCGGCTCTCCACCCGACCGGCGGCCACCCCGTCGATCACCGCCTGACTGATGCCGTAACCTGTGTCCCGCACCGCCACCCGGATGCCACCCGCCAGCTGCTTCACCTCGATGGTGACCCGACCCGGCGCGCTGCGGGGCTGGATGCCGTGCAGGATGGCGTTTTCCACCAACGGCTGCAACAGCAGGCTCGGCACCTGAATGTGCACATCGTCCACCTCGAACACCACCTCCAGCTTGTCGCCGAAGCGGGCCTGCTCGATGGCCACGTAGTCGCGCACCTGCTGCAGCTCCTCCTGAATGTCGATCAGCTCATCCCCCTTGTTGAGGTTGTAGCGCAGGTAATCCGCCAGATTGGCGATCAGCTGGCGCGCCTGCTGGGGCCGGATGCGGATTAGCGACGAGATGGCGTTGAGGGCATTGAACAGGAAGTGCGGGTTGATCTTGCTCTGCAGCGCGGTGAACTCCGCCTTGCGGGTCATCTCCTTGAGCTGCTCGATGCGCGACACCTCCATCTGGGTGGAGATGAGCTGGGAGAGGCCCACCGCCATCTCTCGCAGCGAACTGGTGATGCTGTGGGTGCGGCGGTAGTAAATCTTGAGGGTGCCGCTCACCGAGCCGTTTTCCCGCAGCGGAATAATGATGACCGAGTGGAAATCGGAGAGGTGATACTGGCGCAGATCGTTGTTGATGATGATCTGGTCGAGCAGCACCGCCTGCTGGGTCATGCCGCTGATGGCGTGGTGCTCATCCAGTTCGTAATAGTCCTTGCCCACCCCGACATAGGCCAGCACGTCATGGGTATCTGTGATGGCCACCGCATCGGCGCTGATGTCGCGCCGGATCACATCGCACACCTGACTGAGGGAGTGGCGATCGATGTTCTGGAAGAAGGGCAGCGTCTTGTTGGCGATATCGAGCGCCAGCTTGGCCTGCTTGGCGGCAATCAGCTCCTTCTCGTCATCCAGATCCTGCACCAGCTTGATGATGAGGCCGATGCAGAGCGCCCCGGCGATCATCGGGTAAGCGATATGGCTGACGATCTCGACGCCCACCTCGTGCGGCTCGGTCAGCAGCCAGATGAGCAGCATGGTGAGCCCTTCACACAGCATCCCCGCCAGAATGCCGTAGAGCCAGAGCCGCGACTTGCGGCAGCGCAGATGCAACCAGGTGGCGAGCAGACCGGCGATGATGCTGGCGATAAGGCACGGGATGGAGGTGTGGCCATCCATGTCGATGAGGTAGCGGTGCAGGCCGGAGATAACCCCGGCCGGAATGCCGACCCAGGGGCCAAACAGGATGCCGCCGGAGATGATGGCGATGATCCGCACATTGATCAGCGCCCCCTCCACCGGAATGCCGGTGTAGGTACTGAACACTGCAAACAAACAGAAGATGGAGGCTACCAGCACCAGCTCAGCCGGGGTGTGATCCCGCTTCTGGAACAGCCGCTGGAACGGCCGGGTGCGGGTCAGGAAGAAGAGGGTCATCAGCATCAGCGCCGCCCGTTCGAACACCGCCAGCAGCATCATCTGATTTTCAAGCACAACTGTATTCCTGCATCAACCAAGAGTACTCCGGATCATATCCTATTTGCTGGCAATGTACTGATTTCGAAACAGGATGAAAGTGGCCTAACCGTACGAATAAAACGAAACCATGTCTATGGATAACGAGTCAGCACAAGTTACTGGCTACTAACTTGCCAGCTAAAAAAACAGCTCACGGTTAATGTAATGGCATCCGTCATCCAAGCTCCACGCACAACAAAATCCTCTATCAACCATACTTTTAGAGATAATTACCTGTACAGTGCAAAACTGAATATATTCAAAAGCCATCTCTGAATCCCAGCCTCAAAAACATCCTTTCAAAAATCATTGATGATTTATTTAACATAGGAAATAGTCTACTCAAGTAGACAATCTTAATTTCTCTACTCATCATTGAAGACTTGCCACTTTATTTTGCTATCTGTGAGATTGGTACCCTTGATACCAAGCTAACTTTTTGGAGCAAAAACATCATTTACCGCCTATAAAATGATAGGCGTGATGCACGCACCAGTAAAAATAAAATCCACTGAATTTTTAATCACCCTGATTGCTATACGCTTACTAAACACCACCAATTTAAATGAGTGACCGACTTCAGAAAGCAATTTAATATAAAAGATCTAAAAACAACATAAAATATATCAGTGCAAATAAGTTGTTATTTTCCTCGCTTTATCAAAAAAATCACAAGTTCAAACCAACATGCCAGTCACCATCATGAATCTCCAGGTACTTTGCATGCCAACCCTAAAGGGGTAGAAAGAATACAACAAAAAAACAAAATATATTAAATTACATAAAATACCATGACTTCCAACCCTCCTTTTCAACATCACAGGTAAAAGACAAAACCCTGTTTTTATTGGTATTTTTTTGTATTTTTAAATATTTTGAAAACCATCAACCCCGGTGATTAAATAACCACCAAAATCAGTCATCAACATGTCTCTGATGACGTGACACAACAATAAATCTTCTAATAAAAACTTATTTTTTTCTCAAAACCTGTTTCATTTCTGACAACCTTAGTCTTGTCAATAATGAAACTCTCAATTCAGATTAAAAAGGTAAAATATGAAAAAGGCAATTGTAGCTTCTGTATTGCTAGCTGTATTCTCTGGCGCCAGTTATGCTGAAAATAGTGCAACTCCAGCAGCAACTGATCAAGGCCATGGCGTGATCAAATTTATTGGTGCGATTGTAGATGCCCCCTGCTCTATCTCCCCGGAAAGCGTAGATCAAACAATTAATATGGGACAAATCTCCAACAGTGTACTCGAGCATCAAGGTGAGGGTCCTCTGCGTCCGTTCGATATTCATCTTGAAGGCTGCTCTCTTGATACCGCCAAAACTGCCGCGATTACCTTCAACGGCATTCCTGATGATACTGAGAAAAAACATTTAGCCATTAATGGTTTCGCAAAAGGTGCGGCTATCGCCATGATTAGCCAACTGGATGGTTCTGAAGTTGTTTTGGGCACCCCGACCAAAGCTGCCACTCTGGTTGAGGGTGACAATCACCTGAAATTTGGTGCCAAGTTGGTAAGCAATATCAAAGCGGGTGACGGCGAAAAAGCAATCCCGGGTGAATTTAGTGCAACCACTGATTTTATCATGACCTACCAGTAAATATTTAAATTTAATCAAACATTTATCCAGTAATTACGTGCAGGGAGGCGCGTTTCCTTTTGTTTACCTTATAAATTGAAATCTATGGAAAAATCTTTATTATCGTTGGCCATTTTTTTCATTTTTATGAGTGTGGCAAAAAGTTCTCACGCAGGTGATATTGAGTTCAATACTGACCTGTTGGATGTTAAAGATAAAGAAAGCATTGAATCAGGTGCTTTTAAACAGGCGGGTTATATTGTACCCGGTGAATACTCCATGCAAATGGTGGTAAACGATGCCTTTATTGGCGAGCGTAACGTCAAGTTTCAAGCAACCTCCAGCAACAGCTCACAGCTGTGTTTGACCGTTGCGCTGGCCAATGAATTGGGCCTTAAAAATCACGATCTGGAACGTCTGCTGACTAGTGGGAAGAGTGGCTCTTGCCTTAATCCTGACGTACTCGAAGGAATAGTGATCAAGGGCGATATCAGCAAAGACACGCTTCTCATTTCTGTCCCTCAAGCATATCGGGATTATGTGAGTGACTCCTGGGATCCCCCGTCACGTTGGGATGAAGGGGTCAATGGTGCCCTGCTCGATTATGGCATCAATCTGCAAGAGAACCATTCGACCCATGGTAATGGTGACACAACCAATGTCAGTGCCTATGGTGTGGCAGGTGTCAATATGGGGGCCTGGCGGCTGCGGGCTGACTGGCAGGGTCGTTATGAGCGTAACAAAGAGCAAGCAGGCTCCCAAAGTGAGCTAGATGTCAGTCGTGTGTATGCCTATCGCGCCTTACCCGAACTCAGCGCCAAGTTGACGATGGGCGAACTCGATCTGGGTAACTCCATGTTCGATAGCTTTCTGTATACAGGCGCCTCTGTAGTTAACGATGACAACATGTTGCCCCCCGACTTGCGTGGCTACGCCCCGGAAGTGGTAGGTATTGCCAAGACCAACGCCAAGGTGGTGATTAGTCAGCAAGGGCGCGTTATTTATGAAACGCAGGTGGCTTCCGGGCCATTTCGTATTCAGGATTTGAGCAGCGCAGTCAGCGGCACCCTGGATGTCAGAGTAGAGGAGCAGGATGGATCGGTGCAGACTTTTCAGGTCAACACCTCTCGCATCCCCTATCTCTCCCGACCAGGCTCGATACGCTACAAGTTCAATAGTGGCAAGATCAGCAGTCAACCCCATCGCTTGGATGGACCGGCCTTTGCCAGCAGTGAATTCTCTTGGGGCGTGAGCAATGGATGGTCACTGTTGGGAGGGGCTCTGCTCAGTGAGGGTTACGATGCACTCTCTGTCGGGGTTGGACGTGATTTGCTGCAATTAGGTGCTATCTCTTTCGATATCACTGAATCTCGTGCCCAGTTGGCAGAGGGCTCAAAAACTGGCAGCTCTTATCGAATCAACTATTCAAAGAACTTCGAAGAGTATGACAGCCAAGTGGCGTTTGCCGGTTACCGCTTCTCGGAGCGGGATTTTATGAACATGAATGACTTTATGGCCGCCCGCAAGATTGGCCAACCATACAGGGGCGGCTCCAGAGAACTTTATAACGTGAGGCTAAGCAAGCAATTCAAAGCAGCTCAGCTGGGAGCATATATCGATTACACCCATCAGTCTTACTGGTCCCAGACAGATAGTGAGCGTATCAGCCTCTCTCTGTCTCACTATTTTGATGTAATGGAGTGGCGTGGCCTGGCGACCTCGCTCACCACCTATCACAACGAGCAGGGCCGTCAGACTGATAATGGCATGTACTTCACACTGTCGATTCCCTTTGGGCTGAACAAACATGTGAGTTACAGCGCCTCAACCATGGGGGGCAAAACCACCAACAATATCAGCCTCTTCAACCGGGTGGATGACCGTAACAGTTACTCAGTCACGGCCTCAACCTCGCCAGCAGGTGAAAGCGCCAGCGGTTTCTATACCCACACTGGCGACAAAACCACCCTGATGGCCAACGTTAGTCACCAGGCAGGTAGTTCAATAGCCGCAGGGCTCTCCATCAATGGCGGAATTACTGCGACCAAAGAGGGGATTGCCATGCACCGGGTAGGCATGATGGGGGGCAGTCGTATCATGGTAGATACTGACGGGGCCAGCGGTGTGCCTGTACACACCGGCGGGCCAGTAACCTTCACGAATCAAAATGGCAAGGCGGTTGTAGCCGATATATCCAGCTACTATCGTCAACGAACCAGCATCGACATCGATCAATTGGGTGATGATGTTGAGCCTATTGGGACACCTATTTCCATGGGGACCCTGACCGAAGGAGCTATCGGTTATCGTCATTTCGATATGTTGTCGGGCGGCAAGCGCATGCTTGAACTGGTCAAAACAGATGGCAGCCCAGTTCCATTCGCCGCTGAAGTCGTCAATGACAAGGGGCAACAATTGGGGATGGTCGGTGATGATGGCATGGCCTATCTCGCAGGCCTGCATGAAGGAAGTCCTGTGGAGGCTCGCTGGGGCAGCGAGCAGCATTGCCGCTTTTATTTGCCATCACCGCTACCAGAAGTCTACACGACGGCGAGACTGACTTGTCAGTAATCGATTTTGTATAACCAGATTGAGATAAACCGATATGACCAAGAAACTGTTGTTCACTCTGCCTCTATTGCTAACCATGATGGCTAGCCAGGTTCAGGCTGCCGTCTCATTGGATCGTACCCGGGTGATCTACCCGGCGGGAGCCAATTCAATGAGCCTGACGATCCACAATAACAACAAAACACTGCCTTACCTGGCCCAGGCCTGGCTGGAAGATGCCAATGGCAACAAGATAAATAGTCCGTTCACCCTGTTGCCACCGGTTCAGCGGCTGGAGCCGGGTATGGAGAGCCTGGTCAAGGTGCAAGCATTACCCGCTGTCGCTCTGCTGCCCCAGGATAAAGAGAGCTTGTTCTACTTCAACTTGCGGGAGATTCCCCCTCGCAGCGACAAGCCAAACACCCTGCAGCTTGCACTGCAAACCCGGATCAAGTTCTTCTACCGCCCCGCAACTCTGCTGGTTGAGCCGGGCAGCAACCAAGCGCCGTGGCAAGAAAAAGTTACCCTGCAAGCGGTAGGAGGAAAATACCAGTTGACCAATCCGACCCCTTACTACATCTCCATTGTGGATGGGGCCCGCACACTCAATGCGGGTAGTACTACGGGATTTGAGCCAGTCATGATTGCCCCCAATAGCAGTGCCATGGTCAATCTTGGTGTGGCCCAGCTTGGCCAGCAACCCACTTTTACCTATGTGGATGACTACGGCGGCCGTCGAACCCTGAGCTACCGCTGCACCGGGATCTGCCATTTGTTGCCCGCTCAAGATGCAAAATAGAGAGATAAATATGTCGCCAGGCTCTTCTCCGCGCGCGGCCCACTCAGGTGTTCGTTACCTGTGGTTCATATTGATCACATTGCAGGGCATGCTTCTCCCGTCTCAAGCTCAGGCGGGGAGTGATAACTTGATGATTAATGTTGTCGCAGAGGTAGTCAATCAAGCCTGTTCGCTGCGCCCCGGTGATGAAACCATCACCGTCAACTTTGGCAATATCGTGAACAAAGAGTTATTGAGGGACAAACGCACACCAAGTAGAGAGTTTCAGCTTCATCTTGAAGAGTGTGACCCCGATATCTCCAAGGGTGTGAAGGTGACATTCAGTGGTCAAGGAGCGCCAGACAATCCGGACTTGCTGGCGCTGATGGGGGACAGTACCGCCAAAGGGATTGCCATCGGACTGGAGCATCAGGGAAAGGCATTACCCCTCAACAAAGCAAGCCGTGCATTGATGTTAACTGCTGGTGACAACGTACTGACCTTTGCGACCTATGTGCAATTGCTACCATCGGGACAAACGGGCTTGGTATCAGGTACGTTTAGTACAAGTGCCAACTTCAAGCTAGAGTATGAGTAAAGATACTGAGTTAAAATTAGAATCCACAGTGTTCCTTCTCGAGATTTTCGACGACCCCCCGTGGCTTACTAAATTTCTACATGCGGTGGTGGATAAGTCTTAAACTTAAGTTAAGCATCATGCTCCATGCTCTCTTAATAGCAATTTTTAGCACCTTATTAATATTTATGTGATACTGAGGTTATATGGTCTTTTTTTTCGAAATAATACGAGGTGTATTTAGCACCAGTGATTTTAAAAAACACCTTGGTTACTTTTGGTGCTTCATAACAAATGTTATGTTTGTTTTTTTACTTGGCATAACAAATACCTATGCATCTAGCCTTTCCATTTCTTTAACCGAAGCTCCAGGACTTACAACGAAAGGCGATCCATATATGAAAGCGGTAATTATTGGGGGAGATAATAATGATCTCACGCCTAATTTATGTGCTGGTAAGAAATGGGGTGATTGTTCCATATTAGCTTGGTTAGTTGAAAGGTCATGGCCAAACAAACAACTTGATGGGTATAAATCATATGATGCCGGTGGCATTAACTCAGAGTCATGGCGAAGCTGTGTAAATTCCAATGAAAATAAAACGTTAGGAAAGGTTATTTCTTGCTGGCGAAATAATGGCGTACTTCAGAGACCCTTATATGATACTATCGGTAGTCGTAGACTTAAATCAGGCCCTGATTTATGTCTTTTTTATGGAAGAGATATAGTACAATCAGCCTCATATCCTGGACCAATATCAAATTGCGTATCAGGTTATAAACCAGCTGAGAGTTGTAAATTTGGCCCTAACATTTCCATAAATGCAAAAGGTACAGCAAGCGAATTTAAAAATATGTCTGCAAGTGCAGAAAGTTACTTAGAGTGTACGAATACAACCTCAGGCACAATTAAATTAACCGATGAAAAAGGTCAATTGGTTTTAGATGGTGGAGGTTATTGTAATCTTGATTTAGGTTCTGGTCCAAATAAACCTCATAAGTTAACAGTGCAATATGGAATGCGGAAAAAAGTGATCGCTAAATGCCTATTTTCAGGCGTGAATACTCTAGGTTTACATCGAGGTGCGGGAATAATTGTATTTACGGTAGATTAAATGCCCAGAAAATTTGGAAGTGCTGCTTCGGCTCGTTACATATAAAGTAAAGATTAAGTTATAATTTGATATCACTTTGACGCTGATATCAGATTGTAACTTGACACATACGCTTTATATATTAGCTTTTACTTATAACTCCATATCAAAACAAGCATTATTATTCTGACTTTATTAACATCTCATTACCGATAATTCTATTTATAAAACAATGTGTCAGTCATTTCTCTATCTGGCGACAAGTAATCATCCATATTAATGAGACACTCAACTTTCTTAAAGTACTAACTATTTTTACCATTGAATACTTTTGTATAAAATAAAACCCCACCAAAAAGACTTGTTACATGAACAATCTCATTTTTTATCTTAATTGTGCGCAAATAAGCATCATCCTGTGTAAATTGATCAAAAATGGTATAAATTTGAGGATCGGCTTGCAAAATATCTTGCTGTATCGATTTGACCTTCAATGACTTATTCTCAAGATGTCTCAAACCATTCTCATAAAAATGCACGCGAGAAATCTTTTTTATTTCAAACACCATGTTTTGCTTTGCATCGTTAAACATCAAATCTTGAGCCCATGCGGCTTGTTCAACATTATCATTATCAATGCCGGTAGTTTTGATCAACATATAACCGATATAGTCTGCTTTAATCTGGCATGGGCGATAGAATCTCAAACGCACAAATCCCATCCCAGGAATATCGTGTACATTGATCGGTGAAACAGCTTCAAGATTAATATTCTGAGCAATGCATTCCAGCTGTTTCTTTATGTCCAGCCGCTCATCCATTAAAAATGTTTTTTGCCAAACTATATTATCCTTTATATTAAAGTCCAAATATGAGAATGCATCTTTTGATGCAAGAGCATAAAAGTTTCGGTCTTTTTTTATCAACTTTTCAATATATTTATACTCGTCAGGGGAACGAATATCCTCTGTATACATAACAATACGATTAACACTTGGTGTTGCTAATTCCTTTATCTTTTCAAGCTTTCTAAATTCTAATGAAACCTCATCTTTTTCTGTCAAAATATAATATGATGTAATAGCTGAAATGACAGTAACAATAAAAACAAAGAACATTAATATATATTTATCAAGTCGACCGCGATCAAAGAGTCTTTGTTCCTCGTTTGCATCAACATCATCGGATTCCTCAGTCTTTGTGATCACCTCCGTACGGTGTGACAATTCATCACCATGACCAAGTTCAACCTCCAACTTGAAAATGTAACCCACACGAGGAATTGTTTCTATAGAATTGAAAATCCCGATAGACTCAAACTTCCTACGTAGTAGAAGAATTGTTTTGTTGAGACTAATATCCCTGCTTTCTGTTTCACCCCAAATATCATCAAGTATTTTTTTTCTTTCAACAACTCGCAGACTATTATCACAAAGCACTTCCAGCAATACGGTTTCTTTTTGACTGAGCTTTATTTCTTTCTCGTCAAGAATAATTCTGTATGTCTCAGGTTCAAATATGAACGTGTCGTTATACTTATATTGCTTTGTCATGATTTTATTTAATCTCAACGTTCTGTTGAACTACATTGTATATGATTTTATATACCTTAGAGGAATTTTCTAGGGAATGCGGTAACACGTAATCATGAACAGATAACTGTAGGCACAGCCCCAAGCCGACATACTCGGCCCCCAGTATGTCGGCAATGAAGAACCACACTTATACATAATGTTCTCTTGGGCTCTCCAACAGGGGATATACCCGAATTAGCAGTACTGCCCGGCCACCCAACCGGAAGACCAGGCCCACTGGAAGTTGTAGCCACCGAGCCAGCCGGTCACATCCACCACTTCACCGATGAAGTAGAGGCCCGGTACCTTGCGCGCTTCCATGGTCTTGGAGGAGAGCTCGTTGGTATCGACGCCACCCAGGGTCACTTCGGCGGTGCGATACCCCTCGGTGCCGTTGGGCAGGATCTGCCAGTCACCCAGCAGGTTGGCCACCGCTTCCAGTTCCCGCTCGTTGTACTGGCGCATCGGCTTGCTGACCAGCTGACCCAGCTCCACCAGCTTGTCGACGAAGCGCTTTGGCAGCTCGCGCCCCAGCACGGTTTTCAGCTCCTGCGCCGGGTGCGCCTGCGCCCATTCACGCAGGGCAGCCGGAATATCCAGCTCCGGCAGCAGGTTGATGTGGATCTTCTCGCCGGCATGCCAGTAGGAGGAGATCTGCAGGATGACGGGACCGGAGAGGCCGCGATGGGTGAACAGCATCGCCTCCTTGAAGCGGGTGCCATCCTCGGCAGTCACCGCTACCGGCAGGCTGATGCCCGCCAGATCGGTGAACGCCTCTTTCTCGGCCTGATGGAGGGTAAAGGGCACCAGACCTGCGCGGGTCGGCAGCACCTTGAGGCCGAACTGCTCCGCCAGTCTGAAGCCGTAAGGGGTAGCGCCCAGCTTGGGCATGGAGAGACCGCCGGTCGCCACCACCAGCGAGTGGCAGCCGATCTCACCCTTGCTGGTGGTCAGCACGAAGCCCTCGTCCTGTTTGCTGACAGTGAGGATCTCGGTCTGGAACTGCAGGGCCACCCCGGCCCAGTCGCACTCGGTGAGCAGCACATCGACGATCTCCTTGGCACTCTCGAGACAGAACAGCTGCCCCAAAGTGCGCTCGTGATAGTTGACCCCGTGGCGATCCACCAGATCGATGAAATCCTGCTGGGTGTAGCGGGCCAGCGCCGACTTGCTGAAGTGGGGATTCTCCGACAGGTAGGCGTGAGCGCCCGCCTGATGGTTGGTGAAGTTGCAGCGGCCACCGCCACTGATGAGGATTTTGCGGCCCGGCTTCTTGGCGTTGTCGAGCACCAGCACGGAGCGGCCACGGTAGCCCGCCTGCGCTGCACACATCAATCCGGCCGCACCGGCCCCGATCACCACCACATCGACCTGCTTCATCATCACTCACTTATCAAAAATAGAAACGGCACCTGGCCAGAACCGAGATTGCCTCTGGCGGAACACAACCATAGTGGCTGCCCACCAGAATAAACAACGGCCCTTAAAAGGGCCGTTATTGTACTGGCTGAACACTAAGTGTCCACGACTATCAGGCGTTGCTGTCCATGATGCTGGCAGGGGCGCCCTTGGCCAGTTCGGCCAGCTCCTTGTCGATGAAGTAGAGGCCTTTGCCATCTTCACCCACCAGACCCAGACGGTCGACGATGCTCTTGAACAGCTTCTCCTCTTCATGCTGCTCGGCCACATACCACTGCAGGAAATTGAAGGTGGAGTAGTCTTGGGTAGTGAAGGCTACGTGGGCCAGACCATTGATACACTTGGTGATGTGGTACTCGTGCTCCAGGGTGGTACGGAACACGTCACCCAGCGACTTGAACTCGTGGGGAGGGGCATCGATGGCACCCAGCTTGGGCATGGCACCGGTCTCGCTCACATAGGTGAACAGACGCTCCATGTGCTGGCGCTCCTCGACCGCGTGCTGGCGCAGGAAGGTCGCCGCCCCTTCAAAGCCCTTGTCTTCGCACCAGGCGCTCATCTGCAGATAGAGATTGGAGGAGTAGAACTCCAGGTTAATCTGCTCGTTCAACTTCTCGATCATGGCTTGGGCCAGCATCTTGTTTCTCCTCAGTGATTTGGTATCGATTGTCGCCACACTCCCGCCGCGAATCAACCCGCCAACGAGAGGGAGATCCCGTTTCTTTCAGCTCAGGGGGTCAGCTCCCCAAGGGAGGCGACATCCACCGGCGCAGCATAATCGACGCCCGGCAGCTCGAAGCCGTTGAGTTGCATGAAGTCCTGCCGCAGCCCGGCAAAGTCCCCCAGCCCGTGGAAATTGTCCGGCGTCACCTTGGGCCAGAGCGCCGAGACGGCGGCCTGAATAGCCGGGTCGAGCTCGTGGTCATCCATCCGGATCAGCCGGTTGCCATCGGCCACCACCCCATTGGCCCCATACATCTTGGCGGCAAACAGTCGCTGCATCTGCTCGATGCAGCCCTCATGGACACCGCGCTCCTTCATCACCCCCATCAGCAAGCCGAGATAAACCGGCAGCACCGGAATATAGGCGCTCGCCTTGGTCACCAGCGCCTTGCAGACTGACACCCAGGCGTGGCCGCCAATCTCGGCCAGCTGCAGGTTGATGGTCTCGGCGGTGGCGTGCAGATGCTCCTTGGCATAACCGATGGTGCCATCCCGATAGAGGGGATAGGTGGATTCTGGGCCGATGTAGGAGTAGGCGACGGTCTGCGCGCCGGGAGCGAGACAATCGGCCTGCTGCAACGCCTGCATCCAGAGCTGCCAATCCTCGCCCCCCATCACGGTGACGGTGTCGCGGACCTCCTCCGGCGTGGCAGGTGCCAGCGACTGCTGCACCAAGGTATCGCGCTCCAGATCCAACCCCCAGCCGCTGAACGGCTGGCCGGTGGTCTTGAGCACCGAACGCACCTGCGTGCCATCGGGCAGCACCCGGATGCCGCTCGCGAGCGAATAGATCACCAGATCCACCTGCCCCAGCTGCTGGCGGATGGTATCGATGGCCTGCTGGCGCATCCCGTCGGAGAAGGCATCGCCAATCAGGTTGATGGCGATACGCCCCTCCTGCTCCGCCTCCTTGCGAAACCAGATGTTGTTGTACCAGCCGGCGCTACCCAATCCTTTGTCGGAAGGGCCACGTTCGAAGGAGATGCCGATGGTGTCGGCACCGGCACCGAAGGCGAGCGCAATGCGCGACGCCAGCCCGAAACCGGAGGAGGCCCCCAGCACCAGCACTCGCTTGGGCCCATTGAACGGGCCCGCAGTCTTGATGCGTTCAATCTGCTGCTGCACGGCGGCGCGACAGCCGATGGGGTGACAGTTGCGGGCAACACAACCTTGAATCTGGGGATGAATGATCATGGGAAGGCCTCCAAAGAAATTGGCTACAGCATAACCAAATCGAAGGAGATTAACTTGATGCCGGATCGCTATCAGTCAGAAAAGCCGCGGGAATTGAGGCAGAAAAACAAAAGGGAGCACGTGGCTCCCCAAAGCGGTATTCAGATGCTTTTTGTTGTTTTGTGTTCATTGCGAAGCACGGGCCCATCCTATGCCTCTCCCCCCTGATCGGCAAGCCGAGGGGTGTGACCGGCGTCAAACTCTTGTTTAATTTATAGGCAAATAGTGGTTAATAACTGAGTGGCTGACCCTGTGTCACACGTCATTAAACTCATTTAAATCCCAAAACTGTGCCTGAGGCACCATTTTAGTTTCAGCAGAGATTGGTATAGTGGGCTGAAGGATCGGTAAGGAGAACCCCCATGAGTGGAACAACCTATTACAAGCATATTCTGGCCGCGATCGACCTCTCTGAAGACAACCGCAAGGTGATCGACAAGGCGGTGGACAGAGCCCGCTCCAACGGCGCCAAGCTGTCGGTTATCCATGTCGATGTGGACCTCAAGGATCTCTACACCGAGATGATCGATATCGACATCGACAACGTGCAGGATCAGGTTATCGCCGAAGCGAAAGAGAAGCTGGAGGCATTTCTGGCCTCGGTGGACTATCCCATCGAGAAGAAGCTGGTGATCTGCGGCGATCTGAGCGAGCGGGTCAATCAGGCAGTCAAGGAGTACGAGATCGACCTGCTGGTGTGCGGCCATCGCCAGAGCTTCTGGAGCCTGCTCACCTCCAGCGCCCGTCAGCTGATGAATACAGTGCCCTGCGATCTGCTGGTCGTCCCATTGCAGAAGTAATGAAACCGGCGTAGTGTGATTTGCTATGAATATGACCGCATTCAATCACAACTACTGGTGGTGCTGCTCCTAAACAGGCGGCACCGCGTTTCTATTGTAAATTTCCCAAAGAAAACACCGTGACCGCCGAGAGGCGGTCAACTGTTTTTATCCCTTTGTCGCCTCCCGGCTCACCCAACTGGAGAGAGTGACATGCACAACCCCGTAATCCTGACTGGCGATCGTCCCACCGGCAAACTGCACATCGGCCACTATGTCGGCTCCCTGCGCCAGCGCGTCGAAGCCCAGCACCACTACCGTCAATTCGTGATGATCGCCGACTTACAGGCGTTGACCGACAACGGCCACAACCCGGCCAAGGTGACCGACAACGTACTGGAGGTGATGGCTGACTATCTGGCGGTCGGCCTCGACCCAGCCAAGACAACCTTCTGTCTGCAGAGCGCCCTGCCCGCCCTCGCCGAACTCACCTGCTACTACCTCAATCTGGTCAGCGTCGCCCGGCTGGAGCGCAACCCCACCGTCAAGGCGGAGATCCAGCAGAAAGGGTTCGAACGCACGCTGCCGGCCGGTTTTCTGGTTTATCCGGTGAGTCAGGCCGCCGACATCACCGCCTTTCGCGCCAGCCATGTGCCGGTCGGGGAAGATCAGCTGCCGATGCTGGAGCAGACCAACGAGATCGTCCGCCGCTTCAACTCTCTGGTAGGCAAAGAGGTGCTGACCGAATGCCAACCGATCCTGAGTGACACCGGCCGCCTGCCCAGCATCGACGGCAAGGCCAAGATGTCCAAATCCCTCGGCAACACCATAGAGCTCGGCATGTCGGCGGAAGAGGTCAAACAGGCGGTGTTCGCCATGTATACCGACCCCAACCACCTCAAGGTGAGCGATCCGGGTCAGGTGGAGGGCAATACGGTGTTCGCCTATCTCGATGCCTTTCACCCCGACAAGGCGCTGGTCGCCGAGATGAAGGCGCACTACCGACGCGGTGGACTGGGGGACATGCGCTGCAAACAGGTGCTCAACGACTGCCTGCAGACCCTGCTCGCCCCGATGCGGGAGCGCCGTGCCGCGGCCATCGCCGACAAGAAGATGCTGCTGGAGCTGCTCTATCAAGGCACCGAGCAGGCTCGCATCATCACCGATGAGGTATTGGCGGAGGTGAAAAGCGCCATGGGGCTGGATTACTTCGCCAACATCCGCTGAGCGGGGGTCCCGAGCGCATCGTCGCCGTAGAGGTCGAACACCAGCTGGTGCAACAAGCTCTTGAACCAGCCTATCGCCTCGTCGTGGGCGGTGAGCGGGTGCCCCGCCATCAGGTAGACGATAGGGATGGCGGGGTCGAGCTGGTGCATCCGCAGCGGGTAGTAGCGGCAGAAGTGGCGCCCGATCATCTCGGGCACCACCACCAGATAGCGGCCGGTCGCCATCAGTGGCGGCACCGCCATAAAGCTCGGCAACCGCACGCCCAGCTCCCGCTCCACCCCGAAGCGGGCCAGCCAGAGCTCCACCATCGCCTGACTGTGACCCCAGCTGGAGGTGTGGATGTGGGGACGGCTCACCAGCTCGACCGGAGTCAGCACATCGGGCAATTCGCTGCCGAGCGGCGACAGGCAGACCAGCGGGTTGTTGAACCACTCCTCCCGCCACAAGCGGGGTGAGAGGTGATTCGCCCCGGCGAAACCGATCACCAGATCCAGCTCCCCCTTCTCCAGCTCCCGCTCGTAGTTGCTGTCGGCCAGCTCGCACACCTCCAGCCGACAGTGAGGGGCTTGCCGATGGAGCCGCTCCACCAGCACCGGTACCAGTCCGTGCTCCACCGAGCCCGGGGTGGCGATGCGGAAAATCCGCCGCGCAGTGGCTGGATCAAACCCCTTGGCCTGCCGCAATCCCTGCTCCAGCATCGCCAGCGCCTGCCGTACCGGACCGGCCAGCGCCTTGGCTCGCTCGGTCGGCATCATCTCGCGCCGACTCATCACAAACAGCGGATCATCCAGCGCCACCCGCAGCCGCCCCAAGGCGTGACTGACGGTGGATTGGGAGAGATGCAGCCGTTCGGCGGCACGGGTGACGTTGCGCTCCTGCATCAGCATGTCGAATACGGCGAGCAGGTTGAGGTCGAGACGGGCGAGCGAGCTATCCATCGATATTAGCCATAGTTAAATGCCAACAATTCATTTTTACCATAGTAACAGATTGCCTAGAATGCGCTGGCTTAATACATCGGAGATTCAAATGCGTAGCTATCTGTTATTGCTGGCCATTGGCCTGCTGTGGGGTTCCCAATTCATTTTCATGCACCAGGCCGTTGCCGAGTTGCCCCCCATTCTGGTGGCTGCCGGTCGTGCCCTGTGCGGCAGCCTGACCCTGGGTCTGCTCTGCCTGTTCATGCGGCTCAAGAGTGAGCACACCCCGTGGCGCACCTATATGCTGATCGCCCTGCTGGATGCCACCATCCCCTTCATCATGGTCGCCTGGGGCCAACAGTATGTGGATAGCGCCATCGCCGCCGTAGTCATGGGTTGTATCCCGTTTGTGACCATTCTGGCTGCACCGCTGTTTATTTCTGGTGAAAGAATCACCAAAACCGGTCTGCTTTCCGTGATCATCGGCTTTGCCGGTGTACTCACCCTGTTCTGGCCGAAACTCTCCCAGGGCATGAACGCCGGTCTGCTCGGTGCCATGGCCATCCTGCTGGGTGCCAGCTGTTTCGCCATCGGCCTGCTGATGATCAAGCGCTTCGCCAAGGACCATCCGGTCGTGGTCGCCCGCAATATCCTGATCTCCTCGGCAATCCAGTTGCTGCTGGTCGCCCCCTTCATGGTTGACCTCAGCAGCCTGACCCTGCCGAGCACCCAGGCCCTGAGTGCGATCACCGTACTGGGTACCCTCTGTACCGGTCTGGTCTACTTCCTCTACATGGCGCTGATCCAGAAGGCCGGCCCGACGTTCGCCTCCTTCAGCAACTATCTGGTGCCGCTGTTCGGCGTGATGCTGGGTGCCCTGTTCCTCGGCGAGCAGATCCACCCCACCACAGGTGTTGCTCTGGCCCTGATCCTCGGCTCGGTCGCCATGAACCAGTGGGCGCAACAGCGTCGCATGCAGCGCGAGGTCTCCCTATGTCAGGCATCCTGACCACACTGTGCGGTGGTCTGGTTCTGATTGCCGGCTGGCAGTATCGCCAGCGGCTGGCCGGGATCCTGGGCCTGCTGATGGTACTGCTGCCCTGGTTCTTCGATAGCAAGCTGCAAGCCATGCTGAGCTATGCCCTGAATGCCTGAAATCCATCTCTGAATGTGTGACGAGAGTCTATCTCTCCTGTTTTTGGGACTGTTTTAAAAAACCTCCGATTTGTCCCCCGCTACCGGCGCTCTGCGCCGGTTTTTTTATGTTCGAGATCAGGAGAAGACCGTTACCTGTTATCAACTGTTTTGATGGGGGGCTGATCTAACAGTGGTTTCTCACCAACGGTGAATCCTTAAAGAACTGGGTATTAGGAATAAAACCGACTCATTAAGGTAATTTACATGCGTACTGATCTTGTCATATCCGATACCCTTCATGCCTTGGCGACCAATAGTCCGTTAGAAAACCTATGCGTTGCCGTAGCAGCGTTTGCCCTGATAAGGCTGATAAACGCTTTTGCAGAGCTACTGACAACATAGAGTGTGAGCAACACCTTCACGGGAAACTTAGCCGAGCTCGCCAGACTGATACACATTCCACCAGTCAGCCTGATATATCAGACTGACTGGCCAAAAAAGCCAACGACAACCATCTGAAACTCAAACCGAATAGCGATAGCTGAGTCGCTCGTTCTTGCGCGGCCCGGTGATCTGCCAGCTCAGCAGAAAACCGCCGTCTATCTCGGTCAGCTCGGCGCTGTAGTGATCCGCCCCGCACAGATGGGGCTCGGCTGTCAGCCAGCAGCCATCCCCCTGCGGCAGCAGCTCGAACAGTTCGACCGGCTCCTCATAACGCAGATGGGAGAGACGGATCCCCCGCGCACTGCGCTGCCACCAGAAGCGGTTATGCATGGCGAGCACCCTTCCATGGGGCGTGGTGTAGCGACCCTGCTCGCTAAACAGCCAGCCACCCTGATGATCGGTCACCTGCACACGCCCCTCGCCCCGACCATTCCAGTCGGTCGCCGACCCCTCGCCATTGCTGGCGGTAAAGGAAAATGCTCCGACCTGTGGCAATCGCCCCCATAAACACTGGATTGCCGCTTCCATCTCGGCCATCATAGCCCCCTTAAAATTGACAACTGACGATAAATCAAACACATGAACTACTTGATAGGGGTCACCCTGCTCTGGTCATTCTCCTTCAGCCTGATCGGGGTCTACCTCGCTGGCCAGGTGGATGCCTACTTCTCGGTGCTGACCCGCATCGCCCTCGCCAGTCTGGTGTTTCTGCCCTTCCTGCGCCGCCGCTGGCTGCGCCCCGATCTGGCGGCCAAGCTGATGGCGCTGGGCGCCATCCAGCTCGGCATCATGTATCTCTTCTACTACCACTCCTTCCTGCTGCTGACAGTGCCGGAAGTGCTGGTCTTTACCATCTTCACCCCCATCTACGTCACCCTGCTCCACGACTTGCTGGAAGGGCGCTTCAAGCCCACTTATCTGTGGGGCGCCCTGCTGGCGGTGGTCGGGGCTGCCGTCATCCGCTTCGACGGCCTGACCGAAAGTTATGTGCTGGGATTTCTGGTGGTGCAGGGGGCCAACCTCTGTTTCGCCCTGGGTCAAGTGGGCTACAAGGTACTGCTGGCAAGGGAGGCGGAGCAACCGCCGCAACTGGCGGTGTTCGGCTGCTTCTATCTGGGAGCGCTGGTGATCGCACTGCCCGCCTGGTGGCTGCTGGGCAAGCCGCAATACCCAACGTCAGGGTTGCAGTGGGGCATTCTGCTCTGGCTGGGGGTGGGAGCCTCCGGCCTCGGCTACTTCCTCTGGAACAAGGGGGCGACGCTGGTCACCAGCGGGGTGCTGGCCATTATGAACAATGCGCTCATTCCGGCCGGCTTGCTGGTCAATCTGCTGCTCTGGGGCAAGGATACCGACCTGACCCGACTGACCATCGGCGGCCTGCTGATGCTGGCCTCGCTCTGGGTCTGCCAGCGTGACAAGCGCGGCCAACCCTGACCACACTCAGCCGACGACGGTGTTGTGCTCCCGTCTGGCCTGACTGTGACAGCTGGCCAGCCGGGCCAGCAGATGATCGAGCTGCTCGCCAGCCTGACTCTGCACCAGCCCGATGCTGACGGTGACCGGCCGCTGTGACAGCAGGCTGGCATCGGCAATCTCGAGGCGCAGCCGCTCGGCGATCTCCAGCGCACTCATCCGCTCGGTCTGGGAGAGCATCAGGATAAAACCGTCCTCATCCCAGCGGGCGAAGGGATCTTCCCGCCGCAGTTCGTGACGCACGATACGCGCCAGCTTGGCCAGCATGGCGTCGCAAGCCGCTTCACCAAACAGTTGCTGGATTTTGGCCATGTGATCGACCGAAAACTGCAGCAGACTGAAAGTGCCGCTCTCGGTCGCCAGCCGCTCTTCAAGCAGTTGCTCGAAACGGCCACGGCTCTCCAGACCGGTCAGCGGATCGGTGCCATGTCGCTCCTCCACCAGCACCACGGCAGGATCGAGGTGACGGACCACCCCCAGCAGATACCCCCGCTCATCGCGACGCATTCGCTCTTCCAGCCGGATGTAGTGACCGTGATGATGCAAAATGCGGTATTCGAGGCGCAGACCGCTGCTGCGGCCGCTCTGGCAGGCGAGCAGGGCATCTTCCAGCCGGGCAACATCGTCGGGATGAACCCGATCCAGCCAGCCGAGATCATCCGGCCAGCACTCTCCCAATCCCAACAGGCGCAGGCAGGAGGGATCACGCTGCAGTCCATGTTGGGCTGACCAGCTCCAGATCCCCGCCTCCAGCAGCGCCATGGCATCAGACAGCAGACCCGGATCAAGCCGGGCAGTCACATCGACCAAAGGTGTCTTGAGCATTTCCATGGGGCGCCTCGAAACAGGATCTGAATACCTGCTCAATAAGTAACATTGGCGTTCACGCCGAGCAACAGGGTCAGAGTGCTTTTCCCTGATACCCGTTCATCAAGGTCTGCCAGTTCTCCGGTACGAAGTGGAAACTGGTATGCAGTTGAGACTCTTTATTGAATGAACGGAGCAAGCGTTCCAGATTGGCCTTCTGCCATTCGCCGGGGGAGCGGATCGCACCCTTGTCAAAATCGATCACCCACACCTTGCCCTCTTTATCGAGCAGCAGGTTGTGGCTGTTGAGATCGGCGTGATAGACCCCGGCATCGTGCAGCTGGCGCACCGTCTGGCCTATCTTGTGCCATACCTCGGTCGCCACCGGCCCCTGCTTGAGCAGCGCCACCATATCCTTGGCACCGCGAATTCGCTCAATCAGGATATCGGCACGATAGAATGGGCCCTGTTTAACCATGCGGGCACCAAACGGACGCGGCACCGGCAGCCCCAGCTCGCACAACTTGGCCAGCAGGGTGTATTCGGCCATGGCGCGGCTCGACTCGACCCCTTCGAACCAGAAGCGATCCCGCACCACCTTGCCCACCATGCCGCCGCGATAGTAGTGGCGCAGCACCAGATGGCGGGACTCATCCTTGACGAACCAGGTCACCCCCCGCCCGATGGAGGTTCCCACCACCTGACGGTTGCTCTGCCACCAGGCAGGATCGAATAACTGGGGAGAGGGGTCGCAAAAGGCCCCTTCGGCATACCAGCAGATCTGGTTGTGTTCGGTCTGTACTCGCATCGTGGAGATCCCGCTCGGTGGGTCATGGATCGCAATTTTTCAATTGGCGATGAGGCTGCCGCTCTGGCATGCCCGCAATAGTGGCCTTTAATCAACGACGTGCAGAAACAGGTCATGGCACTGGGCCCGGCCTATCCTGGCTGACGATTGTGCGCAATTTTACAATCCAGAGGGGAGTTTGCATAATGCCATCCACCCTTTTTGCCAGCCGTGCGCCACAACATGCCGCTATTTCAAACGCCCCCCTCCTCCATCTGCATCCTGCGACTCTCCGCCATCGGGGATTGCTGCCACGCACTGGCGCTGGTGCGCGTCATCCAGCGGGAGTGGCCACAGACCCGTATCACCTGGATCACCGGCAAAATCGAGGCAACCCTGTTTGCCGAGCTGCCCGGCGTCGAGGTAATCCCCTTCGACAAGAGCAAGGGGTGGCGCGGCTATCGCGATCTCTGGCATACCCTCAAGGGGCGCAAATTCGATGCCCTGCTCCACCTGCAGGCAGCGATGCGAGCCAGCATCGCCACCCTCGGCATCAAGGCCAAGGTCAAACTCGGGTTTGATCGGGAGCGGGCCAACGACGGCCAGCGGCTGTTCACCAACCATAAGGTGCCATCCCCCGACTCCCCCCATGTGCTGGACGGTTTCCTCGCCTTCGCCAAAGAGCTTGGCATCCAGGATCTGACCCCGGACTGGCAACTGCCCATCAGCGCCGAACATCAGGCGTGGGCAAAGGAGAAGATTGGCGGTAAACCGACCCTGTTGATCTGCGCTGCCGCCAGCAAGGCCTTCAAGAACTGGACTGCCGCAGGCTATGCCGCGCTGGCGGATCACGCCGCCAACAAGGGCTTTCAGGTCTATCTCTGTGGCGGGCCGGCCAAGCTGGAGCGGGATCTGGCCGCCGAGATCCGGCAACTCAGCCAGAGCAGGCCGGTCGATCTGGTGGGGCAGACCAACCTCAAGCAGCTGCTGGCGCTGATTGGCGAGGCGAGTCTGGTACTGGCCCCCGATACCGGCCCCACCCATATGGCCACCATAGTGGGCACGCCGGTGATCGGCCTCTATGCCCACCACAATCCGGCCCGCACCGGCCCATATCTCTGCCGCGACTACGTGGTCAGCGTCTATCAGGAGCTGGTTGAGCAGGAGACCGGCAAGCCGCTGGCCGAATTGAGCTGGCGCACCCGTCTCAAGGACCCGGAGGCCATGCGAAAAATCACCAGCGAGCAGGTGATCGCAACGTTCGATCGGCTCTGTGCCGATCGTCAGCTGCCGCAGTGACAGGGCACCTCGGGAATTCCGAGCCATCAGGCAGGGATAACCTGATAGCCTCTGCTCTCAGCCAAAGGCACAATGCAGGCTGATGTGGGTTACGCTCCCGCAGCAAGCTACGAATACTTTGATCGGCTGGAATATGATTCCGGCCGTTTTTTTATTCGCCGCCTTCTGGTAAAATTCGCCGCCTTTACATCCTCCTGACTCAAGAATTTTCCGCGTTTTGCGTTTGGCTGTCTCCCTTTCGGGCACAAGACGGCGGTCTCTGCTACAACCAAAACAGCGGTTTCGATTAAAGGTAATAATATGGCGCAACAAGGCACTCTCTATATCATCTCTTCTCCGAGCGGCGCGGGTAAATCCAGTCTGCTCAATGCCTTGCTGACCCAACATAACGCTGCGGGCAAGATGCAGCTGTCGGTTTCCCACACCACTCGCGCCACCCGCCCGGGCGAAGAGCACGGTGTCCACTACCACTTCGTTCAGGTGGAAGAGTTCAAGGCACTGATCGAACGCGGTGATTTTCTGGAGTGGGCCGAAGTGTTCGGCAACTACTACGGCACCTCACGCGCCGCCATCGAAGCCTGTCTGGCCAAGGGGATCGACGTATTCCTCGACATCGACTGGCAAGGTGCCCGCCAGATCCGCGAGCAGATGCCGACCAAATCCATTTTCATCCTGCCCCCCAGCCGCGAAGAGCTGGAACGCCGCCTGATTGGGCGCGGTCAGGACAGCGCCGAAGTGATTGCCGGCCGGATGGCGAAAGCCATTGCCGAAATGGTGCACTACGACGAGTATGACTATGTCATTATCAATGAAGACTTCGAGCAGGCGCTGTTCCAGCTCAGGTCCATTATTGAGTGCCAACGGCTGGAGATGCGTCACCAGCAACAGGCTCAAAAAAACTTGCTGCAACAGCTACTGGCAGAGTAAGCCAAAAACAAGTAAACTTTTGCGTCATTTTTAAACACTGCTTTTCTAAATACAGAAAGCCCAAACACTGGAGTCCTGCATGGCACGCGTTACTGTAGAAGATGCTGTAAAACAGGTAGGTAACCGTTTTGACCTGGTGCTGGTCGCCGCGCGCCGCGCTCGTCAAATCGCGGTACAAGGCAAAGATCCCCTGGTCGACGAAGAGAACGACAAGCCGACTGTGATCGCCCTGCGTGAGATCGAGCTGGGTCTGGTGAACAATCAAGTGATGGACACCCAGGACCGCTACGAACAGCAAGAGCAAGAAGCCGCCGAGCTGGCTGCCGTTGCTGCCATCGCCGAAGGCCGCGGTTAAGTTATTCCTCCGGTTGGCACCCGCCCGGGTGCCGACTGTTCATCCCCATTTACAACCGCTCGAAAACCTCGCAAACTCAGGGCTATACCCTCAATTCCACGAATTGCCGTTTCACCGCTGCGGGGACTGTCTTGTATTTATTTGAAAACCTTAAAGAAATAGCCAGTTCCTACCTGCCGCCAGAGCAGGTTGAGAAGCTCAAGCAAGCCTATGTGGTGGCCCGTGATGCCCACCAGGGCCAGATGCGTTCCAGTGGTGAACCCTATATCACCCACCCCGTTGCCGTTGCCCGAATCCTGGGTGACATGCGCCTCGATCATGAAACCCTGATGGCCGCCGTGCTGCACGACGTCATCGAAGACACCTCTGTCACCAAAGCCGATCTGGCCGAACAATTCGGCAATGCGGTTGCAGAACTGGTGGCCGGGGTCTCCAAGCTCGACAAGCTGAAATTTCGCGATCGCAAAGAGGCGCAGGCCGAGAACTTCCGCAAGATGGTGATGGCAATGACCCAGGATATCCGGGTCATTCTGATCAAGCTGGCCGACCGCACCCACAACATGCGCACCCTGGGCTCCCTGCGCCCTGACAAACGCCGCCGCATCGCCCGGGAAACCCTCGAAATCTTCGCTCCCATCGCCAACCGCCTCGGTATTCACACCATGAAGAACGAGCTGGAAGAGCTGGGTTTCGAGGCGCTCTATCCGATGCGATCCCGCGTGTTGCGCGAATCGGTGCGCCGCGCCCGTGGCAATCGTCGCGAGATCATCGACTCCATCCAGAGCGAAATCAGCGGTCGCCTGAAAGAGGCGGGGATCGAGCATCAGGTCAGTGGCCGCGAGAAGAATCTCTTCTCCATCTACAACAAGATGGAGAAAAAAGAGCTGCAATTTCATGAGGTAATGGATATCTACGCCTTCCGGGTAAAAGTGAAGGACATAGATACCTGTTACCGAGTGCTGGGGCAGATGCACAGCCTCTACAAGCCGCGCCCCGGCCGCTTCAAGGATTACATCGCCATCCCCAAGACCAACGGCTACCAGTCGCTGCACACCTCTCTGGTGGGGCCGCACGGGGTACCGGTGGAGGTGCAAATTCGTACCGAGTTCATGGATCAGATGGCCGACAAAGGGGTTGCCGCCCACTGGGCCTACAAGCAGGATGGCGACAGTTCGGGCACCACGGCCCAGATCCGCGCCCAGCGCTGGATGCAGAGCCTGCTGGAATTGCAGCAGAGCGCCGGCAGCTCGTTTGAATTTATCGAAGGGGTCAAGACCGACCTCTTCCCCGACGAGATCTACGTCTTTACCCCGGAAGGGCGCATCATGGAGTTGCCCGCTGGCGCCACGCCGGTGGACTTCGCCTATACGGTGCACACCGACATCGGCCACGCCTGTGTCGGTTCGCGGGTCGACCGCCACCCCTACCCGCTCAGCAGCCCACTGCACTCGGGCCAGACGGTGGAGATCATCACGGCGCCGGGCGCCCGCCCCAACGCGGCTTGGCTCAACTTTGTGGTGACCACCAAGGCACGATCCAAGATCCGCCAGTTCCTCAAGAACCTGCGCACCGAAGAGTCGGTGGTGCTGGGTCGCCGCCTGCTCAACCATGCGCTGGGCGCCAAGAATATCGAAGACATTCCCGAGCCACGCATCAAGCAGGTGCTGGCCGATACCAAGCATGAGAACCTGCAGGGGCTGCTGGCCGATGTGGGCCTCGGCAACGCCATGAGCGTCATGGTGGCACGCCGCATGCTGGGGGATGAACTACCGCCGGAAGAGCAACCCAAGTCCAGCAGCAAGAAGATGCCGATCAAGGGTGCCGACGGCATGCTGGTCACCTTCGCCAACTGCTGCCGTCCGATCCCGGGAGATGCCATCATCGCCCATATCAGTCCGGGCAAGGGTCTGGTGATCCATCAGGAAGCCTGCCGCAACATCAAGGGCTACAGCAAGGAGCCGGACAAGTATCTGCCGGTGCAGTGGGAAGTGGACAAGGAGCAGGAACAGGAGTTCCGCACCGGTATCAGCATCGAGATCGTCAACCATCAGGGTGCGCTGGCCGAGCTGGCCAACGTGATTGCCGCCACCGGCGCCAACATTCACGCCATCAGCACCGAAGAGAAGGATGGCCGGGTCTATCAGGTCAGCCTGCTCATCACCACCAAGAGCCGCATCCACCTGGCCAACATCATGCGCAAGATCCGCGTGATGCCCAACGTGCTCAAGGTGAGCCGACAGAAGAACTGAACACAGGCGGCGCAAGCCGCCTGCTGCTTTTATAGAGACAAGCCATGACCCCCGAACGCTTCAAGCGCATCACCGATATGCTGGCCCAGCGTCAGCTCGATTTGACCGTCTGTATGGAAGAGGTCCACAAACCTCACAATCTGGCCGCCATCGTGCGTACCGCCGATGCCATCGGCATCCACCGGGTACACGCCGTCTGGCCCAAAACCTGGATCCACAAGCGCAAGGGCACCGCCCGCGGCAGCCAGAACTGGGTGGATGTAAAACTGCACCCGGACATCGGCAGCGCCGTTGCCGAGCTGAAAGCCTCCGGCATGCAGATCCTGGCGACTCACCTCTCCGACAGCTCGGTCGATTTTCGCGCCATCGACTACACCAAACCGACCGCCATTCTGGTGGGTCAGGAGAAACACGGCATCGGTGAAGAGGCGCTGGCGCTGGCCGATCACCATATCGTCATCCCCATGGTGGGCATGGTGCAGTCCCTCAACGTCTCGGTGGCTGCCGCCGCCATCCTCTACGAGGCGCAGCGCCAGCGCGAGCTGGCCGGTTGCTATCAACGCGGCTGCCCGCTCACGCTGGAGGAGCAGAACAGCATCCTGTTCGAGGGGGGTTATCCTATCTATGCCCAGCTCTGCAAAGAGAAAGAGATGCCCTACCCCCAGCTCGGCCCGGCCGGTGAAATTCTGGCGGACGAAGAGTGGTGGCAACGGATGCAGCTGACCCGCAAAGGGTGGGCGCAGCAGAGCGAGCAGGACGATCCGCAGGAGGAGTGATGGAGAACCCTTTTGGCAGCTGGCTGGAATCGCAAATCATCCGGGATCACCTGACCAACCCGAACATAGAGGCCGGCGACTACAGCTACTACTCCGGCTACTACCACGGTAAGCCGTTCGAGGATCACTGCGTCCGTTACCTGCTCGGCGATGGCTCGACCCGCGACACCTGGGAGAGCGGCCTCTGGGGCGAGGTGGACCGGCTGATCATCGGCAAATTCTGCTCCATCGGCTCGGGCGCCACCTTCATGCTGGCGGGCAATCAGGGCCACCGGCTGGATTGGGTCTCCACCTTCCCGTTCAATCCCGACACCTTTGGCGAAGGGGCCCGCAGCGGCTTTCTGCGCAAGGGGGACACCCGGATTGGCAACGATGTCTGGATCGGCTCGGAAGCGATGATCATGCCCGGCATCACCATAGGTGATGGCGCCGTCATCGCCACCCGCGCCGTGGTGACCAAAGATGTGGCCCCTTACACCATAGTCGGCGGCAACCCGGCCCAACCGATCCGCCGCCGTTTCAGCGATGAGCAGATCCTCATGCTGCAAGAGATGCAATGGTGGGACTGGCCCCTGCCTCGCTTGCAAGCCTGCATGGCGCAGCTCTGCTCGGGGGATATCGCCGCCCTTTATCACCATTGGCAACAGGAGTGTGCCTGATGAAACCCCTCTCTCTTTCCCTGTTGGCCCTGACCCTGTTTTCTGCCGGAGCCCTTGCCGTGACAAATACCTATCAGCTCACCAGCGAAGCCGATGTACCCAGCCTCTACCAGCAAACCCTGCCCGACTTCTGGCGCCAGCATGCGGTGGAAGGAGAGTTCAAGGGCAAGGACGGGGTGACCATCCGCTATGCCGCGCTGCGGCAGGAGAAGGTTGATCGCGCCATCCTCATCGTCAATGGCAGGGTCGAAAGCTACCTCAAGTATCAGGATCTGGCGTGGGATCTCTGGCGTCAGGGCTACAGCCTCTATCTCATCGACCATCGCGGTCAGGGGATGTCCGACCGGATGCTGAATGACCCGCAGAAGGGATATGTCGACCAGTTCGACGATTATGTGGTCGATCTCAAGCAGTTTCACGACCAGATAATCATGGCGGACCAGCCTGCCAAGCTGTTCCTGCTGGCCCACTCCATGGGCGGCGCCATCTCGGCCCGCTATCTGGAACGCTGGCCCGATGATATCAAGGCGGCCGTGCTCTCTTCCCCTATGCTGGGCATCAATCTCGGCGGTCTGCCCAAGTGGCTGGCCAAGGGATTGGCGAGCACCATAGGCACGGTCGGCGGCTGGATTGGCGAACCTCCATACGGCCCAGGTCAGGGCGCCTATCAGGATCACGGCTTTGCCGATAACGAGCTGACTCACAGCCAGTCCCGCTATCAAGCCTTCCGCCAAATCTACGAGCAGCACCCGCAGATCAAGCTGGGTGGCGCGACCGCCCACTGGATTTATCAGGGGATCACCGGTGCCGATGCCGCCATCGCCGATGCGGGCGCCATCAAAACCCCGCTGCTGGTGCTGCAGGCTGGCAACGACAGCGTGGTGGACAATGCCGCACAGGATCGCTTCTGCACCATTGCCAAGTGCGAAGGGGGCAAACCACTGCGCATCGAGGGTGCCTGGCACGAGCTGTTTATCGAATCCGATGACAAGCGCCAGCCCGCCCTGACCGCGATGGTCGACTTTTTCGCCCGCTTCTGAGCTGGCTATTTTTTGTAACCCTAAATAAATGGGGTGACAGTGCGGGCTAAGGTAAACTGCCCCTGTTTTTAATCGATGCCGAGGTAATGATGTTCAAGGTAGTTGTATCCGATCTCGATGGCACTCTGCTCAACAAGCAGCACCAGATCTCTCCCCGTACCCGGGATACCCTGCACCGCCTGGTAGAACAAGGTGTGAAATTCGTGGTCGCCACCGGCCGTCATCACGTTGACGTTCGCAGCTTCCGCGATGCGCTGGGGATGGACATCTACCTCATTACTTCCAATGGCGCCGTGGTCCATGACAAACAGGATCAGCTCATTTTCAACCAGCCGCTGCCGACCGAAATCGCCGCCGAACTGATTGCCCTGGAGCGTGACCCCTCTATCCACCTCAATGTCTATCAGGGTGATGATTGGGTGGTGGAAGAGGAGCTGCCCTGGCTGCTGCAGTTCCACGACGAGTCAGGGTTCACCTACCGTCTGGTCGATGACCTGAAACAGGAACCGAAAGAGCAAATCAACAAGGTGTTCTACATCGGGGACCACGAGAAGCTGCTGAAGATCGAGGCGCACCTCAACCAGCGCTACGGCGATCAGCTAAACGTCACCTTCTCATTGCCGGACTGCCTCGAAGTCATGCACGCCGGGGTGCATAAGGGCAATGCTGTGCGAGCCGTGCTGGAGCAGAACGGGTTCGACATGTCGGAGGCGATCGCCTTCGGCGATGGCATGAACGACTTCGAGATGTTGACCATGGTGGGACGCGGCATCGTGATGGGCAACGCCCATGACCGCCTGAAAATGGCGCTGCCGGAGTATGAGCAGACCCTCACCTCCGATGAAGATGGCGTCGCCGTCTATCTGGAGAAGCTGTTCGAGCTGGAGAGCGTCAGCGCAGCCTGATCCTCTTCAGCCCGCCATCCGATTCAGCAAAGCCTCACCATGTGAGGCTTTGTTTTTTCAGAGTCTCCAGCCAGGGATTGGGCCGCTGCCAGCTGAAGCTCTGGTTCGCCCCGCCGTAGCATTCAGCCAACCGCAGAGGCGTGCCGGGAGTATGGCGTCGCCCGGCCACATCGAGGCAGCGGGAGACCTTGCTGTTGAAAAGCCTGTCTTTCTGCCACTCCCACTGCGCCTGACCGTCACAGGGTGCCAGCATCACTTCGCTGTCGTTTTTGGCTTGCAAACAGAGATCCTGCAGGCGCAACTCACCCAGATCCCACTCGAACAGTTGATCGTCTTTTCCGCTGCAAGGTTGTGCCAACACCTTCTGTTGGGACACCGCAACGCAAAAATCACCGCTGGTCAGCAAGGGGGAGAGAGAGCGCTCCTCCTGCGGTTGTGATGCAATGGAGCCCATCATCACATCGGTGGATGGCGGCTTGATGGTACACCCCCCCAGCAGCAAGGCAGCCAGCATGGCGGGGGAGCAAGCAAAGGAAATTTTGTTATTCATGGAAAAATGCCTGAAATGGGCCGATGACATCCGGTTGTCAGTGACTCGAGGCTGAAGCATAACCGAAAGGCGGGGCGCGCTGCCCAAATAGAGTGTAAACAGACGTAACAGGGAGAGAGTACTGGCACGGCGGAGGCCAGAAAGCAAAAACCCCGCCGAAGCGAGGTTTTTCTAAATGTGGTCGGTGATAAAGGATTCGAACCTTTGACCCTCTGGTCCCAAACCAGATGCGCTACCGGACTGCGCTAATCACCGAGGCTATTTCTTTCAAAATAGTTTACTTCAAAAAAACAAAGACGACCTTATGGTCATCCTCGTCATACAGCAAGTATGGTGCGAAGAGAGGGACTCGAACCCTCACACCCGGGGGGCACTAACACCTGAAGCTAGCGCGTCTACCAATTCCGCCACCTTCGCGTACCTGACAAGCTGTAAAATGGGGTGGCTGATGGGGCTCGAACCCACGACAACCGGAATCACAATCCGGGACTCTACCAACTGAGCTACAGCCACCACAGCTGTTTTCGTTCCACAACAACGCCCGTTTAACCGACGCACTTTTTATGGTGCGCCCGACAGGATTCGAACCTGTGACCTCTGCCTCCGGAGGGCAGCGCTCTATCCAGCTGAGCTACGGGCGCTACGCTGTCGAACGGGGCGCATTATTAATGATGGTTGCTGGTTTGTCTACACTTTTCTGTCACCGAAGCACTGTTCGTTGTTTTTTCAAGCACATTGCGCACTTTTCTTCCACTATTCCCCTGCTGACAACCGAAAAGGGGCAGATCGCAGTCGCAAATCGCCTTGCTGCCTTGACTTGATTTGATGCCCATCTAGAATGAATGAACGTTCATTCAATCGAAAGTCACACTGATGATTCTGGATAAAAAAGAGAGCATCTTCAACGCGGCCCATGAGGTGCTGGGTGAACGGGGTTTTCATGGTCTGTCGATTGCGGAAGTCGCCAAGAAGGCCAATGTTGCCACCGGCACCATCTATCGCTACTTCGGCGACAAGGATGATCTGATCCGGCAACTGCACCAGCACACTATCTTGCAGTGTGTGCCCATGGTCATGGCCGATGTAGCAATCGATAAAGTTTCATTTCAACAATTTCGCCAATTATGGCTCAATATTCATGCCATTTTTGTTAACGAACCCAACGCTATCCGGTGCAAATTGCAGTACGAGAGCTCTCCGCTAGGGGCAGAATTGGAGACCAATCCTGTCATTCTGGCTGCCTGGGAGCCTCTGGACCGATTTTTTGAACAGGGCGTTGAACAAGGATTGTTTATTGATTTACCGATACGGGCACTCCAGGTGTTGAGTCTGGACAGTGTCATGCATCTGGCCCTGCAGTGCAGGGTGCACAACATCACGCTGACCGAATCGCAGTTGGAAACCGCGATCCGGGCCAGCTGGAATGCCATTTTATCCCCCAATCTTTCCACCTCAGGAGCCTGTTCATGAAAAAGTGGATGGCCATTATGTTGCTGATAGCGATCGCCTTGTTTGGCAGCGTCATCGGCTTCAATTTGTTCAAACAGAAGATGATTGCCCAATATATGGCCAACCGGCCGGAACCCGAGTTCCCCGTCACCGCCATGGTGACCAAGGCGCAGGATTGGGTACCGACCATCGAAGCCATCGGCTTCATCGAACCGAATCAGGGGGTGACCCTCTCCACCGAACTGGCTGGCACCATTGATGCTATCACCTTCGAGTCGGGCAAACCGGTCAAGGCAGACCAGCTGCTGCTGAGCCTGGACTCCACCGTGGAGAAGGCCAATCTGCGCGCCTCCCAGGCCAAGCTGCCAGCGGCAAAAGCCAAATTCGAACGCTTCCAGAACCTCTACAAGACCAGCTCCATCTCCAAAGAGCAGCTGGATGAAGCCGAAGCGGCCTATCGCTCGCTGGAAGCGGATATCGAGAGTCTGAAGGCGACCATTGCCCGTCGTGAAGTGCGCGCGCCCTTTAGCGGCGTGGTCGGCCTGCGCAATGTGTTCCTTGGCCAGTATCTGCAACCAGGCACAGATATCGTGCGCCTGGAAGATACCAGCGTGATGCGTCTGCGCTTCACCGTGCCCCAGACCGATATCTCCAAAATCAAGCTGGGCCAGACCATCAAGATCAATGTGGATGCCTATCCGCAAACCCAGTTTGACGGCCATATCACCGCCATCGAGCCTGCGGTCAACTTCCAGAGCGGCCTGATCCAGGTACAGGCAGACATTCCGAACAACGACGGTCAGCTCCGTTCCGGTATGTTCGCCCGCGCCAGCATCATTCTGCCGACGGTGAAAGATCAGATCGTGATCCCGCAGACCGCTATCTCCTTCACCCTTTACGGTCAGAACGTCTATGTGCTCAAAGAGGGCGAAGAGACCGACAAAGAGGGTAACAAGGTGAAAGTGCTGCGAGCCAAGCAGGTTGTGGTCAAGGCGGGTGAGCGCCGTGGCAACGATGTGCATGTGCTCTCTGGCATTCAGGCCGGTGACCAGATCGTACTGTCGGGTCAGGTTCGCCTGAGCAACGACACCAAGGTGCATGTGGTCGAGAACGATGCCCTGGCCGTTCCGGCACAAACCCCGATGCTGTAAGCGCGGAGATCTGCGATGCGATTTACTGACATATTTATAAAACGGCCTGTGCTGGCGATCTCGCTCAGCTTCCTGATCGCCTTGCTGGGCTTTCAGGCCATCTTCAAGATGCAGGTACGGGAATACCCCGAGGTGACCAACACGGTGATCACCGTCAGCACTGGCTACTATGGCGCCAGTTCTGATCTGATCCAGGGGTTCATCACCCAGCCGCTGGAACAGGCGGTCGCGCAAGCCGACAACATCGACTTCATGACCTCCTCCAGCCAGCTGGGTAGCTCCACCATCACTGCATACATGAAGCTCAATACCGACCCCAACGCCGCGCTGTCCGACATACTGGCGAAGGTGAACTCGGTGCGCTCTCAGTTGCCGAAAGAGGCGGAAGACCCCTCGGTCACCTCCTCCACCGGTTCAACCACGGCGGTGCTCTACCTCGGCTTTACCAGCCCGGAGCTCAACTCCAGCCAGATCACCGACTATCTGGAGCGGGTTATCAAGCCGCAGCTCTTTACTGTCGGCGGGGTCTCCAAGGTTGACCTCTACGGCGGTGTCGAGTTTGCCCTGCGGGTATGGCTGGATCCGGCCAAGATGGCGGCCTTCAACCTGACTGCCAGCGACGTGATGACGGTGCTCAACAGCAACAACTATCAGTCCGCGACAGGTCAGGCGACCGGTTACTTCACCCTGTTCAATGGCAATGCCGAGACCCAGGTCAAGGATGTCGACGAGCTGAAGCGACTGGTGGTGGCTACCCGCGACGGCAAGGTGATCCGTCTGGCGGACATCGCCAAGGTAACCCTCGAGAAGAGTCACGATGTCTATCGTGCCAGCGCCAATGGTCGCGAAGCCGTGGTCATGGCGGTCAACGCCGCCCCGACAGCCAACCCCATCAACATCGCCCGCGATGTGCTGGCACTGCTGCCGAGCCTTGAGCGCAATATGCCGAGCACCATGCGTCTCAACGTGATGTATGACTCCACCGTGGCGATCAACGAGTCCATCCACGAGGTTATCAAGACCATCCTGGAGGCAGCCGCCATCGTTCTGGTGGTCATCACCCTGTTCCTCGGTTCGTTCCGCGCGGTCATCATCCCGATCATCACCATTCCGCTCAGTCTTATCGGCGTAGTGATGATGATGGATATGTTCGGCTTCTCGATAAACCTGATGACCCTGCTGGCGATGGTGCTGGCGATCGGTCTGGTGGTGGATGACGCCATCGTGGTGCTGGAGAACGTCGACCGCCATATCAAGGAGGGGGAAGAACCGTTCCGGGCCGCCATTATCGGTACCCGCGAGATCGCGGTACCGGTTATCGCCATGACGGTTACCCTGGCGGCGGTATACGCGCCTATCGCCCTGATGGGGGGTATCACCGGCTCCCTGTTCAAGGAGTTTGCCCTGACCCTGGCTGGCGCAGTGTTCGTCTCGGGCATCATCGCCCTGACTCTGTCACCGATGATGTGTTCCAAGATGCTCAAGGCCAACGAGCAGCCAGGCAAGTTCGAGAGCACAGTCCATCACCTGCTGGAGCGGATGACCGATCGCTACGACAGCATGCTGCACGCCGTGATGAAAAAGCGCCCCGTCATCGTGGTGTTCGCCGTCATCGTCTTCGCCAGCCTGCCGCTGCTGTTCAAGTTCATCCCGAGCGAACTGGCACCGTCAGAGGACAAGGGGGTCATGGCCGTGCTGGGTACCGCACCGTCCAACGCCAACCTAGACTACATCGAAAACACCATGGCGGATGTGAACAAGATCCTGGACGAGCAGCCCGAGATCGCCTTCTCCCAGGTCTTCTCAGGGGTGTTCAACGCCAACCAGGCGTTCGGTATCGCCTCCATGGTGCCCTGGAGCCAACGTGAAGCGAGCCAGAAAGAGGTGCTGGACCGGGTCGCCAATCTGGTGAAAGACATCCCGGGTATGGCCATCACCACCTTCCAGTTCCCGGAACTGCCGGGTGCATCAAGTGGTCTGCCGATCCAGTTCGTCATCACCACCCCGAACAGCTTCGAAAGCCTGTTCCTGGTGGCCGGTGAAATTCTGGCAGCGGCGCAGAGTAACGGTCAGTTCGTCTATTCGGATCTCGATCTGAACTACGACTCCGCCACCATGAAGATCCGCATCGACAAGGACAAGGCGGGTGCCTACGGCATCACCATGCAGGATATCGGTATCACCATGGGCACCATGATGGCGGACGGTTACGTCAACCGTATCGACCTGGATGGCCGCTCCTACGAGGTGATCCCGCAGGTCGAGCGCAAATACCGTCTCAATCCGGAGTCCATCAAGGGCTACTACGTGCGGGCCGCAGATGGCAAGTCGATCCCGCTCGGCAGCCTGATCACCATTGAAGTGGTTGGCGAGCCCCGCGCCCTGCCCCACTTCAACCAGCTGAACTCCGCCACTATCGGTGCCGTTCCGGCTCCGGGTGTGGCCATGGGTGATGCGATCAACTGGTTCCAGACCACCGCCGACGAGAAGCTGCCGCAAGGCTATCGTTACGACTTCATGGGTGAAGCCCGTCAGTTCGTCACCGAAGGCAATGCGCTCTATGCCACCTTCGCGCTGGCACTGGCCATCATCTTCCTGGTGCTGGCGATCCAGTTCGAGTCGGTGCGTGACCCCTTGGTCATCATGGTCTCTGTCCCGCTCGCCATCAGTGGAGCATTGATTGCCCTGGCATGGGGACTAGCGACCATGAACATCTACTCCCAGGTGGGCCTCATCACCCTGGTGGGTCTGATTACCAAGCACGGCATCCTGATCTGTGAAGTAGCGAAGGAAGAGCAGCTGCTGCGCGGCATGAACCGGATGGAAGCCGTGATGCAAGCCGCCAAGGTGCGTCTGCGTCCGATCCTGATGACCACCGCCGCCATGATTGCCGGTCTGATCCCGCTGCTCTACGCCGCAGGCGCCGGTGCAGCACAACGGTTCAGCATCGGTATCGTCATCGTGGCAGGCCTTGCTATCGGTACCCTGTTCACCCTGTTCGTACTGCCGGTGATCTACACCTATCTGGCTTCCGAGCACAAACCCTTGCCGGTATTCGATGAAACCATTCCGCCCAAGGCAAACGGCGGACACTGATCATCAATCACTTGCCAAGGCCCCGATACGGGGCCTTTTTTATGGTTCGCAGGAAAGACGACATAAGTCCATGAAGCAGTTAAACTAAAAAACACAACATCCAGACCGCAAGGACGCCATGTCAGGACTCATCTCCAAGACCGCCGAGGCCGTAGGCCGCAACGGACTCTCATACCGCCTGCTCTCCTATATTCTGGTGTGTAGTACCGTATTGGCGATGATCATTACGGTGCTGCAACTCGCCTGGGATTACCGCAAGGATGTCGCCGTCATCGAAGACAGCATCGGCCAGATCGAAGCCTCCTTTTTGCAACCTATTGCCGCCAGCTTGTGGAACCTCGATGAGGAGCAGGTCAAGGTGCAGATCGAAGGGATCATGAACCTGCCCAACATGCAGTTTGTGATGGTCAAGGAGATGCTCGGCAACTCCGAAGTGCCACTGTTGACCCAGGGAGTGGAACGGGAAAGCTATGACATCTCCCAGGAGTTCAATCTCACCTATCAGGGGGAAATTGTCGGCAAGCTGTTTGTCGCCGCGTCGCTGGAGCAGATTTACCAGCGTCTGATTGAGAAGTCAGTGCTGATCATGGTCAGCCAGACCATCAAGACCCTGGTGGTCTCATTTTGTATCCTGATCATCATTTACTATCTGGTGGTCAGACACATCAACCGCATCGCCAACTACGCCCAGAAGTTCAACCTCGATCGGCTCGACATGGAGCTGGTGCTGGAGGGGCGTCCGCAACCACGCAAGAAACCCGACGAACTGGATACCCTGGTCTCCACCCTCAACCAGATGCGCACCCGGCTACGTGACGAGCTGGTCGCTCGTCATCAGGCGGTGGAACAACTGCAACAGGAGCGGGATTTCTCCGCCACCCTGATCAACTCGGCCAACATGGTCATCTGCTGTATGGAGCCGGATCTCACCATCGCCAGCATCAATCCGGCAGCCATCCTGCTGACCGGTTATCACCAACAGGAGCTGCTCCAGCACAACTGGCTGGATCTCTTCGTCAGCCCGACCCAGCGGGAAGAGCTGAACAATATCCTGAACGAAGAGGGGTCACTGGCAGACAAAGAGGTCATCATGCATGACCAGCAGGCCCACGAGCTGGTGCTGCAGTGGACCTTCGTACCCTTCTATGAAGGGCCGAACCTCAAGTACCAGATCGGGTTCGGCTACGACATCACCCAACTGAAAAAGGTCGAGCGGGAGATTATCCAGCTCAATGAGCAGCTGGAAGGAAAAGTGGTGGAGCGTACCCGCAGCCTGAGCGAAGCCAACAACCAGCTGGGCAAGGCGTACGACGACCTGAAACAAGCCCAGCAAACCCTGGTGGAGTCGGAGAAGATGGCCTCCCTCGGCTCGCTGGTGGCCGGGGTGGCACACGAGATCAATACCCCAATCGGCATCAGTGTGACCGCCTCCTCCTACCTGCAGGAACGGGTTGCCGATTTCAAATCTCATATAGAGTCAAAACAGCTGTCGCGTTCCTATCTCAACGAGTTCACCGTCAACCTCGACGAGTCGATGCAGCTGCTGCAGAGCAACCTGCGGCGCGCCTCCGAGCTGATTGCCAGCTTCAAGCAGGTGGCGGTCGACCAGTCATCGGAAGCACGCTACAACTTCAGCCTCGCCGACAACCTCCATCAGGTGGTGGTCTCGCTTGGCCACAAACTGAAGAAGAGCCAGTGCGAAGTGGATATCCAGTGCGATCCCAAGCTGTCTATATTCTCCTTCCCGGGCAGTTTTACCCAGATCTACTCGAACCTGATCCTCAACTCCATCAACCACGGGTTCGACAACTGGGACAAACCGAAGAAGATCACCATCAAGGTGGAACAGCAGGGAGAGGAGCTGTTTATCGACTATTCGGACAATGGCCGCGGCATCCCGCCCGAAATCTTGCCGCGCATCTTCGATCCCTTCGTCACCTCCAAGCGGGGTCAGGGTGGCAGCGGTCTGGGCACCCACATCATCTACAACCTGGTGGTGCAACTGCTGAAAGGCCGTATCAGCTGTGCCAGCGAACCGGGCCAGGGCGCCCAGTTCCATATTCGCCTGCCGATCCAACATAACTGAGTGCTGGCTCTTGTGAGCCAGCCGCTTTATCCCCATCATGCTGTGATTGCATTCTTAATGAGCGGAGAACCTCGCAATGGCACAGCATTTTGACTATATCGCCATCGGCGGCGGCAGCGGCGGTATTGCTTCTGCCAACCGGGCTGCCATGTACGGTAAGAAAGTTGCCCTGATTGAAGCCAAAGAGTTGGGTGGAACCTGCGTCAACGTAGGCTGCGTACCGAAGAAGGCTATGTGGTATGCAGGCCAGATCGCCGATGCCCTGAAATATGGCGCCGACTACGGCTTTGACACCACCCTCAACCACTTCAACTGGGCCAAGCTGGTCGAGTCCCGCCAGGCCTACATAGGCCGCATTCACCAGTCCTATCAGAACGTGCTGGGCAAGAACCAGATCACCGTCATCAAGGGCTTCGCCCGCTTCGTCAGCAGCAACACCATCGAGGTTAATGGCGAGCACTACACGGCCGATCATATCCTGATCGCTACCGGTGGCCGCCCGGAAATTCCGGCCATCCCGGGTGCCGAGCTGGGTATCGACTCCGACGGTTTCTTTGACCTGCAAAGCCAGCCCAAGCGGGTTGCCGTGGTGGGTGCTGGCTACATCGCAGTCGAGATCGCTGGCGTGATGCAGGCACTCGGCTCAGAGACCCATCTGGTGGTGCGCAAGCACGCGCCGCTGCGCAACTTCGACCCCATGATCCACGAGACTCTGGTCGAAATCATGGCGCAGGAAGGGCTCAAGCTGCACACCCACGCCATTCCCAAAGCCGTGCTCAAGAACGCTGACAACAGCCTGACCCTGCAACTGGAAGATGGTCGCCACCTCACCGTTGACTGCCTGATCTGGGCCATCGGCCGGGTACCGGCTACCGACAACCTCAACCTGGCTGCCGCTGGCATCACGCTGGACGAGAAGGGCTTTATCCCGACCGACAAGTTCCAGAACACCGCCGTCGCCAACATCTATGCAGTGGGTGACAACACGGGGCGCATCCAGCTCACCCCGGTGGCCGTCGCTGCGGGCCGTCGCCTCTCCGAGCGGCTGTTCAACAACAAGCCGAACGAGCACCTCAACTACGATCTGGTGCCGACCGTGGTGTTCAGCCACCCGCCCATCGGCACCATCGGCCTGACCGAACCGGAAGCCATCGCCGAATACGGTGAAGAGCAGGTGAAGGTCTACCGCAGCCAGTTCACCGCCATGTACTCGGCGCTGACCCAGCATCGCCAGCCCACCCGGATGAAGCTGGTCTGCGTCGGCCCGGAAGAGAAGGTGGTCGGTCTGCACGGTATCGGCTTTGCCATGGACGAGATCCTGCAAGGCTTCGGCGTCGCCATGAAGATGGGTGCCACCAAGGCTGACTTCGACAACTGCGTGGCTATCCATCCGACCAGTGCAGAAGAGTTCGTGACAATGCGATAAGCACGTTTGAAGCAGGCCTGTCATTATCAGGCCAACTTCAACAACTGCGTTCCCATGCCTCATCCTACCAGCGCTGAAGAGTTCGTGACGATGCGATAGGTACGTTTGAAGTTGACCTGTCACGAGGAGCCGGCTTCGACAACCATCTAACCCCTTCTCCCAAACCCGGCTCAGGCCGGGTTTTTTGATCCCTCCTCGCTATTTCTCTCGCAAATCCGTTGTTCTTTACGCCGATTTTACGCCTGCCACATGGCGCTTTATGGCGCCTTTACGCCTCTTTTACATACCCTTTTCAGCGTCAATGACACCAACAGAGTCGATATGGTCTTACATCGGCTCTCGCAGCTAATTATCTCAATGGAGTCGATATGAATTGGCTATATCTGCTGCTCGTCCTCGCCTTGATGGCCTATCTGATGCGCGCACTCACGCGCAGTCACGAGTGAGGGACTACCTATATGCAGCAAGAAATTATCTACCCGGTGGCCAGCAAACTGCCGAGCCTCGTGAGCAATCCAATGCGTGCCCTGACGCACCGTGACCACGAGTGAGGAACTAGAACATGTGGCAAGAAATAATCTATCCGGTGGCCTTCGTACTGCTGGTTCTGCTGCCGGCACCGCTGCTGGGCAACTACATCTACCAGGTATTTGAAGGCAAAATCCGCTGGTTGGCACCGGTCGAGCGCGCCACACTGGCTTGCTGTGGCACCGATGGGCGGGAGCAGGACTGGAAGTCCTACGCCCTCAGCCTGCTGGCCTTCAACGGCGCCGGTTTCGGTCTGCTGTTCCTGATCCTGATGGCTCAGGGGTTGCTGCCCCTCAACCCGCAACAACTGCCGGGTCTGAGCTGGCAACTGGCATTCAACACCGCGGTCAGCTTTATGACCAACACCAACTGGCAAGCCTATTCCGGTGAGGCCAGCCTCTCCTACTTCAGCCAGATGGTGGGCCTGACCACCCAGAACTTCGTCTCCGCAGGGACGGGCGCAGCCGTCGCCATTGCCCTGTTCCGCGGTATCGCCCGTCAGCAGACCATCAACCTTGGCAATTTCTGGCAGGATCTGGTGCGTTTCTGCCTCTATGTGCTGCTGCCCATCGCGCTGATCATGGCGCTGGTGCTGGTATGGCAAGGGGTGCCGCAAAGCCTCTCCGCCTATCTGCCATTCCACGGTGTGGAAGGTCAGGAGCAACTGCTGCCCCTCGGCCCGGCAGCCTCGCAGATCGCCATCAAGCAGCTTGGCTCCAACGGCGGCGGCTTCTTCGGCATCAACTCGGCACATCCGTTCGAGAATCCGACCGCCCTCTCCAACTGGCTGGAGATGGTCGCCCTGCTCACCATCGCCGCCGCCATGGTCTTTACTCTGGGCCGCTATGTGAAGGACATGGCCCACAGCCGCGCCATTCTCGGCGCAATGACCCTCATGCTGGTGCTGGGGCTCTTCGTCTCCCTCTCCCAGGAGCTGAAACCGGATCACGCCCTCGCCCAGCTCACCACTGATGCCAGCAACATGACTGGCAACTGGGAAGGCAAGGAGAGCCGCTTCGGCCCTGTGCTCTCCAGCATCTGGGAAGTGGCGACCACTGCCGCCTCCAACGGTGCCGTCAACGCCATGCACGACAGCTTTACTCCGCTCGGCGGCATGGTGGGCATGATCAACATGCTGCTGGGCGAGGTCATCTTCGGCGGGGTCGGCTCCGGTATCTACGGCATGATGCTGTTCGTGCTGCTGACCGTGTTCCTGTGTGGACTGATGGTGGGACGGACCCCGACCTATCTGGGCAAACGGCTCGGCATCACCGAGATGAAGTGGGTGGTTGCCAGCATGCTGGTAATGCCGGTGGGGGTTTTGGTGATCGGTGGTGTCACCCTGCTGATGCCGGATGCCAACACCATCATCGGCCATGATGGCCCCCACGGTCTGTCACGCCTCATCTATGCCTACGCCTCGGCTGCCGGCAACAACGGCTCCGCCTTCGCCGGTTTTGCCGCCGGTGACAACTGGCAGTGCATCGCCATCGGTCTGGCCATGCTGCTCGGTCGCTTCGGCTACATCATTCCGGTACTGGCCATCGCCGGTCAGCTGGCCCGTGCGCCCCGTCAGGAGACGAGCGAAGGGGACTTCCCCATCAGCGGCCCGCTGTTCGTTACCCTGCTGATCATCACCGTCCTGCTGATAGGTGGCCTCTCCTTCCTGCCGGTGCTGGCACTGGGCCCGGTGGCCGAACATCTGAGCCTGATCGGAGGAGCACTCTGATGAACCTGACCCTGTCGATCACCATCCGGATGCCAATGGCCAACTATCTGATGCTGGGAGCTTTCCAATGAGCAAGTCCACTGCAATGAGCACCGACACCATGTTGGTGAAGGGCAAAAAACAGAAATCACAGATCATCCAGGCAATGGTTGAGGCCCTTTATCGCTTCAATCCCAAGGCGCTGTTTGGCAGCCCTATCCTGTTCACCCTCTGGCTGGCCGCAGTCATGGCGACCGTGGAGTCCCTGCTGGGGCAGCCTTTCTCCGGCGTTGCTCCCTCACTGGCCTGGCAGTTGACCGCCTGGCTCTGGCTGACCCTCTGGTTTGCCAACTTCGCGGAAACCCTGGCCGAAGGTCGCGGCAAGGCGCGTGCCGACAGCCTGAAAGCGGGCATGAGCCAGCTCAAGGCCCGTCGTGTGGCGAATGCCAAAGATGGTCAGGGCGAGTGGGTACCCGCCACCAGCCTGATGAAGGGGGACCTGGTGCTGGTACGCAGCGGCGAGATGATCCCGGCCGACGGTGAAGTGATCGCCGGTATCGCCTCGGTCAACGAGGCGGCCATCACCGGCGAATCCGCCCCCGTCATCCGCGAGTCGGGTACCGACCGCAGCGGCGTGACCGGCAATACCACCGTCGTTTCAGACGAGATCTGGGTACGCGTCAGCAACAATCCGGGCGAAAGCACGCTGGATCGGATGATTGCACTAGTGGAAGGGGCCAAGCGCCAGAAGACCCCCAATGAGATGGCGCTCGACGCCCTGCTGGTGGGCTTGACCCTGATCTTCCTGCTGGTGGTGGCTACCCTGCCCTGGTTCCTCGACTACAACGGCACCCAGGTACCGCGCCTCTACCTGATCGCCCTCTTCATTACCCTGATCCCGACCACCATCGGCGGCCTGCTCTCCGCCATCGGCATCGCCGGTATGGATCGACTGGTGAAGCTGAACGTCATCGCCAAGTCTGGCCGTGCCGTGGAAGCGGCTGGTGACGTGCGTACCCTGCTGCTGGACAAGACCGGCACCATCACCTTCGGCAACCGGATGGCCGACGAGTTGATCCCGGCACCGGGCGTCGACCCCGCCCTGCTGGCACAAGCGGCCATGCTGGCCTCGCTGGGTGACAACACCCCAGAGGGCAAATCCATCCTGACTCTGGCCAGCAAGAGCATGGCCAAGCCGAGCCAGCTGGAGAGCGACAAGGTGATCCCCTTCAGCGCCGAGACTCGCCTGAGCGGACTGGATCGCAACGGTCATCAATATCGCAAGGGTGCGGTAGATGCCGTGTTGAACTACCTCAGCCTCGACCGCAAGGCGGTACCTGAGCTGGTGCTCAAGTCAGTCGATAGCATCGCCCGTCAGGGTGGGACTCCGCTGCTGGTCTGCACTCAGGAGAAACTGCTGGGGGTGGTCTACCTCAAGGACATCATCAAGCCCGGTATCAAGGCTCGCTTCCAGATCCTGCGCCACATGGGGATCCGCACCGTGATGATCACCGGTGACAACCCGAAAACCGCCGCCGCCATCGCCGCCGAAGCCGGGGTGGATGACTTCATCGCCGAAGCAACGCCGGAGAAGAAGCTCGCCTATATCCGGCAGGAGCAGGCCGATGGCCGTCTGGTTGCCATGTGCGGCGACGGTGCCAACGATGCGCCCGCACTGGCGCAGGCTGACGTGGGGCTGGCCATGAACGAGGGTACCCAGGCCGCCAAGGAGGCGGGCAACCTGGTGGATCTCGACTCCAACCCCACCAAGCTGCTGGACGTGGTGCTGGTCGGCAAACAGCAGCTGGTGACCCGTGGCGCCCTGACCACCTTCTCCATCGCCAACGACGTGGCCAAGTACTTTGCCATCCTGCCAGCCCTGTTCATCGCCGCCTACCCGCAACTGGGGGCACTGAACCTGATGCTGCTGGGCAGCCCGCAGAGCGCCATCCTGTCGGCCATCATCTTCAACGCCCTGATCATTGTGGCGCTGGTGCCGCTGGCCCTGCGCGGTGTCGACCTGAAAGGGTCGGCCGCCAGCCTGCTGCGCCGCAACCTGCTGATCTACGGTGTCGGTGGCCTGCTGGTGCCTTTTATCGGCATCAAGCTGATCGATCTGGTCATTACCGGCCTGGGTCTGGTGTAACGACATAACCGGGATGCGGGGCAGACCCGCATCCCCAGCCATCTTTTTGGAGCAAGCGAATCATGATAGCAATCAGAACCCTGTTGACCCTCACCCTGCTGCTGGGGGTCGCCTACCCGCTGGCGGTCACCGGACTGGCACAGCTGCTGTTCCCCTGGCAGGCCAACGGCAGCCAGCTGACCGACAGCAAGCAGCAACTGATCGGTAGCGCCCTGCTGGGGCAGAAATTCGAGCGGGCTGACTACTTCCATCCCCGTCCCTCCGCCAGCGATTTCAACACCATTGGCGGCAGCGCCAGCAATCTGGGGATGAGCTCACCGCTGCGGGCAGAGTTTGCCGAACAGGCCGCCAAGGCACAGCCGGGAACCCGCTCCCCCGCCATGTTGACCCGCTCCGCCTCCGGCCTCGATCCCCACCTGCCGCTGGATGCGGTGCTGGCTCAGGTCGACCGCGTCGCCAAAGAACGTGGACTAGATCCCGCCCAACTAACGGAGCAGGTCAAGTCGGCCACACAAGCTGGTATCCTTGGCCCGCAGGTGGTCAACATTCTCCAGCTGAATCTGCAACTGGATCATATAAAGGGCGCCTGATGGCGCCCATTCCGGTTTGGTGATGACCTCGATTTTCGAAACGGGCAGTTGGCTCGATAGGGATAACAATGGCTGATGTAGCAAGCGCTGATGCCCTGCTGACGAGTCTGATGCAGGAGCATGGGGATGCGTGATGAGGTAAGGGCCGACGCCCTGCTGGCGAGCCTGGAACAGGAGCACAAGGGCAAGCTGAAGGTGTTTCTCGGGGCAGCTCCCGGCGTGGGCAAGACCTACGCCATGCTGCAGGCAGTGCGGGAGCAGGCCAAGGAGGGGGGCGACATCCTGATCGGCGTGGTGGAGACCCACGGCCGTCAGGAGACGCTGGCCCTGCTCGACAAGCTCGCCATCATGCCGCGCAAGATCCACATGCACCGCCAGCAGCGACTGGAAGAGATGGATCTCGACGGCCTGCTCGCCCGCAAACCGGCCATCGCCGTGGTGGACGAGCTGGCCCACAGCAACGCCCCCGGCAGCCGCCACGAGAAGCGCTGGCAGGATGTGGAGGAGCTGCTCAACGCCGGGATCGACGTCTACACCACCCTCAACGTGCAGCATCTGGAGAGCCTCAACGATCTGGTGTGGCAGCTGACCGGGGTCAGGGTGAAAGAGACCCTGCCCGATCAGGTGCTGCTGGAAGCCGACAGTCTGGTGCTGATCGACCTGCCCCCCAAGGAGCTGCTTGGCCGACTCAAGGAGGGCAAGGTCTATGTGCCCCATCAGGCCAAGGCGGCGCTGCAATCCTTCTTCTCCCTCAACAACCTCACCGCATTGCGGGAGCTGGCGATGCAGACCGCCGCCAGCCATGTGGAGGGCGATCTGCAACTGCAGTGGCAGGCAGCAGGCAAGAGCACCTTGCCGCTGCGGGGCAAGCTGATGGTTTGCCTCGGTGACCTGCACGGCTCGGCGCTGGTGCGCTACGGCCACCGCTTTGCCCAGCGCCGCCAGCTTCCGTGGCTGGTGGTGCATGTCGACAGCAATGGCCGCCGCTCGGCCGATGTGGAACAGGCGCTGGCGCTCGCCTCCCACCTCGGTGCCAAGGTGCTGACACTATCCAGCCCGGCGGTCGCCAACACCCTGCTGGAGACCGCCGAACAGCAGCAGGTCTCCCAGCTGCTGCTCGGCAAACCTCACAAGGCGCCGTGGCGCCGCTCGCTGGTGCAGCACCTGCTCAAGCAGGCGCAAGGGCTCGAAATCACGCTGGTCGATACCGAGAAGCAGAAGCCCGAAGTGGGAATGCGCGTCCCGACCCCGAAGGATATTCACCACAGCCTGCTGGCAGTGGTGATCATGGGGATCACCTCGGCCGCCGCCTGGGGGCTCTCCTACTGGCTGCCGCCCGCGGCGTTGCCGCTCATCTTTGTACTGGGGGTGCTGGCGACTGCCCTCACCACCAGTCTGGTACCCGCCACGCTGGCGGCGGTACTGGGCTTTATCGCCCACAATCTGCTGTTCACCGCCCCCTACTTCTCCCTGAGCGTCGCCAACCACAGCGATCTGCTCACCCTGTTTGTGCTGCTTATCGTCGGCATGACCGCGGGGCGGCTCGCCTCCCGCCAGCGGCAACAGCTGATCGGTCTGCGCGAGACCCAGCAGCTGGGCAATGCCCTGCTCTCCCTCAGTCAGGGGCTGGCCACTGCCAGCAGCCCGGAGGAGGTTTTGAGACAAGGTGCCCAGGCCATTTCACTGGCGCTCGGCCAGCCAACCGTGGTGATCGACAAGGAGTTCAACGATCGGCTCGGCAACGAGAAGCACAGGCCCGGGCAGACCGACAAGGCGGCCATCGACTGGTGTCTGGCCCAGAAGCAGAGCGCCGGGGCCCACACCGCCACCCTCAATGCAGCCGAGGCCCAGTATCACCACCTCAGCGACGATCTGGTGATCGGCATAACGCTGGCCAATCCGCTCTCCTCCTCTGCCGAACATCAGCTGCAGGCGCTGCTCACCGATATACGCGCCGCACTGGCGCGGATCGACCTCAACGAACGGCTGGCCGACAGCCAGTTGCAGGCCGAGACCGACCGGATGCGGGCGGCCCTGCTCTCCTCGGTCTCCCACGATTTGAAGACCCCGCTGGCGACCATCATGGGGGCTGGCAGTACCCTGCTGGAATATGGTGACCGGATCCCCGCCGATGATCGCAACGAGCTGCTCCACTCGGTACAGGAGGAGGCGCGCCGCCTGCACAGCTATGTGCAGAATCTGCTGGATATGACCCGCATCGGCTCCCCCGACTTCCAGCTGAAACGAGACTGGGTCGATCTGGCAGATCTGGTGGAGAGCGCCCGCAAGCGGCTCGACTCCTCCTGGCGCCAGCACAAGCTGCTGGTCCATTTCGATCAGCATGTGCCCCAGCTCTATGTCCATGGCGCCCTGATCGAACAGGTGCTGGTCAACATTCTCGACAACGCCTCCCGCTACTCGCCGGCTGGCACCCCCATCGAGTTCAAGGTGATGGTGGCCGAACCCGACCTCATCATCGACATCATAGATATCGGGGTCGGTATCGCCGAGTCGGATCGGGAGAAGATCTTCAACCTCTTCTACACCCAGCCGGTGGGCGATTGCGGCAGCCGTGGCACCGGGCTTGGCCTCGCCATTTCCCGCGCTATGATAGAGGCCCACGGCGGCAAGATTTGGGCCTTCTCCGGCCCCAATGGCAACGGCACCTGCATGCGTATCTCCCTGCCGCTCGCACTCAATTCACCGGAGGTCTGATGGTTGACCGCCAGATCGGGTCACTCAGCCCCTCCCACCATTCACCTCTGGAGGTTAGATGGCGCACATTCTGGTCATAGATGATGAAGCGGCGATCCGTCGCTTTCTGCGGATCAGCCTGATTGCCGAGGGGCATCAGGTGAGTGAGGCGGTGGGGGTCAATGAAGGGCTGGAGCAGTATCGCCACCTCAACCCCGATCTGGTGATCCTCGATCTCGGTCTGCCGGATGGCGATGGCATTCAGGTGTTGCAGGCCATTCGCGAACACCACCCCAATCCTGTGCTGGTGTTGTCGGCCCGTGATTCGGAGCAGGAGAAGGTGCGACTGCTGGATGCCGGTGCCAACGACTACATGAGCAAGCCGTTCGGCATCGGCGAGATGATGGCCCGCATCCGTGTGCTGTTGCGCCAGCGGGCTGGCGTCAGCAGCGGCGAGCGGCGCCACTTCCCCCAATGCGGCCTGACGCTTGATGTCAGCAGCCACAAGGTGACCATGAAGGAGGAGGAGATCCCCCTCTCCCGCAAGGAGTTCGCCCTGTTGCAGGCGCTGGTGTGCCACCCCGGCAAGCTGGTGATGCAGACCCAGCTGCTCAATGACATCTGGGGGCCGAGCCACAAGGAGGACACCCACTACCTGCGCATCGTCATTGCCAGCCTGCGCAAAAAGCTGGGGGATAACCCCCAGCAACCGACGCTTATCGAGACCGAATCAGGTATCGGCTACCGCTTTATCGGCAACTGATGTTTCACGTGGAACGACGCCCACTGCAAATCAGCGCCAATAGACCGCAGCCACTCAGCAACAGGCCGAGATCCTGCAATCCGGCCGCCACCGCCAACCCCAGACTGAGCAGCAGGTAGTAGCCAAGCCCGAACAGAGCGCCAGCACTGCCCGCTACTTCGCGATAAGCCAGCAGCGCCTGACTCAGCACATTGGGGATAGCCAGCCCGAAGGCCACCACCACACCCATCATGGGCAACAGGAACCAGAGGCTGGACTGACTCGCCCATACCAGCAGCCCGGCAATCAACGCCAGCACGCTAGCCAGTCGGGTCAGAGATGACGGCAGCCACCCCCTCCCCAGCAGATGCTTGTTGAGCAGGCTGCCGAGCAGAGTCGCCAGCGCCAGCAAGATCCCCGAATAGCCAAACTCGCCGGTGCTCAATTCCAATCCTGCAAAGAGGAACGGCGCCAGACTGTAGTAACCAAACAGCATGGTGTTGAACAGGGCGACCAGCATGGCACTGCGCCAGAGCCCGCCATCCTTCATCATCCGGCACGCCAGCGGCCAGAGTGCGACTCGCTGGGTAGTAACCGGGCGGGTTTCCGGCAGTTGCCAACAGGTAACCAGCAGCAAGCCTACCGCCAGGACCAACAGACCGCTGAACACTCCGAGATAACCGAACCCGCTCGCCAGCTGACCGCCACTGAGCAACCCCAGCACCGGGCTGAGGGAGAGCGCAATGCCCATCACCGAGAAGACCCGCGCCAGATCGCTGCCCTGATAGCTGTCACGCAGCATGGTCTGGGTCACCACGGAACCCACGGCTGCACCAAAGGCCGAGATGACCCGGGCCAGCAGCAGGGTTTCAAACTGGTTGGCCAGCAGCGCCAGCAGGGTGCCCGCACCGTAAGTCAGCAGACCGGCCAGCATGGCGGGGCGCCGTCCGATCAGATCGCAGAGCCGACCCCAGCAGACCACGCCCACCGCAAACGCCAGAAAATAGACCGACAGGGTCTGGGATGCCTGCCCCTCGCTCACCCGAAACTGGCTGGCGATGTGGGTCAGTACCGGGCTGTAGATGGTCTCCACAATTTGGGGAAACATCATCAATCCCACCACCAGCCAGAGCGGTGGCAACTTGTTGTTCATGACAAACCTCCTTCACAAGAGGTCGCCATTCTAGAGAGATGCCATTTGTCTGATTACAATAAGCAGGACTATAAACATCAAAAATCGGACATATGGCCTTTATTCTTCCCGATCACCCTTTTGACCCCGACCAGCTGACGGGCAGCGTGATCGGCATCGCCTCCGCCCTCGGCTGGCACGACTCGGGTCTGCATCAACATCAACGCCATCAGCTGCTGTTCGCCCAATCCGGCTGCATGACCATGGAGCTGGAAGGTCGGGTCTGCCTGCTGCCGCCCACCCGCGCCGCCTGGCTGCCAGCGGGCACTGCCCACCGGGTACTGATGCGCGGTGTGGTGGCCTACCGCTCCCTCTACTTCCAGCCGCATCCCGAGTTGCCCGGCACGGTGGAGGTGCTGGCGGTCAATCCACTGCTGCACGAACTGATCGAGCGGATGGCGCTCTGGCCGTGGGACAAACCGCAAGAGCAGCAACAGCGGACGGTGGCACTGTTTATGGAAGAATTGAGGCTGGCGCCGAGGGAGTCGTGGCAGTTGCCGCTGCCGACGGATCCCAGACTGGGCGGCTGGCTACAGCAGTTGAAACGGGGAGATGCCCTGCCCGATCGGCTCAACCGGCTGGCCGAACGGGTGGGTGCCAGTGACAAGACCATTGGCCGCATCTTCATGCGGGAGACCGGCATGAGCTATCAGGCGTGGCGTCAGCAGTGGCGACTGTTGCGCGCCATGGAGCTACTGGCAGAAAGCGAGCCTATCAGCCGGATTGCCGCTACGCTGGAGTTCTCCAGCGACAGTGCCTTTATCAGCTTCTTCAAACAACATACGGGACAGACCCCCCTGCGCTATCTCAGCTCTCGGGGTGAGTCGCCACAGCCTGACTCGCCTCCACCACCAGGGTATCCAGCGCCAGCGGTTTGAGGTTATGCAGCGCATCCTGCACCACGGCGTGGGATGCCTGTTGCAACTCGCTCTGCACATCCTGCTCCAGCTGGGCACTCTCCAGCTCGGGCCGCGGGTTTTCGTTGGCCATCACGTTCAGGCTCAGGGTACTCACAATCAGGGTAGCGATCAGGCTTTTCATCTGGTTTGCTCCGGTATGGTTGAGATGACCAGATAGCTATTCCAATAGTTGTGCCAATCCTCACGCAATTCATAACATGATGATTTTGTTTAAATTAACTATATCTCGATACCAAATTGAGTCGCAAAATGCATCCCGCTCGGTCATTTTTAAACCAACAGTTGGTGCTTTTAACCACGCTTGATTTTTGCACCATGTTCCACGTGGAACGTCCCATCTTTTTGATCGACACCCGCTTTTAAACTGAGCTATGGTGCTACATCCCCGTAACTCAAATCTGGATCTGTCACTGAATGGAATTTTCCTTGTTCGGCGAGAAGTTCACTCGCCACGCCGGTATTACCCAACTCATGGATGACCTCAATCAGGGGCTGACCAATCCGGACGCCATCATGCTGGGTGGCGGCAATCCGGCCCCCATCCCCGCCATGCTGGAACGCTTTCAGGCCGAGGCCAAGAGCCTGCTCGACAACGGCGAGCTGGTCAAAGCGATGGCCAACTACGATGGCCCGCAAGGCAAAGACAGGTTCACCAAAGCGCTGGCCGCCCTGCTCAGCAAGGAGCTGGGCTGGGATATCTCGGCTCGCAATATCGCCCTGACCAACGGCAGCCAGAATGCCTTCTTCTACCTGTTTAACCTGCTGGCCGGTGAATTTGCCGATGGCCGCAAGAAGAAGGTGCTGTTCCCGCTCGCCCCCGAATACATCGGCTATGCCGACTCAGCGCTGGCGGACGACTACTTCGTGGCCTACAAGCCCACCATCGAGAAGCTGCCCGATGGCCAGTTCAAATACCATGTGGACTTCGAGAGCCTGCAGGTAGGTGACGATATCGGGGTGATCTGCGTCTCCCGCCCGACCAACCCGACCGGCAACGTGCTGACCGACGAAGAGATCGAACACCTCGACCAGATCGCCCGCGACAAGGGAATCCCGCTGCTGATCGACAACGCCTACGGCGTTCCCTTCCCGGGCATCATCTTCAGCGAAGCCAAGCCGTTCTGGAACACCAACACCATCCTCTGCATGAGCCTCTCCAAGCTCGGCTTGCCGGGCACCCGCTGCGGCATCGTCATCGCCGACGAGAAGATCATTCAGGCCATCACCAACCTGAGCGGCATCATCAATCTTGCGCCGGGCAGTCTGGGCCCCGCCATCACCATTCCGATGATCGAGAGCGGCGATATCATTGCCCTCAGCGAACAGGTGGTGAAGCCCTTCTATCAGCAGAAGGCGGAGCTGGCGGTGCAGCTGCTGCGCGAAGCGATCCCTGACCCGCGCTTCCATATTCACAAACCGGAAGGTGCCCTCTTCCTCTGGCTCTGGTTTGAAGGCTTGCCGATCCACTGTCAGGAGCTGTACGAGCGACTGAAGGCAAAAAACCTGCTGATCGTGCCGGGTCACTACTTCTTCCCAGGCATTGATGACCCCGAGTGGCGCCACAGCCAGGAGTGTATCCGCCTCAACTACTCCCAGAGCGAGAAGCTGGTGCGTCGCGGCATCGCTATTCTGGCCGATGAAATCAACGCCCTCTACGCTGGTTAATCCAATCCGGCGATACAAAAACAGAAAGGCCTGCAGATGCAGGCCTTTATTGTTTATCGCGATCCGGTTTGCTTAACCGGGCAACGCCAGTTGCTCGGGCTTACCGATGGGGATGGCGCGGGGCTTGAGCGCCTCCGGCAACTCGCGAGCCAGATCGATGGTTAGCAGACCATGCTCCAGCTTGGCACCCTGCACTTCCACGTGCTGGCTCAGCTTGAAGGCGAGCTCGAAGTCACGCTCGGCAATCCCCTGATGGAGGAACTGACGCTCACCGGCCGCAGCCCCTTTGCGCCCCTTCACCTTGAGGGTACCGTTTTCGGTCTCCAGCTCCAGCTCTTCGCGCTCGAAGCCAGCCACGGCGACCGTGATGCGATAGCCATCCTGATCGCGCTTTTCAATGTTGTACGGGGGGTAAGCGGCGGTCTTCTGCTCGAACAGACCTTCCAGCTCGCGGGCCATCCGCTCGAAGCCGACGGCGTTGGAATAGAGATGAGAAAAATCGAGGTTACGCATAATCCTATCCTTCTAATAAGCAACAGGTTCAACTCTCCACAGGCCCGTTATCGGCACCCGGGAAATTTTAAAATTTCAGTGAATTCGAGCTATCAGCCGTTGATCTCTATCTTGCGCGGCTTCATCGCCTCGGGCACTTCACGCACCAGCTCGATGTGCAGCAAGCCGTTTTTCAGGTCGGCCCCTTTCACCCGCACATAGTCGGCCAGCTGGAAGCGGCGCTCGAAACCACGTTCAGCGATCCCCTGATAGAGATAGTTGCGCCCGGTGTCGGCCTGCTTGTTGCCCTTCACCGTCAGCAGATTTTCCTGAAAGCTCAGCTCCAGCTCTTCCTGGGTAAAGCCCGCCACCGCCATGCTGATGCGGTAATCGTTGTCACCCAGCTGCTCGATGTTGTAAGGGGGATAACCGGCATTGCCATTGCTGGCCGCAGATTCGATGAGATTGGCCAGACGATCGAAACCGATGGCAGAACGATAGAGCGGAGAAAAGTCGATAGAACGCATAGTATTACCCTCTTGTGAGCGATAACGGATTGTTTGCCCTCCTGATGGACGGGCGCCTGGTCGAAACCTCTGTCGAGCGTTCCGGCCTTGTTACCTATATAGGGGCTCACTTTTTCCTTTCAAGGGGATTTTTTTCAAATTTTTAAAATGGCCGTGCCGACCTGTAGAACATCAACCTGTTGGCCCGATAGTGATGATAATCGACCCGTGGGCCACTGATGGCAATGCGCTCCGCACCCCATAATTGGTTGCATATCCACCAGCCAACATGGAGCCATCCCATGAAGATTACCCAGGTTCGCAACGCCACCTTGCTGCTCGACTATGCCGGCACCCGCTTTCTGATCGACCCCATGCTCTCGGCCAAGGGGGCCTTCCCCGGCTTTGAGGGCACCGCCAACAGCCAGCTGCGCAATCCGCTGGTCGAGCTGCCGCTACCGATCGATGAGCTGGTCGATGTGGACGCAGTGATCGTCACCCACGACCATCCCGACCACTGGGATGATGCCGCCAGAGCTCTGATCCCCAAACATCTGCCGCTCTTGGTACAACATCAGAAAGATGCTGATGCCATTCGTGCCAGTGGCTTTGAGGATGTGCGGCTGCTGAGCGACCAGCCCGAGTTTGCCGGCATTCGCCTGCAACAGACCGGTGGCCAGCACGGCAGCGACCCGTTGATGGCGGTACTGGGTGAGCGCATGGGAGAGGTATGCGGCGTGGTCTTCTCCCATCCCGATGAACAGAGCCTCTATCTGGCCGGTGATACCATCTGGCATCCCTCGGTCGAACAAGCCCTGCAACAGCATCAGCCTGAGGTCATCATCCTCAACTGCGGCGATGCACAGGTGCCCGGACTCGGTTCCATCATCATGGGCAAGGAGGATGTCGCCGCCGTTTATCAGGCCGCACCGCAAGCCACGCTGATCGCCAGCCATATGGAGGCGGTCAACCACGCCGTGCTGTCACGCCAGGAGCTGCGCGACTATCTGATGGACCGGGGCATGACGGATCGGGTACGGGTGCCGCAAGATGGCGAGGCGATATCACTGTGACCCGCAGGGGGGCCATGCCAGACATGGCCCTTCGGCTTTCACTGTCAGACGCTTATGATGAGTGGTCTGCGCACAGAGAGGAGCCAACATAATGCCCACCCCGATCGTTGCCGTGGTGACCTTCGATCACTTCAGCCCTTTTCACTGCGCCGTCCCCTGTCTCATCTTCGGCGACATCCTGCCGGGCCAGCCGCTGTTCGAGCTCAAGATCTGCTGCGGTGATGGCAACCATCATGCACACTCGGCGCAAGGCTTCACCATTCAGGCTCCCCATGGGCTGGAGGTGCTGGCCGAGGCTGAGATCATCGTCATCCCCTTTTGGCACGACCCGGCAGCACGGCCACCGATAGCGCTGCTCGATGCCCTGATTGCCGCCAGAGCCAGAGGCGCACGGCTGGTCGGACTCTGCCTCGGCACCTATGTGCTCGCCTACGCCGGGCTGCTCAATGGTCGCAAGGCATCGACCCACTGGGAGTATGAGCAGGATTTCTGCCACCGCTTTCCCTGCGTGCAGCTCGATACCAACGCCCTCTATGTGGATGACGATGGGCTGGTCACCTCGGCAGGCACTGCCGCCGGGCTGGACTGCTGCCTCTATCTGGTACGCCAGTACCACGGCTCGGCCATCGCCAACAAGGTGGCGCGGCGTCTGGTGATCCCGCCTCACCGGGAAGGGGGCCAAGCCCAGTTTATCGAACAGCCGGTGCCCGCCTCCACTCGCGATGTCAGGATGAACCAGTTGCTCGATCACCTGCGTGCCCATCTGGCCGAGCCTCACACCCTGGATTCTCTGGCAGCCCATACCCTGATGAGTCGGCGCACCTTTACCCGCCGTTTTCATCAGGCTACCGGCCTCTCGGTAGGTGAATGGCTGCTGGCGGAACGGCTCAGACGCAGTCAGGAGCTGCTGGAGGTGAGCAGCCATTCCATCGACCGCATCGCCGAGCTGGTTGGCTTCAAGAGTGCCACCTCCCTGCGCAATCACTTCCGCGCCCGCTTTACCATCTCCCCCAGCGAGTGGCGACGATCTTTTCGTGGCCAAAATCACTGATACACAGACTCGATGTTTCACGTGGAACGTGGCCAGAAAAACAAAAAGCCGCTCACAGGGAGCGGCTTTTTTATATCGAGCTGACAGCGTCGATTAGACGTCGAGGTTGGCTACGCGCAGGGCGTTGGTCTCGATAAAGTCACGACGGGGCTCAACGGCATCACCCATCAGGGTGGAGAAGAGCTGGTCAGCGCCTACGGCGTCGTCGATGGTGACGCGCAGCATGCGGCGGGCTTCCGGATCCATGGTGGTTTCCCACAGCTGGTCCGGGTTCATCTCACCTAGCCCTTTATAGCGCTGGATGTAGATGCCGCGCTTGCCTTCGCCCATCAGCCACTCGACGGCTTCCACGAAGTTGGCAACCGGTTTGACCTTCTCGCCACGCTTGATGAAACCACCTTCCTCGATCAGGTTGGCGATCTCCTTGCCCAGCGAGACCAGCTGACGGTACTCACCGGACTGCAGGAAGTCGTAGCTGAGCGGATATTCGCGGTCGACACCGTGCTGACGCACAACGGCGTGCGGCACGTACAGGCTGCGCTCTTCGTCACGACGAACCTGGATCTGGTACTGGATACCGTGGTTGCTCTCGTTGAGCACGGCTTCCATACCCTGACACCAGGCCAGCAGATCGCTCTCGCTGTTCAGCAGCGCTTCGTTCAACTCCGGCTGATAGATCAGCTGGGTCAGCACGGCTTCCGGCGCACGACGAGACATGCGGGTGATCAGGTGAGTCACCGAGCGGTGCTGGTTGACCAGGCGCTCCAGTGCCTCGCCACCGATAGCCGGGGCAGACTCGTTAACGTGCAGAGTGGCACCATCCAGCGCCATGGCGGTCTGGTACTGCAGCAGCGCGTCTTCGTCTTTCAGATACTGCTCCTGCTTGCCCTTCTTCACTTTGTAGAGCGGCGGCTGGGCGATGTAGACGTAGCCACGTTCGATGATTTCCGGCATCTGACGATAGAAGAAGGTCAGCAGCAGGGTTCGGATGTGCGCACCATCGACGTCCGCATCGGTCATGATGATGATGTTGTGATAACGCAGCTTGTCCGGGTTGTACTCGTCGCGACCGATACCGCAACCCAGTGCGGTGATCAGGGTGCCCACCTCTTGCGAGGAGATCATCTTGTCGAAACGGGCCTTCTCTACGTTCAGGATTTTGCCCTTGAGCGGCAGGATGGCCTGGTTCTTACGGTTGCGACCCTGCTTGGCGGAACCGCCAGCAGAGTCCCCTTCCACTATGTAGAGTTCGGAAAGAGCCGGGTCTTTTTCCTGACAGTCAGCCAGCTTGCCGGGCAGACCGGCGATATCCAGCGCACCTTTGCGGCGAGTCAGTTCGCGGGCTTTGCGGGCCGCTTCACGGGCACGGGCCGCATCGATGATCTTGTTGACCACGATCTTGGCATCGCCCGGGTTTTCCAGCAGGAAGTCCGCCAGCTTCTCACCCATCGCCTGTTCAACGGCGGTCTTCACTTCGGAAGAGACCAGCTTGTCTTTGGTCTGGGAGGAGAACTTGGGATCCGGCACCTTGACGGAGATAACGGCAATCAGACCTTCACGCACGTCGTCGCCACTGGCGGCAGACTTGGCCTTCTTGCTGTAGTCCTCTTTGTCCATATAGGAGTTCAGAGTACGGGTCAGCGCGGTACGGAAGCCAACGAGGTGAGTACCACCATCCCGCTGCGGGATGTTGTTGGTGAAGCAGTAGACCCCTTCCTGATAGGCGTCGTTCCACTGCATCGCCACTTCAACGCCGATACCATCCTGCTCGGTGGTGAAATGGAACACCTTCGGGTGGATCGGGGTCTTGTTCTGGTTCAGGTATTCAACGAATGCCTTGATGCCACCCTCGTAGCAGAAATGCGCCTCGCGGCCATCACGCTCGTCTTGCAGACGGATGGAGACACCGGAGTTGAGGAAGGAGAGCTCGCGCAGGCGCTTGGCCAGGATCTCGTAGTGGAACAGGGTATCGCTGAAAATGGCAGGGCTCGGCCAGAAGCGAACTTCGGTACCGGTGCCGGTGCTGTCGCCAATCTGCTTGAGCGGCGCCTGCGGCTCACCCAGATGATAGGTCTGCTCGTAGACGTGGCCGTTACGACGAATGGTCAGCAACAGCTTGTCAGAGAGGGCGTTAACTACCGAGACACCTACGCCGTGCAGGCCGCCGGATACCTTGTAGGAGTTGTCATCAAACTTACCGCCAGCGTGCAGCACGGTCATGATGACCTCTGCGGCGGAGCGGCCCTCCTCCTCGTGCATGTCTACCGGGATACCCCGACCATTGTCACGCACAGAGACAGAACCGTCGGAATGGATCTTGACCAGAATATCGGAGCAGTAGCCAGCAAGCGCCTCGTCAATGGAGTTATCGACGACCTCGAACACCATGTGGTGCAGACCCGAGCCATCATCCGTATCGCCGATATACATCCCCGGGCGCTTGCGGACCGCATCCAGGCCCTTCAGCACCTTGATATTCGAGGAGTCGTAAGTATTTTCACTCATAGCTTACTCTCTGCCTTCTCTAACGTTTCGGAGATTTTACCCTGTTCCACGTGGAACAACTTACAGTCATTCGCATCCATCATGTCTGCGAGCTGACCGGTGTCGATGGCGGTGATAAACACCTGGGACGCACACTGCTTCAGCCTTGCGGCCAGCAAGCGGCGCTTGTCGACATCCAGTTCAGAGGCAAAATCGTCAATTAAAAAAATACAGCCACGGCTGCTATGTTGATTCAAATAGAGCCCTTGGGCCAGTCGCATGGCGCAGACCAGCAACTTCAGCTGACCCCGGGACAAAATATCCTGAGCGGGTACCCCGTTCGCCTTGAGGCGCACATCGGCTTTCTGTGGACCGACACCGGTATAGCCCAGCGCCCGATCCCGCTCAAACCCCGCCTCCAGCAGATCGCCGAGGGGAGTATCTTTCTCCCAGCCCCGGTAAAAGCCGAGACTGATATCGAATTCCGGCAGAAAATCCGCCGTCATCTCCTTGATCAGGGGCGTAATGGCCTGACAATAACTGGCGCGAAACTCGGCCAGCTCACCACCCAGCCGCACCAATTCCTGATCCCAGAACGCCAGCTGGCGGTACTGGGTGCTCTGGCGCAACAGCGCATTGCGCTGTTTCAGCAGCCGCCGCACTCGTCCCCAGAGGGCAAAGAAGGTCGGCTCCTGATGGAAAACGCCCCAATCGAGCCAGGCACGGCGAGCCTGAGGCCCGCCCGTCAGCAGGTTGAAGCCATCGGGATGGATCAACTGCACCGGCAACAGCTCCGCCAAATCAGCCAGCCGCTGGGCCTGCGCCCCGGCAATCTTGAGCTGGGTCTCGCCACTCTTGTCTTTGGCAAGACCGATCGGTACCTGACGCCCCTCCAGCTCGCACTGGGCAAACAGGGTAAATGCCCTCTCCCCCTGGCGGATAACCCGCCCGGTCAAATGAGTGCGAAAGGAGCGCCCCAGACCAAGGTAGTGAATGGCTTCCAGCACGCTGGTCTTGCCGCTGCCATTGCACCCGACCAGAATGTTGAGGCCGGGCGACAGCTTGAGACTGGCTTGCTGGATATTGCGAAAGTCGCTGAGCTGGAGTTTGACCAGGGACACGACTAGATCCGCATCGGCATCACCACGTACTGAGCATCCTGATGTTCAAAATCCTCAATAATGGCACTGCTGATGGAATCGCTCAGGCTAATCCGAATTTGGTCACATTTTAACGTATTCAGCACGTCCAGCACATAAGAGACGTTAAAGCCGATCTCCATCTCGCCAGCGGCATATTGTACGTCAAGCAGCTCTTCGGCTTCTTCCTGTTCCGGGTTGTTGGCGGTGATGCGCAGCAGGTTTTCCTGCAGATTGAGACGCACCCCACGGAATTTCTCGTTGGAGAGGATAGCGGCACGGGCAAACGCCTGACGCAGATCCTCACGACCGGCGATCAGGGCCTTGTCGCTGTTGCGCGGAATGACGCGGCGCCAGTCCGGGAAGCGGCCATCCACCAGCTTGGAGGTGAAGATGAAACCGTCCAGCGCAGCACGCAGGTTGCTGCGACCGATCTGCAGCCGCACCGGCTTGTCTTCCGCCTCCAGCAGACGCACCAGCTCCAATACCCCTTTGCGCGGCAGGATAACTTGATGATCGGGCAGCGATTCCCCTACCACCTCGCGGCGGCAGGTGGCCAGACGGTGACCGTCGGTCGCCACGGTGCGCAGACCGTGACCTTCGCTCTCGAACAGCATACCGTTCAGGTAGTAACGAACATCCTGGCTGGCCATGGAGAACTGGGTCGCATCGATCAGCTTCTTCAGCTCCAGCTGGCTGATATCGAACTCGAGCACAGATTCCCAATCCTCGATGTTCGGATACTCGGTCGCCGGCAGGGTCGAGAGGTTGAAGCGGGAACGACCGGACCGGATGATCAGGCGCTCGCCTTCGGTATTGAGACGGATCTCGGCGCCTTCCGGCAGACCACGGCAGATATCCAGCAGCTTGCGCGCCGGTACTGTGGTGCGGCCATCTTCACTGGCCCCATTCAGATAGACCTGACCGATCATCTCTACTTCGAGATCGGTACCGGTCAGTGACAGCAGACCGTTGCTGACATCAAGCAGCACGTTGCCGAGGATCGGCAGGGTCGGTCGGCCGCCGAGGGCGCCGGACACCAGTTGCAGAGGACGTAACAGGGCCTCACGGCTAATTTCGAGCTGCATCTGTGCTCTCCGTTGTGATTAGGAGGAAAAGATTCGGATCAGGTTGGAATATTCGCGCTGCATCTGTCCACTCGATTCCGTTATCAGGAAGAAAGGGTACGGATCAGGTTGGAATAGTCCTCCTTGATGTCGTGACTCTCCTCCTTCAGCTGCTCGATCTTGCGGCAGGCATGAAGAACGGTAGTGTGGTCACGGCCACCAAAGGCATCACCTATCTCCGGCAAACTGTGGTTGGTCAGCTCCTTGGCCAGTGCCATCGCCAGTTGGCGCGGACGGGCAACAGAGCGGGAACGACGCTTGGAGAGCAGATCCGCCAGCTTGATCTTGTAGTACTCCGCCACCGTCTTCTGGATATTGTCGATGGTGACCAGCTTCTCCTGCAGTGCCAACAGGTCTCGCAGCGCTTCGCGCACGAAATCGATGTTGATGGCACGGCCGGTGAAGTTGGCGTTGGCGATCACCCGGTTGAGGGCGCCTTCCAGTTCACGGACGTTGGATCGCAGACGTTTGGCGATGAAGAAGGCCACTTCGTCCGGCAGATGGATCTGGTTCTCGTCTGCCTTGCGCATCAGGATCGCTACGCGGGTCTCCAGCTCCGGCGGCTCGATCGCCACGGTCAGGCCCCAGCCGAAGCGGGATTTGAGGCGATCCTCGACACCGTTGATCTCCTTCGGATAGCGATCCGAGGTCAGGATGATCTGCTGGTTACCTTCCAGCAAGGCATTGAAGGTATGGAAGAACTCCTCCTGGGAGCGCTCCTTGTTGGCGAAAAACTGGATGTCATCGATGAGCAGGGCATCGACGCTGCGGTAGTAACGCTTGAACTCTTCAATGGCGTTGTTTTGCAGCGCTTTCACCATGTCCTGAACAAACCGCTCGGAGTGCATATAGATGACTTTGGCATCTTTTTTACTCTCCTTGATGGCATTGCCAACGGCGTGCAACAGGTGGGTTTTACCCAGGCCGGTGCCACCATAGAGGAACAGCGGGTTGTAAGCACCACCCGGATTGTCCGCTACCTGACGGGCAGCCGCACGCGCCAACTGGTTGGACTTACCCTCGACGAAATTCTCGAAGGTATAGTTCACGTTGGTGTTGCTCTTGTGGTTCGGCTCGGGCTTGGCTTCAGCCTTGCTTTCCCAGCTCTTCTGCAAGTTATTCACAGGCGCGGCACCCTGTACCGGCGCTCTGGCGACAGCAACAGGATGGGGACGATTGCCTATATCAAAACGCAGGGCGGGGCCGTCGACCCCGCAGAGTTCGTTGATGATGCCGTTAACCCGGATGAGATACTTGTCTCGTACCCAGTCCAGAACAAAGCGATTCGGTGCATACAGGGTCAGAGTATTGTCACTCAACTCCGCTTGAAGCGGCCGGATCCACATGCTGAATTCTGCCGAGGGCAACTCATCTTGCAGCCGGTTAAGGCACTGCTGCCATAGCGAAGCAGTCACTCTAAACTCCTGTCGATTGATTAACTAAAGACCGGCTATTCTACGTTTTTAGCCGCCGGATCTCCAGCCATCGCCCGGTGGATCCAGCAAATAAGATCCTTGACTTTCAAGGATCCAGCGCCTTTGGATCGGATTTCATCCCCAAAGTTACCCACAGCTTGATCCACCGTCCGGATTGGTCGATCCCGTGCTTCTCTCCTGTTATTTCATATAACCAAATGTCATTTATTTTTTAAATTTTATTCCAATAACATCAGGGCCAAACCAGTTATTACAACTACAAATACAAGACATTGAGAGAGAGAAACACCATGAAAACATCCATCAAACTGATTTCCGGCGCAGCCATCCTGCTCGCCACCCTGTCCGGTCAGTCCATCGCCCAGGAGACCATCAAGGTCGGCATGTCTGGCAAATATTTCCCGTTCACCTTCGTCAAGCAGGACAAGCTGCAAGGCTTTGAAGTGGATATGTGGAACCAGATCGGCGAGCGCACCGGCTACAAGGTCGAATTCGTGACCGCCAGCTTCTCCGGCCTGTTCGGCATGCTGGAAACCGGCCGCATCGACACCATCTCCAACCAGATCACCATCACCGACGAGCGCAAGGCGAAGTACGACTTCTCCCAGCCTTACGTCTATGACGGCGCCCAGATTGTGGTACGCAAGGGCAACAGCACCATCCACGGCATCAAGGATCTGGAAGGCAAGAAGGTGGCCGTGAACCTGGGTTCCAACTTCGAAGAGCTGCTGCGCAAGAACGACCCGAACAAGAAGATCGACATCCGCACCTATGACTCCGCCTTCGAGCAGGATGTCGCCCTGGGTCGCATCGATGCCTTCGTGATGGACCGCGTCTCCACCGCCCAGCTGATCAAAGAGTCCAAGCTGCCGCTGCAACAGGCTGGCGCACCGTTCGAGACTATCGAGAACGCCCTGCCCTTCCTGAAGACCCCGGAGAAACAGGCGCTGCTGAAGAAGGTCGACGAGGCCCTGACTGCCATGCGCAAGGATGGCTCCCTGCGTCAGATCTCCGAGAAATGGTTCGCTTCCGACATCACCGACAAATAAATGATGGAATTTGACCTCGAATACACGCTGGGGCTGTTTCCCATCCTGCTCAAATACCTGGGCACCACGATGGAAATGGCCCTGTGGGGATTCGTGCTGGCACTCGTACTCTCGCTAGCCCTGGCGATAGTACGGGTGTTTCGCGTCCCCGCGATTCACTGGCTGGCGATGCTCTATATCTCGTTCTTTCGAGGTACACCGCTACTCGTTCAGCTGTTCCTGCTCTACTACGGACTGCCGCAACTGTTCCCGATCTTCGTGGGGATGGATGCCTTTACTGCCGCCATCGTCGGTCTGACCCTGCACTTCGCCGCCTACATGGCCGAGTCGATCCGCGCAGCCATCCTCGGCATTCACAAAAGCCAGATGGAAGCGGCGCTCAGTATCGGCATGAGCCGTTATCAGGCGATGCAGCGGATCATCCTGCCGCAGGCGGCCCGTATCGCCACTCCGTCGCTGATGAACTACTTCATCGACATGATCAAAAGCACCTCGCTGGCGTTCACCCTGGGAGTGGCCGAGATCATGGGCAAAGCGCAGATGGAAGCCTCCTCCTCCTTCAAGTTCTTCGAGAGCTTTATGGCGGTGGCGCTGATCTACTGGGTGGTGGTGATCTTCTTTACCCGCTTGCAGCATCTGCTGGAAGTCCGTCTCAACCGTGCCTATTAAAGGAGGGCGTTCATGATCAAGCTAACCGGCCTCTCCAAGGCATATCACGGAAATCAGGTGCTCAACGGCATCGATCTGGAGGTCAAAAAGGGGGAAATTGTCGTCATCATCGGCCCCTCCGGCACCGGCAAGTCGACCCTGTTGCGCTGCCTGAACCTGCTGGAGACCCCGGATGCGGGTTCGCTTGCCATTGACGATCTGCAGCTCAATCTGGCAAATGCCAGCGAGCAGCAGGCGATCGAGCTGCGCAAGCGCGCCTCCTTCGTGTTCCAGAACTACGCCCTGTTTGCCAACAAGACGGCGCTCGACAACATCGCCGAAGGGCTGATCACCGTCTGGAAGCAGCCAAAAGCGGAGGCCCGCGCCACAGCGCTCGGCATCCTCAAGGACATTGGCCTCGCCGACAAGCAGGATGCCTATCCGGCCTCCCTCTCCGGCGGCCAGCAGCAGCGGGTCGGCATTGGCCGCGCCATGGCGGCCCACTCCAAGGTGATCCTGTTTGACGAGCCCACCTCGGCCCTCGATCCCGAGTGGGTCGACGAGGTTTTGGGACTGATGAAGGAGTTGGCCCGCCAGCACCAGACCATGGTGGTGGTAACCCACGAGATTGAATTTGCTCGTGATGTTGCCGATCGGGTGATCTTCATGGAAGGGGGGCGGATCGTCGAGCAGGGCCCGCCGGATCAGATATTGGTCGATCCCAAGGATCCCCGTACCCGGGAGTTCTTGCGGAAAGTCCTTAAATAGCTCTCTCTTTGGCGGCCTGGCCGCCTTTTTTATTGAGGGATCCCTTGTTTAACCCCGGGTTGCCAGTATAATCCGGAGCCCTTGATCCTCTGGATCCTCACGCTCGGCAGTGGCCTTTTCAAGACCATGGCAGGATGAGAGGGAACGGCGGATTGACTAAAAGCCGAACTCTGTTTAGAATTCGGCCTCTTTTGCTAGTCGTCACACGCTATAGCTGGCGCGTCGGCTAAGTGTGACAATCAAAACTGTACAGAAATACGGAATCGAATCATGAAACGTACTTTTCAACCGTCCAACCTGAAGCGCAAGCGCTCTCACGGTTTCCGCGCCCGCATGGCAACTGCCAACGGTCGTAAAGTTCTGGCCGCTCGTCGTGCCAAGGGTCGTGCCCGCCTGGTAGTCTAATGCCTACCCAGCACACCTTCTCTCGGGAGTTACGTCTGTTAACTCCCGAACACTTCAAACGCGTTTTCGCCGAGCCTGTCCGGGCCGCCTCTCCGCAGATTACCCTTCTCGCTTCTCCCAATTCGCTCGAACACCCTCGTCTTGGTCTCGCTGTGCCCAAAAAAGCACTCAAGCGTGCCGTCTGGCGTAACCGTGTCAAACGGGTGGTTCGGGAAAGTTTCCGCCTCAAACAACATCAGCTGCCCGCTATCGACATCGTGGTGATCGCCAAGGCCGGTGTGAAAGAGATGGATAACGAGGAACTGTTCAAGTTACTGGAAAAGCTATGGCGCACCCTGTCACGCCGTTGCAATGGGTAGCTATCAAACTGATACGCCTGTATCAGCTAATCATTAGCCCTCTGCTCGGGCCGCGCTGCCGTTTTACTCCAACTTGTTCCCAATTTGCGATAGAAGCCATCCGACTTCACGGTTTCATAAAAGGCGTTTGGTTAGCCAGCAAACGTCTATTAAAATGCCATCCCTTATCCGAGGGTGGTTATGACCCGGTTCCGCAACCAAAGCGAAGAAACTGAAAACTATGGAATCACAACGCAATCTACTCCTGATCGGTTTGCTGTTCGTGAGCTTTCTGCTCTGGCAACAGTGGGAGTCCGACAAGGCTCCGAAGCCGGCCCCGACTACCGTGGCCCAAACCGAACATTTCGTACCTGAAGCCGGTCAGACCGGTGATATTCCTCAGGTTTCCGAGCAAGCCAACGCGACTGCCGCACGCAAGCTGATCACCGTCTCCTCTGACGTGCTCAAGCTGACCCTGGACACCCAGGGTGGCGACATCGTGTCTGCCGAACTGCTGTCTCACAAACTGGAAGAGGGCAAGGACCAACCGTTCGTGCTGCTGACCAGCCAGCCTGAGCACCTCTATATCGCCCAGAGCGGTCTGGTGGGTCGCAACGGTCCGGACAGTCAGGCCGAAGGTCGTCCTACCTATGAAGCCGCCCAGACCAGCTATCAGCTGGCCGATGGTCAGGATCAAGTCGTCGTTCCGATGACCTGGACCGACAGCAAGGGCGTGGTCTTCACCAAGGAGTTCATCCTCAAGCGTGGCGACTATGCCGTTGGCGTTGATTACAAGATCGACAACAAATCTGCCGAGCCGGTTCAGGTGCAGTTCTATGGTCAGCTGAAGCAGACCGTAGCAACGCCGAAGGATCAGGAAGGTCATGCCATGGTAGCCAGCGCTTACCGTGGTGGTGCCTTCTCCACTGAAGATACCCGCTACAAGAAGTACACCTTCGACGAGATGAAGGATGCCGACCTGAACAAGACCACCAAGGGTGGTTGGGTCGCCATGCTGCAACACTACTTCGTCTCTGCCTGGGCTCCGAATGCCGACGATACCAACAGCTTCTACAGCCGCGTGATCCCGGGTAAAGGCCAGGCCATCATCGGTTACAAGGCGCCGATGGTTGACGTGGCTGCCGGTCAACAGGCCGAAGTGACCAGCAAACTGTGGGTTGGCCCCAAGCTGCAAGACCAGATGGCCAAGGTGGCTAACCACCTCGACCTGACCGTCGACTACGGCTGGCTGTGGTTCATCGCCCAACCGCTGCACTGGCTGCTGACCGTGTTCCACGGTTTCGTCCAGAACTGGGGTCTGGCCATCATCATGCTGACCCTGCTGGTGCGCGGCATCATGTTCCCGCTGACCAAGGCCCAGTACACCTCCATGGCCAAGATGCGCATGCTGCAACCCAAGATTGCGGCCCTGCGCGAGCGCTTCGGCGATGACCGCCAGAAGATGTCTCAGGGCATGATGGAGCTGTACAAGAAGGAGAAGGTCAACCCGCTGGGTGGCTGCCTGCCGATCCTGGTTCAGATGCCGATCTTCATCGCCCTCTACTGGGCACTGATGGAGTCTGTTGAACTGCGTCACGCGCCGTTTGCCCTGTGGATCACTGACCTGTCAGTGAAGGACCCCTTCTTCGTGCTGCCAATCCTCATGGGTGCCTCCATGTGGTATCTGCAGAAGATGAGCCCGACCACCGTAACCGACCCGATGCAGCAGAAAGTGATGCAGTTCATGCCGATCATCTTCACTTTCATGTTCCTCTGGTTCCCGGCTGGCCTGACTCTCTACTGGCTGGTGAGCAACGTCATCTCCATCATCCAGCAGACCATCATCTATCGTCAGCTGGAGAAGAAAGGACTGCATTCACGCAGCTAATCTTCCCGTGATGACAAAAGAGGCGGCCTTCGGGCCGCCTTTTTTATTACAATGTCTCCCACTACGTTTTCCTATCAGCGAACAAACGAGCCAAGCAAGATGACAACAGATACGATCGTGGCCCAGGCCACCGCGCCAGGCCGTGGTGGCGTCGGCATAGTCCGGGTCTCCGGCCCCGCCGCCGAACAGGTCGCCGGGATAGTGCTCGGCAAGCTCCCGCGGGTGCGCTACGCCGAATATCTGCCGTTCAAGGATGAGCAAGGCCAGGTACTGGATCAGGGCATCGCCCTGCTGTTCAAAGCCCCCAACAGCTTCACCGGCGAGGATGTGCTGGAGCTGCAGGGCCACGGCGGCCCCGTCATCATGGACATGCTGATCCGCCGCATTCTGAAAATCGATGGCATCCGCCCTGCCCGCCCCGGCGAGTTCAGCGAGCGCGCCTTCATCAACGACAAGCTGGATCTGGCCCAGGCCGAAGCCATCGCTGACCTTATTGAAGCCTCCAGCGAACAGGCCGCCCGCAGCGCCATGCACTCCCTGCAGGGGCAGTTCTCCAGCAAAATCCAGCAACTGGTGGAGAGCCTGATCCGGCTGCGCATCTATGTGGAAGCGGCCATCGACTTCCCGGACGAGGAGATCGACTTCCTCTCCGATGGCAAGGTGGCGGGCGACCTCTATAGCATCATGTCCGAGCTGGACGATGTCCGCGGGGAAGCCAAACAGGGCGCTCTGCTGCGGGAAGGGATGAAGGTGGTGATCGCCGGTCGTCCCAACGCCGGCAAATCGAGCCTGCTCAACGCTCTGGCGGGCCGTGAGTCGGCCATCGTCACCGAGATCGCTGGCACCACCCGCGATGTGCTGCGCGAACACATCCATCTCGATGGCATGCCGCTGCACATCATCGACACCGCCGGTCTGCGCGACACTCAGGACAAGGTGGAGCAGATCGGTATCGAACGCGCCTGGGCCGAGATTGAACAGGCCGATCGGGTGCTGTTTATGGTGGATGGCACCACCACAGATGCGGTTGACCCGCGGGAGATCTGGCCGGAATTTGTTGATCGGTTGCCAAAAAACATCGGCCTCACCGTCATTCGCAACAAGGCAGACCTGACCGGCGAGGATCTGGCACCGAGCCAGGAGCAGGGCCACGCCGTCTACCGCATCTCCGCCAAAACCGAACTGGGGCTGCCCGCCCTGCGCGAACACCTGAAAGCCTGCATGGGCTTCCAGGGCAACACCGAGGGGGGCTTTATGGCCCGCCGCCGCCATCTGGATGCACTGGAGCGCGCCGCCGAGCGCCTGCTGGTGGCCAAGGAGCAGCTGGAAGTGTTCGTGGCCGGCGAGCTGGTGGCCGAAGAGTTGCGCCTGGCGCAGGAGTCCCTCTCCGAGATCACCGGCGAATTCAGCTCCGACGATCTGCTGGGCCGCATCTTCTCCAGCTTCTGCATCGGCAAGTAATGTGGTGAAAAATCAGCAATAAAAAGCAGCCAGCGAGAATATAAGACATTGTAAATATTGAACTTTGTTTTTTACTGACTATTCTTGCCTGATCTTGTTTCGTGAGAATTTACCCCGAGAGTACCCCGAAGTAACCTCTCGGGGTACTTTCGGGGGACAATTATGAAGATCAACATCGAATTCCGCGAACCTGACGCCGAAGGCAAGCGCGCTCTGCGCTTAACCTATTACGCCGGCTCCTACCTTGAACCAACCACGGGCATCCGCAAGCACAAACGCCACTGCGCCATCACAATGACCACAGCATCACTTGCTGATGATGTTTTCCACTACACCATAATCAAAGTGGGCTGACGGGAAGTTGCTGTGATATTTCATCGCCTGCTCGACAAACTCATCTGCCAATGGTGCTCGTTGCCGATAGTCATGAAACAGAATGGCCTGGAGATGTCCCAGCTTGCTGCGCTGCTCATCGGAGGGCAAGCCCTCATCATCCAACAGGCAGACTGTGGGCCGCCCCATTAGAATGGACTCGGCGTGTATGGAGGAAGCACCGTTGCACAACACAACATCAGCCTCCTGAATCGCTCGGATCGAGCACTCCTCAGCGGGAATGATGCAATCGGGAAAACGATTATTGAATAATTTCTCTACCTGCGCCACGTCCCGCCAAGCAGGTAACTTGACTCTGACATTTTCCGTTATAAGCGGAGCAAAGTAATCGACTATTCCTGAATCACCAAATCTCAGACGCAAGTGTTCAAACATACTGATGAACAGTACAATCCTCGGTTTATTTTTTTGGGCTGGCTGGCTAGGACGAGCACTTTTTGTATGCTTTATCCATCCACTTTCTATGACTTTCGTATGACGACCCAAGGTCGCCTGGAGTGCAGAGGATGAAAAAGGCGTAAGTATGTAGTCAAAAAGATCCAAAAACCTTAGTTCATTGAGATTTTTATCTCCAAAAGGAGTAAGAAGATCATGTGGAATATATATGGATTTCTTAGGTTTTAATTTTTGAATTATTTCTAATGGCGATAAATAATTTGGGTAGTGTTCATTAAATTTTGGCGCCAAAAACTTTGCAACATCTCTAGTTAAATTAGTATGTGCTGATGTAATGTAGACAACATCCTCACCAATAAAGGGGGCAAGTAAATCTTCATCCTGCGCTGTGAGTTGGCCAAAATCCAACTCTGTGACATCATAACCAACCGCCCTAAGGTATTTGCATAAATCAGCCAACACATACTCAGAATCTACGCCTGAGGTAACAATTTTCATGAGGTCTGGCCTTTTATTATGTGGTAATTTGAGAAACAGCAAACTGATTATCGCTTGCTCTTATCCCCACTCGCGGTGTACGCGTCAACTTGGTGTCAATGACATCAATAATGAGAGTGCTGCCAACCTCAACCATTACCTTGGTAGACATGACAGAGAGTGCAATAATAGTAGAGTACTGCCCAGCGGTAACATTCACCTCTTCACATGGTATAAATTTAGGCTCACTTATTATCCTCCAACTACCATCATTAACCCATAATGTGATAACAGGCATATCTGCCGTGGATGCCTGAAGCATACAGGCATACATATGACTATCTTGCGGGCCTGAATAGCAAGCGACCAGAGAAGCATGTCCACTCCCAGCCCCCAACCACGAAAATTTAGCCTTTATACTAATCACATCATCTACAGCAGTTTTTGCCTGAGCAATGGCCAGAGAAAAACCATCAGCTGGCGCCATAAAACCAATCTTGGTCGAATCAAATGGTGTTATCATCAAATTCTCCCAATACAAATTTTCGGTATTGCAAATTGGAAGTCTAGCCGCCCTAAGTGTTACACAGCTGGGCGACTCAGTATAAATCGCCGGTGCAGAACCAAATAAAGAATAAGAACCATCAGGCAAACATCCAATAGAGACAAAATCACATTTTTGATTTTCCGAAAGCTGTGCTATCTCATAGAAACCAACCTTATGAAGACGTTTTCTAGTGTTCTTGCTATGTACCACAAAATGGCAATTATCGATATATAAAATATGACTTTGACAAGCCCTCAGAAGTAGATTTAGGATATGTCGCTCACCAATAAAATCCTGCATCAGCCAAGGTGATGCGATACCAATACTTGTTACATGACGATCTTTCAAATGCAATACAAAATCGTCAACATTGCGAACATAAATAACTTCCTGATCTTGCAACAGTAACGAGACACCATCATGTAGCACTGGACATGCAAAAACTATATTGCACTGCTGCCAACTCTTGATATTTTTAGAAATACCAACAAAAACATCTTCAAGCTCAGCCGCTGTAACTATCACATCGTGGACATTGGCTGATGACATCACCGGTAATGAACTGACTTTCTCGCGCAGAAGTTCTGTTATAGCCTGAAGTCTGGAGATATCATCACGCAGAGTTAGCTGCCCCTCTGACAGTTGCTGGTTACCTTGCTCAATCCCCTGACTCAGATTAACCAGCTGTTCTGAAAAAATGAGATCAGCATCGCACTTTCCTGAACGCCTCAGGAATGATTGGAGAAAACGCGTAAATCGACTCATGGTATCGTCATCCAATAATTATTATTCAGTACAGTTTTGCCTAACTGCTCTCTTCAGGTATACAGACAAGGGCATAGAAATGGGTGTTATCCCATCGGTTATACTCTTTTGGATAAATATCAACAACTTCCTTAATGCTGAAACCGGCTTGACGTATAAGATCTATCTCATGCTGTAGCCATCTATATTCAGAGTAGTAATCTGTTCCTAGCTCTTTGGAGTAACCATCAACAATGACATCTTCAGTACACCCCATCTGATGCTTGACTATCAAAGTACCAGCAGGTCGTATCCATGAGCGAGCCTTCTGATAAATCCGTTCCGCCTCTGTTCTATTGAAGAAATTCATCACACCAAAAATGGTAACAAGATCAAATTTCTCTGCCACATCAAATATATTGAGATCTTCATTAATAACTTTCAGGTTGTCCGTTCTTTTTATAAAATCGCTAAAGTTAGAATATTTTTCTACAGCGACTATTTTAGAGAAATCTTCTGTAAGGTGATTAACAAGCAGCCCAGTACCAGCACCAAGATCAAGCAGGGTTTTACTTTTATCTGAGAAACGTTTGACTAACTCAATATCAAAAATAGAAAAATCGGGGGCTTTATTTCTAGTCTCTATTGGTGATTTTATTTTGCTGGCTAGTTTTTCATAATAACTATTTATTTTATGATTACCACTACTCCACGAGTCCACAAAATCAACAGCTTTCTTATAGTCTTCATAAGTGTCAATATCTTGCGCTCGTATTATCTTCGCAGACATTGGCAATAATGGTTCTAAAAGATTGTAAAGATGGCCCGAGGTAAATCTTATATTTTCCCTGCGGATGGCAGCAGGTCCAGACCACTCGTAATCACCATCATCTCTGGAAAATGAAACAACTTGTTCTTGTTCATTAAGCTTCACAAAAACTGCGTCTTCGCTCACTTTTTGACTCACCCCAATAAATTCTTGCTCTGCTTCAATGCACTGAGCAATATCATCTGGGTGAACTAATAGATCCCCATCCCAAGCAATAATAATTTCATTAGCATGTTTACCACCAAGATAGAGACTAGCGCCAGTTTTAGAGTGAAAATAATCGTGATTGAAAACAAAAATAATATCTTTTCTGATCGAGCATACTTCATCAATAAGACTGCTAGCCTGAAAACCAACAACTATTCTAAGATCACTTACATGCCGGAATTGTTCTAGCTGTAGATGAATAAGTGGCACCCCTTGTAGCTTAATAAGCGACTTTGTTTGTCCCAGCCCAAGGCGCGAACCAACCCCCGCAGCACTAATTACCACTGACCTTCCATTTTGAGGTGATTTTATCTGTTGCAGTAACCTGAGCATAGCAACAGAATCATATACTGCATAATCTGCAACTTGCATGACCGTATTTGCCGGTTGGTGAATCAAGCCGCAAGCAATAGAAACATCAGCGATCCTCATGGCCTCAGCATCATTATTTCCATCACCGATGAAAACGACTTGCTCACCTTGCGCTTGATACTCTTTAACAATATCTTCTTTCTTTAGTATTTTGGTTAATCGAACCTTGCCATTGGCATCAACTTCCCCTTCTGATGAACGAATTACGCACTCTATTTTTTTGGCTAATTCTGCGATCCAGCCATTATAATTTCCAGTGGCAATAATACAGTCATCACGGTTACTATTGATAAAATCGAGCAGAGACTGGTTAAGGGGAATATCCGCTACGATGCGAGCAACTTGAGCCACATCTAGGTGACCAAGTATGTCAACCCGCTTGATGAAACTTTCCATGAATGGGATCTGACCATTAATAGTCTGGGCAGTTAACTCTTCTATTTGCGTAGTGACATTGAAACTTTTAGCTATGATAGGCAATGTTTCACAGCAGCTAAGAGTTCCGTCGAGATCGAAAATAAATTTCATCCTTTGCCTCGCTAGGTTGGCAATATCTAAACGTTTGTATTTATAAGATAATAAGCAAGTGAAGTCGAGACAATCTGGCGCAGGATCATACCCAGATCAGATGGACTTAGCCCACGATGGTAGACATATTCTGTTCTCACGACGAGACTTATTCGAAGACCTCTGGTGTGACGCGCATCCAAGGTGGCTCTAGCGTCGCACTCTGTAGTAGAACGCTTCAATGCAATCGAAGATTTCGGCGCGGGCCAGATCGTGGGTTTTGTTGATCCTTTTTATGATGCGATCTTTTTTTCAGCGAACTGAAGAACGATTCAGAGACAGCATGATCCCAACAGTTGCCACGTCGGCTCATATTGGGGGCCAAGTTATTGGCCCCAAAAAACACTGCCTATCGTTACTGCCATATTGGCAACCCTGATCCGACTACACGATAGCCAATCCACAAACCTAAAGGCGGCGCAGGCACCACATGAAGTAAGCGCCCCCTAACAGGGTGGAGACCAGCCCGACCGGCACCTCCTGCGGGAAGAGGATCTGCTGGCCGACCCAGTCAGCCGACACCATCAACAGGGCACCGGAAGCGGCGGCCCCAAGCAGGTGCCAGCGAGCCCGCACCAGACCCATCAGCTTGGCCATATGTGGCGCCAACAGACCGACGAAGGAGAGCGGCCCCACCACCAGGGTGGCACTGGCGGTGAGCACGGCCACCAGCAGCAGGATGGCAAACTGGGCACGGTTGAGGCGAATGCCGAGTGCGGTCGCTACAGCACTCCCCATCGGCAGCAGATCGAGCCAGCGGCTGACAAGCAGACAGGCGGCCAGCATCAACAGCGCCAGCCCCACTAGCCCATAGGCCACCGGCAGGGTGACGTAGTAGGTGGAGCCGGACATCCAGGAGAGCAGTTGCTGCACCCGCAGGTCACCATTGGCCAGCGCGATGGCCTGCAGCGGCTCAAACAGTGCCGTGATGGCAATACCTGAAAGCAGGATCCGCTCCGGCTGGAAGCCGTGCTTGCGATTAACCACCACCAGCAGCAACAGGCAGCCGAAGGCACCGAGCAGGCCACCGGACAGCATCAGCGGCAGGGGCAATGCAGGCAGCAACAACGCCGTCGCTATCACCCCCATAAAGGTGCCGCCGCTCACCCCCAGCAGCTCCGGGCTCGCCATCGGGTTGTGGCTGACCCGCTGCAACAGGGTGCCCGCCAGCGCCAGCAACACGCCAGCAGCTCCCGCCGCCAGAGTGCGCGGCAACCGCCACTCCAGTTGAGCCTGCCAGCGGAGCCAGCTTGGCCAGCTCCAGCCCGTCATTCCCTGCCCAAACAGCAGGGAGGCGACCATGGCCAGCAACAGCCCGACCAACAACAGGCCAATAAGGCGAGCCGGTGCCGGATGGCGGGCCACCAGCAGGCCGGCGTTTGCCTTTGGCGTACCCGACTTGATGCCAAGGCGCGGGATCAGCCAGAGCAGCAGCGGCGCGCCCAGCATGGCTGTCATGGCGCCAGTGGGGATCAAGAGTGGCCAGAAGCGGCTCAGACTCTGCAGCAGCAGATCGGTCGCCGCCAGCAGCAGGGCGCCGAGGATCGGTGTCCACAATAGCCGTTGGCCAAGCTGACGGATCCCGAGCAGCCGCACCATGGCGGGGGCGGCCAGCCCGATAAAGCCGATCAGCCCGACCACGCTCACCACGCAAGCGGTGACAAATACCGCCAGCCCGAGTCCTGCAAAACGCAGATGCTGCAGGGAGACCCCCAGACTACGGGCGCTGGCATCATCCAACTCCAGCACCGCAAGCGGGCGTATCAGCACAGCGGCCAGCGCAGCGGCTGCCAGCAGGCGGGGCAACAGGTAACTCACCCCGCTCCAGCTGTTCTGCACTAGCGAGCCACTGCCCCACACCAACAAACCTTTCAGCTCCTCCTGAAAGAACAGCAAGAGCCCCATGCTGATGGCCGCCAGATAGAGGTTGATCACCAGCCCGGCAAAGACGATAACCACCGGATTGAGCTGACGACGCCAGGCCAGGGCAAACACCAGCGCCATCGCGAGGCTGCCACCGGCCATGGCGATCCACTCCCGCCCCAGCAGCAACCAGGAGGGGGCAAACAGGGTCACCATCATCAGCGCCAGTTGGGCGCCGGAGGCCACCCCCAAGGTGGTCGGTGACGCGAGCGGATTGCGCAGCACCTGCTGCATCAGGGTGCCTGCCAGCCCGAGTGCAGCTCCAGCCAGCAGGGTGACAGCCAAGCGGGGCAGCCAGCTGAAATGCACCACCGCTTGGCTGACGTCATCCAGATTGGGGGCGAACAGGCTCTGCCACCAGAGCGCACCGGGCAGCTGGCGAGCCAGCTCCCAATACGCGAGCAAGAGGGTCAACCCCAGCAGGATCGAAACCGGCCGCAGCAGCGGCGATGTGAGCAGTCGCTTCATCGGCTCGCCTCCATACGTTCGGCATCTTGCAGCAATGCATCGCAGAGCAGACCGGCGAAACGGCGGGCGGCCAATACGCCACCAAAACTCCAGACCGCAGGCAGATGCAGCACGGGGGCTTGGCGTACCAGCGGCAGATGCTGCCACAGCCCAGGCTCCTGCAGCCGTTCACTCACCCCGACCGGAATGGGATCGACCACCACCAGCCGCGCGGTTGGCAAGGTCATGAACTGCTCGATGCTGACCACCGAGAAACCCCAGTCATTGGTCTGCTCCTGCCAGCCATTACGCAGCCCGAGGCGCGTCATCACCGCATCGAACAGGCTGTGGCGACCAAACACCCGCACATGGCGCTCATCGATAAACTGCACCACCAGCAGGGGTGGCAAATCCGCAGGCAATCTGGCCTGCATACTGGCGAGATCCCGATCCAGCCCGGCCAGCAGCCGTTCGCCCTCGGCGGTTTTGCCCACTATACGGGCGAGGGTCAGGGTCACCTCGTGCAGCCGCTGCCATAGATCGGTTTGCCCATCATAGAGGGCGATGGTGCTCACCGGTGCAATGCGGGAAAGAGTTGGCGCCAGCGGAGCTGCCAGCGGCGAGATGAGGATGCGATCGGGTTTGAGCTCCGCCAGCAGCTCGCGGTTGGGCTGGGTGCGCAGGCCGATATCTACCACCCCGGCGGGTAACCGTGGCTCGCCGACCCATGCCTGATAGGGGCCTGCATCCCCCACCGCCAGCGGCGTCACCCCGAGCGCCAGCAAGGTTTCGGCAATGGTCCAGTCGACAGTAGCGATACGGGGTAGCGGTGCAGAGGCGATCGGGGATGTGTCGGCCTGTGCCGCTAGTGGCAGCAGCAGCAGGCTGATAAGGCAGGGTGCCATCTTCTTCAATAAACGGTTCAAGAGAGCCCCCCGGTCAAACGATGGCGATGGGATGAGCATGAGCCGGGTGGCGAATGACCTCCATCGGAATGCCATAGATGGCGTGTAGGGTCTCGCTGGTCATGAGCCCCTCCGGTTCACCGTGGGTAAGCAGGCGGCCGGAGTGGAGCGCCACCAGCCGATCACAGAAGCGGGAGGCCATATTGATGTCGTGAATGACAATGATGACCCCGAGGTTTAGCTGACGGCTCAACTGCTTGACGAGCGTCAGCACCTCCACCTGGTGGGCCACATCCAGCGCGGCCAGCGGCTCGTCCAGCAGGATGAAGCGGCTCTCCTGGGCCAGCAGCATCGCCAGCCAGACCCTACCCCGCTCGCCGCCGGAGAGGGTATCAACCAGCCGATCGGCAAAGCGTTCGGTATGGGTAAGGGCGATGGCCCGATCGACCTGACGGTGATCCTCCACCCCCATCCGGCCCAGCAGGCCGCGCCAGGGATAGCGGCCCATCTCCACCAGCTCCCGCCCGAGCAGATTCTCGGCGCTCGGCAGATGCTGGGGCAGATAGGCCACCTGACGGGCAAACTCCCGGTTACCCCAGTCGGGTAGCGGCTTGCCATCAAACAGGATCTCGCCGTCGCTGAGGGGTTGCTGGCGTGCCAGCAGCTTGAGCAGGGTCGATTTACCCGAACCATTGTGGCCGATGAGGCCATAGACCTGTCCCTGCTCGAAACACAGGTCGGTGGGGTGCAGCAGCGTGCGGTCATTGACCGTGAAGCTGGCTGATTTCATCTCGAACATAAGCAATTCCTGTGCTGGCTTGCCGCCAGTCTCATCGGTGCCGGTATCAAGCCGGCACCTCGCAATCCAGATGGGCGATCGCATCGCGGCTCACTGCGGCACGGCGCGCCCCGGTCAGCTCAGTGAGTTTTCCCTGCCGCATCTCCAGCAGGCGATCGGCCAGCGGGAAATAGTGATCATCGTGACTGATGGCAATCACCGTCTTGCCCATCTCCTTGAGGCGCGGCAACAGCACCTGATAGAAGATGCGGCGGAACTGGGGATCCTGATCCGCGGCCCACTCATCAAACAGCATCACCTCGCGCTGCTCGGCCAGCGCCAGCAGCAGGGCGACCCGCTTGCGCTGCCCTTGGGAGAGATCGATATCGGCGATAAATCCATCCTCGATGGTGAGCTTGCTGCCCATCTGCAACCGCTCCAGCCACTCGGCCACCAGCTCATCCTTGGGTTCCGGCCCCAGCAGGTGCTGGAACAGGTGATAGTCGGTGAAGATGGCGGAGAAGAGCGCCAGATAGCCGTTGCGATCGGTGATCGGCTCACCATCCAGCAGGATCCGGCCCGATACCGGCTGGTAAAGGCCGGTCAGCAGCATGGCCAGCGTCGACTTGCCGGAGCCATTGCCGCCAATGATGAAGATCTGCTCCCCCTTTTCGATGACCAGATCGATGGGGCCAACGGCAAAACCGCCCTCCCCCTGATAGTGAAAGCTCACCTGCTCCAGCTCGATACGCTGCCAGGGGCGGATGGCGGGCGGCAGCGGGAAGTCCGCATCCGGCTCGGCCAGATTGAGGGCGGCGATCTTGTCGAACGCCACCTGAGCGGCAAGCAGGGTCGGCAGGGCGCCAATCCCCTGCAACAGCGGGGTGCGCAGGAACAGCAGGGTCAGCGCAAAGGTGGCGGCCACATTGGTGTTGGCCCAGCCAAGGCCGTTGGCCAGAAAGAAGACCAGACCGATGGCCCCCAGCATCATGATATTCGACCAGTTCACCGCGCTCAGGTGATAGGTGTCGGAGCGGATGATCTGCTGGCGGTAGTCACGGGCATTTTGTTCATAGAGCTGGTGGTAAACGAAGTGAGCCCGCTCGCGGTTGAGCGCCAGCTCCTTGCTGCCGGCGATGATGGCCTGATAGTTCTGATAGAGCCGATCTTCGGCCTGACGCATGTGGGAGAGATGGCGATAAACACGGTTCACCAGCAACCAGCCCACCACCATGGTAATCGTGACCCAGAGCGCGGTCACCCCGAGTAATGCAGGAGAGAGCCAGCCAAGGTAAAGGGCAGAACCCAGCGTGAGCACCAGCCCCTGCACCAGCTCCGGCAGGCGCACGAAGGCGATGGTGATTTGGCCGATATCGCTGGAGAGGGAGGCCAGCAGCGGCCCCTGACCAATCTGGCGGATGCGGGCGACATCGGTATCCAGCAGTTGCTTGAGCAGACGGCCGCGCAACCGGTAGACAAAATGGTGACCGAGAGTGGTCAGGGCCAGCTGAGATCCGAGTGTGATTACCAGCAGCAACACAATCAGGCCGACCAGCTGACCGAGGATCGGCAGCGGATCACCTATAGATTCGATAAGAGACTGATTGATAAAAGCAATGACGCCAATCCCGCTGACTGCACTGAGCAGACTGAGCAGGGTAATGGCGATAAAGGGCCAACGATATTGACGATAAACCAGAGACAAGAGTTCCATAACGGACCGGTATTCCAGAGAGATCAGAACAACTGCGGGTGAAAAGAAGGGCGGGAATCCGGTTCCCGCCCGACTTCGATTACCAGCGGTAGTTGATGCTGCCCACTACGCTGCGCGGCTCGCCGTAGTAGCAGTAGTAGTCACAACTGGCCACGTAGGTTTCACCCAGCAGGTTGTTGACGTTGAGCTGGGCACGCCAGTTCTTGGCAAAGTCATACCCGATCATCGCATCCCAGACGGTATGGGCCGGCACCTCGGCAGAGCCGTAGATGGGGGTGTAGTCCGCATTCACGGCGCCAATACCCACGCTGGAACCGATATAACGTACACCGGTACCCAGCTCCAGACCCGAAGCCACCCCTTGCTGCACCTTGTAGTTACCCCAGAAGGAGGCCTGGTGGCGCGGGATCAGGCTGGCACGGCGATCGCCACTGCCGGTGTCGTTGGTTTTGGCATCTGTGTAGGTATAAGCAGCGGTCAGACGCAGCGCACCTGTCACCTGCAAGCTCCCTTCCAGCTCAATCCCCTGAGAGGTCACTTCACCCGCCTGGGTCTGCTGGCCGGAACCGGTAGAGACCAGCGAGTTGGTCTGGGCCAGATCGAACAGCGCCATATTGATGTAACCGTCGAGGAAGGCAGGCGCATACTTCACGCCGGTCTCGTAGAGCTTGCCCTTGAGCGGCTTGTAGGAACTCTTGGTGTTGGGATCGATCCCCGGCAGCACCTCGAACGACTCGGCATAGGCAAAGTAGGGAGAGAGGCCGTTGTCGGCCAGATACATCAGGCTGCCCGAGAGGGATAGCTCGTGATCGTACTGGCGCTCGTCCTTGCTGGTATTGGTATTGTGGGTCTCCACATAGTCAAAACGGCCACCGGCAGTCAGCAACCAGCGATCGTCCCAGCGGATCTGGTGCTGGGCATAGAGACCGCTCTGGCCCTTGCTGCTCTTCTGGTGAGTGGCGGTCGACTCATCAAAACCAGGGAAGCCGCTGTAATCCGGGTTCATGGTATTGATGGTGCCCATACCGTAGTTGTCGGCCTCGACCCCTTCATTGACATGACGCTGCAGATCAACCCCCAGCAACAAGGTCTGCTCGGTGCTGTCGGTGTTCCAGTAGCCCACCATCTGGTTGTCCATGGTGGCACTCTTGGTATTGCCATCGCGGTAAACCAGGCCACGACTGGCGGTTGTGCCTTCATAGGTCGGGAAGATATAGGTCTGGCGCAGCAGCAGATCGTTGTAGTTGAAGCGGACGTTCTGCTTGAACTCCCAGGTCTGGTTGAGCTGGTGGGCCAACTCATAACCGGTGGAGATCTGGGTATTGCGGTTGCGATCGTAATCCGGCTGGCTCAGGTTGGTGGAGGGATCAATCTGGCCACCTGACGAATTCAGAGTGCCATAGACAGGGAAGAAGCCGTTGGTCGGGACCCCTTCGTCATGCAGGAAACTGGCCAGCAGGGTCAGGCTGGTACGATCCGAAAGATCGAAGGTGACGCTGGGCGCCAGATAAACCCGATCGTTGTAAGTACCGGTAAGCACACCATCACGCTCTTTATAAAGAGCAACCATGCGGTAGCGGCTGTCGTCGGAGAGCGCGTCAGAGACGTCCACCCCGACCTGACGATGATCCCGGCTGCCAAGCTGCAGATCCACCTGCCCTTGCGACGTGGCGGTCGGCCGCTTGCTGATGGCATTGATCACCCCGCCCGGAGGCGCCTCACCGTAAAGGATCGAGGCTGGCCCTTTCAGCACTTCCACACTCTCCAGACCGAACGGTTCCGGCGTCCAGACGTAGTAGCCGGTGCCAAACAACCGGTTGCCATCCAGATAAGAGGCGGCATCGAAGCCACGCACCTTGAACCAGTCGGTGTTGTTGTCGGAACCATAGAGACCGGTCAATACGCCGGAACGGTAGCGAATCGCTTCATCCAGCTGCAACACGGCGTGCTGATCCAGCTCCTCACGATTAACCACGGAGACGGCGCGAGGGGTCTCGGCCATCGGCACTTCCACCTTCATGGCCGTACCAGTCACCACCATGGTTTCGCTGGCTTTGGGCAGCTCAGCGGTGGTTTGTTCGGCCATCAGCGGCAGGGAGACGAGCAAACCGGAGAGCGAAAGCACGCCGAAGGCGCCCTTCTTGCCGGGTCCTGTAGTGTATTTTTGCGCAATCATATTAAAGTCTCGTTTATCAATGATTTATGTTGTTTTAATTGTTATTTGTGGTCGTTTGTCACGACATCACCCTGTTCCATGGGCGAATAAAGCAGCGCAATCCTACTACAGGAGCCGTGATCGAATCGATTCAATAATTGCTAATCATTTGCATCTACATTGTTATCTGACTGCATCGTTGGCAGGATTCCGCGGGAGATGGGAGCCATCAGGAGAGCTATGAGCGGAGAAGAAAATGGAGAGGAATATAAAGAAGCAGAAAAAAGATCGGCAGGATGGATCCGGTGGCATTATCTGACTGGATCCATTACCCCCAAGCTTTATCCATATTTATCCACACCCTTTGGCGGTAGAATCCGGCTTTCCGTTTCTTTGTCTGAAATCAGGATCCATTCCATGGCCAAACTCAATCTCGTCGTCGGCTCCATGCTGGGCGCCGCCGAATATGTCGCAGACCACGTCGCCAACCTGCTGGAACAGGCTGGCCACCAGACCCGGATCCACAACCCGGCCAAGCTGGCAGAGGTGCTGGATGATGCGGGATCCATCCTGCTGGTGGTCACTTCCACCCATGGTGCCGGGGATGTGCCCGACAACCTGCAACCCTTCGCCAAGGATCTTGCCGAGCAGCATCCGGATCTTAATTCATTGAAATATGGCGTGATCGCCCTTGGTGACAGCAGTTATGACACCTTTTGCCAGGGTGGCAAGACGCTGGATCGGCTGCTGGCCGAGTGCGGTGCCAGCCGGATCGGCGAGCGGCTCGACATCGATGTGACCCAACACGAGATCCCCGAAGATGCCGCAGAAGTGTGGATCCGCGACTGGATGACGATGATCGCCTGATCAGCGTACGGGAGATCCTGAAAAAAAGCTTGATCTCCCCCACTTATCCCCAGATCGACTATCCACCATGTTATTAACAGATTGATCCGGGGGAGTTGTTCTACAAGGTTACCCACAACGCCCAGGGGTAATGTGCATAACTACGGTGTAAAGCTCTGCAAAACCTATAGTTATCCATGTATTAGATCCAGACCGACAGACCTCTGTGTATAAAAGTCCTGGTTATCCCCTCGTTCACCGGGCCAGGATCCAAGCTTTTCCACAAGCTAGGATCGTCCTTAAATTAATGATCTTTATGATCAAAAAGTGCTTATCAACAGAAAGGGCGGATCCTAATAAGAGATCCAGTAAAAGATCGATCTAAAGATCCTTAAGATCTAATTAGTGGATCCTCCCTTCATACTGAACGTTAAGTAGACGTTCCCCTCAGGACGCGAAACAGATAGAATGTTCCGCCCTTTAGCCCAGGCAAATAAAGATCTTCAGGCGTGCAGATCAAGGTGATCCCAATGCAATACCATGAACAATTTGATGTGATCGTCGTCGGTGGCGGTCATGCCGGAACCGAAGCAGCAACAGCGGCAGCCCGTATGGGCATGAACACCCTGTTGCTGACCCACAATATCGATACGCTGGGACACATGTCCTGTAATCCGGCGATCGGCGGGATCGGCAAGGGACACCTGGTCAGGGAAGTTGACGCACTCGGCGGGATCATGGCGCGTGCCATCGATCTTGGCGGGATCCAGTTCCGCACCCTCAACTCCTCCAAGGGACCGGCAGTGCGAGCCACTCGTGCCCAGGCGGATCGCCTGCTCTACAAGGCCGTCGTTCGCCAGATGCTGGAGAACTACCCGAACCTGAAGATCTTCCAGCAGGCCTGTGACGATCTGATCATGGACGGGGATCGTGTTGCCGGTGTGGTCACCCAGAGCGGGATCCGCATCAGCGGCAAGACTGTGGTGCTGACGGTCGGTACCTTCCTGAACGGGTTGATCCACATAGGGATGGAAAACTACAAGGGCGGCCGTGCCGGGGATCCTCCGTCGATCGCCCTCGCCCAGCGCCTGCGTGAACTGCCACTGCGCATCGATCGTCTCAAGACTGGCACCCCGCCGCGCATCGATGCCCGCAGCGTCGATTTCTCCGTCATGCAGGAACAGCACGGCGACGATCCTCGTCCTGTCTTCTCGTTTATCGGCGATGCCAGCCAGCATCCCCGTCAGGTGCCCTGCTACGTCACCCACACCAACGAGCGTACCCACGAAGTGATCCGCAATAACCTGGATCGCAGCCCCATGTACGCCGGGGTGATCGAGGGGATCGGCCCGCGCTACTGCCCATCGATCGAAGACAAGATCACCCGTTTCGCCGACAAGACGGCGCACCAGATCTTCGTCGAGCCGGAAGGCCTGACCACCCACGAACTCTATCCGAACGGGATATCCACCAGCCTGCCGTTTGACGTGCAGGTGCAGATCGTCCGTTCCGTGCGCGGCTTCGAGAACGCCCACATCACTCGCCCCGGCTATGCCATCGAATATGATTTCTTCGATCCGCGGGATCTTAAGGCCAACATGGAGAGCAAGTGCATTCCAAACCTGTTCTTCGCTGGCCAGATCAACGGGACGACCGGTTACGAAGAGGCGGCGGCACAAGGCCTGATGGCCGGTCTGAACGCGGCCTTGCGTGCCCAGGACAAGGATCCCTGGAACCCGCGTCGGGATCAGGCCTACATGGGTGTGATGATGGATGATCTCTCCACCCTGGGGACCCGCGAGCCTTACCGCATGTTCACCAGCCGCGCCGAATATCGCCTGCTGCTGCGGGAAGACAACGCCGATATCCGCCTGACTGCCATCGGTCGCGAACTGGGTCTGGTGGATGACGAGCGCTGGAGCAAATTCAACGCCAAGATGGAACAGGTCGAGCTGGAGCGTCAGCGCATGCGTTCAACCTGGATCCACCCGCAACATCCGTCACTGGAGGCAGTCAACGCTCTGGTCAATACCCCGCTGACCCGCGAGCAGAGTCTGGAAGAGCTGTTGCGTCGCCCAGAGGTGACCTATGATGCGCTGATGGCCATCGAAGGGGTTGGCCCCTCCGTGACCGATCCTGCCGCGGCCGAACAGGTTGAGATCCAGATCAAGTACGCCGGTTACATCGAGCGTCAGCACGATGAAGTGGAAAAGCAGCTGCGCAACGAGAACACCTTGCTGCCGCTGGATCTGGACTATCGCGAGGTGAACGGCCTCTCCAACGAGGTGAAAGCCAAGCTGAACGATGCCAAGCCGCAGACCATTGGTCAGGCTTCCCGCATCTCCGGCATCACCCCGGCGGCCATCTCCATCCTGCTGGTTCACCTGAAAAAACACGGCCTGCTGCGTAAAACCGCCTGAGGAATCCCATGTTGGAAAGATTGAACGGCCTGCTCAAGCAGGCCGAAATTGTTATCACCGATACCCAAAAGAGCCAACTGGTGCAGTTGGTCGAGTTGCTGCACAAGTGGAACAAGGCTTACAATCTCACCTCGGTGCGAGATCCGGACGCCATGCTGGTCAAGCATATCCTCGATAGCCTGGTGGTAAGCCCCCACTTGCACGGTGAGCGCTTCATCGACGTGGGGACCGGTCCCGGCCTGCCGGGATTGCCGCTGGCGATCATCAATCCGGACAAGCAGTTCGTTCTGCTAGACAGTCTGGGCAAACGGATCAACTTCATCCGCCAGGTCATTCTGGAGCTGGGGTTGACCAATGTGACGCCGATCAAATCCCGGGTGGAAGAGTATCAACCCGAAGTCGGGTTTGATGGTGTACTCAGCAGAGCGTTCGCTTCGCTAGAGGACATGCTGAGCTGGTGTCACCACCTGCCGTCAGAACAGGGCAGCTTCCTCGCGCTCAAGGGACAATATCCCGCAGAGGAGCTGGCCCAGTTGCCTGCCAATATCCGTCTGGTAGCCTGTCATGAGCTGCGGGTGCCGGAGCTGGAAGGCGAACGTCATCTGCTGGAATTCAAACATATCCAGCCCGAATAGGGTCGCAGTTTCATTTAGGGGATAGTGTGGGAAAAGTCATTGCCATAGCCAACCAGAAGGGTGGAGTGGGTAAAACCACCACCTGTGTGAACCTGGCCGCCTCCATGGCCGCCACCCGGCGCAAGGTGCTGGTGATCGATCTGGATCCGCAGGGCAATGCCACCATGGGCAGCGGCGTCGACAAGTACGAAGTCGAGCGCACCGCCTATGAGCTGCTGATCGAAGATGCTCCCATCAGCGAGGTGATCATACCCGAAACTTCCGGTGGTTATCACCTGATCGCCGCCAACGCCGACGTGACCGCAGCCGAAATCCGCCTGATGGAGTTTTTCGCCCGCGAGATCCGTCTGCGCAATGCGCTGGCCTCGGTGCGAGACAAATACGACTACGTCTTCATCGACTGCCCACCTTCCCTCAACATGCTGACCGTGAATGCCATGGCCGCCGCCGACTCCGTGCTGGTGCCCATGCAGTGCGAATACTATGCGCTGGAAGGGCTCACCGCCCTGGTCGACACCATCAGCAAGCTGGCCGCCGTGGTCAATCCCGATCTCAAGATCGAAGGTGTGCTGCGTACCATGTACGATCACCGCAACCGGCTGGCCAATGATGTGTCCGATCAGCTAAAACAGCACTTTGGCGACAAGGTCTACCGCACCATCATTCCCCGCAACGTTAGACTGGCTGAGGCCCCGAGTTTCGGTGCCCCGGCCATGCACTATGACAAATCATCGGTGGGCGCCAAGGCCTACCTGGCACTGGCTGGCGAGATCCTGCGCCGCCAGGAGCAGGAACGTCAGGCGACCATCGCAGACCGAGAGAGCATATGACTCCGAAAAAACGTGGACTGGGCAAGGGGCTGGATGCCCTGCTCAGTACCAGCACGGCTGCCCGCCAGAAACAGGTGATGAGCGATCAACGTACTGAAGAGGCCATGGCCCCCACCAATCAGGGCGAGCTGCGCAAGCTGCCGGTGGAGTGGTTACAGTCCGGCAAGTACCAGCCCCGCAAGGATATGTCCCAGGATGCACTGGAAGAGCTTGCCAACTCCATCCGCGCCCAGGGGGTGATCCAGCCCATCGTGGTACGCCCTCTCGGCGAACAATCCTTCGAAATCATCGCCGGTGAACGGCGCTGGCGCGCGTCCCAGCTGGCGCGGCTCGAGGTGGTGCCCTGCATCGTCAAGGATGTACCCGACGAGGCTGCCGTTGCCATCGCGCTGATTGAGAACATCCAGCGGGAAGACCTCAATGCCATCGAAGAGGCGGTCGCTTTACAAAGACTACTGACCGAATTCGAACTCACCCACCAGCAGGTGGCCGAGGCGGTGGGCAAGTCCCGCACCACGGTGACCAACCTGCTGCGTCTCAACCAGCTCAACGACGACGTGAAGCGTTTCGTCGAGCATGGCGACCTCGACATGGGTCATGCCCGAGCCCTGCTGGCCCTGAGCGGTCAGGCTCAGTCCGAACTGGCCAAGCTGGTTGCCCAGAAAGGGCTGACTGTACGCGATACCGAGAAGCTGGTGCAAAAAGCGCTTGAACCGGCAAAAGCCAGGGTCGAACCGGCTCGAGATCCGCAGATCGGCTATCTGGAGCGCCAGTTGGCAGAAAAAATAGGCAATCAGGTGCAACTTCAGCCTGGCAAGCGGGATAGCGGAAAGTTAGTAATAAGTTACGAGAATTTATCCGATTTGGACCGTATATTGGGCTATTTTGGCGTGTCAGAATCGTGATTCTTACGCTTTTTGTAGTAATAAAACATCCATTCCTTTTGATATGGCCATAACCTTGATTTGCCGCGGAAAGCCGCAAAAATTAAGGATTTTTGTCATATTGCAATAGCGGCCCTCAAGGGTATAATTTGACCGGCTTTAAGAGCTGTTAACATGGGGTCTTCGGATCCCGATTTTTTACAGTTCTGTAATGTTCAGGGGTAGGTTGGTGAAGCAGAAAATAGCCTTGGAAGGTTTTACGCTAGCCTGGGTTATGCTCGTTTGTCAGCTCATCCTGATCCTGGCGATGAGTGCTGTCTGGTTTTATCAGATTAGTGCCAGCGCCGGTTATTCCGCCCTTTACGGAGGGGGGATGTACTGGGTTCCTCAAGCCTTGTTTACTGTCTGGGTGCTGCGCCGCAAGGTGACAACCGAGAGTGTGGGCCTGGTTTTGCGGGACTTTTATGGTGGGGCTGGGATTAAGCTCGTTTCGACAGCAGGTCTGTTTGCTCTGTTGTTTGGTGCGAAAGTCGAGGTCGTTACCGTCTCGTTTTTTGCCACTTATATCCTCGCCCTCGTTGTACAGTGGATAGTCTCATTCACGCTTAACAACCACTATTAGGAAAACTCATGTCTGCAACCGGAGAAGTCCTGACTCCTCAGGGATATATCTCCCACCACCTGACCCACCTTCAAGTCGGGTCCGGGTTCTGGACGGTGAATATCGACTCAATGGTATTCTCCGTCGTGCTAGGCGCCCTGTTTATCCTGCTGTTCCGCAAAGTAGCCGTTAACGCTACCAGCGGGGTGCCGGGTAAGCTGCAGTGCTTTGTGGAGATGCTGGTCGAGTTTGTGAATGGTAACGTCAAAGACATCTTTCATGGTCGCAACAAGGTCATCGCACCTTTGGGGTTGACTGTGTTTGTCTGGATCTTCCTGATGAACCTGATGGATCTGATCCCCGTTGACTTTATCCCTCACGCTGCACAATTGATGGGTATTCCCTATCTGCGTGTGGTTCCCTCTGCTGACGTTAACATCACCATGTCCATGGCTTTGGGCGTGTTCTTCTTGATCCTGTATTACAGCATCAAGGTCAAGGGTATCGGCGGGTTTGTGAAGGAGCTGACGCTTCAGCCTTTCAACCACCCGGCGGCCATCCCGGTTAACCTCATCCTGGAAACTGTTACGCTGGTATCCAAACCGGTCTCTCTGGGTCTTCGACTGTTCGGCAACATGTATGCTGGCGAACTGATCTTTATCCTGATTGCGGGTTTGCTACCCTGGTGGTCACAGTGGATCCTGTCCGTGCCTTGGGCAATTTTCCACATCCTGATCATCACTTTGCAGGCATTCATCTTCATGGTTCTGACCATCGTCTATCTGTCGATGGCACAGGAAGACCATGGTTGATGCGACTCAAATAATCCTTTTTATACAATCAATTACATCTAAATAAATGGAGATCCTCATGGAAAACTTGAACATGGACCTGCTGTACATCGCTGCTGCAATGATGATGGGTCTGGCTGCTATCGGCGCTTCCATCGGTATCGGTATTCTGGGTGGCAAGTTCCTGGAAGGTGCTGCTCGTCAACCTGATCTGATCCCTGTTCTGCGTACCCAGTTCTTCATCGTAATGGGTCTGGTGGATGCGATCCCGATGATCGCCGTTGGTCTGGGTCTGTATGTGATGTTTGCGGTTGCTGGCTAAGTCGTTACGACATCTCCAGGCATAACCCATTAACTAACTAAAGAGGACATCGGCTGTGAATATCAACGCCACCCTCCTCGGCCAAGCAATTGCTTTTTTCTTCTTCGTTGTGTTTTGCATGAAGTATGTATGGCCGCCGCTGATGGCTGCCATCGAAGCCCGTCAGAAAGCTATTGCTGACGGTCTCTCTTCTGCCGAACGAGCCAAGAAAGATCTGGATTTGGCCAAGGCCAACGCCGTCGATCAGCTGAAAGAAGCCAAGCTGCAGGCTGCTGAAATCATTGAACAGGCCAACAAACGCAAGGCCCAGATCATTGATGAGGCAACTGTCGGTGCTCAGGCTGAGCGGGAAAAAATCCTGGCTCAAGGCCGTGCCGAGATTGAAGCTGAACGTCATCGTGCCAAAGAGGAACTGCGCAAGCAGGTTGCTGCTCTTGCCATTGCGGGTGCAGAGAAGATCCTGGCGCGCCAAATCGACCAGGCTGCCAACAGCGACATCGTCGACAAACTGGTAGCTGAACTGTAACGGGAACGGGGCTATGTCTGAACTGACTACAATCGCTCGCCCCTACGCCAAGGCTGCTTTCGAGTTTGCCGTTGAGCACAAGGCGGTTGATCAGTGGCTGGGGATGCTCAGCTTCGCTGCGGAAGTAGTGAAGAACGAGACCATCCACTCCCTGGTTAACGGCTCTGTGGCTGCCGACGAGCTGGCAAAACTGTTTGTCAGCATCTGCGGGGAGCAACTCGACGAGCATGGCCAGAACCTGATCCGGGTAATGGCAGAGAATGGTCGCTTGGGTGTGCTGCCGGCGGTCGTTGCCGAATTTGTGGTGTTCAAGTCTGAACTGGACAAAGAAGTTCAGGCTGACGTGATTTCGGCGATTGCACTGACCGACCAGCAGAAAGCCAATATTCAGGCTTCTCTGGAACAACGTCTCGCGCGCAAAGTGAAGCTGAATTGCAGCATCGACGCGTCCTTGATGGCCGGGGTGCTCATCAAGGCCGGTGATCTGGTTATCGACGGAACTGTCCGCGGCAAGCTGGATCGCATGGCTGACGCGCTGCAATCTTGATTGGGGTATTAGAGCATGCAACTGAATTCCACTGAAATCGCCGAGCTGATCAAGCAGCGCATTGCGCAGTTTGATGTAAAGAGCGAAGCGCGTAACGAAGGTACCATCGTCTCCGTGAGCGACGGTATCATTCGTATTCACGGCCTGGCCGATGCCATGCAGGGTGAGATGATCGAGCTGCCGGGCAACCGCTACGCTCTGGCATTGAACCTGGAGCGTGACTCCGTTGGTGCCGTAGTGATGGGTCCCTATGCCGATCTGGCCGAAGGGATGAAAGTAAAAGGTACTGGCCGCATTCTGGAAGTGCCGGTCGGTCGTGGTCTGCTGGGCCGGGTGGTCAACACCCTGGGTCAGCCTATCGACGGTAAAGGTCCGGTCGAGCACGATGGCTTCTCTCCGGTAGAAGTGATTGCCCCGGGCGTTATCGAGCGTAAGTCTGTTGACCAGCCTGTCCAGACCGGTCTGAAAGCCATCGACTCCATGATCCCTATCGGTCGTGGCCAGCGTGAGCTGATCATCGGTGACCGCCAGGTAGGTAAAACTGCCATTGCGATCGACACCATCATCAACCAGAAAGACTCCGGCATTAAGTGTGTCTACGTTGCGATTGGCCAGAAGGCCTCCACCATCGCCAACGTGGTGCGCAAGCTGGAAGAGCACGGTGCTCTGGCCAACACCATAGTAGTGGTTGCCTCTGCTTCCGAAGCGGCTGCCCTGCAATACCTGGCTCCGTATTCAGGTTGCTCCATGGGTGAGTACTTCCGTGACCGCGGTGAAGATGCCCTGATCATTTATGATGACCTGTCCAAGCAGGCCGTTGCATATCGTCAGATCTCCCTGCTGCTGCGCCGTCCGCCAGGACGTGAAGCATTCCCGGGCGACGTATTCTATCTGCACTCCCGTCTGCTGGAGCGTGCAGCTCGCGTCAACGACGAGTACGTAGAGAAGTTCACCAAGGGTGAAGTGAAGGGCAAAACCGGTTCTCTGACCGCGCTGCCGATCATCGAAACCCAGGCGGGCGACGTATCCGCGTTCGTTCCGACCAACGTGATCTCCATCACCGATGGTCAGATCTTCCTGACTTCCCAGTCTTTCAACGCCGGTATTCGTCCTGCGGTTGATCCGGGTATCTCCGTATCCCGTGTGGGTGGTGCCGCCCAGACCAAGATCGTCAAGAAGCTGTCCGGTGGTATCCGTACCGCGCTGGCCCAGTATCGCGAACTTGCTGCCTTTGCCCAGTTCTCTTCCGACCTGGACGATGCAACTCGCAAGCAGCTGGACCACGGTCAGAAAGTGACCGAGCTGATGAAACAGAAGCAGTACTCTCCGATGAGCGTGGCTCACCAGTCTCTGGTGCTGTTCGCCGCGGAAAAAGGCTATCTCTCTGATGTCGAGTTGAGCAAGATCCTCGACTTCGAAGCCGCTCTGCTCTCTTTCGCCGATACCCAGCATGCTGAGCTGATGGCTGAAATCAATGCCAAGGCTGACTACAACGACGCGATCGTTGGCAAGCTGACTGCGTTGCTGGATGACTTCAAGGCAACCCAGACCTGGTAAGCGAGTGTGGCAGCGCAAGCTGCCACCTGATGGAGAGAAGAGATGGCCGGCGCAAAAGAGATACGTAACAAGATCGGGAGTGTTAAAAACACTCAAAAGATCACCAGCGCTATGGAAATGGTGGCAGCAAGCAAGATGCGCCGTGCGCAGGATCGCATGTCTGCCAGCCGTCCGTACGCTGAAACCATGCGCAAGGTGATCGGCCATATCGCTCAGGGGAACCTGGAATACAAGCACCCCTACCTCATCGAACGTGAGGTCAAGCGAGTGGGTTACATCGTCGTCTCCACCGACCGTGGCCTGTGTGGTGGTCTGAACATCAACCTGTTCAAGGCTGCCCTCAATGATATGAAGCAATGGAGCGCGAAAGGTGCCAAGGTTGACCTGGCTCTGATCGGCAACAAAGCCTCCAACTTCTTTGAACGGCACGGCGCCAAGGTGAAAGCTCATGTCGCAGGACTGGGCGATAACCCGAGCGTCAATGACCTGATTGGTTCAGTCAAGGTCATGCTGAAGGCTTACGACAACGGTGAGATTGACAAGCTGTATCTGGTGTACAACAAGTTCGTCAACACCATGGTGCAGCAACCACGGGTCGATCAACTGCTGCCTTTGCCCGTAACTGAAGACAGCAAGCTCGCCAAGAAACACCACTGGGATTACCTCTATGAGCCGGATCCCAAGAAGCTGCTGGATACCCTGCTGGTTCGCTATGTCGAATCTCAGGTCTACCAGGGTGTAGTGGAAAACTTGGCCAGTGAACAGGCAGCCCGAATGGTTGCCATGCAAGCCGCGACTGACAACGCCGGTAACCTGATTAACGATCTGCAACTGGTATACAACAAGGCCCGTCAGGCCAGTATTACCCAGGAGCTGACAGAGATCGTATCCGGTGCTGCTGCGGTGTAAGGCAAGGGTTATCAAAGGTTTAGAGGATTTGACATGAGTAACGGTTTCATCGTCCAAATCATCGGCGCTGTAGTGGACATCGAGTTCCCGCAGAATGCCGTGCCCCAGGTGTACGATGCACTGAAGGTCGTTAGCGAAGGTCAAGGCCAGGGTCTGGTGCTGGAAGTTCAGCAACAGATCGGTGGCGGCGTCGTTCGTTGCATCACCATGGGTTCCTCCGACGGTCTGCGTCGTGGGTTGGAAGTAATGAATAGCGGTAAATCCATCCAGGTTCCGGTCGGTACTGCGACACTGGGTCGGATCATGAACGTACTGGGCGAGCCAATCGACGAGAAAGGCCCGATCGGTGAAGAAGAGAGCTGGTCAATCCACCGTGAAGCCCCCAGCTACGAAGATCAGTCCAACAGCACCGAGCTGCTGGAGACCGGCATCAAGGTTATCGACCTGGTATGTCCGTTCGCCAAGGGTGGTAAGGTTGGTCTGTTCGGTGGTGCCGGTGTAGGCAAAACCGTAAACATGATGGAGCTGATCCGTAACATCGCGATCGAACACAGTGGTTACTCCGTGTTCGCCGGTGTAGGTGAGCGTACCCGTGAGGGTAACGACTTCTACCACGAGATGATGGAGTCCAACGTACTGGACAAAGTATCTCTGGTTTACGGTCAGATGAACGAGCCGCCCGGAAACCGTCTGCGTGTAGCGCTGACCGGCCTGACCATGGCCGAGAAGTTCCGTGACGAAGGTCGTGACGTGCTGTTCTTCGTGGACAACATCTACCGTTACACCCTGGCCGGTACAGAAGTATCCGCACTGCTGGGCCGTATGCCTTCCGCAGTAGGTTACCAGCCGACCCTGGCCGAGGAGATGGGTGTTCTGCAAGAACGTATCACCTCCACCAAGACCGGTTCCATCACCTCCGTACAGGCAGTTTACGTTCCTGCGGATGACTTGACTGACCCGTCTCCAGCGACCACCTTCGCCCACCTGGATGCGACCGTCGTACTGTCCCGTCAAATCGCGGCACTGGGTATCTACCCGGCCGTTGACCCGCTGGACTCTACCTCTCGTCAGCTGGATCCGCTGGTGGTTGGCAAAGAGCACTACGAGACCGCTCGTGGCGTTCAGACCGTACTGCAGCGCTACAAAGAGCTGAAGGACATCATCGCCATCCTGGGTATGGATGAACTGTCAGAAGAAGACAAACTGACCGTAGCCCGTGCCCGTAAGATCGAGCGTTTCCTGTCCCAGCCGTTCTTCGTAGCAGAAGTGTTTACCGGTTCTCCGGGTAAATACGTGCCGCTGAAAGAGACCATCCGTGGTTTCCAGGGCATCCTGAAAGGCGAGTATGACGATCTGCCCGAGCAGGCGTTCTACATGGTTGGCGGTATCGACGAAGTCGTCGAGAAATCCAAGAAACTGTAAGCCTCGACAGGAGGGCCCATGGCAGAGATGATCTCCTTTCACCTGGACGTGGTGAGCGCCGAAGGAAAACTGTTTTCCGGTCGCGTGCAATCCGCTCAGGTATCAGGCTCCGAAGGTGAGTTGGGTCTCCGCCACGGTCATGCTCCGTTGCTGACTGCCATCAAGCCGGGCTTGGTCCGCTTGGTGAAGCAGAACGGAACTGAAGAGGTGCTGTACATCTCCGGCGGTATGCTGGAAGTACAACCTGAATCCGTGACCGTGCTGGCGGACACCGCGATTCGTGCTGACGACTTGGATGAGGCGAAAGCCCAGGAAGCCAAGCGCGCAGCCGAAGAGCGGATCCACAGCTCCCATGGTGATATCGACTACGCCCAGGCCGCCACCGAGCTGGCCAAGGCGATGGCTCAACTGCGAGTCATCGATATCGTCAAAAAGAATTACCGTTAATAACGGTGATGTAAAAAGCGACCTTCGGGTCGCTTTTTTTTTACCCGTTGGATAGACTCCGCCGAGTATTTCTCATGTTCCAAAGGCCAATTTATGTCCCTCAACGTCGTGATTCTGGCTGCGGGTAAAGGTACCCGTATGCGTTCCATTCTGCCCAAGGTACTGCACCCGGTAGCCAACAAACCCATGGTTTCCCATGTGATCGATACCGCTCGTCAGGTCGGTGCCGAGCAGCTGCATCTGGTCTATGGCCACGGTGCCGAGCTGCTGAAAGAGCGGATCGTGGCGGCCGATGTGAACTGGGTGCTGCAAGCTCAGCAGCTGGGAACTGGTCATGCCGTCGCCCAGGCTATCCCGTTCTGGAAGGATGAAGACGATGTGCTGGTGCTCTACGGCGATACCCCGCTGATCCAGCCCGAGACCCTGCAGCGCTTGCTCGCCGCCAAGGCTGAAAACGGGATGGCACTGCTGACCGTGGTGCTGGACAACCCCACCGGCTATGGCCGTATCGTCCGTGAAAATGGTCAGGTAGTCGGTATCGTCGAGCAGAAGGATGCCAATGCCGAACAGCTGGCCATTCGTGAGGTGAACACCGGCGTGCTGGTGGCCAATGGGGGCCAGTTGCGTCAATGGTTGTCTCGTCTCGACAACAAGAATGCTCAGGGCGAGTTCTATCTGACGGATGTGATCGCGATGGCTCACGGCGATAATTGCCCGATTGCTGCCGTTCATCCGGAGCGCGCCGCCGAGGTGGAAGGGGCCAACAATCGGGTGCAATTGGCTCAGCTTGAACGTAGCTATCAGCAGATGCAGGCCGAGAAACTTATGATTGCAGGTGCAACCATGATCGACCCCGCACGCTTTGATTTGCGTGGGGTTTTGGAAATTGGTGAAGAGGTTGTTATTGATGCAAACGTCATCATTGAGGGCAAGGTGACTCTCGGCAATCACGTTCGTATCGGAGCCGGTTGCGTACTGAAAGATTGTGTCATTGGCGATCACTCCGAGGTGAAACCCTACTCGGTTATCGAGGGTGCACAGGTGGCAGATCAGTGCTCAGTGGGTCCGTTTACCCGCTTGCGTCCGGGGGCGGTTCTGGAGCAGGATGCGCACGTTGGCAACTTCGTCGAGATGAAGAAGGCCCGTCTTGGGGTTGGTTCCAAGTGCGGTCATCTGACCTATCTGGGTGATGCCGAGATCGGTGCCGGGGTAAATATCGGAGCCGGTACCATCACCTGCAACTACGACGGGGTCAACAAATTCCAGACCATCATCGAGGACGATGTGTTCGTCGGTTCTGATACCCAACTGGTAGCGCCTGTTCGCATCGGCAAGGGGGCCACCCTGGGTGCCGGCTCTACTATTACCAAGGACGTGGGTGAACATGAACTCGTGATAACCCGGGTACCCCAGCGTCACATCAAAAACTGGGCTCGTCCGGTCAAGAAAACTGATAAGTGATATCAGTATGAAGGCGACCCATGAACAAGCGAATCATCAAGCTCGCAGACGCGAGCCACAGTCTGTTTTCCCGCTTTGTCGATCTGGTGGGAATTTCAGTCTCAATGGTGCTGCTCGCACGGCACTTTGGCTTGTTTCATGGGTTGGACGAGATGTCCCTGGTCACGCTGGGCATGGTGGTCTTCTTTCTGGTCTCCCAGAATACCGGGCTCTATTGCAGCCGGGTTCGTAAACATCTGGCGCAGTCTCTGCTGCGCCTCATCTTCTCCTGGTTGGTAACTGCTACCCTGCTCTACCTGCTGGTCTATCTGGTTCCCATCTTTAAACCCTACCACCCCTTCCCGCTGGAGCTGGCGGTGCTCTGGCTTGCCATGGCCTGCCTCATTTCCACCGGCTATCGGGTGTTGTACCGACTGGTGACCCTCTGGTTCAGCGATGCCTCCTGCTGTCGGCGTGTGGCCATCATTGGCGTGACTCCGGCCGGACTGGCGCTGGAGAAATCCCTGTGGGAGAGTCCGCGTCACGATATCCAAATGCTCGGATTTTTCGATGCCCGTAGCGAAGAGCGCTTCGGTTACCCGACTCGCAGTCCTCTGTTGGGTGATGTCGATGAGCTGCTCGAGCTGGCACGCAAAGGGCTGGTCGACGAAATCTATCTAGCGCTGCCTCTGACCGCCCGGGAGCGTATCAATCACTACCTCTACGAACTCTCCGACACCACGGTTAATACCTATCTGGTTCCCGATTTCTACGAGTACGGCCTGACCGTGTCCCACATCGATCGGGTGGGCGATATCTATACCTTCAGCTTTTTCGATTCCCCGTTCGAAGGGGGCGCCGCCCTGCTCAAACGCATTGAAGATCTGGTGCTGGGTTCACTCATCCTGCTGCTCATCTCTCCGGTTATGGCGCTGGTGGCTCTCGGGGTGCGTCTCTCTTCCCCTGGACCCGTGCTCTTCAAGCAGGATCGCTACGGCCTGGGGGGGAAACGGATCCAGGTCTGGAAATTCCGCTCCATGCGCGTCATGGAGAATGATGCCGTGGTGACTCAGGCAACCAGAGGCGATCCCAGAGTGACGCCATTCGGTGCGTTTTTGCGTCGTACCTCGCTGGATGAGCTGCCGCAGTTTTTCAATGTGATTCAGGGCTCCATGTCGATCGTGGGGCCGCGTCCCCATGCCGTGGCGCACAACGAGCAGTACCGCTCACTGGTGGAGCGGTACATGCTGCGCCACAAGGTCAAACCGGGGATTACCGGGCTGGCCCAGATAAATGGATTTCGTGGTGAAACCGACACCCTCGACAAGATGGAGATGCGGGTCAAGTTCGATCTCAAGTACATCCAGTACTGGTCGCTCGGACTGGATTTCAAAGTCATTTTCCTGACTGTATTCAAGGGGTTTGTCGGTGCGTCAGCTTACTAGCCTCGTTTGCGCCGGACTGCTGCTCTCCCCCTCTCTTTCAGTCCGTGCCGAGGTCACTCCCTTATCCCATCAGGGGCCGCTGGGTCTGGAGGTCCAGACCGAGATGGAGAGTCGTTATGGTCACGACAGCAACCTGCTGTGGCTGCGTGACAGTGGTCAGGCGATTGGCTCCGATTTCATCGGAATCACCCCGGAATTTCGCATGGTGGGCAAACGCGGCCTGGATCGCTATCAGTTCAGCTATCTGGGTGACTATCGTCGCTATGGCAGCAGCCATGGGGATGGCTATGCCGATCACCAGTTCCAGTTTGACGGCAGCTGGCGCTTCTCCCTGCGCAACGCCTTCAAGCTGATGTACCAGTATCGGCTGGGCCATGAGGCGCGTGGCGAGGGGCTGACCGAAGGCTTTATGTTGCAGGGGGATGAGAAGGCTGGCGGTGATGCCACTTTCGGCTGGTTCAACATTGCCGAGCCGTTGCGCTTCAAACGCAGCGAAGTGGGTGGCCGCTACAGTTATGGCGCTCCCGATGCCAGAGGCAAGCTGGAGCTGGCGCTCTCCCACAAGGAGCTGGGCTATCTCGACAAGCACCTCTACCAGCATGACTTTGAACGCTATATGGCCGAGCAGGAGTGGCAGGAGAACACCGCCATTGTCGAGCTGTTCGATCAGGTGAGCCATGTCAGCCGTTTTCGTTACACCCTGCAGACCAATCTGCGACGCTATCCGGCCAATCCGCGCAAGGATTCCGACGAGTTTTTTCTTATCACCGGGGTGATGAGCCAGCTGACCGGCAAGACCCGGATCGATGCCAATATCGGCGGGATCTACAAGCGTTTCGTCAATGATCCACAGGCGGAGAGTTTCAAAGGGCTGAACTGGGATCTGCGTCTGGAGTGGCAACCGCTCGCTTACAGCAAGCTCGCGCTGCTCTCCAGCCGGACCATTCGTGATCCGGGTAGTGACGGCGGCTATGTCAGCAGCCAGCTATATGGCGCCGAGTGGCTGCACCACTGGTCACCCGGAGTGGCGACCACGCTCTCTTATCACGATATCCGGGATGATTATCACCAGTCGGTGGTCTGTGGTAACGACAACCGCCACCGTCAGGACGATATCCATCGCTGGGGCATGGGCATCAGCTACGACATTCGTCCCTCCGTCAATCTGGGGCTCCACTACCAGCAGGCCGACTCAGGTTCCAGCTTTGCCGGGCAGCCCATCGACATCGGCGGCAATTGCTATGGCCGTGCCCTCGGTTACGACAAACAACAGCTTTCTCTTTCACTCAAGGTAGCCATTTAACATGAACAAAAGCGTAATGGTGCTTCTGCTTGGCTGGTTGTTCAGCCTGTCGGTCTGGGCTGGCCAGAGCCCGCAAGGCAACGATTCCGCCTACCGGCTGGCACCGGGGGACGAGGTCGAAATCCGGGTGTATGGCGAGCAGGATCTGTCGATGAAGTTCAAGGTCGATACCAGTGGTCATGTCAATTACCCCTATCTGGGTCAGGTGCTGCTGATGGGCCATACCACCGCTGAGGTGGCCGAGCTGCTGACCAGAGGGCTCAAGCACGGTGTGCTGCTCGACCCCATGGTGACGGTCAACGTGACCACTTTCCGCCAGGTGTTTGTTGCTGGCGAGGTGGCTCACCCGGGTGGCTACGAATACCAGCCCGGCCTGACGGTGGAGAAGGCCGTCGCGCTGGCGGGTGGTTTCACCGATCGCGCCGCCAGACGGGATATCAGCCTGCGCCTCAATGGCAGCGATCAGTTGCTGGAAGAGGTGAGCCTGCAACGGCAGCTCAATCCGGGCGACATCATCACCATCGAACAAAGTTTCTTCTGATCCAGGACGCTCTTCATGACTTCATTGTTGGTTGAAAATGGCCGTGCGCTAGAGAGTCGCCTCGATTTCAGCGGCCCCTGGCGGGTGCTCAAGGCAAACTGGTGGAAGGTGGTGCTGTTTGCCGCCGTGGTGACCCTTGTGGCAGCCCCCTTTATCCTCAGCATGCCACCCTACTACCAGTCCAGTGCGACCCTGCTGCTGAAGGCTGATGCCAACAGCGCTTCACCTATCGAGCCCGTCTATCGGGTCGATACCAGCCGCCGCGAGTACTACAACACCCAGTTCGAGCTGCTCAAGTCACGCCGGGTGGCCGAGAAGGTGGTCACTCATCTGGGCTTGGCCGAGTTGCCGGAATTCAACGGGCAGCCCAATCCCGACAGCTGGTTTAGCCGCATCAAGGGATTCTGGAGTGCCGGACATCAGGAGGATGCCTCCTCACGCCACCAGCATGCGCTGGAGTATCTGGCCAGACACCTGACCGTCTCGCCGGTGCGCGATACCCAGCTGGTCAGCATAGGGTTCGAATCCCGCTCTCCCGAGCTGGCCGCCAGCGTCGCCAATGAGGTGGCCCAGACTTACATCGATCTCAATGTGGAGGAGCGGGTCGATGCCAACACCACGGCATCGCACTGGAACCAGAGCCGGCTGGTGGAGATAAAGGCCAGTCTGGAGAAGCAGGAGAAGCAGCTCGGCGATTTTCTTGCCCGCAATGATCTGCTGACGTTTCGCGGCGTAGATGGTCTGCAAACCGAAGAGCTCGGTATCATCACCAACAAGTACGCGGATGCCCGCGAGCGGCGGCTGGCGGCGCAGGCCGAATTCCAGTCCATTCAGGAGTACGGCCGCAATCCGGCGGCGCTGGCTTCCCTGCCCGAGGTCTCCAACCACCCCCAGATGCAGGATCTGCGCATCGCCCTCATCAAGGCCCAGCAGGAGCTCTCCGAGCTGGCCAAGCGTTATGGCCCCAAGCATGACCGTATTCTGCAGGCCGAGGCGCGCATCAAGGCGCTCAATACCCAATCAAACCAGCTGATGCGGGAGATTGCCGACGGTATCGAGGATCGCTATCAGAGCAGCCAGCGCAAGGAGCAGGAGTACCTCGCCCAGCTTGACGAGAAGAAGCGGGAGTTCTCCTCGCTGGCGGTCAAGAAGGATGAGTACAACAACCTGAAGAACAATATCGACAAGACCCGTCAGCTCTATAACGAGCTGTTTCGCCGTCAGGAAGAGACCCGCCTGAACGCTCAGCTGCACGAGTCGAATGCCATCCTCTACGACGCGGCATCGGTGCCCTTGCTGCCTGCCAAACCAAACAAGATGCTGTTTCTGCTGATGGTGGTGATCATGGCGGGCATGGTTGCCGTGCTGGTAGTCATCACTGTCGGAGCGCTGCGCAATACCCTGGATCGTCTGAGCCAGCTGGTCTCCCAGCTCGGTGGTCGGGTGCTTGGTGAAATCCCGCGGCTGGCAGCCCTGCAGGATCAGAGTGCTCTGCTGCGGGTGGGGGCGGTCAATCCCAGAGTAGGTGCCAGTGCCGATGACCTCTACGCCATCATGCGGCTGGAGCCGGGTCAGCTGCAGCGCATCATGATCACCTCGACCCGTGCTGGTGAGGGCAAGTCGACGCTGGCGGCTCTCTGTGCCGCCAGCTTTGCCCGCCATGAGCGAGTGCTGCTGGTGGATGGGGATCTGCGCCGGGGCTCCCTTGGTCGCCAGTTGCTGGGGCAGGCAGCCAGACCGGGGTTGGCCGAGCTGCTCGCAGGCGAAGCCGATTTGGCTGCCTGTCTGGTGCCAAAAGAGGGATTGACCCTGCTGCCGGCTGGCCAGCCGGTCTCCTCCCCGCTGGCACTGCTTGGCTCGCCACGCTGGAGCGAACTGCTGGCAACTCTGGCCGGGCAGTTTGACCGCATCATAGTGGACACCCCTGCGCTGGAAGTCGGCAAGGATGCCCTGCTGCTGGGGCAGCCGCTGGATGGTGCCATTCATGTGATCCAGTCCGGCCAGCTGCCGGCCAGTCGGGTGCTGAGCGTGCTGGCACAGCTGCGGGATGCCAGAGTGGCGGTTCTGGGGACTGTGCTGACCCAGGTCGCCGAACGGGATCTGGAAGGGGCGGAGAACCTGAGATTCTGTGGTGCTCCCACCCGGGGCGCACTATGAAACTGCTGCGCAGCATCACCACCATAGGGGGTGCTTCTGTGCTATCCCAGCTGATCGGGGCGCTCTCGGTCTGGTCACTGTCGCACAAGTTCGACATGGCTGCGGTCGGGCTCTATGCCCTCAGCTACAGTCTGGTGCTGATCGGTGCCCAGCTTGCCACCTTTGCCTCGCAACTGCTGTTGCCCAAGCTGGAGGAGGCCGAGCTGCCCGGCAACCTGATCTTTTCCCTGTTGCAGGTCTTGCTACTCCCCATCCCCTATGTGCTGGTGGTGGTCTGCTTTTTCTCGCTGCCGCTCTGGCCGCTCTACCTGCTGACCGTGACCCACGGGCTGATCCTCATCGCCGAGAATCTGGCTCTGCGGGCCGGCCACTACCAGCGGCTCGGTCTGCAGCGTATCTCGGCCTCTGCCGTGGTGCTGCTCTGCCTGCTGCTGGCCCCAGACATGACGCACTTCTATCAGTTATGGGCCTGTCTGTTGCTGCTGGTGATCGGGTGCTGGTTGTGGTCTGCCTTTGCCTGGCACAGTTCCATGCTGAGAGAGGCTGCCCCGCGCCACCTGCTGCACTTCTTCTCCCGCCATAAAGCGCATCTGGCTGGTGTCGGCAGTGCCGAGGTGCTGGCGATGGTGACGGCCAATCTGCCGACCGTGCTGATCAACTTCTGGTTTTCCCCTCTGGTGGCTGGCTACTTTGCCGTGGTCAACCGCTTCTGTCTGGCGCCCGTGGTGATTGTCGGCAACGCCATCCGCCACTCCATCTTCTCGCGATGGTCGGAGGATTTTCGCCTGCGCCGTTTCAACGGGGAGGAGTTTCGCAAGGTGAAGCGGCTGCTGCTGGCGATGGGCAGTGCGGCCACCCTCGGGATCCTCATCTGCTATCCGCTGGTGATGAAGTGGTTCTTCAATGCGGAGTGGATCGCCTCCATCGATACCTCCCGCTACATGTTGCCCTATGTCTTTACTGCGGTGGCCATCTGCCCGCTGACCGTAATCGAGCTGGTGTTCGGCTCGCCCCGCTACTTTTTGCGGATCCAGCTTGAGCAACTGCTGGTCGTAGTGATTGCCTTCGTGCTGCTGCCCTGGCTGCAGCAGGAGTACGAGCTCTGCGTGCTGGCTTTCTCTCTGCTGACTGCGGTGCGCTACGGCTTCGTCTTTTTGCGGGTCAACCGCCGGGCTGCCGAGTTGCAGGGGCGGATGGAGCTGCCCTCGTGAACAGTGCCCTCATCATGCAGGCCAATCTGCTGCTGTCGCTGGTGATCTGCGGCCTGGCCCAGTACGTCACCGGTATTACGGCCTTCCTCTGGCTGCCCTTCCTGCTGGCCATTGCCACCTTGATGTTGCTGCCGCTGCAGACGCGTTACAGCCCGTTGCGGCTCGACTATCAGGAGAAGGTGCTGCTGCTGCTCTACTGTGGCTTGCTGGTGCTGGCGCTGCTGGGCACCCTGCTTCAGCAGGGGGGCATGGTGACTATCATCGGTTTCAAGAACGAGCTGGCGCTCTCTCTGCTGCTTCCCTGCCTGTTGCTCGGCTTTTGCCGCGAGTCACAGATTTACCGCATCATGAAGCTGGTGGAGTGGGTCTTCTACCTGCAGATCCCGGTGGTGCTGTTTCAGGTGCTGGTGGTGGTGCCGAAGCGGGTGGCAATGCGCGGCGAGTTTGAGAAGTGGGACTCGGTGGTCGGTACTTTCGGGGGGGATCCCATGGGGGGCGGCAATACCGGTGCACTCGGCTTCTTCTGCCTGCTGGTGATGCTGATCAAGCTCTCCGAGTTTCGCCACGGCCTCATTTCGCGTCGTTCGGTCGCTTTTCACATTCTTGCCGCCTTTGCCATTTGCGTGCTGGCCGAGGTGAAGTTCGTCATCCTGTTGTCCCCCTTGCTGCTGGCCTGGGTCTGGCTCTCGCCAAGCTATGTCAGGGGGATGAAGAGCTATGACCTCAAGCGTCTGTTGCTGATTGCGCTGGCGATGACTGCACTGGTGGCCGTGGCCGTTCTGGTGCTGGCTGCCTCCTACTCATCCGCGTTCGAGGGGGCCGGGCAACAGGGGGCCATTGAGCTGTTTATCGACTCCCTCGGCTATATCTTCGATCCCAACCACATCAACCCGGAAACCGGCGAGCTGGGGCGGGTGACGACTCTCATTTTTTGGGCCAGCAACGGTGATCACCACGGTCTCAGCAATCTGCTGTTTGGTTATGGCCTCAACACCACCAACCATGGCAGCACCCTGCCCGGTTTTCTCAACCCCCTGTTCAACGTGCTGCTCGACTCCACCTCCCTCAGCGTGTTGCTGTGGGAGGTCGGGCTGATGGGCACCCTGATCTTCATCGCGCTGATCGTTCTGCTGCTCTGGTGCTGCCGTCCCCGCCCGTTGCTGGATCGCCAGCTGCTGAGCGCGGCAGATGTGCGTCTGCTCAGCTACCAACCCGCTTTCATCGCGTTCGGGATCGCCTGCCTGCTGAGCTTGCCTTACAGCCAGCTGCTGATGCTGATCCCGGTGCAGCAGTTCCTCTTCTATTTCGTGCTGGGTGCCGCCCTGGTGATCCGTTCTTCGGTTCGGCAGGCCACCAGCTCTTGTGAGGTGTCATGACTCCATCCCCCCTTATCTCCGTCATCATCAAGACCTACAACGAGGAGGCTGGGATTGCCGACACCATAGCCAGCATCAGGAGCGCTCTGGCCGACTACTCCCACCAGATTATCGTGGCGGACAGTCTCTCGACCGACCGTACCCAGTCGCTCGCCTGCCAGCTGGGAGTGACTGTGGTGAGCCTGACCAACCCGGCCGATCGCTGTTGTGGTGTGGGGCCACAGCTTGGCTACCTCTTCAGCGAAGGGGAGTTCCTGCTGCTGCTTGATGGCGACATGAAGCTGGAGCCGGAGTTTGTGCCGGCCGCTATTGCGCACATGCACTCCCACCCCGAATGCGGTGGCGTGGCCGGGCGGGCCGAGATGGATGATGCCCACAGCTATGAGTTCAAGTCGCGCAAGCAGCGCATCAACCAGATCTACCCGCTGGGCGAGTCGCGCTGGCTGTGTGGTGGCGGCCTGTTTCGACGCCGCGCCATCGAGCAGATCGGCTATCTCACCAATCGCAACCTGCACGGTTACGAAGAGGCGGAGCTGGGCATCCGGCTGCGTCAGGCTGGCTATCGGCTGGAGCGGCTCGATGTCCCCTTCTTCTTTCACACCTCCCACACCATGGACTCCTTTGCCCTGATCCGTTACCGCTGGCGCATGGGGTATCTGTTTGCCAGCGGGGAGCTGGTGCGCTCGGCGTGGGGACAGCCCTATTTTCGCGAGGTGCTGTCGGTGATCCGCTCCGAGCTGCTGTTCGGGCTCTACCTGCTGACACTCCTGTTCTGCGTACTGCTTTTCGTAGCCGGGCTGCCGTTCTGGTTGCCGTTGCTGACGTTGGCACCGCTGGGTGGCTTCATCGCTCTCAAGTGGTTGAAGAACCGCTCCCTGCAAGATGCCCTGCGCAGTGTCATGAACCTCTCCATCTATGCAGCCGGGCTGGTGCGCGGCCTGCTGTTGCCCCAGCGCTCCCCGCGCGAGGCGCCCGCCCATCGTCTGATCCAGGAGTCATTGCCGTGAAGGTGCTCTTTGCCAACAAGTTCTTTTTCATGAAGGGGGGGGCCGAGACAGTCCTCTTTCAGGAGCGGGAGATGGTGCGTCAGGCTGGTCATCAGGTGATCGACTTTGCCATGCAGCATCCGGATAACCTCCCCTCGCCCCAGAGTGGCTACTTTCCGGCCAACGTCGATTATCACCAGCGGCACGGGCTCTTCGATCGGCTGAAGATCGCCGCTCGCTTCATCCACAATCAGGGGGCCTGTGATCGGCTGGCGGAGCTTATCCGTGCAGAGCGGCCCGATATCGTTCACTTTCATAACATCTACCACCAGCTCACCCCGGCGATCATCCGGGTGGCCAAATCCCTGGGCTGCAAGACGGTGCTGACAGCCCACGACTACAAGGTGGCCTGTCCCAACTACAGCATGCTGGTCGATGGCGAGCCGTTCGAGCTGACCCGGATCGAGGGTTCTTGGCTCAAGCTGTTTCGCCATCAGTGGCAGGAGGGTTCGTGGGGCAAGAGCCTGCTGCTCTCTGCTGAGGCGGCCTGGCAACAGTGGCGCCGCAACTATGAGCAGGTCGATGCATTGGTGGCGCCGAGCGCCTTCATGGCCGGGATGCTTCGCACCCGGCTGCCCGCTTCCCGCATCGAGGTGATCCTCAATGGTATCGATGTCGAGTCGAGCCGTGAAAGCGGAGAGGATCGGGGGTACTTTCTGTTCCTCGGCCGCCTGATGGCCGAGAAAGGGGTCGAGACGCTTGCCCGTGCCCATCAGCGCATGACGCGGCCGGCGGGCCTCAAAATTGTGGGCGGTGGCCCGCTGCTGGCGCACCTCGGGCAGCATTATCCCAATGCCGAACTGCTGGGGTTCAAGCAGGGGGAAGAGTTGCTCGATCTGCTGCGTCACGCCAAGGCCGTGGTGGTGCCGTCCGAGTGGTACGAGAACTGCTCCATGTCGGTGCTGGAGGCGATGGCCTACGGCAAACCGGTGATCGGGGCTCGAATTGGCGGGATTCCTGAGCAGATCCGCGACGGTCTCGATGGCCTGCTGTTCGAGGCGGGCAATGCCGACGAGCTGGCCCGCAGCATGGACAGGCTGGTGGCCGAGCCGGAGCAGACGGCTGCCATGGGGCGTTCGGCCCGTCAGCGGCTGATCGACCGCTACTCCCTCGCCAGCCACCAGCAAGCCCTGCTGGCGCTCTACCAGTCGTTGCTTGAGGAGCAGAGATGAGTTTCTGGCACGAGTTAAAAGCCGAACTGGCGCTCAATCCGAGCAAGACGGCGCGCCTGTTCCTGCTCTGCTACCGGCTGGCACAGGGAGACCGCTTTATGAGGCTGCCCGGCTTGTTGCTGCTCAAGGGATTCAAGCTGCTGTGTGGCCTCGATATCTCGCCAAGAGCCCGGCTGGGTTGGGGTCTGCGCCTCTATCACCCGCAGAATATCGTCATCGGTGACGGTGTGCAGATGGGGCGTGACTGCACCCTGCGCCACAACTGCACCCTGGGCAACAAGCCTGATCGCCAAAGCGGCCAGCTCCTCTCGCCCACCGTGGGGGACGGGGTCGAGTTCGGCACCGGCGCCATCGTCATCGGGGCCATCGCCATTGGTGATCATGCCTGTGTCGGTGCCGGCGCCGTCGTTACTCGTTCCATCCCGGTTCGCGCCGTTGTTGCGGGCAATCCCGCCAGAATCATTCGAGAAGATCATGAAGCAGATTAGTGTGACCGTACTCGGTACCCGGGGGATCCCCCATGTACTGGGCGGTGTCGAAACCCATTGTCAGTCCCTCTATCCGGAGCTGCACCGCCAGTTCGAAGTGGCCGCGACCGTGCTGGCTCGCGCCCCCTATGTGAATTACCGAAGCGGCGAGTTTGAAGGGGTGGCTCTCAAGGCATTGCCCGCCCCCAAAAAGAAGTCGCTGGAGGCAATCCTCCACTCTCTGCTCGCGGCTTTTTACTGCCGCAGCCATGCCTGCGATCTGGTGCATGTCCATGCCATCGGACCGGGTCTGGTGGTGCCGCTGCTGAGGTTGCTTGGCAAACGGGTGGTCTTTACCCATCACGGCCCCGACTATGACCGCCAGAAGTGGGGGACGCTGGCCAAGTGGGTATTACGCCTTGGCGAGCGCTGGGCGGTACGTTATGCCAGCGAGGTGATCGTCATCTCCGAAGTGATCAACGAGGCGATCCGCCGCCAGTACGATCGCCAGGATGCCCACCTCATCTACAACGGGGTGAAACGGGTCGAGCTACCGGCAGCGGACAAGAGGGAGCTGACGCTGGCCCGTTTCGGACTGACCGCTGGCAGCTATCTGGTGGCGGTGGGCCGCTTCGTCGAGGAGAAGGGGCTGCACGATCTCATCGCCGCCTATCGCCAGCTCGATACCGAGCTGCCGCTGGTGCTGGTGGGGGATACGGATCATCCGACCCCCTACAGCGAGCGCTTGCAGCGAATAGCGGATGAAACGCCGGGGGTAATCCGTACCGGTTTCCTCAATGGCGAGGCGCTGATCAGCGTCTTTTCACAGGCGGCCCTGTTTGCCATGCCCTCTTATCACGAGGGGTTGCCGATCGCCCTGCTGGAGGCGCTCTCCTTCTCCCTGCCGGTGGTGGTGAGTGACATTCCCGCCAATCTGGCGGTGGCGCTGCAACAGGAGTGCTATTTCCCGGTCGGCGATGTGAGTGCGCTGGCAGAGCGACTCAACGCCCAGCTGACCCGCGGCAAGGTCGATTACAGCGACTATCTGCAGCGGTATGATTGGCAGCGGATCGCCGGCCAGACCATGGAGGTCTACCGCAAGGCCGTGGGCCAGCCGCAAGGAGAGAAGCAATGAACCCGCTACAGCAGAAGTCGCAGGGGGCGATAGACCGCTTCTACCGTGCCCTCTCCCCCGAGGTGGCCGAGAGCCTGAGCGAAACCCAGCGCGACGGTATCGAGCAGGCGCTGCGGCTGATGAGTGATGGCAAGTCGCACGCCATCAACGTCAACAGCGCTTTCGGCATCGGTCGCTGGCGCTGCTATCTGGTGGTGCTGATGGGACGGGATCGCCGTCACCGCGGGCGGGAAAGCGGCTTTCGCTTTCACCTCAAGGTGCTGCTGACCACCCTGCTGTTGCTGCTGGGGCTCTGCGGCATGGTGCTGCTGCTCTATCTGGTGAAGTCAGCCCTTGGCATCGACATCTTCAAGCACTTCTCGTTCGGGGTGTGGGATCTGTTTAAAAAGAGCGTGCTGATGTGATGAAAGAGGGCTCCTGCGGGAGCCCTCTTGCGTTACTGGATGTCGATCTCGGCCAGACGATACCAGCCACTCTCTTCCAGACCGGCAATGCCGAGCTGCAAAGCGGGCTGCTTGTCCTGACCGATGAAGGCCAGCTCGAGATAGTAGTGACCGCGTGCCATCCGGCCCGGCAGGGTCAGGCTGTCACGAGTGGTAGCCTTGCGGCCCGGGATCCAGCGGGTCATGTCGTTGCGGGTCACCAGCATGGCGCCAACCTGCCCTTCCTCGTTGACCAGCCGGTAGGTGAGAGGCCAGTTGCGATAGGCCGGCGCTACTCCGTCGTTGTGCCAGTCACCGTTGAGGGCAAGGGTAGCCCCCGGCTTCATGGTTCCCTTGAGGGTCAGCTGGTCCAGCACGATGCGATAGCCCATCTTGCGCAGGGCATTGTCGACGATGGGTCGATATTGGGACGGAACCGGATCCGACTTGAGATTGATGGTGGAGGCGTGTTGGGCCAGCGCCCAGTCAAAGGTGGCCTTGACCTCCTCCATGGTGTACTGCTGCTGGCCTGGCCACTCGCTCAGCTTGCCGCACACCTCGAAACTGACCGGCGCCCGCTGCCAGCTGGAGTCGAAGTTCGCCACATCGGTGCGGGCGCTCGCCAGTCGTTCCGGGTAGGCATTGCGCATGTGGCTCCAGCTTTGGGAGAAGTGGTGCCAGTCGCCGAGGCAGTCTGCCCGCCAGCCGGCTCCCTTGCCCACGGCATACTCGAACATGGGCGGGTTGTTGATCAGCATCAGCTTGGGGGTTCGCGGAAAAGCGGCCATCTGCAGGTCAACATAGGGTTTGAGCTGCTCACTGCTGTAGCGCTGTTCCAGCGTCGGGCCGGGGAAGTTGCTCATGTGCCACTCCCCCCATGAACCTATCATGCCGATGTCGACATGACTCAGCGCCGGATTGCCATCGTAATGGTCTCCCAGCGCCTGGAACAGCCGGGTGGCCCGGGCGAGGAACTGCGGGTCGCTGTAGTCGGGCACAAAGGTCTGGTGGTTGTTCGCCCACTCTCCCCGAATCCCCTTGTTGATGAGCCACTCCGGGATCTTGCTGCCAGAGAAGGGCTCATCAAGGGTCATGACCCTGAGGGCAATCGACTGTTTCGGGGTGGCGTGCTGTGCCTGATCGATGGCCCTGTCGATCAGGGCAAAGTTGTATTCGCCCTCCCGTGGCTCCAGCTCGCTCCAGTAGAAACGGAAGTAGTCGACCGTGCTGACCGGATGTTCGGCCAGAGAGAGGGGATGACCCCAGCTGTTGTGAAACTCTTCGATACCGACGCCGGGATTGTGCAAGAGGTCTTCGACCGGTTCGGGATGAATGGTGAGGGTACCGGCCAGAGCTCCCTGAGCCCATAGCAAGCCGGAATAGAGCAGGATCCTGCCCGGATGCATTTTCATGTGATCGTCCGCCTGTGGAACATGGTTGCATGCTAGGAAATTGGCGGACAAAGGCCCAGCCGGTTCCGCTTTTTTCGAGAAGAACCGACTGAAGCCTTTGTTGTCTAGGTCAGAGATTGACGGAGGTTGTGCCCTCAGTCGTCATTGTCATGTCCGGCTGGGCGGGACTCGACACTCTGTTGCCCCATCACCTGATACCAGTCGAGCTTGCGGGTCAGCATCATGATCAGCGCCAGGGTGGCGAACAGCAGCAGGGCGCCGAGCAGCAGGGCGATCTCTTCGGCTTGCAGCAGGCTGTAGAGGATGGCATAGACCAGCCCGAGCAGCGCTGCGAAGCCGATCCCCTGCTTCGGGCCACTCAGCACATGACTGAGGTAGAAGCCGTTGAGCAGCACGCTGGCCAGCGCGGCCACCAGATAGGCCCAGCCAAAACCGAGGTGCTCGGTCAGGGCCAGCAGCACCAGATAGAAGATAGCCAGCCCCATGCCTACCAGCGCGTACTGGATCGGGTGAACCCTCAGCCCCTTGAGCAGCTCGAACATAAAGAAGCTGATAAAGGTGAGGCCGATGAAGAGCAGGGCATATTTGGCCGCCCGTTCGTTGAGCTGATAGTGATCCACCGGCTGCACCAGACTGACGCTGAAGGTGGAGAGATTGCTATCGCCCCCGTTCATCATCCGGTTGAAGCGGGTCTCCATGTCGCTGGCGAACCAGCTGGTTTGCCAGTTGGCCTCAAACCCTTGTGGGCTCAGGGTGCGACTGCCCGGCAGAAAGTCGCCGATAAAGTTGGGGTGGGGCCAGTTGCCCGCCAGCTGCAGGGTGCTCTCCTTGCCCAGCGGGACTATGTCGAGGGCGTTCATCCCCTGTAGATTGAGCTCCAGATGGAAGGTGCCATCCTGCTGCGGCAGGCTGTCGATCGGGGCATGGATACCCGCGAGCGCATCACCGAGGCGGGCGCCGGGGGCAAACGGGATCCGCTGTGTGCCGAGTTGCAGTTCGGGGACGCTGTTGATACCGCGGGCATCGGAGAGTACCAGACTCAGGTAGGGTTTGCCTGCCACCAGCTCATCATCCCCGGCGAGCGGCGCGCTCTCTTGTAGTTGAGCTGCTGTCGGCAAACGGCCGGAGAGGGAGAGCCGGGTCTGATAGACCTGCGCCTGATAGATGCCGAGCTTGCGCGGAGTCACCTCCATGATGGCCTGCACGTCCAGCTGTTCCGGCAGCAGGTAGCGATAGGTCTGCTCCTGACGGACGAAGCGCTTGCCATCCTGCTCGACCGTCACCGAACGGGTATAGGGCTGCACGATAACCGGCCCCATCAGCCGTTGCGGGCCACTGCTGCTGGCCATGATGCTCTGGATCGCCTGATTGCGGTAAATCTGCCGCTCCCGGTTCAGCTCCATGATGGATTGCACCGGTACCATCAGCAGCAGGCTGAGCAACAGAAGCAGAAAGATCTTGTGGGTGAATATCTGTTTGACCATGACACGTCTCCTTGTTGGATGGAGTGAGTCTGTCAGTCCGGTGTGAAGTGGTGATGGGTCTGTGTGAAGTGGTGGTGAAGGGGGATAAAAAAACCGGCATTGCGCCGGTTTCTGGAGGAATTACAGGGTCTTCAGCTTCCCGGGCAATGCGGCCAGCACCTCTTCTTTCGCCTTGAGCGAGGCGAACTGCTTGCCGGGCTTTTGCACCACGGTATGGACAAAGATCAGCTGTTTGCCCGGTTTGCTGGCCCAGCCGACGAACCAGCCGATCTGCTGATCGCGGTTGAGGCTGCCATCCAGCTTCTTCGGGTAGCCCATGCCGGTCTTGCCGTGGATCTGCCAGCCGTCGATCTCGCTCACCTTGAGGATATTGGCGGTGTACTGCAGGGTCTGCGCCGAGACCGGCAGCTTGCCGCTGAGCATCTTGCCGAGGAAGCGGGCCTGCTCCTCCGGACTGATGGCGAGGCTGGAGCTGAGCCAGGCCTGGGTCAGGCCGTCATGTTTGCCCGGATTACCGGAGAGATCCCGATTGCCGTAGTCGAAGCGGTCGACATATTGCTGGAAGCGCTCCATCCCCAGCCATTCGGTGAGCTGCTGGGAAAACCAGACCACCGAGTAGGTTTCCCAGCGGCGTGGGGTAGTGGTTTCGCGCCAGGCGGGCAGCCAGCCGTCATAGCTCGGTTTGTAAGGCAGTGCCGGATGCTCTTCATCCACCAGATAGCCACTGTCGTAACCCATCAGCGCCAGCGGGATCTTGAAGGTGGACGCGGGCGGCAGCTGGCTGGAGCAGTCCCCTTCGCTGGAGAGGGACTGGCCGTTGCCGTCAGCATAGAGAAAGCAGCCGCTGGCGGCGGAGGCAGGCAGGGCTGCGAGCAGACCGGCAGCCAGCAGGCTGGAGATAAGCAGGCGGGACATAGCATTTCCTTGAGCAAATGGATGAGAGAAAGCGGCAGTCTAATGCCGCTTTGTGTGGGGAATGTGAAGTTGCGGGGGGACTAGGCGAACGGCAGCCAGAGTTCCGCCAGCGCGCCTCCCTCTGGCCGGTTGCTCAGGGTCAGACGACCGCCATGCTGGTGGGCTACTTCATGGGCGAAGCTGAGCCCCAGACCACTGCTCTTGCCCTTGTCCGGGCGTGGCAGAGAGTAGAAGCGCTCGAAGATGCGCGGCAATGCGTAGTCGGGAATGCCGGGGCCGCTGTCGGTGACCCGAAAACAGTAGCCCTCCTCCTGCTGGCTGCCGCTCAGGGTGACCTGCCCGTTGGCGGGAGAGAAGTCGATGGCGTTATCCAGCAGGTTGCCGATGGCCTGCTCCACCAGCAGCGGATCCCACTTCTGTTTCGGCGCGCTGGCCAGCTCGGCTACCAGCACCACCTGACGGCGCTGGGCGATGATCTGGCGGGCGTCGAGGGTGCGCTTGCCCAGTTTTGCCGGTTCCACCGATTGGCGATCCAGCCCCTGCCCCGATTCCAGCCGCGCCAGTTGCAGCATTCGCTCGATCAGCTGCTGCATGCGGGCGGTTTCCAGATTGATGTTGCCGATAAAGCGTTTGGCAACTTCGGGGGGCGGCGTTTCGGCCAAAATCTCCCCTGCCCCGCGAATGGCGGCCAGAGGGCTCTTCAGCTCGTGGGTCAGGCTGTGCACATAGGCTTCTATGTAGCTTTTGCCATCGAGCTGGTGGCGCATGGTCTCCAGCGAGCGGCCGAGCCGATCCAGCTCGACGGTGTGCAACTGCGGCAGCGGTGCCGCCTCCCCCTTGCTGACCGAGTCGGCGTAGTGCACCAGCTTGCCGATGGCGCGGTTGAGCCACCACACCAGCAGGCTGCCGATCAGCAGCGAGATGAGCAGCATCTGGCCGCCAGCCCGTAGCAGCTCCTGTTCCCCCCGCTCGATGGCTGGCATCAGGGTGCGATTGGGTTTGGCGACGGTGAGGGAGCCGATGATCTCGGCCCCCTCCCGCAGCGGCGCCGCCACATACATGGTCGAGCTGGCGGCATCGTCGGGATCGGTGCGGGTGCTGCGGGCGCCATACTTGCCGCGTAGAGTGCGGTAGACATCGTTCCAGCGGGAATAGTCCTTGCCCAGATCCGTGCCGTCGGAGTCGTAAATCACCATACCCTTCTGGTCAGTGACATAGATGCGGTACTCCGCCTGCTGCTTGAGGTGGCCATCGATCATCGCATTGATGGGATTCTGGTTGAGGCGGGCGAAGGCGCTGGCCAACCGCCCGTTCATCATATTGCCCTCTTTCAGATCATCGAGGGCGAGCGGCGCCAGCAGCTGGGTCATGTCCACCAGAGTATCCTCGGTGGCGCTGCGCACCCCGGGTTTTATCTCCTCGACGAAGATCTCCAGCACGAACCAGGCGGCCAGCGCGAAGATCAGCAGCAGGCCGCACAGCAGTTGCAACCCGAGTCTCATGCCAGCTCCAGGCTGTAGCCCAGCCCGCGGTGGGTGAGGATCAGGTTGGCCTCGGGATCATGTTCGCGCAGCTTGGCGCGGATGGTCTTGATGTGGGTATCGACGGTGCGATCCAGACTCTCCTCCGCATCCTGCCACACCAGATCCATCAGCTGCTGGCGGGAGTAGACCCGCCCCGGCGCCTGCATCAGGGTCTTGAGCAGCAGATATTCGTAACGGGTGAGGGCCAGCGGCTGACCGCGAAAGTGAATGCGGGCACGCTCCTCATCCAGTACCAGCAGGGCGCTGGGTTGGGGAGCGACGGGTTGGCTGCGGCGCAGGATGACCCGCACCCGGGCACACACTTCCCGTGGCGAGAAGGGTTTGGCCACATAGTCGTCGGCACCTATCTCCAGCCCGATCAGTCGGTCTATCTCCTCGCTGCGGGCGGTGAGGAACATCAGGGGAATATCGGTCAGCGCCCTCACCTGCTTGCAGAGTTCGAAGCCGCTGATGTCGGGCAGCCCCACATCGAGGATCAGGAAGTCGGGTCGCGTCTGTTCCAGTCGTGTCAGCAACTGCTGGCCCAGCATGAACCACTCCACCTCGAACCCGTCGGTCTGCAGGGCATAAATCAGGGTGTCGGCGATGCTGGCCTCATCCTCCACCAGCCAGATGACTCTCTTTTGCATGGCATCCTCGTCGCAAATTGGCACCCCATTCTGGCATCGAACCAAATCGGATCCTATTTGCTGTTTTATTTTTCCGAAAAAGGAGCTAATATTTCGATGTTCTTTCGAATCGAAACTTAAAAATGACCAAACGTAATACTCAACAACGCCGACACACCATAGTGACCCTGGTACAAGAGCAGGGTGAAGTGAGCGTCGACGCCCTCGCCAAACACTTTTCTACCTCCGAAGTGACCATCCGTAAAGATCTGGCGGTACTGGAGACCGGCGGTCTGCTGCTGCGCCGTTACGGTGGTGCTGTCCCTTTGCCGAGCGAGATGGTGGTCGAGGCCAATCCTGAACAAGTTTCGAACCGAAAGTTAGCCATTGCCCGTGCGGCGGCCGAGCGGCTGCGTGATCACAACCGCGTCATCATCGACAGCGGCAGTACCACCAGCGCCATGATCCCCATGCTGGGCAACAAGCGAGGCCTCATCGTGATGACCAACTCCCTCAATGTGGCCGGTGCCCTGCGCGAGCTGGAAAATGAGCCTACCCTGTTAATGACCGGTGGCACTTGGGACCCTCACTCCGAATCCTTCCAGGGGCAGGTGGCGGAACAGGTGCTGCGCTCCTACGACTTCGACCAGCTCTTTATCGGTGCCGACGGCATCGACCCGGAGCGTGGCACCACCACCTTCAACGAGCTGGTGGGCCTGTCGCGGGTCATGGCCGAGGTGTCGCGGGAGGTCATTGTGATGGTCGAATCGGAAAAGATCGGCCGCAAGATCCCCAATCTCGAACTTCCCTGGTCGAGCATCCATACCCTGGTGACCGACGAGGGGCTGGCCAGCGAGGCCAGAGAACAGATTCAAGCCCAGGGGGTGACGCTTATCTGCGCCCCGGTCACTTGCTGACATCGAGCTCTGAACCATCCAACTGACTTTACGATTTGCATCTCAAGGAGAAGTGTATGTGTGGCATCGTCGGGGCTGTTGCCCAACGTGATGTGGCTGAAATTCTGGTAGAGGGCCTGCGCCGTCTGGAGTACCGCGGTTACGACTCGGCCGGTGTGGCCGTGTTCAGCGCCAACCAGCCGTTGCAGCGGGTTCGCCGTCTGGGCAAGGTGGCCGAGCTGGCCAAGGCGCTTGACGAGCAGTCCGTCCACGGCGGTACCGGCATCGCCCATACCCGCTGGGCCACTCACGGCGAGCCCTCCGAGCGCAATGCCCACCCCCACGTCTCCGAGCATATCGTGGTGGTACACAACGGCATCATCGAGAACCACGAAGAGCTGCGGGAAGAGTTGAAGGCGCTGGGCTATGTGTTCAGCTCCGACACCGATACCGAGGTGATTGCCCATTTGGTCCATCATGAGCTGAAGAGCGCCGGCAGCCTGCTGGCCGCCATGCAGACTGCGGTGAAGCAGCTGCGCGGTGCCTACGGTACCGTGGTGATGGACAGTCGCGACGACAGCCGCGTGGTGGTGGCCCGCTCCGGTTCACCGCTGGTGATCGGTCGCGGTATCGGCGAGAACTTTATCGCCTCCGACCAGATGGCGCTGCTGCCGGTGACCCGTCGCTTCATCTTCCTGGAAGAGGGTGATGTGGCCGAAGTGACCCGCCGCGATGTGCATATCTTCGATACCAACGGTAACGCCGTGGTGCGTGAAGAGCAGGAGTCCGAACTCTCCCACGATGCCGGTGACAAGGGCGAATACCGTCACTACATGCTCAAAGAGATCCACGAGCAACCCAAAGCGATCACCAACACCCTGGAAGGGCGTCTGGGCAGCGATCACGTGGTGGTCGAATCGTTCGGCAACGGTGCGCGCGCCATCTTTGACAAGGTGGAGCACGTGCAGATCGTCGCCTGCGGCACCTCCTACCACTCCGGCATGGTGGCTCGCTACTGGTTCGAAGAGATCGCTGGCGTCTCCTGCGATGTGGAGATCGCCTCCGAGTTCCGCTATCGCAAATCGGTAGTGCGCCCCAACAGCCTGCTGGTGACCCTCTCCCAGAGCGGCGAGACCGCCGATACCCTGGCGGCGCTGCGTCTGGCCAAGGAATCCGGCTACATGAGCTCGCTGGCTATCTGCAACGTGCCGGGCTCCTCGCTGGTGCGTGAATCGGATCTGGCCTTTATGACCCGCGCGGGGGCAGAAATTGGAGTGGCCTCCACCAAGGCGTTCACCACCCAGCTGGCTGGCCTGCTGATGCTGGTGGCCTCCGTCGGTCACTGCCGTGGCCACCTGAGCGCCGCCGCCGAGGCTGAACTGGTCAAGGCGCTGCAAGCCCTGCCGCTGCGTATTAAAGAGAGTCTGGCGCTGGCCAAGGATATCGAAACCCTGGCCGAAGAGTTTGCCGACAAGCAGCACAGCCTGTTCCTCGGCCGTGGCAGCCAGTACCCCATCGCCATGGAAGGGGCGCTCAAGCTCAAAGAGATCTCCTACATCCACGCCGAAGCCTACGCCGCTGGCGAGCTGAAGCATGGCCCGCTGGCGCTGATCGATGCCGAGATGCCCATCATAGTGGTGGCGCCGAACAACGATCTGCTGGAGAAGCTCAAGTCCAACGTGGAAGAGGTGCGTGCCCGTGGCGGTATCCTCTACGTGTTCGCCGATGCCGACACCGGCTTCAAGAGCGACGAGACCATGCGGGTCATGAACCTCAACCATGTGGAAGAGGTGATCGCCCCCATCGTCTATACCGTGCCGCTGCAGCTGCTCTCCTACCACGTCGCCCTGATCAAGGGCACTGACGTCGACCAGCCGCGCAACCTGGCAAAATCGGTGACCGTCGAGTAAGTCACTCTCTGATCAGTCACTTTCTGAAATGAAAAAGAGCCGCAATTGCGGCTCTTTTTGTTGCTGCTGAGGGTTACGACAGCCGCAGGTTGGTGATGGTGACCTCGTCGAGGGAGGGCACTATGATGCCGCTGGTGATCCCCTTGGCGATGGCCTGGCTGCGGTTCTTCGAGTCGGTCTTGTTGGTCACCTGGGTCAGGTGAAAGTTGACCGTCCGCTCGCTGATGCCAAGGATGGTGGCGATCTCCCAGGAGGTTTTGCCCTCGCTGGCCCAGAACAGGCACTCCTTCTCCCGATCCGACAGTTCGGTCAGGTACTTCATCAGGTCAGGCCGGCTTTTTATCAGTTGCAGCGCGGAGTTGAAGATGTAGCTGGCGCAGAATGACAGCAAGGGAACGTTTTCAAACATCAGATCAGAGTTGGACTTCTCCTTGGTGATGAATGAGAGGATACCGTGCTCCCCCTGCGGGGTGTGGAGCGGGAAGGATACGCCGTTGCGCACCCCGAAATCGGCAGCCAGATTCATCACATCGCGGCTGGCGCTGGGCAGCCAGGGCGAGTCGCAGTCGAGTTTGTTCCAGAAGATAGGCTGGGTCTGTTTCAGCCCCAGATAGACCACCGGATCCTGGGTCAGATACTGGTTTTCGCTGTAGGCGTCAAACCAGCTGGTTGGACAGTTGTTGAATAGTGCCACGTGGGATTTCTGCATGCTGATGGGGAAAATAATCAACAGCCGGAAGTAATCAAAGCCCATTTGATGACTGAAGCGTTCCAGTTGTTGCTGGATATCGCTGGTTTTTGTTGCCTTGGTGAACTTGTCGATATGTTCCCAGATCGCATCGTTGAGCATGACTTTCTCCTTTTTCGATCTCTATCACACTGATCGAAAAGATTTTTTCTCGTTATTTATATTTGTGCGGTGGCTATTGGCGCCACTTATTCCGTGCGTGTCTAAAAATTATCCTGTTTTTGTGCATAAAGGCCAAGAAAATCCTCTCGTTGCCAGTCCGCCCCACATTTGAGATAATGATAATAGTTATCATTAGTAAGATGTATTTCAATGAACAAATTATGGGGTGTGGCCCTGCTGCCACTGTCAGTCCACTTTGCTGCCATCGGGGATGAGCTGGTTGCTCCCGCCCTCAAGAACAGCATAGCTGCCGGGAAAGCCTCCCAGCAGCGGGTGGAAAAAGCCGCCGATGCCGCCGTTGCCGCCCGACTGGAGCTGCAAAATGCCCAGCTGCAACTGCGTGACCTCGAAGCCTACAACCGCTACATGCAATCTCTGGTGGCCGATCAGCAAAATGAGCTGGGTAAATTGAGCCAGCAGCTGGAAGCGGTGCAAGAGACCCGTCAGGGCTTGATCCCGCTGATGTTGCAGATGCAGGCAGATCTGGAACAGCTGGTGCAAAATGACATCCCGCTGCGCAAGGAAGATCGTTTGGCGCGGGTTGAACAGTTGAAAGCGACCTTGGCCCGCGCAGACGTTAGCGAGGCGGAGAAATTCCGTCAGTTGCTGCAGGCCTATCAGATTGAAGCCGAGTACGGCAGCCGGATGGACAGCTATTCCGCCGAGCTGGAGCTGGATGGTGCTCCGCGTCGGGTCGATGTGCTGGCGCTGGGTCGGGTCTCCCTGCTGGCAATGACGGCCGATCGCAGTCAGGCATGGCGCTGGTCTGCCGAGTCTAAGCAGTGGCAAGCCCTCGATAGCCAGTGGCTCTCCCCCATCGCCGAGGCGATGGATGTGGCCGCCGACAAGAAAGTTCCCCAGTTGCTCAATGTCCCCCTCTCTGTCAGCCGCAGTCAGGAGGCCCAATCATGAGAGTCACCATGAAGTGGTTCCCCCTCCTTATTGCCCTCTCCTGCGGTGCCAACGCCGCTGTCGCCGATGAGTGGCAGCAGCAGGAACAGGCTCGTGAACAGCAGGCTCAACAAGATCTGGCATCTGTTTCCAAAGAGCTGAACAGTGCCCGCGCCAAATTGGCCGAGGCCCAGCGCCTGAGCAAGGAGCTGGCCGGCAAGTTCGCCAGCAACGAGAAGCAGCTGGTCGAGCTTAACGCCCAGTGGGAGCAAGCCTCCGGCGACATGAACGAGATCTTCGCGGTCACCCGTCAGGGCGCCAGCGATGCGGTCAAGCTGCTGAGCGAATCCGCCGTCGAGGGCCAGTACCCGGAGCGTCTCGCCCCGCTGAAAACCATGGCACAGGATAAACAGGTGCCGGATCGCGCCGCCCTCGCCCTGCTGCCCGCCACGCTGCTGCAGGAGATCCGCGAATCTGGCCGGATTGCTCAGTTCAACGGCAAGGTGCTCGATGCCCAGGGGGCTGCCAGCGAGCAGTCGCTGACCCGGGTTGGCAGTTTTGCCCTGCTGGGGAGCGAAGGCTTCCTGCAACCGACCGCCGAAGGCTTGAGCCCGGTACTGGGTCTGCCCGGTAGCGTGCTCTCTGCCGTTGCGGCTTATCAGGGTCAGGAAGGGGAAGCGCTGCCGCTGGATCCTTCTCATGGCACTCTGCTGGCGATGCTGGCACAGGCACCCACCTTCTGGCAGCAGGTACAACAAGGTGGTCAGGTCGGCGCCATTATCGTGCTGTTGGCCGCCATCGGTTTGAGTATCGCTGCGGTACGGCTGTGGAGCCTCTCCCGCGAACTGGGTCGGGTGCGCCGCCAGCTCAAGAGCGGCGAGTATCACGCCGACAACGCCCTTGGCCGGGTGCTGACGGTGGCAGACAAACACCCCGAGCTGAGCATGGAGACCCTCGAACTGCGTCTTGATGAGGCGATCCTGCAGGAGACTCCTCGCATGGAGCGCGGCATCGGCATGGTCAAGGTGATCGCGGCCATCGCCCCCATGTTGGGCCTGCTCGGTACCGTGACCGGGATGATCGGCACCTTCCAGGCCATCACCCAGTTTGGCACCGGCGATCCCAAGATCATGGCGGGCGGCATCTCCATGGCGCTGGTTACCACGGTACAGGGTCTGGTTGCTGCCATTCCGCTGATCCTGGCCCACAGCCTGCTGCAATCGCGCTTCACCGAGCTTTCCAATGTACTGGAGCAGCAGGTAGCCGGCATTCTGGCCGAGCGCGCCGAGAGCAATAACGGCGGGATGGAGCGAGCAGCATGATGCTCGACATCTGGCAACAGCTGCAGAGTTTCATGGGCCGTGGCGGCCCTGTGCTCTGGGTCATTCTGGCCCTGCTGGTGCTGATGTGGATTTTGATGATCGAGCGGCTGCTCTACCTCAATCTGGGTTTTGGCTCCTTGCAGCAACAGCTGCTCGGCCGCTGGCAGGCCCGCAGCGAGCGCCACAGTTGGCACGCCCGAGCGATCCGCAGCCGCTGGCTGGCACAGGCGGAGCTGGAACTGAACCGTCATCTGATCTTCATCCGCACCCTGGTGGTGCTCTGCCCCATGCTGGGGCTGCTGGGCACTGTGACCGGCATGATCGGTGTATTCGATGCGTTGGCTGCGGCCAACCGCTTTAACCCGGAGAGCATGGCGGGCGGGATCTCCCGCGCCACCATCCCCACCATGGCGGGCATGGTGGTGGCACTCTCCGGCGTGTTGTTACTCAGTCGGCTCGAGAGTCAGGCCAAGCGTGCGCTGGCCAAGACCCGGGACGGCCTGCGAGAAGAGAAGGTAATGCAATGAGACGGCAATCCAAACGCCAGCGTGACGAAGTGCAGATCGACATGACCCCCATGCTGGATATCGTGTTCATCATGCTGATCTTCTTTATTGTCACCACCTCCTTCGTGCGTGAAGCCGGGCTCGAGGTGCACAGGCCCCAGGCCAGTCAGGCCAAGGCGCAGAAATCCTCCAGCATCATGCTGGCGATCGGGGCTCAGGGTCAGATCTTCCTCGACCGCAAGCAGATCGATGTGGAGCGGGTGCAGGCCACCATTGCCCGTCTGCTGGCGGAGCAACCCGATGCCAGCCTGGTGATCCAGGCTGACGAGCGGGTGCCCCACGGCAAGGTGGTGCGGGTGATGGATGAGGCCAAGGCGGCGGGTATCGCCAATATCGCCGTGGCGGTGGCGCCGAAATGAAATACAAGCTGATGAGCCTGGGGCTGGGGATCGCCCTCAGTCTGGGCATCCTGCTGTTTATGGCCACGCTGGTTGAACCGCCCCGGGGCGAGAAGGTGGCGAGCGAACAGAAGCCCATCGTCATCAATATGCAGAACGAGGTGACCGAGGTGCAGGTGCGCGAGCGTCCGGTGCCACAGGAGCCCGAGCCTCTGCCAGAGCCTCCCGCGGCATTGGCCTCGACACCGTTGCCGATGCCTGCCGCGGCCCCCTTGGCGGCCGTTGAGCCGAGTCTGGATCTGGTCTCCAGCCTCAGCGCGGTGCAGGTCTATGCCCCCGGCGTGGCGACCAGTACCGCACCGGTATTGAGTGGCAACTATCACGGCCAGCAGCAGGGAGCGGGTATCGGAGCAGGTGACATGCTGATGCCGCTGCAACGGATCGAGCCGGTCTACCCCTATCGTGCCCAGCAGTCAGGGATCGAAGGATTTGTCACCCTGCGCTTTAGCGTGAATGCCGAAGGTGGCGTGCAGGATGTGGAAGTGGTCGAGGCCAAACCCAAACGTCAGTTCGAGCGGGCGGCCATTCAGGCGATCAACAAGTGGCGCTATCAGCCGAGACCGGGCGCCACCGACAAGCTGGTGCAAGTCATCACGCTCAAATTCAAACTGGAGTCATAACTATGTTGCGGATCTGGATCTGTCTGCTTGCCCTGGTCGGCCAAGCCTGTCTGGCGATGGAGGTCAGCCCTCACTTCTCCCGTCAGCTTGAACCCGTGATGAAGCTCTATCAGTCCGGTCAGTGGCAACAAGCCCAGAGCAAGGCATCCGGCCTCAAGCCAAATAGCGATGCCGAGCGTGCCTGGCTGGCGCAGTTGCAAGCCTCGCTGGCGGCCAATCTGCAACAGACCGCCCAGGCGAGCCGTTATGTCGAACAGGCTCTTGCCTATAAAGAGTGGCCCGAGCAGCAA
>NZ_CP077210.1:3560000-3632500 GCF_019047065.1 Aeromonas sp. FDAARGOS 1414 | reverse complement strand
CGCTTGAGAGAACTCGGGTGAAGGAACTAGGCAAAATAGAACCGTAACTTCGGGAGAAGGTTCGCTCTTGACAGTGAAGTCCCTTGCGGATGGAGCAGTTGGGAGTCGCAGTGACCAGATGGCTGGGACTGTTTATCAAAAACACAGCACTCTGCAAACACGAAAGTGGACGTATAGGGTGTGACACCTGCCCGGTGCCGGAAGGTTAATTGATGGGGTTAGCGCAAGCGAAGCTCTTGATCGAAGCCCCGGTAAACGGCGGCCCGTAACTATAACGGTCCTAAGGTAGCGAAATTCCTTGTCGGGTAAGTTCCGACCTGCACGAATGGTGTAACCATGGCCATGCTGTCTCCACCCGAGACTCAGTGAAATCGAATTCGCCGTGAAGATGCGGTGTACCCGCGGCTAGACGGAAAGACCCCGTGAACCTTTACTACAGCTTGGCACTGAACATTGAACCTACATGTGTAGGATAGGTGGGAGGCTTTGAAGGCGTGACGCCAGTTGCGCTGGAGCCGTCCTTGAAATACCACCCTTGTATGTTTGATGTTCTAACGCAGGGCCCTGAATCGGGCTCGCGGACAGTGCCTGGTGGGTAGTTTGACTGGGGCGGTCTCCTCCCAAAGAGTAACGGAGGAGCACGAAGGTTGGCTAATCCTGGTCGGACATCAGGAGGTTAGTGCAATGGCATAAGCCAGCTTAACTGCGAGACGGACAGGTCGAGCAGGTACGAAAGTAGGTCATAGTGATCCGGTGGTTCTGAATGGAAGGGCCCATCGCTCAACGGATAAAAGGTACTCCGGGGATAACAGGCTGATACCGCCCAAGAGTTCATATCGACGGCGGTGTTTGGCACCTCGATGTCGGCTCATCACATCCTGGGGCTGAAGTCGGTCCCAAGGGTATGGCTGTTCGCCATTTAAAGTGGTACGCGAGCTGGGTTCAGAACGTCGTGAGACAGTTCGGTCCCTATCTGCCGTGGGCGTTGGATGATTGAAGGGAGTTGCTCCTAGTACGAGAGGACCGGAGTGAACGAACCTCTGGTGTTCGGGTTGTCACGCCAGTGGCACTGCCCGGTAGCTAAGTTCGGAATCGATAACCGCTGAAAGCATCTAAGCGGGAAGCGAGCCCTGAGATGAGTCATCCCTGACCCCTTGAGGGTCCTAAAGGGCCGTTGGAGACCACAACGTTGATAGGTGGGGTGTGTAAGCGCAGTGATGTGTTGAGCTAACCCATACTAATTACCCGTGAGGCTTAACCATACAACACCCAAGAAGTGTTTCTGGCCTTGTAGCGAATGAACGAATTACTTACGTCAGCTTTCTCAGATTGAAGATTTTTGCCTGGCGGCCATAGCGCCGTGGAACCACCTGATCCCATGCCGAACTCAGAAGTGAAACGCGGTAGCGCCGATGGTAGTGTGGCATTCGCCATGCGAGAGTAGGACACTGCCAGGCACCCAATTTCAAGATTACGCCCAGCGTGGTCTTTACCGGTTAGTGTGCTGATATGGCTCAGTCGGTAGAGCGCATCCTTGGTAAGGATGAGGTCCCCAGTTCGATTCTGGGTATCAGCACCATTAAATAGAAAGCCTCCCTGAAAAGGGAGGCTTTTTTGCATCTGTCATTTTTGTGATATCCCCTTACATTCCCTATTCCCACAACCCCCTCTGCTTGCAGCCGACACTGTTTATCTGCTGATTTGAGTCCCGGTGTGTTACTCATTTGACTGTTATTGATGGTTTTATCCAGAGATTTAACCATGATTGATTGACGTAAAACGTTTTACATGTAAAATCCGGCGCGTTTTGCCTATTACGTGGAGAAAGAGCATGGCGCAGGATAACGAATACTGTTTGGGGGCGGTACCCGCCAAAGGGCGCAAAGGTGTGCTGTCGTTGATGCTGGTGATGCTCGGCCTGACCTTCTTCTCTGCCAGCATGTGGACCGGTGGTGCGCTGGGCACTGGGCTGGTGTTCGATGACTTCATCAAGGCGGTACTGATCGGCAACTTGCTGCTGGGTATCTACACCGCTTGTCTCGGTTATATCGGTGCCTCAACCGGTCTCTCTACCCATCTGTTGGCGCGCTACTCGTTTGGGGTGAAAGGTTCCTGGCTGCCATCCCTGCTGCTGGGTGGCACTCAGGTCGGCTGGTTTGGCGTGGGCGTGGCGATGTTTGCCCTGCCGGTACAGAAGGCGACTGGGATCGATGTGAACTGGCTGATCGCCATTTCGGGCATGTTGATGACGGTGACCGTCTACTTCGGGATCTCCGCCCTGATGGTGCTGAGCTTTGTGGCCGTGCCGGCCATTGCGCTGCTCGGCGGTTACTCGGTCTGGCTGGCGGTGACCTCGACCGGTGGCATGGCGGCGCTGCAGCAGGTACAACCGACCAATCCTATCGAGTTCACCACGGCGCTGACCATGGTGGTCGGTTCCTTTATCAGTGCAGGAACTCTGACCGCCGACTTTGTCCGATTTGGTCGCAAACCCTGGGGCGCCGTCATGATTACCATGGTGGCGTTTTTTTTGGGCAACACGCTAATGTTCGTCTTCGGCGCAGCCGGTGCGGCGGTGACAGGGCAGGCCGATATATCGGAAGTGATGTTGATGCAGGGTTTACTGATCCCCGCCATTCTGGTGCTGGGCCTCAATATCTGGACCACCAACGACAACGCGCTCTATGCCTCCGGCCTCGGTTTTGCCAACATTACCGGCCTCAAGAGCAAGCCGCTCAGCGTGATCAACGGCCTCATCGGTACCGCTTGCGCCCTCTGGCTTTACAACAACTTTGTCGGCTGGCTGGCCTTTTTGAGTACGGCAATTCCGCCGATCGGTGGCATTATCATCATGGATTTCCTGCTCAATCGTGAGCGTTACCGTCAATTTGCCGATCAGCAGTTCGAGACGGTGCGCTGGCAGGCGCTGGTCGCCACGGCAGTCGGGGTGGCTGTCGGCAAGTGGCTGCCGGGCATAGTGCCACTCAACGCGGTATTGGGCGCCGCCTTCACCTATTTCATTCTGGTTCGCCTCACCCAGCGGCCGGTTCTGGTACAGGAAGCTAGCAAATGCTGATTCAACATATTCGTTTGACCGATCGGGAAGGGTTGTGGCAGCTCCGTTGTCAGGATGGGGTCATCACAGCCATCGAACCCCATGACGAACATGCCGTCGCCGGTCGGGTGCTGGACGGGGAGGGCGGTCTGGCGATCGCTCCCTTTATCGAACCCCACATTCACCTCGATACCACCCAGACAGCGGGCGAGCCGAGCTGGAACCTCTCCGGCACCCTGTTCGAGGGGATCGAGCGCTGGGCCGAGCGCAAGGCGCTGCTGACCCATGAGGATGTGAAACAGCGCGCCATCCAGACGCTGAAGTGGCAGATCGCCAACGGCATCCAGTTTGTCCGTACTCACGTCGATGTCTCCGATCCCAATCTGGTCGCGCTCAAGGCGATGCTGGAAGTGCGGGAAGAGATGAAGGAGTGGGTGGAGCTGCAGATCGTCGCCTTCCCGCAGGAGGGGATCCTCTCCTACCCGAATGGCAAGGCACTGCTGGAGGAGGCGCTCAAGCTGGGTGCCGACGTGATTGGTGCGATCCCCCACTTCGAGTTTACCCGGGAATATGGGGTCGAAAGTCTGCATTACATCTTCGATCTTGCCGAGAAGTATCAGGTTTTGGTCGATGTGCACTGTGACGAGATCGATGACGAGCAGTCCCGTTTTATCGAGACGCTGGCGACCCTGGCCTACGAGCGGGGTATCGGTCATAGAGTCACCGCCAGTCACACCACCGCCATGCACTCCTACAACGGCGCTTATGCTTCCCGCCTGTTCCGGCTGCTGAAGATGGCGGACATCAACTTCGTGGCCAATCCGCTGGTGAACATTCACCTGCAGGGACGGTTCGATACCTATCCCAAACGCCGCGGCATTACCCGGGTGAAGGAGATGCTGGAGGCGAACATCAACGTCTGCTTCGGTCACGACGATGTGTTCGATCCCTGGTACCCCATGGGCACCGCCAACATGTTGCAGGTGTTGCACATGGGGCTGCATGTCTGCCAGATCATGGGCTACGAGCAGATCAACGACGGTCTGAAGCTGATCAGCAGCCACAGCGCCCGCACCCTGAACGTGCAGGATCGTTATGGCATAGAGGTGGGCAAACCGGCCAACCTGTTGATCCTGCCTGCCGACAACGGCTTCGATGCGGTGCGCCGTCAGGTGCCGGTGCGTTACTCGATCCGCCACGGCAAGGTGATTGCCCAGACCCGCCCGGCCCAGACCGAAATCGTGCTGGGTGAGCCAGAGCCCATCGATTTTCGCCGCTGAGATTTCAATCAGGCTGGATGACGATTAGTTCCGCCTCTGGGCACAAGGGCCGCCATTGCGACATAATGGCGGTCTGACCCTGAGGGAGTGACACCATGCAAACCTGGTTCTATGTTGCTGCAGGGGGCGCCATCGGCGCCTGCCTTCGTTTTGGGATTGCCGAACTGATGGCCTTGCTGCTGGGGCGCCACTTTCCTTACGGGACTCTGGTGGTCAACGTGGTGGGCTCTTTCATCATGGGGGTAGCGTTCGCCCTCATCAGCCACGGTCATGTGGTAGAACACCCGATGAAGCCGCTGCTGATGGTGGGGATCCTCGGTGCCCTGACCACGTTTTCTTCCTTTGCCCTCGATACGGTAGTGCTGGCTCAACATGGAGCCTATCTGAAAGCGCTGCTCAATATCGGTCTCAATCTCTTCCTCTGTCTGGCCATGGTGGTGCTGGGCATGCAGTTGGTTGCGAGCCGGGTTTAAGGTGTCCGGACGCCAGTGGCTCTGGTAAACTGGCGGCCATTCTTTGCTCTATGGGTGTTTAAGGGATGTCAGAACAAGCAACGACAACGCATTTTGGCTTTAAAACCGTGGCCGCGACCGAGAAGGAAACTCTGGTAGCAGGTGTCTTCCATTCGGTGGCAGCCAAGTATGATCTGATGAACGATCTGATGTCGTTCGGCATCCACCGCCTGTGGAAGCGCTTCACCATCGACTGTTCCGGTGTGCGCAAGGGCCAGAAGGTGCTGGATCTGGCCGGTGGTACCGGTGACTTGACCGCCAAGTTCTCGCGCATCGTCGGCGAAACCGGTCAGGTGGTGCTGGCGGATATCAACGACTCCATGCTGAAAGTGGGCCGCGACAAGCTGCGCAATTTGGGGGTCGCCAACAACGTCTCCTACGTGCAGGCCAATGCCGAGGCGCTCCCCTTCCCGGATAACCACTTCGACGTGATTACCATCGGCTTCGGCCTGCGCAACGTCACCGACAAGGACAAGGCGCTCGCCTCCATGTTCCGGGTGCTCAAGCCGGGTGGCCGTCTGCTGGTGCTGGAGTTCTCCAAGCCGGTCAGTGAAGTGATCGCCAAGCTCTATGACCTCTACTCCTTCAAACTGCTGCCGAAAATGGGCGAAATCGTCGCGAACGACAGTGAAAGCTACAAATATCTGGCAGAGTCTATTCGTATGCACCCGGATCAGCAGACCCTGGCCGGCATGATGGAAAATGTCGGTTTCGAGCAGGTGGAGTACTTCAATCTGACTCAGGGTGTGGTCGCCCTGCACCGCGGTTACAAGTTTTAAGGTTGCCTATGCCGATGGATGCCATGGTCACCGCGGTGATCGAAACCAGCCTCAACCAGTTGCTGGTGCTGGACAAACAGAGTCCGGAGCGGCTGCGCAAACTGGTGGGCAAGGTGCTCAAGCTGGAGCTGCGTGAACTCAAGCCGCTCTGGTTTGTCTTCTCCGAGCGTCGGCTGGATGTGCTGGCCCAGCATGAAGGGGAGGCCGATGCGGTGCTTAGCCTGTCGCTGACCGCCCTCGGTCTGCTGAAAGACCCGTCCGCTCTGACCCGCTATATCCGTGAGGAGAAGCTGGATCTGAGCGGTGATCCCCAGCTGGTGCAGGCATTTAGCGTGCTGCTGGGTGAGCTGGATATCGACTGGGAGGAGGAGCTGTCGCGCTATACCGGCGACGTGCTGGCCCACACCCTGTTCAGTGGTGCCCGTCAGGCGCGTCGCCTGGTCGGTCGCGAGCTGTGCCGCACCCGCAGCCAGCTGGCGGAATATCTGACCGAAGAGGCCCGCCTCGCACCCGGCCCGCTGGAAGTGGCGAGTTTCAACGATGACGTCGAGGTGCTGGCCCAGCAGCTCAAGGCCGTCGAACTGCGGCTGGCCCGCTTCGAACAGCAGGTGACCTGATGACCCCGAAGGAGTTCAAACGCCTCTATCGCATCATCACCATCCTGCTGGAGCAGGGCATCGACGAACTGGTGCCCGCCCGCTATCAACCCTGGCCGGGTCGTCTGGCCCGTCGCTCCCTGTTCTGGCTCAAGAACAAACAACCGGATCTCAGCCGCGGAGCCCGCATCCGCCTCGCCTTCGAGGCTCTCGGCCCCATCTTCATCAAGTTTGGCCAGATGCTCTCGACCCGCCGCGACCTGCTGCCGCCGGATATCGCCGAGGAGCTGGCCCTGCTGCAGGACAGGGTGCCCCCCTTCTGTGGTCAGGCGGCGCGCCAGCAGATCGAGCTGAGCCTGGGTTGTCCCATCGAAACCCTGTTTGACGACTTCGACGAGACGCCGCTGGCGTCGGCCTCCATCGCCCAGGTGCATACCGCCCGCCTGAAGGAGAGTGGCCGCGAGATCGTCATCAAGGTGATCCGCCCCGATATCGAGCCAGTCATCGAGGCCGACCTGCGACTGATGCAGGCGCTGGCCCGTCTGGTGGCCCGCTTCGTGCCCCAGAGCGCGCGGCTGCGCCCCATCGAGGTGGTGGAGGAGTATCGCAAGACCATCCTCGACGAGCTGAATTTGATGCGCGAAGCGGCCAACGCCATCCAGCTACGCCGCAACTTCACCGGCTCCGAGGCGCTCTATGTGCCTGAAATCATCACCGATCTCTGCCGCGAGCAGGTGCTGGTGATGGAGCGCATCTACGGTATTCCGGTCTCCGATATCCCGGCGCTGGAAGCCAACGGCACCAACATGAAGCTGCTGGCCGAGCGCGGGGTAGAGGTCTTCTTCACTCAGGTGTTCCGCGACAGCTTTTTCCACGCCGATATGCACCCGGGCAACATCTTCGTCTCTTACGAACACCCGGAAAACCCGCTCTGGATCGGCATCGACTGCGGCATCGTCGGTACCCTCAATCGGGAAGATAAACGCTATCTGGCTGAGAACTTCCTCGCCTTCTTCAACCGCGACTATCGTCGGGTGGCAGAGCTGCACGTGGAGTCGGGCTGGGTACCGGCAGACACCAAGGTGGACGAGTTCGAGTTCGCCATCCGCACCGTGCTGGAGCCCATCTTCGAGAAGCCGCTCTCCGAGATCTCGTTCGGTCACGTGCTGCTCAACCTGTTCAACACCGCGCGCCGCTTCCATATGACGGTGCAGCCGCAGCTGGTGCTGCTGCAAAAGACCCTGCTCTATGTGGAAGGGTTGGGGCGTCAGCTCTACCCGCAACTCGATTTGTGGCAGACCGCCAAGCCGTTCCTCGAAAACTGGATGCACGAACAGGTCGGGCCCAAGTCGGTATTGAACGCCATCAAGGAGAAGGCGCCATTCTGGGCCGAGAAGCTGCCGGAGCTGCCGGAGCTGGTCTATGAGACCCTGCGTCAGACCCGTCATCAGCAGCGTCATTTCGACCAGATGTTTGCCGAGTTCCGTCGTCACAGCCGTCGGCAGGGGCAGGCCCGCTACCTCTTAGGGGTTGGAGCCAGCCTGCTATTGGCGGGTGTATTCTTGCTGACCCAAAAACAACACATTGAGTGGGGACAAGCCAGTCTCGCCGGTGCAGCCCTCTGCTGGCTGGTCGGCTGGTTGCGAACCCGTTCCCATTAATCAACAACCGCGCCGTCAGGCGCCTGTTCTGGAGAGAAAATCATGGGTGGTATCAGTATTTGGCAATTGTTGATCATTGCAGTCATCGTCGTGCTGCTGTTCGGTACCAAGAAACTGCGCGGCATTGGCGGTGATCTGGGCGCGGCGGTCAAAGGGTTCAAGAAAGCCCTCTCCGACGAGCCGGCTGATGCCAAGGCCGGGCAGAAAGATGCCGAGTTTCCCCCGAAACAGCTGAACGAAGCGGCCACTCAGAGCAGTGAGACCGCCAAACAGAAAGACAAAGACCAGGCCTAAGCCATGTTCGATATCGGTTTTTGGGAGCTGGTCGTTATCGGTGTGGTAGCACTGGTGGTACTGGGGCCGGAGCGGCTGCCGGTTGCCATCCGAACGGCTACCCACTGGATCCGCCTCATTCGTTCGACCGCGAACTCGGTCAAGTCCGAGCTGGAGCAGGAGCTCAAGTTGCAAGAGCTGCATAACGACCTCAAGAAGGCCGAACAGTTGCAGATGAGCAATCTGAGCCCCGAGCTGCAGGAGTCCATCGAACAGCTCAAAGCGGCGGCCCAGTCGGTCAATCGCCCCTATCAGGTGGAGAATGAGATCCGTCCGCCGCGCCCCGAGCCGGTCGCCCAGGCTGAGCCTGCCACGCCGGTGGAGCCTGCGGTGCAGCTGAGCCACGAGGTGCCACCGGTCAACAGCCAGCGGGAGAGCGAGCCGGTGCCGGTCAGCGACTCCGCAGTAAAAGGGGAGGTGAAGCCATGAGTCAGGCCGAACAACCCCTGATCAGCCATCTGGTTGAGCTGAGAACCCGTTTGCTGCGCTCCATTACCGCCATCCTCGTGGTGTTTCTGGCGCTGATCTACTTCTCCAACAACATCTACGACTTCGTGGCCCAGCCGCTGCTCAGCCAGTTGCCGGAAGGGACCAGCATGATAGCGACGGATGTGGCGACCCCCTTCCTGACGCCGATCAAGCTGACCCTGGTGGTCTCCTTCTTCGTGGCGATCCCCTATCTGCTCTATCAGGCCTGGGCCTTTATCGCCCCCGGTCTGTACCAGCATGAACGGCGCCTGATCATGCCGTTGGTGGTCTCCAGTGCCCTGCTGTTCTATGCGGGGATGGCGTTCGCCTACTACGTGGTGTTCCCGCTGGTGTTCGGTTTCTTCACCAGCACAGCACCCGCAGGGGTGACGGTGGCTACCGATATCGCCAGCTATCTGGACTTCGTACTGACCCTGTTCTTCGCGTTCGGGGTGGCGTTCGAAATTCCGGTGGCCACCATACTGCTCTGCTGGACCGGCGTGACCACACCGCAAAACCTGAAGGAGAAACGTCCCTACGTCATCGTCGGGGTGTTTGTGGTCGGCATGTTGCTGACGCCGCCTGATGTCTTCTCCCAGACCCTGCTTGCCATCCCGATGTGGGCGCTGTGGGAGATAGGTCTGTTCTTCGCCCGCTTCTACGTGAAGAAAGAGGATGAAGAGCAACAGGAACAACCGGATGTGGAGAGCTGAGGCTCTGTTCGTCACCTGTTTGCCGGACGGCGAGAGGATGACGAAGTCCGCAGGAATAGCAGAACGAGGGGAGCTGAGGCTCCCTTCCTCTTTTCATGCTCCCGTTCGAGGCGTATGGTAAGACCCCATTCGGTAGATGGTTTTCAAATACCTGATATGTATTCCTTTTGTTCGGAACGCCTCATCCCATGATCGATATCGGTTTAAACCTGACCAGCAGCCAGTTCGCCGGCGAGCAGGCTGAGCTGGTGGCCCGTGCCCGTGCCGCCGGAGTGGAGGCGCTGATCCTGACCGGTACCGATCTGGACGGCAGCCGCGAGAGCGCAGAGTTGGCCGCCCGCTGGCCGGGCTACTGCTTCTCCACCGCCGGGGTCCATCCCCACGACGCCAAGAGTGTCGATGCGGCGACCCTGCCCGCCTTGCGCGAGCTGGCGGCGTTGCCGCAGGTGGTGGCCATCGGCGAGTGCGGCCTCGACTACAACCGCGACTTCTCCCCCCGCCCGGTGCAGGATGCGGTATTCGACGCCCAGCTGGCACTGGCTGCCGAGCTCCGGATGCCGGTGTTCCTTCACTGCCGCGATGCCCACGCCCGTTTTATTGAGATCCTCCGTCCCTGGTTGCCGAAACTACCGGGAGCCGTGCTGCACTGCTTCACCGGTTCCGACGAGGAGCTGGACGAGTGTCTGGCGCTGGGGCTGCATATCGGGGTGACTGGCTGGCTCTGCGACGAACGCCGCGGCCAGCTGCTGCGCGAACAGGTGGCCCGTATTCCGGCCGGTCGGCTGATGATCGAGACCGATGCCCCCTATCTGGTGCCGCGGGATCTGAAACCGCGCCCGAAACGCAACGAACCCGCTTTTTTGCCGCACATCGCCCAGGTGGTGGCGGCCTGTCGTGGTGAAGCGCCCGAGGCCTTGCTGGCCCATACCCGGGCCACCTCCGCCGCGTTCTTCCAACTTCCTCTCCAGGAGTGATTCATGGCTACAACTCTTCCGGGCGCCTTTCCGGGCCGCCGCCTGCGCCGTCTGCGCAAACATGATTTCAGCCGTCGTCTGGTGCGCGAGAACGTACTGACCGTCAACGATCTCATCTATCCGGTGTTCGTGCTGGAGGGGGAGAACCGTCGGGAAGCCGTTCCCTCCATGCCGGGGGTGGAGCGTCTCTCCATCGATCTGCTGCTGGGGGAAGCCGCCGAGCTGGTGGAGCTGGGCGTACCTGCTATTGCCCTGTTCCCGGTCACTCCGCTGGAGAGCAAGAGCCTGATGGCGGAAGAGGCCTACAATCCAAACGGACTGGCCCAGCGCACCGTGCGTGCCCTCAAGGCCCGCTTCCCGGAGCTCGGGGTCATCACCGACGTGGCGCTCGATCCGTTCACCACCCACGGGCAGGACGGCATTATCGATGACGAAGGCTATGTGCTGAACGACATCACCACCGAGATCCTGATCAAGCAGGCGCTCTCCCATGCCGAGGCCGGGGTCGATATCGTCGCGCCGTCCGACATGATGGATGGCCGCATCGGCGCCATCCGCGCTGCGCTGGAAGAGAATGGCTTCATCAACACCCAGATCATGGCCTACTCCGCCAAGTACGCTTCCTGCTACTACGGCCCGTTCCGCGATGCGGTTGGCTCTGCCGGCAACCTCGGCAAGAGCAACAAGGCCACCTATCAGATGGATCCGGCCAACAGCAACGAAGCCCTGCACGAAGTGGCGCTGGATATTCAGGAAGGGGCCGACAGCGTGATGGTCAAGCCGGGCATGCCCTATCTGGACGTGGTTCGTCAGGTGAAGGATCAGTTCGGCGTGCCGACTTTCGCCTATCAGGTCAGCGGCGAGTACGCCATGCACATGGCGGCGATCCAGAACGGCTGGCTGAAAGAGAAGGAGACCATCATGGAGTCTCTACTCTGCTTCAAGCGGGCCGGGGCCGATGGCATCCTCACCTACTTCGCCAAGCGCGTGGCGCAGTGGCTGAAGGAAGATGCCCGTTAAGCCGGGTTGAAGAGATAAACGAGAGGGGGAGCCGATGGCTCCCCCTCTGTCGTTATGGCTCTCTTTTGGTCACGAGCGGATGATTACAGCTTGATCCAGGCATCGCTCCAGTGGCTGCCGGTACCCGGTGCATAGTGGCCGGTCGAGCCGCCACACCAGCCGCTGTAGGGCCAGGGTTTGCACTCGTAGTCGCCACCGGCATTGCTGACCCGTTCGCCACTCTGATAAGCGGTGCCCGCAACATAGGTCGGGTAGCTGCCGTTACCACCGTCACTGTCACCACCCGGTGCCTGTTCCACCAACGCCAGGGTGAAGCGGCGCTCGAAGCCCTGCTTGCTCCCCTCAGCCATGCCCGCCAGCAACAGCTCGTAACTGCCGGCCGCTAGGCCCGACTGTGCCAGCTGCAGGGAACCCTGACCATCGATCAGGGCGCTGCCGGTGGCGGCCGGATTGCCATCCTGCAACAGGGTCGCGGTGACGGTCACCGGGTTGGCGGTGGTCAGCGTCAGGCTGAAGTCGAGCGCGCCGTTGACGATGAGATATTCGGACGCCAGATCGGTGACGGTGAAGTCACTGCTGCTACCGGTCGTGGGCAGGATGAAGTCCCCGCTCAGGTAGGTCAGACCGGTCCAGCCAGAGCTGGTCAGCCAGTGTTTGCCATTGGTCTGATAGACGTTGGGCAGCTGGGTGCACTGGTTGTTGTCATTGACGAAGCCGATACCGTAAAAGCCCGCCACATTCTTGTAGCAGAGCTGGCGACCATTCTGGTGCAGCACTGGCTGATCCAGCTTGCCCTTGTGGTGGAGTGACAGCCAGTCAAACTGGTTGATGGCCGAGACCAGCGGCACAAACTGGCCATCGGGCTGACGATAGCGGATCAGGGAGCCGGCATCGCAGAGCAGACCATCAGCCCGCTGTTCGACGTACCCGTAGTACTGTTCGCCATCCTGGAAGGTGAACCGGCAGAGATTGCGTTTCTCCGACTCTTTGAGGATCCAGCCCATCAGCAGTCGCTCCTGATTGGTCAGGGCCGCCAGCTGCCCAACACTGAAGTCGCTGCCGTTGGCTACCCAGCCTTGCGGCATGGTGGAGAATTGCATGAAGTAGTGGTCGGTATAGTACATGTGGCTGTCAGCGCGGTGCTTGCGAGCCCCCTGGCTGACCGAGTTGTAGCGATAGATGTCGTTTTCCGGCTTGTGGAAGCCGTTGAGATCATCGTCCAGATAGGGCAGGTCGCCCTTGCGGATATGGTAGTTGGCCATGCCCGTCATCAGGGGATGCCAGCCGTGGCTGCCACGGGCAAACGCGCTCTCATGGCTGTAGGACTTCCCATCGAAGCCGTGGCCAAATTCGTGGGCAATGATGCCCCAGCTGCCGTAGTAGTGGCTGACAAAGTTAAAGGTATCGACCCCGGTGATGCCACCACTCCCCAGCCCGCCCCCCATGGCGGTGATCCCCAGGTTGAGGTAGGGGCGCTTCATCAGGCTGTGGTAGTAGTAGTCATAATCGGCTGCCGTAAAGATCCCGTTCGGCACATAGCTGTTGCCGCCATTGCCGAACATCTCGTAGCCGTTCACCGTCTTGAAGTTGTACCAGACGTGTTTGAACTCCTCGGTCGAGACCATGTAGGCCAGGTTGGTGGCGATGATCAGCCACTCGCGGGCGTAGAGGGCATTGATGGGGCGCCAGGAGCCGCTGGTGTTGGTGGCGAAGCGCACGTTCCAGCTTGGCTTGAGGCGTGCCAGCTTCTGGGCAAACAGATCCGAGTTGGAGCTGAACCTGTGCTCGAACTGGGCTGGCAGATTGATGCTGTTGTCGAGCAGGTTGTTGAGATCAAACACTCCGTCGCGGCTGGCGCTGTTGAAGCGTCCCTGCTCGCCAAAGGCGCTCAATGGCAGGGTGATTTGGGCATAGGCGGGCAGGCGATCGAGCTGGCCCAAGATCAGCCACTTGTTGATACCGTTCAGGCGTGACTCGATATTGATGTCATGCAGCTCTCTGGCGGCATAGTTGGTGATGCGCACCGTGTCGTTATCAAGCAGCTCGGTCTTGACCAGCGAATTGATGTTGACCGAACGCTGGGCGCGATCGATCAGCACCTCGTAGGGTTCGTCATTGCGCAGTATGTAGCTGACTGCGGTCGGCATCAGCTGATCGAAGATCAGCGGGCGAGCCGGCAACTGCTCGTCGGCCGTGAAGCTGATCTCCTTGCTCAGCAGCTGGTTGAAACCCAGACCGCGCTCGTTGGCGGTGACAAGCGCCGAGCCCGCCAGCTGGAGATCTTTCAGCGCCGCCACGGGCTGCTGGTTGATCTCCCGAACAGTAAAGGTCGGGTTCTTGAACTGAAAGTCGTTGGCGATCAGGGTATCGGCATCATGCCATTCGATGCGGTCCTTGAAGTTCACCACCAGCCGATCGCCATCCATGTCGATTTTTTGCAGATTGCTGTCGGCGATCACCTGCTCAGGCGCCAGCGGGGTGTTGCTGGCGATGGCATCAGCCAGTTTGCGCAGGTCATAGATGTAGTAGTTTTTGCCGGAGGTGTGGGCCAGGAGATAGTCACCCACCTGATAGAGTTGCACCAGACGGTGGCTGTATTTTCCTTCAAAGGCGAGCCGACCGGCGATGGGGGTTTTGAGGCTGTTCTCCGGCGTCACATCCTGCTGGCGGTAGACCTTGATCTCGCTCAGCGCATCGGCCACCAGCACGTAATCCTGATTGGCAAAGACGGCCTGGGCGCGGTGCAGGCTGTTGCTGCCGGAATCTCGGCCGGTTCCCAGGGTGGTGACATGGCGATGCTCGTCGGCCAGATCGAAGATATCGACCCGGTGCGAGTAGCGCGAGACCACGTAGAGCTGGTTGTTGCGGACAAACAGTTCGCTGACCTGGTTGTAGGCCGTGGTACTGCCGGTTGCGGTGCCGCGGATCTCGCCAATCTGCTGGCGGCTCGGGATATCGATAATGGCCACATGGCCCGGATTGCCGTTCTGGCTGACATAGAGCCGATCCTGATAGCGCTCGACCGCCGTGATCAGGCTGGCGTCCAGCCCCAGCTGGTCGGCCGTCAGCTCCTCGCCTTTGTCCAGATATTGCAGCGAGGTGGCAAACGAGTTGACGCTGCAGGAGCTGGTCTCCATCACCACCCGGGGGCGTTCGCCATTCTGGATCTGGCCGTGGGGGAAGTACTCCAGCAGACAGCCGTTGCCGTAGTCATAGTTGCCAAAGCGTTTGTTGACCGCTACGACCCCACCGTCGTACCAGGTCAGCTCCCACTCCTCATCGAAGAAATCAAAGACGTTACGAATGGCTGTTTCGTCGAAAAAGTGGGGTTTGGGCAGATCGAACAGGATGTGGTTATCCGCCGTCAGCGGGTAGAGCAGGCCGTTGATGGCAAGGTGGCGCTTGCCATCCTTGATGATCACGTCCTGCTCGTCAGCCGCACTCTGATGCAGCGCGGCGAGGCGTGCCGTCATCTGTTCGTAGTGCTCCTGATAGGTTTGTTTGAAATAGGCTTGTTCGCGCTCATCGGCCACGACATGGGCCGACAGCAGCAAACCGAGCAGGGTGGCAAGCTTGGTGGTTCTTGGCATGGTGATTTCCTTATCTTGGTTGTTGTTGGATGTTTTTGGGTGGTTGGCAAGCATGTAAAAGAGAGGGGCTAACCCGTCCGGGTCAGTGCATCCTGCCCATCGGCAGCGTGGCCGACGGGCAGGATATGGGCGGGGGCCTGTCGGCCCCCGTTAGTGGTTGGGGCAAGGTCAGAGCTTGATCCAGGCATCGCTCCAGGCAGAGCCGGTACCCGGCGCATAGTGGCTGGTCGAGCCGCCACACCAGCCGCTGTAGGGCCAGGGTTTGCACTCGTAGTTGCCACCGGCATTGCTGACCCGATCACCGGCCTGATAGCCGGTGTTGGGGGCGTAGGCCGGGTAGTCACCTTCGCCACCGCTGCTGCTTTCTTCGGTCAGCGCAACCGGGAAGCGCTGCACCACCGGCTGCTGGCCGTCAGCCAGACCGGTGATCACCACTTCGTAGCTGCCATCGGTGACATTGCTGCCCTGCAGCACCAGGGTGCTGGTGCCGTTCACCTGGCTGCTGGTGGTACCGTGGCTGAGTCCGCTCTGCTCCAGAGTTGCGGTGATCTGTACCGGGTTGGCGGTGGTCACGTTGAAACGGATGCTGACCTGACCGTTGACTATGGTGTACTCGCTCGCCATGGCGCTGACGGTGAAGTCGCTGCTGCCTTCGGCGGGTGGCGTTGTGCCGCCGCAGTCGCTGTCGCCCTGTACGCGCCAGACGCCCCAGTCACCCGTGGTGCCCGGCTCTTCGTTCTGGGTCCACCAGCCAGCCAGCCAGTTCTTGCCGTTGTGGCTGACGATGTCGCCGCCCACGTAGACCTTCTTGGCATCCCAACTGTTTTCACAGACGGCGCCCTGCTCCCTGACGGTCACGTTGCGCTGCTGGGTTACCTGCTGACCGGCGCTGTCGCTCACCTGATAGGTGAGGGTGTAGCGGCCGACCTTGCTGCTGTCGACGTTGCCGCTGACCTTGATTTGGGCGGTCAGGTCGCCATCTTCTTCATCATGGGCGCTGACGCCGGTCATCGGATCGAAAGCGGTACCCAGTTCCAGCGTGGTGTCGGTGACACCGCTGAACACCGGCTTCATGCTGTAGACCTCGATGGTGCGTACCTGCTCGGTGACGTTGTTGTCGCGATCGCTCACCTTGTAGGTGAGGGGGTAGAGGCCGATGCGCTGGCTGTCTACCGATCCTTCCACCTGGATCTGGCCAGTCAGGTCGCCATCTTCCTTGTCGTTGGCGCTGACCCCGGCCAGCGGATCAAAGGCAGTACCCTGCTTGATGCGGGTATCGCTCAGGCCGCTGAACACCGGCTTGCCGTTGTCGACCGGGGGCGTGATCTCCTGATCGTGGATGAAGGGGCCGTAGCTCTTTATGAAGGATTCGTTGTAGGACTGACCGGCGGCGTTGCGGCCCATGTCCCAGTTGATGGACCAGGTCATCACGCCACGCAGCGGTTGCCCCTCGCTCTTCAGGCGGTTGAAGGCGTTGTAGAGCTTCTGCGGATCCTGCACATAGCCAGTGGCTGCGGCGTCAATGTTGGTCGGAATACCGAACACCAGCTTGTCATGGGGGATCTTGTAGAAGCCGCGGGTACCGTTGCTCAGCGAATCCGCCATGTAGTAGATGAACTCTTCTTTCAGGGCATCGTTGTTCTGGGCAATCCAGCCGATGCCATCGATGTAGATACCGTCGCCACCCTGGTTGTAGAACTGGGGGTTGATCCAGTCGTAGTACCCTTCCAGATTGCGGATATAGGGGATGTAGGCGCCAGTCTGGGTCAGATAGGGGAACTCCGGCGCCATGGTGATGAGGAAGTTTTTCCCCTGGGCGCGGTAGTGATCCTTGACCAGACGCAGGGCTGCCGGGATCACGGTCTGGTTGTCGGCGGCGGTGATGGCGGCCTGTTCCAGATCGATATCCAGCCCGTCGAAGCCGTAGGTCTCCACCAGACGGATGATCTCGTCGGCAAAGGCCTGCTCCTGACCCTTGCGCAGCTCGATGTGTGCATCGGCACCGCCCAGCGCCAGCAGCACGGCTCGGCCCTGACGGTTCAGCTCGGCGATCTGCTCGATAAACTGGCTTTCGCTCATGCCGATGGCCGGGTCGAGTTTGAAGGTGGGGATGGGATCGCTGCCATAGACCTTCATGAAGGAGACATCGACCACGTTGTATTGCGGGTTGACCTGATCGAGCTTGACGCAGGGGGCGATACCGCCCTTGTAGCCCGAGCCGTCACACCAGTTGTGCCAGTAGCCGACCACTACGCCGGACTGGGGGTTAACCATCGCCTGACCGGCACTGGCGGCATATGCCATGGGGGTGCCCATGCCGAGCAGGCAGCCAAGCAGGGATAATTTGAGTTTGTTCATCGTCTCTCCGTACGGTGCAAATGGGGCGTCGGTTGTGACCGGACGTCCCCGGGGGCAGCCCCGCTGTCATAGGTGTTTTCCCTTAGACCGGTGGCTTTGCGTCGCGCCCTTTCGGGTCACTTTGCCTTTTTCACCCGATTTCTGTGCAGCACAGAGAATCAAGTGACCTGCATGGCAGGTTACCTATGATAGATGCTTGAAAATAAATTAATCAATAGTTGGTTTTGATTCTAATTGACTGAAAAATATTGATAATTTGTTACAGTTACCACATCTTGTCCGTTTCCATGATTGAGCATGACGGCACTTGGCTGGCAGCTGTGGCGCCGGTAAATGGCGGCTTTTTGCCCCTTGAAAGTAGCGATAAGAGCCAAAAAAGGCCCACAGATTCATCCTGTTACTGGCTGTTGATGGCAAAACTGCAGCAACGGCAGAGATCCGGGTCGCAATGGCTGGAAAAGTACAGGGTTGCGGCGGATTCCCGCTTGATTATTGCGTGGCTTGGCCACATGTTAGAAAGCCATACAGAGCTGCTAAAGCGGTCTGTTCAAGACCAAACAAGAGGTAACCGGGATGAATAACCCTTTGCTGACAATGGATTCACTGCCCCCTTTCAGCCAGATCAAGCCGGAGCAGGTTCAGCCTGCCGTGATTCAGGCGATTGCTGACTGCAAGCAGAAGATCAGCGATGTGCTGGCCCAGCGTGATCCCCATACCTGGGATAGCCTGATTGCCCCGCTGGAAGAGGTAAATGACCGCCTGTCACGGATCTGGTCACCGGTCAGCCACCTCAACTCCGTACTCAACAGCGAAGCGCTGCGCGAGGCCCATGACGCCTGCCTGCCGCTGCTCTCCGAATTCCAGACCTATGTCGGTCAACATGAAGGGCTCTATCAGGCCTATCTGGCCCTCTCCCAGAGCGATGATTTCCCGCTGCTCAGCGGCGCCCAGCGCAAGGAGATCCAGAATACCCTGCGTGACTTCCGCCTCTCCGGCATCGGTCTGCCTGCCGAGGCGCAGCAGCGCTACGGCGAAATTCAGGCCCGCCTCTCCGAGCTGGCCTCCCGTTTCAGCAACAACGTGCTGGATGCGACCCAGGGCTGGCACAAGCTGGTGGTTGATGAAGCCGAACTGGCTGGTCTGCCCGAGAGCGTGCGTGCCGCTGCCCGTCAGATGGCTGAACTTAAAGGCAAAGAGGGGTGGCTGTTCACGCTGGATATCCCTTCCTACCTGCCGGTGATGATGTACGCGGACAACCGCGAACTGCGCGCCGAGATGTATGAGGCCTTCACCACCCGCGCCTCCGATCAGGGCCCCAATGCGGGCAAGTGGGACAACTCCGCCATCATGAGCGAGCTGCTCACCCTGCGCCGCGAACTGGCCCAACTGCTGGGCTTTGCCAACTATGCCGAGCTCTCCCTGGCCACCAAGATGGCGGACAAGACCGAACAGGTGGTGAGCTTCCTCACCGATCTGGCGGCCAAATCCCTGCCGCAAGGCAAGGCCGAGCTGGAGGAGATCCGCGCCTTCGCCGCCGAGCAGCATGGTCAGAGCGAGCTGGCCGCCTGGGATCTCGCCTACTACGCCGAGAAGCTCAAACAGCACAAGTTCTCCATCTCCGATGAGCAGCTGCGCCCCTATTTCCCTGCCAACAAGGTGGTGAAAGGGTTGTTCGAAGTGGTCAAGCGGGTGTTCGGCATGAAGGTTCGCGAGCGCCTCGGCATCGACACCTGGCACCCTGACGTGCGCTTCTACGACATCTTCGATGCCGACGACGAGCTGCGCGGTAGCTTCTATCTCGACCTCTATGCCCGCGAGCACAAGCAGGGCGGGGCCTGGATGGATGTTTGTTTGGGTCGTCGCTACCGTCAGGATGGCTCGCTGCAAAAGCCGGTGGCCTACCTGACCTGCAACTTCAACGGTCCGGTGGATGGCAAACCTGCGCTGTTCACCCACAACGAAGTAGTTACCCTGTTCCACGAGTTCGGCCACGGCATTCACCACATGCTGACCCGGGTCGATGTGGCCGGCGTGGCCGGCATCAACGGCGTGGCCTGGGATGCGGTAGAGCTGCCGAGCCAGTTCCTCGAGAACTGGTGCTGGGAGTCCGAAGCACTGGCCTTTATCTCCGGCCACTACGAGACCGGCGAACCGCTGCCAGCCGATCTGCTGGAGAAGATGCTGACCGCCCGCAACTTCCAGGCTGCGATGCAGATGTTGCGCCAGCTGGAGTTCGCCCTGTTTGACTTCCGTCTGCACCAGGAGTTTGATCCGGCCAATCCGGCGCAGCTTCCGGCGCTGCTGGATGAGGTGCGCAGTCAGGTAGCAGTGATGACGCCACCGGCGTTCAACCGCTTCCAGCACAGCTTCTCCCACATCTTCGCGGGCGGCTATGCGGCGGGCTACTACAGCTACAAGTGGGCCGAGGTGCTCTCTGCCGATGCCTTTTCCCGCTTCGAGGAGGAGGGCATCTTCAACCCGGCCACCGGACAATCTTTCCTGAAGAATATTCTGGAGAAGGGGGGCTCGAAGGAGCCGATGGAGCTGTTCCGAGCCTTCCGTGGCCGTGAGCCCAAGGTGGATGCACTGCTGCGACACAGCGGGATCGCTGCCTGAGATTCCTGACCCGCCGCCTGTGTGAGCTTCAAGCAGGTACACTGTTTTGCGGCATAGTGGGATCGAGTCGTGATTTCTGCGACAAAAAGGGACCTTTTGGTCCCTTTTTTCAAGGCTTTTTAATATCTTGCTGATTGCATATTTGCACTGCCCACGGCTCTTCAGTAGAGTCGTGTTCTAACCTTCAAGGAGAGAAAGCCACTTGCCATGAGGCGAGCACTCGATTCCGTCTATCAAATCATCTCCAGTCTGGCTCATTCGAGCGGCCAGGGATATTTCGATACCTTTGTGAGTGAAATCGCCGCTGCTGTGATGGCTGATGTCGTCCTGATCGCCAGCAGGGAATCAAATGCTACCCACCTGACGGTTCAGACCGCCTATCCCTCCTCCCTTGACACCGATGCCCTGACGCTGCCACTGACTGACTCTCCCGATGCCATTACCTGGCAGGAGGGGGAAGCCTGGTTCAGCGATCGTCTGCTTCAGCTCTTTGCCAACGTTCCCCTTGCACAGGAGTGGCAACCTCAGGCCTATGCCGGGATTGTCCTCAGGAATGCAGATGGCGAGACCATAGGTATCTGCGCCCTGCTTTATCGTCAGCCGCAGGCCAATATGAGCAAGGTGATTGGGTTACTCCGGTTGCTGGCTCCGTTGGCGGGTCGTGAGCTGGCGCTGATGCTGCAACGACAGCTGCCCCCCCCTCTGCCTGAACCGTCCCATGCATTGCAGAGCATGCTGTTCCAGGCTCCGGTGGGGATCGGTAAGCTGGATCTGGCTGGCCGTATCCTCTGGGCCAACCCGGCCATCGAGCAGATGCTTGGCTATCCCCTCGACGAGTTGCTGCAGCGATCCATCTCCGACATCAACCATCCCGAGGATTGGCAGGGCAGCCTCGTTTGCTACGAAGAGATCCGCCGTGGCGAGCGCAGCAGTTTCACCCGGGAGAAGCGCTACTTCTGCAAGGGGGGGCAGATCCTGTGGGGGCGGGTAACCGTCACCCTGATCCGTGACAAGCAGCAGCAGCCGGACTACCTGATGGTGCTGCTGGAGAATATCGATCCTCTCAAGCGCCATGCGGAGCAGCTCAAGCTCTCCCACCGGGTCTATGACAATCTCTCCGAGGCGATCCTGGTCTGTGATGCCGATAGCCGCATCATCTCGGTCAATCCGGCCTTCGAGCAGATCACCGGCTACAGCAGTGACGAGGTGCGAGGCCAGCGCCCCAGCCTGCTCAAGTCGGGGCTGCACGATCAGACCTTCTATGCCGACATGTACCACGCGCTGGAGCGGGTGGGGGTATGGCGTGGTGAGGTGTGGAACAAGCGCAAGAATGGCAAGCTCTATCCACAGCAGTTGATGATTAGCACCCTGCGGGAAGGGGGCAGGATCAGCCAGTACATCGCCATCTTCAGCGACCTCTCCCAAACCAAACTGGCCGAGCAGAAGATCGCTGCACAGGCCAACTATGACAACCTCACCAGCCTGCCCAACCGCTGGCTGTTCAGTCGCTGTCTCAGCCGCTTCTGCGAGCGGGGCGAGCGCTTTGCGCTCATGGTGCTCGACCTCAACAACTTCAAGGCGGTCAACAACAGCATGGATCACCATGCCGGTGACGCCCTGTTGCGGGAGGTGTCGGACCGGCTGGTGAGCCGGGTGCGCACCGAGGACCTGGTGGCCCGCATCGGTGGTGACGAGTTCGCCTTTCTGGTGCCAGGCATCGTCACCCGTCGTCAGGCCGAGGTGTTTGCCAAGCAGGTTATCGGTAGCTTTACCCGTCCCTTTATGCTGGCCAACCAGCATCTCTATGTTACGGCAACCGTGGGGATGACCCTCTGCCCCGTCGATGGTAGCGAGAGTGACGAGCTGCTGCGAAACGCCGAACAAGCGTTGTTTGCCGCCAAGCGGCAGGGGCGGTTGATCGGTACCTACTGCTCCTCAATGCGGGAAGAGGTGCGTCAGCGCCACCAGATGCAACAGGATCTGGCGGAGGCGATCAAGCTGGAGCAGTTAACCATGGCCTACCAGCCGATCTGGGACAACCGCAGCGGTCGGGTCGCCAAGCTTGAGGCGCTGGTGCGCTGGTATCACCCCCAGTGGGGACAGGTGTCGCCAGCCGAGTTTATCCCGCTGGCGGAAGAGGCGGGGTTGATTCAGGGGCTGGGTGCGCTGGTGTTGTGGCAATCATGCCGGGATCTGGCTCGGTTGCAGCAGTCCGGCTTCCCTGATCTGCAGATGTCGATTAACCGCTCCACCATGGAGTTCCAGACTATCGACCCTGAGGCGAGCGAGTGGCTCAAGGTGATCCAGCACTTCGGGCTCGATCCTGCCGACATCGTCATCGAAATCACCGAATCTCTGCTGATGGAGAGCAGTGATCAGCACAGGGTGCGGATCGATGCCCTGCGCGAGGCGGGTTGCAAGCTGGCTATCGATGATTTCGGTACCGGCTACTCGGCCCTCAACTATCTGCGCTCTTTCCCGGTGGATCTGGTCAAGATCGACCGCTCTTTTGTGCGCCATATCCCCTTCAACGAGCAGGATCGGATGCTGCTGGACGGCATCATCAACATAGTGCACAACCTCGGTATGCAGGTGGTGATTGAGGGGGTAGAAACCCGCGAGCAACTCAACTTCCTCTGTCAGAAGGGATGTGCCTTCACCCAGGGTTATCTGCTCAGCCGCCCGCTGGCCTATGACGATCTCACCGAATATCTGCAGCTCAATGACAAGGGGATGTTTCTGCAGATCAGTTAGGGGGTTTACTCCTTCGATGTCATCTCTGCCTGCTTCGTTTGCAGTGTCCGGTAATTCTCGCCGAGATAGCGCAGATAGATGCGATCCAGTACCCCTTCATCCAGCATCTGTTGCAGCGCCTTGTTGTAGGCAGGCAACAGGTCTGCTTTCTGCTTGCCAAAACAGAGGTAGAGCGGTGTCGAGTCGATAAAGGGGGTGAGGGGGCGGATCTTGACGTCCTGCTCCCTGGAGAGGATGGGGGCCGAGAAGTAGTCGAGGATGATGAGGTCAACCCGGCTCTTTTCCAGCATCAGTAGCAGCTGTTTGTCGGAGTGAACCTTGATGGGCTCCCAGCCAGTGAAGTTCCTGATCTTGGCCGTGTAGTCATACCCCCTGACCATTCCTACTTTCAGCCCCTTGGCCATCTCCCACGAGAAGTTCTGTAGCGGACTGTCACTGCGCACATAGGCGGCCAGCGGATAGAAGGCGGTAGCAAGATCAGAGTGGTAGCAGCCGGGGAGGGGGGCATTGTCGAGGATGCCATCAGCCAGTTGGGTACTCACATACTGTTCGCAGCGCCCCCACGGCAGTTCGAGCAGGGTTAGGGTCATTCCGAGGCGTCTGGTTGCTTCCTGATGGATCTCCACCGATATCCCTTCCATCAGTTTGCCCTGTTCGGCGTAGGAGAAGGGGGGCCAGTCTACACCGCATACCTTGAGACTGGTGCTGCTCTGGGCGGCAAGCAACAGGGCTATCAGCAGCTGCATGGGATTCTCCGGGATATGAGGGGGGTTGTGGTACACTCGCTTCACTGAACTTAGAACGCATCCAGAGACCATGCAAATCCTCCTCGAAGACCCCGCCAAGGCCGCGCAGGCAGACGCGCTGGCCAGCCAGCTTGGCCAAATCGACCTTCCCCTGTTTGCTCTGGTGTTTACCCCGGAGCGGCTGGAGTTGCGCAAGCTGGATGAGCCCAAGCTGGGGGCCGTCTATGTGGATTTCGTCGAAGGGGCCGTCGCCCATCGCCGCAAATTTGGCGGCGGTCGTGGCCAGTCCATCGCCAAGGCAGTGGGGCTCAAGGCCGGCGCCACACCGACCGTAGTGGATGCCACTGCCGGACTGGGGCGTGATGCCTTCGTTCTGGCTTCTCTTGGTTGCAAGGTGACCCTGATCGAACGCAGCCCTGTGGTAGCCGCCCTGCTGCAGGATGGTCTGGCTCGAGCCGCCGAAGACCCGGAGATTGGCCCCTGGGTGCGCGAGCGGATGCAGTTGCTGCACGGCCCGGCGGTGGAGACCTTGCTAGGGCTAACCGAGCGGCCTGACGTCATCTACCTCGACCCCATGTTCCCCCACAAACAGAAGTCGGCGCTGGTGAAAAAAGAGATGCGGGTGTTTCAGTCGCTGGTGGGGCCGGATCTTGACGCCGATGCCCTGCTGCCGGCGGCGCTGAAGATGGCACAAAAGCGGGTAGTGGTGAAGCGACCGGACTATGCTGGCTGGCTCAATGAGCACAAACCCAGCATGGCTATCGAGACCAAGAGCAACCGCTTTGACGTCTATGTGATGGCGGCGCTGGCGGGATAACGCCGCACGCGAGGGGTAAAAGAAGAGGGCCAACCCGATGGGGTTGGCCCTCTTGCCATCTATTGGCCGTCGGCTGGGGCCGGCGGGGTAAAGCGGATCAGTTTTTCCTCCCCCTGCCAGCTGAGCACCATGGTGACCAGCTCCGCCAGACTGAGCCGTTCGCCACTGTGCAGCAGCAGGTACTCGATCCCTTCTCTGGCCTCGATGGTGCGGATCTTGTCCGCCCACTGACGTCCGTCCCGACTGGTCAGCGCGACCGGCAACTGCCAGCTGGCGGCGATCTCCAGCCAGTCGTAGAGATCGCAACTGATGGGTTGGTAGGTGTTCATGTGCGGGTTGCCCTCTTGTCGCCGGTTACTGGAAATTGATGATGGTGGCGGGCGCCACCACCGCCTGGGCTTTCTGCACCTGTTCCAGTTGCAGCGGGTCGCCAGCCAGTGCCGGATCGTCCTCGTGGCCATTGCAGACCAGCGCCAGATCGTAGCTACCGAGATTAACAAATCCCAACTCGTAACCAAAGCCGCCACCGCTTTGCGGCAACACGGGCGCGCTGGCATAGAAGCCGTTGTCGCTGTCCGCCATGTCGGGGTAGTTGTCGTCACTTCTGGGTTGGTAGAAGTAGACGAAAGCCTTGTCGGTCAGCAGGCCGCCACACAAGCCAGCTGCTACCGTGCCCCTGACGATGGTGACCTGGGTGTTATTCACCAGCCGCACCCCTCTGGGCTTGAGCTTGTAGTACTGCTCGTGGCCGGGCAGCACCATGGCCTGGCGCAGGTCGAACTCGGTGGTGAAGGCGCTGAGGCCGTTTGCTGCGATGGTGAAGGCATCCAGCTTGAGCTCGCTGCTTGGCACTTCCAGCGGCTTGATCCCCCCATCATCCCGTTTGACGTAGGAGTAGGGGGTGCCATTCAGAAATTGGTTGCTGACCTCCCGTCCATCCAGTATCCGCAACCTCATCTGGCTGTAGTCACCGGGCATCACGCTCTGACCGGACAGCAGGAGGCGACTGGCGGATCCTTGATAACTCAGCAGGTCGATGTAGGTGAACTGCGGCCGGTCTGCACTGTCGAGCGGTATCGTCTCGCCGCTCGGGGTGCAGCCATCGTCCTGGGCCGAGGTGAGAAAACTGGCGGTGGTCCAGATCTGTTCGTTGCCGGCGACGGGGTGGATGCTGATGTTGGCGACGGCGATGCAGACCTTGCTGACCGCATCCACCGGGGCGTCGGAGAAGGCCAGCGAGAGCTGGGCTGGTTGTGGTTGGCTATTGCTGTCGCCACCACCGCCGCAGGCGGTGAGCAGGGTGGTCAGTCCGATCAGAGTCAAGGATTTCATGGCGTCCATTCCGGTTGGTTATGAAGACACCCCAACTCTAGTCGAACGTTGGTCATGAAGGGGAGGCTGGGCCCAGACGCAAGGGCGGGATCTGCCCGTCAGCCCAATAACATCAAGGTGCAGGCCTGAGTAGCACCAGTGTTGGCAGCGAAAGAGATTTTCGGAACGCCGGGGCACTGATTGGGCGTGGCCCAATCAGGCTTCCAGCAGGCGGGTGGGCCAGCCCATCTTCTGCTGGCGCTCTACCTCGAGGCGCAGCTCGCTGGCGCGCAGGTAGTGCTCGTCCAGCCACCCCTTGGGCAGGGTCAGGGTCAGTGACTCCTCTTCTGCCTGCAGGGTGAAGCTGGGCACTGTGCCCTGGGTACGGCGCATGCAGAGGATCAGCGCGATGCGCAGGATACGGGCCAGCCGGATCGCCTGACGACCGGTGACGGCACCCTGTTTCTCCAGTGGTTCCAGCTTGAATTCGTCCCGCTGGTTGAACAGCAGGGCCGACAACAGCTTCTTTTGCGCGGGAGTAAAGCCCGGCATGTCGATGTTGTCGATGATGTAGGCGGCGTGTTGCGGCGCCTTCTTGTATTCGATACAGAGGCCGATCTCATGCAGCAGGGCGGCATAACGCAAAATCGGGCGACCGTAGCGTTTGGAGAGTCGCCAGGCCGGTTGCAGCTGGTTGAACGCCTCGACGGCGGTATCGCGCACCCGTTCGGCGTGCTCTTTATCCAGCTGATAGCGGCTGATCAGGCTGTCGGCGGTGCGATCCCGGGCATCACAGTCGTGATTGTTGCCGAGCAGACCGTAGATCAGTCCTTCACGCAGGGCGCCCCCCGCGAGGGTCATGCTCTCGATATCGAGTGTTTCGAAGATGGCGATCAGGATGGCGAGGCCGGAGGGGAACACGGTCAGCCGCTCGGCCGCCAGCCCTTCCAGTTGCAGCCGGTCGAGCTTGCCGCAGGCGATGGCCTGACCCATCAGCTCCTGCAGTTTCGGCAGGGTGACCCGTTCGCTCTTCCCTTGCGCCAGCATGATCTCTTGCAGCGCCTGTACCGTGCCGGAGGCGCCGACACATGTGCGCCAGCCGAGGGCGCGGTAATCTTCTGCCACCTTCTCCAGCACCGCCTTGGCGGCAGCAATCGCCTGCTCGAAACGGGCTTCAGAGAGCTCGCCATCACCGAAGTGATTGTTGAGCCAGGTGACGCAGCCCATGTGCAGGCTGTTGAGCAGTTTTGCTTCGCTATGTTCGCCGATCACCAGTTCGGTACTGGCACCGCCGATGTCGATCACCAGTCGGTTGCCTTCCCCGGCAGAGGTCCAGGAGACCCCTTCATAGATGGTCTTGGCCTCTTCCTCGCCCGAGATGATCTCGATGCTGTGGTTGAGCACCCGTTCCGCTTCGCTGAGGAACTCGTCGACGTTGGTGGCAAGCCGCAAGGTTGCGGTGCCCACCACCCGGATGTTGTCGGCCGGAATGTCCTGCAACTGCTCGGAGAAGAGACGCAGGCAGTCCCAGCCCCGCTCCATGGCGGCACGGCTGAGACGAAATTCCGGATCGAGCCCGGCTGCGAGGCGAACCTTGCGCTTGACCTTGGCGACGGTGCGCAAGGCACCGGCGACCTCGCGCACCACCAGCATATGAAAGCTATTGGAGCCGAGGTCGATAGCGGCATAGAGAGGCGAGTTGTGCAACGGGCCTATCCTTTAGCTTTTGCGCGGCGGACGACGACGGTTGTTGCTGTTGCCACCGCCCTGGCGATCCCGCATGTTGCGGTTCACCGGCTGACGGTTGCGGAACACCCGTTTCGGCGGGGTAACGTCATCCAGCAGCGCTTCGCGATCATATTTGCTGACTGGAATGGCGTGGTGGATGTACTCCTCGATGGCCGGCAGGTTGAAGGCATAGTCTTCACAGGCCAGGCTGATGGAGTGACCGCTCTTGCCGGCACGACCGGTACGACCGATACGGTGTACATAGTCCTCTGCGTCGTCGGGCAGGTCATAGTTGAAGACGTGGGTCACGTCAGGGATGTGCAGACCACGGGCGGCCACGTCGGTGGCGACCAGAATATCGAGCGCACCCTTGGTGAAATCCTCGAGGATCTTCATCCGCTTCTTCTGCGGCACGTCACCGGTCAGCAGACCGACGCGGTGGCCGTCGTTTTCCAGCCAGGCGTGAACGTCTTCACAGACATGCTTGGTGTTGGCGAAGACGATCGCTTTTTCCGGCCACTCCTCTTCCATCAGGGAGAGCAGCAGCAACATCTTGTCTTCATTGGAGGGGTAGAACAGCTCCTCCTTGATCCGCACGCCGGTCATCTGCTCAGGCTCTACCTGCACATGTTCCGGATGGTTCATGTGTTCGTAGGCAAGCTCCTGCACGCGCAGGGAGAGGGTTGCGGAAAACAGCATGCTCAGACGCTCGGTCGCGGGCGGCATGCGGCGGAACAGGAAGCGGATGTCCTTGATGAAGCCCAGATCGAACATGCGATCCGCTTCGTCCAGTACCACGACCTGAATGTTGCTCAGATCGATCACCTTGGACTTGAAGTAGTCGATGATGCGGCCGGTGGTGCCGATCAGGATGTCGACGCCCTGCTCCAGCACGGCCAGCTGCTTGTCGTAACCTTCGCCACCGTAGGCGAGGCCGAGTTTCAGGCCGGTAGAAGCGGCGATGCTGTCGGCATCGTTATAGATCTGTACTGCCAGCTCCCGGGTGGGTGCCATGATGATGGCTCTGGGTTGATTTACCAGACGGGGTTTGGTCAGCGGGTGGGTAAGAAGATAGTTGAAGGTGGCGGCCAGAAAGGCGATGGTTTTGCCGGTGCCTGTCTGAGCCTGACCGGCGAGGTCATGACCTTCTACCAGCAGTGGCAGAGACAGTGCCTGGATGGGCGTGCAATAGTGAAATCCCTTTGATTCCAGACCAGCCAGAACTTCGGGTTCGAGGCCCATTTGGGCGAATTTGTCGGTCGTTAAGTGTGTTTTGCTCATGGCGGTAGGTTATCAGGTTAGGCTTGCAATAATAAACAGGATCATTTCAAATAGGGCAACTATTGCCTTTGTTGATATGTCAATAAAGCCTTAATTACTGACTGGAGTTGGAGATGAGTGACAAGATTGTTCAGCTGAGCGATGCCAGCTTCGAGGCAGATGTAATCAAAGCCGATGGCGCCGTTCTGGTCGACTTCTGGGCCGAGTGGTGTGGTCCGTGCAAGATGATTGCCCCGATCCTGGAAGAAGTTGCCCAAGAGTACGAAGGTCGCGTGACCGTAGCCAAACTGAACATCGACCATAACTCTGATACTCCGCCCAAGTACGGCATTCGTGGTATCCCGACCCTCTTGCTGTTCAAGAATGGCGAAGTGGCAGCGACCAAGGTCGGTGCACTGTCCAAGACTCAGCTGAAAGAGTTCCTGGACGGCAACCTGTAATAATTAAAGAGGAGCGCATTGCAATAATGCGCTCCTTGTGTTTTATCACCTAGACGCTCATCCCGATTGGTGCTAGTTTATCGCTCGTTTGCTAACCTTTTTGCCTGACTCTTTGCTAACCACAGCCTGGCAATCAAATCCGATCAGCATCAATCCAGCAGACTGTCTCCTCATTTCAATCCTTGCTTACAGACTTTCACCACTATGAATCTGACTGAATTAAAGAACACTCCTGTGTCCGAGCTGGTCAAGCTTGGCGAATCCATGGGGTTGGAAAATCTGGCTCGGGCGCACAAGAAAGATATTATTTTTGCAATCCTCAAGGCGCACGCCAAGGGTGGTGAAGATATCTTTGGCGACGGTGTGCTGGAAATCCTGACCGATGGTTTCGGCTTCCTGCGCAGTGCAGACGGCTCCTATCTGGCAGGCCCTGACGATATCTACGTCTCCCCGAGCCAGATCCGCCGCTTCAACCTGCGTACCGGCGATACCATCTCCGGCAAGATCCGGCCACCGAAAGAGGGCGAACGCTACTTCGCACTGCTCAAGGTCAATGAGGTCAACTACGACCGTCCGGAAAACTCCCGCAACAAGATCCTGTTTGAAAACCTTACCCCCCTGCATGCCAACGAACGTCTGCGCATGGAACGGGGTAATGGCTCTACCGAAGATATCACCGCCCGTGTACTGGACCTGGCTTCCCCCATCGGTAAAGGCCAGCGTGGCCTGATCGTGGCGCCGCCCAAGGCCGGTAAGACCATGCTGCTGCAGAACATCGCCCAGAGCATCGCCTACAACCACCCGGACTGTGAACTGATCGTTCTGCTGATCGACGAGCGTCCGGAAGAGGTGACCGAGATGCAGCGGATGGTGAAAGGTGAAGTGATCGCTTCCACCTTTGACGAGCCTGCTTCCCGTCACGTTCAGGTTGCCGAAATGGTGATCGAGAAGGCCAAGCGTCTGGTCGAGCACAAGAAAGATGTGGTGATCCTGCTGGACTCCATCACCCGTCTGGCTCGCGCCTACAACACCGTTATCCCGTCATCCGGCAAGGTACTGACCGGTGGTGTGGACGCCAACGCCCTGCACCGTCCCAAGCGCTTCTTCGGCGCCGCGCGTAATGTTGAAGAGGGCGGCAGCCTGACCATCATCGCCACCGCGCTGATCGATACCGGCTCCAAGATGGATGAAGTCATCTACGAAGAGTTCAAGGGTACCGGCAACATGGAACTGCACCTCTCGCGCAAGATTGCCGAGAAGCGTGTCTACCCGGCCATCGACATCACCCGCTCCGGCACCCGCAAGGAAGAGCTGCTGACCACTGGTGACGAGCTGCAGAAGATGTGGATCCTGCGCAAGATTGTCCACCCGATGGGCGAGATCGACGGTATCGAGTTCCTCATCGACAAGCTGGCGATGACCAAGACCAACGACGAGTTCTTCGACGCCATGCGGCGCCAGCAGAAGTAAGTCCGGTCAGAAAATGACGAAACCGCGGCCCTGGTCGCGGTTTTTGTTTATCTGTTTTCCGGTTGCCCTAGTAGTATGAGATCCCGATGTCGCATGGATGGAGACGTCATGAAGCCTGTTGTCTGGTTATTGCTGGGATTGCTGAGTGCAATGCCAGTCTGTGCGCAGAGTGCTCCGGCTACGGTGACAGCCGAGACGTTGCAAACGCACCAGCGCTATCTGGCGAGCCGTCTGCAGCAAGGACAATTTGCCGCCATCGACTCTCTGCTGGCGACCCTGAGCCGCGAGCAGCGGGAGTTCCTGCTGTTGCAGCTGCTGCGGGATATTCCGGTTACCGCTCCTGCGTCCCCCGCGTTGCAACGCTGGGTCGAGGCACAGGCCGACAAGGCTCCCGAGTGGCTGCTGGAGCAGCAGGTAGACGGTTTTCTGGTGCAGCAACCTGTCTACGATTTTGCCGCGCAGGCCCGTCAGTTGCTGGGGGAGTGGCAACTGCACTCATTGGTGCAGCGCTATCAGCAGCAGCTTGCCCAAGGTAGCTTCCAGCTAAAGTCCCTCTATTACAGCAGTAACCCCGATATTGCCATGCAGCAGCAAGCCCTGTTGCTGGCCCTCGACGCCTTGCCGCAATCGATCTGGATGCGGGAGGCGCAAGCGCTGGCCAGCCGGAATATCTATCTGCCCGACAATCAGCTGTTGCTCCATCTGCTGCTGCGCACAGGTGAACCGGCGCTCTATGGCATGTTGTGGCGGCGGCCGGCAGATCAGGATGCGCTGCGCGCACTCGCCACCATCAACCGCTTCCATCATGGCAATACGGCCAGCTCCCTGCTGATTGCCGCCAGCGGCAATCCCGGTTTGAGAGAGCCGGCCCTGCGCCAACTGAGCGCGCTCTCCCCCTTGCCGCCGCAGGCCCAGAAATACCTGCTGGCGGAACTCTCCAACCGTCAATACGGGGCGCTGGTGGCCGGTCTGTTGATGGAGGTGGACGAGCCCCAGCTGCTCTCTGCGCTGGCCAGACGCCTCGGCCAGCGTGACGTGCCACCCATTGCACCGAGTCTGCTACCCGATTCGGGTACACCCGATGGGCAGCCAGGGTTATAATGCGTGACCTCCTGAACCCGGTTGGGAACTTGCATGAAATACAAGGATTTGCGTGATTTCATCGCGCAGCTGGAACAAAACGGACAACTCAAGCGCATCACCCGCGAGATAGATCCCTATCTGGAGATGACCGAGATCAGCGATCGCACCCTGCGTGCGGGTGGCCCGGCTCTGCTGTTCGAAAATCCCAAAGGCTACACCATGCCGGTGCTGACCAACCTGTTCGGTACCCCGGATCGGGTTGCCATGGGCATGGGCCAGCCCGATGTGGGCGCCCTGCGTCAGGTCGGGGTCTGGCTCTCCTATCTCAAGGAGCCCGAGCCGCCCAAGGGATTCAAGGAGCTGATGGAGAAGCTGCCGATCTTCAAGCAGGTGCTCAACATGCCGACCAAGCGACTCTCTTCCGCCCCCTGCCAGCAGGTGGTGCAGGAGGGTGATGCGGTCGATCTCGACCAGATCCCGATCCAGCACTGCTGGCCCGGCGATGTGGCGCCGCTGGTCACCTGGGGCCTCACCATCACCCGCGGCCCCTACAAGAAGCGCCAGAACCTCGGCATCTATCGCCAGCAGAAGATCGCCAAAAACAAGCTGATCATGCGCTGGCTGGATCATCGTGGCGGTGCCATCGATTTTCGCGAGTGGCAGGAGGCCCATCCCGGTGAGCGATTCCCGGTGGTGGTGGCGCTCGGCGCCGATCCCGCGACCATTCTCGGCGCGGTGACGCCGGTGCCGGATACTCTCTCCGAATATGCCTTTGCCGGTCTGCTGCGCGGTAGCCGTACCGAGGTGATCAAGGCCATCAGCTGCGATTTGGAGGTGCCCGCCAGCGCCGAGATCGTGCTGGAAGGCTATCTTGAGCCGGGTGAGATGGCGCCAGAAGGCCCTTATGGCGACCACACCGGTTACTACAACGAGGTGGACGAGTTCCCGGTCTTCACCATCACCCACATCACCAAGCGGCGCGATGCCATCTATCACAGCACCTACACTGGCCGTCCGCCCGATGAACCGGCGGTGCTGGGTCTGGCGCTGAACGAGGTGTTCGTGCCGCTGCTGCAGAAGCAGTTCCCCGAGATTGTGGACTTCTATCTGCCGCCGGAGGGGTGCTCCTACCGGATGGCGGTGGTGACCATCAAGAAGCGTTACCCGGGCCACGCCAAGAGGGTGATGCTGGGAGTCTGGTCCTTCCTGCGCCAGTTTATGTACACCAAGTTCGTGGTGGTGTGTGACGATGACGTCAACGCCCGCGACTGGAAGGATGTGATCTGGGCCATCACCACCCGGATGGACCCGGCACGGGACACCACCTTGATCGAGCATACGCCGATCGACTATCTGGACTTCGCCTCGCCGGTCTCCGGCCTCGGCTCCAAAATGGGGCTGGATGCCACCAACAAGTGGCCGGGCGAGACCAATCGGGAGTGGGGTCAGCCCATAGTTCAGGATGAGGCGGTGAAGCAGAAGGTCGATGCCATCTGGGATGAGCTCAATATCCTCGGATGAGGCAAACATGACAGCTTTGCTGCAAAAAGTGATGCGATCCGCATTGATTTGAGTATTCTCGACTGACGGGGCCAGGGCTGCTGGTCGTCACTCCATAGTGAAACAATGAGCGAAGCGGGCCGAGCGAGCCCGCCACAAGGACAAGAATGCAACGTATCAAATGCCGCGTAGAGGAACTGCGCGAATATGTCGACACCATCTGGCATGTGGCTCTGACGCCGCAGCAAGCGATCAGCTTCAAGCCGGGCCAGTATCTGCTGGTGGTGATGAGCGATTCGGACAAGCGCCCCTTCTCCATCGCCAACTCGCCGACCCGCCCGGGCGTGCTGGAGCTGCAAATTGGTGCCACTCCCGAGAACGCCTATGCCGGTCAGGTGCTGGCCCGCATGCGCGAGCAGGGGGAGATCGAGGTCGAATTGCCGGCTGGCAAGGCGTTCCTGCGCGATGAGTCTCCCCGTCCGCTGATCCTGATGGCGGGCGGCACCGGCTTCTCTTACGCCCGCTCCATTCTGGAATATCTGATCGACACAGGCAGCAAGCGCCCGGTGTTCTTCTACTGGGGGGTGCGTCAGGCTCACTGGCTCTACGAACTGGAGCAGATGCAGCAGTGGGAGCGTGACTATGCGCCGCTCACCTTTATCCCGGTGGTGCAGGAGCCGGATGCTGACTGGACCGGCAAGAGCGGACTGGTGCACAAGGCGATCATGGATGACTTCGTCAGCCTCCACGACTACGACATCTATGTCGCCGGTCGCTTCGAGATGGCGGGGGCCGCGCGTGAGGAGTTCAAGATCCTCGGCGCCGAGCCGGAGCGCATCTTCGGTGACGCCTACGAATTTATCTGACGGGATCCCCGCTTGGATGACGCAGCCCCCGGTTTTGCCGGGGGCTTTTGTTTTTGTGGCTGCCGCAGTACCTGATCGTACCGAATGGTTGGATTATCGCGGCGTTATCCCATTATTTTTCAATATATTGGCTATGAATGGCTACTAATCTGGCTTGGCTGGTGGCATCTTTGTTTGGATTGACAAGAGTATCCATAGAGCAAGCACAAGGAGGCGCAGTGTTAAGCAAAGAGGCAAGGGGGCAACCCGGGTATGATCGGGAGGCACCCTGCGCGACTGAGCTGGCCGCCATGCCGGAACCCTCCTCCGGTGGTGATGCGTTTGCCCGTTTGCAGGCAGAGATCGCCGCTTTGCAGCATGAAAACGGCCTGTTGCAGGAGAAGCTCAATGCCGCCCTCGATGGCACCGGCATCTGTCTCTGGCAGGGCACCATTCCCACCGGCGAACTGCGGGTCTTCAATCTGCAGAACTTTCAGGCTGGCGATATGGCCCCTCATTTCGATCAGTGGAGCGCCAAGCTCCATCCCGACGATCGCGCCCATGCCATGGGCAGCTACTTTGCCCACCTTGAGGGCAAAACCCCCTTCTATGAAGCCGAATACCGCACCATCAATCCGCAAGGCGAGGTCACCTGGCTGTGGGATAGGGGTCGGGTCGTCGATCGGGATGGCGATGGCAAGCCGCTGCGGATCATGGGCTCCCATATCGATATCACCCAGCGCAAGGCTTATGAGCAGCGACTGGCGGAGCGCGCCAACAGCGACGCGCTGACCGGCTTGCTCAACCGGCAGGGGTTTGGCAAGGCGTTTGCCCAACTGCAGCCGCAAGGGGCGGGGGCGCTGCTCTTTATCGATCTGGATGATTTCAAGGGGATCAATGACCAGCTGGGCCATGCCTGCGGCGATCTGGTGTTGCAGCAGATGGCGGACTGGCTGCGCCTTATTATGCCTGGCTCGGCTCTATGCGGCCGTTACGGCGGCGACGAGTTTGTGGTGCATCTGCACCGGGATGTGTCGAGCCATGGCCTGGCGCAGCTGGCTGACGCCCTGATCAGCCGGATGCACGGCTATGTGCCCAAACCCGGTTGCCCGCAACGGGTGGGGCTGAGTATCGGCATCGCCCTGTGGGAGGAGGAGCCATTGAGCTTCCGACAGGCATTGGAGGTTGCCGACAGGGCCATGTATGAGGCCAAGGCCCGCGGCAAGCGGGCCTGGTATCTGCTTCAGGTGTGATGCTTTTTACAGGTTCAATTCAAAGCAAAAACCCCAGCCGAGCTGGGGTTTTCGTTATTCGCCTTTGGCGCCGAGCTGCTGCTCGAGCTGAGCCAGCTTGCTTTCGAGGGCGGCCAGTTTTTCACGGGTACGCAGCAGCACCTTGGTCTGTACGTCGAACTCTTCGCGGCTGACCAGATCCAGCTTGCCCAGCTGGGCTTGCAGTACCTGACGCATCTTCTTCTCGGCCTCTTCACCCATGCTGCGAATGCCGGGCGGCAGGGAGTTGTGCACCTGCTTGGCGATCTCTTCCAGTTTCTTCGGGTCGATCATGATGTCCTCCTTAAGCGTTGGCGGACATTCTACCGACAATTCCCTCACTTTGCCGAGATCGCGGCGGCTTTTTAGTCGTGATGGTGCCCGCTGGCTGGTCGGGTCTGGTGATGGGGCTACAACTGCTACCCTTGCGCCCCTTTGTTAACCTGAAACCATGACATGCACCACAAAGCTGAGCCAGAACTGTCCGGCATGAGTCTTATTTGGTGTTGGTTTTATGTTAACGTTTTGCAGTCGAGGTCGTGATGACCCCGTTGGCTTGTGATGGATAACAACCTTATAAAAAGAGAATAAAAAATGAAGAAGAAGCTAATTTATGCAGCTGTTGTCAGCGCCCTTCTGGCCGGATGTGGTGGAGATGACAACAAGGGAGACACCACCAGCTCCCTCGACTACGTCCTGAGTGGCGCCAACGGGGTGCGCCCGAGCGTGCTGGCCCCCCGTGCCAGCGATGGTACCCTGAAGTTTTCGACAGAAACGGCTGATCTGTCGAACCCGGTATCTGCCCTCTCCACTCTGGATGGTTGGTCAACCACCCAACCCATCCAGCTGGTACCGGCGACCGTGACCGGTGTCTCTGTGCCGGCACCGGCGGCCAGCGAGTATGCTTCTGCCGTTGCGCCCCTCTACCTGCTCGAGCTCACGCTGGATCCGGTCACTCTGCAACCCAACGGAGTCAAGGGCGGCAAGCCACTGGTTTATGGGACCGACTTTGTGGTCACCGGTGGGGACGGCAAGCTTAATCTGGTTCCGCTCAAGCCGCTCAATCCCTCTTCTTACTACATGATCGTGGCGACCGATGCCCTCAAGGACAGTCGCGGCACACCGCTCAAGGCGGGAGGCGATTACAGCAGCTTCAAATCGACAGCTGGCGCAACTACTCAGGAGCAGACCATCAACGGCCTGATCTCGCTGCAGGAAGGTCTGTTCAAGGCGGCCACCGGGATCACCAGCGATCGGGTGATCTTCTCCGACTGGTTTGCCACCCAATCTGGTGCCGATGTGCTGCTGGCAGTGAAAAGTGCCGCCGCTTCGGTGCTGAAGAGCCCGAGCCTGGACGCCGCGGCGCTGTGGAAACAGGATGCCAGAGGCAACACCAGCCTGCCGGCAACCTATACCATCAATGGTCTTAATGGCGGGGTGGATTTTCTGACCCAGCTGGCGAATGAGCCATTCTTGCCGCAGGATCAGAAAGATGCACTGACAGCCGCCTTTGGGGTTGGTACGCCGCTTAACGGGGTTGCCCAGCTAACCAAGGTGTATACCGGTACCGTCAAACTCCCTTACTTCCTCTCAACCCCGGCGATAGCCGGCTCCTGGGACAAGGCCAAGACCCAATCCTGGCACGGCGCCATTCCCAGCCTCTATGCCATCGCCAACGCGCTGAAAGCGGGCGATACCGAGGTGATCGGTGGACTGGTCGGGGCGGGCGTGGACCCCGCATTGCTGGGTGAGCTGATCGCCGACCCGAGCCGTCAGAGTGAACTGCTGACCGAGGCGAGCAAGCTGATCGGGGTGACCCTCACCTCCGGTGGCAAGCCGCTGGATGCCGAGCGCAATATCGGTCGTTTCAACCCGTTGCCGACTCTGACCGAAGTACAATCGGTACCGCTGCGGATCTTTGCACCGACGATCAACTTGAGCACTGTCACTGATGTGATCATCTATCAGCACGGAGTCACCTCCATCAAGGAGAACGCCTATGCGCTGGCGCTGGGCCAGATAGGTGCCGGGTTAGACCCATCAGTGAACAAGGTAGTTGCTGTGGTGGTGATCGATCATCCGCTGCACGGCGAACGTGGCTATGCCTTGAGCGGCAGCATGGATACCGTCACCACCTCCGAGAATCCGACTCCCTATCTGAATCTGGGCTATCTGACGGTGGCGCGGGACAACCTGAAACAGAGCGTGGCCGATCTGCTGGGGCTGCGACTGGCTGTCGGTCTGGCTAACACCCAGGGATTGGGTGGCCAATTGGGTGGTGCCGGTCTGAAGGTGCATTTCCTCGGTCACTCACTCGGTGCCATTACCGGGGCCAATCTGCTGGCTGTCGCCAACCAGACCACCGGCAGTGCTCAGGCTGATGCCCTGTTCAAGTTCGATACCGGTGGTCTGGCGATGCCGGGTGGCGGCATCGCGCCGCTGTTGCTCAACTCGCCGAGCTTCGGGCCGACCATCAAGATGAGCGTGCTTACCTCGGGTAGTCCGGCGCTGAAAGCGGGCTTTACCGCCTATGCACCGAATTGCAAAACGGCTGCCGCCACTTGCTTCGTCAACGAGTTCCTGCCCAGTCTGGATGCGGCCACGCAGGCGGGTGCGGCGAGCACCTTGCAGAGCTATACCTTTGCCGCCCAGTCAGTGCTGGACTCTGCGGACCCGATCAATCTGGGCAGTGGCATCGCCAAGAGCTTCCCGCTGTTCGCCACCGAAATTGTTGGCGATGGTGCGCTCAGCTTGCCAGATCAGGTGATCCCCAACAGCATCGCCTCTGCGCCGCTGGGTGGCACCGAGCCGCTGTTCCGGGTGCTGGGTTTGCAAGAGCTGAAGGGTTCCGGCGTGCTCCCGGCGGGTCACCATGCTGCGCGCTTCCTGAAAGGGGGTCATAGCTCGCTGCTGGCTCCTGACGAGAACTTCGATCAGGCTGGCGCGGTCACCACCGAGATCCAGACCCAGTTCGCCAGCTTCTTTATGAGTGGCGGTGCGGCGGTCAAGGTAACCGATGACACCCTGATCAAGCAGTAACTGCCCATCGCGTAAAAAAACGCCGCCCTTCGGGGCGGCGTTCTCGTTTCTGCAACTGCTGAAAAATCAGGTCGGCTGGTGGTTGCGATCCAGCCAGCCTTGCAGCAGGCCGACCAGCAGACCGGTCAGGTGGGCGATGTTGGCGGTGCTGGTTCCGAGCATGTCGAAGAAGCCGAGCACCATCCAGAACAGCATAAAGCCCATCAGTGCCGGTGGCAGAGTCAGGCCACAGGCCGGTTGCAGCTTGCTGCGCAGCCAGCAGTAGCCGAGCAGGGCATAGACCACGCCGGAGAGGCCGCCAAACAGCGGGCCGCTGGCAAAGAACTCGGCGATATTGGGCAGGGCGGCGCCTACCAGCAGCAGGATCAGCAGCTTGCCGCTGCCGAGGCGCTGCTCGATCTGGCCGCCGAGATACCACCACCACAGCAAGTTGAACACCAGATGGAGCACCGAGAAGTGGATCAGGGCGGGGGTGAAATAGCGCCATGCCTGCCAGTCGGTGAACTGGGCCAGCGTCGGGTGGAATGCCAGTTGATCAAAAATGGGCAGGCCGATGGCCTCGATCCCGTAGATGGCGAGACAGGCGATGATGACCACCAGCGTCAGTGGCCCTGCCTGATGGAGGAAGTCGGTGATGGGATCCGTCATCCCCTTGCTGTAGTCGATGCGGGCATCGGCGCGGCCGGATTGCCAGGAGGCCTCCATGTAGCGCGGGTGGCCCGGCTCGGCCAGAAAGCGCTTCACCTCCAGCTGGGCCTGGGCAAGGCGTAGCTCGTCCGCCAGCCAGATGGTGACCCCCAGCTCGGACTGGGTCAGCTCGCAGGAGATGCCCAGGGTCGCCAGATAGTCCACCAGCGCCTGCGCCATGCGGGCGTTGTCGAGCACCAGCAGCTGGATCATGCCTCGCCTGCCTCGATGGGAAACTCCCGGCGCCACGCCTCGAAGCCGCCATCCAGACTGTAGACCTCGTCATAACCCTGTTGCAGCAGGTATTGGGCCGCCCCCTGACTGCTGTTGCCGTGATAGCACATCACGATGACCGGGGTATCGAAATCCACTTCATTCATAAAGCGCACCAGGGTGCCGTTGGTAAGGTGGAAGGCGCCGACCGCGTGGGCCGCTTCAAAGGATTGCGGGTCGCGAATATCCACCAGACGGGCTTCACCCGAGCTCAGTTTCTGGTAGGCATCATGGGCATTGATATGGGCAAACTGGTCCATCGGGATGTCCTGCGAATAGGTTGATTACGGGCCAGTGTACCGCAAGCTTGGGCGCAAACTAACCCCACAAAAGATAAGGGAGCCAGCGGCTCCCTTGTGGATATGGCATGCGGGTCAGTGGGTTAACCGCCCAGATAGGCCTGCCGCACCGCCGGGTTGGCCAGCAGGGCGGCTCCTGTGTCTTGCAGCACCACGTGGCCGTTCTCCAGCACATAGCCGCGGTCGGCCAGCTTGAGCGCCTGGTTGGCGTTTTGCTCCACCAGAAAGATGGTCATCCCCTTCTGCCGCAACTGTTCGATGGTGTCGAAGATCTGCTGGATGACGATGGGGGCCAGCCCCAGCGAGGGTTCATCCAGCAGCAGCAGGCGCGGTTTGCTCATCAGGGCGCGGCCGATGGCCAGCATCTGCTGCTCGCCGCCGGACATGGTGCCCGCCCGCTGTTCCAGTCGCTCGTGCAGGCGCGGGAACAGGGTAAACACCTGATCCAGCAGGCCATGCTGCTCGGCCTTGTCGACGAAGAAGGCGCCCATCAGCAGGTTCTCCTCCACCGTCAGGCGGGCGAAGATGCGACGCCCCTCCGGCACCACGGCGATATCCTTGCGCATGATGCGGGCGGTGGTGAGGGAGCTGATCTGTTCCCCCTCAAACCAGATGGAGCCGCTGCTGGGCTTGGGTTCACCGCAGAGGGTCATCAGCAGGGTGGTCTTGCCTGCGCCGTTGGCACCGATCAGGGTGACGATTTCCCCCTCTTTCACCTCGACGCTGACATCGTGCAGTGCCTGAATTTTGCCGTAGTGGGTCGATACGTTGCGAAGTTCTAACATCTTTTTGTCCTTACGACTCGCCCAGATAGGCCTTGATCACTGCCGGGTTGTTGCGGATCTCATCCGGCTTGCCGTGGGCCAGCGGGGTGCCCTGGCTGACCACGAAGATGCGGTTGGAGATGCCCATCACCAGCTTCATATCGTGTTCGATCAGCAGCACCGAGACCCCGAACTCGTCCCGCAGGCTCATGATGAGCTCATCCAGCTCGTCGGTCTCCTTCGGGTTGAGGCCGGCGGCCGGTTCGTCCAGCATCAGCAGCTCGGGACGGGTCGCCATGCAGCGGGCGATCTCGAGTCGGCGCTGCTGACCGTAGGCCAGATTACCGGCGGCGCGGTTGGCAAGATCCTTGAGGCCCACTTTATCCAGCCAGAAGGCGGCCCGCTCCAGCCCCTCCTGCTCCGCCCGGCGGAAGGCCGGGGTCTTGAACAGACCGGCGATAAAACTGGTGTTGAGGTGCTGGTGCTGGGCAACCAGCAGGTTCTCCACCGCCGTCATCTCCTTGAACAGCCGCACGTGCTGGAAGGTACGCACAATCCCCTTGCGGGCGATGAGGTGGCCGGGCAACCCCTGGATCTCCTCACCCTTGTAGCGGATGGTGCCGCCGCTCGGACAGTAGAAGCCGGTCAGGCAGTTGAAGATGGTGGTCTTGCCCGCACCGTTGGGGCCGATGATGGAGATCACCTCGCCCTTGTCGATATCCAGTTTTACCCCGTTGACGGCCAGCAGGCCGCCAAAGCGCATCGACAGATCAGAGACTTCCAATAACTTTTGATTAGTACTCATTTTCTCAGCTCCCGTTTCAAGGTGGAGTGAGTCACTACCAGCTGTTCAGCCACATAGCGCATCGACAGATCAGAGACTTCCATTAACTTCTGATGAGTACTCATTTCTTCAACTCCAGATGCGGACGGGTCATCGGCAGCAATCCCTGTGGCCGCCAGATCATCATGAACACCATCAAGAGGCCGAACATCAGCATGCGGTACTCGTTGAATTCGCGGGCCAGCTCCGGCAGCACCGTCATCACGATGGCGGCCAGCACCACCCCGATCTGCGAGCCCATGCCGCCCAGCACTACAATCGCCAGCACTATGGCCGACTCGATAAAGACGAAGGATTCCGGGCTGATAAAGCCCTGCCGCGAGGCAAAGAAGCTGCCGGCAAAGCCCGCGAAGGTGGCGCCTATGGTGAAGGCGGTCAGCTTGATGATGGTGGGGTTGAGCCCCAGCGATTTGCAGGCGATCTCGTCTTCCCGCAGCGCTTCCCAGGCGCGGCCCAGCGGCATGCGCAGCAGGCGGTTGATGACGAACAGGGTCACCACCACCAGCACCAGCGCCATCAGGTAGAGGAAGATCACCTTGTGGTTGGCGTTGTAGGTAATGCCGAAGAAGTTGTGGAAGGTATCAAAGCCGCCATCCTTGACGGTGCGGTTGAACTCCAGCCCCCCCAGGGTCGGTTTGGGAATACCGGAGATCCCGTTCGGGCCGCCGGTCAGGGTGGTCATGTTGTTGAGCAGGATGCGGATGATCTCGCCAAAACCCAGGGTGACGATGGCCAGATAGTCCCCCCGCAGCCGCAGCACCGGGAAACCGAGCAGGAAGCCGAAGGTAGCGGCCATCAGCCCGGCGATGGGCAGGCACTCCCAGAAGCTCAGTCCGAAGTAGGTGTTGAGCAGGGCATAGCTGTAGGCACCGACCGCGTAGAAGCCGACATAGCCGAGATCGAGCAGACCGGCGAGGCCGACCACCACGTTCAGCCCCAGCCCCAGCATGATGTAAATCAGGGTGAGGGTGGCGAGATCGATGGCGCCGCGAGAAGCCATAAAGGGCCAGCTCACCGCAAACAGCAGCACCAGCACGGCGGTGAGGTTATAGAGCTTGGGCGCCTCTTCCGGGCTCGGCAGCACCAGCTTGGTGAAGCCGACCGAGAAGCCGCTGATGGAGGCCTGAAACAGCTTGGCGATCTGGCCGCGCAGCATCTGGAACCAGAAAACAATGGTGGCGCCCCCCAGTAGCCAGGCCAGCGACACATCGAGGCGGCTCACTACCTGCAGGCTGGAGCCATCGGTCTCCAGCTTGAAGCCGAGCAGCCAGAAGGAGAGCACCAGCAGCACCAGGCTGGCGATACAGGCGTGGATCAATTGATGTTTCATCACACTTTCTCCACTTCCGGACGACCCAAGATGCCAGTAGGCATAAAGAGCAGCACAAAGATGAGCAGGGCAAACGCCATCACATCTTTGTACTCGGTGCTGAGATAACCGGCGGTGAGCGCTTCAACCACCCCCAGCAGCAGGCCGCCCAGTACGGCGCCCGGAATGCTGCCGATACCGCCCAATACTGCGGCAGTGAAGGCCTTCAGACCGGCCATAAAGCCGAGGTAGGGGTTGATGACGCCGTAATACATGCCGAGCAGCACCCCGGCCACGGCGGCCAGTGCAGCCCCCAGCACGAAGGTGATGGAGATGACCACGTGGGTGTCGATGCCCAGCAGGTTGGCCATCTTGATATCTTCCGAACAGGCGCGGCAGGCGCGGCCCATGCGGGAGCGGCTGATGAACTGGGTCAGCGCCAGCATGGTGATGAAAGTCACCACGAAAATGATCAGCTGCATATAGGAGAGGCTGGCCTGAAAACTATCCTCACCCCCCAGGGTCCAGCCACCTGAGATCAGGCTGGGCATGGCGATATCCCGCGAGCCCTGAGCCATGCGCATCATGTTCTGCAAGAAGATCGACATGCCGATGGCGGAGATGAGGGGGATCAGCCGGTTGCCACCGCGCAGTGGCCGGTAGGCGACTCGCTCGATGCTCCAGCCATAGGTGCCGGTGATGATGATACTGACCAGGAAGGCGCCCCCCAGCAGTAGAAAGGTGCTGTCGATGCCCATCATCATGAGCCCCGCCATCACCATGAAAGCGACATAGGAGCCGATCATGTAAACCTCGCCGTGGGCGAAGTTGATCATGCCGATGATGCCATAGACCATGGTGTAGCCAATGGCGATCAACGCATAGGTGCTGCCTATGGTTAATCCGTTCAGCAGTTGCTGAACGAGATAAAGGAGGTGTTCGGACATACTGCATTCCCTGTACTTGCCCGCAAAGAGAGGAGGGGGTGAGCGTACTCACCCCCGATCGGCAGATTATTTGACTTGGCTGGAAGTACCGTCAGCGTGCCACTGGAACACACCAAATTCGAAGCCTTTCAGGTCACCGTTAGGTGCCCAGGTCAGGGGGCCCATCACGGTATCGATCGGTGCGGCCTTGATGGCGGCGGCAACGGCGGCCGGGTCATCTTCACCCGCCTTGGCGATACCGGCAGCCAGGCTCTGCACCGCGGCATAGGTGGTCCAGACGAACGGGCCGGAGGAGTCCTGACCCTTGGCCTTGAACGCTGCGACCAGCGGGGCGTTGGCAGGTACCAGATCGTATTTGTTCGGCAGGGTCACCAGCAGGCCTTCGGAAGCCGGGCCGCCGATGGCGGAGATATCCTTGTTACCCACCCCTTCCGGGCCCATGAACTTGGCTTTCAGCCCCTTCTCGCCAGCCTGACGCAGGATCAGGCCCAGCTCAGGGTGATAGCCGCCGTAGTAGACGAAATCGACGTTCTCTTTCTGCAGCTTGGCGATCAGGGCGGAGAAGTCCTTGTCACCGGCGGTGATCCCTTCATAGGCCACCACCTTCACGCCAGCCTTGTCGAGTGCGGCTTTGACGCTGGAGGCGATACCTTCACCGTACTGCTTCTTGTCGTGGATAACGGCCACGCGCTGGGGTTTGACCTGCTCGATGATGTACTTGGCGGCAGTCGGGCCCTGATCGCTATCCAGACCGATGGTGCGCAGGGTCAGCTGGTAACCGCGTTCGGTGATCTTGGGGTTGGTGGAGGCGGGGGTAACCATCAGGATCCCCTCGTCTTCATAGATGTCGGAGGCGGGCAGGGTGTTGTCGGAGCAGAGGTGACCGACCACGAACTTGACGCCATCATTTACCACCTTGTTGGCGATGGCTACCGCCTGCTTGGGATCACAGGCATCGTCATAGATGACGGCTTCGATCTGCTTGCCATTGATGCCGCCAGCCTTGTTGATCTGCTCGACCGCCATCTTGCCGCCGGTGAACTGCATGTCCCCGTACTGGGCAACCGGGCCGGTGAGCGGGCCTGCGATACCTATCTTGATGGTGTCTGCCGCGTGTGCGATGGAGATCGATCCAAACAGAGCCAAAGAAACCGCTGCGCTTACTGTAATTTTGCTCAACTTATGCATTGATTCGTCCCTTAATCAGTGGATTGTTTCATTTACGAGTGCCATTCCGGATCGACATCCCGTGCATCCGGCTATAGGTATGGTTCTATCATTCCTCACGGGGCAATAACAAGCTGTTAAAGATACTAACCAGAGGGGGTGGGGTGGGCTTATTTTGAAATAAATGACCTGTCATTTGTGTTTAATTGGAATTTAGTATCGATTCTTCGCCTTAACATCTTGGTAACCAGAGGTGATTATGATGAAGCACAGAGGATTAGTCTGGTGATATTTTACTCTGATGGTGCTCCCATTTTGACCATTAATCGTTTGCGCAAACAGAAATGAGCGCCTAAATTAGCCGGCATTGACAATTCCGTGGCAGAGCCCGTTAAAACCAAGCCTTTATTCGGGAAATCTGCTAATGTTCCGCCTTTGACAGTCAGGAGACAGAGATGGCCACTATCAAGGATGTCGCCTCGCGCGCAGGCGTATCCATCTCCACCGTCTCACATGTGCTCAACCACACTCGGCGGGTCAGCGAAGACGCGACCCAGAAAGTGATTGAGGCGGTGGCAGAACTCAACTACGCGCCCAACTCGGTAGCGCGCAGTCTTAAGATAAATTCGACCAAGACCATTGGCATGCTGGTGACCACCAGCGTAAACCCCTTCTTCGCGGAAGTGGTGCAAGGGGTTGAAGCGTACTGCTTCGAACAGGGCTACAGCCTGATCCTCTGCAACACCGAAAACCAGCCGCCTCGCCAACAGCATTACCTGAGAATGCTGATGGAAAAACGGGTGGATGGTCTGCTGGTATTGGGGACCGATATCGACACTCCGTTGCGCGACATGCTGCGCATCCACAAGAACGTGCCGCAGGTGGTACTGGATTGGGGGACGGAGTGCGATTTCGCCAACGTCATCAACGACAACGCCCGCATCGGCGCCCGCATGGCCGTACGCCATCTGCTGGAGCTGGGGCACCGCGACATCGTCTGCATCACTGGCCAGCTCTCCAAGCCGACCACCCAGCAGCGGCTGGACGGGGTACGTGATGCGCTGGGCGAGCACGGTCTGACCCTCAAAGATGAACAGGTCTTTGAAGGGGATTACGAGAGCCAGAGCGGCTTCGATGCCATGCAGCGCATCCTGGCCCTGCAGCCTCGCCCGACCGCGGTCTTTGCCTTCGACGATCCCATGGCGATCGGCGCGATTTGCGCAGCCTGGGAAGCCGGAGTCAAGGTGCCGGACGATATCTCCATCATCGGTTACGACGATGTAGAGATGGCGCGCTTCTCCAGCCCGCCGCTGACCACCATCCGTCACCCGAAGGCCGAACTGGGCCAGCTGGCGGTGAAGCATCTGGTCAGCCGGATCCGCAACAAGGAGCTGGAAGTGGAGTCGATGACGGTACAGCCCGAGCTGATTGTCCGTCGCTCGGTCAAACCGCTGCGTTAATCCGCACCCGTTGCCAACACGAAAAACCCCCTCTGTCACGAGGGGGTTTTTGTTTATGGGCGGTTTATTTCAGTTCCGGCCAGTAGGCTTTGTTGGCCTCTATCAAGTCATCGAGAATGGACTTGGCCACCGATGCACTGGGCACTGTCTTGGATAGGGTGATCGCTTGCCACAGCTTCTGGTAAGAGTGCTCGACCCAGGCTTCGACCACCAGTTTCTCGACCGCGACCTGCTGGCCCATCATGCCCTGCTGGAACAGCGGGATGCTGCCCACCTGCAACGGCTCTGGCCCGCTACTGCCGACCAGGCAGGGGATCTCGACCATGGCTTCCGGGTCAAAGTTGGGGATGGCGCCGCGATTGGGAACGATCAGCAGCATCCGCTCCTGGGTATTGAAGGCGATGGCGGTTGCCAGGTCAACGATATAGGAGGCGTGCTCATCGATCTCCAGCTCGCCCGCTGCTGAATTACCTGCCTTGACGATGTCGGTACAGGCGGTGAAGACCTGCTTCTCGCGGTGCTCCATCACCTCGTTGGCGCGTGTGTGTTCCGGGTTGGAGTGGGCCACCACATAGTCCGGGTAGAGGTAGTACTTCAGATAGGTGTTGGGCAGGGTATCCGGGTCGAGCGCCCATACATCCTTTGCCTTGGCGAAGGTATCGTTCCAGCTTGCTTCGGCATGGCTGGCGCTATTGGGCACATAGCCGTGGCGGGCGACGTGCTCCTTGATCTTCGGCATCAGGTCGTTGCCTTCCAGATCCTCGATGCGGGTCCACCAGCCAAAGTGGTTAAGGCCGTAGTAGCGTACCCGCATCTCTTTGCGGGATTTGAGACCGGCAATCTGGGCCATGCGCCCCTCGATCCCGATCGGCATGTCGCAGATGTTGAGAATTTTGGCGTTGGGACGCAGGCGACGGGTCGCTTCGGCGACGATGGCGGCCGGGTTGGAGTAGTTGAGCATCCAGGCATTGGGTGAGTACTGCTCCATATAGTCGACCAGCTCCAGCACCCCGCCGATGGAGCGCATGCCGTAGGCGATACCGCCCGGGCCGCAGGTCTCCTGACCGACCACCCCATGACGCAGCGGGATCTTCTCGTCCAGCTCGCGCATCGGATATTTGCCAACCCGGATATGGGCCATGACGAAATCTACATCGCTAAACGCTGCTTTGGGGTCGGTGCCATAGCTGAAGGCGATCTCGGGAGCCTTCTCTTTCAGCAAGATTTTGCAGGCTTCGGCAATGATCTCCTGACGGGCACCATCGTTGTCGTAGAATTTGATCTCCTTGAGCGGGAAGCGATGCTGATTTTCCAGCAACATCAGAACGATACCTGGAGTAAAAGTGCTACCACCACCGGCAATGACTACAGAGAATTTTTTCATGATCATGACTCCATTACTAAAGACGATTGTTGATGACTGTTGTTCATAATCGATTCCATATTTTCACGTACCTGAGGTACATGCAGACCGATAATTACCTGGATACTATCGCCATGGCGGACGACCCCATGGGCACCCAATTTAATAAACTCCTCATCTGCTGCTGCCAGTTTGCTGTTAGCCAACGATATTCTTAAGCGGGTGGCACAATTATTCAGGCTGCGTATATTATTGACTCCGCCAAGCGCTTCGATAATTTGTGCTGCACTATCACTGCCACGCTGTTTTTTGGCTGCCTGATAATCTGACTTGGAATAAAGCTTTATTTCACTGTCTTCCCGGCCCGGTGTTTTAAGATTGAGCCGGATAATCAGTGCGCGGAATATCAGGAACCAGATGCCGGTAAAGACCAATCCGATAGCGATCTGGGTGAACATCATTCCCGCATGGTTGTGGAACATGGGTATCCAGTTCTGCGGCAGGAACTGGTCGAGCAGACCTCCACCCATGTTGCCGACCACACCAAACAGGTACATCACAGTCGACATGGTGGCTGCCAGCAGGGCGTGGATGGCAAACAGCAGAGGCGAGATGAAGAGGAAGGTGAACTCCAGCGGCTCGGTGATACCGACCAGAATGGCGGTCAGGGTGGCCGGGATCAGCAGGCCTGCCACCTTGGCCTTGTTCTCTTTGGCTGCCGTGGCATAGATGGCCAGAGCAATCCCCATGGCACCGAAAATCTTCGAGTTGCCGTGCAGGGCGAAGCCACCCTGAGGGAACTGTTCAATCAGCGGGCGAGTGCTCTGGCTGAACTCCAGCATGTGCTGCGCCCAGTAGAGCTGAATGCCTCCCTCTACTGCCGCTGGGCCGAAGATGAAGGGGCCGTAGATAAAGTGATGCAGGCCGGTCGGGATCAAAATCCGCTCGAGGAAGGTGTATACCCACACCCCGACCGGACCCGAGACCAGCATGAAATTCTGCAGGGAGGCGATGCCCATCTGTACTTTTGGCCAGCCGAGCAGTGTCAGCCAGGCACAGGGGATCATCACGAAGAAGGCGACAATGGTGACAAAGGAGCTGCCCTGAAAGATGCCGAGAAAGACCGGCAGTTGGCGATCAAACAGGCGGTTGTGCAGTGCCGTCACGATGCCGGAGATGACGATGGCTCCTATGATGCTGGTATCTAGGGTCTTGATCCCCGCTACCATGGCGAGGCCACTTTCACCCCCTACATCCTGACTGAAGTCGACCCCGAAATAACTGCCCCAGGTCATGCCCATGGCGTTGATAAAATAGTTCCAGGTCATGAAACTGACCAATACAGCCAGACAGGCTCTGGCTTGTGCCTTATTTGCCAGACCGATTGGCAGGCCAATCGCAAATATAAGCGGCATATTCCTGAATACTGTCCAGCCACCCTCTTCAATAATATGGATGATCTGGAAGAATAATCCTTGTGGGTTTGCCAGTGATTCACCGACAAACATCGGGTTTTTCAGCATAATTGCAATGCCTACTACCATACCTGCAAAAGGAAAAAGCAGTACAGGAGTGAACATTGCTCCGCCAAAACGTTGAATTTGACTGAGCATATATTGTCCCTTGGTTGAAATAGCTAATCGAATCCTTGCCGGTGTTGCCTGATGCAAATTAGCAACGATAAAAAGAGACCTCATGAAATATCTTGGAATAATGTGATCTGACGCATGCAGTTATTTAGACAAAGATGTCTAACTTTTGCGATATTGTTGTACCTCTTGGTTTTGTGATGTTCTTGCAGCTTTAGTTTAAATTTAAGTTATTGTTTTTATGCAATTTATCCACTTGCTTAAGAATAAGATGGTTGGCGTTGTGACCACAGGAGATGTCTAGCAGTGATCTATAAATCGGTGGCTGATCGACTCAGGATCAGGGTAAACGGTGCCGAGTGTCGGGTGGGAGATGTGTTGCCGGGCGAAAAAGCGCTGGCAGAACAGTATGGCGTCTCCCGCATGACCATCCGCAGAGCGGTAGATATGTTGATCGAGTGGGGATTGGTCGAGCGGCGCCACGGCAGCGGCACCTATGTGACGAAAAAGGATGTTCAGCATGAGACCAAAGGTCTGAGCGGGTTTACCGAACTGATGCGCGAGCAGGGGCGCACGTTGACCAGCCAGGTGTTGGAATTTCGCACCATGCCTGCGCCACCGGCCATCGCCAGTCAGCTGAGGGTGAAGGTGAATGAACCCGTCTATTACTCCAGCCGGATCCGCTCGGTGGATGGTCGGGCTCTGCTGCTGGAAGAGAGCTATATGCCGGTCAGACTGTTTCGCAATCTGTCGGTCGCCCATCTGGAAGGGTCCAAATTCGACTACATCGAACGGGAGTGCGGCATCGCGATTGCGGGTAACTATGAGTGCTTCAGTGCCGTGCTGGCGGATCGGGTTACTGCCGAGCTGCTCCATATCGAGCAGGGGGCCCCTATCCTGCGGCTCACCTCACTCTCATACAGCGAGAGCGGAGAGTTCCTCAACTACTCCATCATGTTCCGTAATGCCAACGACTATCACGTTGACTACCACCTCCACCGTGCCCGCGGCTAGTGCCTGGCTGATGAGGCAGCGTGTCGTTGAAAGAGGGGAGAGCCTGCGAGGGAGGCATTGGCCATAACTCCTCCCTCGGCCCATGCAGATCAAAATAATCAACTCAAATGTTAGTTATCCTTGCTGCCGGATCCGGATGTAGGCAGTGGGGGATGCATGAGCGTGATTGAAGCGATAACCATGGTGGCCGGTATGGTTTATCTGGTGTTGTTGGCGTGGCAGGTGCGCACCGGCTGGCCGGGGCGTCTTGCGCTCGGCCTGCTGGGGCTGGTCTGGTTGCTGGCGGCCGACAGCCTGCTCTGGCTCGCACTGGGGACGGTCACCGCCGTGCTTGCCCTCCGGCATCAGAGGCGGCCGCTGCCCGTGTTCGGGGCGATCGACAGTCAGCAGTTGCGGGCAGGCACTCGCCATCTGCTGCTGCTCTGCTGGGGGCTGGTCACAGTGCAATACAGCCTGCATATCTGGCAGTTGGGACAGGGGATGAGCCCCTGGCTGGTGCGCCCGGACGTGGTGGATGCCTTCCTGCCCATCGCCGGTGGCCTCGGGCTGCGGGCCTGGTTCGCGCAGGGGTTGGTGGATCCCCACCATCCGGCGGCCACCGTCACCGTACTGGTACTCTCCCTGTTGGCCCTGCTGCTGGGGCGGGCGTTCTGTGCCTGGTTCTGTCCGCTCGGGCTGGTGGGGGAATGGCTGTATGGCCTGCGCCACCGGTTGCTGCCGGGGGAGTGGAGCCCGCCGCGCTGGCTGGATCTTGCCCTGCGCACCCAGAAATTTCTGGTGCTCGGCTTTCTGCTCTTCATCATCCTGCTGGCGGTGCCGGCTGCTGCTCTGCCCGGCTACTTCACCAGCCCCTACCATCAGGCGGCGGATATGAAGATGGGAGCCTTCTTCTTCAACATGACCCTGATCTCGGGTCTGTGCCTCGGCTGGGTGTTGCTGCTTACCGCGACCTTTCGTCAGGGATTCTGCCGCTACCTCTGCCCTTATGGCGCCTGGCTCGCCCTACTGGGGCTACTGACGCCGCTGCGCATTCGCCGTGACCCGGCCCGCTGCCTGCGAAGCCAGGGTCATGACTGCGACAAGTGCAGCCGGGCTTGTCCATCGCGCATTGCGGTGCACCAGCTTATCGCAGTTCGCAGCCTGGAGTGCACCGGCTGCCTGAGCTGCGTGGCAGCCTGCCCCAAGCGGGTCGAGGCCCTGCACCTTGGCAGCAAGGTGCTCCGGCTCGCACCGAGCCGTTTGCTGGGGCTGCTCTGCTTGTTGCTGCTGGTGCTGCCGTTGCTTACGCATGGCCTGTTGGATATCTGGGCCAGCCAGACGCCGCTGGCGATACGGGCTCACCTGTTGCAACTGTTGCCACAGCTGACCCATTAACTGGGGAAGGTGACAGTGTGACCATGGTGCAAGATCACAGGGTACGCACACGGACACCCTCGGGTGTCCGTTTTCTTATTCAGGCGGGGGTGGGTTGAGGGGGCAAGGCCGATATGGCTTACCAGTTGGCGAAATCCACCTCGGGCAGGGTTTCAAAGCCGGGGCGGGCAAACAGATAGCCCTGCATCAGGCTGACGCCCATCTCCCGCAGGCAGGCCATCTCTTCGCGGGTCTCGATCCCCTCCGCCAGCGGGGTGATCTGCAACTCGGCAAACAGCGCCAGACAGTGGCGCACTATGGCTTGTCGGGTCGGGTCCTGGTCGATGCCGCGCAGCAGGTGCATATCGAGTTTGACGATGTTGGGATGAAAATCGGCCAGCAGGTTGAGACCCGAGTAACCGGCGCCAAAGTCATCGATTGCCGTCTTGAAGCCGAGGGCCTGATAGTGATCGACGATGCCGCGAAGATGCTGGCTATCCTGCACCTGCTCCACCTCGGTCAGCTCGAACATGATCTGCGCGATGGGGAAGTGGTGCTCGCGGGCCGCCTGCAGGGTGGTGCGGATGCAGCGCTCCGGGCGGTAGACCGCATTGGGCAGAAAGTTGATGCTCAGCATCCCCCGCATATCGAGGCGGGCGGCCAGCGCGATGGCCTTGATGCGGCACAGCTGATCGAAGCGGTAGCGGTTGTCGTCATTGACCCGGGCAATCACGCTCTGCGCCGGTTCGTTGTTGAGCCCCCGCACCAGCGCCTCGTAGCCGAAGATGGTGTGCTGGCTGCAATCGACGATGGGCTGGAAGGCCATGGTGAAGTCGAAGTCGAGATCTGCTTTCTCCTGACACAGCTGGCAGATGGCGGGGGACGGGGCGGCAGGTATATCCATGACTCTCCTCTCGGGGCGTAGCGGCGCTGGGCACTGTCTCAAATGATAACAGCTCATTACCCCCCTGTAGGTTCGATTAGCGAAGCGTAATCGAACGATCGAGAGGCTTTGATTACGGCTGTTGCCGTGAAACAGGATCGGCCAGCTGGAGGGGGAAGTGCGGCTGGCCGTTATGGTGGGAGAGTTGATTTACGCGAATGTCCGATTACGCCTGACGGCTAATCGAACCTACGAGTTACAACCCCAAATCGTTTAGTGTGGAACGATGTGCAGCCATAAATTTATTGGCCATATCTGCCTGTTCTTTTGTTATTTCCTCCAAGTCTGGAAGTATTGATTCAAATCGTGTAAATCTTTCTTCCATGCCAGAAAAGGAAATTCCATCTACATAAGATTGTTTTAAAAATAGTGACCCTATAACACGTAACTCGGTTGACAATTCTTTCTTTAATATGATCCTGTTTGTTATCCAAAGGTATATATCTACAATCTGTAAACCAATAGATTCTTGGCTTTTTGATATTTCAAGGTTACTGTTGATTAAGTTTTTATTTATCAGGTCTGATTTTTCTATTGATGAAAACAATGGATGGTTAAGATATTTATTTCTGTCTTCCTGTGTTGCTCTTTTCATTCCATCAGAAATCAAACTGGCATTTCGATATGTCTCAATTTGTGCTTTATTAAACTGTGTTTGCATATCAACTGTTATTGATAGAGCTTTTTTTCTGTTTTTTAATTTTAGTCGTCTAGAAATACTTGAAGCAACGAATTGAAATCCAACTGCATTTGGTGATATTGCTTTTTCATCAGGTTGACCAAAGTCCATTGCTAGAGGGTTTTTTATTGCGAACCCAAGTGCATTAATTATTATTTCTTTTGAACGAGCATCCAAGCATGATGTGTTTGTAACAGACCTTATTTCTTCTAAGGTCTGAATGATGTCTGATTCTTTATTTTCTATGTATTTACATGTGCATAGTGCCCATGTTTTCTTTAAAATGTCATCATCTAAAATAGCGGCTAACTTAAGTATTATAAGATAGCGCATAGGGGTCCAATATGTATCCCATCTAACAGCAGGGTTGATACCAGCATCAAATATAGCGTCAAAAAGACAAACAACAGCTAGGGCTCTTTTTTCAATGAAATAATAATCAAATGAAAATTTGAACTTATCCTGTAATAGATAAAGCTCTCGTGATATCTCAGTTAGTTTATTGACTCCGAGATGATTTGCGTGAAGGCAATCAATGTCGAGCTTCTTTGTTATATCTTTGAACCACTGTTTTCCTAATGCATCTACGTTCAATGTGCTGGATAGAACGCCATAAGTTAATATAGGTTGATTTTTATCAAAAAGTTGATTGCCTGTATTACCTGATTCATCCACATGAAAGAACATATTAGTGTTACCTATCGTGTGCAAACGAAGGTGATAGATTAATCTATTTTTAATAAAAACGGCGCCTTAACGGCGCCGTTTTTTATCACTTACTCAACCAAGATCACTGCAGCAGGGAGATATCCGCGACTTGCAGGAACAGGTTGCGCAGGTTGTTCAGCAGAGCCAGACGGTTGGCCTTGAGGGCTTCGTCGTCGGCCATCACCATGACTTCGTTGAAGAAGGTGTCGACCGGTTCGCGCAGGGCGGCCAGACGGGTGAGGGCAGCCTGATAGTCACCGGCAGCGAACAGCGGGGCCAGTTCGGCTTGCAGTTCGGCAACCTGGGTGGCCAGTGCCTTCTCGGCGGCATCGACCAGCAGTTCCGGTTTGACGGCAGTCGGCAATTCGCCTTCGACCTTGGCCAGAATGTTGCTCACGCGCTTGTTGGCGGCAGCCAGTGCCAGTGCGGCATCCAGCGTGCGGAAGTGACTGACGGCCTTGACGCGACGATCGAAGTCGAGCGGACGGGTCGGGCGGCGGGCCAGTACGGCCAGCACCACGTCGGCACCGATGCCTTCGTCCTGATAGGCGGCGCGGAAGCGGCCCAGCATAAAGTCGACCACGTCGGTAACGACGGTTTTGTTGGTCAGCTTGTCACCGTAGACGCGTACCGCTTCTTCAACCAGTTCAACCAGATCCAGATCCAGCTGCTTCTCGGTCATGATGCGCAGGGCACCGATAGCGGCGCGGCGCAGGGCGAACGGGTCCTTGTCACCCTTCGGCAGCATGCCGATGCCGAAGATACCGGCCAGGGTGTCGAACTTGTCGGCCAGCGCGACAGCGCAGGCAACCAGACCGGACGGCAGGGCATCACCGGCAAAGCGCGGCATGTACTGCTCGTTGAGGGCCACGGCCACCGCTTCGTCTTCGCCATCGTGACGGGCGTAGTGCATCCCCATGACACCCTGGGTGTCGGTGAACTCGCCGACCATGTTGGTCATCAGGTCACACTTGGAGAGCAGACCGGCACGCTTGGCCTGAGCCACGTCAGCACCGATGCGCTCGGCGATAAAGCCGGCGACGGTCTCGATACGCTCGACCTTGGCCTTGACGGTGCCCAGCTGTTGCTGGAACAGCACGGTTTCAAGGCGCGGCAGGCGGGAGGCCAGGGTCTGCTTGAGGTCGGTCTTGAAGAAGAACTCGGCGTCAGAGAGACGGGGGCGAACCACCTTCTCGTTGCCGCTGATGATCTGGCTCGGGTCTTTGGACTCAATGTTGGTGACGAAGATGAACTTCGGCAGCAGCTTGCCGCTCTTGTCGTAGACCGGGAAGTACTTCTGGTCACCCTTCATGGTGTGCACCAGCGCTTCAGCCGGCACGGCCAGGAACTTCTCTTCGAAGTTGGCGGTCAGCACCACCGGCCACTCGACCAGTGCGGTCACTTCTTCCAGCAGGGCGTCGTCCAGATCGGCCACGCCACCGAAGGCGGCAGCGGCCGCTTCGACGTCAGCCTTGATCTTGGCCTTGCGCGCCATAAAGTCGGCAATCACCATGCCGCGCTCCTGCAGGATCTGCGGGTACTGGCTGGCGTTGTCGATGGTGAATTCGCTCTCGCCCATAAAGCGGTGGCCGCGAACGGTGCGGGCAGAGTCGATACCCAGAATGTGGGCGGGAACCAGCTCGCCATCCAGCAGCAGGGTCACAGTGAAGACCGGACGTACGAACTGGATGGTCTTGTCGCCCCAGCGCATCATTTTCGGGATCGGCAGTTTGGCCAGTGCGGAGGCGACCAGTTCGCCCAGCAGATCGACGGCCGGACGGCCTTCGACCTTGGCGGTGTGAACCAGCCACTCGCCTTTGTCGGTGACCAGACGCTCGGCCTGCTCAACGGTGATGCCGTTGCCACGGGCCCAGCCTTCGGCAGCCTTGGTCGGCTTGCCTTCGGCATCGAACGCCTGAGCCACGGCCGGGCCGCGCTTCTCGACGCTCTTGCTCGGCTGTTCGCCAGCCAGCTCGCTTACCTTCAGCGCCAGACGGCGCGGTGAAGCAAACCACTCGACGTCGCCGAAGGCCAGATCGGCCTTGGTCAGTTCGGCTTTGAAGTTGTCGGCAAAGGCTTCGGCCAGGGAGCGCAGGGCTTTGGGCGGCAGCTCAGCAGTACCGATCTCTACCAGAAATGTATGTTGTGCCATGTCCGTTCCTTAACCTTGCTTGTTCTCACTGCGCTGACACATAGGGAAGCCCAGCGCTTCGCGGGAGGCGTAGTATGCCTCTGCCACGGCCTTAGTCAGGGTGCGAATGCGCAGGATGTAGCGCTGACGCTCGGTGACCGAGATGGCCTTGCGGGCATCCAGCAGGTTGAAGGAGTGAGCGGCTTTGAGGATGCGCTCGTAGGCAGGCAGCGGCAGCGGTTTTTCCAGTGCCAGCAGATTCTGGGCTTCCTTCTCGTACTGCTCGAAGCAGTGGAACAGGAACTCCACATCGGCGTGTTCGAAGTTGTAGGTGGATTGCTCCACTTCGTTCTGGTGGAACACGTCGCCGTAGGTGGTCTTGCCCAGCGGGCCGTCAGACCAGACCAGATCGTAGACGCTGTCCACGCCCTGAATGTACATGGCCAGACGCTCGAGACCGTAGGTGATCTCGCCGGTGACCGGCTTGCACTCGAGGCCGCCAACCTGCTGGAAGTAGGTGAACTGGGTCACTTCCATGCCGTTCAGCCACACTTCCCAACCCAGACCCCAGGCACCCAGAGTCGGGTTTTCCCAGTTGTCTTCCACGAAGCGGATGTCATGGATTTCAGGGTCCATGCCCAGCTCTTTCAGGGAGCCCAGATAGAGTTCCTGAATGTTGTCGGGGGAAGGCTTGATGATCACCTGGAACTGGTAGTAGTGCTGCAGGCGGTTCGGGTTTTCACCGTAGCGGCCGTCAGTCGGACGGCGGGACGGTTGCACGTAAGCGCAGGCGATGGGCTCCGGGCCCAGGGCACGCAGACAGGTCATGGGGTGGGATGTACCGGCACCCACTTCCATATCCAGCGGCTGAATGATGGTACAGCCCTGGCGGGACCAATAGTCCTGCAGCTGCAGGATCAGGCCCTGAAAGGTTTTGACATCGAATTTTTGCATAATTTTTTTCGCGCGAAGTGAAAATCAGAGCAAGATTTGCTGAATGTGAACCGAGGGAGTATACCGTCTGGCATGGTCGGATAATAGGCGAAATTGCAGCGGATTCGCGGGATGGTGCTGCGCCCTGGCTGGTCGGGCGGGATGTCCGGTATATGATGTGAGCAGTGCCGCCTGCAGAGTGGGCAGGGTCGGGCAAACCGCTGAAAGAACGAGGGAGAGGAAATGGAACTGCGCTGCGCCTGGGTGACCAAGGACCCGGAATACATCGAATACCATGACAAACAGTGGGGCAGGCCGGTCTATGACTCGCGCGAGCTGTTTGCCAAGCTCTGTCTCGACGGCCAGCAGGCGGGGCTGTCGTGGATCACCATCCTCAAGCGCACCGAGAGCTACTACCGCGCCTATGCCGACTTTGATCCGGTGCAGATTGCCCGCTTCGACGAGCAGGATGTAGAGCGGCTGATGCAGGACACCGGCATTATCCGCAACCGGCTCAAGGTGCAGTCGATCATCAGAAATGCCCGCGCTTATCTGGCATTGCAGGAGCAGGGGATCGACTTCGCAGATTACCTGTGGGGCTTTGTTGGCGGCGCCCCCATCGTCAACCAGCGGCAGGGCAACGGCGATATTCCGGCGACCTCGCCGGAGTCGGATGCCATGTCGAAAGCGCTCAAGAAGCTCGGCTTCAACTTCGTCGGCAGCACCATCTGTTACGCCTTTATGCAGGCGGTGGGGATGGTGAACGATCATCTGGTCAGCTGTCCTTGCCACGCCGAGTGTCAGTTACCGCGCTGACAGCCCGCCGATTGCCCAAAAAAACACCACTCTCGCCATCTGTTCAGGCTTGCGTCAGACAATGGCGTGCCAGCGCGTTACAATCCGGCCCCCGGCATGGTGCCGGATTGTTTTCACAGAGGTTTTTTCATGCGAGCCAAGATCCTGGTGCCTGCTCTGGCACTGACCGTTGCCCTGAGCGGCTGTACCACCAACCCCTACACAGGTGAATCCCAGACCTCCAAAGGTGCCTGGGGCGCGCTGGCTGGCGCCGCTGCCGGTGCGGCCGTAGGTGCGCTCTCCTCCAGCAAGGGTGACCGCAAGAAGGGCATCCTGACCGGCGTTGCTGCTGGCGCGGCGCTGGGTGGCGGTATCGGCTACTACATGGACGTGCAGGAAGCCAAGCTGCGCGAGAAACTGCAGGGCACCGGCGTCAGCGTGACCCGCAATGGCAATGAGCTGATCCTCAACATGCCGAACAACGTGACCTTCGACAGCTCCAGCTCCCAGCTGAAAGCGGCCGGTGCCAACACCCTCTCCGGCGTGGCCATGGTCGTTGCCGAGTTCGACAAGACCCGCCTGAACGTAGTTGGTCACACCGACAGCACAGGTTCCCGCGATCTGAACATGAAGCTCTCCCGCGATCGTGCCGATGCCGTTGCCGCTCAGCTGATTGGTCAGGGCGTAGCAGGTAGCCGCATCTCCACCACCGGCGTGGGCCCGGATCAGCCGGTTGCTACCAACAGCACCGCCGCTGGCAAAGCCCAGAACCGTCGCGTGACCATTACCCTGACCCCGACAGCCTAAGTCGTTCAGGTTTCGGTAACGAAAAGGCCCCGCCAGTAATGGCGGGGCCTTTTGCTATCCAGCTGTCGGTATGACTGTTTAGACAGCCGCAGTCAGCTGCACTTCGACCTTGTAGCCTTCATGGGCCAGCCGGGCTTGTACGCAGGCGCGAACCGGCGCGGTGTCGGCATAAGGGGAGGCAGGCATCCCGTTTTACTTAGACAGCGGCAGTCAGCTGCACTTCCACCTTGTAACCTTCGTGGGCCAAGCGGGCCTGTACGCAGGCGCGAACCGGCGCGGTGCCAGCCGGGATCCAGGCATCCCACTGCTCGTTGAAGGCGGCGATGTCCTGAATGTCTTTGAGATAGATGTTGGCCATCAGGATCTTGTCGACGCCGGAGCCGTTGGCTTCCAGCAGGCGTTGCAGGCTTGCCAGCACTTCGCGGGTCTGCTGGTGGATGTCGGCCTCTTCGCTGACGGGCACTTCCACCACGTAGAGGGTGCTATTGTGGATGACCACGTCTGACCAACGCTGGGTGGTGCCGATTCGGGTAATGGTTGTCATGGAGTGCTCCGGTACGGGGGCTTATTGACCCTTGCGGATCAGATAGCGGTAGGGGGCCTGCTCTGTCTCGCTGGCGACCAGGGTGTGATCCATAAAGCGGCAGAAACTGGGGATGTCGCGGGTGGTTGAAGGATCGTCGGCACTGACCAGCAGGGTCTCGCCATCAGCCATCAGCCTCACTTTCTTGCGAACCATCATAACGGGTTCCGGGCAACGAAGCCCGATTGCGTCCAACTCGTGGGTCGCATCGCAGAATAAATCACTCATCTATTATCAACCTTCAACCTATTCGGCTGCCAATGATACTCAGGGCTAAAAAATAATCAAACAAACGACCCATTCACCAGCATATGTAACCGAAATGTTATTCAACCCTATCCAGCTTGCGCCGGACGAGTAATATAAAAATTGAACCATATTCAACAAGGAGGTGAATATGCAGGTCTCCTACGGCAGATTACAAGCCTATGCAGGCATGGGGTTCTTGTCCTTCGCCATGATAGTGATGGGCAGCCCGATCGGGAATACCGGTACCTGGTTCGGCTCCATGGTGATGGTCGGGTTGGGGCTCTGGATCGAGCTCAGCGATTACTATGACGAGGATGAGGACGAGAACGATCAATCCTGAATCGGATGACGATTCAACAACAAAGGCGGAGCAATTCCGCCTTTGTCATTTCTGCCGTTTGGCAATGTGCCCGGATCAGCGGGTCGAGCGCATGGCCCGCTCCAGATGCAGTGCCGTCTGCTCCGGGTTGGCCTTGGGATCGTTGAAGAAGTTGCTCAGCACATCGAGGATCGCCTGCCGCATATTGGTCGGCGTCGCCATCCCTTCTGCCATGCTGGGCAGCAGGTTGTCCTGCTTTTCCGCCAGCAGGAAGTCCTGATAGGAGCGGACGGCGCAGCGGTCGAACTTGCTCATGTCGGGATTGGTCAGCGCCGGAATCGACCCCTTCACCCGATTGAACTCCTCCTGAAATTGCGGCGTCATCAGTAGCTGGGCCAGATCGCCTTGCGCCTGCAGTTGGGCCGGATCCCGCTGTTTAAACATGGCGATGGAGTCGAGGTTGTAGCTGAACAGTCCGGCGCTGCCCGGGCTCGGCAGGCAGGCGATATCCTCACCCGGCCGGTAGTTACCGGCGCTCAGTTCCCCCTTCACCCAGTCCCCCATCACCTGCATGGCGGCGCCACCGCTCTCCAGCAGATTGGTGGCCTGATGCCACTTCAGACCGGCGTATTTTTGCGGCACATAGGCGCGCAGCTGCTGGAAGCGGGTCAGCACCCGCACCATGTCGGGGCCGGTCAGGGTGGCGCTGTCCTGCAGGAGGAACGCCTTGCGATAGAATTCTTTACCGCCCTCACCGAGCGCCACCGTTTCAAACAACACCGCCAGCTGCCAGGGCTCGTTGCCGATGGCGAGCGGGGTGATGCCCCGTTTTTTAAGCTGGTCGGCGACGGTGACAAACTGGGCCCAGTCGGTGGGTGGAGTCAGCTTGTTGCGCTCGAAGATCTTGCGGTTGAGCCACAGCCAGTTGACCCGGTGGATGCCGGTGGGCACCGCCATCAGGGCGCCATTCTGGCTGAGGGTGGCACGCACCATGGGCGGCATCTGACTGTACCAGCCGAGGTGTTCGGCCATCGGGGTGAGATCGCGCAGGAAGCCGAGCCCGGCCCACTCCTTGAGCTCATAGCCCTTGAGGTGGGCCGCTTCTGGCGGGTTGGCGGCCAGTGCCCGGCTTTTCAATACCGTCATGGCACTCTTGCCGCCGCCGCCCTGCACTGCAAAGTCGTTCCACTGGTTGCCCTGTTTGGTCCACTCGGATTTGAGCACTTCGACCGCTTTCGCTTCGCCGCCGGATGTCCACCAGTGCAGTACCTCCACCTGGGAGGCGGCAACGGGAGCAGAGAGCAGGGCGATGACAGAAAAAGACAACCACTTCATAAGGTTACTGCCTTGGTAGGGAGAGCGTGGCCTGCAGGCCACCTTGCGGACGATTTTCCAGCACCAGATCGCCGCCGTGGGCGTGGGCAATGTTGCGGGCGATGCCAAGGCCGAGGCCGGTGCCAGCCTGATCCGTGCTGAGCCGGTAATAGGGTTCGAAGATACGCTCGAACTGATCGTCCGGCAGGCCGGGGCCCTCATCCATGATGAAGAGGATCAGCATCTCCTCGTCATCCATGATGATGATGCGCACCCGCTGGCCATATTTAATGCCGTTGTCCACCAGATTGCCGATGCAGCGTTTGAGCGCCAGCAGCTTGCCGCGATAGGGCCACTTGCAGTGCCCTTCGATGGTCAGCCGCTCGTCGTGCAGGTTCATCGACTCCGCCATCTGTTCAAGCAGGGCGTTGATGTCGATCTCCTCGATATTCTCGTGAATGTCGGTCTCTTTGACCGTCTGCAGCGCCCCTTTCACCATCAGCTCCAGCTCGTCGAGATCCTTGTTGAACTTGGCGATTTGCACCTCGTCGTCGAGCAGTTCGACCCGCAGTCGCAGTCGGGTGATGGGGGTCTTGAGGTCGTGGGAGATGGAGCTGAACAGCCGCTCTCTATCGTCGATATAGCGGCGAATGCGGTGCTGCATGATGTTGAAGGCGCGGGTCGCCGCCACGATTTCCGACGCTCCTTCCTCTTTGAGCGAAGGCTGATCGATATCCTTGCCGAGATTCACCGCCGCCTTGGCGAGACGGCGCAGCGGCCGGGTCTGCCAGCGCACCAGCATAAAGGTGAAGAAGCAGAGGAACACCGTCATCAGGGCGATGAAACGCACCTGGTTGCTCGGCATCACGGTATCGTCGAGGGTCATGTAGGGGGCGGGCAGCAGGGCTGCCAGATAGAGCCACTCCCCCTTTTCAATCTCGATCTGGGTCACCAGTACCGGTGGATTGAGCGGTTCCAGCGACAGGGTGTAGCGGGCCCAGGAGGAGGGGAGATCCGCCAGCAAGGTGTCGTTGTTGAAGACGTGGAGGTCATCGGGCCGGGAGAAATCCACCTTGATCGCCATGGCATCGGAGAGCTTGCGGGTCAGCACTCCCTGCACCTCCTCCAGCACCTGCGTCTTGCGTTCGCTGTCGGGGATGGCGTTGATGTGGATCTCTTCCTCGTTGAGCGAGACGAAGAAGCGGCTGCCCCCCATGTTGCGCAGCTGGTCCAGCGCGATATGGCGATACTGCAGCGGCAGGGATTTGAAGAAGTTGACGGTGGAAGCGGCAGACATGGCGAGGTTGCGGGTGGTGCTGAGCATCCCCTCCAGTTCCCGCTTCTGGATCTGCTGCATCCAGATGCCGGTCAGAATGGTCTGGGAGAGCAGGATGGCCAGCAACAACAGCAGGATCATCCGTGACAACAGGGAGCGGGGCACCAGCGCCCCCCAGGACCACTTGTTGCTCATGGCAGCTCGTGCACCTCGGCAATCAGCATGTAGCCGCTACCGCGGATGGTCTTGATGATGCGCGGGCTCTTGCCGTTGTCGCCCAGCTTCTGGCGCAGACGGCTGATCTGCACGTCGATACCGCGCTCCATCGGCAGGCTTTCGCGGCCGCGGGTGGCATCCGAGATGGTGTCCCGATCCAGCACCACGCCGGGCTGTTGCAGGAACATGCCGAGCAGCATGGCGTCGCTGCCGGAGAGATCCAGCAGGCTGCCATCATCATGGGTCAGCTGGTGGCTCAGGGTGTCGAGGGTCCACTCGGCAAAACGCAGGCGGCGGCTTGGCTCTTTCTCTTTTTCCGGCTGGCGGAATTCGGCGCGGCGCAGCAGCGCCTTGATGCGGGCCTGCAGTTCGCGGGGGCTGAACGGCTTGGCGATATAGTCGTCGGCACCGAGTTCCAGGCCGATCACCCGATCCGCTTCGTCGGAGGCGGCGGTCAGCATGATGATGGGCACCTGGGAGTCACGACGGATCTGCTGGCAGAGGGTAAAACCGTCCTCGCCGGGCATCATGATGTCCAGAATAATCAGGTCCGGGCTGTGCAGGGCGAGTTGCTGGCGCATCTCGTTGCCCTCCGCCGCCGTCAATACCTGAAAGCCCGCCCGGGTCAGGTACTCATTGAGCAGCTCGCGGATCTCTTGGTCGTCATCGACGATCAGCAGTTGTTTGCTCATTGACATATGTATGTGCATCCACCCATTTTTTTGTGCAGATTGAACCTGTCGGGGGAGTAAAAAGCAAGCAAGCCCCCTATCTAATGTGAGGTTTAAGGCAATAACAGCCTATTGATAAGATTAAAACGAAAAAAGGCCGACCCAAACGGGACGGCCAACAGACAGCTTCTGACCACTGACGAGCACCCCGTGTGGCGCTCGTCACAGACTTGAAAAGGGGCCAGTCAGACTGGCCCCGAAAAGGGACAACTCTCAGTAGTGCATCCCGTCGATCCGGTTGGTTATCACACCCGTTCAAACACGGTGGCGATACCCTGACCCAGACCGATACACATGGTGGCAACCCCCAGGGTAGCATCCTTCTCCTCCATCAGATTGATGAGGGTGGTGGAGATGCGGGCACCGGAGCAGCCGAGCGGGTGACCCAGGGCAATGGCGCCACCGTTCAGGTTTACCTTCTCGTCCATCAGATCCTGCAGACCCAGATCCTTCACGCAGGGCAGGGACTGGGCGGCAAACGCCTCGTTCAGCTCGAACAGGTCGATATCACCGACGGTCAGACCGGCACGCTTGAGCGCCTTCTGGGTCGCCGGTACCGGGCCGTAACCCATGATGGCGGCGTCACAGCCGGCGATAGCCATGGCACGTACCTTGGCGCGCGGCGTGAGGCCGAGGGCCTTGGCGCGATCCGCGCTCATCACCAGCATGGCGGCGGCGCCATCGGACAGCGCCGAGGAGCTGCCGGCGGTGACGGTGCCGTTGACCGGGTCAAACACCGGGCGCAGCTGGCTCAGGGTTTCGACCGTGGTCTCCGGGCGGATCACCTCGTCATAGTCGTAGAAGAAGCGGGCGCCGCTGGCGTCATGGCCTTCCAGCCCGACGATCTCCTTGGCAAAACGTCCTTCCACGGTTGCCGCGTGGGCACGGCGGTGGGAGCGGGCGGCAAACTCGTCCTGCTGCTGACGGCTGATGCCGTGCAGCTTGCCGAGCATCTCGGCAGTCAATCCCATCATGCCGGAGGCTTTCGCCACCGATTTGGCCATGCCGGGGTGGAAGTCGACGCCGTGGCTCATCGGTACGTGACCCATGTGCTCGACGCCGCCGATGATGAAGATATCCCCATCACCTACCTGAATGGCGCGGGAGGCGTCGTGCAGCGCCTGCATACTGGAGCCGCACAGACGGTTGACGGTGACCGCCCCCACCTGCTTCGGAATACCGGCCAGCAGCGCGGCGTTGCGGGCGATGTTGAAGCCCTGCTCCAGGGTCTGCTGCACGCAGCCCCAGTAGATATCCTCGATCTCGTTCGGGTCGAGGTTGGGGTTGCGCAGCAGGATGGATTTCATCAGGTGCGCGGACAGATCTTCTGCACGCACGTTGCGGAAGGCGCCGCCCTTGGACCGGCCCATCGGGGTCCGGATACAGTCGACAATGACTACGTCTTTCATGAATGGATCTCCTTTCCGCAATCAGTAGAAGGTTTTGCCCTGGGCAGCCATCTCGCGCAGCTTGTCGCTGACGCGGTAGAGCGGGCCCAAATCGGCATACTGGTCGGCCATGGCCACGTAGCGATCCAGACCGATAGTGTCCAGATAGCGGAACACGCCGCCGCGGAAGGGAGGGAAGCCCAGACCGTAGACCAGCGCGATGTCGGCTTCGGCTGGCGTGGCGACAATGCCCTCTTCCAGACAGAGCACCACCTCGTTGATCATCGGGATCATCATGCGAGCGATGATGGCTTCCTTGTCGAAATCCTGTTTCGGCTTGGCGATGGGGGCCAGCAGCTCGTAAGCAGCGGCGTCGGCCACCTTCTTCGGTTTGCCCTTCTTGTCCTGCTCGTAGGCGTAGAAGCCCTTGCCGTTCTTCTGACCGAAGCGATTCACTTCGTACATCACGTCGATGGCGGTGCGACCTTCCTTGCTCATGCGTGCCGGGAAGCCCTGCGCCATCACATCACCGGCATGGTGACCGGTGTCGATGCCGACCACGTCCAGCAGATAGGCGGGGCCCATGGGCCAGCCAAACTCCTTCTCCATCACCTTGTCGACGGCCGCGAAGTCAGCACCATCGGCGACCAGCTTGTTGAAGCCGAAGAAGTAGGGGAACAGCACCCGGTTGACGAAGAAGCCCGGGCAATCGTTGACCACCACAGGGGACTTGCCCATGGCGGCGGCATAGGCCACCACGCGGTTGATGGTTTCATCGGAGGTTTGCTCGCCGCGGATGATCTCCACCAGTGGCATACGGTGCACCGGGTTGAAGAAGTGCATACCGCAGAAGTTCTGCGGGCGCTTCAGCCCCTTGGCCAGCAGGGAGATGGGAATGGTGGAGGTGTTGCTGGCGAGCACGGCGTCTTCGCCGATGATCCCTTCCACTTCGCCCAGTACGGCGGCTTTCACTTTCGGGTTCTCGACCACGGCTTCGACAACGACGTCCACATGCTTGACGTTGTCATAGCTGAGGGTCGGAGTGATGGCAGAGAGCACCTGACCCATCTTGATGCCGTCGATGCGACCCTTTTCGAGCTGGCCGTTGAGCAGCTTGGTGGCTTCACCCATGCCAAGTGCCAGCGCCTTCTCGTTGATATCCTTCATCACCGCCGGAATGCCCTTGCTGGCAGACTGGTAGGCGATGCCGCCACCCATGATGCCGGCACCCAGTACGGCGGCGTGGCCAGTGGCCTTGGTTGCCTGCTTGGCCGCCTTCTTGGCCAGCGCCTTGATGTGTTGATCGTTGAGGAAGATCCCGACCAGTGCCTTGGCGACATCGGTTTTGGCCAGCTTGATAAAGCCTTGTGCCTCGGCCACCAGAGCTTCGTCACGGCCCATACCTGCGGCGGCCTCGACGGTTTTCACCGCAGTCATCGGCGCCGGATAGTGTTTGCCCGCCACGGCGGCAACCATGCCGGCGGCGGTGGTGAAGCTCATCATGGCTTCCAGTTTGGAGAGGCGCAGCGGCGCTTTCTTGGCGGCGCGACGGCTCTGCCAGTCCAGCTTGCCCGCGATGGCGTCCTTGATCATCTGCAGCGCAGCGCTCTGCAGTGCATCCGGGGCGACCACGGCGTCAATGGCGCCCACCTTGAGGGCGTCATCGGCACGGTAATCCTTGCCGGTGGTGATCCACTCCAGTGCGTTGTCGGCACCGATCACTCGTGGCAGACGGACGGTGCCGCCAAAGCCCGGCATGATGCCGAGTTTGGTCTCGGGCAAGCCAATCTTGGCGCTGGTGTCGGCCAGACGGAAGTCGGTGGAGAGGATGGTCTCGCAGCCGCCGCCCAGAGCGTGGCCCTTGATGGCGGAGAGGGTCGGAACCGGCAGATCTTCGATGGCATTGAAGATGTCGTTGGCCTTTTTCAGCCAGCCGAGCAGATCTTCTTGCGGCAGATCGAACAGTTCCAGGAATTCGGTAATGTCGGCACCGACGATAAAGGCGTCTTTGCCGGAGGTGAGGATCAGACCTTTTAGTTCACGTTCTTGTTGTAATGCGGCGATCGCTTCGCTCAGGGAGAGCAGGGTAGCGCGATCCAGCTTGTTGACTGAACCCGGGGCATCAAACCTCAGCTCGGCGATGCCGTTTTCGAGGTAGCTGACCGACAGGGTTTCGCCTTGGTAGATCATGAGAGTGTCTCCTTGTTCCCACTCAGTGGGGAGTGGTGCTCCTTAATCCCCAGCAGGGGGCGAGGCTCACTATTGATCCAAAAGGAGACATTTTCAACACCTATTTAAAACATTTGTTTAACAGATCTCGAGTAAAAGCTCTTCATCACAAAACGGGCAAAAGAGAGGCGCCTTGCGGCGCCTCGGATGAATATGAGTTTGTTATCAACTGGCTAGTTCCGGCCGGTTGCGATACTGGTTCAGCACCTCGGGATCGGCGAGGGCATGGGTGTTGTTGACCGGCCGGTTGTGTACCACTTCGCGCACCGCCAGTTCGACGATCTTGCCGGACTTGGTGCGGGGGATGGCATCCACCTGCAGGATGCGGGCGGGCACGTGGCGGGCGGTGCAGTGCTGCTTTATTTGCTGGCGGATCCGCTCGCGCAGCGGCTCATCCAGCTTGCAACCCGCCTTGAGCTTGACGAACAGCACCACCCGCTCGTCCTGCTGCCACTGCTGGCCGATGACGATGCTCTCCTCCACCTCGTCGAGTTGTTCAACATAGCGATAGATCTCGCTGGTGCCGATGCGCACGCCGCCCGGGTTGAGGGTGGCGTCGGAGCGGCCGTAGAACAGAATGCCACCGGTCGGGGTCAGCTCGATCCAGTCGCCGTGGCACCAGATGTTGTCGAAGCGCTCGAAGTAGGCGGCGTGGTACTTGTCGCCATTCTCGTCGCCCCAGAAGTAGATGGGCTGGGCCGGGAACGGCTTGGTGCAGACCAGCTCGCCCTTCTCCCCCTGCACCGGCTGGCCCGCTTCGTTGAATACCTGCACTGCGAGACCGAGGCCGCGCCCCTGACTCTCGCCGCGATAGACAGGGCTGAGCGGGTTGCCGATGACGAAGCAGGAGCAGATATCGGTGCCGCCTGAGATGGAGCTGAGCTGCACATTCTGCTTTATCTGCTGATAGACGTAGTCGAATCCTTCCGGCGACAGCACAGAGCCGGTGCTGCAGATCAGCCGCAAGTGCGGCAAATCGTGGCTCTTGATGGGGGCATAACCCTGTTTGTGCAGCGCGTCGAGATACTTGGCCGAGGTGCCGAACAGAGCGACCTGCTCGTCGCGGGCCAGATCCCACAGCACGTTGCCATCCGGGTAAAATGGCGAGCCGTCATAGAGCACCAGGGTGGCGCCGGAGGCGAGGGCGCTCACCAGCCAGTTCCACATCATCCAGCCGCAGGTGGTGAAGTAGAAGATCCGCTCCCCCGGTTTGATGTCGCAGTGCAGCTGGTGCTCTTTCAGGTGTTGCAGCAGGGTGCCGCCAATCCCGTGCACGATGCACTTGGGTTTGCCGGTGGTGCCGGAAGAGTAGAGGATGTAGAGCGCGTCATTGAAAGCCATCGGCTCGAACTGGAGGCTGGCGTCCGGCTGGCTCGCCAGCAGTTGCTGCCAGTCGTGGCCAAGCTGCAGCGGGTTGCCGAGCAGGGGGATCATCACCGTTTGCTCTATGCTGCCGATCTGGCTCACCACGCTGGCGACCTTCTGTTGAATGTCGATAGCTTTGCCGTTGTAGCGATAGCCATCCACCGCAAACAGCACTCGTGGTCGGGTCTGGCCGAAGCGCTCCACCACGCTGGCTTCACCGAAGTCGGGGCTGGTGGAGGTCCAGATCGCCCCAATGCTGGTGGTTGCCAGCATGGCAACCACGGTTTCCGGAATATTGGGCAGGTAGGCGGCGACCACATCGCCACGACCAATCCCCTGATTGCGCAGCCACTGAGCCAGCCGGGCAACCTGATCACTCAGTTCACCCCAGCTCAGAGTACGGCTTGGACCCCCTTCGATGCGGGATATGATGGCCGGGCTCTCGTCTTGACGGCGCAGCAGGTTTTCGGCGAAGTTGAGGCAGCTATCGGGGAACCAGCGAGTGCGCTGCATATCCTGACGGTTCTCCGCCACTATGTTGCCGAGCTCGCCCTTGACGCCGCAGTGTTGCCATACCAGCGGCCAGAAACGGGTGGTCTTCTCCACCGACCATTGGTAAAGCTGCGGATAGTTCTGCAACTGCAAGCCGTGGAAACGGTTCACCTCCGCCATAAAACGGTAGAGGTTGGATTGCTGCATCCCGAGCGGATCCGGTTGCCACAGGCAGAGGTTGTCCATGAGTAATCCCTGACTTCATGTATCTACCGGCAGTGTATTGAATTGTTTTTGATTTGTTAATGATTGGTTTTGTGTTGATAACAAACACGTTTGTAACGTATGCGTTACCTCACGAAGCGGCAGCTTGACGGGTCGAGCCGCCAAGCGCTTGATGTTATGCTGCAATCACATTCACCTCGGAGCAGGACGCCATGAGCAGCTACAGCCAACTTTTTGCCCAGCACCTCGATACCTTGCAGCAGCGCACCCGCGACATTCTGCAACAACAGGGGCTCAGCGGACTGGCCATCCACTCCGGCCAGACTCACCGCATCTTCCTCGATGATCAGGATTATCCGTTCAAGGTAAACCCCCACTTCAAGGCCTGGTTGCCGGTGCTGGACAATCCCCACTGCTGGCTGCTGGTGGACGGGGTGAACAAACCAATCCTGCTGTTCTACCGCCCGGTGGATTTCTGGCACAAAGTAGCGGATCTGCCCAATGCCTTCTGGGTCGAGTTCTTCGATATCCGTTTCCTGACCCGGCCGGAACAGGTGGCCGACCATCTACCTGCCAACAAGCAGGAGTGGGCCTATCTTGGTGGTCATCTGGAAGTGGCCGAGCTGCTGGGTCTGACCCAACCCAATCCGGAGGCGGTACTCAACTACCTGCACTATCACCGCGCCTACAAGACCCACTATGAGCTGGAGTGTCTGCGCGAGGCGAACCGGATCGGGGTACGCGGCCATATTGCCGCCAAGGACTCCTTTATGGCGGGGGCGAGCGAGTTCGAGATTAATCTGGCCTACATGAAGGCGGTCGGGCAGGGGGCCAATGAGGCGCCCTACGGCAATATCGTCGCCATCAACCGCAACGCGGCCATCCTTCACTACACCCATTTGTCCGCCTTGCGGGTGCCGGATGCGGAGCGCCACTCCTTCCTGATCGATGCCGGTGTCGATTTTCACGGTTATGCCTCCGACATCACCCGTACCTGGGCGTGGCGGCGAGGCGAGTTTGCTGATCTGATTGCAGCCCTCGACGAGCAGCAGCAGGAAATCATCAAGGAGATCAAACCGGGTCGCCGCTACAGCGAGCTGCATCTGCAGATGCACCACAAGCTGGCGCGCCTGCTGCAAGCGACCGAGCTGGTGGACATGTCGGTAGACGAGATGATCAACACCGGGGTGACCAACGTCTTCTTCCCTCACGGCCTCGGCCACTTCCTCGGTTTGCAGGTGCACGATGCGGGCGGTTTCATGCAGGATGAGCGCGGCACCCATCTGGCGGCGCCCGAGCTGTTCCCCTATCTGCGCTGCACCCGGGTGATGGAGGTGGGTCAGGTGTTCACCATCGAGCCGGGTCTCTACTTCATCGACAGTTTGCTGGAGCCGCTGCGTCAGGGCGAACAGGGCAAGAGGGTCAACTGGAACAAGGTGGAGGCGCTGCGTCCGTTCGGCGGCATCCGCATCGAAGACAACGTGGTGCTGCACGCCAACGGGGTGGAGAACATGACCAGACAAGCAGGACTCTGATGGCGGCAGCGTACTCCATTCCGGCTGCCCCGCTGGAGTTGACCGAAGAGATAAAGAAGAGTCGCTTCATTACCCTGATCGCCCACACCCCGACCGTCGAGGCGGCCAAGGGGTGGGTCAACGAGATCAAGCGCCAACATCCGGCCGCTCGCCACCACTGCTGGGCCTTTGTGGCGGGCGCGCCGCAAGATAGCCAGGTTTACGGCTTCAGCGATGATGGCGAACCTTCCGGTACCGCGGGCAAGCCGATCCTGGCCCAGCTGATGGGGTCGGGGATCGGTGAAATCTGTGCCGTGGTGGTGCGTTACTACGGCGGCATCCAGCTTGGTACCGGTGGATTGGTCAAAGCCTATGGGGGCGGTGTCGGTGCCGCTCTCAAGCAATTGCCAACTTTGCTCAAGGTGCCGCGCACTCCCTCTCTCATTCACTGCGATTACGGTGACATGGGGACTGTCGAGTCGCTGATCAGCAGCCATAATGGCGAATTGCTGGCGGCGGATTACGGTCAGCAGGTCACCTTGCAGGTGGCGTGGGAGTCCTCGGTTTGGGCTCAGGTGGACCGTGAATTGACCGACCGGACTCATGGGCGGGTATCCCTCAGTCCCTTAGATGGCTAGAATCCATCGCTCTTTAATTGGGGAAAGGGAGCTGTAATGCACATTCTGAGCATTATTCGCATTGTTGGCCTGCTGGTTGCGCTGTTCAGCTCGACCATGCTGTTGCCTGCACTGGTGGCCTTTGGCTATCGGGATGGTGGTGGTGCCGAGTTCGTCAGCTCTTTTCTGATCGCCCTGCTGCTCGGTGTGGTGCTCTGGTTTCCCAATCGCTATCACAAGAAGGAGATGCGCTCGAAAGAGGGCTTTCTGATTGTGGTGCTGTTCTGGACCGTGCTGGGCAGTGTGGGGGCAGTGCCCTTCATCATGAGCGACGTGCCGGATATGTCGGTTTCGGAGGCCTTCTTCGAATCTTTCTCCGGCCTGACCACCACTGGCGCAACGGTACTGACCGGGCTCGATAATCTGCCCAAGGCGTTTCTGTTCTATCGCCAGCTGCTGCAGTGGCTGGGGGGGATGGGGATCATCGTACTGGCGGTGGCCATTCTGCCACTGCTGGGTATCGGGGGTATGCAGCTCTATCGTGCCGAGATCCCGGGGCCGGTGAAGGATACCAAGGTGACGCCGCGCATCGCCGAAACGGCCAAGGCGCTCTGGTTCATCTATCTGCTGCTGACCGCGCTCTGTGCCTTGGCATACTGGCTCGCCGGAATGACGTTGTTCGATGCGGTTTGCCATTCGTTCTCGACGCTGTCGGTCGGTGGCTTCTCCACCCACGATGCCAGCATCGGTTTCTTCAACAGTCCGGTCATCAACCTGATTACCGTGGTGTTCCTGTTGCTGGCCAGCGTGAACTTTGCGCTCCACTTTACCGTCTTCTCCCACCGCCCGGTGCGGCTCGGTCGCTACCTTTACGATTCTGAACTCAAGGTGTTCCTGGCTATCCAGGCAACCTTGGTGATGATCTGCTTTGTCGCCTTGCTGACCCACGGACACTACGCCACCTGGCAAGAGGCGCTCAACCACGGGTTGTTTCAGGCGGTCTCTCTGGGTACCACCACCGGCTACAGCACCACTACCTATGCCGACTGGCCCTCGTTCCTGCCCATGCTGCTGATGTTTTCCGCCTTTATCGGCTGTTGTGCGGGCAGTACGGGCGGAGGCATCAAGGTGATGCGTTTTATGATCCTGTTCATGCAGGGGATGCGCGAGTTGAAGCGGCTGGTTCACCCCAGAGCCATCTATACCTTGAAGCTGGGGAATCGGGCGGTGCCCGAGCGCATCGTCGAGGCGGTGTGGGGCTACTTCGCCACCTATATTATTCTCTTCTTTATGTTCATGTTGCTTTTGCTGATGACGGGACTGAACGAAGTGACCGCATTCACCGCTGTGGCTGCGGCTTTCACCAACGTAGGCCCGGGTTTGGGAGAGGTATCAGCCAACTTCGGCAATATCTCGCCGGCGGCCCAGTGGGTACTGGTGTTGGCTATGTTGTTTGGTCGATTGGAAATTTTTACGCTTCTGGTACTGTTTACTCCTGCATTCTGGCGTAGTTGAGGTTGTTATGGACAAGATTCTGGTGCTTTATTCCTCTCGGGATGGCCAAACCCGCAAAATAGTCGATGTCATGCTGGAGCAGATGCCGGGATGCGAAGTGGTGATGCATGACCTGCATACCTTGCCGATGTGCAACCTCAGCAAGTATGCCAAGGTCTTGAT
>NZ_CP077210.1:3512500-3555000 GCF_019047065.1 Aeromonas sp. FDAARGOS 1414 | reverse complement strand
TGAAATACCACCCTTGTATGTTCGATGTTCTAACGCAGGGCCCTGAATCGGGCTCGCGGACAGTGCCTGGTGGGTAGTTTGACTGGGGCGGTCTCCTCCCAAAGAGTAACGGAGGAGCACGAAGGTTGGCTAATCCTGGTCGGACATCAGGAGGTTAGTGCAATGGCATAAGCCAGCTTAACTGCGAGACGGACAGGTCGAGCAGGTACGAAAGTAGGTCATAGTGATCCGGTGGTTCTGAATGGAAGGGCCATCGCTCAACGGATAAAAGGTACTCCGGGGATAACAGGCTGATACCGCCCAAGAGTTCATATCGACGGCGGTGTTTGGCACCTCGATGTCGGCTCATCACATCCTGGGGCTGAAGTCGGTCCCAAGGGTATGGCTGTTCGCCATTTAAAGTGGTACGCGAGCTGGGTTCAGAACGTCGTGAGACAGTTCGGTCCCTATCTGCCGTGGGCGTTGGATGATTGAAGGGAGTTGCTCCTAGTACGAGAGGACCGGAGTGAACGAACCTCTGGTGTTCGGGTTGTCACGCCAGTGGCACTGCCCGGTAGCTAAGTTCGGAATCGATAACCGCTGAAAGCATCTAAGCGGGAAGCGAGCCCTGAGATGAGTCATCCCTGACCCCTTGAGGGTCCTAAAGGGCCGTTGGAGACCACAACGTTGATAGGCGGGGTGTGTAAGTGCAGCGATGCATTGAGCTAACCCGTACTAATTACCCGTGAGGCTTAACCATACAACACCCAAGAAGTGTTCTAAGGCTTGTAGCGAATGAACGAACTACTCAAATTCAGTGGTAATGACAAAGCAAACTAGCCAAGTTGTTATTCACATCAGCTTTCCAAGATTGAAGAATTTGCCTGGCGGCCATAGCGCCGTGGAACCACCTGATCCCATGCCGAACTCAGAAGTGAAACGCGGTAGCGCCGATGGTAGTGTGGCATTCGCCATGCGAGAGTAGGACACTGCCAGGCACCCAATTAAACGGTGATGTGAAGAATCACGTCACTGGCTGCGAGGATGACACCTCATAAGAAGCGGCAACCAATTTAGCGCAAGCTAACCGAATGCGGAGCGGTAGTTCAGTCGGTTAGAATACCGGCCTGTCACGCCGGGGGTCGCGGGTTCGAGTCCCGTCCGCTCCGCCACTAATTTGAAGGCCTTCCCAGATGGGAAGGCCTTTTTGCTATGGGCGATTTTGCCCAGCGACCCACATATTTGCACATCGGAACCAATACAAAGCCCGGCTTCACGACCGGGCTTTGATGTTTTTAGCGTGTTAAACCACCAATATCTGGCTTTTCCCTGCCAAGTAAGAGTGCCAGATAGCCGGTTATTTCCACCATTTTCTGGCTATATTCGAGCCTTGTCAGCTTCATTGGAAGTCACTTGGGCGAGTCTAGAGGCGGCCAAATCAGCCTTCTGCCGCCTGCTGGTTACAGGGCAGTTCCATATTGACCACCCCCTCTTCCATTTGCACGTCGATCTTGAAGCCAAGCCGTTTGGCGAGGTTGACCATGCCGCGATTGCTGGGCATGGTCATGCCGGATAGCTGGCCAATCCCCTGCTCTTTGGCGTAACGGATGATCTTCTCCATCATCAATTTGCCGAGCCCCACCCCTTTCAAGTCCGATCGCACCAGAATGGCAAACTCGGCATCGCTCATGTCCGGGGTCGAGATAGCGCGTACCACGCCGAGGATTTGATCCTGCAGCTCGCCATCTTGCCCCACCGCCACAAAGGCCATCTCCCGGTCGTAATCGATCTGGGTCATGCGAGCCAGCTCTTCATGACCCAGCTCGCCCACATCGGCGAAGAAGCGTTTGTACCTGTCTTCATCGGAGACCCGCAGCACGAACTGCTTGTGAGCCGGTTCATCTTCCGGCCGGATTGGGCGCAGCAGGATATGGCGCTGATCCTTAAGCCAGGCACCCTCCTCCAGTTCGGTAGGATAGGGACGGATCGCCAGTCGGTTGCTGGTCGGGATGGTGGGGTCAGCCAGCATGAGGCTGGCATCCAGCACCACCATTTCGGCACCGCACGCTTGCAGCGGGTGCAGGTCCAGTTCCTGAATCTCAGGAAAGGCGAGCAGCAGTTCGGAGAGTTGGCAGAGCACCTGACCGAGAGCATCAATATCCAGTCGCTCCGGCGTGGCCTGTTCACGGATCTTGCGGCTCTTGAGGGCTCCGATGATCTGGTAACGAGCCAGTGCCTGATTGAGCGGTGGCAAGGCAGCCACCATCTCCTGCGGTTCCGCACCCGACTCACCCAGCAGAATGACGGGGCCAAAGATGGCGTCTTGCTGGATCCGCACCCGCAGCTCCAGGCCACCGCTGCGGCGAGCCATGCGTTGCACCAGCAAGCCTTCGATGTGGGCGCCCGGATCATGCTGTTTGACCCTGTCCAGAATGGCATCTGCAGCTTGCGCCACTTCGGCCGAGGTGCGCAGATTGAGCACCACGCCGTGCACGGCAGACTTGTGCAGGATGTCGGGCGAGCGCAGCTTCACCGCCACCGGATAGCCGATCTGCTCTGCGGTCAGGGTCGCCTCAATGGCGTCGGTAACGATCCAGGTTGGCAGGGTCGAGAGACCGGCGGCTTGCAAAATCGGGTGTACCAGATGGGTATCCAGCCTCAGTTGCTTGCGCTCCTGCGCCTGACGGATCAACTGCTGGCAGAGCTCGCCATTGAGTTGGTTGCCGTGCAGTGACGCCGGTGTCTCCATCAACTGCTTCTGGTTGCGGCGGTATTCCACCATGTGCATGAAGGCGGCCATGGCGCTTTCCGGTGTGCGGTAGGTCGGGAAGCCCGCCTCGGTAAAGAGTTTGCGCCCCTCCTGCGCCGAGTATTCACCCGCCCAGTTGGTGAGGATGTTGAAACGGCGCGCTCTGGGGTGCTGTTTCAGATGGGCAATAAGATGGCTGGCCAGCGGCGCGCTCGGTGCCGTGAGCGAGGGGGCGTGGATGATCAGGATGGCGTCGATGCCATCTTCCTGCAACACGTTGTCCAGCGCCTCCTGATAGGTGGTGATGGTAGCATCGCTGCCGATATCGAGCGGCGGGCGAGCCAGCTTGCCGCCCCGCTCCAGCAGCACATCCACCGCCATATTGGCCAGCCCGCGGCCGTTGGAGATGATGGCGAGCCGCTCCCCCTTGAGGGTCATGGAGTGGCTGAGGGTTTCCACCGCGGCAAACAGTTCGTGGGTATCGCGTACCCGCAGCATGCCGGCGCGACGGATGGCGGCATCATAGACATTGTCGAGACCGTGGGCCGGTTCGTGGCGCCCGCTTTTCAGTACCAGGATCGGCTTGTTACGCGAGGCTGCCCGCGCCGCCGAGAGAAAGTGGCGGGCGTCGTGCAACTTGTCCATGTAGATCAAAATGGCGCGGGTGACGCAGTCGCGGGAGAGCTGATCCAGCAGCTGGCCGAAGTCGATGTCGCAGTGATCACCCAGGGAGATGAAGGCGGAGAAGCCCAGCTCATGCTGCTTGGCCCAATCCAGAATGGTGGTGCTGACGGCGGCGGATTGCGACAGAAAGGCGACCTGCCCCGGCTTGGCGGCAATGGGTGAAAAGCTGGCGTTGATCCCCTGGCCGGGCAGCAGCATCCCCATGCTGTTGGGGCCGAGCAGGCGAATGCCGTATTGTTGGCAGACCCGTTTCAGCTCCAGCCGCTCCTCGGGGGAAAAGTCGGCGGCCAGTATGATGGCCGCCCCCCCACCCTTCTGGCCGAGCGCCTCCAGCAACGGCAAGACCCGCTCCCGCCTGGTGCAGATGATGGCGAGATCCGGGGTCAGCGGCAGGCTGGCGATATCGGGATAGGCCAGCACGCCGGCGATGGCTTTGTTACGCGGGGTGACGGGGAGGATGGGCCCTTTGAAGTGGCCCGCCAGCAGGTGGCGCACGATCACATGACCCGCCTTGAGCGGGTCGGTCGAGGCGCCGATCACGGCGATTGAGTGGGGTTTGAACAGCCGATCCAGACCGCTTGCTTTCATGGGCACTCCCGACAGAAGGGGGAAGATACCAGTCTAATACGCCTTTGCTGCGGGTTCTGTGACCGGATCCTGATCACCGTTTGTTCAGGGCGTTGGCACGCAGATAAAAGCGCAGTTCTCCTTGCACCCGGCGAATGGCTCCCAGGTGGCGTTCCTGCAGATAGATATCCTGCTCCCGGTCGAGCGTCGTGCTGGGCACGCCCATGCTTTGCAGATACTCGTCAAACAGGGTTGAACCCTTGATCTCTACCAGATGCTGTTTCATGGCTCTCCTCCCTGCGCCTTGGCGTTTGTTGATGAACGACCAGTCTGCGATGACCTGCCGGGTTTGCCTATTGTCACTTTTGACACGAGATTTGACACGAGAGCGCTCACACATCTTTCAGAGAGGGCGTCGTTGAGGTGCTGGCTGACGTTATAGCATGGCGAGGAGCATGAGGCACGGATGGTGCGCAGGATGATCAGAGTCTGGTGGTGGTGCATGGCACTGTGGACGGTTGGCGCAACGGCAGCCGAGCAGCCTATCCGCGCCTGGAATCTGCTGCTGGATCACCCCAACCCCGCCGTCGTCCAGTTGTTGCGCCTCTCCCTCGATCTCACCGTGCCCGAATATGGCCCCTATCAGCTTGTATCCAGCCCGCAAATGGAGCAGGGGCGGGCGGTGAAGGAGCTGCGCAGCGGTGAGCTGGTTCAGGTCGGTGTCTTTGCCCCCGATGGTGCGCGAGAGCGGGAGTTGCTGGCAATCCACATTCCGCTGGCCAAGGGGCTGCTGGGGTGGCGGGTGTGTCTGGTTCGGCAGGGGGATGAGGGGCGTTTTGCCGCGATCGGGTCGTTGGCAGACTGGCATCGCGCCGGGCTCTCCATCGGTCAGCACAGATCTTGGCCAGACACCCAGTTGCTGCGGGCTAACGGCCTCAAGGTGACGGTGGGCAATCTTTATGAGGCGCTCTTCAACATGCTGCGCAAGAAGCGTTTTGACTGCTTCCTTCGATCGGTCATCGAGGTCGAGGATGAGCTAAGGCAGCATCCGGATCTCGCCATCGAGCCCCATCTGGTGTTTCGCTATCCGCTGGCGCTGCTCTTCTTTGTTTCGCCCAAATATCCGGAGCTGGCGCAGCGCATCGAGCTTGGCCTGCAGCGGGCGCGGCAGTCTGGTGCTTTTGACCGGGTCTTTGAAGAGGGATTTGGCAGCACCATTCGGCGGCTGAAACTGGATGAGCGGGTGCGCCTCGAGCTGAACAACCCTGATCTGCCGTTGTCGAGTCGCAAGATGATGGCCGACCCGACGCTCATCTACCAGCCCGTCTCAGCGCAGTGAGTTCTGGTTCTGCGCTGTATCCCAGAAGGCGCGGATCAGCGGCTCTTCCAGTCGCTTCTTGAGTACCCCGATCCCCACATCAAATGGCTTGAAGGCGGGTTTGAGGTCGATGATCCGCACCTTGTCGCCAAGCGGGCTATGGTCGATCACCGCTGCCGGCACCAGCCCCACGCCACAGCCGAGCGCCACCATGGCGACAATCCCCTCGTTGCCCGCCACTTCGGCATAGATGTTGGGCGCTATCCCCTTGTTGCGAAACCACTGATCGCTGCGTTTGCGGGCCAGCCCCTGCTCGGAGAGGATGACTGGCAGCTGCTCCCAGTCCGGCTCCCCCTGACGGAACCACTGGTTGAGCTGTGGGGCATTGCGCGGCGCAATAAAGACCAGTGGCACCAGCTGCAGGCTGGCGAACTCCAGCTTGGCGGGCAGAGCATCGGGGCGGGCGGCGATGGCGAGATCGGCCTCGTCGGCCAGGATCTTGTCCACCGCCAGCGCAGGGTCGCCAGTCTCCAGCTTGATCTCCAGCTGGGGGTAGCGGCGGCGAAAGCGCTCCAGTACTTCGGGCAGCAGAAAGTAGCTGGCGGTGACCGAGCAGAAGACCCGCAGCCGCCCCTGCAACGGTTCATCGCTGCGTTTGAGCTCCTGCTTGAGCTGGCGCCACTCCTGCAACAGGCCGCCGCCGAATTCGCGCAGCTTCTCGCCGGCGGGGGTGAGGCGCACCGAGCGGTTGTCCCGTTCGAACAGGATGCAGCCGGTCTCCTGCTCCAGCCGCTGGATGGCGCGGCTCAGGGTGGAGGGGCTGACCGCCATGGCATCGGCGCTCTTGCCGAAGTGGAGGGAGTCGGCGAGGTGGAGAAACAGCTCGAGATTGCGAAGGTCCATCTTTCAGCTCCTGGCGCGGCTGGTGTGCCCGATATCCAGCGGTTGGCGGCTTGTTTCTGCCATCTCGCGGTACATTCAGCAGGCAATTATGAAGGGTGATCGTTTCAGTTATTGCAACATACTGTTTCGAATATATCAGTTCAGGCAATAAGTGTCCCGCGCTATAGTGGTTCAGACAACGCCGCTATCCGGCATGGAATCAATCGAACGGAGCAATCACCATGGCTAACTATTTCAACACCTTGAACCTGCGTCAGCAGTTGGCCCAACTGGGCAAGTGTCGTTTCATGCAGCGCGAAGAGTTCGCGGACGGCTGCAACGTGCTGAAGGGCAAGAAGGTGGTGATTGTGGGCTGCGGTGCCCAGGGTCTGAACCAGGGTCTGAACATGCGCGACTCCGGGCTGGATATCTCCTACGCCCTGCGCAAGGCCGCTATCACCGAGAAGCGCGCCTCCTGGCAGAAGGCTACCGACAACGGCTTCGCGGTCGGCACCTATGAAGAGCTGATCCCGACCGCCGATCTGGTGCTGAACCTGACTCCGGACAAACAGCACTCTGACGTGGTGAAAACCGTGATGCCGCTGATGAAGCAGGGCGCCGCGCTGGGCTACTCCCACGGCTTCAACGTGGTGGAAGAGGGTCAGCAGATCCGCTCCGACATCACGGTTGTGATGGTTGCGCCCAAGTGCCCGGGTACCGAAGTGCGTGAAGAGTACAAGCGCGGCTTCGGCGTACCGACCCTGATCGCCGTTCACCCGGAAAATGACCCGAAAGGCGAAGGCATGGCCATCGCCAAGGCGTGGGCCTCTGCTACCGGCGGCGACCGTGCCGGGGTGCTGGAGTCCTCCTTCGTGGCGGAAGTGAAATCTGACCTGATGGGCGAGCAGACCATCCTCTGCGGCATGCTGCAAGCCGGTTCCCTGCTCTGCTACGACAAGCTGGTTGCCGAAGGCACAGACCCGGCCTACGCCGGCAAGCTGATCCAGTTCGGTTGGGAGACCATCACAGAAGCCCTGAAACAGGGTGGTATCAGCCTGATGATGGACCGCCTCTCCAACCCTGCCAAGCTGCGCGCCTTCGAGCTCTCCGAGCAGCTCAAGACCCTGATGCGCCCGCTGTTCGAGAAGCACATGGATGACATCATTGCCGGTGAGTTCTCCCGCGGCATGATGGCCGACTGGGCCGAAGATGATGTCAAACTGTTCACCTGGCGTGAAGAGACCGGCAAGTCCGCCTTCGAAAACGCCCCGGCGTTCGCTGGCAAGATTGCCGAGCAGGAGTACTTCGACAATGGCGTGGTGATGGTGGCCATGGTCAAGGCGGGTGTCGAGCTGGCGTTCGAAACCATGGTGGCCTCCGGTATCTACGAGGAGTCTGCCTACTACGAATCCCTGCACGAGCTGCCGCTGATTGCCAACACCGTTGCTCGCAAGCGTCTGTACGAGATGAACGTGGTCATCTCCGATACTGCCGAGTACGGCAACTACCTGTTCGCCAACGCCGCCGTACCCTTGCTGCGCGAGCACTTCATGCCGACCCTGAAAGCGGGCGATCTGGGTGCCAGCAAGGCGGAAGGACAGAGCGTGGATAACCTGGCGCTGTTGGCGGCCAACGAAGCGACTCGTAACCACCCGATCGAGAAGATCGGCCAGGTACTGCGCGGTTATATGAAAGACATGAAACGCATCGCCGTCGGCGGTTAAGCCTGCATCGGGCTGGATGATGAAGGGGCGGGGATGACGATCCCCGTCGCCGGTCGGACTGGACACCCGACCGGCCAGCCAGAAAAATCAGCCTGACAGTCATAAAAGATGGTCATAAAAAAGCCCCGCTCATCGAGCGGGGCTTTTGCATTCAGGAAGGCCGGATAAATCAGGCTTTCCACGCTTTCCAGGTGTTGATCAGACCGTTGGTGGAGCAGTCGTGGCTGGTGACAGCCTCGTTGTTGCCCAGCTCCGGCAGGATCTTGTTGGCCAGCTGTTTGCCCAGCTCCACACCCCACTGGTCGAAGGAGAAGATGTTCCAGATTGCGCCCTGTACGAAGATCTTGTGCTCGTACATGGCGATCAGGGCACCCAGGGTTTTCGGGGTCAGGCTCTTGAACAGGATGGAGTTGGTCGGGCGGTTGCCTTCGAACACCTTGAACGGCACCAGATCCTTGACCTGCTCCAGCGTTTTGCCAGCAGCCAGGAACTCGGCTTCGACCTCTTCCTTGCTCTTGCCGAAGGCCAGCGCCTCGGTCTGGGCGAAGAAGTTGGCCAGCAGTTTCGGGTGGTGGTCACCTATCGGGTTGTGGCTGATGGCCGGCGCCAGGAAGTCACAGGGGATCAGCTTGGTGCCCTGGTGGATCAGCTGGTAGAAGGCGTGCTGGCCGTTGGTGCCCGGCTCACCCCAGATGATGGGGCCAGTCTGGTAGTCAACCGGCTTGCCGTTGCGATCCACGTACTTGCCGTTGGACTCCATGTTGCCCTGCTGGAAGTAGGCAGGGAAGCGGTGCATGTACTGGTCGTACGGCAGGATGGCTTCGGACTCGGCACCATGGAAGTTGTTGTACCACAGGCCAATCAGCGCCAGCAGCACCGGCACGTTCTGCTCATAGGAGGCAGTGGCGAAGTGCATGTCCATCTCGAAGGCGCCTTGCAGCAGGGCTTCGAAGTTCTCGAAACCGACAGACAGGGCGATGGGCATGCCGATGGCAGACCAAGAGGAGTAGCGGCCGCCAACCCAGTCCCAGAACTCGAACATGTTGTTGGTGTCGATGCCGAACTCGGCCACGGCCTTGCCGTTGGTGGAGAGCGCGGCGAAGTGCTTGGCAACGTGGGCCTTGTCACCGGCGATGTTGATGAACCAGTCGCGGGCGGTCAGGGCGTTGGTCATGGTCTCCTGGGTGGTGAAGGTCTTGGAGGCCACCAGGAACAGGGTGGTTTCCGGATCGATCTTCTTCAGGGTCTCAGCGATGTGGGTGCCATCGACGTTGGAGACGAAGTGCATCTGCAGGTGGTTTTTGTAGGGACGCAGTGCCTCGGTGATCATCACCGGGCCGAGATCGGAACCACCGATACCGATGTTGACCACGTGCTGGATCGCTTTGCCGGTGTAGCCTTTCCACTCGCCTCCGATTACCTTCTCGCAGAAGCCTTTCATCTTGGCCAGTACGGCGTTCACTTCCGGCATCACGTCCTTGCCGTCGCACTCGATGGGGCGGTCGGAGCGGTTGCGCAGGGCCACGTGCAGTACGGAGCGGCCTTCGGTCATGTTGATCTTGTCGCCATTGAACATGGCATCGATCGCGCTGCGAAGATCGGTCTCTTTGGCCAGATCAACCAGCAACTTGAGGGTTTCTTCGGTGATCAGGTTCTTCGAGTAATCAACCAGGATGTCACCGCCGAAGGTGAGGGAAAACTTGTCAAAGCGCTTCGGGTCCTGCGCGAACAGATCCTTGAGTCGGGTCTCTTTGTTTGCTGCAAAGTGGGCTTCCAGTGCCTGCCAGGCCTGGGTTTGGGTTGGATTGATATTTTTCATAGGATTCCTGAAATGCCAAGTTGTGTTTGAACCTTGCAGGCAAGGTCCCGCCAAACCTTATTATCCGAGCATTATACCGAGCCGATCGGGCGGCCCGTGTAACAGATTTTTACCGATTGTCTTTTACCGCAATGGGTCACTGTCGGGAGCATACAACCAGAACATTGGGATTATGTGTCACGAAAGCAAGGCGGATCTTGCGCTTGCTCATGATTGGGGCCACCCCGATAGCCTGAAATTGTTTTCATCCGGTTGGCGTGGTTATGCACCGACATGGCCATGGGCTGGGGCCAGAAACGACAATGCCAGCCCGAAGGCTGGCATTGTCTGTTGCAGCAGAACCGCGATCACGCCTGCGGTTTTTGCATGTGCATCACCATCTGCGGGAAGGGGATCTCGATGCCTTCGGCATCAAAGGTCAGTTTCACCTTCTCGTGGAAGTCGAACCAGACACCCCAGTAGTCAGCGGTTTTCACCCAGGGGCGCACCACGATATTGACCGAGGAGTCGGCCAGCGCGGCGACGGCGATGGTGGCTGCCGGATCTTTCAGGATGCGCGGCTCTTCGCTTACCAGACGCTCCAGGATCTGTTTGGCCTTGCGCAGGTCAGAACCGTAGCCGATGCCAAAGGTCATATCGACGCGGCGGGTATCCATACGCGAGTAGTTGACGATGGTGCCGTTGAGGATGGCGGAGTTCGGTACTACCACCATCTTGTTGTCACCTGAGGTGAGGGTAGTGGTAAAGAGCTGAACGGACTGCACCACACCCGCGGTGCCCGCCACTTCGATAAACTCGCCCGCCTTGATGGGGCGGAAGATGATCAGCAGGAAGCCGGCAGCGAAGTTGGAGAGCGAGCCCTGCAGCGCCAGACCGATGGCCAGACCGGCGGCACCGATAATGGCGACGAAGGAGGCTGTCTGCACGCCGACACGGCCCAGCGCGGCGATCACCACGAACACCAGAATGGCGTACTTGAGGATGCTGCCGACGAAGTGGGTGACTGTGGTGTCCAGCTTGCGGGCCTGCATCACCTTGACCACGCCACCGCTGATGAGGTTGGCGGCGATATAGCCGACCAGCAGGGTCAGCAGGGCGGCGGCGATATTGACGCCGTATTCGATCAGCAGTCCCTGATTATTGACCAGCCAGGTCTGCGCTTCGGTAATGATTTCGGGTTCCATAGGATGTCCTGTCAGGTTCTAAAAGGTTTATGGTGGATAAATCTAACACCGCAGCGCGACAGTACGGGTCGCATCTGGTACTTCTTTTCTGCCATAAAAACCTGCCATAAAAAAGAAGGGAGGCCAAAGCCTCCCTTCTTTTTGCTGAATGACGCGAAAAAACCATCAGCTCTGCAGCAGTTGGCTGCGGATAAATTGCCACTGATCTTCGAAACCGGCGGTCGGCTTGAGCTTGAACTCGGAACGGACAAACTGGCTGATACGGCCTTCGGTGTAGGCCAGCAGCAGATTGGCCAGCATGGTCTCGTCGAGCTGGAAGCCTTGACCCTCGCGCAGCCGCTTCTCGCGCAGCACCTGCTTGATCTGGGTCTCCAGCTTGTCAAACAGGATGCTGATGCGATCCCGCAGCCGGTCGTGCTCGCCCAACAGGGCATCGCCGTTGAGGATGCGGGTGATGCCGGGATTGCGCTCGGCGAACACCAGCAGCAGCTGCAGGATGTGGTGGCAGCGCGCCATGGTGTCTTTCTCTTCCGCCATGATCAGATTGACCCGTGACAGCAGGGAATCCTCGATAAAGTCGATCAGCCCCTCGAACATCCGCGCCTTGCTTGGAAAGTGTCGATAGAGGGCTGCTTCAGAGACGCCGACCTCGGCCGCCAGACGGGCCGTGGTGATGCGCTGACCCGGACTGGTTTCCAGCATATGGGCGAGCGCCTGCAGGATCTGATCGCGCCGACTCTGTTTCTGATTACTGCTTGCCATGGATTCCCCTAAAAAAACAATGGCTTGATTCTGTTATTAAGCACCGCCCATCGGGCTGGTGTGGTCTGTTATTGGCGACCAGAAGAACCAAAACCGCCTTCACCCCGTTCGCTCTGATTGAACTCATCGACCAGTTGGAAGCTGGCCTGAACCACCGGCATGATCACCAGCTGGGCGATGCGCTCGCCGGGTTGCATGGTGAACTCATCCTTGCCACGGTTCCAGACCGAGACCATCAGCTGACCCTGGTAATCGGAATCGATCAGTCCGACCAGGTTGCCCAGCACGATGCCGTGCTTATGGCCGAGGCCGGAGCGGGGCAGAATGGTGGCACACAGACCCGGATCCTGGATGTGGATGGCCAGACCGGTCGGCACCAGAGTGGTATCGCCCGGAGCCAGAGTCAGCGGCGCATCCAGCAGGGCACGCAGATCCATGCCGGCAGAGCCGGGAGTGGCGTAGGCGGGCAGCGGGTACTCGGTACCGATACGGGCATCCAGAATCTTCAGTTCAATTTGTGTTGTCATGAATCGCTTTTTCAGTTGGATCTTGTGTTGGCGCCCATCTTGGCAAGGCGGGGCGCCGTGAGTCTTGTTCTTTCGGGGCGCTTAGCGCCGATAGTGACACGCAATCAGGGCAACCAGATGACGGGCCAGCGTCAGCTTGTCGGCCAGCGGCAGAGGCGCCTGGCCCCCTTGCCAGAACACGGTCAGGGCGTTGTCATCGGCGTTGAAGCCTTGCCCCTCGCGGGATACATCGTTGGCGGCGATCATGTCCAACCGCTTTCGCTGCAATTTATCGAGGGCGTATTGTTCCACATCCACGGTTTCGGCGGCAAATCCGACAGTGAAGGGTTTGTCTGGAAGGGCGCCGACGGCAGCAATGATGTCGGGATTTTTCACCAGCTTCACCACCATCTGATCGTTGTCACCGGTCTTCTTGATCTTCTGGCTGGCGACCTGCTCGGGGCGGTAGTCGGCCACCGCAGCGCAACCGATGAAGAGATCGCATTCTCCCACCCGGCTCATCACCGCCTGATGCATCTGTTCGGCGCTCTCGACATCGATGCGGGTGACGCCCACAGGTGTAGCCAGCGTTACCGGGCCGCTCACCAGCGTCACCTCGGCGCCCGCTTCACGAGCGGCGCGGGCGATGGCAAAGCCCATCTTGCCGGAGCTGTGGTTGCTGATGTAGCGCACCGGATCGAGCGCCTCGCGGGTCGGACCGGCGGTCAGCAGTAGCTTGACGCCCGCCAGCAAGGGCTCGGCGGCCAGTTGCTGACAGCAGCGATCCACCAGTTCGAGGGGGTCCAGCATCCGCCCCGGGCCCACATCGCCACAGGCCTGGCTGCCGGCATCCGGCCCCCACAGCAGAATGCCGCGGCTGGCCAGGGTCTTGAGGTTGGCCTGGGTCGCTGCGTTGAGATACATCTGCTGGTTCATGGCGGGCGCCAGCGCGATGGGCGCCGGCGTGGCCAGACAGAGGGTGGTCAGCAGTTCGTCGGCCATGCCTGCAGCCATCCGCGCCATCAGGTTGGCGCTGGCGGGGGCGATCAGTACCAGATCGGCCCACTTGGCCAGCTCGATATGGCCCATGCCCGCTTCGGCAGAGGGGTCCAGCAGGCTGTAGGCCACCGGATGACCGGAGACCGCCTGCAGGGTCAGCGGGGTGATGAACTCCTTGGCGGAGCGGGTCATCACCACCCGCACCTCGGCACCCTGATCTTTCAGACGGCGTACCAGCTCGGCACTCTTGTAGGCGGCGATCCCGCCGCTGACACCCAACAGGATGCGTTTATCGGCCAATCTCATCTGCTGTTTCTCTATCCGGCTCACTTTGACTGGTCGGCTAAGATACCACAGGCAGGGGATGACGACAGGGGTTGGCATCAAGGGGTTGTGGCGGGGAACACGCAAATATTTGCTATGTTTTTCCTCAACAGGGAGAGAGGAGAGACAAATGAGCATCAAGGAGTGGCCGGAAGATGAACGCCCCAGAGAGAAGCTGCTGCGACAGGGGCCGACGGTGCTCAGCGATGCCGAGCTGCTCGCCATCTTCCTGCGCACCGGCGTCAATGGCCTGAGTGCGGTCGATCTCTCCCGTAACCTGTTGAATCAGTTCGGATCGCTGCGCAATCTGCTAGGCGCGGATCAGCGCGCTTTCTGCGAGGCACACGGTCTTGGCCCAGCCAAATATGCCCAGTTGCAGGCGGTGCTGGAGATGGCCAAACGCCATCTGGCGCAGCAGCTGCAGCGGGGCGATGCCCTCACCTCACCCCAGCTGACCCGCGACTATCTGCAGGCCCAGCTGCGGGATCGGCCGCGCGAAGTGTTTGCCCTGCTGCTGCTCGACAATCAGCACAGAGTCATTCAATTTGTTGAGCTTTTTTACGGCACAATCGATTCGGCGAGCGTCTGGCCAAGAGAAATCGTGCAGATCGCGCTCAAACATAATGCAGCCGCGGTGATTCTGGCGCATAATCACCCGTCCGGCGTCGCCGAGCCCAGCAGGGCCGACCGCCAGATCACGGATCGGATCACGGCCGCTTTGGCCCTGATCGATATCAGAGTGCTGGATCACTTGGTGATCGGTGACGGCATCACGGTTTCTTTTGCCGAGCGCGGTTGGCTATAACTGTGCTCTGGCACCGTATTAGTTGATCTTTGATCACGGATGCTGTATAAAATGCCGCCTTCTGTTTGCCCCGCAATCGAAGGCCAGCGGGGCAGATATTTGCTCGAGCAATGAAGTAAGATTTGGAGAGACTGACATGTCTAGAGTATGCCAAGTAACCGGCAAGCGCCCGGCAGTTGGTAACAACCGTTCGCACGCTAACAACGCTACCAAGCGTCGTTTCCTGCCGAACCTGCACACTCACCGTTTCTGGGTTGAGAGTGAAAAACGCTTCGTAAGCCTGCGCGTATCCGCAAAAGGCATGCGTATCATCGACAAGCGTGGCGTTGAAGTGGTTCTGGCTGAACTTCGCGCCAGCGGTGTTAAGGTATAAGGAATTAGATCATGGCTAAAGGTATTCGCGAGAAAATTCGCCTGAACTCCAGCGCCGGTACTGGTCACTTCTATACCACTACCAAAAACAAGCGCACCATGCCCGAAAAAATGGAGATCAAAAAGTTTGATCCCGTTGTTCGTCAGCATGTGATCTACAAGGAAGGCAAAATCAAGTAATTACTTGATGCTGCATTCCCAAAAACCCGGCTTCGTGCCGGGTTTTTTTATGCGTCGAATTCAGTACACTGCCGGTTCAAAGGGAGACTTGCCATGTTCAAATTGAGCCGCAAAGGCTGGAATAACGTGATCATCGTGGTGGTGCTGATCGTGATCACCCTGTTGCATCGTATGGAGTTGGCCCAGCAGGAGAATAGCGCCAAGCGGGCTCGCCCCTTGCTGCCTGATGCGGCTGTGGTGCTCACCTGGCAGGGGCCGAGCTGGCAGATTGAGCGGATCGGTCAGGGCTGGCGCAGCGGGCCGGATCTGGGGCTCGACAGCGCGCAGCTGGATGCCCGTCTGGCACGTTGGCAGGGCTGGTTGTTACCCCCCGGTGAAGCGGTACGCGGTGCGCCGGTGACCATCAAGGTGTGGATTGCCGGCCAGAACGATCCGGTCGAGATCGGCCTCTATCAGAATAGCGGTCAGTATGGTGCCCAGCTGCCCTCCGGTCTCTGGCTCGCCCTCACAGCCGAGCAGTATCGCGATCTGCTGCGCCCTGCCCCCTGAGTTCCTTTTCCTTGTGAGGTACCCATGCCTGAATTGCCAGAAGTTGAAGTCAGCCGTCAGGGGATCTCCCCCTGGCTCACCGGTATCAAGGTGACGCGCGTGGTGGTGCGGGATGGCCGCCTGCGCTGGCCGATCCCCGGTGAGATTCAGGAGCTGGTGGACCTCACCATCCATCGGGTGCGCCGCCGTGCCAAATACCTGCTGCTGGAGACCGATTTCGGCACCGCCATCCTCCATCTGGGGATGTCCGGCAGCCTGCGGGTACTGGATATCGGCACCCCGGCCGAGAAGCACGACCATGTGGATATCGAGCTGGAGAATGGCAAGCTGCTGCGGCTAAACGATCCGCGCCGCTTCGGCGCCCTGCTCTGGACCAGGGAACCGGCCGAAGCCCACGCGCTGCTCGCCAAGCTGGGGCCCGAGCCGCTCACCGATGCCTTCAGTGCTGATTACCTGCAGGGGCGTGCCAAGGGGCGCAGCACTGCCATCAAGCAGTTCCTGATGGACAATCAGGTGGTGGTCGGGGTAGGCAACATCTACGCCAACGAGGCGCTCTATGCCGCCGGCATTCACCCCAAACGGGCGGCGGGCAATATCAGCGCCGAGCGGCTGGGAACCCTGGTGGCCGAGATCAAGCGGGTGTTGGCCGAAGCCATCCGGCAGGGCGGCACCACCCTCAAGGATTTCACCAGTGCCGATGGCAAGCCAGGCTATTTCGTGCAGCAGTTGCAGGTCTACGGCCGTGGCGGTCAGCCCTGTTTCCACTGTCACACCCTGCTGACCGAGACAAGAATGGGGCAGCGTACCACGGTTTTTTGCAGTCATTGCCAGCGCTGAGCGTACTTTTTTCCCCGATCCGGGGGAAGTTGTAACAGCATATTTCCAGGCTGTTGAATATTTGCGCAGTCATTACTAGTATCAGCGGCCGTTCAGGCGGTTTGAGAACTAGAAATGACTTTAAAATCAATAGACTGGGAATATTTATCCCGGCAGGAGCGCTATTGCGCAAAATCCATGGCCCGCTTCCTCTACCCCGAGGGATGTGACCGGAAAACCTTCAATCGCGGCAAGTTCGTGCTGCGCAGCCTGCTCTATCGCAAGTCGCTGAGCCGGGTCTTCAGCCTGTTTCAGTGCGACTCGCTCAAGGCACTGCCAGCGGTCTATCCCGAGCTGCTCGACAAGCCTATGCGACCCTATCGCTTCGCCTGTGCCAGCGCCCGTGAGCGGGCCGAGATGCTGGAAAATCACTACCGGTTGCTGCTGGAGTGCTACCCGCAGCTGATCGACCCCCTCTATCTGGGCGAGGGGATCGCGCTGGGGCACTATCCCCAGAGTGGCTGCCGCATTCTGCTGCGCCACGATGGCACCTTCCGCCGCGAGGCCGAGCTGGCGCTCTCCATCGTCAACGGCGAGGGGCAGCGCCTCTACAGCTGCGCCTTTTCGCTGGCGGGTAGCGTGGATCGTTTGATTCTGATGATCGGCTCCATGCAGGGGCCGGAGCCTGCGGTCGACAATGCCCAGGATCGGGTGCGCGAGCTGACCAAAGAGGGACACGGCCTGCGGCCCAAATCCCTGCTGGTGCAGCTGGTGCTGCAACTGGCGCAGAGCATGGGGGCGGCGGAGGTGCTGGCGGTGCGCAAGCGTGCCCACGTGTTTCAGGCTAGGCGCTACAGCAGCAAGCAAAAAGCCAACCTGCAGGCCGATTATGACGAGCTGTGGCAGGAATTCGGCGCCCGGGATGTGGATGCCAACTTCGTCGCCCTGCAAGCCCAGCCGCGCAAGCCGCTGGAGGAGATCGCCTCCAAGAAGCGGGCCATGTACCGGCGCCGCTACGAGTGGCTCGATCTGCTGGTGCAGGAGATGAATGAGCGGTTTGCCCGTCAGTAACCGGCAAGCATGCTGACCTCTCTATAACGAGAAAGATACAACAAGGGCTACCCGTGGGTAGCCCTTGTCGTTTCTGCCATCAGGGGAGGAATTAGCGCTGTTGCTGTTTGGCTGCGATTGCCTGGGCTACCACGGGGTCGACAAACTGGCGGATGTCGCCACCGTGCAGCGCCACCTCTTTCACCAAGGTGGAGGAGATAAAGGAGTTCTCCTCGGCCGGGGTGAGGAAGACGCTCTCAAGCGTGGGCATCAGGCGGCGGTTCATGTTGGCCAGCTGGAACTCGTACTCGAAGTCGGAGACGGCGCGCAGGCCGCGGATCAGCACATTGGCCTGATGCTCTTTGGCGAAATCGACCAGCAGCCCGGAGAAGCCGACCACCTTGACGTTGGGAAGCTGGCTGGTCACTTGCTGGACAAGCTGGACACGTTCCGCCAGATCGAACAGCGGGCGCTTGCTCGGGCTGTTGGCGACGCCGACGATCACCTCGTCAAACAGCTTGGCGGCGCGGCCGATCAGGTCGGCATGGCCATTGGTAACGGGATCAAATGTCCCGGGATAGATCACCCTGGTAGTCATCTTTGTGGTCCTGCAACCTGGAAATTTGGTCGCATTATAAGGTCGTCGCTTGAGAATAGCAGTGCATCAGGCAAGAATACGCCATCGCGCATCAAGCCTCCTTGCATTGGTGACAGGGAGCAAAGGGATTTTTTATGAAACGTATTCTGGTCGTTCGCAATGACAAGATTGGTGACTTCATGCTGGCGTGGCCTAGCTTCGCCATGCTCAAAGGCTCCATGGAGTGTCATGTGACTGCCCTGGTTCCGGCCTACACGGCGCCGCTGGCCCGGCTCTGCCCCTGGATTGACGAGGTGATCATCGATCCGGGCGTGCGGGCCGACAAGGAGCAACAGCGAGCGCTGCTGGCGCGGATCAAGGCGGCGGCGTTCGACGCGTCCATCTGCCTCTTCTCCAACTCCCGCAACGCCATGCTGGTGTGGAAGGCGCACATCCCTTACCGGCTGGCCCCGGCGACCAAGCTGGCGCAGGTGCTCTACAACCAGCGACTGGTGCAGCGTCGCTCCCGCTCCCAGAAACCGGAGTCCGAGTACAACCTGGAGCTGATCCGCCGCTTCCTGGCCGATCAGCAGGTGGCCGTGGTGGAGCCCAAGACCCCCTTCCTGCAGTTCGATGACGAGACCCTGCTACAGGTGCGCGAGCAGTTGGCACTCAAGCTCAAGCTCGATGCCAGCCGCCCCTGGCTGATGGTGCATGCCGGTAGCGGCGGTTCGGCCAACAACCTCTCCATCGAGCAGTATGCCCGCATCATCATCAAGCTCAATCAGGCCTGCCCCGAGCTGCAGTGCGTGCTGACCGCAGGCCCGGGCGAGGAGAAGATGGCCGAACAGCTGGCGGCCGAGCTGCTGGCCCACGGCGGCAATGGCTGGATCTACCGCTCCAGCGACGGTCTGCCGATGTTCTGTCAGGTGCTGGCCAACGCAGCCCTGTTTATCGCTGGCAGTACCGGCCCGCTCCATATCGCCGGTGCGCTCGATGTGCCGACTATCGGTTTCTTCCCGATGCGCCGCTCCGCTACTCCGCTGCGCTGGAAGCCCCTCAACAGCGAAGGGCGTCACCTTGCCTTCAGCCCGCCGGAGGATAGCGACCATCCTGAGGATATGAGCCAGCTCGATCCCAAGACCATGGTGCCGGTGATGGCCCGCTGGGCGGCGCCTTTCTGGCGCAAGTAAGGTATGCAGCAATGCAAACAGGGCCCCGCAGGGCCCTGTTTCGTATGACGGTTATTCCGGCTGCTGCGGCTGCTGGCGCACCCAGAGGTCTGCGTATTTAACGAAGGTGGAGTGGGCGGAGAGGATCGCCAGCAGCAGCCCCTGCTTGCCATCGAGGAAGCCCGCTTTGAGCAGGTACATCTTGAGGAAGCAGCCGACCGCGTGGATCAGCCCCTGACTGAGAGAGCCCTTCTTGCCGCGAGCGGTGCGCTGATCGGCCCAGGCGCGGGCATAACCGGCCGATTTCACCAGATAGTGCTCCAGATCCCGATAGGTGAAGTGGAGCAGGTCGCCATGAATGTTGACGATCTTCATGTTGGCCCGTACTTCCACCTTTTCGTGCACCAGCGCCTCGTTGTAGCTGGTGAGTGCCTTGGGGTAGAGGCGCAGCACCCGATCCGGATACCAGCCGCTGTGGCGGATAAAGCGGCCAAACACCCAGGAGAGGCGCGGGATCGAGTAGATGGTATCGCTGGCCGGATTGGCCATCACGTTGGCGATGGCGGTTTTCAGCTCGGGGGTGAGCCGCTCGTCGGCATCCAGCCACAGCACCCAGTCGGACAGCACGTGGGACTGGGCCAGTCGGCGCTGTTTGCCAAAGCCCGGCCACTTGGCGTTGACGAAGAAGCGGGCGCCAAACTCGGCGGCAATAGCCGGGGTCTCGTCCTGACTGCCCGAGTCCAAAATGACGATCTCGTCCACCAGTCCGTCGAGGGAGGCGAGGCACTTGCGCAGGTTGTCGGCTTCATTCTTGACGATCAGAACGGCAGCCAGAGTCGGTTTTTTCACGAAATGGGGCTCACGGTTATTGCCCGGCTGGCGGGTCGAATGCGTATTGATGGGCCATTCTAACGGAAAAACGGGTCAAAGAGAGAGCCGCCATTGCCCGTTTCTGCCAGCTGTTTACCTGCCCGGCTGGCGTTGCGTCTCTTCAGAAGACCTGTGGAAAAATGAGACGGCAGAGGTACCTGGCAAGGATCTTCTGTTATTTATCCGACCATTGCATGTGGTGCGTAATCTCGCCAGGCTGGGGGAAGGTCGCCGCTGGAAAAATGAGGAAGTGAAGGTGCCTAGCAGGGATCTTCTGTTATTTATCCGACCATTGCATGTGGCGCGTAATCTCGCCCAGTTGGAAGAAGATCGTCACTGGGAAAATGAGACGGCAGAGGCGATTGCCAAGGATCTTCTGTTATTTATCCGACCATTCTTGGGGCATAATCTCGTCCAGTGATGATTAACCGCCGGGCCAGACCCGAGAGAAGACGCGTAATGAAAATATTGGTGATCGGCCCCTCCTGGGTCGGCGATATGGTGATGTCCCAGAGTCTCTACAAGGCGATCAAGGCCAACCATCCCGAGTGCGAGCTGCACGTGATGGCTCCCGCCTGGTGCTGCGCCCTGCTGGAGCGGATGCCGGAGGTGGACAAGGCGATCACCATGCCCCTCGGCCACGGTGACTTCAAGCTGGTGGCGCGCCGCCGCCTCGGCAAACAACTGGCGGCCGAGAAGTACGATCAGGCCATCGTTCAACCCAACTCCATGAAGTCGGCGCTGATCCCCTGGTTTGCCCGCATTCCGGTGCGTACCGGCTGGAAAGGGGAGCACCGCTTCGGCCTGCTCAACGATATGCGCAGCAACAAATCCGCCTTCCCGCTGATGGTGGAGGGCTATCTGGCGCTCGCTTATCCCAAGGCGCAGATGAAGAGCCGGGCCGATATTCCGACCATTCCGCACCCCTCTCTGCACGTCGATCTGGTCAACCAGAGCAAGGCGCTGGAGCGACTGGGGCTGGATCGCGCCCGCCCGGTGCTTGTGCTCTGCCCCGGTGCCGAGTTTGGCCCGGCCAAGCGCTGGCCGGAGGGGCACTACGCCGTGGTGGCCCAGCAGCATCTGGACGAAGGGTGGCAGGTGTGGATCTTCGGCTCCAACAAGGATGTACCGGTAGCCAATACCATCCGGGATCGGGTCAACCTGCTGACTCGCCCCAACTGCCACGTGCTGGCGGGCAAGACCAGCCTGCACGAGGCGATCGATCTGATGGCGCTGGCCAGCCGGGTCATCTCTAACGACTCCGGCCTGATGCACATCGCCGCCGCCCTCAACCGGCCGCTGGTGGGCGTCTATGGCTCCACTTCGCCGCTCTACACCCCGCCGCTGGCGGATCGGGTCGAGATCGTTCACACCGACATCGAGTGTCGCCCCTGCTTCAAGCGCACCTGCAAGTTCGGCCATCTCAAGTGCCTGATCGACTTAGCGCCGGAGCAGGTGGTCGATGCCTGCAAGAAGCTGGAGCAGAGTCAGTAAGATGCCCTACCGTCTGCTCTACAACCTGCTGATCCATCTGGGATTGCCGCTGGCGCTGCTGGCGCTCTACAAGCCGAAGAAAGGCAAGCCCGGCTTTGGCAAGCGCTGGGCCGAGCATCTCGGGCGGCTGCCCGCCACCGGACAGGAGGCGCCGCTCTGGATCCATGCGGTGAGCGTGGGGGAGACGCTGGCCATCACGCCGCTCATTCGTGCCCTCAAGGCGGAGCGGCCCGATCTGCCGATCCTGCTCACCACCACCACCCGCACCGGCGCCGATCAGGCTGCCAGGCTGGGGGATCTGGTGATCCATCGCTACGCGCCGCTTGACTACCCCTGGGCCATTGCGGCCTTTCTCGACACCTTCAAGCCGCGCGCGCTCTGGGTGATGGAGACCGAGCTGTGGCCGAACTGGCTGGCCGCCTGCGAGGCGCGCCACCTGCCGGTGACAATCATCAACGCCCGCCTCTCCGAGCGCTCCTGCCAGCGTTATGCCCGTTTCCACGGCGCCTTCGACGCCCTGAGCCGGCCACTGACCCATCTGCTCTGCCAGCATCAGGATGATGCCGACCGTTTTGCCCGCCTCGGCATCGATCGTTCGCGGCTGGCGGTGACTGGCTCCATCAAGTTCGATATCCAGTTTGGTGACGAGGTGCAGACCAAGGGGCGCGCCCTGCGCCAGCAGCTGGGCGCCGAGCGGCCGGTCTGGATCGCCGCCAGTACCCATCTGGGTGAGGACGAGCAGGTGCTGGCCGCCTTCGATCTGCTGCTCAAACGCCAGCCCGACGCGCTGCTCATTCTGGTGCCGCGCCACCCCGAGCGGTTCGACCGGGTGGCTGAGCAGTGTGACCCTTACGGCTGCGTGCGGCGCACTGATGGTGCTGCGGTGAGTGCGGAGGATAAGGTCTATCTCGGCGATACCATGGGCGAGCTGCCGCTGATGCTGGCGGCGGCCGATGTGGCCTTCGTTGGCGGCAGTCTGGTGAAGATTGGCGGTCACAACCTGCTGGAGCCGGCAGCCCTCGGCAAGCCCTGTCTGACCGGCCCCGCCTACTTCAACTTCAGCGACATCACCCGCCAGCTGGTGGCTCAGGGGGGCGCCGCCATCGTGGCCGATGCCGCCGAGCTGGGCGAGCGGGTGACCCAGCTGTTTGCCGACGGCAACGCCCGTCGCGAGATGGGCGAGCAGGCCCGCGCCGTGGTGTTGCGCAATCAGGGTGCGCTGGCGCGCACTCTCTCGCACTGCCTCACTGCGCTGGAGAACGACTGAACCCATAACGAGCATCGCACTGGCTCTGGATTTTCAACTGCAAAAGTGCCAAAGCAGCTAACCGTTCCGTTTCAATCCCCATCAAAGAGGCAACCATGTTCAAGGCTCTGTTACTGGAAAACCAAGACGGCAAGACTGTTCCAACCCTGACCCGACTGACCGAGAGCCAGTTGCCGGAAGGTGAAGTGCGGGTAGCGGTCGTTTACAGCTCCATCAACTACAAGGACGGGCTGGCCATTACCGGCAAGGGCAAGATTGTGCGTCAGTGGCCGCTGGTGCCCGGTATCGACTTCGCCGGTACCGTGCTCGAGTCTGCCGACAGCCGCTATAAGCCCGGCGACAAGGTGGTGCTGACCGGTTGGGGCGTGGGCGAAGGGCATTGGGGCGGTATGGCCGAACAGGCGCGGGTCAAGGGGGACTGGCTGGTGCCATTGCCCGCCGGGCTGGATGAACGGCAGGCCATGTGCATCGGTACCGCCGGTCTCACCGCCATGCTCTGCGTGCTGGCGCTGGAAGAGGCGGGCATTACTCCCGAAAGCGGCGAGGTGCTGGTCACCGGTGCGGCAGGCGGTGTGGGGGCCACCTCGGTCGCCCTGCTGGCGGCCCTTGGCTATCAGGTGGCGGCGCTGACCGGTCGTCCCGAAGAGCAGGGCGCCATGCTGACCGCACTGGGTGCCAGCCGCATCGTGCCGCGCAGCGAGCTGCAGGTGCCTGCCAAACCGCTGGAGAAGCAGCTTTGGGCCGCTGCCATCGATACCGTCGGCAGTCAGGTGCTGGCCAAGCTGCTGGCCCAGATGAACTATGGCGGCGCTGTGGCAGCTTGTGGGCTGGCGGGCGGTTTCGATCTGCCGACCAGTGTGATGCCCTTTATCCTGCGTAATGTGCGGTTGCAGGGGGTCGATTCGGTGATGTGCCCGTTTGAACGTCGCCAACTGGCGTGGCAGCGACTGGCACGGGATCTGCCTGCCAGCTTCTTTGAACAGGCGGTCACCGAGATTGGGCTGGAGCAGGTAGTGGAGGCCGCCGAGGCCATCACGCAAGGCCAGATCGCCGGCCGCACCTTGGTCAAACTTTGAACTCTCTCTGACTGGCGAGCCCGACAATTCTGGATAAAATTGGAGTGCGGGTGAACTATCCAAGGAGAGTGAAGATGGGTGGACACAAGCCGGATTACGACTCCTCTGATGATGATTGGGAGCCGGATTCTTGGGAAGAAGAGCTGGATCAGTGGGAAGAAGAAGGCTGGCAGGACGATGATCCCTTCGATGACCCCTTCAACAACCCGTGATCCATAGCATTGAATGAACAGGCGGGCATTGTGCCCGCCTGATTTTTTTGGTGCGCTCACAGGGTGGATGCAAGTTGCTTGTGGTCATCCCCTGGCTGGTCAAGAATGAACAGCTCAAACGACACTCAAGGATGACTATGCGACTTTCCATCATATTGCTGGCGGCCCTGCTGGGGGGCTGTGTCTCCAACGATGACCCTTGCGAGAAGGTGTGGAGCGAAGTGGGGGAGGCTGACGGCAAGCTGGGCTTCACCACCGAACGGGTTGAGTTCCATCAGGGCCAGTGTGGCAAGAAGGTGGATACCGAACTGTGGAAGCAGGGACATCAGAAGGGATTGGCATGGTATTGCCGCCCCGAGCATCTCTATCTGGCTGGCCGCTCAGGCGAGGAGTATCGCGGTGTCTGCCCGAACGATACCCAGGCGCGCAGATTGTTCGAGCAGGGACGACAGGGTTGGACCGATCAATAGTGCACTGACCGTGAGGGGTTACTCCTCTTTCAAGCGGAGTGGCAGGCAGAGGTAACCCTTGTCATTGGCGCTGCGGGCGCACTTGCCGCAGACGAATTTCGGCTTGCGAACAATTTTGCGCAACGCTTTGAGATCCGTGGGGATCTCGTGGCGACGCCACTCACACAGGGTCTTGCTGCCCATAACGACTACCTCTAAGACTCGACGGCCGTATTGTAATCGATTTTCATTTCGAGTGAATCGGTAAAGCTCGCTTATTGGCCGTTATGCCAATAAGCGATTGTTTCGGGAGGGATTACTGGTAGAGGAACTTGGTGAAGATAAGCTCGCGCACCGCTTTCTTGCCAGTCTCTTTGACCAGCAGTTCGTTGACCTTGGTTTCGCACTCCTTGCGCAACTCTTCACGGCTGACCAGGGATTTGATCTGCTCGGCGCTCTTGCTGCCCATCAAACGAATGATGGTATCTCGGATGAGCGGGTCATGCTGCTCCAGCAGCTTGAGGTCGGCTTCGTTTTCCGCCATTAGCTCCACCGTGACTCGGACATAACCGAGGGTTTTGCCGTTGCTCAGGTAGTTGGTGATGATGTCGGGGTCGAGCGCGTGGTAGGAAAAGCCCGGCTTGGCGGCTGCGGCTGCTTCTTCTCCCTCTGCGGGCGGCTCTTCTTCGGATGAGGCTTGTACATGCAGCGCACCACAGCTCAGTAACAACACCAGCAGAATTTTGAAGATCTTCATATAGATGGCTCATCAGCAAGAGATAACCCATTTTTGATGTTGCCATCGGGGCCGTCAAGCACGGATGTTCTTACATTTCGCTATTGATTTACGGATAATAAACCGGATTTTAACCTGAACACGGAAATCTCTGGATGGTGAAGCTGTGAAGTCCGAGTTGACTGTTCCTCTCACGCCGTTAAGCGGGTGGCTGGCCCCCGAATGTTGTGAATTGCCCGCCAGCTTGCGCCCCTGGCTGCTGGAGCCCGGCTCCATGACCCGGCGGCTGCGTCAGCACAATCGCCACTTTTCGGTGGAGTGGCTGGGCAATCACCCGGTCGCCCTTACTGCCGATGAGCAGTGGCTGGTGGATTCGGCCTCTCCGGCCGGTACCTGCCGCGAGGTGATCCTGCACGGGGATCGTGGGCCCGCCGTGCTGGGCTGGACCCTGTTTGCCGATGACGCATTGCAAGGGAGCGGCATTGCCGAGCTTGGCGAGCAGCCGCTGGGTGAGCGGGTATTTGGCCATGAGCCTGCCCGCCGCGATCATCTGCAGTTGGCCCGTTTCGATATTGCCGCCAATCCCCGTTGCCCGGCCGCCACTGTCTGGGGGCGTCGTTCCCGTCTGTTTCTGGGGCAGTGGCCACTGCTGGTGCACGAGCTGTTTCTGCCCTCTCTCGTCTGTGACAAGGAGCTGGAGTGAATCTGTTAACCAAGGAGCGGGGACTTGCCTATATGCAGTTGGCCCGCGTCGACAAACCCATAGGCACTCTGCTGCTGCTGTGGCCAACCCTGTGGGCGCTCTGGCTGGCCGCTGGTGGCCTGCCCAATCTCTGGGTGCTGGCCGTGTTTGTGGTCGGCGTCTTTCTGATGCGCTCGGCAGGGTGCGTGATCAACGACTATGCGGATCGCAACTTCGATGGCCACGTCAAACGCACCGCAGGTCGCCCCTTGCCCACGGGCAGAGTCAAGCCGTGGGAAGTGCTGGCGCTCTTCTTCGTGCTGGCGCTCATTTCGTTTGGTCTGGTGCTGACCATGAATCCGCTCACCATCGGTCTGTCGTTTGTCGCCCTGCTGCTGGCGGTGAGCTACCCCTTCATGAAGCGCTTTATCTCGAATCCCCAGCTGGTGCTCGGGATGGCCTTCTCCTGGTCGATCCCGATGGCCTATGCGGCGCAGGCGGATGCCCTGCCGCTGGTGGCCTGGCTGCTCTTCTTTGCCAACCTGCTCTGGACCGTGGCTTACGACACCCAGTACGCCATGGTGGATCGGGATGACGACCTCAAGATCGGCCTCAAATCCAGCGCCATCCTGTTTGGTCGTTACGACAAGCGGATCATCGGCGCACTGCAACTCTCGACGCTGCTGCTGTTGCTGGCGGTCGGGCAACTGATGACGCTGGGGGGCTGGTATTACTGGGGATTGCTGGGAGCGGCGGTGCTGTTTGTCTATCAGCAGCGGCTTATTCGTGAGCGGCAGCGGGAAGCCTGCTTCCAGGCGTTTCTCAACAACAACTATGTGGGGGCGCTGGTGTTTGCCGGTCTGGTGCTCGATTACCTGCTGGCGTGACATGTTCCCGCGCAGACTCCGATAAAAATGAAGGCCGCATGATGCGGCCTTCTTTGTTTGCGTTGCAGATCAGAGCTGATTGCCTGCCTGAATGGTGCGGCGGATCTTGTTGCTCAGCAGCGGCACTATGTTGTCGGCCAGCGCCTGGAAGCGGCCGAGATCCGGCTTGCACTCGGGAGAGAGGTAACCCTCCTTGCGCAGCGTGTGGATCAGGGTGCTGAACAGCTTCTGGTCGAAGAACTCGGGGGCGTTGATGCCGTGCAGGGTGCCGAGGCGCTCTGCCATCATCAGGCCGTCCGCCTCCAGCTGCTCCGCCTCGATATGAGGCTGTGCCAGCACCCGGGTCAGCACGATGGCGTAGCGTTGCAGGGTCTCCTGAATGCTCTCCGCCAGCAGCAACAGGCGCATCTGGTTGGCCGGATTGACCCAGTAGCCGTCATCGCGGGTCTCGATCAGTTGCTGGGTCTGCAGGGCGTCTAGCAGGCTGTCAACCAGCGCCGGCAGATCCTCCTCTTCATAACGCAGGAACAGCTCGGTCTTGAGCAGCGGATAGATGTCGATGCAGCGGGCCATGATCTCGCTGCGGGAGATCCCCTCGCACCGTTCGATCAATGCCGCCACCAGAGAGGGCATGGCAAACAGGTGGAGGATGTTGTTGCGGTAGTAGGTCAGCAGGATCGCCTGATAGCGGTCGAGACTGATGATCTGCCCCAGCTTGTCCTCGCTCACCTCGAACTTGTTGAGCTCCATCGCCTGATCCAGCAGGGTCTTGGCATCCTCATCCGGAATGGTGCTCTGCGGGCTGTAGGGCACCGCCTTGAGCAGATCCAGATAGGTGTTGAGCTGGGCCTGCAATTCGTCGCGGGTCAGGGCGTGGCGCTCGGCGGCCAGCAGCGCCAGCGCGCTCAGGGTCAGGCCGTTGACCGCGGCCGCACCGTTGATGCGGGTCATCAGCAGTTCGGCCAGATTGTTGACGGTGCCCGCCATCCACTCCGGACGCTCCTCTTCCCCGATGTGCTTTTTCCAGTCGGGGATATGTTCGCTCAGGTAGCTGTTGAGGGTCAGCGGCTCGCCGAAGTTGACGAAACCACGGCCGTAGTTGCGCAGCTTGCGCAGGATGCCGAGCACCTGCAGGAAGCTCTCTTTCTCCTTGCGGCTCCCTTTGAGCTCGTTGTGGTAGGTGTTCACCTCCATCACGTGCTCGTAGCCCAGATAGACCGGCACCAGAGTCACCGGCCTGTCCAGCCCGCGCATCATTGCCTGCAGGGTCATTGCCAGCATGCCGGTCTTGGGCGGTAGCAGACGGCCGGTACGGGAGCGACCACCTTCGGTGAAGAACTCTACCGAGTAACCCTTGGCAAACAGCAGGTTGAGGTATTCCCGGAATACCGTGCTGTAGAGCGGGTTGCCCTTGAAGGTGCGGCGAATGAAGAAGGCGCCGCCGTGGCGGAAGATGGGGCCCGCCGGCCAGAAGTTGAGGTTGATGCCTGCCGCGATATGGGGTGGCACCATCCCCTGGTGGTAGATGACGTAGGAGAGCAGCAGGTAGTCCATGTGGCTGCGGTGGCAGGGAACGTAGACGATCTCGTGCCCTTCCTGCGCCAGCTGGCGTACCTTCTCGGCGCCATTGACCGACAAACCGCGGTAGAGCTTGTTCCACAGCCAGCCGAGGAAGCTCTCACCCAGGCGGATCAGCCGGTAAGAGAAGTTGGAGGCGATTTCGTCCATGTAGCCATGGGCACGCTTTTGCGCCTTCTCGAGGCTGATCCCCTCGCGCTGGGCCTCCTCTTCAATCGCCTGCTGGATCACCGCGGAGTCGAGCAACTGCTTGAACAGCAGGTTGCGGTTCGGCAGTTTCGGGCCGGTGGCAGCCAGCTGCTGGCGGCTGAAGTGGGTACGGGCCACTCGTGCCAGCTTGTGGGCGATGGCCTCGTCGGTGCCGTGTTTGTCGGCCATGTAGCGCAGGGAGAGGGGCGGCGAGAAGCGCACCAGATTCTCGCGACCCTTGAGGATCACGATAAGCGCCTTCTTCAGCCGGTTCGGCGCCAGGCTGCTGATGATGTTGAGGCCGGAGGCTTCTTCCCCTTCCCGACCCGGAGCGCGGCCCCAGAACAGGGTGACGGGCACCACCTGGATATCCAGCTCGGGATCCTGCTTGTGCAGATCCAGCAGCTGGTGGAACTCCTGCAGGAAGGGGAGCGGTTTGCTGCGTTTGCCAAACAGGGGAGGCGGACGGTCCAGACAGACATAGCGCGGCAGCAGCTGGCCGTTCAGTTCCAGCGGCGTGAAGGGGCCGGGCAGACCGAGATCCTCGCAGCACTGCTGCAGGGTCATCAGGTCGGTGATCGAACTGGTTTTCAGGGCATAGACGATGGGTCTGGCCGGATCCAGATTGAGTTCTGTGATGGGATTTTCCGGCAGGCTCTTGTGATTGACCAAGCCGCTGACCGGCCATTGCAAGATGGCTCTGGAAATCTTCTGTCCTAGGGACATGTGCGTCTGCTCTCCAAAAAAATGCGGCGTGAGCATAGCAAATCGACAGCCCCTTGTCGCCGAGAGGTACGATGAGTCGGCTGCGCAGGATCAAAACAGCAGTAAATGAGGGGTCTGTTGCGACAAATGTCAGCTGCGCCTTGCCTTGGCCACTGCACTGTATATACTGCCAGTGTGCTGTATAAAAAGACAGGTGCCAATTCTATGAAACCCCTTACCCCCCGCCAGGCCGAAGTGCTGGAGCTGATCAAGGTGAACATGAGCGAGACCGGTATGCCGCCGACTCGTGCCGAGATTGCCCAGAAGCTTGGTTTCAAGTCGGCCAATGCGGCCGAAGAACATCTGAAGGCCCTGGCCAAAAAAGGGGTCATCGAGATCATGCCGGGCACGTCCCGCGGCATTCGCCTGTTGCTCGAAGAGGAAGAGGTGCTGGAAGAGAGCGGTCTGCCGCTCATCGGCAAGGTTGCCGCCGGTGAACCTATCCTGGCTCAGGAGCATATCGAGAGCCACTATCAGGTGGATCCCGCCCTGTTCCACCCGCGCGCAGATTTTCTGCTGCGGGTGCAGGGGATGAGCATGAAGAACATCGGTATTCTGGATGGCGATCTGCTGGCGGTGCACAAGACCCAGGAGGTGCGCAACGGTCAGGTGGTGGTCGCCCGTCTCGATGAGGATGTCACCGTCAAGCGCTTCCAGCGCAAGGGCAGTCAGGTATGGCTGCTGCCGGAAAATGAAGAGCTCTCCCCCATCGAGGTGGATCTTTCCTGCCAGCAGCTCACCATCGAAGGACTGGCTGTCGGGGTGATCCGCAACGCCGACTGGATGTAATTATCCCCGCCAACTGCGTTTGTCACACGGCCTCCTTCGGGAGGCCGTGCTGTTTCTGGCGCACTTTCCCTGTCATATCAAACAGATCATCGGCTGCGGCATTTTTGTCCTGTGCGACCGGCTACCAATCATCCATTTCAGATATATGCTCAGATCAGTGCCCTGTCGCTGAGACAGGGCTTGGCACCTCCCTCTGACCATCACAATGTGTCGGTACGGGAGGGCCGGTAACAACGAGAATCGGGCAGTGCACCTTCACGGGATATGAAGGGGGAGTGGGGAGATCCCGAGCCTTGTCGGGCAAAGGGGACCACTCGTAATGGTTGCAGATAGTCGTGACGGGCCTGTTCCCAGTTCAGGCCGACGAAGCAACATGACCTGTCGGTCAAGGAGGACTGGTATGGCATCAAGATCGCCATGGGATTCAGAGGCTGGGGTTGCGCCAGCGGAATCGTCAATCACCCGTTTTGTCAAAGGTAGCCGGATGACCTGGTTTTACGGTCTCTGGCTGCACCATCGTGGTTCGCACTGGACGCTCTGGCTGGGATGCCCGAAAGAGAAGGTGGTGCGTCTGGTGCTGCTGTTCAAACGGGGTCACGGTGATCGCCAGGGGGAAGAGGGCTGGCTGGCCCCCGTGATTCCCATCGGCGTGCGGGCCATCGGCAAGATGTTGCAGCAGGGGCGTAACGCTCGCCCCTGAGCAGAAGAGACCAACAAATCCATCCATAACCGGCCCCCGAGGGGGCCGGTTTTTTTATGGCCGCAACTGGCGATTAATTATGCCAAATGGTCGACTCCTGACAGGGCGTTGCACAAGGTTGAACCACCTTGGCGGCTCGCTGGGGTACAATGCCCCCCTCTTGTCCGGTCACTGCTGGCCATCTGCCTCGAACTGAAAGGGTCTCTTGTTATGATGAAGCTCCGCTATCCCCTGCTCTTTCTGCTGCTGACTGCCTGTCTGATCCTGGTGTTCTACGCCACGCAGCCAGAGCAGCCGGAACAGGCCGACTACTATCCAGCGGGGCGGGACATCAATGATTTCGCCTTTACCGATGCGGACAACCAGCCGTTCACTCCTGCCAACCTGAAGGGGCACTGGACCTTCCTGTTTGTCGGTTACACCTTCTGCCCCGATATCTGCCCCACCACGCTGGCAGATATGCGCTCCGTCTATGACCAGCTGAAGAAGATGGCGCCCGACAGTCAGGTGGTGTTTATCTCGGCGGATCCCCAGCGTGACGATATTCCACGCCTCAAGACCTATACCGCCTTCTTCAATCCCGAGTTCAAGGCGGCCACTGCCCCCCACGACAAGCTGTTCCCGTTCGTGCGCAATCTGGGGCTCATCTACTCCATCGCCAATCAGGGGGAGAAGGATTACCTGATCGATCATTCCGCCTCCATCGTGCTCATCAATCCCAAGGGCAAGCTGCAGGCGGTATTCCGTCCGCAGGTGGCGCCGGGTCAGGTGCCCAGAGTGCAGATGGCCACCATGCTCTCTGACTTCTCCCGCATCCTGAAGCTGACAGGCCACTGAGCGTGACCCCAGCTGTTGCCCCCTGGTGGCGAGATCCCTCTCGCCACCGCGCTGTGTTTGCGCTCGCCCTGCCCATGGTTTTCTCCAATATCACCACCCCCTTGCTGGGGCTGGTGGACACCTGGGTGAGCGGTCATCTCGGTCAGGCCTGGTTTCTGGGGGGCGTTTCGGTCGGTGCGACCCTGATCAACCTCATCTTCTGGCTGCTCGGCTTTTTGCGGATGTCGACCACCGGCCTGACGGCGCAGGCGCACGGCGCAGCTGATGGTCGTGCCCAGCTCGATACCCTGCTGCGGGCGCTGGGGCTGGCCATTGCTCTCGGTCTGGCGCTGCTGTTGTTGCTCTTCCCCCTGTTGCCACGACTGATCGCCCTGAGTGGCGGCTCGCCCGAGGTGCAGCTTTATGCGGGCCAATATGTGGCGGTGCGGATCTGGAGCGCCCCGGCGGCGCTCTGCAATCTGGTGGTCATGGGCTGGCTGTTGGGGATGCAGGATGCCCGCAGCCCCATGGTGATGCTGATCCTCACCAATCTGGTCAACATGGCGCTCGATGCCCTGTTTGTGCTGGGGCTCGGCTGGCAGGTGCGGGGAGTGGCGGCGGCCTCGGTCATGGCGGACTACTGCGCGCTGGCGGCCGGGATCTGGCTGGTACGCCGTCAGCTGCGGCAACTGGCGCCGACGGTGTGGCAGGATGGTTGGCAGCGCTGGCGGCAGCTTGCGCCCATGGTGCGGTTGCTCGGCCTCAACCGCGATATCTTCCTGCGCTCCCTCTGTTTGCAGCTCTGTTTCGCCTTCATGACTCTGCAAGGGGCACGACTGGGGGATGTGGCGGTGGCCGCCAATGCGGTGCTGCTCAACTTCCTGATGCTCATCTCCTACGGGCTCGATGGTTTTGCCTATGCGGTGGAGGCCATGGTAGGGCGAGCCATCGGTCAGCGGGATCGGCAGAAACTGCGGGAGGCCATCGTGCTCAATCTGGGCTGGGCCGCCCTCATTGCCAGTGGTTTTACCCTGGTGTTTGCCCTCTTTGGTGCCCACCTTATCGGCTATATCACCGATATTCCGGCCGTGGTGGCGGAGGCAAATCGTCAGCTTCCCTGGCTGATCGCCATGCCGTTGCTGGCGGTCTGGTGTTTCCTGCTGGATGGCGTATTCATCGGGGCGACCCGGGCACGGGAGATGCGCAATAGCATGTTGCTTGCCGCGTTTGGCGGCTTCTTCCCGATCTGGTGGCTTTGTCAGTCGTGGGGCGTGGCCGCGTTATGGGCGGCGATGGCAGCGCTGATGGTGGGGCGAGGTCTGTCGCTGGGGGTTACTTGCTGGCGGCTGGAGCGCAGCGGGCATCTGCTCGACGCCCGCCACTGAGCATCGGTGGCGCTTACATGGCGCCGTCGTAGCCGAGCTGGCGCCAGCTCTCGTAGACAAAGACAGACACCGCGTTGGAGAGGTTCATGCTGCGGCTCTGGGGCACCATAGGGATGCGCAGCCGCTGCTCGAATGGCAGGCTCTCGATGATCTCGATGGGCAGGCCGCGACTCTCCGGGCCAAACAGCAGGGCGTCGCCAAGGGCATATTGAGCTGCCGAGTGCGCGGTGCGGCCCTTGGTGGTGCAGGCAAACACCCGCTTGGGCGCCACGGCGGCCAGAAAAGCCTCATAGCTCGGCCAGCGCTTCACCTCGGCAAATTCGTGATAGTCGAGTCCCGCCCGCTTCACCCGCTTGTCATCCCACTCAAATCCCAGCGGCTCGATCAGATGGAGCCGGTAACCGGTATTGGCGCAAAGCCGGATGATATTGCCGGTGTTGGGCGGAATTTCCGGCTGGTAGAGGACGATATCGAGCATGACGAGCTCCTGCAAAGAGATGTAAAGCCAAGAAGGGGCGCCAGCATACCCAGCGCCCGTCCGGATGAAAAGGATCAGGCGATGGGCAAGCGGATGGTGATGGTCAGCCCGGTCGGGTGATTGTTGCTGGCTGCAATGGTGCCGCCGTGGCGCTGGATCGCCTCCGAGGCGATGGCCAGCCCCAGCCCGGTGCCGCCAGTCTTGGCGTTGCGGGCATCATCGACCCGGAAGAAGGGCTGGAACAGCAGCGCCTGTTGCTCGTCAGGCACGCCGGGGCCGTCATCTCGAATGGTCATCACCCACTCCTGCCCCTCCCGATACCAGTCCACCTTGATGAACTCGCGGGCATATTTGAGGGCGTTGCGCAGGGGGTTCTCCACCGCCCGGGCCAGCAGCTCGGGCCACATCTGGATCGACTCTGCGGGCAGTGGCGGCAGTCTGAGCTGTTTGCCGCTCTGGTTTGCCTCGAACATGGCATCTTCGAGGATGGGCTCCAGCAGGTCGGCCAGCGGGTGTACCACCGGTGCCTCCACATGCTGCTGCACCCGCGACAGATCCAGCAGATCGCCGATCAGCTTGTCCAGCCGCCCAATCTCCGATTCGATCCGCGCCAGCTCGGCGCTGTCACCCTGCTTGCGGCGGATCAGCGCCTGCGCCAGTTGCATCCGGGTGAGGGGGCTGCGCAGCTCGTGGGAGATATCGGAAAGCAGCTGTTTCTGCTTCTGGATCATGCTCTTGAGCGTCTCCACCATGCGGCTGACGTTGTCCGCCAGCTGGCCAATCTCGTCGCCCCGTCCCAGGTTGGGGATCTGTACCTCCAGATTGCCAGCCGCCAGTTGGGAGACCGATTTCTGCAACTGCAGGATGGGGCGGGTCAGCCGCCAGGCGAGCAGCAGGCAGAGCGGGGTGCTGACCAGCATCGAGATGCCCAGAATGCGGATCGGGTGATCCAGCACCTGAATAAACAGGAACAGGTAGGGATTCTCGGCATTGAGGCCGAAATAGACGTGATAGCGATGGCCGCGGTGCTCCATCAGGAAGGGACCAGCGATCGCCTTGCGATCCTCGTTGCCCAGCATGGGTTTGGCCGGGTCATCGGCGTCCACCATAAAGCGCACCACAAACTTGCGCGGATGGGTGGTGGACTGGATCTGCCCCCTCTCGTCGCGCAGGTAGACATTGTCCACCGGGAGCATGGCGATCTTGTCCATCGTTTTGGCCAGATCGAAATCCTGATTCGGATCGGCAGCGTTGAGCAGGGCCTGCACATTTTTCTGCATTCGCACCGCCTCATGGGTCGGCAGCGGGATCTGGTTGCGAGGATCCAGAGTGGGCAGGCTGATCACGGCGGCCAGCATCACCAGCAGCATGAACCAGAACCAGAGGAAGATGTGGGTCGATATGCCGTTGAGGGAGCTGGTACTCTTTATTCTTGCTCTAGCCACAGGTAACCGCGCCCCCGTACGGTTTTGAAGCGGGGCTGGCCATCACTGCGGTCCGGCAGCTTCTTGCGCAGGTTGCTCAGGTGCATGTCGATGGCCCGATCGAAGGGCTCCAGCTTCTTGCCAAGCACCTGTTCGGAGAGGTGGCTCTTGCTGACAATCTGGCCGGGATTGCGCAGCAGGCACTCCAGCAGCCCGAATTCGGTGGCGGTCAGCTCCAGCAGTTGTACGCCGCAGCGGGCCTGCTGCAGGCCGGGTTGCAGCACGATATCCATGAAGTGCACTTCGTCGGAGGAGCTGCCACGCTGGGGCGGGGCACTCTGGGTACGGCGCAGGATGGCGCGAACCCGGGCCAGCAGCTCCCGATCGTCGAACGGCTTGGCCAGATAGTCGTCGGCACCCGCTTCCAGACCGTTAACCCGATCCTGGCTGTCGCCACGAGCGGTCAACATCAGCACCGGGGTTTCATGGGTCTTGCGCAGCTTGGTCAGCATGGCAAAGCCGTTGAGTTTGGGCATCATCACGTCCAGCAGCACCAGATCGAAGCCCTGCTCCGCCAGCCGTTGCAGCCCCTCTTCACCATCCTCGGCGACCGTGACCTGAAATCCTTCCAGGGTCAGAATTTCGGTGAGCAGCTGGGTCAATTCAAGATCGTCGTCGACCAGGAGTATTCTGTTCATCGGGTGTTATTCCGCAGATTTTCGCGCCAAACTGACGCCGGGGTCAGGGTATAATAAGTTTTTCATCGCCAGAGGAAAGCCGGTTTTGAGCCATCAACAATATTCCCGTTGGGTTACCTTTGCCAGCATGGCGGCCGTCACGACTGCCACCCTGCTCATCATCGGCAAACTGATCGCCTGGCTGATGACAGACTCGTCGACCCTGCTGGCGTCGCTCACCGACTCTTTTATGGATGTGAGTGCCTCCATCATCAACCTGCTGGCCATTCGCTATGCGCTGGCCCCCGCCGATGATGAACACCGCTTCGGTCACGGCAAGGCGGAGTCTCTGGCGGGGCTGATCCAGTCGGCCTTTATCTCCGGTTCCGCATTGCTGCTGGTGATGCACGGCATCTCCTCCCTGCTCAAACAGGCACCTATTGAACGGTTAGAGGCGGGTCTCTGGGTTAGTGGCGGTTCCATTGTGCTGACCCTTCTGCTGGTCAGTTTCCAGAGTTTCGTTATTCGCAAGACCAACAGCGTGGCCATCAAGGCGGACATGTTGCACTACCGCTCCGATCTGCTGCTCAACGCCGGTGTCTTGCTGGCGCTGGTGCTGGCGGGGCAGGGGTGGTACTGGGCTGACGGCCTGTTTGCCATCCTGATCGGGTTGTTCCTGTTGTGGGGGGCGGGACATATCGGCTACGAGTCGGTGCAGGCCCTGCTCGATCGTCAGTTGCCAGCGGAAGAACAAGCGAGAATAATGGCGCTCTGCTGTGCCGTAGAAGGTGTACACGGCGTACATGACCTGCGCACCCGTCAATCCGGGCCGACCCGATTCGTACAGTTGCATCTGGAACTGGATGATCAGATCCCCCTGGTCAAGGCCCATCAGATCGCCGATGAAGCCGAGCTGGCGGTACGCCAGGCATTCGAGCGGATGGATGTCATCATCCACATGGACCCCATCTCGGTGCTGACAAAAGAACAACAGAGCCCTCACCCAGAACAACAGTAGGCTGCAACATGGATGAACTGGTTGCCAAAACCTGGCACAAAATTCAGCAAGAAGCGGAGTGCATGGCGGCCCAGGAGCCGATGCTGGCCAGCTTCTTCCACTCCACCATTCTAAATCACAAGAATCTGCGTTCGGCCCTCAGCTTCCAGCTGGCCAACAAACTCGACAGCGCCACCATGCCCGCCATCGCTCTGCGCGAGGTGATCGAGCTGGCCCTGCGCAGCGAGCCCGAGTTGCTGACGGTAGTGGCGGCCGACATCTGCGCCGTGCAGGAGCGCGATCCTGCGGTCGATCTCTTCTCCACCCCGCTGCTTTACCTCAAGGGGTTCCATGCCCTGCAGGGCTATCGGGTCGCCAACTGGCTGTGGCGTCAGGGGCGCCGCTCGCTGGCCCTTTATCTGCAAAACCAGATCTCGGTGGTGTTCGGGGTGGATGTGCACCCGGCTGCCCGCATCGGCAAGGGGATCATGTTTGACCATGCCACCGGCATAGTGGTGGGCGAGACGGCGGTGATTGAAGATGATGTCTCCATCCTGCAGAGCGTGACCCTCGGTGGTACCGGCAAGGAGAGCGGCGATCGCCACCCCAAGATCCGCGAAGGGGTGATGATAGGGGCGGGCGCCAAGGTGCTCGGCAATATCGAAGTGGGCGTGGGTGCCAAAATTGGCGCGGGCAGCGTGGTGATCAACCCGGTGCCACCTCATACCACGGTTGCTGGCGTACCCGCCAAGATCGTCGGCCGTCCGGAGTGCGACAAGCCTTCACTGGATATGGATCAGTGTCTCTGATCTCCTGACCGGAGGCGTCGATGGCCAAACGCTGGTCGGGTTATCTGATTTTGGGGATGTGGCTGCTCAACCTGCTTCATCTCTATCTGGGTCTCTCCCCCTGGCCCGCGGCCATTGCAGCCTGGGGGGCGTCACTGCTCACCTGGCCCTGGCTGGTAGGGGCCGCCAGGCGGCAGGCGCTGGCCCTGTATAGTGCCGCCCTGCTGCTGTTGATCTTCTCCTGGTGGCAGGGCGCGACCCTCATTGCCGGTGACTGGCTGCTGCCCAATATCAATATGCTCACCATGTTTGCCGCGGTGAGCACCCTCAACCTTGCCACTTCCGGCTTGCTGACCGGCACCACCTCCTGGACCGGGCGCAAGGGGCTGTGGAGCACCATGGCCAGCCTCAATCTGCTGGGGGCGGTCATCAACCTCTCGGTGCTCTTTATCATCGGCGATCGGCTGGAGCGCAATGGCACCCTGGAGCGGCGTCAGGTGATGGTACTGAGCCGGATCTTCTGTGCCGCCGCCTTCTGGTCACCCTTCTTTGTCGCCATGGCGGTAGCACTGACCTATGCGCCGGGTTTGCAACTCTCCCATATTCTGCCGTTCGGGATCCTCGCCGCCTTGCTGGCGATGGGGCTGACCGCCTGGCAGGTGGAGCGGATCGGAGTGGCCGATTTTGCCGGTTATCCGCTGCGGCTGCAGACCCTGGGGTTGCCGGTCACGCTGGCGCTGCTGGTGCTCCTCATCAAGCAGATCTGGCCCCAGCTTGGCATTCTGGCAGTGATCGCGCTGGTGGCCCCACTGCTGGCGCTGCTCTTTATGCCGAGGGTTGGGCGCAAGGCGGCCCTCAAGCGGCAGGTGGTGGAACGCTTTCCCGCCATCGGCGGTCAGCTGGTGTTGTTTCTGGGGGCCGGTTTGCTGGCGGCAGGCATCAACAGTGCGCTGTCGGTCATCGATTTCGGCTCCGGTCACGGTCTGCCGCTGTTCAACCACTTTGGCTGGCTTGAGGCATCCCTCACTCTGCTGCTGATCCTGCTGGTGGCCATCGTCGGGGTACATCCGCTCATCAGTATCTCCGGGCTGGCGCCGCTGCTCTGGCCGCTGGCGCCGGATCCCAGCCTGCTCGGCATGTGTTTCCTGCTGGGATGGGGGCTTGCCACCGGCACCAGTCCGCTCTCCGGATCCAATCTGGCGCTGGCCTCCCGCTACAACCTCAGTGCCGGGCTGATCCTGCGCTGGAACCTGCTCTACGGCCTGCTGATGTATGTCGTCGCCTGTCTGTTGCTGGGGGCTTATATCGCCTTGCATGGATAGCGACCGTGCCATCAGGATGGCATCAATGATGCGTTGGTAGCGGCGCTTTTTAGGTACGGTTTAGAGTGTTGTCGCGGCTCTGGCGCAGGATGCGAGAAAAATAGACGCATATTTAGACAATACATCTATGGAAGGCGCATTTTACAGCGCACTGGCTTGTTTGTGCCGATGCGCTCGGGGTATGCTGGCTTCACGCGCTTGAATCGCCCTCTGTGGGGCATCGCAATTGAACAAACAGGTATGCATATGTCACTAGAAGTCCTTGAGCAACTCGAATCCAAAGTACAATCCGCTGTCGACAACATCTCCCTGCTGAAGATGGAGCTGGACGAGCTGAAAGAGCAGAACAGCAAGCTGCAAGACGAGAACCATCAGCTGCGCAACGAGCACACTGCATGGCAGGAGCGTCTGCGTGCCCTGCTGGGCAAAATGGATCAGATGGGCGAAACCATCTAATTCATCGCCTTCAGGCAGAATTGAAAACGGGCCGCTCCATGAGCGGCCCGTCTGTTTTTGGCTGGGTGAGGATTATAGCGCCAGCAGCTGCTTGACTGTCTTCTCGATGCCGTCCGCCGCCTCGACAATATTGTTGGCCAGCATGTAGGCGGGGGTGGAGATCACCTTGCGCTCCTGATCCACTACGAACTCGTTGACCGGGCAGTTGAGATGGCTGCCACCCATCGCCTCGATGGCGTTGGCGGTACTCTCGTCATGGCCTATGGTCGCCAGCGTCCCGGCGCCATATATCAGCGGGATCATGGCGGGCGCGATGCAGATATACGCGGCCGGCTTGTTGGCTTTGGCAAAGCTCTGGCACGCTTTCAGCACATCGGGCTGGATCTGGCACTCGGCCCCCCGGATGGCGAAGTCGCACAGGTTCTTGGCTGCGCCAAAGCCGCCGGGCACCAGCAGCGCGTCGTAATCGGCCGCATCCAGCTCGGCCACATCCTTTATCTGGCCACGGCAGATGCGGGCCGCTTCGACCAGCACATTGCGGTTCTCTCCCTCGCTCACTTCACCGGTCAGGTGGTTGATGACATGGAGCTGCGCCACGTTCGGGGCGAAGCACTGGACGGCGGCTCCCTGACGGGCCAACGCCAGCAGGCTGATTACGGCCTCGTGGATTTCGGCCCCGTCAAAGACACCGCAGCCACTCAAAATCACGGCCACTTTTTTCATGGCAAACTCCTCGTTGTTGAAAATGTGAGCCAGGATGGATTGTTGTACTTTTGTATGGTTATCGCTCGCCCTCCGCTGGTCAAGTCATCTTGCTGTGCTAGGATTGTTTCGTTTTGGATCCTGCCGTACCTACTCCCTTAAATCTTTTTCCACATTGATCGAGATCATTCCAACTGTCTTGCGATCTGTTTTTACGATCTCAATTCATTGTTTTTAATGGCTTTTTATATTCTTATGCACAGTTTTATCACTGTGCACTCTGATGCGCCCCATTTTTGAACACAGAGTTATCCACAGATTGAGTCCCTTTATCAGGCGCTGTGTGCTGTTGCTGCGCCCCTTGGTGTGAGGGGGGCCCTGTGGCATCCTAGCGGCTGTTTATCTCTGGCAGGACGATTTCATGGCCCCTAGCAACCCCCTTATTCTGGTCGACGGCTCCTCGTATCTTTACCGCGCCTTCTTCGCCTCCCAGCAGGCTGATCTGCGCACATCGACCGGTTTGCCGAGCGGCGCCGTCCGTGTCATGGCCAACATGATGCGCAGCCTGCGCAAGCAATATCCTGACTGTCATGTGGCCGTGGTGTTTGATGCCAAGGGCAAGACCTTCCGCGACGACATCTATCCCGAGTACAAGGCGACCCGCGCCAGCATGCCGGACGATCTGCGCAGCCAGGTTGCCCCTATCCACCAGATGATCAAGGCGATGGGTTTCCCCTTCCTGATGGTGGAGGGGGTGGAGGCCGACGACGTGATCGGCACCCTGGCCCGCCAGGCGACCGAGAAGCAGCTGCCGGTGCTGATCAGCACCGGTGACAAGGATATGGCACAGCTGGTCTCCGACCATGTCACCCTGATCGACACCATGAAAGATGTGAAGACCGATCGGGAAGGGGTGATCGAGAAGTTTGGCGTACCGCCCGAGCTCATCATCGACTATCTGGCCCTGATGGGGGACAAGGTGGACAACATCCCCGGCATGACCGGTGTCGGCGAGAAGACCGCACTGGCCCTGCTGCAGGGGATCGGCAGCATCGACGAGATCGCCGCCAACCTCGACAAGGTGGCTGCGCTCGGTTTCCGCGGCTCCAAGGCGTTCGCCGACAAGTTCCGCGAGCAGGAAGAGCAGGTGCGCCTCTCCTATCGACTGGCGACCATCAAGACCGATGTCGAGCTGGAACAGAGTCTGGAAGAGCTGTTGCTCAAGCCGGTCGACAAGGAGTCCCTGCTGGCGGTCTATCGCGAATACGAGCTGCGCAACCTGATCAAGGAGCTGGAATCCGGTGGTGAAGAGGGCAGCGAGAGCGCCGGACAAGACGAGGCTGGCGATGAGAGCGCCGCTCCGGTTGCCGCCATCGAAACCGACTACCGCTGCATTCTGGACGAAGCCGAGTTTGACGGCTGGCTGGAACAGCTGAAAGCGGCACCGTTGTTTGCCTTCGATACCGAAACCACCAGTCTCGACTATATGGAGGCGCGGATCGTCGGCGTCTCCTTCGCGGTTGAGCCGGGCAAGGCTGCTTATGTGCCGTTTGGCCATGACTATCTGGGGGCACCGTTACAGCTGAGCGAGGCTGTGGTATTGGGCAAGCTCAAACCGCTGCTGGAAGATCCGACCCGTCTCAAGGTGGGGCAGAATCTCAAGTACGATCGCAACGTGCTGCTCAACCATGACATCGACCTGCAGGGCATCGCCTACGACACCATGCTCGAGTCCTACGTGCTCAACTCAACCGCCAGCCGTCACGACATGGATTCGCTGGCCAAGCGTTACCTCGGGGTCGAGACCACCTCCTTTGAAGATATCGCGGGCAAAGGAGTGAAACAGCTCACCTTCAACCAGATCGAGCTGGAGCAGGCTGCCCCCTATGCGGCGGAAGATGCCGATATCACTTTGCGCCTGCACCAGACCCTGTGGAGTCAGCTGGAGGCCGTACCGGGCCTTGCTAGGGTATTCAGCGAGATCGAGCTGCCGCTGCTGCCGGTATTGGCGCGGATGGAGTTGCTCGGCACCACCATCGATCCCAAGTTGCTGCACCAGCAGAGCCAGGAGATCGAAGTGCGTCTGGCGGAGCTGGAGAAGCAGGCCCATGAGCTGGCTGGACAGGAGTTCAACCTCTCCTCACCCAAGCAGCTTGGGGAGATCCTCTTCACCAAGCTGGGCCTGCCGATCATCAAAAAGACTCCGAAGGGGGCACCGTCCACCGCAGAAGAGGTGCTGGCCGAGCTGGCGGAGACCTATGAGCTGCCGCAACTGCTGATGGAACATCGCGGTCTGGCCAAGCTCAAGTCCACTTACACCGACAAGTTGCCGCTGATGATCAAGCCCCGGACCGGGCGGGTGCACACCTCCTATCATCAGGCGGTAGCGGCTACGGGCCGTTTGTCATCATCTGATCCCAACCTGCAGAACATCCCGGTGCGCAACGAGCAGGGGCGCCGGATCCGTCAGGCCTTTATTCCGAGCGCCGGTTACAAGTTGGTGGCGGCGGACTATTCCCAGATCGAGCTGCGCATCATGGCGCATCTCTCCGGTGACAAGGGGCTGCTGACCGCCTTTGCCGAGGGTAAGGACATCCACAAGGCGACTGCCGCCGAGGTATTCGGCGTGGCGCTCGATGCGGTCACCACCGACATGCGCCGCAGCGCCAAGGCGATCAACTTTGGCCTCATCTACGGCATGAGTGCCTTCGGTCTGGCCAAGCAGTTGGGTATCGGCCGTGCC
>NZ_CP077210.1:3320000-3507500 GCF_019047065.1 Aeromonas sp. FDAARGOS 1414 | reverse complement strand
TGGGGGGACGGAGAAGGCTAGGTGGGCCAGGCGACGGTTGTCCTGGTGAAAGTGCGTAGGTGGTGTTTCTAGGCAAATCCGGAGACACAACACTGAGACACGAGACGAACACACTACGGTGTGGAAGCCATTGATGCCCTGCTTCCAGGAAAAGCCTCTAAGCTTCAGATTACAAGTCATCGTACCCCAAACCGACACAGGTGGTCGGGTAGAGAATACCAAGGCGCTTGAGAGAACTCGGGTGAAGGAACTAGGCAAAATAGAACCGTAACTTCGGGAGAAGGTTCGCTCTTGACAGTGAAGTCCCTTGCGGATGGAGCAGTTGGGAGTCGCAGTGACCAGATGGCTGGGACTGTTTATCAAAAACACAGCACTCTGCAAACACGAAAGTGGACGTATAGGGTGTGACACCTGCCCGGTGCCGGAAGGTTAATTGATGGGGTTAGCGCAAGCGAAGCTCTTGATCGAAGCCCCGGTAAACGGCGGCCGTAACTATAACGGTCCTAAGGTAGCGAAATTCCTTGTCGGGTAAGTTCCGACCTGCACGAATGGTGTAACCATGGCCATGCTGTCTCCACCCGAGACTCAGTGAAATCGAATTCGCCGTGAAGATGCGGTGTACCCGCGGCTAGACGGAAAGACCCCGTGAACCTTTACTACAGCTTGGCACTGAACATTGAACCTACATGTGTAGGATAGGTGGGAGGCTTTGAAGGCGTGACGCCAGTTGCGCTGGAGCCGTCCTTGAAATACCACCCTTGTATGTTTGATGTTCTAACGCAGGGCCCTGAATCGGGCTCGCGGACAGTGCCTGGTGGGTAGTTTGACTGGGGCGGTCTCCTCCCAAAGAGTAACGGAGGAGCACGAAGGTTGGCTAATCCTGGTCGGACATCAGGAGGTTAGTGCAATGGCATAAGCCAGCTTAACTGCGAGACGGACAGGTCGAGCAGGTACGAAAGTAGGTCATAGTGATCCGGTGGTTCTGAATGGAAGGGCCATCGCTCAACGGATAAAAGGTACTCCGGGGATAACAGGCTGATACCGCCCAAGAGTTCATATCGACGGCGGTGTTTGGCACCTCGATGTCGGCTCATCACATCCTGGGGCTGAAGTCGGTCCCAAGGGTATGGCTGTTCGCCATTTAAAGTGGTACGCGAGCTGGGTTCAGAACGTCGTGAGACAGTTCGGTCCCTATCTGCCGTGGGCGTTGGATGATTGAAGGGAGTTGCTCCTAGTACGAGAGGACCGGAGTGAACGAACCTCTGGTGTTCGGGTTGTCACGCCAGTGGCACTGCCCGGTAGCTAAGTTCGGAATCGATAACCGCTGAAAGCATCTAAGCGGGAAGCGAGCCCTGAGATGAGTCATCCCTGACCCCTTGAGGGTCCTAAAGGGCCGTTGGAGACCACAACGTTGATAGGCGGGGTGTGTAAGTGCAGCGATGCATTGAGCTAACCCGTACTAATTACCCGTGAGGCTTAACCATACAACACCCAAGAAGTGTTCTAAGGCTTGTAGCAAATACCAAGCGCACTACTTACAAATTCAGTGATAATGACAAGCAACTAGCCAAGTCGTTATTCACGTCAGCTTTCCAAGATTGAAGAATTTGCCTGGCGGCCATAGCGCCGTGGAACCACCTGATCCCATGCCGAACTCAGAAGTGAAACGCGGTAGCGCCGATGGTAGTGTGGCATTCGCCATGCGAGAGTAGGACACTGCCAGGCACTCAATTTCAAGATTACGCCCAGCGTGGTCTTTACCGGTTAGTGTGCTGATATGGCTCAGTCGGTAGAGCGCATCCTTGGTAAGGATGAGGTCCCCAGTTCGATTCTGGGTATCAGCACCATTTTCAAGTTAGTTTTAAAAGCTTTTGCCTGACGGCAATAGCGCCGTGGAACCACCTGATCCCATGCCGAACTCAGAAGTGAAACGCGGTAGCGCCGATGGTAGTGTGGCATTCGCCATGCGAGAGTAGGACACTGTCAGGCACCTATTTAGAAGAGGCCTCCCATTCGGGAGGCCTTTTTGCATTTTTGTCTTCCAAAAAACTGCACTGTCGCCGGCATTTTAGTAAAAGTGCTGGGCTATCAAGGGATTGCCCGTTACTCTTTAGCCGTTGCCGATTAACACGTGATGCTGCCAGCGAGGTATTGATGGCTACGTTGAAGGAAATTGCACAGGAAGCGGGGGTTTCTCTCGCCACGGTATCCCGGGTACTGAACGAGGATCCCAGCCTGAGCGTCAAGGAAGAGACCAAGCAGCGGATCTTCGAGATTGCCGAACGGCTGGAGTACAAGACCAGCAGCGCTCGCAAGGGGGTACACAAGAGCAAGCTGCACTTTCTGGTGGTCTATGCCTATCCCCAGAGTACCGAGGTCAATGACCCTTACTATCTCGCTATCCGTTATGGCATCGAGACCCAGAGTGCCCGCCTCAATATCGAACTGACCCACCTCTACAACTGTGGTGAAGGGCGCGAACTGAGCGCCGTGGATGGCATTCTGGTGGTCGGTACCCTCACAGCCGAGCGTCTCGTCCAGCTAAGGGCTTGTTCCAGCCAGCTGGTGTTTGTAGACTGCCGTTCACAGGGAGAGTTCGACTCGGTCGATGTGGATCTCGCCCTGATCAGCCAACAGGTCGTCGATTACTTCATCGCGCAGGGGCACCAGCGTATCGGTTATATCGGGGGCCAGGATGAGAATCCGGATCTGCGCGAACTGGCCTTCCGCGATTATGGTCAGCGGCTGGGGGTGGTGCAGGAGAGCGATCTCTATCGTGGGGACTTCTCCAGCGCTTCCGGCTACCAGCTGGCGAAGGAGATGCTGGCCGGCGACTGGCCCAAGGCGCTGTTCGTCGCATCCGACTCCATCGCCATCGGCGTGCTGCGTGCCATCCACGAGAAGGGACTGGCGATTCCCCAGCAGATCGAGCTTATCAGCGTCAACGATATCCCGACCGCCAAGTTCACCTTCCCGCCGCTCTCTACGGTGCGGATCCACTCCGAGTTGATGGGCTCCCAGGGGGTCAATTTGCTGGTTGAGCGGCTGCGAGACGAGCGGGATATTCCCCTTCGGGTGCTGGTACCGAGCAAGTTGACCCTGCGTGGCACCACTCGCTGATTTTAGTAAAACATTCTTCTTTTTAGTCGCGCCATCTTGCGGTGGTGCGACTCCTCTCCCAAGTAAACTTATTTCCCATATCATCCCGTGACATCATATCGTATTGTTTTATAGTTGATTTTATTGCAGTTCAGCCAACGACTATCAACATCTATGCCACTCATCCATATCTTGCCCTCCTTTATCTCCCGCTTCTGATCTCGCTCACAAAACCATCTGTTCATTGTGATCAGGTTAAAACTTTACCAATCCAAAGCTGATATTTAGTAAATGTTTATCTAGAGTTTACCCAGTTAACGTTGCCTTGTTCCGGGAGGACATGTGAATAACTGGGAAAACGTCCAATTCGTTGGTGAAAACAGGCTGGCCCCGCGTGCCTACTTCTTCTCTTATGCCGACCACGCGCTGGCGGCCACCATGCAGCGCGAGCTGAGCCGCCGTTTTCTGAGCCTTGGCGGCCAGTGGCAGTTTCACTACTTCGACCACCCCTTGCAGGTGCCGGAGGCCTTCTATCACAGCCCTATGAGCGAGTGGGGCCAGATCACCGTGCCCAACATGTGGCATATGGAAGGACATGGTCAGCTGCAGTACACCGACGAAGGTTTTCCCTTCCCCATCGATGTGCCCTTTGTGCCGACCAACAACCCCACCGGCGCCTATCAGCGTAGCTTCACGCTGAGCCCGGCCTGGGACGGCGAGCAGGTGATCATCAAGTTTGACGGGGTGGAGACCTACTTCGAGGTCTATGTGAACGGCCACTATGTCGGCTTCAGCAAGGGGAGCCGTCTCACCGCCGAGTTCGATATCAGCGCCTACGCCAACATTGGCGAGAACCTGCTGTCAGTGCGGGTGATGCAGTGGGCTGACTCCACCTATATCGAAGATCAGGATATGTGGTGGATGGCGGGGATCTTCCGCGACGTCTATCTGATGGGCAAACCGGTCGCCCATGTGCAGGACTTCTTCATCCGCACCGCGCTGGCCGACGACAATCAAAGCGCCACCCTGAGCTGCGATATTCAGTTGGAGAATCTTGGTGTGCCCGCCCGTGATCACCGTCTGGTCTGGTCGCTGCTGGATCAGGGCCGCGAGATCGCCAGCGGCTCGCTCGATCATCTCGCCATCGACGGCAAGTGTGATTGCCGCTTCACGCTGGATCTGGCCACCCCCCATCTGTGGAGCGCCGAAGACCCGTACCTCTATCAGCTGCAACTCTCCCTCTACAACGGTCAGGGCGAGCTGCTGGAAGTGATCCCGCAGCGGGTCGGGGTGCGTGAAATCAAGGTCAAAGATGGCCTCTTCTACGTCAACGGCCACTACCTCAAGCTGCACGGGGTGAACCGCCACGACAACGACCACCTCAAGAGCCGCGCGGTCGGCATGGACCGTGTTGAACGCGATATCGTGCTGATGAAGCAGCACAACCTCAACTCGGTACGTACCGCCCACTACCCGAACGACCCGCGCTTCTACGAGCTGTGCGACCAGTACGGTCTGTTCGTGATGGCGGAGACCGACGTGGAGACCCACGGCTTTGCCAACGTCGGCGATCTCAGCCGCATCACCGACGACCCCTTCTGGGAGCCGGTGTTCGTGGATCGCATCGAGCGCCATGTTCATGCTCAGAAGAACCACCCCTCCATCATTATCTGGTCGCTCGGCAACGAGTCCGGCTACGGCTGCAACATCAGGGCCATGTACCGGCGCTGCAAGGCGATCGACCCGACCCGACTGGTGCACTACGAAGAGGATCGCGATGCCGAGGTGGTGGATGTGGTGAGTACCATGTACTCCCGCGTCTCCCAGATGAATTGCTTCGGCGAGTTCCCGATGGAGAAGCCGCGCATTATCTGCGAATACGCCCACGCCATGGGCAACGGCCCGGGTGGCCTCAGCGAATATCAGCAGGTGTTCGACCGTCATCCCCACATTCAGGGTCACTACATCTGGGAGTGGTGCGATCACGGCATTCTGGATCAGGACGAACAGGGGCGCCCCGTCTACAAGTACGGCGGCGACTACGGCGACTACCCCAACAACTACAACTTCTGCATGGATGGCCTCATCTATCCGGATCAAACCCCGGGGCCTGGCCTGCGCGAATACAAGCAGGTGATCTGCCCGGTCAAGGTGCGCGCTCTGGATCTGGCGAGCGGCCGGCTTGAGCTGGAAAACCGCTACTGGTTCTCCACTCTCGACGATATCCGCCTGCTGGTCGAGGTGAAGGCCGAGGGCGAGCTGCTGGCCAGCCAGCAAATCCGGCTGGAAGGGGTTGCCCCCGGTGCCATCACCGAGTTGCAACTCGAACTGCCATCCCTCGATGGGCGGGAAACCTTCGTCCAGCTGCGGGTCATCAAGGCCACCGCCACCCGTTACAGCGCGGCGGAGCACGAGCTGGGCCAGTACCAGTTCCAACTGAAGGCATCGACTCGCCAGCTGCAGCCCTTTGCCAATCCCAACGCCACCCCGTTGCAGATTGCCGACGAACGGCTTGATCTGACCTTGAGCGGCAGCGGCTTCGCCCTGCGTTTCTCGCGCCTCGATGGCAAGCTGGTGAGCTGGCAGCAGGATGGCAATGAGCTGATAGAGCGCGCTCCGCGCCTCACCTTCTTCAAGCCGATGATCGACAACCACAAGCAGGAGTACGAGAGCCTGTGGCACCCGAACCACCTGCAGATCATGCAGGAGCACTTCCGCACTCTGAGCTGGCGTCAGCTGGGTGAGGCGGTCGAGGTGACGGTAGAGAGCCTGATCGCGCCGCCGGTGTTCGACTTCGGCATGCGCTGCCGCTACGTCTACACCCTGAGCCCGAACGGTCAGCTGCACGTGGCTCTGTCCGGCCAGCCCTACGGCGGTTATGACGACATCATCCCCAAGATCGGCTTCGAGCTGGGCATTCGTCAGGATCTCGACCGGGTGCACTACTACGGCATGGGGCCGGGTGAAAACTATCAGGACAGCCGCCAGAGCAACTGGATCGACAGCTTCCAGAGCACAGTCGGCGAGATGTGGGAGCACTACCCCTTCCCGCAGGACAACGGCAACCGCCAGCAGGTGCGCTGGGCGACCCTGACCAACCGTCACGGCGCCGGTCTCTACGTGCGGCCCGATGCCCCCATCAACCTGAGCGTCTGGCCCTACAGCTGGGAGCATATCCACGCGGCGCAGCACATCAACGAGCTGGAGCCCTGCGGTTATCTCACCCTCAATCTGGATCACAAGGTGCTGGGGCTGGGCTCCAACTCCTGGGGCTCCGAGGTGCTGGACTCCTGGCGGGTGCGCTTCGAGCCGTTCAGCTTCGGCCTGACTTTGCTGCCCATCGCCCGTGGCAACCTCAATCCGGCTGCGCTGGCCGGGCTCGACCTCACCATCAACGGCGGGAGGAACCTCGCATGATCACCCTGGACAACCTGACCCTGTTCAAAAACATCTACCGGGAGGGCAAGAAGTGGGGCCGCTGTGTGGAGGCCATCAACAACTTGGCCAACCTCAAGCCCGGCATCTGCCACTCCATCGGAGACTCCCTCACCTACCGCTTGCAGGAGGGGGCCAGCCCGGCCACCTCACTGTTCGAGGGGCAACGCCGCTACTTCGACGTTCATTACTACCTAGAAGGGGAAGAGACGGTGGAGTGGGCTGCCAAGGATGATCTGCGGGTCGAGCAGGCCTATGACGACACCACCGACCGCGAGTGGCTGGCCGGCGAGGTGCGCGAGCGCCAGAAAGTCGGCAACGGTCAGGTGGTGATCTTCGAGAACGACGAGGCCTACCGTTTCGTCGGCGACGGGCCGGTGCGCAAGGTGATCATCAAGGTCACCGTCGAAGGCGGCTACTTCAAGAACAAATAACAAGCCGCCGGTTCTGCACTGACAAAAGCCGGAAGGGCGGGGCTCACCCTACAAATCATGCCCCGCCATTTCGCTGAGATAACTACAGGTCTGGAGATGCACCATGTCTGATTCCAAACGCAATACGATAGGCAAGTTTGGTCTGCTGTCGCTCACCTTCGCGGCGGTATTCAGCTTCAACAACGTCATCAACAACAACATCGAGATCGGTCTGGCCTCGGCCCCGATGTTCTTTCTGGCCACCATTTTTTACTTCATTCCGTTCTGCCTGATCATTGCGGAATTTGTGTCACTGAACAAAAACTCCGAAGCGGGGGTGTATGCCTGGGTGAAGAGCTCCCTCGGCGGTCGCTGGGCCTTTATCTCCGCCTACACCTACTGGTTCGTGAACCTCTTCTTCTTCACCTCGCTGCTGCCGCGGGTCATCGCCTACGCCTCCTATGCCTTCCTCGGCTACGAGTACATTCTCACCCCGGTGGCGACCACGGCATTGAGCATGGTGCTGTTCGCCTTTGCTACCTACGTCTCCACCAACGGCGCCAAGATGCTCGGCCCCATCACCTCGGTGACCTCGTCCCTGATGCTGCTGCTGACCCTCTCCTACATCCTGCTGGCAGGTGCGGCACTGGTGGGCGGCGTACAGCCAGCCGACCCCATCACGGTAGAGGCCATGCTCCCCGATTTCAGCTGGGCCTTCCTCGGCATCACTACCTGGATCTTTATGGCGGCCGGGGGCGCCGAGTCGGTGGCGGTCTACGTCAATGACGTGAAGGGCGGCTCCAAGTCATTCGTGAAGGTGATCATCGTCGCCGGGATCTTTATCGGGGTGCTCTACTCCATCGCATCGCTGTTGATCAACGTGTTCGTCCACAGCGACACCCTGAAATACACCGGCGGCTCGGTGCAGGTGTTTGAAGGGCTGGCGGCCTACTTCGGCCTGCCGGAGATCCTGATGAACCGCTTCGTGGGTCTGGTCTCCTTTACCGCCATGTTCGGCTCCCTGCTGATGTGGACGGCGACCCCGGTGAAGATCTTCTTCTCCGAGATCCCGGCCGGCATCTTCGGCAAGAAGACGGTCGAGCTCAACGAGAACGGTGTGCCTGCCCGTGCAGCCTGGATCCAGTACCTCATAGTGCTGCCGCTGATGGTGATCCCGACTCTGGGCTCCAACACAGCGCAGGATCTGATGAACACCGTCATCAACATGACCGCCGCCGCTTCCATGCTGCCGCCGCTGTTCATCATGCTGGCCTACCTCAATCTGCGTCTGAAGCTCGATCACCTGCCGCGGGAGTTCAAGATGGGTTCACGCACTACCGGCATCGCCGTGGTGTCGGTGTTGATCGCCATCTTCTCGGTGGGCTTCCTCGCCTCCACCTTCCCGGCCGGCGCCGACATCATGACCATCATCTTCTACAACGTCGGCGGGATCGTGATTTTCCTCGGCTTCGCCTGGTGGAAATACAACAGATACGAGGCCTCCCTCAGTGCCGAAGCGCGTGCCAAAGAGGCTCAGCCGACGGCACAGGTCGCCATGCAGACGCCATAGGTACGGCATTGAATTCCAATCAAATCGGGTGGCCGTTGGCCACCCGCAAACCGTTGAACCAGAAAAGGAAAAGAGCATGAGCGAGACGATCGAGTTTGCCGAATTCAAACGGGTCGAGATGAAGGTGGGCAAGGTGCTGGAGGTGGTGCGTCACCACGGGGCAGACAAACTCTACATCGTCCAGATCGATGTGGGTGGCGAGCGGCCGCTGCAGACTGTCACCAGTCTGGTGCCTTACTACAGCGAAGCGGAGCTGATGGGCAGCGAGGTGGTGGTACTGACCAACCTCAAGCCCACCAAAATGCGCGGTGAGCGATCCGAGTGCATGTTGCTGTGCGCCGAGACCCCGGACGAGAGCCAGAGCGTGCTGTTGCAACCGCGGGTGCCGATGGCGCCGGGCACCCCGATCGTCTGACTGGTATTGCGAGCCGGTGCGGTGAGATTGCACCGGTTCAGCAACGAGGTCGTCCACGCGGCCCGATCATAACAAGAGAGTAAAGCGCGGGGCCGACAGACCCTTGCCGAACACATCACAGAGTCACAGCGTTACCCGCAGGGAGCGCAAGTCCACTGGAGGACACCATGTCTGAATCCGTACGCGGCACCATAGGCAAGTTTGCCCTGTTGTCGATGACCTTTGCCGCCGTGTTCAACGTGCGCAACATCGTCAACAACAACATCGAGCTGGGGCTCAGCTCCGCCCCCATCTTCCTGCTGGCGACCATCGTCTACTTCATTCCGTTTGTTTTCATCATTGCCGAGTTCGTCTCGGCCAATAAAAACTCCGAGTCGGGGATGTACGACTGGCTGAAAAAGCCGCTCGGCACCCGGATGGCCTATCTGGGGTCGTTTCTCTACTGGTTCGTGAACCTCTTCTGGTTTGTCTCCCTGCTGCCCAACGTCATCGCCTACGCCTCCTACGCCATGCTGGGCTATGAGTACAGCTTCTCCCCCATGGTCACCTCGATCATCTCCATCGTGTTGTTTGCGGCGGCGACCCACATTTCCACCAAGGGGGCGAGCTGGCTCGGCAAGATTGCCGAGATCGTGGCCTACGGGGTATTTGCCCTGTTCGCCATCTATGTGCTGGGCGCCCTGATGGCTTTGAGTGGCGATCATGTGCCGGCCCAGCCCATCACGCTGGCGGCGATGACTCCCACCGTCAACTGGGCGACCCTCGGCATCATGTGCTGGATCTTCCAGGCGGCGGGCGGTGCCGAGACCGCAGCGGCCTACCTCAATGACGTGAAGGGCGGCCAGAAGTCCTTTATCAAGGTGATCATCAGTGCCGGTATCGTCATCGGTGCCATGTATGCGGTCGGTTCCCTACTGGTGAACGTGTTCGTGCCGCGCGAGAGCCTCACCTACGCCGGCGGCATGGTGGAGATCTTCACTGGCATGGCCCAGTACTTCGGGCTCTCCGAGGCGCTGGTGGGCCGCTTCGTCGGCGTGGTGCTGTTTATCGCCATGTTCGGCTCCATGATGATGTGGACCTCGGCGCCGGTGAAGATCCACTTCTCCGAGATCCCGCAGGGGGTTTACGGCGAGAAGACCACCCAGCTCAACGAGCACGGCGTGCCGGTGCGCGCCGCCTGGTGGCAGTTTGTCTTCGTATTCGCGATGCTGGTGGTCAACGGCTTCGGCTCCGAGTCGGTGCAGCAGATGATGAACACCGCCATCAACCTCACCGCCGGTACCGCCATGCTGCCGCCGATCTTCATCATGGTGGCCTACTTCGTGTTCCGCTGGAAACATGACGACACCCCCCGCGACTTCCGCATGGGGTCGCGCAAGTTCGGGATGGCGGTGGTGTCGGTGCTGATCGCCATCTTCGTGGTGAGCATGAGTGCCTCCGCCTTCCCGGCCGGGGTGGATCTGGTGCGCGCCTTCTTTATCAACGTCTTTATGACCGCGGTCTTCTCGGCACTGGCCTACTGGTGGATCTCCCGCTTCGAGAAGCGGCAGGCCCGCAAGCTCGCCGGCAATGAGAAGAAAACCGGCAACGGCCAGCTGGCCAGCCAGCGCTGATCGGCTGGGCGAAAAAACGAGACGGGCGGCCTGGGTCGCCCGTTTTTTTATCCATTTCGCGCCGGTTTGGCGCTATCTGGCCGCGGCTCATCAACTTCCGCTATTCGACAAAGCAAAGGCGTTAAGCATTGATGAACAATTAACCGCTGCACAACGTTGCGCCTCTCCGTTATCGAGGTAAGCTGGAGGTTCGTTTTAGCGGGAGGTGCCAGACATCTCCCGCTCTGTTTCTTGTCCTCCCCAATCCTGACTGCCGCCACGGTAGCAGGATGCCCTCTGATGGAGACCTTTCGTGCGTCTGGATCCCTTTACTGTTGTGCTGATTGCGGTGGTCACCCTGGCCTCCCTCTTTCCCTGCGAGGGGCAGGTGGCCGTCTGGTTCGGTCTGCTGACCAAGCTGGCGGTGGCGCTCCTGTTCTTCATGCATGGCGCCAAGCTGTCGCGCCAGAACCTGCTGGCGGGCCTCGGTCACTGGCGGCTCCATCTGGTGGTGATGCTCAGCACCTTCGTGCTGTTTCCGCTGCTGGGGCTGCTGCTCACCCCGCTGGTGCCGAGCTGGTTGAGCCCGGCCATCTACCTCGGCTTCCTCTATCTCTGCGCCCTGCCTGCCACCGTGCAGTCGGCCATCGCCTTTACCTCGATGGCGGGGGGCAATGTGTCGGCGGCGGTGTGCAGCGCCTCGGCCTCCAGCATCCTCGGTATCTTTCTCTCGCCGGTGCTGGTGGGGATGATGATCCACGTACAGGGGGAGGGGATCGACACCTGGCACTCCATCCAGTCCATCATGATGCAGCTGATGCTGCCGTTCGTGGTGGGCCACCTGTCGCGTCCGCTGATCGGCCGCTGGGTCGATAGCCACCGTCCGCTCATCGGCAAGCTGGATCAGAGTTCCATCCTGCTGGTGGTCTATGTCGCCTTCAGCGAGGCGGTGGTGCAGGGGATTTGGCGTCAAGTAAGTTGGTACGATCTGGCCAGTATCGTGTTGCTGAGCTGCGTCTTGCTGGCGCAGGTACTCTGCTGGAACGTCTGGATCAGCCGTCGCCTCGGCTTCGACAAGGCGGACGAGATCACCATCGTCTTTTGCGGTTCGAAGAAGAGTCTCGCCAACGGGGTGCCGATGGCCAACGTCATGTTCCCGGCCGCCAGCGTCGGGGTGATGGTGCTGCCGCTGATGATCTTCCACCAGATCCAGCTGATGGTCTGCGCCGTGCTGGCCCGCCGCTATCACGAGCAGGGGCATTGATACTCGCGCCGTTTTGACTGTCATAACAAGAGGGAGGCCCGTTGGCCTCCCTCATTTCATCTGCATGCAGATCGGCGGACTAGCGTTTGCGCCAGACGGTGAGCTGCGCCACCGTGTGCTGGTATTTGCGGGCGGTCTCGCGGATGACGAAGGGCACATCCCGCGGCGGGCAGTGCTCCTCAAACTCTGCCGCCAGCAGCCGTTGCAGCGCCTGATAGGTGGTGAGCGCCTCGCCGTTTTCGCGAATGCCGCCGAGCCAGTTGGCGGGCGGGGTATATTCCGGCAGCCAGGTATAGGGGCTGGTGAGCACCAGCAGGCCACCGCTGCGCAGCCGGGGTGCTATGTCTCGCAGGAAGCGGGCGGGCTCCCGCAGCCGGTCGATGAGGTTGGAGGCGAGCACCAGATCGTAGTGGTCATATTTGGGCTTGAGGTTGCAGGCATCCCCCTGACTGAAGTGGATGCGCTCCGCCTGACTCACCCCCAGCCCGTGGCTCGACAGGCGCGCCTCGCAATACTCCACCAGTTCACCCTCCAGCGGAATGGCGTAGCGGAAGCTGTCCTGACTGGCGAGGGCCAGCGCCACATCGATGAAGCGGGCCGAGTAGTCCACCCCGTCCACATGCTGGAAGTGGCGGGCCAGTTCGAAGCTGGCGCGGCCGGTGGCACAGCCGATATCCAGTGCCCGCTGGTGGTTGCTGCAGAGCTCGCCAGCAAGATCAGCAAGCGTCTTGGCGTAGTTGGCTACCCCGAAGTGGCTCGGGCCGTACTGGAAGTCGAGGTACTGAGCGACCAGCGTGTCGGTTTCATAGGGATTCACGATAACGGGTTCCTGATAACGGGAGACCAGATAGCGGAAACCCGCATGCTGGAAGAAGTGACGCCGGAAGGCGTAACGGGATGATTTGAGCGCTTCGTTACCCGTGCTGATCCAGCTGCCGCCCTTGATCAGGGTGTGCTTGCCATCAAAGGTGGGGGTGGAGAAGTCGTCGTAGAGCGGGTGGATTTTAAAGCCGTCGAAGCCATCGATGGCGGTGCTGGTCCACTGCCAGACATTGCCCACCAAATCGAAGAACTCCCCTTGCGGGCAGGCATCCACCGGGCAGGAGGAGGCGAAACGGGCCAGATTGATATTGCCGGGTGCCTCCGTCCAGTCCGGCTGATCGCCGGGTAGCTGTTCGCGCAGCAGCTGCCACTCCGCCTCGCTCGGCAGCTGGATGGGGAGCCCGGTCCGGGCCGCCTTCCAGCGGCAGAAGGCAGCCGCCTCCAGCTGATTCACCTCGACCGGCCAGTCCCATGGCATGGCGACCTGCTCGGTCATCAGCCGCAGCTGCAACTGCCCGGGTTCGGCGGGGTCACCCACCCAGAAGGTGGGCATCTTCGCCTTGGCGTACTGGCACCAGCCCCACCCCTCCTCATCCCACCACTGTTGCTGGCCATAGCCGCCCGCCTGCACGAAATCGAAAAATTCTGCATTGCTCACCAGCATGCGGCTGGCCTGAAACGGGGCCAGCTCGATATGGCGCTCGCCATATTCGTTGTCCCAGCCGTAGGTGGCGTCCCGCTTGCCAAGGCGCACCTTGCCGCCGGCCACCGGCAGCAGGCTGTTGGCGGGCACCTGAGCAATGTGGTGGCGGGCTTCGGTGCAGGCGGGCCAATGAGGCTGCGGCCGCACCCAGGCGAGTGGCAACTGGCGGATGAGCACGCTGGAGGTCTCGAGGTGGATGCGCTCGTGCTCTATCCCCATCAGGATCACCCAGGCCGGGCTCTGCCAGTCGATGGGCAGGGTGAGCGGCATCTGCCGGATGAAGTCGCACACCAGTGTACGGACTTTGGCCCGATAGCTGCGCAGCTCGGTAACCTTGGGCCAGTCGTAGTGGGTCTCGTCCAGATCGTCCCAGCTCATCTCGTCCACCCCGATGGCGACCATGGCCTCGATGCGGGCATCCAGCCGCTGGTCGATCAGGCGTGCCGCCAGCAGCTTGTTGATAAAGAAGGCGGCGGTGTGGCCGTAGTAGAAGATGAGCGGGTGGCGCAGCGGGATCGCCTTGTTGAACCAGGCCCGCTCATCGGCCAGACAGTCAAACAGTGAGTCGTAGAGATCGAAGGTCTGGCAGAAGTAGGCGAGCAGTTCGCGCCGTTTCTGCTCGGGATCGCTGCCGGTCAGCAACGGGGTGCGAGTCGGCTCCGGCAGACCGGTGGCAGTGGAATAGAGAGGGCTTGCTTGGGTCACGCTCTGACTCCTTGTTGGCAGTAAAGACTGACAAGACAGTGGTAATGACATTACCGCAATGGAGAGCTTGGTACGCACGAAGTACCACTATTGGCTCAACAGACCGGCAGGGCAATTAAAAACTTCCACGGGCTGTCAGCATAGTGACCGGCAGGACGACCCGCCAATCAGCCACAATCATATCCGTTCGAGAATGGTTTTTTTCACCAAAATATGGTCTAAATGGCTCTCTGAATTCTTCATTCTGTTTTGGATGAAACAGTTATTTCCTTTTGAATCATTGAGTTAGTTTTTGGCTCACGCTTTGCAAAGCATGAAAACCAATTGGCCCTGGATGGCCAACACATAAGGAGGAGAGTAGCGATGAAATGGATGATGGTTGTCATGTTGATGGCAGGGCTCAGTGGGTGTCACTGGTTGGAGCAGACCAGAGTGACCGGAACGGGGGCTGTGGTCGAGCGCCAGCAGGCGCTCGGTGACGGGGTGACCCGGGTGCTGGCGGGTGTACCTGCCACCCTCCATCTGGTAGCGGGGGAGCCGCGCGGAATCCTGATCAAGGGGCAGGAGAACCTGCTGCCCTATCTGGTGCTGACCGAGAGCGGCGACAAGCTGGAGATCGAGGTGAAGGAGGGTTACCGGCTCGATCCTACCGAGCCGCTGGAGCTGACCATCACCTTGCCGGTGTTGAACGAACTGGCATTGGCCGGGACCGGCAACGGCGATCTGAGCGGCTTCAAGGGCGATGAGCTGGTGCTGTCGGTGGCCGGTACCGGTGACATCGTCGCCAGTCAGCTGGAGCTGAAACGGCTGGAAGGGAATATCGCTGGCACCGGCAGTCTGGAGCTGGGCAGCGGTTCGGCGCAGGCCATCGAGCTGAACATTGCCGGATCTGGCGACGTGCTCGGGAGCGAGATGCGCGGCAACGAGGTAGAGGTCAATATCGCCGGTAGTGGTGATGTGGCGGTACGGGCGCAGGAGATGCTGAAAGTCGGCATCGCCGGCTCAGGCAACATCGCCTACTGGGGCGATCCCAAGGTGGAGCAGCAGATCGCAGGCTCCGGCGGCGTGACCCGCGCGGGCAGTTGATATCAACCGATCACCACAACTGAAACAGGCCCGTTACGGGCCTGTTTGATCAGAGGTGGCGTGCGTGAAAGCGCAGGTGTGCCTCGATAAAGCTCGCCACGAAGTAGTAGCTGTGGTCATAGCCCTCGTGGCGGTTGAGCTCCAGCGGCCACTCCTTGCTGGCCGCCACCTCGGCCAGCGCATCGATATGCAGCTGCTCGGCGAGGAAGGGATCATCCAGCCCCACATCCACCAAGGTTGGCAGCGGCGTGACCGGCTGGTGGCGCAGCAGCTGGCAGGCATCCCACTCCTGCCACAGCAGAGGATTGCTGCCGAGATACGCCCCGAGCGCCTTCTGGCCCCAAGGGCAGCGGCTCGGGTGGCAGATCGGGCTGAACGCCGACACCGAGCGGTAGCGACCCGGCTCCCGCAGCGCGGCGATCAGCGCCCCGTGACCGCCCATGGAGTGGCCACTGATGGCGCGGCGGGTCGATACCGGGAAGTGGGTCTCGATGAGCTCGGGCAGCTCGCGGGTGACGTAGTCATACATCTGGTAGTGAGCCTGCCAGGGGCTCTGGCTGGCATTGACGTAAAAGCCTGCGCCCATGCCGAGGTCATAACCGGGATCGTCCGCTACGCCGTCGCCGCGAGGGCTGGTGTCCGGCGCCACTATGGCGATGCCGAGCTTGGCGGCGATACGCTGGGCACCCGCCTTCTGCATGAAGTTCTCATCGGTGCAGGTGAGGCCGCTGAGCCAGTAGAGTACCGGCACCTTCTGGCCGGTGAGAGCCTGAGGCGGCAGATAGATGGCAAAATTCATCTCGCAGCCGAGCACGGTGGAGTTGTGGCGATAGCGCTTGTGCCAGCCGCCGAAGCTCTTGTTGCTGCTGATAATCTCCAGATTCATCAAAGGACTCCTGCACCCCGCCCACGATGGCGGGCGGGGTGATCATGCTCAGTAGTGGATGACGGTGCGGATGCTCTTGCCTTCGTGCATCAGATCGAACGCCTCGTTGATCTGTTCCAGCGGCATGGTGTGGGTGATGAAGTCATCGAGGCGGAACTCACCCTGCATGTAGCGCTGCACATAGCTCGGCAGTTCGCTGCGACCGCGTACCCCGCCGAAGGCGCTGCCGCGCCAGACCCGACCGGTGACCAGCTGGAACGGACGGGTGCTGATCTCCTGACCCGCTCCGGCGACGCCGATAATGACCGACTCGCCCCAACCCTTGTGGCAGCACTCCAGCGCCGCACGCATCACCTTGACGTTGCCGATGCATTCGAAGGAGAAGTCGACGCCGCCGTCGGTCAGCTCGACGATCACCTCCTGAATCGGTTTGTCGTAGTCGTTCGGGTTGATGCAGTCGGTGGCACCCAGCTTGCGCGCCAGTTCGAACTTGCTCTCGTTGATGTCGATGGCGATGATGCGACCGGCCTTGGCCAGACGGGCACCGATCACGGCGGAGAGGCCGATGCCCCCCAGCCCGAAGATGGCGACGCTCTCACCCTCTTTCACCTTGGCGGTGTTCATCACGGCGCCGATGCCGGTGGTGACGCCGCAGCCGAGCAGGCAGACCTCCTCCAGCGGGGCGGCCGGATCCACTTTGGCGATGGAGATCTCCGGCAGTACCGTGTATTCGCTGAAGGTGGAAGTGCCCATGTAGTGATAGATGGGCTGGCCATCTTTCGAGAAGCGGGTGGTGCCGTCCGGCATCAGCCCCTTACCCTGAGTGGCGCGGATCTTCTGGCAGAGGTTGGTCTTGCCGGATCTGCAGAATTTGCACTCGCCGCATTCGGGGGTGTAGAGCGGGATCACGTGATCCCCCACCTTGACGCTGGTGACCCCTTCGCCGACCGATTCGACGATACCGCCCCCCTCGTGACCGAGAATGCAGGGGAAGACCCCTTCCGGATCCTCACCGGAGAGGGTGAAGGCATCGGTGTGGCAGACGCCGGTGGCGACGATGCGCACCCGCACCTCGCCCGCTTGCGGCGGCATGACTTCTACTTCTTCGATGGAGAGGGGCTGACCCGGGCCCCAGGCGATGGCGGCTTTACACTTGATGCTTTGAACCTGTGCCATGAATGACATCCTTCTTGTTGAGCAGGGTGAACAGAGATGAGTTCGGACAGTCAGTGTAGTTTCCCGCCGATTTGGTGATAATGAGGGCAAATATCAAATCACTTTTACACACAGGTAATAATGTTCGGCTGGGAAGGGATCTGTGAATTTGTCAGCGTGGCGGAGCAGGGGGGCTTTACTCCGGCAGCGCGCAAGCTGGGGGTGTCGGTGGCGCAAGTGAGCCGTCAGGTGGCACAGCTGGAGGACAGGCTTCAGGCCAAGCTGCTGCTGCGCACCACCCGTCAGGTGCGGCTCACCGAGCTTGGCGAGATCTACTATCGCCACTGCCGTCAGCTGCTGGACAACCTCTACGAGGCGGAGCTGGCGGTGGGGCGTCATCAGGCGGTGCCGCAAGGCTCGCTGCGCATCACGGCCCCCGTCTCCTACGGCGAGAGCCGCATCGCCCCGCTGGTGAACGACTTCATGGTGCGTTTCCCCCAGCTGGAGGTGACCCTCAACCTCACCAACCAGTTGCTGGATCTGGTGCACGAGGGTTACGATCTGGCGCTGCGGCTCGGCCATCTCAAGGATTCGACGCTGGTGGCGCGCAAGCTGGCGCAGCGGGTGCCCTATGTCTGCGCCTCACCGGCCTACACCGCCCGCCACGGCATCCCCAACAGCCTCTCCGAGCTGACCCGCCACACCTGTCTGGTGGGCAACAGCGACGAGTGGCACTTTACTCTGGATGGTCGTCCCCACAGCGTGCGGGTGCGCGGCCTGTTGCAGTGCAACAGCGGCCACGCCCTGCTGGATGCGGCGCTCAAGGGGATCGGCATCATCCAGCTGCCGGACTACTACGTGAGCGACCATCTGGCCCGGGGGGAGCTTATCGAGCTGCTGCCCGAACTGCGGGCTCCGGCAGAGGGGATCTGGGCCCTCTATCCCCACAACCGCCACCTCTCCCCCAAGGTACGGCTGCTGGTGGACTACCTCGCCGAGCGGCTGAGCGACCCGCACCAACCGGCGCTGGTGATGCCGATAGGCTAGGGCGCTCCTCGCCAATTGACTCACTGGCGGCGTGCGACCGGTGCGATGGCCTGAAAATAAAAGAGCCCTTGAGGAATCAAGGGCTCTTTTGCAGGTAACAACCGGATGGTCAGTGACCCATCACTCGATGTTCTGGATCTGCTCGCGCATCTGCTCGATGAGGACTTTCAGCTCGACGGCGGACTGGGTCACTTCGGCGTTGATGGACTTGGAGCCCAGCGTGTTCGACTCGCGGTTGAACTCCTGCATCATGAAGTCGAGACGACGACCGCAGGCGCCACCCTTTTTCATGATCTTGTTGGTTTCGCTGATGTGCATCTCCAGACGATCCAGCTCTTCGGCCACGTCGATCTTCTGGGCCAGCAGCACGATCTCCTGCTCGATGCGGGCCGGATCCAGCTCAACCTTGGCTTCGGCCAGCCGGTCGGTGAGCTTCTGGCGCTGCCACTCGATGATCTGCGGCAGATGGACGCGCACCTTCTTCACTTCCACCTGAATGCCGGCCAGACGCTGTTCGATGAGCGCCTTGAGGTTGGCACCTTCGCTGGCGCGGGAGGCGAGAAAATCTTCCATGGTCTGGTCAAAACCGCCGAGCAGCTCGGTGGCGACCGCGTCCATGTCCTGCTCGGCGGCAGCCATGACGCCCGGCCAGCGCAGCACATCGACCGGATTGAGCTGGCCCTGGCCCGCCTCTTTCATTACCCAGCTGGCGCTGTCGATGATCAGCTTGGCCAGCTCTTCATTGATATGGAGTTGGCTGGCTGCGGCCTGAGCGGCCTCGAAGCGCAGGTTGCACTCCACCTTGCCGCGCTGCAGCTTGGCGCGGAAACGCTCACGCAGAACCGGCTCCAGGCTGCGCAGTTGCTCCGGCAGGCGAATGTAGGTCTCCAGATAACGCTGGTTGACCGAACGAATTTCCCAAACGGCTGTGCCCCAGTCGCCCTTGAGTTCCTTGCGGGCGTAGGCGGTCATGCTGTGAATCATTGATTGTTCCGGGCTTGATGAAGTGTGGCTGGATTATACCCAGCGGGGGCCGGTGCGTCAGCCGAAGTGTTGGTTTTAGCGGCTGATATTTGGGGCGGGATCACTTATAATCCCCCGCCAATTTGAGCCAGCCCAGAGGTCCGTTCCATGTCACGTCCAAGCGATCGCAGTGCCGCGCAACTTCGCCCGGTTACCATTACCCGCAATTTCACCAAACATGCAGAAGGCTCAGTGCTGGTGGAGTTCGGTAACACTCGCGTGCTCTGCACCGCCAGCGTTGACACCAGCGTGCCGCGCTTCCTGAAAGGGAAGAATCAGGGCTGGGTCACCGCCGAGTACGGCATGCTGCCGCGCTCCACTCACTCCCGGATGAACCGCGAAGCGGCCTCCGGCAAGCAGAGTGGCCGCACTCTGGAGATCTCCCGTCTGATCGCCCGCTCCCTGCGCGCGGCGGTAGACCTGACTGCGCTGGGCGAGCACTCCATCACAGTTGACTGTGACGTGCTGCAAGCCGATGGCGGCACCCGCACCGCCTCCATTACCGGTGCCTGTGTGGCGCTGGTGGATGCGCTGAACTGGATGGTGGAGAAGGGCATGATCAAGCAGAGTCCGCTCAAGCAGATGATCGCCGCCGTTTCCGTCGGCATGTATCAGGGCGAAGCCATCTGCGATCTGGAGTACATCGAAGACTCCGCCGCCGAGACCGACATGAACGTGGTGATGACCGAAGATGGTCGCATCATCGAGGTGCAGGGCACCGCGGAGGCCGAGCCCTTCACCCATGAAGAGCTGCTGGAGATGCTGGCGCTCGCCAAGGGCGGCATCGCCGACATCATTGCGCTGCAGAAGCAGTCGCTCTCCTGATTTTAAAAACGCGGCATTGACCGCGTTTTTTTATACCCCCACACAAGACAACGACAAGCCAAGCAAGGAGCCAGAATGAAAGCCTACCAGCGTCAATTTATCGAGTTCGCCCTGGAGAAACAGGTTCTCAAATTCGGTGAATTTACCCTGAAATCCGGTCGTAAAAGCCCCTACTTCTTCAACGCCGGTCTGTTCAACAGCGGCCGCGATCTGGCCCGTCTCGGCCGCTTCTATGCCGCCGCCCTGATGGATGCCGGCATCGAGTTCGATGTGCTGTTTGGCCCGGCCTACAAGGGGATCCCCATCGCTTCCGCCACCGCCGTGCAGCTGGTGGAGCAACACGATGTGGATGTGCCCTGGTGCTTCAACCGCAAGGAGGCCAAGGATCACGGCGAGGGTGGCAATCTGGTGGGCAGCCCGCTCAAGGGGCGCATCATGCTGGTGGACGACGTTATCACCGCCGGCACCGCCATCCGTGAATCCATGGATCTGATCCAGGCCAACGGCGCCTCGCTGGCGGGCGTGCTGATCGCGCTGGACCGTCAGGAGAAGGGCAAGGGCGAGCTCTCCGCCATTCAGGAGGTGGAGCGTGACTACGGCGCCCACATCATCGCCATCATTCAGATGAGCGACCTGATTGCCTATCTGGAAGAGAAGCAGGCCGAGCAGCCGGATCTGGCGGCGCAACTGGCTGCCATGAAGGCTTACCGCGCCCAGTACGGTATCTGAGTCGCAGTTCACACCGCACAATAGTTGAAGGCGGCGCCCGTTGGCTCTCTGGCAGCAAACGGGCGCCGTTTTTTTCATCTGCAAAAAGTGGATCATGTGGCTTGAGTTTACCCTTGCAGTAAAGGTTAGGGTTTGCCAGTCGGCGTTTTGTGGTGCCGACGGGTTCCGGGGAGGAACAACATGACCACTCATCTTCAATCACCCATTCATCTGCAATTGCCGCTCAGCGGCATGAGCTGCGCCAACTGCGCAGGCCGCATCGCAGCCAGTCTCAACAAACTCGACGGGGTATCGGCCACCGTCAACTTCGCGCTGGAGCAGGCTGCCATCGAGCTGGCCAGCCCCGATCGCCTGCCTGCGGTGCTCGACAGCATCAAGAGTCAGGGTTACGACTACGGCAGCGAGACCATCCAGTTTCAAATCACCGGCATGACCTGTGCCGGTTGCTCGGCTCGGCTGAACAAGATGCTGGCCGCGCTGCCCGGCGTTATCTCGGCCGAGGTCAACTTCTCTATCGAGCAGGCCCGGATCGTACTGGTCCCCGGGATGCAGACGCCCGCCGCTTTGCGCGAGCAGATCGAGGCGCTCGGCTTTGGCGCCCAGCTGGCACAAGGCTCGGCCAGCGGCCGCCGCCAACAGTTGCTGGAGCGGGAAGCGCAGGAGGCCGCCAGCGCCCGTCAGGCGCAGACCCGGGTCATCATCTCGGCGCTGCTGACTCTGCCGCTGCTGGTGGGGATGCTGGCCATGGCCGGACTGTTCCCCTGGCATCTACCCGCCTGGCTGGAGCTGGTGCTCGCCACCCCGGTGCAGTTCTGGATCGGGGCCCGTTTCTATCGCGGCGCCTGGCTCGCCATCAAGAACCGCGCAGCCAATATGGATGTGCTGGTGGCCACCGGCACCAGTGCGGCCTACTTCTACAGCCTCTATCTGTTGTTGACGCTGGGGATGGCTGCCAGCGGCAAGCTCTATTTCGAGGCGAGCGCCATCATCATCACCCTGATTTCTCTCGGCAAGTTGCTGGAGGCACGGGCCAGACGCAGCACCCAGTCCGCCATTCGCGAACTGATGGCGCTGCGACCGGAAACTGCCACCGTCTGGCGTGGCGAGAGTTGGCAGAGCGTCGCTATCGACGAGGTGCTACGTGGCGATCGGCTGCGGGTGCTGGTGGGTGAGCGGGTGCCGGTGGATGGCAGAATCGTGAGCGGCGCCAGCGAACTGGACGAATCGATCCTCACCGGCGAGAGCCTGCCGGTGCCGCGCAGTGTGGGCGGCAAGGTGCTGGGCGGTGCCATCAACCGCTCCGGCGTGCTGGAGATCGAAGCCACGACAGTGGGGGAGGACTCCAGCCTCAACAAGATCATCGCGCTGGTGGAGAGCGCCCAGATGGGCAAGGCCCCGCTGCAACAGCTGGTGGACAAGGTCTCTGCCGTGTTCGTACCGGTGGTGATGGCCATCGCCTTTTTCACCCTGCTGGTGTGGTACGCCATCAGCAACGACTTCGGTCAGGCGCTGCTGGCGGCGGTAGCGGTGCTGGTGATCGCCTGCCCCTGTGCGCTGGGGCTGGCAACGCCTGCGGCCATCGTCACCGGTACCGGCGTGGCGGCGCGCCACGGCATTCTGATCAAGGATGTGGATACCCTGCAGAGGGCCCACGCCATCAAGGCGCTTATCTTCGACAAGACCGGCACCCTGACCCAGGGCCGGCCGGTGCTGGCCAGCTGGAGTGGCAACGACGAGCAGCTGCGCCTCGCTGCCGCCCTGCAGCAGGCGAGTGAACACCCGCTGGCGCTGGCGATGCGGGAGGCCGTCGGCACAGAAGTGGCGTTGCCCCAGCCGGAGGCAGTGGAGGTGCGGGTCGGTGCCGGTATTGTCGGTCAGGTAGCGGGTCACACAGTCGCCATCGGCAATGGCGCCCTGCTGGCCCAGCTCTGCATTGAACCGCCGCAACAGGATGAACAAGCCGCCGATGGGGCGACCCGGGTTTGGATTGCCGTTGATGGCACGGTCGCCGGCATCGCGGCGCTGGCCGATACCCTGCGCCCGGAGAGTCCGGAAGCCATCGCCACTCTGCGTCAGCGCGGCATTGCCAGCTGGCTGGTGAGCGGCGACGCGCCGGCCCCCGTGGCCCATATCGCTGCCAAGCTGGGACTGGACGGAGCCTTTGACTCCGTGCTGCCAGCTGGCAAGGTGGAGAAAGTAGAGGCGCTGCGGGCGCAAACCCGTGGGCTGGTAGCCATGGTGGGGGACGGGGTGAACGATGCTCCGGCGCTGGCGGCGGCGGATGTCGGTATCGCCATGGGCTCCGGCTCCGACGTGGCGATGGAGACCGCCTCCATCACCCTGATGCGCTCTGATCCGCGGTTGGTGGCCGATGCCATCGACATCTCGGCGGCGACCTGGCGCACCATACAGCAGAATCTGTTCTGGGCCTTCGTGTTCAACATCATTGGCATTCCGCTGGCGGCATTGGGCTACCTCAGCCCCGAGTTGGCGGGGGCGGCCATGGCCCTGAGCAGTATTACCGTTTTGAGCAATTCCCTGTTATTGAAACGCTGGCAGCCCAGAGCGGCGCACGGGCCAGCATCCAACCCGATCAGTAAGGAGGAATAAATGAACATCAGCAAGGTTGCCAAGGCCACTGGGCTGACTGCCAAGACCATCCGTTATTACGAGAGCATTGGCCTCATCACAGCCCCGGTACGCAGTGACAACGGCTATCGCAGCTACACCGAATCGGCGCTGCGGGAGCTGCGTTTCGTCAAGCGGGCGCGGGAGACCGGCTTCAATTTGGAGGAGTGTCAGGAGCTGCTGGCGCTCTATCGGGACGAGCACAGAACCAGCGCTCAGGTGAAGAAGTTGGCGCAGGAGAAGATCGTCGATCTGCGCGCTCGCATCGCCGGGCTGCAGGCCATGCTCAGCTCGCTGGAAGGGTTGGTCTGCTGCTGCCACGGGGATGAAAATCCCGAGTGCCCGATCCTAGACGAGCTGGAGAAGGGGTGAGCAAGGGCTCACCGGCCAGCGCAGGAGAAAGCGCCGATGATTGATTAACTTCTTAATAAACGGCGCTTTATTGTTGCCGGTCAGGGGGGAGTGGTAGACTGCTCGGCTCTTGTACAGGAGTACTCAGTTGACCCAGAGTGTGACACGCCAGGTTAAGCAGGCCATCATGGTCCAGCTCTATACCCATGCATCGTTCAGTCTCCCCTGTTTGGGCCTGCTGGCGTTTGGCTGGAGTCTGCTGTTTCACGACTATCTGCCTGCCGTCGAAGCGCTCGGCTGGTTGGCCGGGATCTTCTTCTGGCTGCTTGGTCGGGGGTGGCACCTGCGCTGGAGGCAATCCCGCCTGTACCAGACGCCATTGCCGGTGCTGGAGCGGGAGCTCTTTATCGGAGCCACCATCACCTCCATCATCTGGGCCCTCGGGGTGCTGCTCTACATGGACAAGTTGCCCGACACCTACCGGGCCGCCATGATGATGCTCTCCAGCCTCATTCTTACCGGCAGCGCCATCATGCTGTTTGGCAGCCGCCGTACCCTCTATGGTGCCGTGTTGCCGCTGGGTTGCGCTATGTTGTTTGAACTGGGGGCGGGCAATGAGCAGGAGCGAATCGTCTCCTGCATGCTGGCGGGCTATCTGTTTGTCTTTCTGCCGACTCTGCTGCGCCGGATGCGGCGGGAGCAGATCGCCTCGCTCCACCACCGTTTCTCCAACGCCGAACTGGTGGCCGAGCTGAAGGCGGTCTCCGAACATCTGCGTCTAACCTCCCGCCTCGATGGCCTGACCGGCATCGCCAACCGCGCCCACCTCGACGACTCTCTGGAGCGGGCTTGGCGCCGCTGTCACCGTGCCCGGGCACCGCTGTCGCTGGTGCTGGTGGATGTGGATTACTTCAAGCAGTTCAACGATCTCTACGGCCATCAGCTGGGGGATGACTGCCTGCAACAGGTGGCTGGCTTGCTGGCCGAGGTGGAGCGGCGCGAGGACGATCTGGCAGCCCGTTACGGTGGCGAAGAGTTTGCCTTGCTGCTGCCCTGTACCGGCATGCAGGGGGCACTGCAGGTGGCGGACAATGTGCGGCAGGCACTCAAGGAGCTGGCCATCCCGCACCAGAAGTCACTGGTCTCCGGTCGGGTCACATGTAGTTTTGGTGTTGCGACACTGATACCGGACAACAGCATGAAAATCGCCGATTTGATCCAAAAAGCGGATGCGGCACTCTATCAGGCCAAGCATAATGGACGGGATCGAATCGAAGTAGCCTTGATGGGTAAGGTTGCCTGAATTTAACGTGACAGATTAAAGAGGTTGTCTATGCAATGTCATCGTATCGAAGAGCTGCTGGAGTTGTTGCAGCCTGCCTGGATCAAGGAACAGGATCTCAGCCTGGTGCAGTTTGTTGCCAAACTGGCCCAAGAAGCGGGATTTGAAGGGCCTCTGTCCGAGCTGACCGACGACATGCTGATCTATCACCTCAAGATGCGGGAATCCGACAAGCAGGCGATGATCCCCGGTCTGGCCAAGGATCATGTGCCCGATTTCAAAGAGGCGCTGCTCAAGGCGCGCGGAATCAAGTGAATCTTTAGCGGAAGCGCATCACCTCGTGGTGATGCGCTTTTTTATTGCCGAAAATTGCGATCCAATCCCAATATTAGATACATCTAATCCACACAATTAGCATGCTGTTTAAGATATAATCCGCTCCATAACAAATAAGGGAGCGATGTCTTGCAATGGCCGACCACGATAAAATCGATATCAAGGACGTCACCGACAAGGGCGTAACCGGGACCTTCAACCCCAATACGTTCAAAGCCAGCGACGACAGATTCAACCCGGGCAACCGAATCTATGTGCGGGCCCAGAAAGGGTATTGGCAGCGGATGCGCAAGGCCATGGGCTGGTTCTTTGTGGCGCTGTTCGTGCTGCTGCCCTGGCTGCGTTACGACGGGCGACAGGCGGTGCTGTTCGACCTCGGTCACCAGCAGTTCCATATCTTTGGCGCCACCATCTGGCCGCAGGATCTGACCCTGCTCGCCTGGCTCTTCATGATCGCCGCCTTCGGACTCTTCTTTATTACCACCTTCCTCGGTCGGGTCTGGTGTGGCTATCTCTGCCCGCAGACGGTCTGGACCTTCATGTTCATCTGGTTTGAAGAGAAGCTGGAAGGGCCCGCCAACAAACGGCGCAAGCTGGACGAGGCGCCCTGGAGCGGCGAGAAGCTGGCTCGCAAGGGGGCCAAGCATCTGGCCTGGCTGGCGATCTCGCTGGTGACCGGTCTGACCTTCGTCGCCTACTTCCAGGATGTGACTGAACTGGTGCCGGATCTCTTCACCCTGCAGGCCAGCGGATGGGTGCTGTTCTGGGTGCTCTTCTTCACCATCATCACCTACGGCAATGCAGGCTGGATGCGTGCCATCATGTGTATCCACATGTGCCCCTATGCCCGCTTCCAGTCCGCCATGTTCGACAAGGACACCTTCATCGTCGGCTATGACACCAAGCGTGGCGAGACCCGTGGTGCCCGCTCCCGCAAGGCAGATCCCAAGGCGATGGGGCTGGGCGACTGTATCGACTGCGATCTTTGCGTGCAGGTCTGCCCGACCGGTATCGATATCCGCGACGGCCTGCAGTACGAGTGCATCAACTGCGGCGCCTGCGTCGATGCCTGCGACCAGACCATGGAGCGGATGGGCTACCCGAAAGGGCTCATCAGTTACACCACCGAGCACAAGCTGGCCAACGACTCCACCCATGTGGCGCGGCCCAAGCTGATTGGTTACGGTCTGGTGATGGCGGTGATGCTGGGGGTGTTTGTCTACAACGCCATGTCCATCATGCCGATGGGGCTCGATATCCTACGGGATCGCAACCAGCTGTTCCGCGAAAACAGCGAGGGGCTGATTGAGAACACCTACACCCTCAAGATCCTCAACAAGACCCTGCAGTCCCAGACCTACCAGCTGGATGTGGAGGGCTTGCCCGAGTATCAGTGGTTCGGCCCCCGTGAAGTGACCCTGAAGGCGGGCGAGATCTACACCCTGCCGGTCAGTCTGGCGGTCGATCCTTACAACCTGAAACGGCCGGCGCTGGATATCCAGTTCGTGCTGAAACGGGAGGGTGCGGCGCCCGATGACAGCAAGGGCAACCTGCGCCAGGGCAGCAAGTTTATCAGCCGGTTGTAACTGCGTGTGGCTGCGGGCCGGGCGTGACACCAGTCCGGTCACCAACGAGCACGGCAATGCCGGTCAGTAGTGATAGAATGGGGCGCAACGGCGCCCCTTTCTTATGGTGGATGACATGCGTTTCAACTATTCCGACCTCAATCCCGACCTCATCATGGATGCGCTCGATCTCAGTGGCCTGCGGCTCGACTCCGGCCTTATCGAGCTCAACAGCTACGAAAACCGGGTCTACCAGTTTCAGGATGAGGATCGTCGCCGCTATGTGGTGAAGTTCTACCGTCCCGGCCGTTGGAGCCGGGCCCAGATCCTCGAGGAGCACGAGTTTGCCACCCGCCTTGCAGAGGCGGAGATCCCGGTCGCCGCGCCACTCGCCTTCGCGGGCGAGACCCTGCTGGAGCACGAGGGCTACCCCTTTGCCATCTGGCAGAGCGTCGGTGGCCGCCAGTTCGAGGTGGATAACCTCGATCAGCTGGAGTGGGTGGGGCGTTTCCTCGGCCGTATTCATCAGATCGGCGCCAGCAAGCCGTTTCATCATCGGGTGCGGCTCGATGTGGAGAGCATGCTGCACGAACCGCGTCAGCTGCTGGCGTCTGGCGAGTGGCTGCCAAGCGGGCTGGCGAAGCAATTCTTCGGGGTGCTGGACGAGCTGATCAAGCATGTCAGCGACGCTATGACCCTGGATGTGGCGCAGATCTCCCTGCATGGCGACTGCCACCCGGGCAACATCCTCTGGCGTGACGGTCCCATGTTTGTCGACCTCGATGATTGCCGCACCGGCCCCGCGATTCAGGATCTTTGGATGATGCTCAGCGGCGAGCGCCACGAGCAGCAGATCCAGCTCGACACCCTGCTGGCGGGCTACGAGGAGTTTATGGAATTCGAGTCGCGGGAGCTGGCGCTGATCGAGCCGCTGCGGGCGATGCGCATCGTTCACTACATGGCGTGGCTGGCGCGGCGCTGGGAAGATCCCGCCTTCCCCCGTCACTTCCCCTGGTTCAATACCGATCACTACTGGCGTCAACAGATAGCGACCCTGCACGATCAGCTGGAAGCACTGAAGGCACCGCCGTTGAGTCTGATGCCAAACTGGTGAAATAGAAGGGATCTTGCGCGGCAAGCGCGACTCGATCTCCGGCCCTGACCATTGACGTCAGCATGGCGAAACAATAGGCTTGGCACTGCTTCGGTTCGCCGGGCGTGCCTCACAGTGATCCCTTAACAGGAAACATCATGAAAAAAGTTCTATTTTTCCTTGCTGCCATGCTGATGATCCCCATGGTTCACGCCGCCCCCGAGTTCAAGGAAGGCGTCAACTACGATGTGGTCAAACAGACTGGCAGTGCCCAGCCGGAAGTGATGGAGTTCTTCTCCTACTACTGCCCGCACTGCGCTACCTTCGAACCGATCGTTGAACAGTTGAAGGCCGGGTTGCCAGAGGGTGTGCCCCTCAAGAAGAACCCGGTTGCCTTCCTCGGCCGCGAGATGGGCCCCGAGATGCAGCGCGCCTATGCCGTTGCCAGCCTGCTCAATGCCGAAGCCAAGCTGACTCCGGCCATCTTTACCAAGATCCACACCCAGCGTCAGCCGCCGATGAGCCGTGACGATGTGAAGAAGATCTTCGTGGATAACGGCGTACCGGCTGAAGAGTTCGACGGTGCCGTCGACAGCTTCGCCGTCTCCGGCATGGTCTCCCAGTTCGATCGCAACACCGAGAGCTACAACATTCGCGGTGTACCGGCTTTCCTGGTGAACGGCAAGTACATGGTGAAGATTGAATCCATCACCTCTCAAGAGCAGTTCAACAAGCTGGTGCAGTTCCTGCTGGCCAAGAAAGACTGATACCTTTTGAGTTGATTAAAAAAGCCTGCCGGTGCGAACCAGCGGGCTTTTTGTTTTCTGGTGTTGGGGAAGATCAGACCCCGACGTGGAACGCCTGTTTGAGGTTGCGGATAAACTCCGCATCCCGGCAGAGGGTCTTGCCCGGGCTGTCGGAGATCTTGGCGACCGGGCCGCCATTGCACTCGATCAGCTTGAAGACGATGTTCATCGGGCTGACACCGGGCAGATCGCAGGTGAGCTTGGTGCCGATGCCGAAACTGGTGTTGATGCGGCCACGGAAGTGGCGGAACAGCTGCACCGCCTTGTCGAGGTTGAGCCCGTCGGAGAAGACCAGAGTCTTGTCGGTGGGGTCGATGCCGAGGCGCTGATAGTGGCTAATCGCCTTCTCGCCCCACACTACGGGATCGCCGGAGTCGTGGCGCAAGCCCTGATAGCTGCTGGCCAGCTCGAAGTCGAAGTCGCGCAGGAAGGCATCCATGGTGATGCAGTCGGTCAGGGCGATGCCGAGATGGTCGGTGAACTCGTCCAGCCAGCTGGTGAGGGCAGCGCGCTGGCTGTGCTCCAGCGGGAAGCCGAGCTGCTGGTGTGCCTGGAACCACTCATGGGCCTGGGTGCCGACAGCGGGCAGCTTGTACTTCTGGGCCAGCATGTAGTTGCTGGTGCCGCGAAACGCCGGCAGCCGCTCCTTGAGGCGACACACTACCGCATCCTGTACCGCATGGGAGAAGCGGCGGCGGGTGCCGAAGTCGATGAGGTTGAACTCGCTCATCTCGTCGCTGCTCAGCTCCTTCTCCAGCTTGTCGATCTTCTGATCGAGCCGCTCCAGCGCATGGCTGACGCCGAACTGGGGGTAGCGGAAGCGGTTGCGCATCTCGCTGATGATGGCAAGCACCGGGATTTCCCACAGGATCACATCCTGCCAGGGGCCCTCGACCCGCACATTGATGCGGCCATCCTGCTCGAACACCTTGAGCAGGGAGGCGTCTAGCGGCTTGCGGCGCAGGTGGTCGAGGTAGTCAGGAGTGAAGAAGGGGCGCTCGGCCAGAAAATCGAGCTCTGGCTTGGTCAGTCGCAGGGATCCGGCGAGGCGCAGTTGCTCCTCGATCTGCCCCATCATGGGCAGCAGATCCTCTTCATTGCGGCTGTGAAACTCGGCTACCACCTCGGCATCCGGATAGCGATGGAACACCGCCTGCTGCATATGCAGCTTGTAGGCATCGGTGTCGAGCAGGCTGGTGAGGATTGGAGGCATATCAGGCTCCTCGCAGACTGGTGAGCACGATGGTGCTCCCCTGCCGCATATGTAACGTGCAGGCGTCGGTGTCGAGCAGGCTGGTAAGAATCGGTGGCATATCAGGCGTCCAGCAGGCGTTGTACATCGATCAGGGTCTGGGCCAGTTCGGCGCCAGCCTCAATCATCTGGGTGTGGGCGCTGGCAACCGTCGCGGGCGCGATGCCACGGCAGGCATCGAGATGGACGATCACCCGGAAACCGGCGCGGCGAAGTTGCAGCACGCTGGTTTTGACACAGTAGTCGGTGGCGAGGCCGCCGACCAGTACGGTATCGACCTGGCGGGCTTGCAGGAATTCGATGAGTCCGGTGCTGCGCCGTTCTGCCAGGTCGTGGAAGCAGGTGCCGTAGGGATGGAGATCCGGTTCGACCCCCTTCCAGACGAAGAAGTCATAGTCGATGGGGGCGGGCAGGCCGTCGAGCAGCTCAAAGCCCTTGCTGCCCGGTACGCAGTGCACCGGCCAGGTGAGGTCGGCGTTGGGCAGATCCAGCGGCAGCAGCATGCCGGCGGGGTCAGAAACGGCCCAGTCGGCATTGGCAGGGTGAGAGTCCTTGCTGCCGATCCGCAGCGTGGCGAGGGTGGCCTGAGCGTTGAGCGCAGCCACAATATCATCACCGCCCGCAACGGGCAGTTCGTTCGGGCAGAGGGGGGTAAAGCCCTTCTGCGCATCAATATCCAGGCTGGCGACGGTTCCCATGATTGGCTCCTGCACATACTATTCGTGTGATATTATCTACCAAACATTAATGGAAGGCGAGCAGGGCGATCGGCATGCTGAGAATGAGTCTGGATATGGTGGTGCTGCGGTTGCATGAGGAGCGGCTCGAGCTACTGCTCGAGACCCGCGATCGCCCCCCCTTTGCCCACTGCTGGCAACTGCCGGCGCTGCGCATCGACGAGACCCAGGATCGGGATCTGGATGCCGCCCAGCGCCGTCTGCTGGCGGAGTGGGGGCTCGGTCACTGCTACAGCGAGCAGGTCTGCACCCTCGGCAATCTGGAGCGGGATCCCCGCGGCTGGTCCACGACCCTGGTCTATCTCTGTCTGGTCGATCCGGAAGTGGAAGCGATCCACGGTTGCTGGCATCCGCTCGCCAACCTGCCGGGGCTGAGCCTCGCCTTCGACCATGTTCAGCTCATCGCCAAGGGGTTGGAGCGGCTGCGGATCAAGAGCCGCTACAGCACCCTGCCGCTGCAACTGCTGGGGCCCGAGTTCACCCTCTCCGAGGTGCAGCGCGCCTTCGAAATCATCCTGCAAACACCCATGAATACGGCGGCATTTCGCAAGCGGATCCATCGCGCCGACATTCTGGTTGATACCGGCCGCAAGCGCACCGGCAAACAGCGCCCCGCCATCCTCTACCGGCTGGAGAGCCCCTGCTGCGTGATGTTCGATCAGGTGATGCACGGAGCAGAAGCGTAAAAGAGAGATCGTTGTTGCTATGAATTACAAAGTGAAACTTTCGCTAATTGTGCGAGATGTGGATAAAACCTGTTTTTGTGCTGGCGCCAAAGAGCTTAGCTTGCCCTTCGTTCCATTTGTTGGGCTCCGTTTGCATGAAGATATGCAAGTCTACACACTAGCGACTGTTGGGTGGGCAGACAATGAACAGTGCTTTTATTGTTCTGTAGAAATGAGTGAAGAATTATTGTCCGATGGTGATTTGATAGACATGGATTTCATTATTGAAACAGCAAAAAATTCCGGATGGGTTGGGTTCAATAAAATTCATAGAGCAGAAGTATGAGAGGGAAGGTTTTAGTTAGCGCCTGCTTGCTGGGTCAGCCGGTGCGTTACGACGGTCAGAGCAAGGGAATCGTCAGCGACTGGCTGAGTGCGCTGGGAGCCGAAGGACGGGCGCTGGCCTTCTGCCCCGAAGTGGCGGGCGGTCTGCCGACCCCGCGCCTTCCTGCCGAGCGGCAGGGCGAGCGCGTAGTGACGGCGAGCGGACTGGATGTGACTGACGAGTTTGATCGCGGCGCCGAGCTGGCGCTGGAAATCTGTCAGACGCAGGGCATTCGCTTCGCCCTGCTGAAAGAGGGGAGCCCCTCGTGTGGCAGCGGCCGTATCTATAACGGCCGCTTCGAAGGTGTTTCTGTGGCGGGCGAGGGCAAGACCACCGCCCTGCTGCGCCGCCACGGGATTGCTGTCTTTTCCGAAGATCAGTTGGCCGAGTTGGCTTCTGCGCTCTCTTTGGATTCATTCCCGGATTTGGCGGCAACTGGCAGCGGTGACTGACCGCTCTGCCACCCCTCCAGCACCTCGTCTTTCTCCTGCCAGCGCTGGTTTAGCCACTCCTGAAAACCGCGTTTGAACTGCTTGTCGTTGAAGTAATCTCCTATCAGTTGTTCATTCACCGGCAGCTCCTCAATCCGCACCTGAATGCGTTTTACCCGTCCCATCAGGAAGTCCTTGAACGGGGTCTCGGCGTTGTCCGGATAGCGGATGGTGACGTTGATCAGGCTGTCGAACTGTTCGCCCATGGCTGCCAGCGTGAAGGCCAATCCTGCCGCCTTGGGGGGCATCAGGTGACGATAGCGGGAGCGTGATGCGTCCCGTTTCTGCTCGGTGAAGCGGGTCCCTTCCACGAAGTTGATGACGGTAGTGGGGATGTGGCGAAACTTCTCGCAGGCGTTGCGGGTGGTTTCTATATCTTTGCCGCGCAGATGGGGATTTCTTAACAGAAATTCTCGCGAATAGCGGCGCATAAAGGGCATATCGAGCCCCCAGCAGGCGAGCCCCAGCAGCGGGATGTAGATCAGCTCGTGCTTCATAAAGAACTTGGGCACCGGCAGCCGATCCCGGAACAGGTGGCCGAGCACCACTATGTCGGTCCAGCTCATATGGTTGCTGATGATGAGATACCAGCCATCCTTGCGCAGCTTGGTATTGTCCTCCACCTGCCAGTCAATACGGGTGGTGAGGCGGATTACCAGCGCATTGCAGGCCAGCCACAGGCGCATGAAGCGGTTGTTGAGGCGGCTGCAGGCGCGGCTAAAGGCCGGGATCGGCAGCAGCAGTTTGGCCAGCGACACCAGCAGGATCAGACTGGCGCACAAGGCGGTGAAAAGGATGGTCAGGCCCGCACTGATGATCAGCACCAGCGGGCCGGGAAGCAGGGATAGCATGAATGTTTACTGCGCCTTGGTTGCCAGCAGTTGGCTCAGGGTCTGGTCCTTTTCGTGCCAGATCCCGTTCAACCACTGTTGAAACTCTTGTTGGAACTCGGGGTCATTGAAGTAATCCCCCACCAGCTTGCGGTCGATCGGCAAATAGCGGACCTGAACCTTGATTTGCCCGACCCGGCCACACATGAAGTCCCAGTAGCTGGGAATGCCGTCCGGATAGGCGATGGTGACATCCACCAGTTGATGCAACTGGTCACCCATGGCTGCCAGGGTAAAGGCGATGCCGCCTGCTTTCGGGTGGAGCAGGTGACGATAGGGCGAACCCTGCTTCTGATGTTTGCCCTTGGTGAAGCGGGTGCCTTCGACGAAGTTCATCACACTCACCGGAATGTGGCGGAACCTGGCACAGGCTTTACGGGTTGTCTCTATATCTTTTCCCTTCAGATGGGGATGCTTTTCCAGAAATTTCCTGGAATATCGCCGCATGAAGGGGAAGTCGAGCGCCCACCATGCCAGACCGAGAAAAGGTACCCAAATCAGCTCTTTCTTGAGGAAAAACTTCAGGAAGGGGATTTTTTGGTTAAAAACCCGCTGCAGTACCAGTATGTCGACCCAGGATTGATGGTTGGCAATCACCATATACCACTCATTCCGGTGCCCTTTGTCCACTCCGACCACCTCGAAAGGGGTTTTGATGATGGTTTTCTGGATCAGATTGTTGAAACCGATCCAGCAGCTGGCACAGCCATCGAGCAGCCAGTTGCAGAGGGTGCGCCACCCCTTGAGGGGGAGCAGGAGCTTGAGCAGACCCAGCGAGAAGATGGGGACAAACCAGAAGAGGGTGTTGAAAAAATAGAGCAGGGTGGAGAGGCTGCCGCGCAGTCGCTCTGTCAGCTTGTTGGGCATGAGTCGGGTCCGTCTTGCTGTCGATAAAGGGCCATCAAGTGGTCAGATCTGTGGCCATAATATCAGCCGATTGCCCGTGAGACCATTCAGAGCCGTTACGGGGTTGGACTTACCCTTTCTCTTCTGTCAGCTGCTGCGCAGTCGCGACAGCAGCCGGTCCATGGCCCTGTAACCGAGCGCCTCGATAAGATGCTCCTTGCCGATGGCGGGTTGCCCGGCCAGATCGGCGATGGTGCGTGACACCCGCAGGATGCGATGCCAGGCCCGGATGCTGAGCCCCAGCTTCTGGATGGCGTTCTCCAAAAATTCGGCATCTTGTGGTGATAAGCGGCAAATATCCTCTATCTCACGGCTATCCAGCAGGTTGTTGAGCTTGCCGTTACGACTCAGCATGCGCTCTCGCGCCGCCAGTACCCGCTCGCGGATCTGCTGGCTCGACTCCCCCCGCTCCGCCTTGCCGGTGAGGCTCCCCTTGGGCAGCAGCGGCACCTCCACCGTCAGGTCGAAGCGGTCGAGAAAGGGGCCGGAGAGCTTGCCGAGGTAGCGCAGGATCTGATCCGGGCTGGAGCGGGTCTGGCCATCGCCATAATGGCCGCAGGGGCTGGGATTCATGGCGCCGACCAACTGGAAGCGGGCGGGGAAATCCACCTGACGGGCGGCCCGGCTGATGGTGATGTGGCCGGTTTCCAGCGGCTCGCGCAGGGAGTCGAGCACCTTGCGCTCGAACTCGGGCAATTCATCCAGAAACAGCACTCCGTTGTGGGCCAGCGATATTTCGCCGGGCCGCGGGTGGCTGCCACCGCCCACCAGCGCCACCGCCGAGGCGCTGTGGTGCGGCGTGCGGTATGGTCTGTGGTGCCAGTGGCCGGCGCGCGGAGTGAGGCCCCCGATGGAGTGGATGGCGGCGGTCTGCTGCGCCTCCTGCTCGCTCAGCGGCGGCAGAATGCCGGGCAGACGGCTCGCCAGCATGCTCTTGCCGGTGCCGGGCGGGCCGATGAACAGCAGGTTGTGGCTGCCGGCGGCGGCGATCTCCAGCGCCCGCTTGGCCTGAGACTGACCGATCACATCCTGCAGATCCGGTACATCGGGCAGGCTCTCCGCGTTTTGGGGATCCGGCAGCGGCAGTTCGTACTGGCCCGCCAGCCAGGCGGTGACGGCCAGCAGCTGATGGGCGGTGCGCACCTCGGCATCCTGAATGAGGGAAGCTTCCGGGCCGTTTTCCCGCGGTACCAGCAGGGTGCGTCCCGCATCCCGGCAGGCGAGTACGGCAGGCAGTACCCCGAGTACGGGACGAATTTCGCCTGTCAGGGCCAACTCCCCTAAAAACTCGTGATCGAGCAGATATTTTGCCGGTATCTGCTTGGAAGCGGCAAGAATACCGATGGCGATGGCCAGATCGAAACGGCCCCCCTCCTTGGGCAGATCGGCGGGGGCCAGATTGACTGTGATGTGTTTGCTCGGGAACTCGAAATTGCCGTTGAGCAGGGCGCTGCGCACCCGATCCCGAGACTCTTTCACCGAGGTTTCCGGCAGGCCGACCATGTTGAAGGCGGGCAGGCCGTTGGAGAGGTGAACTTCCACTGTAACTTGCGGGGCCGCGATCCCGAGGCTGGCACGGCTATAAACCACAGCTAATGACATAAATCCCGTCCTTGAGTTGATATATGTTCTGACTAACTGCTTGTTGTTGGTTTTTTATTCCAGAGTTCCGGCTGGGGAATAGCCAAAATCAGTGGGTTGTCACAGAAAAAAGGCTTGCCCAATAAAAATCACCGTGCTAGTTCTAATAGCCATTCGCGGTAGAAACCGCCCCAATTTCACAGGATTTCCGGTTGTAACTATGAACATGGCCTCCCGTTTCGTCAGCATTATTGTGGTCCTAGTGGTGATTATTATCTCACCGCTCGGGGCTCGTTTAGCTGCACGGAACAAGGGATAGACCCACCACCGGACAGAACGAAACAAGCGACCCCCGAGCCTCACAGCTCGGGGGTTTTTTTTCGACCAAAGGACAGGATTTTCCACATGAACGGCGCGCAGTTTTTGGTACAGGCTCTCAAGAAACAGGGGGTGACCCAGGTGTTTGGTTACCCGGGCGGAGCCATCATGCCGGTCTACGATGCCCTGTATGACGGTGGTCTGGCCCATCAGCTTTGTCGCCACGAGCAGGGTGCCGCCATGGCGGCTGTGGGTTATGCCCGCGCCTCCGGTCAGGTGGGGGTCTGCATCGCTACTTCCGGCCCCGGCGCTACCAATCTGGTAACCGGTCTTGCGGAGGCGCTGCTCGATTCGGTGCCGCTGGTGGCCATCAGCGGTCAGGTGCCCTGTTCCGCCATCGGCACCGATGCGTTTCAGGAGGTCGACGTGCTCGGCATGTCCCTCTCCTGTACCAAGCACTCCTTTATGGTGACCGATGCCGCCGATCTGGGGCGAGTGCTGGCAGAAGCTTTCGCCATCGCCACCGAAGGTCGCCCCGGCCCTGTGCTGATCGATCTCCCCAAGGATGTGCAGTTGGCCGCCGTGCCTGCCCAGAGCCCGCTGTTTGCAGTGGAAGAGCCGGAGGTGCTCAACCCCTCGGATCTGGCCGCGGCCCGCACCCTGCTGGCCGCCGCCGAGCGTCCGGTGCTCTACGTCGGTGGCGGGGTAGGCATGGCCAATGCCGAGCAGCAGTTGCGTGACTTTGCTGCCGCCACCGGCATGCCTGCGGTCACCACCCTCAAGGGGATCGGCGCACTCGACCCCGACAGCCCCGTTTATCTCGGCATGCTCGGCATGCACGGTACCAAGGCAGCCAACTATGCGGTGCAACAGTGCGACTTGCTGGTGGTGGTGGGTGCCCGTTTCGACGACAGGGTGACCGGCAAGCTGGAGGAGTTTGCCCCCGAGGCTAAGGTGATCCATCTCGATGTGGATGCCGCCGAGTTCGGCAAGCGCCGCGCTGCCGAGGTGGGTATCACCACGGATCTCAAGCTGGTGCTGCCGCGCCTCGCCATGGCCCTCTCCATCGACCCCTGGCGTGAACACTGCGCCGCCATGGCCCGCGAATATGCGTTTCGCTACGACCATCCGGGTCAGGCCATCTATGCCCCGGCTCTGCTCAAACAGCTATCTGCCAAGTTGCCGGAGAGCAGCGTGGTCGCCTGCGACGTGGGTCAGCACCAGATGTGGGTGGCCCAGCACATGCGCTTCACCAGTCCGCGCAACCACCTCTCCAGCGCCGGTCTCGGCACCATGGGTTTCGGTCTGCCCGCCGCCATCGGCGCCAAGATGTCGCGCCCGGAGGATGAAGTGGTGCTGGTAAGCGGTGACGGTTCTTTCATGATGAACGTGCAGGAGCTCGGCACCATCCGCCGAGCCCAGCTCAAGGTGAAGATGGTGCTGCTGGATAACCAGCGCCTCGGCATGGTGCGCCAGTGGCAGGAGCTGTTCTTCGACGGCCGCTACAGCGAGACCATCCTCTCCGACAACCCCGACTTCGTCGCCCTGGCTGCTGCTTTCGGCATCCCCGGCGAGACCATCACATGCAAGGAGCAGATAGCCGGTGCCCTCGATCGCCTGCTGGCAAGCGAGAGTGCCTACCTGCTGCATGTGGCTATTTCAGAGGAAGAAAACGTCTGGCCCCTGGTTCCGCCGGGAGTCGCCAACCACCAGATGATGGAGCAACACCCATGAACCCGCACACCCTTGCCCAGCCAGCATTTGCACAACACACCCTGCATATCCACGCCCAGCCCAGACCCGAAGTGATGGAGCGGGTGCTGCGGGTGGTGCGTCACCGCGGCTTCAATCTCTGCGCCTTGAATATGGAGCAGGATTGCCAACAGCTGCGGATCACGGTTACTGTCGAGTCGGTGCGTCCCATCCAGCAGTTGTGGAGCCAGCTGGTGAAGCTGGTGGACGTCTCCCGGGTCGATGCACTGGAACAGCAACCCCGGATCAGAGCTTAAGGAGCCAAGCCAATGTCACAGCCTTCCCAATCTGCCACTCACCCGCAATACATCTGGTTCAACGGCAAACTGGTGCCCTGGCAGGATGCCCAGGTGCACGTGATGAGCCACGCCCTGCACTACGGCTCCTCGGTGTTCGAGGGGGTACGAGCCTACGATACCCCCAAAGGCACCTGCATCTTCCGTCTGCAGGAGCACACCCGCCGCCTGTTCGACTCCGCCAAGATCTACTGGATGGACGTCCCCTACAGCGAGTCCGAAGTGAATGAAGCCTGCCGCACCGTGGTGCGCGAGAACGGCCTGAAGAGCGGCTACCTGCGCCCGCTGGCCTTTGTCGGCAACGTGGGGCTGGGGCTGCATCCGCCGCTGGATGCCAAGGCTGATCTGATGGTGGCTGCCCTGCCCTGGGGCGCTTATCTGGGGGAAGAGGGGCTGAAAAACGGGGTGGATGTGTGCGTCACCTCATGGAACCGGCTCGCGCCCAACACCATTCCCACCGGCGCCAAGGCGGGCGGCAACTATTTGTCATCCCAGCTGATCAGCCGCGAGGCCAAGCGCAACGGCTTCGCCGAGGGGCTGGCGCTGGACGTGAATGGCTACCTGAGCGAAGGGGCGGGTGAGAACCTGTTCCTGGTGAAGAACGGCGTACTCTTCACTCCACCTGCTACCGCCGCCATCCTGCCCGGCATCACTCGTGACACAATCATGACGCTGGCGCGTGACTTGGGTTACGAGGTGCGCGAGCAGGCGTTGCCCCGTGAGGCGCTGTACGTTGCAGACGAGATCTTTATGACCGGCACCGCCGCCGAAGTGACCCCGGTGCGCTCCGTCGATCGGATGAAGGTAGGGGCTGGCAGCCGTGGCCCGGTGACCGAGCGGCTGCAGAACGCCTTCTTCGGCCTTTTCAATGGCAAGACCGAGGACAAGTGGGGCTGGCTGACGCCCGTCAATGACTGATGAGAGAGGGGAGGCGCGGAGCCTCCCCGAGTCGCTTCCGGTGAGTGCTTCCCATAGGAGTCTTCACCAGGATCGATTCCGATCCACTCGTATCATCACCGCATAACGCATCGAGCCCATATGGGCATTCAGGGAGTAGAGACATGCCGAAGTTGAGATCCGCCACCACCACCCACGGACGTAACATGGCCGGGGCCCGCGCCCTGTGGCGTGCCACCGGAATGACCGATCAGGATTTCGGCAAGCCCATCATCGCCGTGGTCAACTCCTTTACCCAGTTCGTGCCGGGCCACGTGCATCTCAAGGACTTGGGGCAACTGGTGGCGCGCGAGATTGAAGCCGCTGGCGGGGTGGCCAAGGAGTTCAACACCATCGCCGTGGATGACGGCATCGCCATGGGCCACGGTGGCATGCTCTACTCCCTGCCATCGCGGGAGCTGATTGCCGATTCGGTGGAGTATATGGTCAACGCCCACTGCGCCGACGCCATGGTCTGTATTTCCAACTGCGACAAGATCACCCCGGGGATGCTGATGGCGGCCCTGCGCATCAACATTCCGGTGATCTTCGTCTCCGGCGGCCCGATGGAAGCGGGCAAGACCAAGCTCTCCGACCAGATCATCAAGCTGGATCTGGTGGATGCCATGATCCAGGGCGCCGATCCCAAGGTATCGGACGCCCAGAGCGAACAGGTGGAGCGCAGCGCCTGCCCCACCTGCGGCTCCTGTTCCGGCATGTTTACCGCCAACTCCATGAACTGTCTGACCGAGGCGCTCGGCCTCTCCCAGCCGGGTAACGGCTCCATGCTGGCGACCCACGCCGATCGTGAGCAGCTGTTCAAGCTGGCGGGCCAGCGCATCGTGACCCTGGCCAAGCGCTGGTATGAACAGGATGACGAGACCGCCCTGCCGCGCAATATCGCCACCAAGGCGGCGTTCGAGAATGCCATGGCACTGGATATCGCCATGGGCGGCTCCACCAATACCGTGCTGCACCTGCTGGCGGCGGCCCAGGAGGCCGGGGTGGACTTCACCATGGCCGATATCGACCGCATGTCGCGCAAGGTGCCGCAGCTCTGCAAGGTGGCGCCCTCCACCCAGAAATACCACATGGAAGATGTGCACCGCGCCGGTGGCGTGGTCGCCATTCTGGGTCAGCTGGAGAAAGCGGGTCTGGTGCATGGGGATACTCGCACCGTGCTGGGTTGCTCTCTTGTCGAACAGCTCAATGAATATGACGTCAGCCGCCAGCCGAGTCAGGAGGTGGTGGACTTCTACCGCGCCGGCCCTGCCGGTATCCGCACCACCAAGGCGTTCAGTCAGGATTGTCGCTGGCCAGAGCTGGATCTCGACAGAGCCGAAGGCTGCATCCGCTCGCTGGATAACGCCTACAGCCAGGAGGGCGGCCTTGCCGTGCTTTCCGGCAACCTCGCGGTCAACGGCGCCATCGTAAAGACCGCCGGGGTGGATGAGGAGAACCTCACCTTCCGTGGTCCGGCCCGGGTGTTCGAGAGTCAGGAGAGCGCGGTGAGCGGCATCCTCGACGGCACCGTGAAAGCGGGCGAGGTTGTGGTGATCCGCTACGAAGGGCCGAAAGGGGGCCCGGGCATGCAGGAGATGCTCTACCCCACCACCTATCTGAAATCCATGGGATTGGGCAAGGCGTGCGCCCTGATCACCGATGGCCGCTTCTCCGGCGGTACTTCGGGTCTCTCCATCGGCCACGTCTCGCCGGAGGCCGCTTCCGGCGGCACCATAGGTCTGGTGGAGGATGGCGACATCATCAGCATCAACATCCCGGCCCGCAGCATGGTGCTGGAGGTGGCCGACAGCGTGCTTGCTACCCGCCGCGTCGCCGTGGAAGCCCGTGGCTGGAAGCCGCTCGATCGTCAGCGTCAGGTCTCCTTTGCCCTGCGCGCCTATGCCATGTTCGCCACCAGCGCCGATAAAGGCGCGGTGCGCGATCGCTCGATGCTGGGGGAATAAATCATGGTCTCTGCGGCGGATTATCTACGCAAGGTGTTGCTCTCCCCTGTCTACGAGGCGGCGCGGGTGACCCCCTTGCAAACCCTGAAGAAACTTTCCGAGCGGCTCGGCAACCATGTCAGCCTGAAGCGGGAGGATCTGCAACCGGTCCACTCCTTCAAGCTGCGCGGCGCCTATCACAAGATCGCCACCCTGACCCAGGAGCAGAAGGAGCGCGGCGTCATCGCCGCCTCCGCCGGCAACCACGCGCAAGGGGTCGCCCTGTCTGCGGCCAAGCTCGGCATCAAGGCGATCATCGTGATGCCCAAGACCACGCCGGATATCAAGATCGACGCAGTGCGCCGGCAGGGCGGCAACGTCATGCTGTTTGGCAACAGCTTCGACGAGGCTTACGGCGAGAGCCGCCGCCTCGCCGAGCTGGAGGGCTACACCCTGATCCCGCCGTTTGACGACGTCGAGGTGATCGCCGGACAGGGCACCATCGGCAAGGAGCTGCTGGAGCAGGATACCCATCTCACCCACGTCTTCGTGCCGGTGGGTGGCGGCGGGCTGGCCGCCGGGGTGGCGGTCTACATCAAACAGCTGCTGCCGGATGTGAAGGTGATCGGGGTGGAGGCGGAGGGCTCCGCCTGCCTCAAGGCCGCGCTGGCGGCCGGCGAGCCGGTCAATCTGGAGCGGGTCTCGCTGTTTGCGGACGGGGTGGCGGTCAAGCGCATCGGTGAGGAGACCTTTCGCCTCTGCAACCAGTATCTGGACGAAGTGGTGACCGTCTCCAACGACCAGATCTGCGCCGCGCTCAAAGACATCTTCGACGACTGCCGCGCCATCGCCGAGCCGTCGGGGGCCCTCTCGCTGGCCGGTCTCAAGGCCTACAGCGAGCGGGAGCAGGTGAAGGGCGGGCGGATGGCGGCCATTTTGTCCGGCGCCAACGTCAACTTCCACAGCCTGCGCTACGTGTCCGAGCGTTGCGAGATCGGCGAGAAGCGCGAGGGCATGCTGGCGGTGACCATTCCCGAGCGCAAAGGGGCCTTCCTCGACTTCTGCCGTCAGCTCGGGCCGCGCATGGTGACCGAGTTCAACTACCGCTACGCCGATGCCGAGCAGGCGTCGCTGTTCGTCTCGGTGCGCCTCAGCGGCGGTGACGAGGAGCTGGGCCAGATCATCGATCAGCTCGGCGGCAACGGCTATCCGGTGGTCAACATGACCGAGAGCGAGCTGGCCAAGAACCACGTGCGCTATATGATTGGCGGCCGCCCGGCCCGGCCCCTCGGTGAACGGCTCTACAGCTTCAAGTTTCCGGAGCAGCCGGGCGCCCTGATGCGCTTTCTGGAGACCCTCGGCTGTCGCTGGAACATCAGCCTGTTCCACTACCGCAACCACGGCGCCGACTACGGCCGGGTGCTCTGTGCGTTCGAGCTGCCGGACGAGGACGTGGCCGCCTTCCACGACTACCTGCGCGAGATTGGCTACGGCTGGAAAGAGGTGAGCGACGACCCCGCCTACCGGTTGTTCCTGGCCAGTTGATGCTGCGATGAGGAGAGAGGGAGGCGTTGGCCTCCCTCTGTTTTTAGGCTGTAATTGGCCACTTCTGTCTGAGCCATTGAAATCCGTAGGCCAGCGCCATCAACAGCAGAGTGCCGGGTAGCACCGTTTGCCACAGGAAGGCTGGCTCTTGTCCTGTCATCAGGATCAGCAAGGGATTGGCGCCCGCTGGAGGGTGGAGGATATTTAGTCCCTGCATCAGGGTGATGGCCAGCCCGGTTGCCAGCGCCATCTGCACTTCTGCGGGGAGGGGAAGCAGGCCGATCACCAGTCCGACGCAGGCCGTCAGCAGGTGTCCACCCAGCACGTTTTTGGGGTGCGCCAGCGGACTATCTGGCAGGGAAAACAACAACACACAGCTGGCCCCGAAAGGTGCCATGACTAGCGCGACATGCCAGCTCAGATTGAGCCATCCCAATATGCCGATGGTGAGTGCGGCGCCCACACCTGCCCATAACGGGCCATACCATTTTGTCATCATGCTTTCCTCTTGGTTTGCCAGAACTGATTAGGCACATTAGGTAGACAGATCGGTGTACTTCAAGAGGCAAATCATGAGTGAGAAGCGTCAACAACTGGTGGCGACGGCCTACCGTCTGTTCAACCGTCATGGCTTTCATGCCACCGGCATAGATCGCATCTGGGCCGAGGCGGGGAGTACCAAGCGCACCCTCTATCGCCACTTCCCGACCAAGGATGCCTTGATTGAGGAGGTGCTGCTCGCTCGTGACCGGGAGTTCTTCGCCTTGCTTGACCAGCGGCTGGCCGGTGTGAGCGGACGTGAAGCTCGCCTCCAGGCGCTGTTCGATGGTTTCGCGGCGTGGTTTGGCCGCTCTGATTTCTATGGCTGCAACTTTATCAACGCCAGCGCCGAGTTTGCCGACCCACGCCATCCGGTGCGCAAGCTGGTGATGGCCCACAAGCAGGCGTTATTGGGCTGGGTGATAAACCAGCTCAACTGTTCTCTGGCACAGGCCACCGAGCTTTGCCTGTTGCTGGAGGGGGCGATCGTGATGGCTCACAGCTATCAGCAGCCACTGGCGTTGGAGCAGGCCAGAATGCTGGCAAAGACCATTTTGGCCGACGATGGCGCGATAATGCAGGCCGCTTCACACTCCTGAGATGCTGGTCATTTGAGGCTGCGTTCGGATGGGATACCCTGAATAGCGGAGAGGCCGCCTGACGGCTTCACACAGGGAAGAGTGCGCACTCAGGCGCCCATAACGACTTATTGCAGAGGCGAAAATATGAATAAATCCATGCTTGCCGTATTGGTCAGTGGTTTGCTGGCGGCCGGAGCCGTGCAGGCCGCTGCTCAGGACAATACCTGGTATGTCGGTGGCAAGGCCGGTTGGTCCAATTACTATGGCGTTGACCACAACCAGTATGCCGAGTCGATTGCCCAGACGTTGGGTAATACCAGCGAGAACACGGATGATCTGGGTCTGGGTCTGTTCGCCGGTTACCAGCTCAACCCCAACCTGGGGTTCGAGCTGGGTTATGACTGGCTTGGCAAATACGACACCACCTCGGGCACCGGCGCCAATACCCTCAATACCGAAGCCAAGAGCCAGATGATTCAGGCCACCATGAAGATCAGCTTCCCGGCAACGAATGTGCTCGATCTTTATGGCCGGCTCGGCGGTGCCTATGCCTGGACGGATAGCGAGATCAGCTTCGCCAATAGCAGCGAGACCGGTAAAAAGCATGGCGCCGCATTTGTCGGGGCGCTGGGTGCCGAGTACGCCATCGATCGTGACTGGGCCGCCCGTCTGGAGTACCAGTACACTACGCCGCTGGGAGATGCCTCTCTCGATCGCTCAGGCATCGAGCTGGATAACGGCCTGATCTCGTTCGGCATGCTCTATCGTTTCGGTCAGCAAGGTGGTGAGGTTGCTGTGCCGGCGCCAGCTCCGGCAGCCGAGCCTGCCCCGGCTGTGGTGGTGGAGCCCAAGACCTTCAGCCTTAGTTCCGATGTGCTGTTCGAGTTCAACAAGGCGACCCTGAAACCTGCCGCCAGCCAGGCGCTCGATGCCCTGTTCAGCCAGATTGTGGCGGCCAATCCGAAGGATGGCGTCGCGACCGTGGTCGGTTATACCGACCGCATCGGCTCCGACAACTACAACCTGGCCCTCTCCGAGAAGCGGGCCCAGAGCGTGGCCAGCTATCTGGTAGCCAAAGGCTTGTATGCTGACAAGGTGCGGGTCGAAGGGCGTGGCAAGGCCAATCCGGTTACTGGCAACAACTGCGCCAGCCGTTCCAAACAGGAGCTGATTGCCTGTCTGGCACCGGATCGTCGGGTTGAAATCCATCTGGAAGGGGTTTCCCAGCCGGCGCAGTGATGCTGCGGCTAGAGATGGGATTCGAGAAGAACGGGAGGCCAGGCCTCCCGTTTTCTATGGTCAGCGTGATCGGATGGTGGTGCAGACCTGATTTGCCAACATCATGAGTTATCGAATCTTTTCCTAATAGGAATAGTTATTATATTTCCAGGAAATTACAGGATAAAAAATAGAATTAAACTTTGCGCCTGAAGATTCTTTTGGTTAGAATCTCTGCGTGTTATCAATAGACAGGTAAATATTATGGACTGCGACAGTTGTAGCCGATTGCAAATCGCGATGCGGGTTTACCAGAGCTGAGGCCGAATATTTTATCTTCTCTCTCACTCTGATTGCTCGAATCACAAGCATAGAGTGCAGCATCTATATGAGTCAGCATCGACTCTCACAACCTCTTTATCCCGCCTTCATCAGGGATTACGGTTGTAAATCTGGATCGTTCCGCTCATCTGCGAGCCATGCGCGCCTCGCGACCCCTGCAATTGAACGCTTCATCATGCATCCCGGTACTGCCCGTCAGGGCCGTCACAGCGTCGGAACCATGCATCCGTGCCGTGGTCGGGAAGGGATCAAGCGTAAAATAACAAGATGGATAATCTCATATTGAAAACTATTTGGTTTTCGATATGGCAGGTTGCACATTAAAATAAATGATGTGATTGATTAATATATTTCGGCGGTGGCAAGGGTCGCGCTGTAATATTTCTATAGGCGTGGTTTTCTCCGATGTTCTTACCCGCCAGATATCACTGATACTATTTCCTGCCCGCATCCAGTTATTTCAAACTGTCGTAATCCTGATTTTCTTTATGGGTGATGCCGCTCTAGTTGCGGGATCACCGGATTGGTCCGCTGATAATGCAGACTCGCGGCCATGCTTGCCAACGACAGTGTGTATCGCTGTCCATGGTTCGTCCGGCCCTCTCTCCACCCCACTCGGAGGATATCGTATGACCGAAGAGCCCAAACCTCGACCCTCGGGGTTCACGTCTCCCCACTCCTGATCCCCCCTGCGGGGACGGGATGCGGTGTTCTGACCCCTGATCTGACCCAACCATGCAGGTTAGCTCGACGGCAGACATTTGTCTGACGAGCCGCCCCGTGCGCGCCAGTTGAGCGTGCCGGCAACGAGTCGGGTTCACAGCTTTCGATATCAGTACTGACGCCTGGCCTGGCCCGCGACAGGGCCCTTCTGCAAGCGAAAATCAGGATTTAAAGTTATGAAGCAACAACATACTGCCAGCCGGCACAAGCAACAGGGGTTCGTCGCCCCGGGCCGTGCCAATGAGAAGCTCTCCTCCCGGGTGCTCGACGAGGCCGACAAGTCCCTCGAATACACCCTCACTGCCGTGCGCGGCAATATCGACGGCCTGACCGCGACCGAGGCGGCCAATCGTCTGGTCCAGTTTGGCCCCAACGAGGTGACCCACGACAAACCGCCTCATCCATTGATCCAGCTGCTGCACGCGTTCAAGAACCCCTTCGTGATGGTGCTGATCGTGCTCGGGCTGGTCAGTTACGTGATGGACGTACTGATGGCTGAGCCCGGCGACGAGGACTGGGTCAAGGTGATCATCCTCGGTGTCATGGTGGGCTTGAGCGGTCTGCTGCGCTTCTGGCAGGAGTACCGTTCCGCCAAGGCGGCCGAGGCGCTCAAGTCGCTGGTGCGCAATACCGCCACCGTACAGCGTCGTCCCTCGCCGGGCGCCACCCCCCAGCGCAAGGAGGTGGCAATGACCGAGCTGGTGGCCGGAGACATAGTGCACTTGCAGGCGGGGGACATGATCCCCGCTGACATCAAGCTGATCGAATCCCGCGATCTCTTTATCAGCCAGGCGGTGCTGACCGGTGAAGCGTTGCCGGTGGAGAAGTACGACACCCTGGGCGCAGTGGCCGAGAAGTCGGCAGACGGCAACAGCACAGGGGACGTGGGGTTGCTCGACCAGCCCAACATCTGCTTCATGGGCACCAATGTGGTGAGCGGTACAGCCAAGGCTGTGGTGGTGGCCACCGGCAGCGACACCTACTTCGGTTCGCTGGCCCGCAACGTGGTGAGCCACAAGCGCATCGAGACCAGTTTCGATCGCGGCGTCAATAGCGTTACCAGGCTGCTGATCCGCTTCATGCTGGTGATGGTGCCCATCGTCTTTATGCTGAGTGGCATCAGCAGTGGTGACTGGATGTCGGCGCTCACCTTCGCGCTGGCGGTGGCGGTAGGGCTCACCCCCGAGATGCTGCCGATGATCGTCTCCGCCAACCTGGCGCGAGGGGCGGTGGCCATGGCCAAGCGCAAGGTGGTGGTCAAACGGCTCAACTCGGTGCAGAACTTCGGTGCCATGGACGTGCTCTGCACCGACAAGACAGGTACCCTGACCCAGGACAAGATCATCCTCGAGCACCACTACGACGTGCGTGGCAACCGGGACGACCGGATCCTGCAGCTGGCCTGGCTCAACAGTTATCATCAGAGCGGCATGAAGAACCTGATGGACATCGCGGTGATCGAGCATGCCGATGTGCTGGGAGCTGGCTGCAAGCCGGCTGGTTACAGCAAGGTGGATGAGTTGCCATTCGACTTCGTGCGCCGCCGGCTATCGGTGATCGTACAGGATGAGCGTGGCCAGCAGCTGATGGTCTCCAAGGGGGCGGTGGAAGAGATGCTGGCCGTCTCCAGCCAGATCGCCGATGGCCAGGAGGTGCGGGATCTGACCGACGCCGATCGCCTTGCCCTGCTGCGCCAGAGCGAGGAGTTCAATGCCGAGGGCTATCGGGTATTGATCGTGGCGACCCGCGAGATCTCGGCAGGCGAGTGCAAGCAGAGCTATCGTACCAGTGATGAGGTCAATCTGGTGGTGCGCGGCTTCCTCACCTTCTTCGATCCGCCCAAGGATTCGGCCGCACCGGCCATCCGTGCGCTGAACGACTATGGTGTGGCGGTCAAGGTGCTGACCGGTGACAATCCCATCATCACCAGCAAGGTGTGTCGTGACGTAGGGCTGGAGCCCGGCTTACCGCTGCTCGGCAAGGATATCGAAGGAATGGATGACGTGGCGTTGTGCGAGGTGGTCAAGCAGACCACCATCTTCGCCAAGCTCACCCCGCTGCAGAAGTCGCGGGTGGTGAAGGCGCTGCAGGCCAACGGCAACACCGTCGGTTTCCTCGGTGACGGCATCAACGATGCGCCGGCGCTGCGGGATGCGGACGTAGGGATCTCGGTGGACAGCGGTGCCGACATCGCCAAGGAGACCGCCGACATCATCCTGCTGGAGAAGAGTCTGATGGTGCTGGAGGAGGGGGTGATCAAGGGGCGCGAGACCTTTGGCAACATCCTCAAGTACCTCAACATGACCGCCAGTTCCAACTTCGGCAACGTCTTCTCGGTGCTGGTGGCTTCCGCCTGGCTGCCATGGGCACCCATGCTGGCGATGCAGATGCTGATCCAGAATCTGGTGTATGACGTCTCCCAGATGCTGCTGCCGTGGGACAAGATGGATCCCGAGTTCCTCAAGCGACCGCGCAAGTGGGAGGCGAGCAACATCAAGCGCTTCATGCTCTGGCTTGGCCCGACCTCGTCGGTGTTCGATATCAGTACCTATTGCCTGATGTGGTTCGTGTTCGGTGCTGGCGCCCTCTATGCCACCGCCAACGGCAGTATGGATCCGCTGGTCAACGGTCAGGCCATCATGAACTCCGGCTGGTTCATCGAGGGGTTGGTGTCGCAAACGCTGGTGGTACATATGCTGCGTACCCGCAAGATCCCGTTCCTGCAGAGTACCGCTACCCTGCCGGTGCTGCTCTCCACCTCGATCGCCATTGCCATCGGTTGCTACCTGCCCTTCTCGCCTGTGGCTGAGCACTTCGGTTTCATCACTCTGGATGGGCCCAAGTACTTCATGTGGTTGGTGATTACCATGCTGGCCTACATGGGGCTGACCCAGACCGTCAAGACCATCTACATCAAGCGCCACGGCCAGTGGTTCTGATGAAGAGTTAGCAAAAAGGCCGGGGTGATCCCGGCGCGACGGAAAAAGAGAGCCAGTCCGCGCAAGCGGACTGGCTCTCTTTATTTGGTGTGACCCGACTCCCTTGTTGGCGAGTACCGGTCTGTGGCTTAGAGCTTGAACAGCGGGCGCAGGCGAATACCGATCAGGCTGCCGGCGAGGGCCATCAGCATCCAGACCCAGCCGTGCAGGCTGCCGGAGGCGGTGCCGTCGAAGAAGCCGCCGAGGTTGCAGGCGCTGTACATGGCGCCCATCCCCATCAGCAGGCCGCCGAGGATGGATGCCAGACTGTTGCCGATCCGCATCGGGGCGAAGTTTCCGCCACCGCTGATGCAGCGCGCCAGCATGGCCCCCAGAATGCCGAGCCAGAACATGCCGACCATGGGATTGATGAAGAGTGGCTGGGCCAGCTTGGGGTTGCCCTCGAACAGGCCGAACAGAGAGGCGCCGCGCAGCGCCATGTCATAGACGGCGCCTGTGATGGTCCAGGCCGAGCCGTGCAGGGCGACGACAGTGGAGTTGAGTATGGCGATGATGATGCCGCCGGTCAGCACGGTGAAGCGGCCATCGCGCCAGAACAGGTTGCCGCCGCTGAAGAGGGGCTTGAGTTCGCCGGTACGCTTGAGTTCGCTGTTGCGAAACAGCAGGAACAGCGCGGCGACCAGCGCCAGGTTGAGCAGCATGCCGCTCCAGATATTGCCGGTCAAATCCTTGGCCAGCACCACATGGCTGGAGAAGGTGGCCTCCAGTTCGGGGCGGAACTGGTTGCTGATGAGGGTGCCGATTCCGTAGCAGATCAGCACCAGCCAGAAGCGGGGTTGTCCCTCGCCGCAGCAATAAAGAGTGCCGGTGGCACAGACGCCTGCCAGCTGCATGCCGATGCCGAACAGGAAGGCACCGACGATGAAGGGAATGCCGATAGCCATCACGTTGCCCACCATGGCATCGCCAAACAGGGCGTGACTAAAGGAGAGGAAGGTGGTGAACAGCAGAATTTCGATGGCGATGGTGAGCAGGTGAACCCGCACATAGTAACTGTTGCGCTTGGTCAGCATTTCGCGCCAACCGAACACGATGCCGAAGCGGCTGAAGGAGAGGGTGAAGCCAAAGCCGAATCCGATCAGGGCCATCAGGGCCCATTTCATACCAAAGGTGTTGCCAAGCCAGAGTAACGCTCCCCCCGCGATTGCCACGATGGGGAGCGACCATTTTCGAGTCATAGCTGTAATTCCTTATAGCTGGATGGAGAATAGGGAGTGCGGATCCTATTCCCACATTGAGTCCAAGGCTACCGGTTTAACAGGTCAGGGGGCGAGAAAATGGCATATCGCTTCTGATGACTTTGTTAGCTACTGATTTGATTTTGAAGGCTTTATATTGCTCGTTGCAGCAGGACGCTTGCCGTTGCGCAGCCCATCCAGCGTGAAGATCAGCAGCGCGCTCCAGATACAGGCGAAAGTAAGAGCCTTGTCCATTGCCAGCTCCTCGCCGTAGAGAGTGACAGCGAGGATGAACATCAGGCTGGGGCCTATGTACTGGAAGAAGCCCAGTGTGGAGAGCTTGAGCCGTGTCGCGGCGGCGGTGAAGCAGAGCAGAGGGGCTGTGGTGACGGCGCCAGCAGCGATCAGCAGCAGGTTGAGGTGCCAGTCGTTCTGGGTGAGATGGCTGGTGGGGCTGTCGGCAATGCCCCACAGATAGATTGCTGCCGGTGGCAGCATGATCATGGTTTCGATCAGCAGACCGGTAAGTGCATCGAGGGCCAGTTTTTTGCGCACCAGGCCATAGATGGCGAAGCTCGATGCCAACACCAGTGCAATCCAGGGCAGGGAGCCAAAGGCGATAAGCTGGATCGTCACCCCGGCAAAGGCCAGCGCCACCGCCCACCACTGCAGGCGGCGCAGTTTCTCGCTCAGAAACACCATCCCCAGCAGCACGTTGAACAGCGGGTTGATGTAGTAGCCGAGGCTGGCATCCAGCATGTGGCCGTTGTTGATGGCCCAGATAAACAGCAGCCAGTTGCCGCCAACGGTGACCGAGGTAAAAGCTAGGGTGAGCAGCACTTTTGGCTGACGCAGCACTGCCTGCACCTTGTGCCACTGGCGGCCAGCCAGGGTGAGCACCATCAGCAGCACGCAGGACCAGATCATCCTGTGGGTCAGAATTTCAGCGGCCGGGACGGCAGAGATGGTCTTGAAATAGATGGGGGCTATGCCCCAAAGGGTATAGGCGCACAGGGCGTAGATGACGCCCTGGCGCTGGATCTGTTGCGGCATGCGGATGACCTTTACTGATGCGTTGGATGCGGGAAAACATCGCAAAAAATCAGTGTAGCGATCCTTTATCGAGGAAAGAAGCGAATAAACGAAGTTTGAGAATACGGTTGGAAGCTGGTCAGCCTTTGCCGCGACGGATCTTGTCGACGTCCATCAACAGCCACAACATCAGGGCGATGGCGGAGATCCAGGGGCCCCAGGTCACGTAGGCCTCGCCGTGCCCCAGCACGAAAAACAGCAGGGGCAACCCGATCACCAGAAAAAGTACGCTTCCCAGAAAAAATAGCATTTTTGTCTTTATATTTAATGGTTTGCTTATTTGATGATTATATCGATTGTGCCGCCTGATGGAAGACCAAAATGCAAAAGGGGGGATTTCTCCCCCATTGCTGATGATGATGGCTATTTATACCTTTATTCGAGCTGGATCCAGGTACTTTTCAGCTCGGTGTACTTCTCCAGCGCGTGCAGCGACTTGTCACGACCGTTACCAGACTGCTTGAAGCCACCAAACGGCATGGTCATGTCGCCGCCATCCCAGTTGTTGACGAATACGGTGCCAGCACGCAGGGCGCGGGAACCCTTCACCGCCTTGTTGAGATCCGCGGTCCAGATCGCTGCTGCCAGCCCGTAGTCGGTGTCGTTGCCCAGTGCAATGGCCTCTTCGAGCGTGTCGAAACCGGTCACTGCCAGCACAGGGCCGAAAATCTCCTCGCGGAAGATCCGCATCTCGGGTGTCACCTCGTCGAAGATGGTGGGCTCGATATAGAAGCCGCCGCTCTCAAGATTGGTGCGTTTGCCTCCCAGCAGTAGCTTGGCTCCCTCCTGCTTGCCAATCTCGACATAGCGCAGCACCTGCTCCATCTGGATGTGATCCACCATGGCGCCGATGCGGGTCGCAGGGTCGAGCGGGTTGGCTGAGATCCACTCGCGGGCATGGGCCAGCAGTCGCTCCATAAATTGCGGCTTGATGCTGTTTTGCACCAGCAGGCGAGAGGCGGCGGTACACACCTCGCCCTGGTTGTAGAAGATGGCGCCAGCGGCGCTCTTGGCCGCGGTATCCAGGTCCAGCGCATCCGCCAGTATGATGTTGGGGCTCTTGCCGCCGCACTCCATAAAGGCGCGCTTGAGGTTGGACTTGCCGGAACACTCCACCAGGTGCTTGCCGATTTTGGTGGATCCGGTGAAGGTGATGCAATCCACATCCATGTGCATGGCCAGCGCCTCGCCCACGGTATGGCCAAAGCCCGGCAGCACGTTGAACACGCCGTCAGGAATGCCTGCCTCCTTGGCCAGACCTGCGATACGCAAGGCGGTCAGGGGGGACTTTTCGGAAGGTTTGAGAATGACCGAGTTGCCGGTAGCGAGCGCCGGCCCCAGCTTCCAGCAGGCCATCACCAGCGGGAAGTTCCACGGCACGATGGCGGCAACGACCCCGAGCGGTTCCCGGGTCACCAGCGCCAGGGCGGATTCCTCGACCGGCGCGACCTGATCGTAGATCTTGTCGATCGCTTCGGCGTTCCAGGCGATGCAGTTGGCGGCGGCAGGGGCATCGTAGCCCATGGCATCGCCGATGGGTTTGCCCATGTCCAGCGACTCCAGCAGTGCCAGCTCCACCTTGTTGAGACGCATCAGTTCGGCGAAGCGCTGCATGATCAGCTTGCGCTGTTTCGGCGGCAGGCCGCTCCAGCGCTTGTCGTTGAAGGCATCACGCGCGGCCTGTACCGCCAGCTCGGCATCGGCGGCATTGCAGGCTGCTACCTTGGTCAGCAGCTTGCCGTTGGCCGGGTTGATACAGTCGAAGGTGGCACCATTGACGGCATCCCGATAGCTACCGTTGATAAAGGCTTGTGAGGGCAGGGTCAGATGGGCGGCCTTGTGTTGCCACTGGGCCAGGGTCAGGTCACTCATGTTCACTCCTTGAACCGGCAAAAGTCATTGTCCGCGTATCAATATGCTAAACATCCTGCCACTTGTAAATCCATTTTGTAACAATTCATTAAACATTGGCGGCTGGCTGACCCCTTATCACCCTGTTAGAAACTGGCGGGGGTATTGGCCGAAATCAATACGCACTCCTGCTCGCCCACATTGCGAAAACGGTGAGGAGTGCGGCTGTCGAAGTAGTAGCCGTCCCCCGGTGTCAGCAGGTAGATCTGCTCACCCACGGTCACTTCAACCTCGCCCTTGATAACGATGCCGCACTCTTCACCCTCGTGGCTCAGCATGTCGTCGCCAGTGTCGGCGCCCGGTGGCAGCACCTCCTGCAACATGCCGATGGCACGGTTGGCACGGCTGTGGCCCACCAGCCGGTAGCTGATGGGGTGAGTGCCGAGATCCGGCATATCGGCGGCGCGAAAGATCACTTCGGAGTCCATTTCGGTCTCGTCAGTAAAGAAGCTGGCCAGTGACATGGGGATCCCTTCCAGCACCTTGCGCAGGGAGGCAACTGACGGGCTCACCTGATTCTTTTCGATCTGGGAGATGAATCCGTTGGTCACGCCCGAGCGTTTGGCCAGCTCGCGCTGGGAGAGGGCCGCCTTGGTGCGAACCGCCTTGAGACGGTGACCGATATCCATCGATAGACACTCCTTGACTGTTTACTATTATTAAATTTGTGTTAAATATCTTATACCACCCTGTAGAGTCATCTAGCTAGGGGTGGCATCAGACAGGGCGATAATGAGCCCTTTTTTATGGATTCAGGTGTTTAATTTAATAGGCAATGGCCAATAGTTGCTAAACACCTTAAGGATGAGGTGACCATGAAACCGATCAGCGACATCAATACTCCCTCCGACATGTCCGCCTTCTGGATGCCGTTCACCGCCAACCAGCAGTTCAAGGCGGCGCCGCGCATCCTGAAGTCGGCGGAAGGGATGTATTATCACTCAGAGGATGGCCGCAAGATACTGGATGGCACTGCCGGACTCTGGTGTTGCAACGCGGGCCATGGTCGGCGCGAGATTGCCGAGGCGGTCTCCCAGCAGATTTCCCACCTCGATTTCGCCCCCACTTTCCAGATGGGCCACCCGTTGCCGTTCGAGCTGGCCAACCGGCTGGTGGAGATCGCTCCCCAGGGCTTTGGCCATGTCTTCTATACCAACTCCGGCTCAGAGTCGGTTGATACCGCGCTCAAAATCGCACTGGCCTGGCAGCGGGCTCGCGGTCAGGGCACCCGCACCCGGCTGATTGGTCGCGAGCGGGGTTATCACGGGGTTGGCTTTGGCGGCATCTCGGTGGGGGGCATTCCTGGCAATCGCAAGTGGTTTGGCTCCCTGCTGACCGGGGTGGATCATTTGCCCCATACCCTCAACATCGCCAAAAATGCCTTCACCAAAGGGTTGCCTGAGGAGGATGTGGCGCTGGCCGACGAGCTGGAGAAGATCGTTTTTCTGCACGATGCCAGCAACATAGCGGCGGTGATCGTCGAACCCATCGCCGGCAGTACCGGCGTGCTGATGCCGCCCAAAGGCTACCTCAAGCGGCTGCGGGAGATCTGCACCAAACACGGCATCCTGCTGATTTTTGACGAGGTGATCACTGGTTTCGGTCGCCTTGGCTCTCCCTTCGCCGCGCAGGAGTTCGATGTCATCCCCGACATGATCACCTGCGCCAAGGGGCTCACCAACGGCGCTATCCCCATGGGAGCTGTGCTGGTGCAAAAGCATATTTATGACGACATGATGGCGGCAGGTAAGGGGGCTATCGAGCTGTTCCACGGCTACACCTATTCCGGTCATCCGGTGGCTGCTGCTGCGGGTCTGGCGACCCTCGAGATCTATCGCAACGAGAACCTGCTTAGCCGCGCCGCGGATCTGGCGGGCTACTGGGAGGAGGCGGCCCATTCGCTGAAGGGCTGCAAGCATGTGAAGGATGTGCGCAACTACGGGCTGGTGGCCGGTATCGAACTTGAATCCATGCCGGATGCGCCGGGCAAGCGCGCCTATGAGGTGTTTGTCCGCTGCTTCGAGAAGGGGGCGCTGATCAGGGTGACCGGCGACATCATCGCCCTGTCGCCACCCCTCATCATCGAGCGCAGCCAGATCGATGATCTCTTCACCCTGCTGCAGGATGCCCTGCAGGCACAACCCTAACCCATTTGATGGCCCCGCGCTGGCGGGGCCTTGCGTTGTCTTGTTCAGCGCAATCACCACAACAATTATCACGGAGGATACATGACATACAGGGTCAGCAACTTCATCAACGGCCAGCCGCAGGAGAGTCGTAGCGAGCGCCAGGGCGCCATCTTCAACCCAGCCTGCGGCAAGCAGCAGGGGAGCGTTGGGCTTTCCAGCGCCGCCGAGTGTCAGGAGGCGATCGCCATCGCCGAGCGCGCCTTTGCCGACTGGTCGCAAACCCCGCCGCTGGTGCGGGCTCGGGTCTTTTTCCGCTTCAAAGAGTTGATGGAGCAGCACAGGGACGAGCTGGCCGAGCTCATCAGCCGCGAGCACGGCAAAGTCTTCTCCGATGCGCAGGGTGAGCTGACCCGCGGGCTGGAGGTAGTGGAGTTTGCCTGCGGCATTCCCCATCTGCTCAAGGGGGAGCACTCCCTCAACGTCGGTCGCGGGGTAGACAGCTACTCCATGATGCAGCCGGTCGGGGTTTGCGCCGGCATCACCCCGTTCAACTTCCCGGCCATGGTGCCGCTCTGGATGTTCCCGGTCGCGATTGCCTGCGGCAACACCTTCATTCTCAAACCTTCCGAGAAGGATCCCTCTCTCTCGCTGCGGATGGCCGAGCTGCTCAAGGAGGCCGGTCTGCCGGACGGCGTGCTCAACGTGGTGAACGGTGACAAGGAGGTGGTGGACGTGCTGCTGACCGACCCGCGGGTCGGCGCCGTGTCGTTTGTCGGCTCCACCCCCATCGCCCAGTACATCTATGCCACCGCCTCGGCCCACGGCAAGCGAGTGCAGGCGCTGGGCGGCGCCAAGAACCATATGGTGGTGATGCCGGATGCTGATCTCGATCAGGCGGTCTCAGCTCTGATGGGGGCTGCTTATGGGGCGGCGGGCGAGCGCTGCATGGCCATTTCGGTAGCCGTGGTAGTGGGTGACGAGACCGCCGATACCTTGGTAGCCAAACTGAAACCGCTCGTTGAGAAGCTGCGGGTGGGCCCGGGGCTGGGCCAGAGCCCGGAAAACGAGATGGGGCCGCTCATCAGCAAGGAGCATCTGGCCAAGGTGCGCGGTTATGTGGATCAGGGGGTGGCCGAAGGGGCCGCGCTGCGAGTCGATGGTCGCACGCTGAGCCACGACGAGGGTTACTTTATCGGTGGCTGCCTGTTTGACGAGGTGACCCCCGAGATGCGCATCTATCGCGAGGAGATCTTCGGCCCCGTGCTCTCCATTGTGCGGGTGCCGGACTACGAGACGGCGCTGCGACTCATCAATGAACATGAGTACGGCAATGGCACCGCCATCTTTACCTGCGACGGCGACACCGCGCGGGACTTCACGGCGCGGGTACAGGTCGGTATGGTAGGGGTGAACGTTCCCATTCCGGTGCCGATGGCGTTTCACAGCTTTGGCGGCTGGAAGCGCTCCATCTTCGGGCCGCTCAACATGCACGGGCCGGATGGGGTTCGCTTTTATACCCGGATGAAGACGGTGACGGCGCGCTGGCCCCAGAGCCTGCGCAGTGGTGCCGAATTCTCCATGCCAACCATGAAGTGATGAGCCCAGGGCTCACCACCATGATTTAATTCTCTTGCCCCCGCAGATCGCTGGTCTGCGGGGGCACTTCTGTAAAGGAGCAACAGATGCGATTGGGAATTCTCGATTGTGACCGGCTGGATCCCGATCTGGCGGATCGTTTTGGCCCCGTCTACTCCGAGATGTTTATCAGGGGGTTTCAGCCGCTGGCACCCGAGCTGGAGTTTCGGGTCTGGTCAGCCATCGATGGGGAGCTGCCGGAGGATCTGCACGAGTGCGATGCCTGGCTCATCACCGGCTCGCGCCACGATGCCTATAGCGATATTCCCTGGATCAAGGCGTTGCGTGGCTGGATCCGTCGGGCCCATGATGCCGACGTCAAGCTGGCCGGGATTTGTTTTGGTCATCAGGTGATCGCCCAGGCGCTGGGGGGCGAGGTGGTGAAGTCTACCAAGGGGTGGGGGCTGGGAGTGTCGGTGCACCCCATGTTGGCTGATGAGCCCTGGATGGCGCCGTCTCGTGATCAGATCCGTATTCTGGCCAGTCATCAGGATCAGGTGGCCCTGCTGCCCCCCGGAGCGACCCGGCTGGCGGGCAACGATTTTTGCCCCAACTTCATGTTCCTGCAGGGGAACAACATAGTTGCCATTCAGGGACATCCGGAATTTTCGGTGGAGTACAACCGGGCGCTGATCGAGCGGCGCCGAGGCCTGTTACCCGACGAGCGTTACCAGAGCAGCCTCTCCTCGCTGGAGGGAGAGGTGGATTCGACCACCATGATGCAGTGGTTGCTGCAGTTTTTGGGGATCCTGCCGCTGCGGGCCGGCGCAGCCTGAGCCCGGTTTGTCAGCGACCCCCTTCGGGTGCTAGATTTTGTAGCAAAATGAAGGATCAAGCGCTGCGATGTCGGGATCGGATGATACACTGGCCGCCCTTTGTGGCGGCCTGTTTGTCTGGCGTGATCGCCGCACCAGCTTGAGAGGGTGAAGCCTTGAAACTACAGCAATTGAAGTACTTGATCGCGATCCGGGACCACAACCTCAACGTCTCGGTGGCGTCCGATGCGCTCTATACCAGCCAGCCCGGGGTCAGCAAGCAGATCGGCCTGCTGGAGAGCGAGCTGGGAGTGCGGATCTTCGAGCGCCGTGGCAAGCATCTGCACCGCATTACCCCGGTAGGCGAGGAGATCATCAAGTGTGCCGAGGCGATGCTCAACATCGAGAGCAAGATCAAGGCGATCTCCCGCGAGTATCTGGATCCGACCGTTGGCACCCTCAACATCCACACTACCCACACCATCGCCCGCTATCTGCTGCCCAAATCGGTTACCTACTTCACCAAGAAGTACCCCAAGATCTCGTTCCACCTCCATCCGGTGATGTCGGCGAGCAAGGAGCAGATCAGCAAGGGTTACTCCGATTTCTCCATCGTTGCCCACGAAATTGGCTTCGACAAGGAGCTGATCGCGTTGCCCGCCTACCTTTGGACCCTCTCGCTGGTGGTGCCGCAGGATCACCCGCTGGCCAAGGTGAAGAAGCCGACGCTGGAGCAGCTCTGCCACTACCCCATCCTCAGTTACGAGAGCGGTGCCACCGGTCGGCAGGTGCAGGACGAGGTGTTTCAGGCGGCGGGGCTGACCCCGAGCTACTACATGACGGTAATGGATGCCGGAGTGATCAAGCGCTATGTGGAGCTGGGCTTTGGCATCGGCATCATCTCCTCGCTGGTGGCCAACGACACCGACAGCCCCGGGCTGGTCTCAATCAATCTGGAGCACCTGTTCAAGCCCTGCCCGGCCCAGATCTGCTTCAGCAAGAGCATCCTGCTGCAGAACTACATGTATGACTTCATCAGCTCCTTCTCGCCCCACCTCACCAAGGAGGTGATCCAGAGCGTGATGCAGCAGCCGACCCAGGCGCGCATCGACGAGCTGCTGGCCGGGGTGGAGCTGCCCATCTATTGATCCTGATCGGATTCCCGATCGCTGCCGGTTGTCTCTTCTGTCAGGCTGGGCTCTACTCGGGGTTCAGCCTGTCTCTTTTGGGCTATATCCATCGTCCGAGGTCTCTATGTCCCGTATTCTGCTGCTTGCCAATCTCAACTGTGATCATGTGCTCTCCCTCTCCGAGCCGCTGGTGGCGGGGGCCCGGCTGCAATACGTGGATCAGGGACGCAGGCTGGGAGGTGGTGCCGCCAATACCGGCATCGGGCTGGTGTGGGCGGGTCACGAGGTGACCATTGCCTCACGCATCGGGCTGGACGAGACCGGCGACTGGCTGCTGGAGCAGGCGGCCGGTTACGGGCTGGATTGCAGCCATGTGGAGCGCTTTGGCGGCGAGACCGGCGAGTTGCTGATCCTGGTTGACTCCACCGGCGAGCGCACCATACTTCGCCGTCCCCGTCGTCCCGATCTGCCCGGTGATCTGCCACAGGAGGGGATCGACTGCCTCTACGTGAACTATCCCGGCACCGCCATCATCAGCTACATGCGCCAGATGCTCGGCAAGAGCTTCGTGGTGGCCCAGTATCCCAAGGGCGGCCAAGCGCGCCGTCCCTGCCATGTGCTGGTGGCCTCCCGCTCCGATCTCGGCGAGGTGAGCGACCCCTGGCAACATGCCCGCCAGTTGGCGGGGGATCAGCTCGAATGGTTGGTGTTGACCGAAGGCAAGGCGGGCGCAGTGGCCATCCATGGCGAGGAGCAGATCAGGGTCGCCGCCCGGCCGGTTTCAGTGGTTGATACCACGGGGGCAGGGGATGCTTTCGCTGGCGGCTTGATCCATGGTCTGGCACGAGGCATGGCGATCAAGGATGCGTTGCAGTGTGCGGTGGACTGGGGCGCGTTTGCCGTCGCCTCCGAGAGTTCCATCCCCTCGGTCGCGCTGAAAAACTGGCTGAAACAGCCCCACTGAACCACCTCTCTACTGGTCGATTGAGGGGCGGTTCGCAGGCCATATGACTGCTGGTCGAAGGGGCTTGACGAGGGGGACTATTCGGGAGATTTACCCGCCATAAAGCGGGCAAACGCCCGGCTAACCCGGCAAGTTTGCGATCAATCAAAGAAAGTGTCGATTTATGTGCATCTTCATCGACACCCGGTTGTGCTGCTCTTAACCTTGTCACTCCGCAACTCAGATTAAGAGACAGGCCCCTCCTCTGGCGAACCAATGGCGAACAGAGGCAAACCGGTTGTCTCCTGCCTCTTAGCTCAATGTTGTCGTCCTGATTCCTGGCTTGTAGTAAGAGGCAAGTGCGACCATGCAACTGACACGATTTACCGACTACGCCCTGCGTACCCTGACCTTCCTGGCGGTGCAGCCGGGCGATCGCCTGTCGACCATTACCGAAGTGGCCGATACCTTCGGCATCTCTCGCAACCACGTGGTCAAGATAGTGCACCAGCTCGGCATCAAGGGGTACATCGAGACGGTACGTGGCAAGCATGGCGGTATCCGCCTCGGTCGCTCCGCGGTCTCCATCAACCTGCGCGATGTGGTGATGGATATGGAGCACGTGCTCTGTCCGGTCGACTGCAAGCGCGAGAACTGCCGTCTCTCCGGTGGCTGCCGCATTCAGGGCATTTTGCGCCGCGCCATGAACGCCTTCCTCGAAGTGCTGGGTGAGTACACCCTGGCCGATGCGGTGCGCGATCCGAACCGTCTCTGCCATCTGCTGGGCATCGAGCAGGAGTCAATTCTGGCGATGGCCTGATGGGCAGGAAGCAAGAACAGATATAGAAGGGGCCTGATGGCCCCTTTTGTTTGTCAGCGATTGCCCGGCTGGCGGATCAGGGTGATGGCGCCGTGCAGACAGGCGAGGCCGCAGGCGCCGCAGCCATTGCAGGCATCCATGTTGACGTTGATGCCATCGGCTGTGGCCTTGATTGCCTGCTGGGGACAGGCATCTTCACAGAGCAGGCAGTAGAAGCCCTGCCGTGCCTGACAGCTCTCTTCAATCTGCACCCGGGTCTGCACCTGACGACCCAGCTGCAGGTCGAGGGCGCCGGTGGGACAGGCTCTGGCGCAGCTGCCGCAGTAGCTGCACTGGCCACAGGCGAGATCGAGTACCGGCGTACCGGCGATGGGGCTCCCCTCGTACTCCTCCTGGGTGGCCGGTTTGAGCAGACCGCGCGGGCAGGCCTTGAAACACTCGCCACAGCGGCTGCAGAGGGAGAGGTACTGGGACTCCTCGATGGCCCATGGCGGGCGCGCTTCATGGCAAACCACTGCGGGCTTGCGGGAAGCTTGCCAACCTTGTGTCAGCCAACGGAGGAAATAGTGAGTCATGCTCGCCCCTGATACCTATTAGGGGTTAATTTTATCGAAGTTTCGGGAAGCAGGCCAGAGAATAGCGGCCGTCAGGATCGCAAGCGCAGTTGCCCTTGTGTAAGCTAGGCGGGTCTTTTTACGTGGTTGAATGAAAACATATGTGGCTATTTCTCTGGCGTGCGTCCCTGCTCTATGTCTTTCCCCTGCTGATGTGGGCCTACTGCCGCATCAAGGATATCGAGTTTGCCGAGCTCGATACCGGCGTCAACACCCACAAGTGGGTGGTGCTGGCCGCCTACCTCATCTACGTGGTGATCTGGATCCTGGTTAACCGCTATCTCGAACTCTTCCTGCGCCAGCGGAGCCGCAAATGATCGACCCCGGGTTTTGGGGGATCTTGCTGCCTGCCGCCGCACTGGCTCTCGGGCTTGGCTGGTTGATCGGGCGGCGGGCTGCCACGGCACAGGCTCAGGAGCTGCTGCTGGCACAGGAGCGTTATCAGGCGCTCCAGGATCGCTTCGACGAGTTGCAGGATGAGCGGATGCAGAGGCAGCAGAAGCTGGAGCAGCAGCAGACCCTGCTGATCAAGCTCACCGCCCGCCTCAAGGATGCGGAAGCGACCCTGCGCAGCGAACGGCTGGCCGCCGCCGAGAAGCTGCAACTGCAACAGGAGGCGGAGCAGCGCCTCAGCCAGCAGTTCGAGAATCTCGCCAACCGGATCTTCGAGCAAAACTCCGGCAACTTCCGCGAATTGAACCAGAATAGCCTCGATCTGCTGCTCACCCCGCTCAAAGAGCAGCTCGAGGGCTTTCGTCGTCAGGTGGGCGAGACCCACGCCCAAGAGACGGCTCAGCGCCACAGCCTCAAGTTCGAGCTGGAGCGCCTTGCCGAGCTCAATGCCCGCATGACCGAAGAGGCGGCGGCGCTGACTCGCGCCCTCAAGGGCGACAGCAAGCAGCAGGGCAACTGGGGGGAAGTGGTACTGGCGCGGATCCTCAGCGAGTGCGGTCTGCGCGAGGGCCACGAGTACCACACCCAGGTCAATATCGAGGTGGAGAAGGGCAAGCGCTACCAGCCCGATGTCATCGTTCACCTGCCGCAGGAGAAGGACATCATCATCGACGCCAAGGTGTCGCTGACCGCCTACGAGCGCTGGTACAACGCCGAGGACGAGCTGGAGAAGGCGGTGGCGCTCAAGGAGCATGTCGCCTCGGTGCGCAACCATATCCGCGAGCTGGGCCGCAAGGATTACCAGCAGTTGCCCGGGGTGCGCACCCTCGACTATGTGCTGATGTTCGTAGCGGTGGAGCCCGCTTTCCTCACTGCCATGGAAGCCGATCCTTCGCTGGTGCGTTACGGTCTCGACAACAACATCCTGCTGGTGAGCCCCACCAACCTGATGGTGGCGCTGCGCACCATCGAGAACCTGTGGCGCTACGAGCGGCAGAACCAGAATGCCCGCCAGATTGCCGAGCGGGCCGGTCGTCTCTACGAAAAGCTGCGGCTGTTTGTGGAGGAGATGCAGCAGATGGGCGGCAGCCTGCACAAGGCGCAGGAGAGCTACGACAAGGCAATGGGACGGCTGGTCAACGGCCGTGGCAACCTGATTGCGCAGGTCGAGCGTTTCCGCGAGCTAGGGGTGGAGGTGACCAAGAGCCTGCCCGAGCCGCTGGTTGAGCGGGCGCTGGAGCGCGACAAGGAGCAGGAGTAGTTTTACCTGCACCGTCATCCGCAAAAGGTCCAACCCCGGTTTGGGCCTTTTGCCATTTAACTTTGTTAACAGGCGATGGCTCCCATTCCCACTCGTCTTCTGAGTTTTTGGTATTGCTGGCCAAAGCTGGTTGTTTTTAGATCTGCACTGGTTGGTTGAGTCAATATATGAGCTGCGAGATAAAACATCCCTCGTTGTTTTAATGTCTGCGATCCATATTCCCCCCAACGGCTACCCCCTGTCTCATAGCTCGCTTCTTGCAAGGCGAAGATAACTTTCTCGGTAGGGTATGTATCTTCCTTACCGAATTGACCGAAAAACGAAGCGCGGAAGTGCCCAACAATATCTGGTGTAATATCCATCAAAAACCCTCTTTGTAAGAAGTAACCTCACGGTTACGCAATTAGAATGAGGGTGTTTGGAGTATTGCTCAACTCATTGTTTATGATGGTTTTTCATTGACGAGTTCGTCATGTGAGGCTTTTGGTTTTATGTCTGACCATGTAACAGGCAAATAGAAACGGCCCACCGAAGTGGGCCGTTGTTATTTGCAGTGCCGGTGTGGATCAGCGGCTGGCGGCGCGGGCGCTCAGCTCGGCTTTCTCGCTATCGCTCAGGAAGGCCAGGGTCAGGCCGTTCTGCTGGGCGGTGCGGATCTCGCTGGCGGTCATACCAGCAGCCGGAGCGGCCACCTCATATTCGTGCGGCAGGTCGATCCCTTCCACCGCCGGGTCATCGGTGTTGAGGCAGGCCAGTACACCGGCGGCAAGGAACTGGCGGATCGGGTGCTCGGTCAGGCTCGCTACCGTAGTGGTCTGGATGTTGGAGGTGAGGCAGGATTCGATGCCGATGCGGTGTTCGGCCAGATAGGCCATCAGAGCCGGATCCTGAATCGCTTTGACGCCGTGGCCGATACGCTCGGCGCCCAGCTCGCGAATGGCCTGCCACATGCTCTCGGAGCCAGCGGCTTCACCGGCGTGTACCGTGACGCGCATGCCTGCATCGCGCACCTTGCGGAAGTGGTCGACAAAGAGTTCCCCCGGGAAGCCCAGCTCGTCACCGGCCAGATCGATGGCGACCAGCTTGTCGCGGTGGGCCAGACAGGCTGCCAGCTCCTGATTGCACTGCTCGGTGCCGAAGGTGCGGCTCATGATGCCGATTAGGTTGGTCTTGATGCCGAAGTCACGGCTGCCCGCGGCCACGCCGTCGATGATGGCTTCCACCACACCCTGCGGGTGCAGCTTGTGGGCCATGGCCATATAGGCCGGGCTGAAGCGCAGTTCGGCATAGTCGATACCTGCGCGCAGCAGATCTTCCACGTTCTCGTAGGCGACCCGGCGGCAGGCGTCATAGTCAGCCAGCACGGCCACACCCCAGTCGAGTTTCTTGAGGAAGGCAACCAGGCTCGGTTCATTCTCGACGATCTGTACGTGGGGGCGCAGCGCTTCCAGCTCGAATGCGGGCAGCTGGATATTGTGTTGGCGACCCAGCTCGAGGATGGTTTGCGGGCGGATGTTGCCGTCCAGATGGCGGTGCAGGTCGGTCAGGGGGAGAGATCTGTCAATCATGGGGGCGCCCTCGTCGAGTCAGGTTTGAAAGCCTGCCATTCTAGGCGGGGCTTTCAAAAAAGATACCCCGTTTATGGTTAAACGGGGTTCTGGCGGGCGGTGATTTGTCAGGGCGTGATGGGAATCGTTTTTCCCCGGGACTCAGGAGAGATCGAGTTCCTTCAGCTTGCGGGTCAGGGTGTTGCGACCCCAGCCAAGCAGGCGCGCCGCCTCCTGCTTGTGGCCGTGGGTGTGTTCTAGTGCCGTTTCCAGCATGATCCGCTCGAACTGGGGCATGGCATCGGCCAGGATGTCTGTCTCTCCCAGCGCCAACTTGCTGGCCACCCACTCTTGCAACTGTTGCTGCCAGCAACCGGGCAACGCCGGTTGGCCCGGTTCGGCGTTGTGGGTGATGGGGGTGAGCAGCTCGGCAGGCAGGTCGCCGACCAGCACTTCTTGCCCCGAGGCCATCACGGTAAGCCAGCGGCAGACGTTCTCCAGTTGGCGCACGTTGCCCGGCCAGGGCAGGCGGCTGATATAGGCTTGGGTATCGGGGTGCAGGCTCTTGGCCTCCACATTCAGCTCTTTGGCGGCGCGCAACAGGAAGTGACGGGCCAGCTGGGGGATGTCCTCACGGCGCTCCTTGAGAGCGGGGATGTGGATGCGAATGACGTTGAGGCGGTGAAACAGATCCTCGCGAAACTCGCCATCGGCGACCCGTTTCTCCAGATTCTGGTGGGTGGCGGCGATGATCCGTACATCCACCTGCACCGGCTGGTGGCCGCCGACTCGATAGAACTGGCCATCGGCCAAGACACGCAGCAGCCGGGTCTGCACATCAAGCGGCATGTCGCCGATCTCGTCGAGAAACAGGGTACCACCGTCGGCCTGCTCGAAGCGGCCGTGGCGGATGTTGTTGGCGCCGGTGAAGGCCCCCTTCTCGTGACCGAACAGCTCGGATTCGATGAGATCTTTCGGGATAGCCGCCATGTTGAGGGCGATAAAGTTTTTGTGGGCGCGCGGGCTGTGCTTGTGCAGCGCATGGGCGACCAGCTCCTTGCCGGTACCGCTCTGACCGTTTATCAGCACCGAGATGCTGGAGCGAGACAGGCGGCCGATGGCGCGGAACACCTCCTGCATCGCCGGCGCCTCACCGATGATCTCCGGGGTGGCGGTGGCCTCTTGCTGGCGAGACTTGCGCTTGGTGCGCTGCTCCTTGAGGTGATTCTCGGCGCGCCGCACCAGGGTAACAGCTTCGTCGATGTCGAACGGTTTGGGCAGGTACTCGAAGGCGCCGCGCTGGTAGGCGTTGACCGCGCTGTCGAGATCCGAGTGGGCGGTCATGATGATGATGGGCAGATCGGCCTGACGGCGGTGGATCTGCTCAAGCAGGCTCAGGCCGTCGATGCCCGGCATCCGGATATCGGAGAGGATCACATCGGGCGAGCGCAGCTCAAGGGCGTGCAGCAGGGCTTCGCCATCGGCAAAGCTCTCGCAGTTGAAGCCTTCGCTGCCGAGAGTGCGCTCCAGCACCCAGCGGATAGAACTGTCGTCATCGACGATCCACACTTTGGCGGTCATGGGGTTCCCTTACTTGCGAAGCGGTAGAAAAATGGTGAATTCGGTGTGACCCGGCCAGCTGATGCAGTCAATCCGCCCCTTGTGCTGGTCGATCAGGTTCTGGGCGATGGAGAGGCCGAGCCCGGTTCCCCCCTCCTTGCCGGTGATCATGGGGTAGAACAGGGTGTCGCGAATGGCATCGGGAATGCCGGGGCCGTTGTCGATGATCTTGATCTCCGCCGCCAGCCGGTAGCGCTGGCCGTGGATGGTGATCTGGAACGCGGTGCGGGTCTTGATACGGATAAGCCCGGTCTGATCGCCCAGTGCTTCGGCGGCGTTGCGCACTATGTTGAGAAACGCCTGCTGCAGCTGATCCGGCTCCATCTCGAATTCGGGGATGCTGGGATCGTAATCCCGCTCGATGCGAACAGAGGGAGGGAGTTCGAGCTCCACCAGTCGGCGTACCTGTTCCAGTACCGAATGGACATTGTGCATCTGGTGACGGCCGGGGCGCTGGGGGCCGAGCAGGCGATCGACCAGTACCCGCAGCCGATCGGCCTGTTCGATGATGATGCCGGTATATTCGCGCAGCGCCGGGTCGGGCAGCTCTTTTTGCAGCAGCTGGGCCGCGCCACGCAGGCCGCCGAGGGGATTCTTGATTTCGTGTGCCAGGCCGCGCACCAGCTCCTTGGCCGCCAGCTGCTGGGCATGTTGCTGCTGCTCCTGACTGATCTTCTTCTGCTGGTCGATCTTGCGCAGCTCCACGACCAGCAGACGCTGTTCGTGGTCGGCCATGGGGGTAGCGCTCAGCTCCACCAGTCGCGGTTCTCCCTCTACCACCAGAGTCACTTCGCTATCGGTAAAGCCTTGCCCTGAAACGAGGCACTGCTTGAGCCGTTGCAAATCGAGGGAGATATGTTCCAGCAGATGAGGCAGTTCGATGCCGATCAGCCGGCGTTCACTGAGGGAGAGCAGCTGTTCAGCCGCCGGGTTGACGAATTGGATGCAGAGCCGTTCATCCATCAGGATCACGGCGGTCAGCAAATTATCCAAGAGTGTTTTGGCGTTGTCCGAGCGGGTTGGCACAGGTTTCTCCCTAAAACGGTGCTACACACCTATTATGCACCGATATGGTGCATAGAGTTTACCCGCATCGGTGCGCTATATCACCCTTGGTTGGCTTTGGGGGTGGGTTTGGGAGCCGGAGTCACGGTCGCTCTATGCAGGTAAAAGGTGACTGGTGTGGATTTAGCAAGGATCGTACCGTCTTTGGCGAGCAGTTCTAGCTGAGCTTCGTGGGCACCGCGATCGACATTTTCGACCCGGATAGAGAGGCTGTTGCTGACGATGGGGGCAGCCTTGCCATCCAGGGTCAGGCGCACATCATACTGGGTTGGCGGTTTGGGGCTGATTTGACCCTGAAAGACGATATTGCCTGTGTTGTCGCGCAGGGTGCTGCCCTGTTCAGGGGAGAGCAGCTCGATCACCAGTTTGGCCGCCTCCTGCTCCTTCTTGGCATCGGCGCCAGTCAGGCTGTTGAAGTTGTCTACCTGTACCGAGCTGGGGGCGCTACCCAGCAGGGGAGCAGCCCGCAGATCCACCTCCTTTACGTTTTTGCCGGGAGGAGGGGCATCCGTGTAGTGGGTAATGCCATTGCCATCGACCCAGGAGTAGACCTTGGCCGCATGAGTACTGAATGAGGTCAGTAACAGGAGGGTAATTGCTCCTATGCCATGTATCTTGTTCATCCATCTCTCCTTGACGGTATCTTGCTTAATCCTATCAGAGAAAAAACCCGCCATCTGGCGGGTTTTGTCACGATTCGGCAAGCTGCCCCAATCTAAATGGGCTGTCTGCTGCGACTTAGACGGAGTAGTACAGTTCGAACTCCAGCGGGTGCGGGGTCATGCGCACACGGTCAACATCCTGCTGTTTCAGTTCCAGATAGGAGTTGATGAAGTCATCGCTGAACACGCCGCCACGGGTCAGGAACTCGCGGTCAGCATCAAGAGCAGCCAGTGCTTCGTCCAGAGAGCCGGCAACGGTCGGTACTTCTGCAGCCTCTTCCGGCGGCAGGTCGTACAAGTTCTTGTCCATGGCATCGCCCGGATGGATCTTGTTGATGATACCGTCCAGACCGGCCATCAGCTGGGCAGCGAAGGCCAGGTACGGGTTGGCAGCCGGATCCGGGAAGCGCACTTCGATACGACGAGCTTTCGGGCTCGGTACCACCGGGATACGGATGGAGGCAGAACGGTTGCGGGCAGAGTAAGCCAGCATGACAGGGGCTTCATAACCCGGAACCAGACGCTTGTAGGAGTTGGTGGTCGGGTTGGCGAAGGCGTTGATGGCCTTGGCGTGCTTGATGATACCGCCAATGTAGTGCAGCGCCATCTCGGACAGACCGCCATACAGGTCCCCGGCGAACAGGTTGACGCCGTTCTTGGCCAGAGACTGGTGGCAGTGCATGCCGGAGCCGTTGTCACCGAACATGGGTTTCGGCATGAAGGTGACGGTCTTGTTGTAGGCGTGGGCCACGTTGTGGATCACGTACTTCAGTACCTGTACTTCATCTGCTTTCAGCGTAAGAGTGTTGAAGCGGGTAGCGATCTCGTTCTGACCGGCAGTGGCCACTTCGTGGTGGTGAGCTTCAACGACCTGGCCCATCTCTTCCAGCACCAGACACATGGCGGCACGGATATCCTGGGAGGAGTCGACCGGTGCAACCGGGAAGTAACCGCCTTTCACGAACGGACGGTGACCCTTGTTGCCATGCTCATAGGCAGTGCCGGAGTTCCATGCGGCTTCTTCAGATTCGATTTTCACGAAGCTGTGGCCCATGGTGTTGGAGAAGGTGATGTTGTCGAACATGAAGAATTCCGGCTCCGGCCCGAACAGCACGGTGTCAGCGATGCCGCTGGACTTCAGGAAATCTTCTGCACGCTTGGCGATGGAGCGCGGATCGCGGTCGTAGCCCTGCATGGTGGCAGGCTCCAGTACGTCACAAACGATGTTCAGGGTGGTCTCTTCGGTGAACGGGTCCAGCTTGGCGGAGGCTGCGTCCGGCATCAGTACCATGTCGGATTCGTTGATGCCCTTCCAGCCGCCGATGGAGGAACCATCGAACATCTTGCCGTCTTCGAAGAAATCTTCATCAACCTGGTGAGCAGGGATGGATACATGCTGCTCTTTACCCTTGGTGTCGGTAAAGCGCAGATCAACAAACTTGACTTCGTGTTCCTGGATCAGGGCCAAAACGTTCTGGGCTGACATGCTAAGTAACCTCCGGTGTTAAAACTCTCTGGGTGAATGCGTCGTCGTATTCACACAAGCCAGTATCGTGCCAAGTTTGTGACAGCTTGATTTCAGGGCAATCTCGCTGAAGAGGCTCCCCAAAATCAGGCGATCTCGACTCGCGTTGCATCAATTTAGTGCGATGGTGGATCGTTTTGGTGCACTGTAATGGTGCGCGAAATACGGTCACCGCCCATCTAAGCAGGGTTTGTCAGAGAGGTCTATGATCCAGATCTGTTGTTATGCGCGAATGTACTGCAATTCTGCTAGGCAGATCACAAAGGCAAGAGTACAATTAGCGCCCAATTTTACCCGGTGATTGAGGCGAGAATGTTAGAGAATTTACGCAATATTGCGATTATTGCGCACGTTGACCACGGCAAAACGACTCTGGTTGATAAGCTGCTGCAGCAGTCCGGCACCCTGGACCGCTCCACGGAAGGCCAGGAACGGATCATGGACTCCAATGATCTGGAACGGGAACGTGGCATCACCATTCTCGCCAAGAACACTGCGATCCGCTGGAATGACTACCGCATCAACATCGTTGATACCCCGGGTCACGCCGACTTCGGTGGTGAAGTAGAGCGCGTACTGTCCATGGTTGACTCCGTGCTGCTGCTGGTTGACGCCGTAGACGGCCCGATGCCGCAAACCCGTTTCGTGACCCAGAAAGCGTTCGCTCAGGGTCTGAAGCCGATCGTGGTCATCAACAAGGTTGACCGTCCGGGTGCTCGTCCTGACTGGGTAATGGATCAGGTATTCGACCTGTTCGACAACCTGGGCGCGACTGACGAACAGCTGGATTTCAAAGTTGTTTACGCCTCTGCACTGAACGGTTGGGCCACCATGGATCAGGACGTCGAGTCCGAAAACATGGAGCCGCTGTTCCAGGCCATCGTTGACAACGTTGAAGCGCCGAAGGCTGATGCCGAAGGTGGTTTCCAGATGCAGATCTCCCAGCTGGACTACAACTCCTACGTGGGCGTTATCGGTATCGGCCGTATCACCCGTGGTCGCGTCAAGACCAACCAGCAAGTCACCATCGTTGGTGCTGACGGCAAGACCCGTAATGGTAAAGTCGGTCAGGTGCTGGGTTACCTGGGTCTGTCCCGTACTGAAGTTGCCGACGCGCAAGCGGGTGACATCATCGCTATCACCGGTCTGGGCGAGCTGAAAATCTCCGACACCATCTGTGACAACGGTGCCGTTGAGGCCCTGCCGCCGCTCTCCGTTGACGAGCCGACCGTGAACATGACCTTCCAGGTCAACACTTCACCGTTCGCCGGTAAAGAGGGCAAGTTCGTGACCTCCCGCAACATTCTGGAGCGTCTGAACCAGGAGCTGGTCCACAACGTGGCCCTGCGCGTGGAAGAGACTGATGATCCGGACAAGTTCCGCGTATCCGGTCGTGGTGAACTGCACCTCTCCATCCTGATCGAAAACATGCGTCGCGAAGGTTACGAGCTGGCGGTATCCCGTCCGGAAGTAATCCTGCGTACTGTTGACGGCGAACTGCAAGAACCGTTCGAAACTGTGACTGTGGACGTTGAAGAAGCGCACCAGGGTTCCGTGATGGAGCAGCTGGGTCTGCGTAAAGGCGAAATGACCAACATGACCCCGGATGGCAAGGGTCGTGTCCGCCTGGACTTCATGATCCCGAGCCGTGGCCTGATCGGCTTCCAGACCGAGTTCATGACCATGACCTCCGGTACCGGTCTGCTGTACCACACCTTCGACCACTACGGTCCGCACAAGGGTGGCAGCATCGGTGAGCGTCAGAACGGTGTGCTGATCTCCAACGCAACCGGTAAGGCACTGACTTACGCCCTGTTCGGTCTGCAAGACCGCGGTCGTCTGTTCATCGGTCACGCGACCGAGGTGTACGAAGGCCAGGTAATCGGTATTCACTCCCGTTCCAATGACCTGACTGTTAACTGCCTGAAAGGCAAACAGCTGACCAACATGCGTGCCTCCGGTACCGATGAAGCTCAGGTGCTGACTCCGCCGATCCGCATGACTCTGGAACAGGCTCTCGAGTTCATCGACAACGACGAACTGGTAGAAGTGACTCCTAAGAACATCCGTATCCGCAAGAAATTGCTGACCGAGCTGGATCGCAAACGCTCTGGCCGTGGTTAATGCCATGTGCTGAGTCTCGGCAGCCCTTGCGGCCGCTGACGGTTCACTGATAAACGGACCCAAACCTCTGGTTTGGGTCCGTTTTTTTATGCTTGTGATCCGCTCTGGCCATGCCGATGAGGTCGTTCAGGCCACCGGTAATGGGGCTGATGAGCGTTGAGGGAAGGTCGTGGGGATGGACGAGATAAAAAAGCCGCAGCGGGTGAACGCTGCGGCTTTTTGCTTGCTTACGGTGAGCGTTACTGGCGCCAGAAGGAGGGGAAGAAGAGCACGGCGACCGTCAGGATCTCCAGTCGTCCCAGCAGCATGCCGAATGACAGCAGCCATTTGGCCGATTCCGGCAGGCTGGCAAAGTTGGTGCTGGGGCCGACCACCGGGCCCATGCCCGGGCCGACGTTGGCAACGGCGGTGATGGAGCTGGATATGGCTGTCAGGGGGTCAAGCCCGATGGCGCCCAGCAGTGCGGCTATCATCAGAATGATGGCGAAGTAGGCCAGCACGAAGGAGATCATTGAGCGGATGATGGCGTCATTGACTGTCCGGCCGTTGTACTTCTGGGGAAATACGCCGGAAGGGTGCATCAGTTGGCGCATCTGCTTCTTGAACAGGGCAAAGGCCACCTGTACCCGGAAGATCTTGAGGCCGCCCGCAGTGGAGCCAGAGCAGGCCCCAAGAGCCAGCAGCACGATGAAGACGATGCTGGCGAGCGGCCCCCAGGTGCCGAAGTCACCAAGACCATAGCCGGTGGTGGTGAGTACCGAGACGATGTTGAAGCAGCTGATGCGCAGGGCATCCCAGAAGCCGAACAGATCTCTCTCCCACAGATAGAAGGTCATGATGACGGTGACCCACACCACCAGCCAGAAGAAGCCGCGCACTTGGGCATCCTTGAGCAGGCTGTAGTCCCTGTGATTCAGGCTCTGCACATAGAGTAGAAAGGGCAGGCCGCCGAGGAACATGAACAGGGTGCCAATCCAGTGTGCCGAGTTGGAGAAGTGGGACATGGATTGATCGGAGGTGGAGTAGCCGCCGGTACTGAGGGTGGTCATGGCGTGGTTGATCGCCTCGAACATATTCATGCCGCTGGCCCAGTAGGCCATGAAGCAGAGCATGGAGAGCACCAGATAGACCACAACGATGTTGTTGGCGACCGTCTTGGCACGCGGGGCGCTTTTGTCTGACCAGTCCGAGCTCTCGGTCTGGAACAGCTTCATGCCGCCGACGTTGAGATAGGGCAGTACGGCAACCGCCATCACGATAAAGCCGACCCCCCCCAGCCACTGTAGGATGGATCGCCACAACAGGATGCTGTGGGCCATGTTGTCGAGGCCGGATAGCACGGTAGAGCCCGTGGTGGTCACCCCCGACATGGTCTCGAAGTAGGCGTCGGTAAAGTTGATGTGGGTGATGAAGACAAAGGGCAGCGCCCCGAAGATACAGGCAACCACCCAGACCGAGGTGGTGAGCAGGAACATCTCCCGCACCCCCAGATGAAACTCCGCCTTGCGGCCGTAATGGAGGCAGAGCAGGGCGGCGCCGTGGGTGATCAGCACGGACTTGAGAAACTCGACAAATCCCTCTGACCCGGTGAGCAGTGCCAGCAAGGTGGGCAGCCACATGAAGAGCGCCAGCTTGGAGAGCACCAGCCCGAGGGTGAAGATAATGGGACGCAGTTTGATCATGTTCGATAACCTGGTCGTTGATTAACAAAAGACCCGGACCATCCCCTTGGAGGAGCTGAGCCGGGTCTGGTTTGACAGCCTGTGCGCATGAAGACGTTACAGGAAGAAGGGGCTTGGCTGGAACAGCCGCTCCACTTCCGGGATGTACTTCTTGTCCACCAGGAACATGACCACGTGGTCATCCTGCTGGATCTTGGTACGATCGTGGGCGATCAGCACCTCATCCCCGCGCACTACGGCACCGATAGTGGTACCCGGCGGCAGCTTGAGCTCGCCCACCGTCTTGCCGACCACCTTGGAGGTGTTCTCGTCACCGTGGGCAATTGCCTCGATCGCCTCGGCAGCGCCGCGGCGTAGGCTGTAGACGTTGGCGATATCGGCTCGGCGCACATGGGTCAGCAGGGCCGAGATGGTGGCCTGTTGGGGCGAGATGGCGATATCGATGGAGCCACCCTGCACCAGATCCACGTAAGCGCCGCGCTGGATCAGCACCATGGTCTTCTTGGCACCCATCTTCTTGGCGAGCAGCGCCGACATGATGTTGGCCTCATCCTCGTTGGTCACGGCGATGAAGACGTCGATTTGGTCGATGTGCTCCTCTGCCAGCAGCTCCTGATCCGCCGCATCGCCGCAGAAGACGATGGTGTTCTCCAGCAGTTCGGAGAGCTGCTCCGCCCGCTTCTGGTTGCGCTCGATGAGCTTGACGCTGTAGCGCTTCTCCAGCTGGCGGGCGAGACCCGCGCCGATGTTGCCACCACCGACGATCATGATGCGGCGGTAGGGGCTCTCGAGGCGCTGCAGCTCAGACATCACGGCACGGATATGGCCCGCGGCGGCGACGAAGAAGACCTCGTCATCCGCTTCGATGATGGTGGTACCTTGCGGGCGGATCGGGCGGCCCTGACGGAAGATGGCCGCTACCCGGGTCTCGATGTTGGGCATGTGCTCGCGCAGGGTGGAGAGGGCGTTACCTACCAGCGGGCCACCGTAGTAGGCCTTGACCGCCACGAGACCGACGCGGCCACCAGCGAAATCAACCACTTGCAGGGCACCCGGATACTCGATCAGGCGACGAACATAGTCGGTTACCAGCTGCTCCGGCGCGATCAGGTGATCCACCGGCACCGATTCCGGCAGGAACAGGCGATCCCGTTCGGTCAGATAGGCTGGTGAGCGGATCCGCGCCACCTTGTTCGGGGTGTTGAACAGGGAGTAGGCCACCTGACAGGCGATCATGTTGGTCTCGTCACTGTTGGTGACGGCGACCAGCATGTCGGCATCCTGAGCCCCCGCTTCGCGCAGCACCTTGGGGTGGGCGCCGTGCCCGTTGACTACCCGCAGGTCAAACTTGTCCTGCAGTTCGCGCAGGCGCTCGCTGTCGGTGTCGACGATGGTGATGTCGTTGTTCTCCCCGGCCAGGTTCTCGGCCAGGGTGCCGCCGACTTGGCCGGCTCCCAAAATGATGATTTTCATAGGGAACGTCTACTCACGTTGAGGCAGTAAAGGGGAGCGCCAGAACGGAGCTGGCGGCTCTCCCGAATGAGGTTTGTCATGCCCGGCTCAGAGCTTGACCAGTTTGGCGTAGTAGAAGCCATCCATCTCGGCTTCACCCGGCAGGAACTGGCGGCCCGGGCAGTCCGGGGTGTCATGTTCGTGCAGCGGTACCAATTTGGCATCTTTGGTCGCGGCAAGGAAGGCACGGATCTGTTCGCGGTTCTCTTCCGGCAGGACGGAGCAGGTAGCGTAGAGCAGGGTGCCACCGCTTTTCAGCTTGCCCCAGAGGGCATTGAGAATACGGCGCTGCAGCTCGGCCAGCTCGCGGATGTCCTGATCACGGCGCAACCACTTGATGTCGGGATGGCGACGGATGACGCCGGTGGCGGAGCAGGGGGCATCCAGCAGGATGCGGTCGAACTGACCCTCCGGCCACCACTGTTCCGGTGCCGCGGCATCGCCATGGATCACCTTGGCGGTGAGGCCGATGCGGTCCAGGTTCTCCTGCACTCGCTTGAGGCGGTTTTCGTCGGCATCGACGGCGACCACGCCAGCCAGCTTGGGCTGACGCTCCAGCAGGTGGGCAGTCTTGCCACCGGGTGCCGCGCAGGCATCCAGTACCCACTCACCCGGTTGTGGGTCGAGCAGTGCCGCGGCCTGTTGTGCGGCACCATCCTGTACCGAGCAGTCACCGACCTCGAAGCCGGGCAGCTTGGTCACATCGCAAGGTCGCTCCAGCAGGATGCAATCCTCGCCCTCTTCACCGGCCACGGCATTGATGCCGGCTTCGGCCATGCGAGCCAGCATGGCATCGCGGCTCTGGCGCTGGCTGTTGTTGCGGATCCACATGGGGGGGCGCTGGTTGTTCGCCTCCATGATGAATTCCCACTCATCGTGATAGGCCTGACGCAGGCGCTTGGTGAGCCACTCCGGATGACCGAGGCGAATGCTGGGAACGCGGTCGATGCGCAGCAGAATGACTTCGGCGCTGCGCTGGAAGTTGCGCAGCACGCCGTTGATGAGGCCACGCAGGGAGGTGCCCTTGAGCAGTTTGACTGCGTTGACGGTCTCGGCCACCGCGGCGTGAGCCGGAATGCGGGTGTAGATGAGCTGATAGAGACCGACCAGAATGAGGTAGTGAAAAATGCGGCTCTTGTTCTTGAGCGGCTTGTCCATCATCTCGTTAACTGCCGCATCGAGGCGGGGCAGCCAGCGCAGGGTGCCGTAGCAGAGTTCTTGCAGGAGAGCGCGATCGCGAGGCGCGACCTTCTCCTGGGCAGCAGGCAGAACAGCGGAGAGGGATTGGCCCTGATCCAGCACCTGTTGAATAACGAGAGCGGCCTGTGCACGTGTTTTCATAGAGTTACCTTAGATGCGCAAGTCGGGGCCTGGGCCCCGCTTGTGTCAATTCAATCCAGTTCAATTCAATTGCGTGCCGGGTTCAAACCAGTCGCGGCGAGAGTTGAGCAGATCCGAAACGGACATCGCCTTCTTGCCGGGCGGTTGCAGGGTCAGCAGGCGCAGTGCCCCTTTGCCGGTCGCGATATCGATCCCCTGCTTGTCGGCCTTGAGCAGGGTGCCGGCGGGTTGGCCGTGGTCGCTGTCAATAACGGCGGCTTGCCATACCTTGACGGTCTGGTCAGCTACTTCAAACCAGCTTATGGGCCAGGGGTTGAACGAGCGGATGCAGCGCTCGATCGCAACAGCCTCCATCGACCAGTCGATGCGGGCCTCTTCCTTGGAGAGCTTTTCGGCGTAGTTGGCCAGCGCATCATCTTGCACCTCGGCAGCGGTTTCACCGGCGGCCATGGCATTGATGGTGTCGACCAGTGCTTGCGGGCCCAGCTCGGCCAGCTTGTCATAGAGGCTGGCGGAGGTCTCGTCGGCGGCGATGGGGCAGCTAACCTTGCGTATCATGGCGCCGGTATCCAGCCCCACATCCATCTGCATGATGGTGACGCCGGTTTCGCTATCGCCCGCCCAAATGGAGCGCTGGATCGGTGCCGCGCCACGCCAGCGCGGCAGCAGGGAGCCATGGACGTTGATGCAGCCCAGCCGTGGGGTATCGAGCACCACCTTGGGCAGGATCAGGCCATAGGCAACCACCACCATCAGGTCTGCACCAAGGGCGGCCAGTTCGGCTTGCGCCTCTTCCTTGCGCAGGGTAGCGGGCTGGTAAACCGGCAGGTTGTGGGCCAGTGCCAGCTCTTTGACCGGGCTGGCGGTGAGCTTCTGGCCACGGCCGGCGGGCTTGTCGGGCTGGGTATAAACGGCAACGACCTCATGGTCGGAAGACAACAACGCCGCCAGGTGACGGGCGGCGAAGTCGGGAGTACCGGCAAAAATCAGTTTCAGCTTATTCAATGGGGCAGATCCTCAGAGGACTTTGCGATCTTCACGGGCCATCTTTTCCAGCTTCTGGCGAATGCGCTGGCGCTTGAGCGGGGACAGGTAATCCACGAACAACTTGCCCATCAGGTGGTCCATCTCATGCTGGATACAGATGGCGAGCAGGTCGTCCGCTTCCAGCTCGAACGGTTTGCCGTGGCGATCCAGGGCGCGGATCTTGATCTGCTCAGCGCGCGGTACCAGAGCGCGGCTGCCAGGCACGGAGAGACAACCCTCTTCAATGCCGGTGCTGCCACACTGGGAGATCACTTCCGGATTGATCAATACCAGAGGATCTTCACGGTTTTCAGAGACATCGATCACTATGATGCGTTGATGAATATCCACCTGCGTTGCGGCCAGGCCAATGCCTTCCTCCGCATACATGGTTTCGAACATATCATCTACAATTTGTTGTAACTCGGGTGTAAAGGTCTCGACAGGGGCTGCGATAGTACGCAGACGCTCATCGGGAAAACGCAATACATCTAGAATGGCCATAGTTTTTTCTTTAGTTTCGTATAAATGCAGTCAATATTGGCGTAATTCTAGTCATTTACGCCGACAAAAAACAGCAACACTTTGCGCGCAGAGGTAACAGGGAGTGTTATGTATCTGAAGCAAACCATCCTCACCTGCCTGCTGGTGACCATGAGCCAAGCTGCTCTGGCCGATCAGCTGAGGTTGAAAGCGGGTTATCCCGAAAGCTATGTAGTGCAAAAAGGCGATACCCTGTGGGATATCTCCGGCAAATATCTCTCTGAGCCATGGCTGTGGCCCCGGCTCTGGAACATCAATCCACAGATTGCCAATCCGCACTGGATCTACCCAGGGGACGTGCTGCACCTGAGCTGGGTCAATGGTGAGCCCCGGCTGGGCAAAGCGATGCAGGGGGACAAACAGGTCATCCGTCTCGGCCCGAAAACCCGTTATGAGAGCAAGGCAAATCCTATCCCTACTCTGCCCTTCAGCGAGATAGGTCCCTTTTTGCAGACGGACCATATTTTGGCCGACAGTCAGCAGCAGAAAATGCTGCCCTATTTGCTGGGTTCAGACGAAAAGCACATTGGAATGCTTGAGGGGGACACCCTCTATGTGCAGGGAGCTCTGATACCGGGCAAGATGTATGGCATCTATCATCCCGGGGTGGTCTACAAGGATCGCGAGACAGGTGAGCTTTTGGGTCAGGAGGCCATCTTTGCAGGCGTGGTTCGTGCGGTAGCGCTGCTGGATGGTGATCGGACCGAAGTGACTCTCACCCATAACCAGCGTGAAGTATTGCAGGGTGACAAGATTATGGAGCTGCCCCCTCAGGAGAACATGCCTGCGGTTTTCATGCCCAAGGCTGCCCCGGCGATTGCCCCTGGCTACATCATCGACTTGCCGAGCAAAGCCAGGGGAGGGGGCAAGTTTGATGTGGTCTTGATTAACAAAGGCGCTCGGGATCAACTCTCCGCGGGCGATGTGCTCGATGTTCGGCGTCCGGGGGCTGCGCTGGTCACCAAGAATGGTGCAGTGAAATACAAGGAGTTCTCCTCTGTCTACGACAAGGTGTTCTACAGTAGTGGCAACCAGAAGGCACCACTGCCCTCTGAAGCGATTGCCCGCGTCATGTTGTTCAAGGTGTATGACAAGCTGAGTTATGGCCTCATCATGCAGAGCAAGGACATGGTGAGCTCGGGTTATCGGGTCACTCACTTCTGACGTGAATTACCCCGATGAGCGCTTGGCGCTCTGGTTAACCCTCAATGCGGTTACCGGAATCGGCCCTGTAACCGCAGTTCGGCTGCTGGAGCAGATCGGCGGTTCGATTGATGCCCTGTTTCAGAGCGATGAAACACAGCTGCACGGTATGGGGCTGTCGTCAGAGCAGATCAAACAACTGCGCTGGCCCTCGCCGGTTGTTGAGCAGAGTCTGGCTTGGGCCGCGTTACCTGGCAATCTCCTTATTCCGCAAGATCACCCTGTTTATCCGCCCTTGTTGCGTGAAATTCCCGCGGCCCCCCTGTTGCTCTACTGCCGTGGCGATCTTGAAGCGCTGTCGCTACCCCAGCTGGCGATGGTGGGGACACGTCATCCCACCTATGCAGGCAAAGATAACGCGTCCCGTCTCTGTAGCGAACTGGTTAGATGCGGGTTCGCCATCACCTCGGGCCTTGCGCTCGGTATCGATGGTGTTTGCCATCAGCAGGCGCTGGCTTGTGGTGGTATCACCCTTGCCGTGTTGGGCTCCGGGCTGGATTGCCTCTACCCCAAACGCCATCAGGGACTGGCAGGTCAGATTCTGGAGAAAGGTGGTTTGCTTATCTCCGAGCTGGCGCCGGATAAAGGGCCGCTGGCTGAACATTTTCCTCGTCGCAACCGTATTATCAGTGGTCTGTCGTTGGGAACTCTGGTGGTGGAGGCGACCGAGCAGAGCGGTTCGCTGATCACTGCCCGCTATGCATTGGAGCAGGGGCGCGAAGTGTTTGCGGTACCCGGTGCCCCGCAAAATGCCCAGGCGATAGGGTGCAACAGATTAATTCAGCAGGGGGCCAAACTTGTGCTGAGTGCGGCCGATATAGTGGAAGAGCTGCCAGAGTGGGTCGCACGGCCACATTCGTCGGTCATACCATCTGAGCAACCGCATAATAGCGAATTGCCTTATGCCGATTTGTTGGATAACGTAGATTATGAGACCACGAGCGTGGATACCGTTGCCGAGCGGGCCCAGCTTCCTGTCGAAGTGGTATTGGGCAGGTTGGTAGAGCTGGAGCTGGCCGGTGCAGTGATGGCGGTAGCCGGTGGATACGTCAGAGCGAGGAGGGCGAATCATGTTTGATGTATTGATGTACCTTTTCGAGACCTACATCCACAGCGATGCAGATGTGATGGTCGAGCAGGATGAGCTCACCGACGAGTTGAGCCGGGCCGGTTTCGATAAAGAAGAGATCGACAAGGCGCTCGACTGGCTGGAGCGACTGGCCAATCTGCACGATAGCGAGCGGGAGGTCTATGTTACCGCCAGCGCACAAGGCTCGATGCGTATCTATGCTCCGCAAGAGCTGGCGCGCCTCAGCACCGAGTGCCGCGGCTTCCTGCTCTTTCTGGAACAGGCTCAAGTGCTGAATGCCGAAACCCGCGAGATCTGTATCGAGCGCCTGCTCGAGCTGGACAAGCCGGATATCGAGCTGGATGACCTGAAGTGGGTCGTCATGATGGTGCTGTTCAACGTACCGGGCAGTGAAAATGCCTACCAGCAGATGGAAGAGCTGGTGTTTGATGAGTCAGACGGCGTCATTCACTGACAGTCCGGTGCCGCGCTGGTAGAATTCAGGCCATCTGGATTTCAAGGCGCGGCCCATGTCAAAAATCGATCATCACCTCTTTTCAGCCCACGAACATGCCTTCGAGCGCGAGCCGTGCCCGCAGTGCGGGGCCGAGCTGGTGATCCGCCAGGGCAAACATGGCCCCTTTCTCGGCTGTTCTGCCTATCCTGCCTGTGATTACATACGCTCCCTGACGCCATCCGGCCGCGACATCGAAAAGGTGCTCGAAGGCTCTGCTTGTCCCGATTGCGGAGAGCCGCTGGCGATCAAGAAGGGGCGTTACGGTCTCTTTGTCGGTTGTACCCAGTATCCGGCCTGTCAGCACATCGAATCCCTGCAGGAGAGTGACGATACCCAGATCCTCTGCCCCGAGTGCGGCAAGGCTCATCTGGTGAGCCGCACTTCCCGCTACGGCAAGCAGTTTTACTCTTGTGATGGCTATCCACACTGCAAATATGTGGTGAACGACAAACCGATCTCCATGCCTTGTCCCGCGTGTGGTTGGGGCATCATGGTAGAGAAAAAAGTGAGGGGAACTCTGCGTTGGGTCTGTCCGCAAAAGAAATGCGGCCACCAAAGTGAGCAGGTATAATCCGGCCGCCGCAACCGGATTGAAACGTTTTCGGTGAACTTCAACCCCCCACTTGGAGTAAGGAAATTCCCCCATGAATAAACCCTTTGTTGCCGTATTGATGGGCTCTGATTCTGATTTCCCCGTGATGCAAACCACCCTCGAGGTGCTCAAGTCATTTGATATCGCAGTGGAAGTCAAAGTCACCTCCGCGCACCGCACGCCGGCTGCGACCCATCAGTATGTGACCGATGCCGAGGCCCGTGGCTGCAAGGTCTTTATCTGTGCTGCCGGTCTGGCGGCGCATCTGGCGGGTGCCGTAGCCGGCATCACGACTCGTCCTGTGATCGGGGTGCCCATCGATGGTGGCCCGCTCAAGGGGCTGGATGCGCTGCTCTCCACCGTGCAGATGCCGGGTGGTGTACCGGTGGCGACCGTGGCGATCGGCAAAGCCGGTGCCAAGAACGCAGGTTATCTGGCCGCCCAGATGCTGGCAGTAGCCGATGATGAACTGGCAGCCAAGGTTCGGGCCGAACGCCAGAAGAATGCCGAAGAGGTGATGGCCAAGGATGCCGCCCTGCAGGCTCAACTCAAGTAAGTGAACGGGTGGCGATCCGGAGGTGTCGTATTTTTCCTGTGCTACAGCAAAACGTCACTTTGTTGTGGTCGCCGCCGTATGGATTCAACTTGCTACTAAGTGACGAGGCGGCAGCCTGGCTGCCGCATTTTTCCTATGCCAAATGAATTTGAACAGGCGGTTGCCGCCCTCCAGCAGGAAGGGGTGATTGCCTATGCGACCGAGGCTGTGTTTGGTCTGGGTTGTGATCCCGACTCCGAAGTGGCGGTGCAGCGACTGCTGGCCATCAAACAGCGTCCGGTAGAGAAAGGGTTGATCCTGATTGCTGCCGACGTGGCGCAATTGCAGGATTACATCGATCTGAGTCAGCTTAGCGGTGAGCAACTGGCTCTGGTTGAAGCCAGCTGGCCTGGTCCTTTTACCTGGATCATGCCTGCCCGTGCAACGACGCCGGCCTGGCTGACCGGGCAGTTCGAGACCATCGCGGTACGCGTGACGGCTCATCCTCAGGTGCAGGCGCTGTGTCGCGCCTTTGGCAAGCCGCTGGTCTCTACCAGCGCCAACCTGACCGGTGAGGAGCCTGCCCGTCGGGTGGCCGATATCGGTGAGCGGCTGGCAAGCAAGTTAGCCTATATCCTGCCCGGTGAAGTGGGTGGTCAAGCTAACCCATCCGAGATCAAGGACGCCCGAACCGGCGCCATTATTCGCCCCTCCTGAGCAGGCGGATACGTCATGATTTGCTATCAATCCGCTGAGCGGTGAGCTCATCGGATTGATTTAACTATAAAAATGGACAGGGCGTTCACGATCCTGCCTGACTGGAGACAAGATGAGCAAACCGGATGTGGCCCAGGTCAAGGCCTTCCTGTTGCAGTTGCAGGACGAGATCTGCCGTGGTCTGGAGCAGGCCGATGGCAGTGGACACTTTGTGGAAGATGCCTGGAGCCGTGAAGGCGGTGGTGGCGGACGCACCCGCGTGCTGCGCCACGGCGCGGTGATCGAGCAGGGGGGCGTCAACTTCTCCCATGTCTATGGCGATGCCATGCCTGCCTCTGCTACAGCACATCGGCCAGAGTTGGCCGGTCGCAAGTTTGAGGCTATGGGCGTGTCGCTGGTGATCCATCCGCACAACCCCTATGTGCCTACCAGCCACGCCAACGTCCGTTTCTTCATCGCCGAGAAAGAGGGGGAAGAGCCCATTTGGTGGTTTGGCGGTGGCTTCGATTTGACGCCCTTCTACCCGTTTGCCGAGGATGTGCAGCACTGGCATCAGGTCTCCCATGATCTCTGCCAGCCCTTTGGTGATGAGATCTACCCAGAGTTCAAATCCTGGTGCGATCGCTACTTCTTCCTCAAGCACCGCAACGAGACGCGAGGGGTGGGCGGTCTCTTCTTCGACGATCTGAATCGCTGGCCTTTTGCCGACTGCTTTGCCTTTATGCAGGCGGTAGGTCGAGGTTATCTCGATGCCTACCTGCCGATCATTGAACGACGCAAGGCACTGCCCTATGGCGAGCGGGAGCGGGAGTTCCAGCTCTATCGTCGCGGTCGTTATGTGGAGTTCAATCTGGTGTATGACCGTGGCACCCTGTTCGGGCTGCAGACCGGCGGACGTACCGAGTCGATCCTGATGTCGATGCCACCGCTGGCACGTTGGGAGTATGACTGGCAGCCGGAGGCGGGCACTCCTGAAGCCTTGCTCTACACCGATTACCTCACGCCGCGAGAGTGGCTGTGACCCGAGGGACCATGATGGTCCCTTTTTACTGGCCGTTATTCGGCTTGTTCCCGAGAGTGAAAACCCGTTAAATCGGAATATTGCCCTCTGATGGAACTCTTTGATGGATCGTTATCTGGTTTTTGGCCACCCGGTGCGCCACAGCAAGTCCCCCTTCATTCACACCCTGTTTGCCAGACAAACCCAGCAAGAGCTGGAGTATGGGCTGGCTGAACCCGCCGTCGACGAGTTTGCCCAAGCCCTGTGCACCTTCTTTGACCAAGGGGGCAAGGGCTGCAACGTCACAGTGCCGTTCAAGGAGCAGGCATTCGCGCTGGTTGATCGGTTGAGCCCAAGGGCCAAGCGGGCGGGCGCGGTCAATACCATCAAGCTGACCAATGATGGCGTGTTGCTGGGGGATAATACCGATGGCGCCGGATTGGTCGCCGATCTCAAGTCCCATGGTGTGACGCTGGCGGATAGCCGGATCCTGCTGCTGGGTGCCGGTGGCGCTGCTCGCGGTGCATTGGCGCCGCTGCTGGCTGAGTTGCCGAGCGAGCTGGTGATCGCCAACCGTACCCACACAAAAGCGCAACAGTTGGCTGCCGAATTCCACGATCTGGGGCCTGTGACTGCTCAGACCTATGAGCAGTTGGCAGGGCCATTCGATCTCGTCATCAACTCTACCTCCGCCAGCCTGCAAGGAGAGCTGCCGCCGTTGGCCCCAGCCCTGATCCACACTGATATTGCCATCTACGACATGATGTATGGCGCCTCGGATACGGCTTTTATCAGTTGGGCCAAACAGCATGGGGCTCGTCAAACCATGGATGGACTCGGCATGCTGGTGGAACAGGCCGCCGAAGCGTTTACCGTGTGGCGCGGAATTCGTCCCGGGACTAAACAGGTATTGAGAGAGTTGAAGCGTAACTTGGGGGTGATATGAACCAGGGTATTCTGTTTCCCGACCTGATGGAGTGGCAGGCTGACGAACAGCGGGTGCGTTTTCCTGCCCAGCAGATGGGGGCGCTGATAGATTGTTACATCAGCCATCGGCGACTGGAGAGAATGACAGGTCTGGCGCTGACGAGAGAGGATGACATCGTCAGAGCCTTCGAAAGTGTACGTTTTGATATTGAAGACATGGCTGAAAAACTCATTGAAGAACAAGAGTTTGCTGAGGATGGCGCTATCTACCTCTGATTTTTTAAAGTTTTTTTGTTTTGTAGCGGAACTACTTTGAAATGGCGCTGACTAACTAGATAGTTGAGGAAGTGCTAGCTAGTCACCTTTATAACTCCCCGGTATTCGTACTGGGGATTTTTTTATCTATATGAAAATAAAAGATTTTTTCTTAATCTGTAAGTTGTGAAACTAAATTACATAAATTACTTTCACTTTCTGCTGCTTTGCTGTACAGTTGTCTGCGTAGGGTACAGAGGTAAGATGTTCTATCTTTCAGACCTTTTATTTCACGTAATTGAATGTGGCTGAATAGCTGCCCCGATGAGGTTCTCGTCGGGGTGTTTTTTTATGCGCATCATTTAGAGTAAATGCTTTAAATTGGCGATACATTTGATAGAATGAGGCTGCTTCTTGAGGAATACCTGTCGTCTGGTACTCAAGATTCAGCTTCTTCCCAATTTTTTGAACTTATTATTTCAGGCTGGATGGCATCACTGTCGTCCGGCCTCATTTTTATCCCTTTCGGTTAGGTTTTGTAATTAAATTTCATTTTTGTCTCTTTTTGTAATTATTGTTCGTTTTGAAAGAACGAATTTGAAAACGCTATCAACGCCTACTTAAGTTAATTATTTATGTGAATTAACTGCCTATCTATATGAACTGTAAGCGGTAATGGATATAGCAAGGGAGCTGAATACGGGGTGTTTGTCGTGAGGCAGGTGAAAGCGACAATCTGAAACCCTTTCAATCAGCGGAGGAGTGCTCCGCCAATTGCAAGGAGAGCGAGGAGTAGATTACTCCTCGGCAGGTTGCTGTTCGTCAGCGTTCAGCAGGTCGGTATCGTCACCACTGACGTACCATTCGGTCAGGGTTTGCGCCAGCTTCTCCACACCGATATTGGTGAGGGAGGAGAACGCTTCGACCTGGATCTGGGAACCGAGGTTGGCAACGGCCTGGCGCACCTTGATCACCTGGTTGTTGCGCGGGCCGGGGCTCAGTTTGTCAGCCTTGGTCAGCAGTAGCATGACGGGCAGCTGACGGTGCGAGCTCCACTCCAGCATGTTCATGTCGGTATCTTTGAGCGGATGGCGGATGTCCATCAGGATCACCAGACCTTTCAATGACTCACGGCGCTGCAGATACTCTGCCAGTGACTTTTGCCACTTGAGCTTCATTTCCAGCGGAACTTGCGCATAACCATAACCCGGCAAGTCGACTAGACGCTTGCCCGGTTCCAGCTCAAACAGGTTGATCAGCTGGGTACGACCGGGTGTCTTACTGGTGCGCGCCAGGTTCTTGTGTTTGGTTAAGGTGTTCAATGCAGATGACTTACCGGCGTTGGAACGGCCGGCAAACGCGATCTCGACACCCCCATCATTTGGCAGGTGACGGATGTCGGGTGCGCTGGTCACAAAATGCACCTTATTGAAATTCAGAGTTTGTGTTTCCAACGTAAATTCCCCATGGAGATAGAGGGTTATAGAGTTACTTTTTTGTAAAATGGTGTAAAATAGCGTCGCTTAAACGCGTTTATTTTAACATGCCTTCAGCGGCATGGGATCTGGAAGCCTAATAACGAAAAGTTGGAACGCCATGAAGAACCTAGTCATTACTCTTGCTCTGATGGTTGGCGTAACGGGGATGGCACAAGCCAAGGGCGATGCCGCTGCGGGACAGACCAAGGCTGCCGTTTGTGCGGCTTGTCATGGACCGGACGGAAACAGCCTGGTTGATATGTACCCCAAAATTGCTGGTCAGCACGCATCATATATCAAAAAGCAGTTAGTTGAACTGAAGGCTGCCGCTTCTGGTCAAATTGGCCGGGTTGCGCCAGTGATGGGGCCGATGGCGTTACCTTTGTCGGAACAGGACATGGATGACCTGGCGGCTTATTTCTCCAGCCTGAAGGTTACCCCTATCGCTGTCCCTGACGACGTGGTCGAAGCGGGCAAGGCTCTCTATATGGGTGGTGACATGAGTCGCGGTCTGGCAGCTTGTACGGCTTGCCATGGTCCTCGTGGCTCGGGTGTCGAACAGGCGAAGTATCCCAACCTGTCCGGCCAGCATCCTGCCTATATCAAGGCTCAGCTCACCGCATTCCGTGCCGGGACGCGTGACAACGATCCGAATGGCATGATGCGGGATGTTGCCAAGAAACTGACTGATCAGGATATCGAAGCCCTCTCCAAATATGTGGCGGGTCTGCACTGATATAGTCGATACGGTCGATTTGAGTTGAAACGGGGAGCCTGGGCTCCCTGTTGTTTTTATGGCTTTCAGATAATTCTCGGTTTAATCCCCCCGTTCTGTAAGAGATCTCCCATTCTCAAGGCAGGCCAAGGCTCATAAAATTGCATAAAATATTAAATAATCATTATTTATCAGTGAATTATATAAATATTGACATTTTTCGACATGTTGAGAATGTTTTGAGTGGATTGAGCCGCTTTATAGAGTTGGTACAGTAGGCTTAATGGATTCACCCACGGATTGGGTGACGGTTTCACGACAGGGTGTTGTGAGCAGAGGATGGCTGGCGTGGCGGGATGCCATGGGCTCGGATGAGCTGGCAAAGGATTGAAGGATCAGGATGGTGACCATCTCCGGAGCGGGATGGGGTTGCGGGATGCAGACTCCCCGGCACGATGGCAGGATGCGGTCGAGACGGGTCAAACAAGCACACGCACATTCAGGAACGACCAATATAAGGTCAGGATGACCACACAACGATATGATGCGGCGACAAGTTGTCATGGAGAGGACGAAACAGACTGTTTTGCCATTCAGGATGGCGCACGCATGAACATATCAAGGCAGCTTCGGCTGCCTTTTTTCTTTTGGGTCATTAACCCGATTAGCCATTCTGTGTCAAAATACCAGCAACATGCCCAGAGGATACCGATCCTGCGGTGTTCAGTGGCCTGATTGGGCCTGATTGGTGCGGGATCCTGCTCTTGTTCCAGCCTTACTGTTCCTCGCATCGTATCCCACCGGGTGAGATCATCCCGGGTACGGGTCAAACCAGTTATTTTCGGAGTTAGCCATTCATGTCTGCCAAACAACCCACTCGCAAGCCTACTGGCAAGCGCAAAGAATCTGATGTCAGTGCTCAAGAAGGCCGTGAGCGTAAACGGGCTGCCAAGCGCAAAGGCCTGAAGGCTGGTTCTCGTCAGCAAGTTGAACAGCCGAAGAGCAAGTCTGGCAACAGCCAGTCCAAAGATCCGCGTATCGGTTCCCGCAAGCCGGTGGTACTGGTGGTGGATGACAAACAGAAGAAGCCGACAGCCCCCAAGGCGGTGAAAGAGAAGCTGGTGATGACGCCCGAGCAGGAACTGGCTTCTATCGAAAACGATGACCGCTTGAATGATCTGCTGGATCGTCTGGATGCCGGTGAAACCCTGGAAGCGGCCGAGCAGGCCTGGGTTGATCAGCGCGTCGACCGTTATCAGGAGCTGATGGATGAGCTGGGCATCATCGACAACGACGATGATGAAGATGATGATCTGCCGTTTGATGATGGCGATGACGCCGAGTTCGACGAGCAGAAACCAGCCTCCGAAGAGGAGTTGTGGGACCGTTTCAACCAGGTCGATTTCAAGCCGGAACCCAAGCCTGAGCCGAAGAAAAAGTGATGAGTGGATGGATGCTGGCCGCCCTGTTGGGCGGCCTGATTTTGTCAGGGTTGGCCATCTATGCAGGCATGCTGCTGGCCAGGCTGAGACGACAGCAAGCGATGCAGTGGCAGGCGATTACCGCTCGCAATGAACGAATTCTGGAGAGCGTGCGGGTCATTGCCCATGCGGTGCGGGAGGGGCAGTGTGATTACTCCGAAGGCGCCATTCGGCTGACCAATCTGCTGGATGCGTTGCAGATCAAGGGGGGACGGGCGTTTGTTGCCGAGTTCCCGGGTCTGTACGGGCTGTATGAGAAGGTGAAAGATATGCCGACTCATGAGGCCAGACGTGCCCTCAAGCGCAATGAAGTGATGAAGATGGATCTCGAACGCAGCGGCTACGAGGCCGAGCTGGAGGCTCAGATCCTCAAGGATGTGGCCCAGCTGAAGGATTTTCAGTTAGGTCGGTGAGCCAACAATAACAACAAGAGAGGAAGCGAGCGTGCAAGCAGAACAGATTGTGTGGGATCAGGCCCTGATCGAAAAATATAACTACAGTGGCCCGCGATACACCTCTTATCCCACTGCGCTGGAGTTCAACGAGAGCTTCGGCTATCCGGATTTTGTCCACGCTGCTGGCCAGTATCCCGAGCGCAATCTGTCGCTCTACGTGCATATCCCTTTCTGTCACAAGCTCTGCTACTACTGCGGCTGCAACAAGGTCATTACCCGTCATCAGCACAAGGCTGACGAGTACCTCGACTACCTGGAGCAGGAGATCAAGGCGCAAGCCCCGTTCTTCAAGCATCGTCTGGTCACCCAGCTGCACTGGGGTGGCGGTACACCCACCTATCTGGATGAAGCGCAAACGCGCCGTCTGATGGCCATGCTGCGTGAGCACTTCCATTTCGCCGAAGAGGGGGAGTTCAGCATCGAGGTCGATCCGCGCGAGATTGCCATTACCATGCTGGATGTGCTGCGAGATGTCGGCTTCAACCGCATCAGCCTTGGGGTGCAGGACTTCAACAAGGATGTACAGGTCGCAGTCAACCGCGAGCAGGACAACGACTTTATTAAAGCCATGTTGGAACGGGCCCGTGAACTAGGCTTCCGCTCGACCAACCTAGACCTTATCTATGGCCTGCCGCATCAGGATCGTGTCAGCTTCCACCATACGCTGGAAGAAGTGCTCAAGACGGATCCGGCGCGCCTCTCCATCTTCAACTATGCCCATCTGCCGAGTCGCTTTGCTGCCCAGCGCAAGTTGAAAGAGGTTGATATGCCTGCGCCGCAGGAGAAGCTGGCCATGCTGCAGGACACCATTGCCTTCCTCACTGGCCAGGGTTACCAGTTCATCGGCATGGACCATTTTGCCAAACCCGATGACGAGCTGGCGGTGGCGCAGCGCGAGGGCAAGCTGCACCGCAATTTCCAGGGCTATACCACTCAAGGTGATTGCGATCTGCTGGGGCTGGGGGTCTCCTCCATCAGCATGATCGGTGATGCCTACTCCCAGAACCAGAAAGAGCTCAAGACCTATTACGCACAGGTTGCAGAGCTGGGTCATGCCCAGTGGAAAGGCTGCTCGCTCAATCAGGATGACCTGATCCGCCGTGAGGTGATCAAGCGGCTTATCTGTGATTTCCGTCTGAACTTTGCGTCTGTCGAGCAGGCGCACGGTCTCAATTTCAGAGAGTATTTTGCCGACGATCTCAAGCTGCTGCAGACTTTCATCAACGATGGATTGGTGCGTATGACGGAGGATGGCCTGGAGGTCTCCTCCACGGGGCAGCTGCTGATCCGCAATATCTGCATGTGCTTCGACGTGTACCTGCGCAACAAGGCGCGTCAGCAGCAGTTCTCTCGCGTGATATAAGCTTGTTTGCCGATTAGAAAACAGAAAAGGGTGCCATAGTGGCGCCCTTTCATATGTATTTTGCTTAGGCAGCGGGTCGGGAAGGTTCTGGCAAGAAGGCCGTGGGCTGAGGCAAGCGATAGGGCTGTGAAACGCAGATAAAAAGATGGGGGCGACTTGCGTCGCCCCCGGTAGTCGTATCGCTCAGATCCTTGAACGAAGTTGCTCCCTGCAATCCCTGACTGTTTACCTCTTCCTTTAGGTTTCCCCTTCCCAATCCTTTGGGGTGTCCTTTAGCCATCTTGGCCTGACGAGTCATCCTGTCCCGTCGCACTTTCTCCGTCCTGGGAGGTGTCCTTTACCACATCCTGTGGTGAGTCCATTTGCCCAACCCTGGCAGCCAGTCTTCCTGACCGACTTCATTGCGTCCGTGCATGAGTAACTATAAGGATTTTCTAACCGGCTACAACGTCAGAATGGAAAACGTTTTTTCTATTAGCTGTTTCGAAAGTGGTGTTCTTCGATTTATTCATTTATAAACAGCTACTTAAGTTAATCGCCTTCACGTTTTAAGATCCTATTTTCCGATTATCTCGAGGATCTTTTAGGCTGTTTACTTACATGTGCAATGGCAGATCTCTTACACGGGATTTTGGTTACTTTGGAAACAGATTCTGTGCTCTGATGGTGATCACCCAATGTGGGTGTGACGGCAGGAAAAGAGCAGTGAATGGGGTATTTATAGGTGCTGGTTGAGGCGCTCATAGATGGTCTGGCGCTCTTCAGGGGTGAGCGAAGAGAAGTAGTGGGTAAAGAGGCGCAGTAGCAGGGACTTGTTCATGCCGTCTTGTTGGGTCAGATTACCCAGCTCATCGATGGCCACTGTACTCATGGAGAAGGTCGCTTTTTTAAAGCTGGGCTTCAGATGCTCACCACTCTCGATAAAGGCCAGTGCCGACAAGGCTTCATCCCTATGCAGACTCAACTCAAGGCTGACAACCTTGGGTTTACCCTTGGCGTAGAACTCAGCATCTTCGATAAATTCATCGACAGTGAACTTCTTCTGGTGATGCAGCTGATGCTTTTTCTTCAGGTCCGCCAAGCCCATCTCATACCCCCACTTTCAGGAACTCTTTGGCGATGGCCCGGATCTCTTCGGCAGATTTGCCATCCGGTTCTATCTCCATCACCGATAATCCCTTTTCCTCACTATCGTCGTAGACGTTGCGGCCATAGGTGATGGAATTCAGTACGTCGACTCCGAACGAGGCACATACCTCTTTGGCCTCGAGAATCCGCTTTACCTGATTGGGCAAAGATGGACATTGGGTCAATACAACGGCTGCATTGAGGGTCGGATTGACCATCTTGCAGGTGGTGATCAGATCTTCCATGTGGGGTAGGGTCTTGAGGTCGCGGCGTTTCGGGCGCAAGGGGATCAGGGCGTGGGTGGCGACAGCCATGGTGGAGCGCAGTGCCCGGTTGTCTTGCCCGCCGCAATCGACGATGACGTAGTCATAGCGATTTTTCAGGCTAAGCAGATCGTTGCGAATATTGCCATAGAGCTGAACGCAGTTGATTTGTGGCAGATCCGGGTTGTCATTGCGTTCCTGAATCCAGTCCGAGGTAGTGCGTTGCGGGTCGCAGTCGACCAGTAACACCTCTCCCTGAAATTGGGATCTGAGGTAGACCGCCAGATTTTGCGCCAGGCAGCTCTTGCCACTGCCACCCTTCTCCCCACCGACCAACAAGATCATGACGTTCCCCTATCCATGAGAAAACCGTTGATTTCAGTATAGGAGGGGGTTGGCTCATCACAAGGCGAGAGGAGTGATGCTCCTCTCGTTCTGCAGGTTAATAGTGAACACTGCCGCCATGCCAGCGGCAGACATAGTCGGGCACCAGCATCTGGGGGGTCTTGTCGACATGGCATACCACCATGGGTATGGCAGGGGCTCCTTCAGCCTGACTGAGGGTGGGGAGCGCAGAGAGCAGCAAAGTCGCGAGCAACAGCATGGGTTTCATCTTCATAACAACTCCTTGGTAGTGCCATTCCTGTGTGATCCGGATCACTTTCTGAGTTAAGTCGAGGTTGGCGCCAGCGCAAGGTGAGGTGAATAAATTCAATTAATGAAAAAAGTATCAAAAGGCGTTGTGGTGACCGACGAGGATGGCTGCCCACCTTGATGCGGACTTTGTGCATATTAAGTTGAACCGCAAAAAGAGGTGGTGACTTATGAGGCTGGGCCTGATGGGGTTGGCATCAATGCCATGATCTGGAACAAGAAAAGATTTATGCAGTGAATGTGGTCGATGTGAGTATTTATTTCTCCCGCGTTCCTCTCGTTACGGCGATGTATTCAATACACAGGTAGTAATATTCAGATATTATTTTAGTTGTCGCCCATTTCATTGTTTTTTAATGTTTTTTTGTTTTTTCTTTTAATCTTTCCAGTGAGTTGGCATGAATAAAAGTTGAATCAACCTGAAATATATCGGGGTGGTTTTGCATGAAGATTCAGGGTTTGCTGGGAGGAAAATGCGTAAATTGCTACTGGAGTCATAGATTGAAAGGTGAATATATTCAGTTCAAAGTGAATGTGATCAATGTCTAAGTTTGTCGTGATTAGCAGGGCTAACCTCGGTCTCGAAAGGCAAGGGCAGGATAGAACATAAGCCGATTACCCTACATAAAGAATATCCCGCCTTAGCCACGAGCATGAATAGAAGGAATCTATTCAATCACTCGCAGGGACCACTGCTAGACGGAATATAATCATGAGCAAATTTTATGTAGGTTCTGAAGTTGGCCAATTGCGCCGTGTCATGTTGCACCGCCCCAACCTCAGTCTGAAGCGTCTGACTCCTTCCAACTGCCAGGATCTGCTGTTCGATGACGTCCTGTCTGTTGAACGTGCCGGTCAGGAGCACGACAAATTCGCTCAGGTACTGCGCGATCAGAATGTCGAAGTTTTCCTGCTGACCAATCTGCTGGCGGAAACCCTGGATGTGCCGGAAGCCAAAACCTGGCTGCTGCAACATCAGGTCTCCGACTATCGCCTCGGCTCTTCTTTTGCCAACGACGTGCGCTGCTTCCTGGCTGACATGCCGCACCGCGAACTGGCCCGCATTCTCTCCGGCGGCCTGACTTACTCCGAGATGCCCTACAGCGGCGTCAACATGGTAGTGGGCATGCACGCTCCGACCGATTTCATCATCGAGCCGCTGCCCAACCACCTCTTTACCCGTGACACCTCCTGCTGGGTTTATGGCGGCGTCTCCATCAACCCGATGGCCAAGCCGGCTCGTCGCCGCGAGACCAACCATGTGAAGGCCATCTACCGCTGGCACCCGATGTTTGCCGGCCAGGACTTCATCAAGTACTTCGGTGACGAGGAGCGTGACTACGACAACTCCACCATCGAGGGTGGCGACGTACTGGTTATCGGCCGCGGCGCCGTGCTGATCGGCATGTCCGAGCGCACTACCCCGCAAGGTGTCGAGCACCTGGCTCGCAGCCTGTTCAAACATGGTCAGGCCAAGCAGGTCATCGCCATGGAGCTGCCGAAACATCGCAGCTGCATGCACCTGGATACCGTCATGACTCACATGGACATCGACACCTTCTCCGTCTATCCGGAAGTGATCCGCAAGGATGTGCAGTGCTGGAGCCTGACTCCGGGCGGCGCCACCGGCATGAACATCAAGGAAGAGGGTTACTTCGTCACCGCCATCGAGAAAGCACTGGGCGTGGATCAGCTGAAGATCATCACCACTGGCGGTGACAGCTTCGAAGCCGAACGCGAGCAGTGGAACGACGCCAACAACGTACTGACCGTACGTCCCGGCGTGGTGGTGGGTTACGAGCGCAATACCTACACCAACGAGAAGTATGACAAGGCCGGCATCACAGTTCTCTCCATCCCGGGTGATGAACTGGGCCGTGGCCGCGGCGGCGCCCGCTGCATGAGCTGCCCGATGGAACGTGACAGCATCTGATGAGACGGCGTGGCGCCGGCAGAAGCTGGCGCCACACAGAACCAAACTCGAGATTAACCACTATGAAAAAACCAACTGTCGTCGTCGCTCTGGGTGGCAATGCACTGCTCCGTCGTGGTGAGCCACTGGAAGCGGATATCCAGCGCAAGAACATTGCAACTGCCGCCAAGACCATCGCCCTCATCGCTCAGGAGTACAACGTGGTGCTGGTGCATGGCAACGGCCCGCAAGTCGGCCTGCTGGCCCTGCAGAACAGCGCCTACACCAAGGTATCCCCCTATCCGCTGGATGTGCTGGGTGCCGAGTCTCAGGGCATGATCGGCTACATGCTGATCCAGGAGCTGAAAAACCTGATGCCGAGCCGCAACGTCACCGCGCTGCTGACTCAGGTGCAGGTCGATCCCAAGGATCCGGCATTCGCCAACCCGACCAAATTTATCGGCCCCGTCTACGAAGAGGCTGAAGCCCGCACCCTGGCAGAAGAGAAGCACTGGGTGGTCAAGGCTGACGGCAAGTTCTTCCGCCGCGTAGTGCCATCCCCGCTGCCCCAGCGCATCGTCGAAGGCGACGCTATCGAGACTCTGATTGCCCAGGGCCATCTCATCATCTGTACCGGTGGTGGCGGCATCCCGGTGACCTGGGATGGCGAGAGCCTGACCGGTATTGAAGCCGTCATCGACAAGGACATGTCTGCCGCCTATCTGGCCAAGCAGATCAAGGCCGACGCCCTGCTGATCCTGACCGATGCCGATGCCGTCTATCTGGATTGGGGCAAACCGACCCAGCGTCCGCTGCGCGTCACCAGCCCGGACGAGCTGGCCGGGGTCAAGTTCGATGCAGGTTCCATGGGGCCGAAAGTCGAAGCCTCTTGTGAATTTGTCAAAGCGACCGGCGGCATGGTCGGCATCGGCTCGCTGGAAGATGGCCTCGCCATCCTCAAGGGTGAAGCCGGCACCAATATCGTCGCCACCCGCACCGTACATGCGTAATTACCGATATCTGTACTGAGAATGCGTAGTCAACACTACTGCCCGAACTGGTCTGAAACATATATAGAGAGAACTCATCATGGCTTTTAATCTGCGTAACCGTAACTTCCTGAAACTGCTGGACTTCACCCCGCGCGAAATCCAATACATGATCGATCTGGCCATCGACCTGAAGAAAGCCAAATACGGTGGCTACGAGCGCAAGCATCTGGTCGGCAAGAACATCGCCCTGATTTTCGAGAAGACCTCCACCCGTACCCGTTGTGCGTTTGAAGTGGCGGCCTTCGACCAGGGCGCACAAGTCTCCTACCTTGGCCCGAGCGGTTCCCAAATCGGTCACAAGGAGTCCATGAAGGACACCGCTCGTGTACTGGGTCGCATGTATGACGGTATCGAATACCGCGGCTACGGTCAGGAGATCGTGGAAGAGCTGGGCGCCTACGCCGGTGTCCCGGTCTGGAACGGCCTGACCAACGAATTCCACCCGACCCAGATCCTGGCCGACTTCATGACCATGCTGGAGCACGGCAAGGGCAAGCGTCTGGATCAAATCAAGTTCGCCTACCTGGGTGATGCCCGCAACAACATGGGTAACTCCCTGATGGTCGGCGCCGCCAAAATGGGCATGGACATCCGTCTGGTCGCACCGAAAGCCTTCTGGCCGGAAGAGGAGCTGGTTGCCAAGTGCCGCCAGATCGCCGAAGAGACCGGCGCACGCATCACCCTGACCGAAGATGTGAAAGAGGGTGTGCTGGGTGCTGACTTCCTCTACACCGACGTCTGGGTATCCATGGGTGAAGCGAAAGAAGCCTGGGATCAGCGCGTCAAACTGATGACCCCGTATCAGGTCAACATGGATGTCATCAACGCCACCAAGAACCCGGATGTGAAGTTCATGCACTGCCTGCCGGCGTTCCACAACGACGAGACCACCATGGGCAAGGAAGTGGCTGACAAATATGGCATGAAAGGCCTGGAAGTGACCGAGGACGTGTTCGAATCCGAGCACAGCATCGTGTTCGACGAGGCCGAAAACCGGATGCACACCATCAAGGCAGTGATGGTTGCTACGCTGGGCGACTAAGGTCGCAGTAGTGGTGCCGGGGGGCGACCCCCGGCTTTTCGACCATGTGACAGCGGCATAATACCTCTAACCCTACAACCCGCAGCCTGCATGGATACCACACCCACAGAAGGAAGCTGGACCATGACCAAATTCAAGTTCCCGTCAGCCTACACGATACTGTTTGTGCTGATCGCCCTGGTGGCCGCCCTGAGCTGGATAGTGCCGGCCGGCAAATACGAGATGACCATGAACGAAGCCCTCGGCAAAGAAGTGCCGGTGGCGGGTACCTACAAACTGGTGGAGGGGAATCCCCAGGGGATCGTTGACGTGCTGCTGGCACCTATCGATGGCCTCTACAACCACGACACCTATGAGGCAGGCGCCATCGACGTCTCCCTCTTTATCCTGATCATCGGTGGTTTTCTTGGCATTGTGACCAAGACAGGTGCCATCGATGCCGGTATCGAACGTGTGACCGACCGTCTGCGTGGCCGTGAAGAGTGGATGATCCCGATCCTGATGGCGCTGTTCGCCGCAGGGGGCACCATCTACGGCATGGCCGAAGAGTCGCTGCCTTTCTACACCCTGCTGGTGCCGGTGATGATGGCCGCCCGTTTTGACCCTGTGGTGGCGGCGGCAACCGTATTGCTGGGCGCCGGTATCGGTACTCTCGGTTCTACCATCAACCCGTTTGCGACCGTTATTGCGGCCAACGCCGCCGGTATCTCCTTCACCGATGGTATCTGGCTGCGCGTTGCCATGCTGGTCGCCGGTTGGCTGCTCTGCGTTGCCTACGTCATGCGTTACGCCAAGATGGTGCGCAGTGATCCGAGCAAATCTCTGGTGGCTGACAAGTGGGAAGAGAACCGTGCCCACTTCCTCGGCAACAAGAGCGACCAGATGCTGGAGTTCACCCTGACCCGTAAAATCGTTCTGGGTATCTTCGTCGCCGCCTTTGCCGTGATGATCTATGGTGTGGCCGTGCTGGGCTGGTGGATGGCGCAGATCTCCGGTGTGTTCCTGGCAGCCGCCATCATCGTTGGTCTCATCTCCCGCATGAGCGAGGAGGAGCTGACCTCCAACTTTATCGATGGTGCTCGCGACCTGCTGGGGGTGGCGCTGATCATCGGTATCGCCCGCGGTATCGTGGTAGTGATGGATAACGGCATGATCACTCACACCATTTTGCACAGTGCAGAAGGGATCGTGACCGGCCTCTCCACCATCGTCTTTATCAACGTGATGTTCGTGCTGGAAGTGGTGCTCTCCTTCCTGGTGCCGTCCTCCTCCGGTCTGGCCGTACTGACCATGCCGATCATGGCGCCGCTGGCCGACTTCGCCAACGTGGGCCGCGATCTGGTGGTGACTGCTTACCAGTCTGCCTCCGGTCTGGTGAACCTGGTGACCCCGACTTCCGCCGTGGTCATGGGCGGTCTGGCCATCGCCAAAGTGCCTTATGTGCGCTGGCTGAAGTGGGTGGCTCCGCTGCTCGGTATCCTGACTGTGCTGATCGTGATCTGCCTGAGCCTGGGGGCCGTGCTCTCCTGAGGGATAACAAGCAAGATAAAACGGGAGCCTGCTGGCTCCCGTTTTTTATGGGCGCAAGAAGTGATGGACACAAAGTAGCAGGCAACAAAAAGGCGACCCGCGGGTCGCCTCGATATATTTAGGGGAAATGGCTTAGCGGGCCTGCGCCAGCGTGCGCACCACGGCGGCATGGGCCTGACGGGTACGGCTGATATGGCGCGGCGCGACCAGCACCACGTCATTGCCTGCGACGGCGCCCATGATCTCGGGATTGGCGTTGCGATCCAGCAGGCGAGCCACCACGGTGGCGGCCCCCGGAGTGGTGTGGATCAGCACCATCTGCTGGTTGTGCACCACTTCGCGCACCATGTCGTGGATCGAGCGGGTACTGCCGGCAGGTTCCAGCTGCTCGTCGACCAGGGTGTAGACCTTCTTGCCGTTGGCATTCTGGGCCTTGGCAACGCCGAGGCGGCGCAGCAGGCGGGAGATGGTGGACTGGCTGATGTCGGCAAAGCCGCGCTCCGACAGCTCGCGGCGGATCTCTTCCTGGGTGCTGTAGCAGTGCTGACCGATGATCTGGCGACAGGCATCCAGCTGGGCCAGATCGGGCTCTTGGGCAACGGGACGACTGAGGGTTTTGACCACGGCGAATTCCTTTGATGATGACCGGAAGGTAAACGCGCGATATCTGCCATAGCAGTCAGTTATCAGGCAAAAATACTGATAATCCATCTATATGCAGGGAATGAGCGGGCATTACCATCTTGCGATGGCAAATTATAGCTGACTGGAAATTCGGTGATGTGACAGGGTTCAAAAATGGGCCCCGCGGGGCCCAATCAGATATCAGTAACGCTCGCTGACGATGTCCTGAGTGAAGGACTTCTCGCAATATTTGCACTTCATCCGTACCACGCCTTTCACTTCGCGCACCCGGAAGTAGCTGTCTACCGGCTCGTTGTGGGAGATGCAGTTGGAGTTGGGGCAGTGGAACACGCCGGCGATGAACTCCGGCAGCTCCAGCTGGTGCTTCTTCACCACATTGAAGTCTTCGATGATGTTGACGGTCGCTTTCGGGGCGAACAGTGCCAGCTGGTTGGCTTGCTGTTCGGTCAGGCGGGTGTTCTCGATCTTGATGAGATCCTTCTTGCCCAGCGCGCCGGATTTCAGGTTGAAGCCGACGGTGATCCGCTCCTGGGTTTCAACCAGCTGGAACAGCTTGAGGATCTTGATGCCCTGGCCAGCGGGGATGTGATCGATGACGGAGCCGTGACGGATGGCTTCGACTTGCAGTTGGTTCTTGTCAGACATGATATTCCCCTAAGCTCAGACAGTTTCGTTCAGTACCAGTGCCAGCAGCGCCTGGCGTGCATAGACCCCGTTCTCAGCCTGCTGGAAGTAGCAAGCGTGGGGAGTCTTGTCGACCGCTACATCGATCTCGTCGACGCGGGGCAGGGGATGCAGGATCTTCATGGTGGGCTTGGCCCCTTCCAGGGTTGCCAGCTCCAGAATGAACTTGGCAGCCATGTGCTTGTATTCGGTCTCGTCGAAGCGCTCTTTCTGGACGCGGGTCATGTAGAGGATGTCCAGCTCCGGCATCACCTCTTCCATGGTCTGGTGGACGCTGAACTGGATGCCCTTCTCTTCCAGCTCTTCGCAGATGTAGTCCGGCATCGCGAGCGCTTCCGGGGAGATGAAGAAGAAGCGGCAGTTGAACAGGCTGAGGGCCTGGGCCAGCGAGTGTACGGTGCGGCCATATTTCAGGTCACCGACGAAGGCGACGTTGAGGTTGTCCAGACGACCCTGGGTCTCATGGATGGTGAACAGGTCGAGCAGGGTCTGGCTCGGATGCTGGTTGGAGCCGTCGCCGCCGTTGATGACCGGCACGCGGGAGAACTCGGAGGCCAGACGGGCAGCCCCCTCTTTCGGGTGGCGCATCACCACTGCATCCGAATAGGAGCCGATGATCTTGATGGAGTCAGCCAGCGTCTCGCCCTTCTTGGCGCTGGTGTTGCCACCGTCGGCGAAGCCGATGATGTTGCCGCCAAGGCGCTGTACCGCGGTCTCGAACGAGAGGCGGGTGCGGGTGGAGGCTTCGAAGAAGCAGCTGGCAACCAGCTTGTCTTTCAACAGGCTGGTGTCAGGTTCAGCCTTCAACCGTTGTGCGGTTGAGACTACCAGTTCCATTTCTGACCGGGTCAGGTCCGAAATGGAGATGACATGTTTCTTATAGAGTGGATTGGTCATCGTCTGCATTCCCTTTGACATCATTGGAGGTTTTTCGGGCACAAAAAAAAGCCCCTGAAACAGGGGCTTTTTTTAAAAATAACTGGGGATCTTTGGGGTGGGAACCGGAAACAACGGGGCCGCTCTGGTGCGCACCACCCGTCTGCAAGGCTGTTTTCTGAATCAAAAACTGCATCGTTTCGTCCCGACCTTTTTCAAAACCGGACAGATTATAGGGCCGCTTTTTTAATTGTCAAAATTTTATTTCCGATGCCAATTTCAGCATGAAAAACGTTTAAGTGGCGGAAACATGACGACAAATCCACACCTTGTGCGTCTCTTGCAGCGATTCCCCATCGCGGGCCATGGCGCGCAAATAACCGAGTCGGTGGTGTCCTTCCAGCAGGCAATAGGGGCGGGGCAGGGGATGACCGTTCGGGTAGCTGGCTCCCTCCTCCGGCGCCAGTACGATGACCGGTTCGGGCCAGGTGCCGTCGCTCAGCATCTTCTCGCCGAGCCAGGAGCGACGCACATAGCGGTTGCTGCGCAGCATCTCGCCCCAGCGCTCGATCACCTCCATATGGCGGGAGTCCACCTGATCCACCAGTTGCGCGGTGGGCCAGCTTTCACAGGTGAATTGATGGCTGGCGAGATCGATAAAGCTCCAGTTGGACTCAAAACCGCGCCAATGACGGTAAATCCACTGGGAGAGCACATTTTCAGGAATAAAGGGCACCAGCGGCGCGACCCGTTCAAGATAGGCGGGCAGGGCTTCTGTCTTGCGTTCATCCCTGAAATTGAGGGGCGCCAATTGTTGGAGCAGTCGGTAATTGAGCATAAGTGGCCTCCCGGTACCTGATTTCACCCTACCCCCATTTATGTCCCATTCCTACCCCGGCAGGGCTGCAAATACAGCAAGTTATCCCGCTTTGCTGCACAAACAAGCGCGACTTGTTCGGGATTTGTGCAATCGCATTGAAAGTGTGAAAAAAGCCTTTACCTTTGAAACCCGCTTTGTATACTACGCCTCGTTTGTTGCAGGGGCGTAGTTCCAATTGGTAGAACAGCGGTCTCCAAAACCGATGGTTGCGGGTTCGAGTCCTGCCGCCCCTGCCATTTTCAGAAAGGCCAGCTCATTGAGCTGGCCTTTCGCATTTCCGGCGTTCGCCAATTTATCCCTCTCTCCTTTCTCTTCTCCTTCTTGCCGCTAGCTCTCGGTGACTGTGGCCACATTGATCTCTATGTCTGCCGCAAGAGCGTTCAATGTGCAGCAACCCGCTGTTTCAGGACGGTGACCAGCCGCTGGTGGCGGGCGGGGAGCGGCCACTCGGCGCGGTAGATCAGCCAGAGGGTGTCGATCACCTCAATACTGCTCTGGATCACCCGGATTTTCTCCTGTTGGGCAAAGGCGGTGACGGCGAAGCGGGGCAGCACGGTAAAGCCGAGGCCGCGGGCGACCGGCTCCAGGATCAGGCCGATCTGGTTGGTAAAGCCGCGCTGCGGGATCTCGTCAACGCGCTGGCCGGGGTAGCGTCGTCCCAACAGGCGTTGTGCCATGCTGCGGCCATCCGGGTGGTCGATAAAGCCGAGCTGACAGAGGTGCTGCCAGCTCGGCTCCTCGCCATCGTTGGGCACCACCAGACAGAGGGGTTCGCGGGCGAAGGGCTCGGCGGCGATGCTGGGGTGTTCCGGCGGCTGATCCACCAGTCCCAGATCGCTGCGCCCTGCCAGTACCGCCTGCACTATGTCGGGGGTGGGGGCGAAACGGTGCTGGATGGTGAGTCCGGGGTGCTCCTGTTGCTGGTCGAGCAGCAGGGGATAGAGCAGCAGACCGATGCTGCCGGGGGTGGTGAGGGTGATGGCGCCGCGGTGAGGGTCGTCGTCAGAGAGGCGCGCTCGCAGCTGTTCGGCTGCCTGCGCCTGCTGGCGGGCAAAGTCGAGCAGCACCAGCCCGCGCGGAGTGAGCTCCAGCTGACGGGGCTTGCGCAGCAGCAGGGTGCCAAATTCGGCCTCGAGACGCGAGATATGCTGACTGACGGCGGCCTGAGTGAGATCCAGCCGCTCGGCGGCGCGGGTAAAACTGCCGGTTTCATGCACCACCACCAGGGTGTGGAGCCAGAGTGGATTAACCATAAATTTAATTTATGCCTTCAATTAGTTTGACCTTATTTTTCATTATGTCGCCCCTTCCTATCATGTCACCTGTTTCCCACACACAATTTCAAGGTGACGTATGACCTATCCACGCAACTTCTCCCACATCGGCATCACGGTGACTGACCTCGACAAAGCGGTCGAGTTCTATACCAAGGTGATGGGCTGGTATCTCATCATGCCGGCCACCACCATCACCGAGGATGACTCCGCCATCGGCGTGATGTGCAACGACGTGTTTGGCCCGGGTTGGGGCTCCTTCCGCATCGCCCACCTCTCCACCGGCGACAAGATCGGCATCGAGCTGTTCGAGTTTCCCAACAGCGAGCGCCGTGAGAACAACTTCGAATTCTGGAAGACCGGGGTGTTCCACTTCAGCGTGCAGGATCCGGATGTCGAGGGGCTGGCGGCGCGCATCGTCGCGGCGGGCGGCAAGCAGCGGATGCCGGTACGCGAGTACTACCCGGGCGAGAAGCCTTACCGCATGGTTTACATGGAAGATCCCTTCGGCAATATCGTCGAGATCTACAGCCACAGCTATGAGCTGACCTACTCCGCCGGTGCATATCAGGGGTAAGTGACAGGCCGCCTTCGGGCGGCCTGCTGCTTTGTTGTTACAAGAGTCAGTAGCATGGAATAGCGATCTGGTTCACACGAATAGCGCGTTCTGTTGTTGATAGATGGGAAAATATACAGATTCACTAAAGTCTGTTCATATTGCGGCCGATAGCCTTTGATACATCAGGGTTTTCCCTGCCTGACACAACAACAAGGATTCGTCGTCATGACCCTCTCTCTGCGCGGCAAGCTGCTGGCCACCAGTCTTGGCGTAGTGCTGCTGATGGCATCACTGCTCGGCATCGTTGCCTTTCACACCCTAAAATCCCGCACCATGAGCGCCATCCAGAGCGAGGCGGTCAACTATGGCCACGCCTACTCGGTCGCCATCGGCGAATGGATGACGGATCGCAAGAACACCGTCCATGCGCTGGTCAACCTGATCAGCGATAACCCCCAAGCCGAGCTGGTGCCGCACCTGAAGCAGGCCTACACCTCCGGCGGCTTCGGCCTCACCTATTTTGGCTCCGCGCAGGGGGGGATGACCCGGCAGGATCCCTCCCTCAACACCGGCAACTATGACCCGCGCGAGCGCCCCTGGTATCAGGATGCGGTGAAGGCGGGGCAGCTGATCGTCACTGCCCCCTATGTCAGCGTCACCATGCAGAAGCTGGTGGTTACTCTCTCCGAGCCGGTGCGCCATCAGGGCGAGCTGGTCGGCGCCGTGGGGGCCAACCTGGCGCTCGACAAGCTGATCGATGAAGTACTGGCGATGAAGGTGCAGGGTGAGGGCTACGCCATGCTGCTCGACAGCAGCGGCCTCATCGTCGGTCACCCCAACAAGGAGCTGGCGCTCAAGCAGATTGGCGAGCTCTCCCCCGATCTGTCGGCGGCCACCTTCCAGCAGTGGGGCCGCGAGAACAACGAACTGCACGCAGCTACCCTCGACGGGCGCGACGTGCTGCTGGCGGTACAGCCGGTGCCGGGCACCGACTGGCTGCTGGCCATGGTGATGTACCGCGACGTGCTGGAGGCGCCGCTCGCCTCCCTGCTGTGGCAGCTGGTGGGGCTGACGCTGCTGCTGATGCTGGTGTTCAGCGCCCTGCTCACCGCCATGTTCAAGTATCTGTTTGCCGATCTGGGCCGGGTGGCCGGTGCGCTGCACGACATCGCTCACGGCGAGGGGGATCTCACCGTCCATATCGACACCCGCAGTCAGGATGAGGTGGGTCAGCTGGCACGCAACTTCAACCAGTTCGTGGCCCGGTTGCACGGGATTGTCAGCCGGTTGCGCGATGTCACCGTCGAGCTGGCGGCCCAGTCCCGTGCTCAGGCGGCCGGCGCCCACTCCCGCAGCCAGCGGGTGCGTCAGCAGCAGGACGAGATCGTGATGGTGGCGACCGCGGTGACCGAGATGGCCTCCGCTACGCAGGAGATCGCCGGCAACGCCGAGTTTGCCGCTACCACCTCCGGCGAGGCGGTCAAGCTGGCGGTCGCGGGTCAGTCGCAGGTCGGTCAGAGCCAGCGCAGCATTACCGGGCTCGCGGATGAGGTGGCTGATGCCAGCCAGATCATCAACGAGCTGGATGCCCATGCCCAGAAGATCAGCGGCATTCTGGCCACCATCAGCGGCATTGCCGAGCAGACCAACCTGCTGGCGCTCAACGCCGCCATCGAGGCGGCGCGGGCCGGTGAGCAGGGCCGTGGCTTCGCGGTGGTGGCGGACGAGGTGCGGGTGCTGTCGCGCCGCACCCATGACTCCACCGACGAGATCCAGCAGATGATCGAGACCCTGCAGCAGACCACCCGCCGCGCCGTGGGTGGTATGGAGACCAGCCGCCAGCTGGCGGGCACCAGCGTCGAGGATGCGGAAGCGGCCAACCAGAGCCTTGCCCGGATCAACGAGGCGATCGGCTCCATCAGCGACATGGCGACCCAGATCGCCGCGGCGGCCGAGGAGCAGACTTCAGTGACCGGCGAGATCAGCCGCAATACCGAGAATATCCGCCACGTCTCGCAAGAGCTGGCCGAGCAGGCGGGCAACGAGGCGGCGCAGGCGGCCGAACTCAAGTCGCTGACCGAGCGGCTGGAGCAGGAGATCGGGCGCTTCCGGCTCTGATCCTCAGGCCATCTTCCATGAAAAAGGGCAGCCCGCGGGCTGCCCTTTGTTATTGTCGCTGACCGTCAGGCGGCGCTCTCCAGTTGCGCCAGATGGAAAGCGCGCCAGTTGCCGTCGGGCAGGTAGTGCTTGCCCTGTTGCCACCTGGGATCGTGCTGCACTACGTAGCGGTAGTGGTAGGCCTGCTGTTGGCCGACATAACGCCCCTGCGCCGGGTCGAAGATCTCCACCTCGATGAGCTGGCGCAGATATTCGCTCTGGGGATCATCCTCGCCGTGGAAGTTCTCCATCTCGTCGAGCGCCGCGATGGCGGCAGGGAAGTCGTCCAGCACAAACAGCTCGCCATAGACCCAGTCATCCCCCTGCAGCAGGGCGGGGTAGCCCTTGTGCTGCAGGTGATAGAGAGCGCCGCGCACCCGAGCGCGCCGGGGCGTCTGGCTCACGTGGTGAGCCAGATAGCGGCGGTAGTTGAACAGCCCGTCCATCAGGCTGCCGTAGACGAACAGCGGGCGTGGCTGGCAAAGGCTCATGAGATCTCGCCGCCCACGACCTTGATATCGCCATCCTGCTGCAGCACCACCGCCTCGATGGCCAGCGCCAGCGCGCGGGTAATCTCGCTCATGGCGAGGCAGGGCTGGTTCACCTTGTCCGCTACCTGCTCGGTGATGTAGGGAACGTGGATAAAGCCACCGCGCACCGCCGGGAACTCTTTCTCAATCAGGTAGTGCAGCTGGTACATGATGTGGTTGCAGACGAAGGTGCCGGCGGTGTTGGAAACCGCCGCCGGAATGCCGTTCTCCTTGATGCGCTGCACCATCCCCTTGAGGGGCAGACGGGAGAAGTAGGCCGGTGCGCCATCGGCCTGAATCACTTCGTCGATGGGCTGCTGCTGCTCGTTGTCGGGGATACGGGCATCGTCGATGTTGATGGCGATGCGCTCCGGGGTAATGGCGAAGCGACCGCCCGCCTGTCCGACGTTGATCACCACGTCGGGCTGGTGCTGACGCATCAGCTCCGCCAGCAGGGTGGCTGACTTGCCAAAGACGGTGGGGATCTGCGCCTTGATCACGGTGGCGTCCAGAATGGTCTCTGGCAGGCGTTTGACCGCCTCCCATGCCGGGTTGATGGGCTCGCCGCCGAAGGGGTCAAAACCGGTAATCAGTACTTTCATCATCTTCTCCCGAATGGTCAGAATGCCCAGAAATACATGAGGGCGATATGGATCAGCACCAGCGTCAGCGCCATCGGTACCTGCACCTTGATCACCTTGTTGAGATCCTTCATCTCCAGCAGGGCGGCGGGCAGGGCGTTGAAGTTGGCGGCCATGGGGGTCATCAGGGTGCCGCAGAAGCCGGCGGTCATCGCCAGCGCCCCGGCCACCACCGGGTCACCGCCCTGGGCGATGACGAAGGGGATGCCGATGCCGGCGGTGATGACCGTGAAGGCGGCATAGGCGTTGCCCATGATCATGGTGAAGACCATCATGCCGAGGCAGTAGGCCACCACCCCGACGAAGGGGCTGCCGACCGGCACTACGGTGGAGATGCCGTGGGAGATGACATCGCCGACGCCGGACTTGTTGAAGATCACCCCGAGCGCGGCCAGCAGTTGCGGCAGAATGCCGGTAATGCCGACCTGCTGGATCATCCGGTCGGAGTCACCCACTACGGTAGAGGGGGTGGCACGAGTCAGCAGTACCGTGATGACGAAGGCGATGACCGCCGCCAGACCGATACCGACCTGACCGCCAAGGGGGGTGAACTGGGCGATCACCACCGCCAGCACGGCCAGCAGGATGCAGGGGAGGAAGATCCGGTTGCCGATGCGGCTGGCGTGGCGCTGGGACTCCTCCTCGCTCGCCTGCTCCAGCTTGCCGATCTTCACCTGCTTGAGCAGGGTGATGACCCCCATGGCGAGGATCAGCACGCCATTGATGACATTGGGGATATAGCTGCCGAAGGCGAACAGCACACCCAGGATGGTCCAGAACAGGGCGGTACCGATTTTGGCCGGGTGGCTGGGGTCACGCAGGACGCGCCAGGCGCTGCTGAACAGGATGACGCCGATCAGCACATAAAAGAATTCGAGCATGTTGGGGATGAGGGTCGCCATTATTGTTGCCCCTCCTTGTCGCTGCTCACGGTATATGTCTTGGCCATCTGACGGTCAAACCACATATTGGAAATAGCCACCATCAGCAGGGCGATAATGGCGATCGGCATGGATGCCTTGGCAATATCGACGGCAGAGACGCTATATCCAAGAGATTCAAATGTGCCGACGATCAGCAATACCCCGGCGGAGGCGACGAAGGTATTCTGGGCAAAGAAGTTGCCGTAGTTTTCGGTGGCTGAAACCCTTGCCTTGATATATTCCTCGTCCTCTTCGCTTAATTTGCCGTGTACCTTGGTGGCGGCAGCCTGAGTCATGGGGTTGACCAGCGGACGAATAAATTGGGTGTGACCCTGAACCCGCACCGAGAAGAGACCGGCCAGTTCGCGGATAAACATATAGAGGGTCATGAACTTGCCCGGGGTGAGCTTCTTGATCCGTTCGATCAGGGTGACCGCCTGCTGTTTGAGGCCGTAGCGTTCACAGATGCCGATCATCGGCAGGGTCAGCAGAAACAGCGTCACCATGCGGTTGGAGACGAAGGCTTCCCCCAGCAGGGAGAGGCAATCGGTCATGGAGAGACCGGAGACCAGCGCCGTGGTGACGGCGGCCACCAGTACGACGGCCAGAGTGTCGAGTTTGAAATAAAATCCCAATAAAATAATAAGAATTCCGCTTAATTTAATAAATTCCAATTAATCACCTCGTTAAAGTGAATATTTATATGCATTTTGGGGTGGCCGAGCTGTTTATCATCTGGTTACTGCGATGGCAACAAAAAATCCCCAAAAAGGGATTCAATTGGTTTTATGTTGGGGGTTTTTGCCGGTTTATTGTTCGCTGGTAAATGGTGAGTCCTGCACCGTCCAGGCTTTTTTTTGCCCCCTAATCAGTCATTCAGATTATTTTGGGGAGCCTGGCGACAAAATTGGGCTGACAATATGATCGCTATTCTCTTCCGTTGGTGGGTGATGGGGATTGTTGCGCAATGTCTATCTGGCAACCGTCAGCGAATGGCTGGGTATGACTGTGGTTGTTCGGAGCTGGGGTGAGGAAAGTGAAAGGGAGAGGCGGAGAGAACCGGTGGCGACGGCATCGCCACCGGTGCTGTCTCAGGGGGTCTGCTTGACCCAAATCAGCTGGTCGGTGGCAAAGCCCAGCGACTTCGCTTTGGCGACCAGCGCATCTACCTTCGCCTTGGGCGGGTTGGGTGAGCGGGAGAGGATCCAGAGGTAGTCGTGGTTGTAGCTGGTCACCAGCGAGAGCTGGTAATCGGGATCAAGCTCGATGACGTTGTAGCCGCCGTAGAAGGGGCCGAAGAAACTCACCTTGAGCCGCGCCTCGTCCGGGTTGCCGACGAAGTAGGCCTTGCCTTCGGCTTCGCGCCAGCTGCCATCGCGCTGCTTGCCGCGGTTGAGCACCTTGACGCCGCCATCGTCCCGCAGGCTGTAGGTGGCGCTCACCTGCTCCAGCCCCCGTTCGAAGCTGTGGTCGAGGCGGGCGATTTCGTACCAGGTGCCAAGATAACGGTCGAGCTGGAAGCCGGTAACGGGGCGAATGCCGTCGGCAATCCCGGTACAGGCCGTCAGCAGCAAAGCGGTGAACAGGCAAAGCAGTGAACGCATAAGTAATCCCTCTCTTGTTATCCCTCAATGATGCGCAGCTGGCCATCCCGGAAGCGGGAGGCCTGATCCGTCGGCGTGCTGCCGAAGAAGCGCTTGTACTCCCGACTGAACTGGGAGTTGCTCTCGTAACCGACTCTGGCCGCCGCGGTGCCCGCCTTGATGCCGTCGTGCAACATCATCATCCGCGCCTTGTGGAGGCGAAACGACTTGATGTACTGCAGCGGCGAGGTAGCGGTGACCGCCTTGAAGTGGTGGTGAAAGGCGGAGACGCTCATGTTCACCTCCCGCGCCAGCTCCTCCATGGTGAGGTTGTCGGCATAACGGGACTCTATCATACGCAGCACCCGGGCGATCTGGCCCACATGGTTGTGGCGATTGGCGAGCGCCTGCAGCGCCGGGCCGCCCCCCTCGGTGAGGGCGTGGAACAGCATCTCGCGCACCGTCTGCGGTCCCAGCACCCTGGCGTGCAGCGGGTTGTCCATCAGCTCGATCAGTCGCTCGGCAGCGCAAAACATGGTTTCCGACAGGGGGACTGAGTGGACGCCGCTCTTTTGTGGCGCGGGGGCGGGCAGGGCATCGCCCAGCTCCAGCAGCAGCTCTTGCAGGGTTACCAGATCGATCTCGATGGTAAACCCGATAAGCGGCTGCTCGGGGGAGGCGAAGCACTCGCACTCGCAGGGCAGCGGCAGGGTCATCAGCAGATAGTGGTTGGGGTCGTAGCGAAACACCTGATCCGCCAGATAACCCACCTTGTGTCCCTGCAGGATAACGATCATCCGCGGTTGGTAGAGCACCGGGGTGCGGCCATGGTGCTCGGTGGTATAGATGAGGTTGACCTGTTTCACCGGTGATGGGGTGATGCCGGGGGCGGTGACGTGGCGGGTCAATCTGGTTGCGAGGTCGCTGTAACGGTTTTGCATGGGCGCTCTTTGATTCGACAGTTCCGGTTTTCGCTGCTTTGTAGAAATAGGCAAGAATCAAGCAGGATATTGTCTTGATGGTAGGGTGGTTCTGGAGAAAAATGCAATCACGATTTCGCGGCCAGGCCGCCCTGACTATCAGAAGAAGGCAATGTCGATGAACAACTTTACTCTCCATACCCCGACCAAAATCCTGTTCGGCCAAGGGCAGATCGCCCAGCTGCGCGAGCAGCTTCCGAGCGATGCCCGCGTCATGATCACCTACGGTGGCGGCAGCGTGGTACGCAGCGGCTTGCTGGAGCAGATCCGCAACGAGCTGGCTGGCATGACCCTGTTTGAATTTGGCGGCATCGAGCCGAACCCGGCCTACGAGACCCTGATGGGCGCCGTGGAGCTGGCCCGTGCCGAGCGGGTCGACTTCCTGCTCGCCGTTGGTGGTGGTTCCGTGCTCGATGGCACCAAGTTTATCGCCGCTGCCGCGCACTACGATCCGGCCAAGGATCCTTGGCACATTCTCGAAACCGTTGGCAGCGAAGTGCGCTCCGCCATCCCGCTCGGTTCCGTGCTGACCCTGCCGGCGACCGGTTCTGAAATGAACATGGGCGCCGTCATCACCCGTCGCAGCAGTGGCGACAAGGTGCACTTCTTCTCGCCGTTCGTGATGCCGCGCTTCGCCGTGCTGGATCCGGTGCTCACCTACACCCTGCCCGAGCGTCAGGTAGCGAACGGTGTAGTGGATGCCTTTGTTCACATCGTGGAGCAGTACCTCACCTATCCGGTTAATGCCAAGGTGCAGGATCGCTTCGCCGAAGGCTTGCTGCTGACCCTGATCGAAGAGGGCCCCAAGGCGCTGGCCGAGCCGCACAACTACGAGGTGCGCGCCAACATCATGTGGAGCGCCACCATGGCGTTGAACGGCCTGATCGGTGCCGGTGTGCCACAGGATTGGGCCACTCACATGTTGGGTCACGAACTGACCGCCCTGCATGGCCTCGACCATGCCCAGACTCTGGCGGTGGTGCTGCCTGCCCTGCTGCAGGCCAAGCGCAAACAGAAACATGCCAAGCTGCTGCAATACGCCGAGCGGGTGTGGGGTCTGAACAGCGGCAGCGAAGCGGAGCGCATCGACGATGCCATCGCTGCGACCCGCGACTTCTTCGAGCGGATGGGGGTCAAGACCCGACTGCGCGACTACGGTCTCAAAGATCTGGGTATCGACACCCTGATCGGCAAGCTGGGTGAGCACGGCATGACCCGTCTGGGCGAGCACAGCGATATCGATCTGGTGCAGAGCCAGCATATTTATGAAGCGGCCTGGTAAGGGCCGTCAATCGGCGCCAAACGGGCGAAACGATTGAATTGTCGGGGCCCTCTCCCGCCTTCTGGCGGCTGAGTGGCCCCGCTTTTGTTGGGAAAATGTTACTTTTCGGCGTTTCGCTGCGAGAAGTGAGACGAAAGCGGATTTCGTAAGAACAAAAAACGCTAAGATAGAGGGCCGGTAAAACATTTTTTTTGACTGGTTGGATCACTTTTTTCAGCCGTTTTTACTGGTATAAGCCTCTAATTTGGTTTGTTTTTTTTAATCGTAGCCAGGGATGGGCTGAATTCTGTACGAGTGCCGTCGGGACTGCGGTTGTAATAAAACTCCAAAATTTGATACTAATCACCTTCGCGCCTGAAAAGCGGGGGCCTGACCATGACAGGAGGTTGAGGTAAAGCCTACTGATTTTCATAACAAAGAGCCCTGGACCTGCACTTTGGTCATGTCTTGTTTCGTCAGAAGTGAGACACTGGGCAGCGATTGTTTATTAACCATCAGGGAATAGTCATGCAGATTGGAATACCGAGAGAGAGTCTCGCCGGTGAGACCCGGGTCGCAGCGACCCCGGCTACCGTCGAGCAGCTGAAAAAGCTCGGCTTCGAGGTCGCCATCGAGACCGGCGCAGGCCTGTCGGCCAGCTTCGATGATGCCGCCTTCGAGGCTGCCGGTGCCAGCGTGGTGCCGAATGTCTGGCAAGCCGACCTTATCTTCAAGGTCAATGCGCCGACCGATGCCGAGATCGCACAAATTAAAGATGGCGCCACTCTGGTGAGCTTCATCTGGCCTGCCCAGAACCCTGAGCTGGTCAAGAAGCTGTCCGAGCGCAACATCAATGTGATGGCGATGGATATGGTACCGCGGATCTCCCGTGCCCAGTCCCTCGATGCCCTCTCCTCCATGGCCAACATCGGTGGCTATCGCGCCGTGGTTGAAGCTGCGCACCAGTTCGGTCGCTTCTTCACCGGTCAAATCACCGCAGCCGGTAAAGTGCCGCCTGCCAAGGTACTGGTGATCGGTGCCGGTGTTGCCGGTCTGGCTGCCATCGGTACGGCCGGTTCCCTCGGTGCCATCGTGCGTGCGTTCGATACCCGTCTGGAAGTGGCCGAGCAGATCGAATCCATGGGTGGGGAATTCCTCAAGCTGGACTTCGGTGGCGAAGATGGCGCATCCAGCGATGGTTACGCCAAAGTCATGTCCGATGAGTTCATCAAGGCCGAGATGGAGCTGTTCGCCCAGCAGGCCAAAGAGGTGGATATCATCATCACCACCGCCCTGATCCCGGGCAAGCCGGCTCCCAAGCTGATCACCAAAGAGATGGTCGGCAGCATGAAGCCGGGCTCCGTCATCGTGGACATGGCCGCTCAGGCTGGCGGCAACTGTGAATACACAGTGCCGGGTGAGCTGCATGTCACCGCCAACGGCGTCAAGGTGATTGGTTACACCGATCTGCCGGGTCGTCTGCCTGCCCAATCCTCCCAGCTCTACGGTACCAACCTGGTCAACTTGATGAAGCTGATGTGCAAGGAGAAGGACGGCAACGTCGCTATCGACTTCGAAGACGTGGTTCAGCGCAACATGACGGTGATCCAGGCCGGTGAAGTGACCTTCCCGCCGCCCGCCATCTCCGTCTCTGCCGCTCCGCAGAAACCGGCCGCCGCCAAACCGGCCGCCAAGAAGGAAGAGGCCAAGCCTTCCAACAAGAAGTTCGTGTTCGGTGCTCTCGGCATCGCCGCCTTCGGCTGGATTGCGTCCGTTGCCCCGGCAGCCTTCCTCTCCCACTTCACCGTATTCATCCTGGCCTGTGTGGTCGGTTACTACGTGGTGTGGAACGTCTCGCACGCCCTGCATACGCCGCTGATGTCGGTCACCAATGCCATCTCCGGCATTATCGTGGTCGGTGCCCTGCTGCAGATCGGGCAAGGGTCGACCTTGGTCACCGCGCTGGCGTTCGTCGCCGTGCTGATTGCCAGTATCAACATCTTCGGCGGCTTCACCGTCACTCAGCGCATGCTGAAGATGTTCCGTAAGGATTAAGGGGGTTTAACGTGTCTCAAGGACTGGTAACAGCATCCTATATCGTTGCCGCCGTGCTCTTCATCCTCAGTCTCGCGGGACTGTCGAAGCAAGAAACGGCCAAGCATGGCAACTTGTTCGGTATCGCGGGTATGGCTATCGCCCTGCTCGCCACCGTATTCAACCCGGAGACCAGTGGTGTTCACTGGATCATCCTGGCCATGGTGATCGGCGGTGCCATCGGCGTGCGTCTGGCGCTCAAGGTCGAGATGACCGAGATGCCCGAGCTGGTGGCCGTGCTGCACAGCTTCGTGGGTATGGCGGCAGTACTGGTGGGCTTCAACAGCTTCATCGATCTGCACCCCTCTGCACCTGCTGAGGTGGTCGTCTCCGTCGGTTCCAACCTGGATGCCACCCTGGCAGCCGCCCGTGCGGCGTTCGAGCAGGCCAACAGCGTTGCTCAGGTCGAGCACCTGACCGGCGCCATGCTGAACATCCATCTGGTCGAGATCTTCCTGGGCGTCTTCATCGGTGCCGTGACCTTCACCGGTTCCGTGGTTGCCTTCGGCAAACTGCGCGGTCTGATCTCCTCCAAGCCGCTGATGCTGCCGCACCGCCACAAGCTGAACCTGCTGGCCGTGGTCGCTTCTCTGGCGCTGATGGTCTACTTCGTCAACGCCGGCGGCTCTACCTTCGCCCTGCTGGTGATGACCCTGATCGCCTTCGCCTTCGGCTGGCATCTGGTTGCCTCCATCGGCGGTGCCGACATGCCGGTGGTGGTCTCCATGCTGAACTCCTACTCCGGTTGGGCGGCAGCGGCGGCGGGCTTCATGCTCTCCAACGACCTGCTGATCGTCACCGGCGCTCTGGTGGGTTCCTCCGGTGCGATCCTCTCTTACATCATGTGCAAGGCGATGAACCGCTCCTTCATCTCCGTGATCGCCGGTGGCTTCGGCTCCGATGGCGTGGCCTCCACGGCTGATCAGGAGATGGGCGAATACCGCGAAACCAGCGCCGAGGAAGTGGCTGACCTGCTGAAGAACTCCAGCTCCGTCATCATCACCCCGGGCTACGGCATGGCGGTGGCGCAGGCCCAGTATCCGGTGGCTGAAATCACCCAGAAGCTGCGTGACCGTGGCGTCAAGGTGCGCTTCGGTATCCACCCGGTTGCCGGTCGTCTGCCTGGCCACATGAACGTGCTGCTGGCGGAAGCGAAAGTCCCGTATGACATCGTTCTGGAAATGGACGAGATCAACGATGACTTCGCCGATACCGATACCGTGCTGGTGATCGGTGCCAACGACACCGTCAACCCGGCTGCGATGGAAGATCCGGGCAGCCCGATCGCCGGTATGCCGGTGCTGGAAGTATGGAAAGCGCAGAACGTCATCGGCTTCAAGCGTTCCATGAACACTGGCTACGCCGGTGTCCAGAACCCGCTGTTCTTCAAGGAAAATACCCAGATGCTGTTTGGCGATGCCAAGGCCAGCGTCGAGGCAATCCTGAAAGCACTGTAAGTGCCATTCAGAGAGTGAATATCAAGGAGGCTTCGGCCTCCTTTTTTATTGCTCATCCCTTGTATATCCTCAATCCATACGGACCATGAGGGATCTCCATGATGTGGTGTCAGGGTTGGCGAAGGATCGGGTGGTACGGCTGGCTGCTGGCATCTCTTCTCGTCGGTGGCATGGCTATGGCTCATGACAAGCCGACCCTGACCATATTGACAGAACTGTGGCCCCCCTATGTGATGCACAGCGACAAGGGGGAGCTGGTGGGCGCAGATCTCGAGCTGGCTCGCACCGTGCTGCAGCAGCTCGGCTATCGCACCGAGGTGAAGGTGCTGCCATGGAAGCGGGTGTTGCAACAGGCCCGCCTCGGGCAGGGGGATGCGGTACTCGACGTCTTCTATAACAAGGATCGCCAAGAGTGGCTCCACTACCCCGAAGAGCCGCTCTCTTACAGCGGTGAAGTGCTCTTCTATCCATCGGCTCGTCCGGTGGATTTCAGGCAGCTCTCCGACCTCAAGGGGTTGCGGATCGGCATTCAGGCCGACTATGCCTACAGCCCCGATTTTCTGGCCGATGAAGGGGTGATCAGGGTCGCCATGACGGGCGATGGCAAGATGGTCAAGCAGTTGCATCTGATGATGGCCGGCCGACTGGATGGTGTCGTGCTCAATGAACAAGTTGGTCGTTATCTGCTGCGTACCCAGGGGCTGCAGGATCAGGTGTTCAATGGTCGCCGCCTGCTGACCGACGATAACCGCAACTTTCTCGGATTTACCCACAAGCCCGGCCATGACCAGTTGGCGAGGCGCTTCTCGGCCGCCTTGAAACAGTTCAAGCAGACCCCGGCCTACCAGCAGCTGCTGGCCCGCTATCATCTCTAGGTGACTCCATCGTCTGTGCGTTGCATCACAAATTGTCGCGCTTTGTTAAAAGACGGGCATAATGGCGCTAAAAAAGCGATGTTGCGCAACTTAATTTGATTTTATTGATATTAGAATCAAATTAAGTTGATTTGCATGGGGCAGTCATCAGACGGCCACCTCTCTCGCGACGCCTTGGCGACGCGCTCCTGCTTGATGTTGATCCCGTGTCACCCTTTTTTGCCATGCTGTTGCCTGTGGCGATGACAGGCATTGCGCCACCAAGATGAGAATGCACAGATGAAACCACAATGGACCGACTTTATTACCCTGCTCAAGCGTGAAGTGGTGCCGGCCCTGGGCTGTACCGAGCCGATGTCGGTGGCGCTGGCGGCGGCCAACTGCCGCAAGCTGCTGGGGGAGACTCCGACCCGCATCAGCGTCTGGGTCAGTGGCAATCTGTTCAAGAACGGCATGGGGGTCGGAGTGCCGGGCACCGGCATGATCGGTCTTCCGGTGGCCGCTGCGGTCGGCATCACCGGCGGCAACCCGGATGCCGGGCTGGAGGTGCTCAAGACCCTTACACCAGAACAGGTGGAAGCGGCCAAGACGTTGCTGCCGGTCATCAAGGTGGATGTGAAGGATGTGCCGGACGTGCTCTATGCCGAGGTGCTGGCCGAAGTTGAAGGGCACAGTGCCCGGGTGGTGATCTGTACCGACCACACTCGCATCATCCTGATGGAGAAGGATGGCGAGGTGCTGATGGCGCAGGCCAGCGCTCCCGGCGTGCAGATCCAGCCGGCCAAATCCGCCAAACCGGCCATGACCCTGCGGGAGATCGTCGATTTTGCATTGGAAGTGCCGCTGGCGGAGATCGACTTTATCCGCGATGCCGCCACCATGAATCAGGCGCTGGCAGATGAAGGGTTGCAGGGTTACGGCCTGAAGATCGGCAAGATCCTCACCGAGCAGGTGGAGCGCAAGCTGCTCTCCGACGATCTGATGACCCTGGCCATGCGCCTCTCCTCCGCTGCCTCCGATGCGCGGATGGATGGCGCCATGCTGCCCGCCATGTCCAACTCCGGTTCCGGCAATCAGGGCATTGCCGCCACCATGCCGGTGGTCGCGGCCGCCCGCTTCCTCAAGGCGAGCGACGAGCAGCTGACCCGGGCGTTGGTGATGAGCCATCTGGTGGCCATCTACATCAAGACCTATCAGAACAAGCTGTCGGCCCTCTGTGCCGCCAGTACCGCCGCCATGGGGGCCGGTGCCGCCATCACCTGGCTGCTGGGCGGCCAGTATCAGCAGATCAGCCACTGCATCAACAACATGATTGGCGATGTCTCCGGCATCATCTGCGACGGCGCGGGCAGCGCCTGCTCCATGAAGGTCTCCACCTCCACCTCGGCGGCGGTTAAGTCTTCGCTGATGGCTATCAACAACCTGCACGTCCCCCAGAGCGAGGGGATCGTCTCCGACGATGTGGACCAGACCATCGCCAATCTGGGCCGCCTCTCCAAAGAGGGGATGCTGGATACAGACATCGAAATCATCAACATCATGCGAGCGAAACAGCAGAAGCAGTGAATCTGTGACAAGGGGGCGATAGACCCCCTTGTTCTTGTCACGACGGCGCAGACCGTCTGACACGGTTGCCAGGGCAAGCATGGCGCTTGCTCTTGTTTCTCGGGCCCAAGCCCACTTTTTGGGGAGTCATACCATGACATTTAGCGTTATCGGCAATCTGGCCATCGCCGCCATCTTGCTGTTCTTTCTCTACCGGTTACAGGAAAAACATGTGAGCTTCACCCGCCGGGTATTTGCCGGTCTGGGGCTCGGTATTCTGTTCGGCGCCGCTTTGCAACTGCTTTACGGTGCAGGCTCGCCCGTCATTGTTCAGACCATCGACTATCTGGATATCGTGGGGAGCGGCTATGTGAAGCTGCTGCAGATGATCATCATCCCGCTCATCATGGTCTCCATCATCAGCGCTATCTTGAAGCTCAATGGTGGCACCGCGCTGGGCAAGATCAGCGCCATGACCATCGGCGTGCTGATCTTCACCACCGCCATCGCCGCCGGGGCGGGCATCCTGATGTCCAACCTGTTTGGCCTGACCGCTGAAGGGCTCACCTCCGGTGCCGCCGAAAGCGCCCGTGGTGCCGCGCTGCAGACCACCCTCGGCAGCGTCGAGAGCATGTCTTTCGCCAAGATGATGCTGGAGTTCATTCCCGCCAACCCCTTCCTCGACATGACCGGGGCGCGCAAGACCTCCACCATCGCCGTGGTGATCTTCTCCATCTTCATTGGCCTCTCCGCTACCGGCATCGCCCGCAAGAAGCCGGAGATCTTCGCCAGCTTCAGCCACTTCGTGGCTGTGGCTCATGCCATCGTGATGCGAATGGTGACCCTGGTGCTGCGCCTGACCCCGTTCGGCGTACTGGCGCTGATGACCAAGGTGGTCTCCGGCTCCAACTATGCGGATATTCTTAACCTGCTCAGCTTTGTGATGGCCTCTTACGGCGCCATTGCGATCATGTTTGTCGTGCACCTGTTGCTGGTGAGCATGGTCGGCATCAACCCGCTGCGCTTCCTCAAGAAGATCACTCCGGTGCTGGCGTTTGCCTTCACCTCGCGCACCAGTGCGGGCTCCATCCCGATGAACGTGCAGACCCAGACCAAGTCGCTGGGTATTCCGGAGGGGATCGCCAACTTCGCCGCCTCCTTCGGTTCCACCATCGGCCAGAACGGCTGTGCCGGTATCTATCCGGCCATGCTGGCAGTGATGATTGCCCCGACCGTCGGGGTTAACCCGATGGAGCCGGGCTTCATCATGACTCTGATCGCCATCATTACCGTCAGCTCCTTCGGGGTGGCCGGGATTGGCGGCGGTGCTACCTTTGCCGCGCTGATCGTGCTCTCCGCGCTGGATTTCCCGGTGGCGCTGGCCGGTCTGCTCATCTCCATCGAGCCGCTGATCGACATGGGCCGCACTGCCCTCAATGTCTCCGGCTCCATCACCGCAGGGACGGTCACCAGCCGCCTGATGGGCGAGACCGACATGCATGTGTTCAACAGCGATCACGAAGTGAGTCTGGACGGCGAAGAGTCCACCGTCTGATTTGCGTCGGTTGATCTGCCTGTGGAAAGGGGCGACCCTTTCCCGTCATAGACCGCAGGGAGGGCATGCCCTCCCTGCGCCATTGAGAGGAAAAACAATGAGAATTCTGATCATCGGTGGCGAAGCCGCCGGTATGAGCGCGGCCGCCAAGGCACGCCGTCTGGCCAAAGATGCCGAAATCGTGGTGTATGAGACCTCCGAGGTGATCTCTTTCGGTGCCTGCGGCCTGCCTTACTTCGTCGGTGACGAGTTTCAGGAGCCCGGCTACATGGCCGAGTTCACCCCCGAGCAGTTTGCCGCCAAGGGGATCGAGGTCAAGATTGGCCATCGGGTGCTGAGCGTTGACGCAACTGCCCAGACCCTGCAGGTGGAGCACAATGGCGACATCTTCACCGATCGCTACGATCGGCTGATGATTGCCACCGGTGCCCGCGAAGTGATGCCCCCCATCCCCGGTTTGCAGCAGCAAGGGGTATTCGGTCTGCGCCGGATGGCCGACGGGCTGGCGCTCAAAGCTGCGGTGCAAGACAAGAATAATCGCCGCGCCGTGGTGATTGGTTCCGGCTTTATCGGGCTGGAAGTGGTCGAGGCGCTGGTCCATCAGGGCAAGGAGGTGCGTCTCATCGAGCTGGCGGATCGGGTCATCCCCGACGCGTTTGATGGCGAGATCACCCAGCACATCGAAACCGAACTGCGCGAGCAGGGGGTCTCTCTCCATCTGGGTGAGCGAGTTGAAGCGCTGATGGGGGATGGCCGGGTGACCGGCGTGCGTACCAGCCAGGGCGAGTACGAGGCCGATATTGTGGTGGTCTGCACCGGGGTCAAGCCCAACACCGAGTTTCTGGCCGATACCGGCATCGAGCGGCTCGGTAACGGCGCCATCAAGGTGGACCGTCAGGGGCGCAGCTCGCTCGCCAACGTCTGGTCGGCCGGTGACTGTGCCAGCGTCTGGCACAGCGTGAAGCAGCAGCAGGTCTATGTACCGCTCGCCACCATCGCCAACAAGCTGGGGCGCATGGTGGGCGAGAACCTGGCGGGGGCCGAGCAGGAGTTCCCGGGCACTCTCGGCTCTGCCGCGCTCAAGGTGTTGGGGCTGGAGGCGGGCCGAACCGGCCTCTCCGAGCAGGAAGCCAGGGCCATGAGCATCGACTATCGCACCGTGGTGATCAAGGACAAGTGCCACACCAACTACTGCCCGGGTCAGTCCGACATTCACGTCAAACTGGTCTATGAGGCGGGCAGCAAGCGGCTGCTGGGCGGCCAGATCCTCGGTCGCAAGGGGGCGGTCCACCGCATCGACGCGCTGGCAGTGGCCATCACCATGGGGGTGACCACCGAGCAGCTCGGCATGCTGGACTTTGCCTACGCGCCGCCCTTCTCCCGCACCTGGGATGCCCTGAACGTGGCGGGTAACGTCGCGAAGTAACAGGCGCTGGTCAGGCGGAAAATGAGAAGAGGCGGCACAGGGGGCCGCCTCTTCTTTTTGTTTAAAGCTGCCTCAGGGATTGGCAGGGGGATCTTGCCGCTCCGGCTTGCCTGTCGCCGGTTTGCTGCCGACCAGCACGGCGCCGAAGAAGATAAGCGCAACACCTGCCGCCTTGCTTGCCACCAGCGGTTCGGCAAAGACCGGCATGCTCACCGCCAGCAGATAGACCAGCCCGTAACTGGTGCTGAGCAGTGGGTAGGCGATATTGAGCGGTGTGGAGTGCAGCGCGGCCAGCCAGCAGAGCAGCGATAGCCCGTAGCAGAGGATGCCGATGACGATGGTGAGGAGTGGCAGGGGGTGAGCCAGCATCACGGCGGGATCGGCCTGCCATGCAGGGAGGCTGATCGCTCCCCACTTCATGCAGAGCTGCGCCACCGTCACCAGCACTATGCTGCCTAACACGTAGAGATAGCCCTTCATCGCAGGCCTCCCAGCAGCAGGGCGCCGACGATGATGGTGGCAGCTCCCAGCCAGTTGTGGCTGCTCACCGGCTCGTGGAAAAAGAGGCGTGAGCCGAGCAGCACCAGCACCAGATTAATGCTGAGCATGGGGTAGGCCATGCTCAGCGGCAGTCGTTGCAACAGATAAATCCAGAGCAGCATGCCACTGCCAAGTGCTGCCACGCTGGCAACAAGCCAGGGGGAACGCAGCTTTTGCAGGTGGTTACAGGGGTTACGCTGCCAGCAGATAACGGCCTGCTTTTGCAGCATCTGGCCGCTGCTGGTCAGCAGGCACACCAGTAATAGCAGCACTATATCCATCAGCGTACTCCATGGTAGATGAGCAGGGTCAGCCGGTGGCTGACGAGGGTCTCGTCGGCAGGGGGCAGAGGGCCGGTCTCTCCGTCGTGATCGGTCTTCATCAGCAGGGCAACTTGCCCCTTCTCGCGCGCTTGTGCCAACCATCTCGGGAACTCTGCACGGGCAACATAGCGGCCCTTGGCATCCGGATAGCCCAGGCCGTAAGCTAGCTCTCCTTTGTCGTCGAACAGCATGATCTCGCCGCGCCGTGTGCTCCGGGCGAGAGCGGATGCCAGTCCCGGATCGCTGGCCAGCAGAGTCTCTGAACCCTGCAGCACGGCCTGATTGGTCTCGATGAAACGCTCTGGCAGCTTTGAGTCGATCAGTGATTGCGGCAGCGCCCAGGGCAGGCCGATGGCCAGTATCATGGGGCAGAGCGCGCTCAGGACCCAGCGGCGACTGACCGCCTGCAACTGGATGAGTCCGAGCAGGGACCAGCCGATAAAGATGGCCATGGCCACCGACAGTGCCCCGTGATCCTCTTCACCGTAGATGGCTTGGTCGCGGGATAAAGCCAGCACGGTCAGCACTACCAGTCCGATGAGGCCGAACAGGCCGTTCAGCCAGGCGTTGAGTTTGAAGGCCCGCTCTTTAACTTCCTTGATTTTGTCCACGGCGCTGGTGGCCATCAGCATGGCCAGCGGGGCGAAACAGGGCAGGATATAGGTGAGCAGCTTGCCTTTGGCAATGCTGAAGAAGAGCAGCGGCAACACCACCCAGGCCAACAGATAGAGGGTTTCCGGGCTGTTCTTGCGCGCTTGCCATCCTTGCTTCAGTGCCCCCGGCAGCAGGCCGAGCCAGGGCAGGGTGCCGAGCAGCCCCATCGGCAGGTAGTACCAGAATGGCGCCTTGTGCTGCGCATCTTCCGAGGCGAAGCGCTGGATGTGCTCAATCCAGAAGAAGTAGTGCCAGTAGTCCGGCTCGCGCAGGTGTACGGCGATGGCCCAGGGGGCGACCAGCAGAGCCGCGCTAAGGATGGCCAGCGGCCCGAAACATACCAGCTCGCGCAGGCGGCGCTGATAGATGGCGTAGGGCATGATGGCTACCACGGGTACCGCCAGTGCGATAAAGCCTTTGGTGAGAAAGCCCATGCCGCAGGCGAGGCCGAACAGCAGATAGCCTGCCACTCTGCGACCGGGCGGCCCTTCTTGCAGGATGAGGTAGAAGCTCACCATGGCGGCATTGAGCCAGAGGGTGACCATGGCATCCAGCACGCTGTAGGTGCCGATGCCGTAGACGATCAGGGTCGAGAGATAGATCAGGCTGGCGAACCACGCTGTACGCCGGCACTGCCACAGCTGCAGAGCGAACCAGAAGATCAGCAGGGAGCTCAGGCCGGTGGCTGCGGCCGAGGCGAAGCGGACCGCAAAGTTGCTCTCGCCAAACAGCAGCTGGCTGAGGCTGTTGAACCAGTAACCGGCGATGGGTTTCTCGAAGTAGCGCAGGCCAAGGAAGTGGGGCACCACCCAGTCACCCGTGGTGATCATCTCCCGGCTGATCTCGGCGTAACGGTTTTCGTCCGGGCTCCACAGCATCCGCTGGTTGAGTGGCAGCAGGTAAAAGGCGAGGAAGAAAAGGGGCAGGGCCCATCGGGTCATCTTCATGAGATTCTCTGTTGCAATCTGGCGAGCGGGTTCATGGCGTCATCTTGCAACCGAGCCACCCTTCGCGTCCTGGCAGGGAGCCGCGCAGCAGATGGCTGGTCGGCAAGAGGGCTGGGTCGGGGGGAAGCAGGTTGCCAAGGGGGATGAAGTGGATGCCGCGCGACCTGGCTTCATCGAGCAGGAGATCGAACTGCTCGGCCATGACGATCCCCTCCACCTCGGCGTGGATGGTGTAGACATGGGGGCCCGGTTGCGGTGCCGCAGTCAGCTGCTCCAGCAGGAAGTGGTTGAAGCGCTCGGCCGTCACCTGGCTGCCAATCACCTCGTCAAAGGTGGGCAGGTTGACCGGGATCTGCGGGGTGCCGGGCCGACCATCCTCCAGAATGGGACGGAACAGGCCGCAGCCACGGCAGTCACTGTTGTAGCGAAAGCCGAACTGCTCCTTGGCCTGGGTGGTGAGGGGATCGGCTCGCCAGCCGGCGGCGGCGGAGCAATCCACTTCGCGCCCCAGGATCTCGCTCAGGGCATCGACTCCGAGCCGGGTCTGGCGGATCAGTTCGGCTTCGTCCCAGCGACCGGTATTGGCCTGCCAGCCGTGGTGATCCCAGGCATGCAGCCCCACCTCATGGTGCGCCTTATCGGTGTCGCGCATCAGGGAACCCAGCTCTCTGCCGATGGACTTGCCGGGCCAGGCGGTGCCAGCCAGCAGGATATCGAGCCCATAGAGGGATGCGGCGTTGGAACGCAGCATCTTGAGCAGGAAGCGGGGTTTTAGCAGGCGCCACAGGTGGCGCCCCATGTTGTCCGGACCGACCGAGAAGAAGAAACTCCCCTTCACCTGATGCTTGTCGAGCAGTTGCAGCAGGCGGGGAACCCCGTCACGGGTTCCCCTGAAGGTATCGACGTCGATCCGCAGACCCACTTCAGTCATGCTCGACTCCCGTCGTGACCGCCCCCTGCAGGAAGAAGTCCAGTGTCTTGCCGATGGTCTCTTCCATCTCGATGGTCGGTTCCCAGTCGATCAGCTTGCGGGCATTACGGATGCTCGGGCGGCGGTGGGAGACATCCTGATAGCCGTCGCCGTAGAAGGACTTGCTCTCCACCAGATTGAAGCCGGCAAATGGCGGGAAGTGGTGGCGCAACGGGTGGGCCTCGAACTTGGCGAGCAGCACCTCGGCCATCTCGCGAATGCTCGCCTCGTTATCCGGGTTGCCGATGTTGATGATCTGGCCGTTGCAGCGATTGCCCCTGTTTTCGACGATGCGGAACAGGGCTTCAATGCCATCCTCGATATCGGTGAAGCAGCGTTTCTGGGCGCCGCCATCCACCAGCTGGATCGGGGTGCCGTCCACCAGATTGAGGATCAGTTGGGTGATGGCGCGGGAACTGCCGATGCGGGCAGAGTCCAGGCTGTCGAGGCGTGGGCCCATCCAGTTGAAGGGACGGAACAGTGTGAAGTTGAGCCCCTCTTTTTTGCCGTAGGCCCAGATCACCCTATCCAGCAGCTGCTTGGAGACCGAGTAGATCCAGCGCTGTTTGTTGATGGGGCCGACGATGAGGCGGGATTCATCTTCGTCGAAGCTGTGGTCGTCGCACATCCCGTACACCTCGGAGGTGGAGGGGAAGATGATGCGCTTGTGGTACTTGACGCAGTAGCGGACGATCTTGAGGTTCTCTTCAAAGTCGAGTTCGAACACCCGCAGCGGGTTGCGGGTGTACTCGATGGGGGTGGCGATGGCCACCAGCGGCAGGATCACGTCGCACTTCTTGATGTGGTACTCGATCCACTCGGTGTGGATGCTGATGTCCCCCTCCACGAAGTGGAAGTGGGGGTGGCCGATGAAGCGTTCCACTGCGCTGGAGCCGATGTCGAGGCCATAGACCTCGTAGCCGCCATCCTTGAGCAGGCGCTCGGTGAGGTGGTTGCCGATAAAGCCGTTGACGCCGAGGATCAACACCCGGGTCAGCCGTGCCTTGCGCATGGCCTTGCTCGCCTTGTCGCCGATCTTCATCCCTTCCATCAGCCCCAGCTCGCGGGCAAGTTGGGCGCCGCGTACATAGAGCCCCCCTTCGACCTGACCGGCCAGGATCTCCAGCACCCCTTCACCACAGGCCACCCGCAGCGGGTCGTGGGAGAGAATGGTGCCCGGCTGCTGGTCGCTCTGGATCGCCAGCGGCTTTGCCTGCCAGACCGTCAGCTTGCGATCACCGGCGAAGCTGAAGGCTCCCGGGTAGGGCTGGGTAACGGCACGTACCAGGTTATAGAGATCCCTGGCGGGCTTATCCCAGTGCAGTTCGCCATCGGCCGGGGTGCGGCGACCATAGTAGCTTGCCTTGCTCTCGTCCTGCGGGGTGAAGGTGGCGTCACCGCGCTTGAGTTTGACCAGCTCCCCTTCCAGCAGGGCGCGGGCTGCCTGGCGCATCTTGCCATGCAGGGTCAGCGCGGTGTCATCGTGGGCAATGGTTACTGCCTGTTGGGCAAGGATATCGCCGGCATCGGCACGGGCTGTCATCCGGTGCAGGGTCATGCCGGTTTCGCGTTCGCCGTTGACCAGACACCAGTTGATGGGCGCCCGGCCACGATAGGCAGGCAGCAGGGATCCATGCAGATTGAAGGCCCCGACGGTCGGGATATCGAGGAGTTCCTGCTTGAGCAGGTTGCGGTAGTAGAAGGAGAAGATGGCCTCGGGCGCCAGTTCGCGGATACGCTCGACCCAGAGCGGGTGGTTCACGTCTTCGGGAGAGTAGACCGGCAGGTCATGTTCGGCGCAGAGCTGGGCCACCGAACCGAAGAAGCGGTTCTCGCCCGGATCATCGGCGTGGGTGAAGACCGCCTGGATCTGATAACCGGCCTGAAGCAGTGACTCGATACCGGTGCAGCCGATATCGTGATAGGCAAAGACGACAACGTTCATGATTGAGTTTCCTGTTGCGAAGCATCCGGTGTGGAGCGAACGATTTGGTGAATGAAGTAGCGGGGGCGGGCGCGCACATCGGTATACATGCGGCCTATGTACTCACCCAGCAGCCCCATCCCGATCAGCTGTACGCCGACAAAGGTGAAGAGAATGGCAAACAGGGTGAAGACGCCATCTGCTGCCCAGTCGGCGCCCAGTAACAGGCGCAGCAGCAGCAGCAGGATCGAGAAGGTGAAGCCGATCCCCGCCACCAGGCTGCCAACGATGCTGAGCAGACGTAGCGGGGCCGTGGTCATACAGGTGACCAGGTCGTACATCAGGTTGATAAGGTGCATCAGGCCGTATTTGGATTCGCCGTGGGCCCGCTCGGCGTGGCCCACCTCCAGCTCTGTGGTTCGGCGGGCAAAGCTGTTGGCCAGGATGGGGATGAAGGTGCTGCGCTCCTGACAGCAGAGCATGGCGTCGATGATGTGGCGGCGATAGGCACGCAGCATGCAGCCGTAGTCGCTCATCTGGACGCCGGTGGCCCGCTGTACCGACTTGTTGATAAAGCGGGAGGCTGTTTTGCGAAACCAGGAGTCCTGCCGGTTGCGGCGGATGGTACCGACCACGTCATACCCTTCCATGGCGCTGGCGACCAGCCGCGGGATCTCTTCCGGCGGGTTCTGCAGATCGGCATCCAGGGTGATCACCAGATCCCCTGTTGCCGTCTCGAAGCCGGCCATGATGGCGGCATGCTGGCCATAGTTGCGGTTGAGCAGCACGGCGACCAGCTTGCTCCCTTCGCGATTGGCGGCTTCGCTGATGATGGTGGCGGATCGGTCGTTGCTGCCGTCGTCGATCAGGATCACTTCGTAATCCTGGCTCAGCTGCTCGCAGGTGTCGGTCACCCGTTGCAGCAGTTCCGGCAGGCTCGCCTCCTCGTTGTAGACGGGGATGATGACTGAGACCCGTTTGATGTCGTTATGGTTCACGTATTGTTACTCCAGTATGTCGGTCAGGGCTGCCACAACCCGATCCACGTCGGAGAGCGTCATGTCGGGGAAGAGGGGCAGGGTGCAGAGCCGTGACGAGTTCCACTCTGTGTTGGGTAGCGAAAGATCCGGATAGCGCTCCCGGTAGTACTTCTGGGTGTGGGCGGCGCGAAAATGCAGGCCACTGCCGATGCCTCGCTCCTGCAGCGCCTGCATCAGCTGATCGCGATCGAGGCCGCACTGCTCGGGGTCGACCCGCACCATGAAGAGGTGCCAGGCATGCAGATGGGGGTAGGTGGGGATGGCCAGCGGTGCCAGCGGCAGGTTGGCCAGACGTTCATGGTAGCGAGACACCAGTTCGACCCGCTTGGCATTGAGCTCGGGCAGGCGGGCCAGCTGCACCAGGGCGATGGCGGCGTTGATGTCGGCCAGGTTGTATTTGAAGCCCGGCATGATCACCTCCGCCTGCGGCTTGCGTCCCTGCGTCATGCGGTCGAAGGCATCGACTCCCAGGCCGTGAAATTTCAGCATGCGAGCCTTGTCGGCCAGCGCCTGGTCATCGGTCACCAGCATTCCTCCCTCGGCACAGGTAAGATTTTTGATGGCGTGGAAAGAGAAGATGGCGGTGCCGGTTTCCCCGACCCAGCGCGCGCGATAGCGGGTGCCGACTGCATGGGCGGCATCTTCGATGACTGGAATATCGTGCTGGCGACCCAGGGCGAGGATGGGGTCGAGGTCGACCGGTGCCCCTGCGTAGTGGACCGGGATGATGGCCCGGGTGTTGGGGGTGATGAGCGGCGCTATCTGGTCGGCGCTGACCATCAGAGTATCCCTGTCCACATCGACAAAGACCGGGGTGGCCCCCAGCAGGGTGATGATGTTGATGGTGGAGACCCAGGTCTGGGAGGGCGTGATCACCTCGTCACCCGGGCCAATCCCCAGCGCCATCAGGGTGACATGCATGCCCGCGGTCGCGGAGCAAAGCGCGACCGCATGCTGGCAGCCAAAGGTCTCGCAGAAACGCTGCTCCAGCTCATGATTTTTCGGGCCCGTGGTGATCCATCCCGATTGCAACACCTCGCTGACGGCACGGATCTCGGCCTCGCCCATGGCAGGCTTTGAGAATGGCAGAAAGTCTTTCATACGACTCCGGTCTTAATGTCGCAAAAAATAAAATGACGATGAAAATCTGCATTGCTGATTTTCACTGGAAATATGCTTGGGGAAAGTGTCGAGATTGCTCGATATATTTTGAAAGTAGCTGAATAACGAGTTTTTATTCAAGCGCATAGCAACACTTGGTAACAATTACTGCCGTTTTGATGGCGTGGCTTAATATGGAAATATCTCGTAACAAAAAATCGCTTGGCTTTATTTTAGGTTGGTGTTTAGCCACTTTTTTGACTGTCGCCATCTAAATCATCTGCTATTGCTCAACAGGTTGGGTGTCATTCAGAATTGACATTGCTTGTTACAAATTGCCCGTAGTGCAATTGAGTAAAGGATGTAAAGTTTCCATCATTACGCATTATGGAAAAATCGTTATGAATATCACAGTGTTTGGCAGTGGCTATGTCGGACTGGTACAGGCAATTGTATTGGCAGATGTAGGGCACCAGGTTGTTTGTATCGATCTCGATGCAGATAAAATAAATAGATTATCCCATGGCGAATTACCAATATATGAGCCGGGACTGGATGTGTTATTACACCAGACATTGCAAAATGGCTCGCTGACATTCACCACGGATATTCCCATGGCGGTTACCCATGGTGACGTGCAATTTATCGCCGTCGGTACGCCCCCTGATGAGGATGGTTCGGCCGATCTGAGCGCCGTCAGGGCGGTGGCGAGATCGATTGCCCAGCATCGTGCAGATGAGGTGATCATCGTCAACAAATCCACCGTGCCGGTTGGTACGGCAGACAAGGTGTTTTACTGGGTCAGGGAGCAGCAGGCCGAACTTGGCAAGCAGTTTGAATTCGATGTGGTCTCCAATCCGGAATTTCTGAAAGAGGGGGCGGCCGTCAGGGATTGCCAGCGCCCGGATCGCATTGTTATCGGCACCGGCAAGGAGCGTTCCAGAGCCGTGATGCGCGAGTTGTATGAGCCATTTAATCGCAATCACGACCGCATTCTGTTTATGGATGTTCGCAGTGCCGAGCTGACCAAATACGCCGCCAACTGCATGCTGGCCACCAAGATCAGCTTTATCAACGAGATGGCCGGGCTGGCCGAGCGGGTCGGTGCCGATATCGAACTGGTGCGGCAGGGGATTGGTGCCGACCAGCGCATCGGCTACCAGTTTATCTATCCCGGTTGTGGTTATGGCGGATCCTGTTTCCCCAAGGATGTGAGGGCATTTCTGGCGACTGCAGCGGCCCTCGACTACGACACGCCGCTTATTCGTGCGGTGGAGCGGGTCAACGAGCGGCAGAAGTTCAAGCTCTTCGACACCCTGGCCTGCCACTTTCACGAGCGAGGCGAGTCGCTGGCGGGCAAGACCATCGCCATCTGGGGACTCGCCTTCAAGCCCAATACGGATGACATGCGCGAAGCGCCGAGCCGGGTGTTGATGGAGGCGCTCTGGCAGGAGGGGGCCCGGGTGCAGGCCTTCGATCCGGTGGCGATGAAGGAGGCACAGCGTATCTATGGTTGCCAGCCCGAGCTGTCGCTGATGGGGACCAGGGAGGCAGCGCTGGCGGGGGCGGATGCGTTGGTCATCTGTACCGAGTGGAACGAGTTCAAGGCGCCCGATTTTGCCCAGATCAGGAAGATGCTGGCGCACCCCCTCATCGTCGATGGTCGCAATCTCTACGATCCGCTCAAGATGAAGGGGCTGGGCTTTTCCTACTATGCCATCGGGCGTGGGGAGACCATTACAGAAGGTATGAGCCATGCAGAGTGCTGATATTTCGGAGCGCACGCTCTGCTGGATGTTGCTGCTGGTTACGCTGGTGCTGCTGTTTGGCCAGTTTGACCATCAGCTCTGGACCCCTGACGAGCCGCGTGAGGCAGCCATTGCACTCGAGATGTACCGCAATGGCGATTGGGTGGTACCGACCCTTGGCGGGCACAGCTTTATCGAGAAGCCGCCGCTCTTCTATATGGCCGCTCTGCCGTTTCTTGATGGGTTTGAATCCTGGCTGGGGGTGACCAATAGCCTGCGGTTGGCGGGCGTGGTCTGGGCGGCGGGTATGCTGCTCTTTACCGGCCTGCTGGCCTATCGCCTGCTTGGCAATAGATCGGCCGCGATCTGGTCGGTGATCGCACTGGGCACCATGGAAGGATTTATCATCAACACGCACTGGATTAGAACGGACAGTGCGCTTGCCTTCTTTGTCATATTTACCCTTTGGGCATTTTCAGAATATTACCTTGTAAGCCGTCGGTGGATGGCGATACTGGCCGGAATAGGGTTGGCGGGCTGTTTTATGGCAAAAGGTCCTATTGGGCCACTGACAGTTTTTTTTGGCTGGTTCCCGCTATTCTTCTTCGCTGCAATATGTGCCGCCATCGACAAAAAACTGCCAGGATTTATCTGGCAGCATCTGCTGATGCTGCTCTGTTTTATATTGCCAGTGGCAGCGTGGATTCGTGAATTAATTAATCATGTCGATGGCGATGCTTTATGGAATGAGTGGTTCTGGCAGAATCAGGTAGGCCGCCTGACAGGCACCTCGACCGAACTCGGCCATATCAAGAAAGGGGCATATCTTTATTATTTATGGGGGATGGCTGAATATACCATCCCCTGGTTGCCATTCATTTTCTATTGGGGTTGGCAAACCATCAAACAGCGACGCTGGAGTCGTGAGAGGTTATTTCTGTTGTGCTGGGCAGTGGGCACCCTTTTGCTGTTAACCCTCTCATCCACCAAGCGCACCCTCTATCTTTTTCCGTTGTTGCCGGTATTTGCCATCATGCTGGGTCAGGTCAGCCTGAACTGGCCGGGATGGACGGCTCGCTATGGTCGGGGATGGCTCTGTTTCATGCTGCTGTTCTGTGTCGTGGTCATAGGGCTACCTCTGCTGGGCCCTTCACTACCGGTGGCCAGTCATGTTCCGGCAGACGTGCTACAGGTCGCCAGCAAGCTGGGGTGGCGTTATATCCCCGCCAGTATGCTCTTCGTGATTGCGCTGGCGCTGTTGTTGCGGCGCAAGGAGGTGCATGGCGCTACTCATGTTGCCAGCTCGGTGGCCATCATGTTTCTGCTCACCTTTACACTGGTTTACCCCTTGATCGATGCCGCCAAGGGAGTATCGGGAAAGATGGCCCGGTTGCTTGAGGGAATACCGCTCGAGAAGCGGGATCGCATCGCCGGCTGGCAATTGGGGGAGACGGAGCTTGGTCTGCTCTCTGCCTATGAGCAGATGCAGGTAATGAATCTGGACAGGGAGAAAGTGAGGGATGTGGTTGCCTGTCGTGATGCCCGGTTTGATGCCGTGTTGGTCAATGGTACGGCCGGGGAGAGGGTCAAGCTGCTGGAGGGGATTCCCTATCAGTTGCTGGCCCAGACCGCTCTGCGCTCGGACAAGGGGCAACTACTGACTCTGGTGACAGGATTACAGTGCCATTAAGCCATCTATTCCCATTCAGGGGCACTGTATGAGGCAATATGGCCGTGTGGTGACGGTTCCGCTCTTCCCGGCCTGGCGTCGGGCTGACAGCGGGTTTGCAACCCTTGGTGATAAGCGAACTTCACGATGCGGCCATCTCGCAGGTGGCTAATGAATGGGATAGATGGGGTGTGAGGGGCCGCGACCGCTATGGGTTGCAGGAACTTCACCCAGCCGGATTGGTGGATTGCAAAGATAAAAAAACCGATGCCAAGGCATCGGTTTTTTATTACCGGTTTATCCGTATCACTCAGCCACGGCCGAGGCGGTTCTCCGGGTAGTTCTTGGCCAGCACTTCGCGGGCATGCTTGGCCAACTGCGGCATCTTCAGAGCGTCGTAAGACTCGACCATGATCTCCAGCGCCTTCTCGGTTTCGGCTGTGTCGGGGTAGGTTTCGACAATCAGCTTGGCCCGGTTGGCGGCCGCAACCAGCGCATCACGCTTCACGTAATACTCGGCCACGCTCAGGTCATATCGGGCCAGACGATTCTTCAGGCCAATCATGCGGGCGCGGGCATCGGCGGCATAGACGCTGTTGGGGTAGTTTTGCAACAGGGTCTTGAAGTCCTGGAATGCCTGACGGGCATAAGCCGGGTCTTTGTCGTCCCGATCGATACCGAACAGGCTCTGGAAGAAGTTGTAATCCGCCGCCATGTTGGTCAGGCCGCGCATATAGAAGACGTAATCGATATTTTTATGCGCCGGATTGAGGCGGATAAAACGGTCGATATTGGCGATCGCCTGAGCGGTATCATCCTGCTTGTAGTAGGCATAGATGAGGTCAAGCTGCACCTGGTTGGAGTAGGCGCCGAACGGGTAGCGAGAGTCCAAAGCCTCCAGCAATTCAGTGGCTTGCACGTAATTGCCAACGTCCAGTTTGAGGCGTGCTTTCTGGTACAGGGTCTCCGGCGGTTCGTCGGGTACCTTGGGTTTGGTGCTGGAACAGCCTGTGATCAAGGTAGCGACCAAGGCGAGCGACATCAGCAGGTGAGACTTCTTTCCCATCAACAACATCCGGTCCATTTCCACGAAATTGGCAAAGTATCCGTTATGCTTGGCTAAAAGAAAAGCTAGAATACCCGGATTATTTCGAATTGATACCCCCCGCTCAAGAGACCATACATGAGCCAGCATATTGAACTGACAGGCGAATTCCAGGATCACCAATTCGGGCAGCGACTCGACCAGGCCCTGGCCGAATTGTTTCCAGACTACTCCCGCACCCGCATCAAGGAGTGGATTTTACAGGACAGAGTGACCCTGGACGGTCAGGTTGCCAACACCCCGCGCGAGAAGATTCTGGCCGGGCAGCAGGTGCATGTGAATGTCGAGCTGGAAGATGATACCCGCTGGGATGCCCAGGATATCGAGCTCAACATCGTTTATGAAGATGAACACATTCTGGTGATCGACAAACCGGCCGGTCTGGTGGTTCACCCGGGCGCAGGTACGCCGGATGGCACCATCCTCAACGCCCTTCTGCACCGCTACCCCGGCATTGCCGAGGTACCCCGCGCCGGTATCGTGCACCGTCTGGATAAAGACACCACAGGTTTGATGGTGGTTGCCAAAACCGTACCCGCCCAGACCCATCTGGTGGAAGCGTTGCAGGCGCGCCAGATCACCCGTGAGTACGAAGCGATCGCCATCGGTCACATGACCGCAGGTGGCACCGTCGATGCGCCCATCGGCCGTCACCCGACCCAGCGTACTCATATGGCTGTGGTGCCCAATGGCCGCCCCTCCGTGACTCACTACCGGGTACACGAGAAGTTCCGTGGCCACACCCGTCTGCGTCTGCGTCTGGAGACCGGCCGTACCCACCAGATCCGTGTCCACATGGCGCACATCAAACACCCGCTGGTGGGTGATCCCGCTTACGGTGGCCGTCTGCGCCCGCTGCGCAACGCGACCCCTGAGCTGACTCAGGCACTGCGTAACTTCAACCGTCAGGCGCTGCATGCCACCATGCTGCAACTGGCTCACCCCATCACGGGTGAAGTGATGCAGTGGCATTCAGCTACACCGCAAGACATGGTGGAGCTGATGGAAGTGCTGCGCGCGGATACGCTCGCCAATCCGGATGATCTGGTCTGGAACTGATGTGATAGGGCCTGCTGCGTCGGTTTCTGGCGTCATCCGGCCCGAATAGATGCCAATCGGGGTTCCCTTGCAGGAGCCCCGTTTTTATATCGGTGAATTGAAGGAGTCACAGATGAAATGGATCGAACCCGACTGGCCAGCCCCGGCGAGCGTCAGGGCGTTGTCGACCACCCGGGATGGCGGCGTCAGTGAAGGGGTCTTTGCCGGTCTCAATCTGGGCGCCCACGTGGGTGACGAACCGGCGCGAGTCGAGGCCAATCGCGCCCGCTTGCAGCAGGCGGCCGCCATCCCGGGGCCCCTCAACTGGCTCAATCAGGTACACGGCACCGTGGTTCATCAGGTCAGCAGCCATTATCAGCAGGCGCCGGATGCTGATGCCGCCTGCGCCCATGAGGCGGATCAGGCCTGCATCGTGATGACCGCCGACTGTCTGCCGGTGTTGTTCTGCGATCGGGCCGGTACCGTGGTGGCCGCAGCACATGCTGGCTGGCGTGGACTGAAAGAGGGCGTGCTGGAGGCGAGCATCGTCGCCATGGGCTGCGAGCCGGGCGAGGTCCTGGCCTGGCTGGGCCCGGCCATCGGCCCCACTGCGTTTGAAGTGGGTGGCGAGGTGCGCGAGGCCTTTATGGCCGAGCAGGCCGAAGCAGAAGCGGCGTTCATCCCTTCGTCCAATGAGGGGAAATGGCTGGCGGATATCTACCAGCTGGCCCGGCTGCGCCTTGCCCGCGCCGGCGTCACCGCCATCTATGGTGGCGAATACTGCACCTTCAGCGACAGCGAGCAGTTTTACTCCTATCGCCGCGACGGCCAGACCGGCCGGATGGCCTCCCTCATCTGGTTGGCCCGCTAAGCAATCACCCGTTAAGCAATCACCCGCCAAGTAATAGCCCGTCTCTCTCAAGAACAGATCCGTATGAGAGAGGCGGGGATCCTGCCCTCTCCCCGCTTTGCAGAAAAAATAACCAGCCCATGCCCTTGAAATAGCCCGTACGGGCCTCATCTTTCATCTCAGAAAGTTATGTTGTTTGCCGCGCAAGCGGCGTCTGCCTGTTTGAAGGGGGAGTGCAATGCGCCTCGATCGCCTTACCAGCAAATTCCAGATTGCTATTTCCGATGCCCAGTCTCTTGCGCTGGGTCGTGACCACCAATTCATCGAACCCGTTCACCTGATGACCGCACTGGTCAATCAGGATGGCGGCTCTATCCGTCCGCTGCTCACCCTGACCGGGATGGATATCAACGCCCTGCGCTCCCGTCTCGGTGAGGAGCTGGATCGCCTGCCGCGCGTGAGCGGTGTGGAAGGGGACGTGCAGCTCTCCAACGGCCTCGGCCGCCTGCTCAACGTCTGCGACAAACTGGCCCAGCAGCGCAAGGATCAGTTCATCTCCTCCGAACTGTTCGTGCTGGCTGCCCTCGACGACAAGGGAACGCTGGGTGAGCTGCTGCGCGCTCAGGGGCTGACCAAGGAAAAACTCGAAGCTGCCATCGACAAGGTGCGTGGCGGCAAGAAGGTGGAGGATGCCAACGCCGAGGAGAACCGTCAGGCGCTGGAGAAGTACACCATCGATCTGACCGAGCGGGCCGAAATCGGCAAGCTCGACCCGGTGATCGGCCGTGATGACGAGATCCGCCGTACCATTCAGGTGCTGCAACGCCGCACCAAGAACAACCCCGTGTTGATCGGTGCTCCCGGCGTCGGCAAGACCGCCATCGTGGAGGGGCTGGCCCAGCGCATCATCAACGGCGAAGTGCCGGAAGGGCTCAAGAACAAGCGGGTGCTGTCGCTGGACATGGGGGCGCTGGTGGCCGGTGCCAAGTATCGCGGCGAGTTTGAAGAGCGGCTCAAGGCCGTACTGACCGATCTCGCCAAGGAGGAGGGCAACGTCATCCTCTTTATCGACGAGCTGCACACCATGGTCGGCGCCGGCAAGGGCGAAGGGGCCATGGACGCGGGCAATATGCTGAAACCTGCGCTTGCCCGTGGCGACCTGCACTGCGTCGGCGCCACCACCCTGGATGAGTACCGTCAGTACATCGAAAAAGATGCCGCGCTGGAGCGTCGCTTCCAGAAGGTGCTGGTGGAAGAGCCGAGCGTGGAGGACACCATCGCCATCCTGCGTGGCCTGAAAGAGCGTTACGAGCTGCACCACCATGTGCAGATCACCGACCCCGCCATCGTGGCGGCAGCCCAGCTGTCCCACCGCTACATTGCGGATCGCCAGTTGCCTGACAAAGCTATCGATCTCATCGACGAGGCGGCAGCCAGCATCCGGTTGCAGATCGACTCCAAGCCGGAGGCGCTCGATCGCCTCGAGCGGCGCATCATCCAGCTCAAGCTGGAGCAGCAGGCGCTGATGAAAGAGGACGACGACGCCAGCCGCAAGCGTCTGGAGCTGATCAATCAGGAGATTGGCGAGAAGGATCGGGAATACAACGAGCTGGACGAGGTGTGGAAGGCCGAGAAGGCCGCCCTTGCCGGCACCCAGCATATCAAGGCTGCGCTGGAGCAGGCCCGTCAGGATCTCGACGTGGCGCGCCGCGCAGGCGACCTGGGCCGGATGTCCGAGCTGCAATATGGCCGCATTCCGGAGCTGGAGAAACAGCTGGATCTCGCCACTCAGGCGGAGATGCAGGAGACCAGTCTGCTACGCAACCGCGTCACCGATGTGGAGATTGCAGACGTCTTGGCCCGCTGGACCGGTATTCCGGTCGCCCGCATGCTGGAAGGGGAGCGCGACAAGCTGCTACGGATGGAAGATCAGCTGCACAGCCGGGTGATTGGCCAGGAAGAGGCGGTCGATGCGGTCTCCAACGCCATTCGTCGCTCCCGCGCCGGGCTCTCAGATCCGAATCGCCCCATCGGCTCCTTCCTGTTCCTGGGGCCCACCGGGGTGGGCAAGACCGAGCTGTGCAAGGCGCTGGCGGAGTTCCTGTTCGATACCCAGGATGCCATGGTGCGGATCGACATGTCCGAGTTCATGGAGAAACACAGCGTGGCCCGTCTGGTGGGGGCGCCTCCCGGATACGTAGGTTACGAAGAGGGCGGTTATCTGACCGAGGCGGTACGCCGTCGTCCCTACTCGGTGATCCTGCTGGACGAGGTGGAGAAGGCGCATCCGGATGTGTTCAACATCCTGTTGCAGGTGCTCGATGATGGCCGCCTGACCGATGGTCAGGGTCGGACCGTCGATTTTCGCAACTCGGTGGTGATCATGACCTCCAACCTCGGGTCGGATCTGATTCAGGAGCACCACTCCGAGAAAGACTACGACGAGATGAAGGCCATGCTGATGGATGTGCTGACCCGCAGTTTCCGGCCGGAGTTTATCAACCGGATCGACGAGACGGTGGTGTTCCATCCCCTCGGCGAGGATCACATCAAGTCCATCGCCCGCATCCAGCTCAAGAGCCTGATGGGCCGTCTCGAGGCTCAGGGTTACGAGGTGGAGGTGAGCGAAGCGCTGCTCGAGAAGCTGGTGCATGCCGGGTTCGACCCCGTCTACGGGGCGCGGCCTCTCAAACGGGCGATCCAGCAGAAGGTGGAGAACCCGCTGGCGCAGGCCCTGCTCTCCGGCCGCATCGTGCCGGGCAAAAAACTGGTGCTGGGGGCCGACAGCAACGGCCTCACCATGACCCAGTAACGGGATTGTCGATGAAAAACGCAGGCCTTGTGCCTGCGTTTTGTTTTCAGGGGAAGCGAGATGCTGAAGTTTTCCGTGCTGGTGGATGACGACGTTCATCTGCCAGGCTGTCTGCCCGAGCGAGGGTTGGCGCTGCTGCTGGAGTGTGACGGCCTCAGGGTGCTGTTTGATAGCGGCCGTGGCCGGGCGCTGTGCCACAACGCCGCCGTGATGGGGATCGATCTCGCCTCGCTCACCCATGTGGTGCTCTCCCACGGTCATTATGACCATGTGGGCGGGGTCGGCTCGCTGCCCGTCTATCCAAGACCCATCCCGCTCATCGCCTGTCCGGACGTGTTTTGCGAGCGGGGCTACTTCCTGTCGCTGCCCTTCTGGCGACGCAACCTCTATCGCCTGTCGGGGGCGCTGGCTCGGGAGTCGCTGCCGGCCAGAGGTTTGCTCCCCCATTGCTCGGCCGAGCCGGTGTGGCTTTCGGATCGTCTGGTGTTTCTCGGTAGCATCATGCGGCGTGACCGGGCTGCACCTTCCTTGCTTGGTTACATAGTGCGGGGCGGACGGGTAGAGAAAGATCCGATCAGCGACGACTCGGCGCTGGCCTACAAGAGTGAGCAGGGACTCATCGTCTTTATCGGCTGCGGCCACGCCGGGGTCGAGAACATCATCGAGCGGGCCAAGGAGGTGTGTGGCGACGAGCGGATCCACGCCGTCATCGGCGGCCTGCACCTGAAGTTTTCCGGCCCAGAGCGGGCGGAGGTGCTCGGTGCCTATCTGCAGGAAGAGGCGGTGGAGCGGTTGTTTGCCTGTCACTGCACCGGCAGCAGAAAGGCGGAGTTGCCGCACCAGTGCCAGATCGGGGCCGGTTTTGAGCACAGTTTTTCGGCGTAAAAAAAACGGCAATCCGAAGATTGCCGGGAGGAATGTAGTGACGCGACCTTGCGTGGGTTGAGCGGGTCGCAGGGGCAAGCCCCCGATTGCGAAGCGCGGCCACTGCTGGCCTCGCCTCTTACAGCCTGCCGGGGATGCGCTCGCTCAACCCCGACGGCCACCTGCCTGTTGCCATGCCGGCGGCGATGACGCCGGCATGGCTTTCATTCGTTACAGCATGCCTTGCACGGCGGCTTTCATCTCGGCCGGCCAGACGCCGACCTGGACTTGGCCGATGTGCTCTTTTTGCAGCAGCAGCATGGCCAGACGGGATTGGCCGATGCCGCCGCCGATGGTCTGCGGCATCCGTGCGGCCAGCAGATCCTTATGCCAGTCATACTGCAGGCGATCCTCGTCGCCGGTGATGGCCAGCTGGCGGCGCAGCGCCTCGGCATCGACCCGGATCCCCATGGAGGAGATCTCGAAGCTGTCTTGCAGCACCGGGTTCCACACCAGAATGTCACCGTTCAGACCCGCCAGACCCAGCTCGCTGTGGCTGCTCCAGTCGTCGTAATCCGGGGCGCGCACATCGTGGCGCTCGCCGTGGGAGAGGGCACCGCCGATGCCGATCAGGAATACGGCACCCAGCTCTTTGGCGATGGCGCGTTCGCGCCCCTTGGCATCGAGATCCGGGTAGCGGGCCAGCAGCTCTTCGCTGTGCAGGAACTGGATCTCGGCCGGCAGGAAGGGGGTCAGCTCATGCTCGGCACAGACTGCGCGCTCGGTGGCCTTGATGGCGGCCCAGATGCCGCGCACGGTTTCCTGCAGATAGGCTAGATCGCGGCGCTCGCTCGGCATCACCTTCTCCCAGTCCCACTGATCCACGTAGACGGAGTGGATGGGGGTGAGCTTGTCTTCATCCGGACGCAGCGCCTTCATGTGGGTGTAGATCCCTTCACCCGGGCCGAAGCCGAAGCGACCGAGAGTCTGGCGCTTCCATTTGGCCAGTGAATGAACCACTTCGTAGCTGTGCTCCGGCAGGGTTTTCACTTTGACCTGCACTGCATTCTCATGGCCAGAGAGGTTGTCCTGAGTGCCATCACCGACCCGGCTCAGAATGGGGGCTTGCACCTCCATCAGACCCAGTTGTTGGGCGAGTTGGCGGGAGAACATCTCTTTGACGAAGCTGATCTGCTGTTGGCTGCGAATGTAGTGCTGTTTCATGCTGAATTCCTGTTTCAAACCCCGTTGGATGTGGTGATTCTTCAACAGATCGCCGACCAAATTCAATATTCGATAATAGAAATAGGCTTTGTGTGTTTTTTTCTTCAAAATAAGCCGTTCTTTAATGAGGTATCGTCAACGGGAGTGCAAAAAAATGCCGGAAAATTACCGGATCGATAATCTCGATCAGGCCATCCTCACCGCTCTGATGGAGAATGCGCGGATCCCTTACGCCGAACTTGCGAAACAACTGGCGGTCAGCCCGGGCACCATCCATGTGCGGGTGGAGAAGATGAAACAGGCGGGGATCATCGAGGGGACACGGGTGCAGGTTAACCCCAAGAAGCTGGGTTACGACGTCTGCTGCTTTATCGGGATCAATCTGAAGAGTGCCAAGGATTACCCCTCGGCACTGGCCAAGCTGCAGGCGCTGGACGAGGTGGTGGAGGCCTACTACACCACGGGCCACTACAGCATCTTCATGAAGGTGATGACCCGCTCCATCGACGAGCTGCAGATAGTGCTGATCAACAAGATCCAGACCATCGACGAGATCCAGTCCACTGAAACCCTGATTTCGCTGCAGAATCCGATCCTGCGGGACGTGAAACCTTGAGTCGGAGTGCATAAGGGGGAGGGCGTAGAGATCCATCTCCCGTGCGAAACCCTGACCCCTTGATCAGGGTTCGATATAGGGGATGGCGTACTTGTCGTAGAGGACCTTGAGGCTGCCGTTTCGCTTCATGCGCAGCAGTTCGGCATCGTAGGCCGCCATCAGGGCGGGAGTCTGTGCATCCGCTCGTGCGCGGGCCCAGGTGTTGAAGTAGGGGCTGCTCTTGAGCGGTTTGGGCAGGTAATCGACCTTGCCCGTCAGCCCCTCCTCCTTGATTTGGGTGAAGGCGGTGACCAGCGGCATGGGCACGGTATCGATCCGTCCGGCCAGCAGTTTGCGCAGTTGCAGCTGGTTCATGGTGATCTCCTGAAACTGATAGGCCGGGTCGGTCATGGCTGCTGCCAGTTCAGGGGTATAGGAGAAATCCTTGGTCACGCCGATGCGCCAGGGTTTGAGATCGGCCAGCGTTTCGTAGCGGATCTTCATCAGGTCCGCCTTGCGCACGAAGAAGTGCCAGCTGTGGCGAAGATGGGCCTGTTGGGGATAGATGAGATAACTCTCCCGCTCTGCCTTGTAGGAGTGGGTCATCACCAGGTCGCAGGCGCCGGTTTCGGCATTGCGGGTGAGGCGGGCACCGGAGTCGGCCAGCTCGATCCGAAAGGGCGTCTCCAGCTTGTCGAAGATGGTGGTGACTATGTCTATATCGAGTCCGCGGGGTTTCTGATCGGCATCGAGATACTTGAGCGGGGGCTCCATGGTGCCGCAGATCACCAGCTCCTTGGCGGGCAATCCGAGTGGAAACAGCAACCAAAACAGGGGGATCACACGCAAACTACGTCTCCTGAGCCCGTTTGAAGATATTCCAAGACCTGATTCCAGTATATTGGATGGCACCTGATCCGTTAGAAGCGACTGTTTATGGCAAATCCTGAAATCGAGAGCCCGCTGGACGGGATCGACAAGTTGACCGTCTCGCTCTACCGCCTTGGCTTGAGTGCGGCTGCCCTGTTGCTGCTTTGCCGCGGTGCGGCGCTGCTGAGCGGGATGGCACTGCTCCCGTCGGCACAATGGTTGGTGTCGCTGGCAGTGGCAAGCGCAATATGCGGCTTCTCGCTGCATATCTACGACAAGCGGATTCGCCTGATTCTGCAGGGGTTTGGTTGGTGCGCGTTGGCCCTGGCTGCGGTGGGGGCGCCGGATGCGCTGGTGCTGGGAGCTGTGTTGGCAACGCTCTCCGGGCTGGCGTTTAAGGAGCAGTTTTGCTTCGCCATTCCCGGCATCAAGCTGGTGCCCGTATTGCTGCCGGCGTTATGGCTGCTGGAGTGGTTGCGGGTGGAGTGGGCCGCCGCACTGGTGGCGCTGGCCTGCGGGGCCCTGTTGACCTTGCTGGCGCTGGCCAAGTGGCGGATGCCCCTGCACTTCGATATCGGTGACAAGGGGCGTTACCAGATCTAGGTCTGCTGGCACACCTTCATCTGCTGGTTGAGGGCCTGCATCACCTGACGGCGGCTGATGATGCCGACCACCTTGCCCTGTTGCTGCACCGGGTAGATCTTGGGCTTGGCGTCAGCCATCTGGCGGGCCAGCTCCAGAATGCTCTCATCCGGCCCGACCGAGAGGGGCGAACGGTTCATCAGATCCTCCACCCGGGTGCGGGTATCGCAGTGGTAGCTGCCGGTGAGCAGGCTGGGAATGCAATCTTGTTCGGAAAGAAAGCCGATCAGCCGTTTCTGCTCATCCAGCACCGGCAGGCCGCCAAGACCCGATTGATGCAGGCGATCCAGCGCCTCGGCCAGGCCGAGTCCGGCAGTGAGGGAGTGGGTCAGGCGACCCATGTGGTGGTGTACTTTCAGCATGGTGGTAACTCCGCAAGAGGGGGATGCCGCCACTATGACGCGGGCGGGTAGCTCGCGACCAATGGCTTGTGCCGCAGGGATTGATAGGCACAAGCCATCGGCGGTGATCCGCTGGCAGGCGGGCTTCGTTCATGCAAGACCATGAAAGGGAAAGGAGATCGTATGCGTGCATTGGTTACGGGCTGCGGCCGTCGACTCGGATTTTATCTCTGTGAACAGCTGGTGGCAGCGGGTTGGCAGGTGACGGGCAGCTATCGCAGCGAGCGGCCGGAGCTGGCCACGCTGGCAGCACTGGGGGTCGAACTGGTGCTGGCGGATTTTGGTCGGGAAGAGGACGTTGGCAAGCTGATCGATGTGCTGGCTGCCCATCAGGATCTGGCGCTGGTGATCCACAACGCCTCGGCCTTCGAGCCGCAGGCAACTGATCCGGCGGCGCAACTGGCCCAATTCGAGCAGTTTTACCGGGTACACATGGCGGCCCCCTTCCAGCTAAACCGGGCGTTGGCCCCCCAGCTGGCCAGCAATCCCAACGCCAGCATCATTCACATCACCGATATCTATATCCATGCCCCGGCCCCCCGTTTTGCCAGCTATGTGGCGACCAAGGCGGGAGCCCATTCGCTGGCCATGAGCTTTGCCCGCGAGCTGGCGCCTGCGGTGCGGGTCAACACCATAGAGCCGGGGCCGATCCTGTTTCTCGACGAGCATGACGAGGCATGGCGCCAGCAGGTGTTGGCGAAAACACCGCTGGCGCGGGAGGGGGGACTTGAGCCCATCTGGCAGGCGGTGCAGTTACTGATGGGGAACAGTTATATGACGGGTGCCAGCATCAAGGTAGATGGCGGACGCGCGCTGGCCAACCTCTGAGGGGTTGCCGAGCACCAGCGGCCCCAGCCCGACCTGCCGGGTCAGCAAGCCCTTGCCGGGTTTGAGCTTGCCCGACTGGGCGGGGAGCGTCACTTGCAGCGCCACCTTGGGGTCATGCACCTCGCCATGGCCGTAGAGCTCTGCCAGCAGCTCCGCCAGATAGGAATCGACCTCTGCCGAGGCAAAGTCACCGCTCCTGTTGCTGGCCAGAATATCGATGTCGAGTGGCCGGTCGTGCACCTTGCAGAGCGGATCGCTGCGATCACGGCCGTGAGCCACCTCGAGGGCGACAAAGTGCTGCTTGAGGCGGGCGGCATCGAGCGGGCTCTCCACCACCAGCAGGCAGTTGAGAAAGTCGTGGCTGGAGTGCATTCCCACCGGCTTGGTGCGGATCACCGAACTCAGCCGAAGGGGACCGACGTTCTCAAACAGCTCGGCCAGCGCGCGGCTGACATGGATATGCGGGTCAATATTGGAACCAATGCTACACAGATAGAACATGCTGACCTTCCCGGGGTTGGGCTCATCTGAAATGTATACGCAGCTCACGGTTATCGGATTAACTATGGCTTAACATTGTCTTATCTATTGTGATCCGGCACTGATTGGCAGAAAGGAGGTTTGCATGAGTGTGGAGCTGAAATGGGCGCTGTTGACCGCTTCGGGTGCGCTGGCGCTGATCATGATTATCTGTCTGGCCTCTGTCGCGTTGGCGTGAATCACCACAATCCAGATAATCCAAACCGGCCTGTTGGCCGGTTTTGTTTTTCTGGGCGGTGCAGCTATGCTGGCGCACCGGTGAGAACGCAAGAGAAGAGATGATGACCAAGGTTCGCCCACGCTCCCTGCTGCAGGTGGTATTGATGGGATTCGTGCTGGTATTGATGCCGCTGGGCGGCATGATCTGGCACAACAGCACCTCCCTTGCCCACCTCAGCCAACTCACTAGCGACGAGATGGAGCGGGCGGTCAAGGATACCCGCCGCGCCACCCTACTGACGGCGCAGGCCATCGATATCGAACGCACCTTGCGCCGCTTCGCGGTGCTGGGGGATCGCCGCAGCCTCACCAGCTACCAGCAGCAACTCGACGGGTATCGGGTGTTGCTGGCAGAACATCGCAGCTCTATCTCCGACGGTCAGCTCTACAGGGGGCTCGATCAGGGGCTGGCTTGGCTCGACAGCTTGCAGGATGCCGCGCTGGCCCAGGCTGCGGTGGCGGGGGACAAGCTAGAGCTGTTTAACGATGCCAACAAGCAGCTTGAGATGGTCACCCGCAGCCGGGTTGACGAACACATGGATCGGGTGCGACTCACCATCGCCGGACTGACCAGGGAGCTTTGGTGGGTGAGCGGCGCTGTAGCGGCGCTCAGCCTGCTGATGGTCTTTATCTTCACCTACCTGATCATCCACCCGGTACGACAGATTGAGTCGCGCATCTTGAGCCTGGGGGCGGGGGTCGAGCCGGATCCAAGGCCGGTAGATGGCCCCGCCGAGCTGGTGTTGCTGGGGGAGCGGATCCTCTGGCTTTACGACAAGCTCAAGGAGCTGGAGCAGCAAAAGTACCAGTTTCTGCGTCATGTTTCCCACGAGCTCAAGACCCCGCTAGCGGTGCTGCGGGAGGGGTCGGATCTGCTCTGCGAGCAGCTGGTCGGGCCGTTGACGCCGGATCAGCTGGAGATCTGCCAGATGCTGGACGAGAGCAGTCGCCGTTTGCAAACCCTGATCGAGCGGTTGCTCGACTTCAATCGACTCACCCAGCAGGAGGCATTTGAGCTGGAATCTGTCCCCCTGCTGCCCATGCTGTCAGAACTCACCATCGAGTACCGGTTGGCATTGGAGTCCAAGCAGATCCGTGTACACTTGCCGACCGGGCCGGTTACCCTGTGGGCGGAGCCCTACCGGTTGAGACTGATCCTCGATAACCTCTTCTCCAACGCTGTCAGTTACGGCGCCAGCGGGGGCAATATCTGGATCAGGGCAGGGCAGGATGAACAGACAAGCTGGCTGGAGGTAGCCAACGAGGGGCCAGAGATCCCCGCTGCCGATCAGCAACGTATTTTTGAACCCTTCGAACAAGGCAGTACAGTGCGACAAGGTGTATTGAAAGGCTCTGGTATGGGCCTCTCTATCGCACGGGAGTCTGCCCATAGTCTCGGAGGTGAGTTGGTTCTGGTGAAAGATGAACAGGCGGATGTCTGCTTCAGGTTGACGTTGAAAAGAGAACTATGAAGATACAGCGCGTATTTCCAGCCCTGATGATGGGGTTGCTCGCGGGTTGCGCCCTGCTGCCACAGCACGAACAGCAGAACTCCACCGATATCGCTTTTGCCAAGCGGATGGAGTTTGCCAACAAGGAGATGCAGGTACGTCTGCAATACTCCGACTGGTTGCTGGCCAGTCACCCCCAGCAGCGGATGCAGGAGCGTCAACGCCTGAAAGGGGCGGATGATCTGGAGAGCCGGGTCAGTCTGGCGATGGTGGATTCCCACCCGGCCGAATCGGTGGCCAATCGTACCGCCGGGCTGGCGCGCCTGAAGCAGATGCTGCCCGAGCTGGGTCTCGATGCGCAGGCATTTTTGCGCAGCTGGATCGCCCTCGGCGAACAGCTGCTGGCTCGCGACAGCCGACGCGATGATCAGAGTCAGGAGATCCAGCGGTTGCGTCGCCAGATCGAACAGCTGACCGCCATCGATGACCAGCTCAACCAGCGCAAGCTCAACGAGCATCGTGAGGCTATACCATGAGCCGGATCTTGCTGGTGGATGATGACGTCAGTCTGCTCAAGCTGATGAGCATGCGGCTGCGCAGTCAGGGTTATGAGGTGGATACTGCCGACAGTGCGGAAGGGGCCCTCGACCGGCTGCGCCAGCAGCGGGCCGATCTGGTGCTGAGCGATCTGCGGATGGGGGGCATGGACGGTCTGGCGCTGTTCGAGCGGATCCAGGCCCAGTGGCTGGGGCTGCCGGTGATCATCATGACCGCCCACGGCACCATCCCGGATGCCATTCAGGCGACCCGCTCCGGCGTCTTCAGCTTTTTGACCAAGCCCATTGACAAGGATGAGCTGCTGGCCACCATAGAGCATGCTCTCAGCCTGACCCGGCCGAAACAGCAGCAGGAGTGGCAGTCACTGATCCTGACCCGCAATCCCCAGTTGGAACAGTTACTGATCCAGGCTCACAGCATCGCCACCATGGAGGTGCCAGTACTGATCATGGGGCCGTCAGGCTCCGGCAAGGGGGCGATGGCGCAGGCGCTGCACCAGGCCAGCCAGCGCCGCGACAAGCCGCTCCATACCATCAACTGCGCCGCCATTCCGTGGGCGTCACTCGACTTGCAGCTGTTTGGTGAAGATGGTCAGTCCGGGCTGTTCGAGCAGGCCAAGGGGGCGACCCTGTTTCTCGACGAAATTGGCAGCCTGTCGGAATCCTTGCAGGCCAAGCTGCTGCAGGTGATGGAGGAGTATGGCCAGGGCACGCCGGAGGTGCGTGTGCTCAGCTCCAGCCATCAGGATCTGGTCAAGGCGATGGAGGAGGGACGCTTTCGGGAAGATCTCTTCTATCGTCTCAACGTCGCCAATATCACCTTACCGTCTCTCAGTGCCCGCAGTGAAGACATTCCGCTGCTGGCCAGACAGGCGCTGGATGATTATCGCTGCCGCCACAGCGACTGCGCCGCGATGGGCTTCTCGCCGGAGGCGCTGGCGATGTTGGCCGCCGCTGCCTGGCCCGGTAACGTGCGTCAGCTCTGCAATCTGGTGGAGCAACTCGCCAGCCTCTGTTGCAGCCCGGTGATCGGGGTCTCCATGGTGGAGTCCGCCCTGAGCGGCGGCGGTGGTGGCATCCCTTCCTTCAATGAGGCTCGTGCCGAATTCGAGAAGGAATATCTGATCCGTTTGCTGCGCACTACCGAGGGCAACGTGACTCTGGCGGCCAACCTGGCGGGTAGAAACCGCACCGATTTTTACAAGTTATTGAATCGGCACGGTATCGAAGCAGCAAACTTCAAATCGAAGGGATAAATCAGGCGGGATCAACCACAGCCGGAGCGGCATCGGCTTTTTGGGTTTTATGGGAGAGCCAGAGGCCGCTCGCCTTCATCAGGTAACCGAACAAGGCGCCAATGATGAGGGAGGGCAGGATCAGCCGCCACTCGCCAGCCGCCCCGAAGGTGGCACAGCAACCGGCAAAGGTGCCGGGAATGTAGCCGAGCCACTGCTGCTTGGCCTGTACGCACATCAGGGTTGCGACCACCCCCGTCATCACGTAACCCGCCACACCCGCTCCCCACAGGCTGTCGCCATGGATCAGCAGCAGTGCCCACAGCATGCCGCTGGTGTTGCAGAAGATGGTCTGCAGCAGCGCCTTGTAGCCGCCGCTTGACGCGAAATAGCTGGTGCAGCCGAGAAAGCCGACCCAGGAGATAAGGCCGAACGCGACGGCAATCCAGCCCCAGACGGCGGAGAGAATTCCAGTAGTGATGGCGATGGCGATCAGTGGGCTCATGGGGGCGACTCTTCAGTTGGCTTCGCAAAATGGGCAGCCTACCCCCGGCAATTGGGGCGGCAAGCGGGGGCCGAATTGTGTGTGATCTTCATCACCCTTTTCAACTCAGGAATACGCTTGCGCTCGCGAAAAAAATTCATTGGTGACCGGCCTGACAGTCGGCCATAGTTAGAGGCCCTGTCCTGCTCATGGAGTGAGTCTGATGGCGCCAAATGTGATCGTTCCCCTGCTGGTGTTCGTAGTCCTGTTTCTGGTCGGCACCATGGCCAAGGCACTGCCCCTGCACCACATGATGTAAATTTGTGTGAAATAAAAATCTGCCGGGGCGGGTCTTATCCATACTGCCTCACTCAGCCCCGGGAGTTTTTAATGTTGATCAAGCGTCGTACCGCCCACCCCCTCACCGAACAGGATGTTACCCCGGAAGCCGTCTATCAGGACCGCCGCCTTATTCTCAAGGGGCTGGGTCTGGGCGCAGCCACCCTGGCGTTCCCCACTCAGGCCGGAGTGCTCGACCTGCTGCGCGGTAAAGAGGATGCCCCCCAATTAGCTACCAAACCGCTCAACAGCAAGCCTGCGGAGCGCCCGGCCAATCTGGTGCTGACACCGGAAGAGAAGGCCACCAGTTACAACAACTTCTATGAGCTCGGCACCGACAAGTCCGACCCGGCTCGCAACGCACATTACCTCAAGCCCGAACCCTGGACCCTCAAGGTGGAGGGGGAGGTGGCCAAGCCCTTTACCCTCGATGTGTGGGACCTCATCAACAAAAGCGAGCTGGAGGAGCGGATCTACCGGCTGCGCTGCGTTGAAGCCTGGTCCATGGTACTGCCCTGGAACGGCATCTCGCTGGCGGAGATTATCCGCCGTGCCGAGCCCACCAGTCGCGCCAAGTTTGTCGCCTTCGAAACCCTGTTTGATCCGAAACAGCTGCCGGGGCAGGCCTCCAGTTTGGGGGGCGGCATCGAGTATCCCTATGTGGAGGGGCTGCGTATCGACGAGGCGATGCACCCTCTCTCATTCCTTGCGATGGGGCTCTACGGCAAGACCCTGCCCGCCCAGAATGGCGCGCCGATCCGGCTGGTAGTGCCGTGGAAGTATGGCTTCAAGAGCATCAAGAGCATCGTCTCGATCCGGCTGGTAGAGGAGATGCCGCCCACCACCTGGAACCTGCTGGCTCCCAACGAATATGGCTTCTACGCCAACGTCAACCCGCAGGTGGATCACCCGCGCTGGAGTCAGGCCAGCGAACGTTTCATCGGCGAGGGCGGGGTGTTTGGCGCCAAGCGTCAGCCGACCCTGATGTTCAACGGCTATGGTGACGAAGTCGCCTCGCTCTATCAGGGGATGGATCTGCGCCAATGGTACTGAGATTGAAACCGGCCCATATCAGCGGCTTGCGGGCGCTGGTGCATCTGGGCTCCTTGGGTTTCCTGCTCTGGCTGGTTTTTGCCATTCCGGCAGGCCTGCTGGGGGGCGATCCGGTGCCCGAGCTTATCCACTACCTCGGCAAGGGGGCGCTCAACCTGCTGCTGCTCACCCTGCTGGTGTCGCCGCTGGCCAAGCGCTGGCGGCAGGGGCAGCTCATCAAGCTGCGCCGCCCCCTCGGGCTCTGGTGTTTTGCCTGGGCGCTGCTCCACTTCATGGCGTGGCTGGGGCTGGATCTGCAGTTTGACTGGGGGCTGATTGGCGGCGAGCTGGTCAAGCGCAGCTACATAGTGGTGGGGATGGTGGCCCTGCTGCTGCTGGCCGCCCTCAGCATCACTTCGCTGCCCGCATTGCAGCGCAGCATGGGCGCTGCATGGCAGAAGCTGCACAACTGGGTCTATGCCATCGCCCTGCTGGTGCCGGTGCACTACTGGTGGTCGCTCAAGAGCGGTTGGGGGGAGCCTCTCATCTACCTGCTGCTGGCCTGCGCCCTGCTCTGGCCGAGACGGGAGAAGCTGCTGCGCCCCATGCGGGGACGCTGGAATGCAAAAGAGGCCTAATCGGCCTCTTGTTGTTTGATCTCGCCAGTGTAGGCATCGACGATGAGATGCACCTTCTGATCCTGGCGATTGAGGGTTTTGACCTCGAATTTGTCCCCTTCCAGCTCCACTTCCCGAATGTCGTGATACCCTTGCGCCAGCAACAGTTTGACCAGCCCGGCCATGTCGAGACGGCTCTGGGCCGCCCAGCTTGTGGCACTCAACAGGCAAAGGATCAGCAGGAAACTGCGCGGGATCATATTCATTCCGGATTCATGGCTGGCAGACTATAAACGCCATTATGTTAGGTTTTTGGAGATGAATCATCCATGAATAGAGCGCTCCCTCTGCTCGGGTTATTGCTGCCGGTGCTGGCACAGGCGGTCACGCCTGATGAAGCCCAGCTGCAGCAAGCTGTCCATGAGGGACGGGTTCGGCCCTTCCATGAAATGATGGAGGTGGCGGCCAGGTTGCCGGTACGGGTGTTGCGGGTGGATCTGGGAGAAGAGGATGGTATCTGGCTCTATGAACTGCGCGTCATCGATCGGGAAAACAGCGTGATCAAGGTAGCCTATCGGGCCGACAACCTTGAGCTGGTGTGGGCCAAGGGCCACCATCTGGAGCGGCTGTTCGAGCCGCCAAAGCCCCCGGTCGAGGATGATGAATAACCCCTGTGTGGAAGCCTGTTCATGCGAATTCTGATTGTTGAAGACGAAAAAATTCTGGCTGGCCAGCTGGCCGAACAGCTGCGCCTCTCCGGCTTTGTCACCGACCTCTGCCATGATGGCAACGAGGCCGGTTTTCTCGGAGAGACCGAACCTTACGATGCCATCATTCTCGACCTCGGCTTGCCTGGGCGCGATGGCCTGAGCGTGTTGAAGGAGTGGCGCAGCAAGGGAATCGATACCCCGGTGCTGGTACTGACCGCCCGTGGCCAACTGCACGAGAAGATCGAGGGGCTCAATGCCGGTGCCGATGACTACCTCACCAAGCCGTTCCAGGTGGCCGAGCTGGTGGCGCGGGTGCATGCGCTGGTGCGCCGGGCGGCAGGCAACGCCAGCTCCGTTCTGGAGATTGGCGGGGTACGGCTCGATATGGCGGCTTCCCAGGTGTGGTACGAAGGGACCCCCATCAAGCTGACCGCCCACGAGTTCCGGGTGCTGGGTTACCTGATGCAGCATCGGGGCAAGGTGGTGTCGCGCAGCGAGCTGATCGATCACATCTACGCTCAGGATTTCGACCGTGACTCCAACACAGTAGAGGTGTTCATCGGCCGGATCCGCAAGAAGACCCATCCCGACTTGATTGAGACAGTGCGTGGTCTCGGATACCGGATCAACGAATGAGGCTGGTCCGAACCCTGCGGGGGCGGCTGCTTGCCATTGCGCTGGTGTGGTGCGGGCTGTTCCTGTTCGCCACCGGCTTCAGCCTGCAGACCATGATGCGCAACTACTGGCAGGAGGCAGAGGCTGACGGCTTGCGCCTGCAACTCTACGATCTGCTCTCCCGGCTGGAGGTGGAGAAGAGTGGTCTGCCTGTGGTGATCGAACCGATGGCCGATCCCCGTTTCAGCCAACCTTACTCCGGCTACTACTGGCAGCTGGAACTGGGGGAAAATGTGGTGGGCCGCTCCCGATCCCTGTGGGACACCCATCTGGTGAGCCGTGGCCTCAAGTCTGCCTTTGGCGATCCTGACCTCTTTTTTGGCAAGGGCCCCAACAAGGAGCCGCTGCTGATCATGACCCGCACCGTGCTGTTGCCCGGTTCGGATCGGGTCTTTACCCTGGTGATGGCCAAGGACAGCAGCACCCTGATCCAGACCCTGAAGAAAACTCGCATCAGCCTGTTCCTCGGTCTCGGCTTTGCCGCCGCCGGTCTGGTGCTCGGCTTCATGTTCCAGATCGTCTATGGTTTGCGGCCGCTGCATCTGCTGCGCCGTGAACTGGGGCGGGTTCACGAGGGTCATCAGGAGGGATTCCGGCTGCGCTATCCGCTGGAGATCCAGCCGCTGGTTGAGGATATCAACCGGCTGCTGCACCACTACGGCGAGCTGCTGCAGCGTGCCCGTGCCCACACCGGCAATCTGGCTCACGCCCTCAAGACGCCGCTCAGCATCATGCGCAATCAGGTTGCCCAGTTGCCGCCGGAGGATCAGGCCGCCATCGGCGAGCAGCTCGACCAGATCCAGCGCCATATCGACTATCACCTCGGTAAGGCGCGGGTGACCGGCGCCGCCAAGATCCTCGGGGTGTCGACCCCGGTGCGGGCGCGGGTGGAGTATATCTGCCGCGCCTTCTCCCGCCTCTATCCGGGCAAGACGGTGGATCTGCAAGTGCCCGCCAATCTGGCGGTCGGGGTGGAGGAGCAGGACTTCGACGAGATGGTGGGCAATTTGCTGGAGAACGCCTTCAAATGGTCCGCCAGCGAGCTGCGTATCTCCAGCGCCGAGCTGGGGGGCTGGATCACCCTGCGTATCGAGGATGACGGCCCCGGCATGAGCGAGGATCAGATCGCCAAGGCGGTGCTGCGCGGGGTGCGGCTCGACGAGAAGGTGCCGGGTTCCGGTCTCGGTCTCAACATCGTCTCCGATCTGGCGGAAGCCTATCGCGGCAGCTTTATTATGGGCCGCGCCGAACTGGGCGGGCTGGCCGCCTCCCTCTCGTTGCCCAAGGTGGCAAGGGTCGAGAGCTAGGCATAAGATATGGCATTTGTTTTAGCCTGAGGAAGAGAACCATGACCGACGATCCGTGGGCCCTGTGCCATCTTGACGATTCATTCGATGCCTCTGTACTGGGGGTCAAGGGCGCCCAGATCCAGTGGTTTGAAGATCGGGATGGCCTGATTGCCTATCTGCTGGAAGATTTTGTCGACCTGCTGGCCGATGTGGGCGAACTGGACGAGGAGCAGACCGAGCAGGCGCGCGAGCGCTTCACCCTGCTGGTGGAGCAGAGCTTCGACGATCGCACCCTGATGGATGCCATCAACGATCTCGCCTCTGGGCTGCGCCGCATCGCCTGGTTGGGGCCGCTCTCGGAGCTGGCCGAGATCAGCGACGAGTTTGCCTCCGGCCTGCGCCGCTATTTCTGGAGCCAGTACGACGGGGATGAAGATGACCCGGACGCCTGGGTGCCGGAAGAGCTGTGGCCGCAGCTGGTGGAGTGCGCGCAGGAGTATATGGAAGAGGGGGATTTTTAAATCCGTCCGGACTATGTGTGCTCTTTGGCAGACAGATAAAGAAACGGCGCCTTGATGGCGCCGTTTTTATTGGGTGGCAATCGCCTTAGCCGTTGGCCGGTACCGCGTGGGCGGTGTTGGCCAGCATCGGGCCAGTGTACTTCTCGATCTGCAGCTGGGCCATGTGGCCGCAGTTGCCCTGCGCCAGACTGGACGAGCCTTCGTCGAAGGTGAGGCAGTTGACGTTGCCGTTCTTGCAGATGCTGCCCGCTTCGCCCGGCTTGGCCGGGTCATACCAGGCCCCTTCGCAGATCCGCACCACCCCTTGGCGCACATCCTCGGAGAGCAGGGCGCCCACCAGGATCTGGCCGCGCTCGTTGAAGGCGCGCACCAGATCCCCCTGGGCGATGCCACGAGCCTTGGCATCCAGCGGATGGATCATGATCGCCTCGCGGTCGGCGATGGCGAACTTGTCTCGCAGCGGAGTGTTGTCGAGCTGGGAGTGCAGCCGCTGGGTCGGGTGGGAGGTGTTGAGCGACAGTGGATAGCGCGCCGCCACCTCGCTCTTCACCCACTCCTTGGGCTCATACCACTTGGGATGGCCGGCACAGTCGGCATAACCCATCCCCGCCACCGTGTTGGAGAAGATCTCGATCTTGCCGGACGGGGTGCCGAGCGGATTGAGCAGCGGATTCTCGCGAAAATCGGCGTGACGGATCCACTGGCGGTTGGCCTCGGGGATCGGGAAGCGGATGTAGTTGTTGGACTCCCAGAACATGTTGAACGGCGGCAGCGCCACGCGGGCGCCGCGGGCCTGCGCCGCCATGCCGTCGTACATCTGCTTGAGCCACAGCATCTCGTCCTTCCCTTCGGTGTACTGCTCCTGCACGCCCAGCTTGGCGGCGATGGCGCTGAAGATGTCGAAGTCGTTGCGGGACTCGTGCTGGGGCGGGACGCACTGGTGCATCGGGAACACATAGCGCTGAGAGTAGTCGCCGCCCATCTCCAGATCGTTGCGCTCGTAGCTGGTGGTGACCGGCAGCACGATGTCGGCGTGTTTGGCGGTGGCGGTCCAGTAGGGCTCGTGAACGATCACGGTCTGCGGCTTGCGCCACGCCTGCAGCAGGTTGTTGGTGTCCTGATGGTGGTGGAAGGGGTTGCCGCCCGCCACGTAGACCAGCTTGATGTCCGGATAGGTCACCTTGCGGCCGTTGAAGTCGATGGTCTTGCCCGGGTTGGCGAGACAGTCGGCGATGCGCGCCACCGGGATCGGTGCCGGGCTGTTCTTCGGTGCGTTGCCGGCGGAGATGCCCGCCAGAATGCCGCCCTTGGCGGTGGGGCTGCCACCGGAGGAGTAGTGGTAGCTGAAGCCGTAGCCGCCGCCCGGCAGGCCGATCTGGCCCAGCATGGAGGCCAGAGTGACCAGCATCCAGTTCGGCTGTTCACCGTGCTGCTGACGCTGCATGCCCCAACCGGCCATGATCATGGTGCGCTTGGCGGCCATGTCGAGGGCCAGCTGGCGGATCACCTTGGCATCGACGCCGCAGACAGTGCTCGCCCACTCGGCGCTCTTCGGCTGACCATCATCCTTGCCGAGCAGATACGCGAGGAACTTGTCGAAGCCGACGGTGTAGCGATCGAGGAAGGCCTGATCGTGCTTCTTCTCGCTATAGAGGGTGTGGGCCACCCCCAGCATCATGGCCACGTCGGTGTAGGCGTTCGGAGCAATCCACTCGGCGCCGACCAGCTTGGCGGTCTCGTTGTAGACCGGATCGATGCTGATGACGCGGGTGCCCTTCTCTTTCAGCGCCTTGAAGCCAGCCTGACCTTCGTGATCCGGCATGTTCCAGCTGTTCTTCAGGGTGACCTGAGCATTGACCCCCCACAACACCACCAGTTCGGCGTTCTCCACCACGTTGGGCCAGGCGGTCTGCTGTTCGTACACCTCGATGGAGCCCATCACGTGGGACATGATCACCTGGGCGGCACCGGTGGAGTAGTCACCGGCATAACCGGTGAAGCCGCCGGAGAGGTTCATCAGGCGGTGCAGCAGGGTGCGGCTGTTGTGGAACATGCCGACGCTTTTCCAGCCATAGGAACCGGCGTGGATCGCTTGCGGGCCGAAGTCAGACTGGACGCGCTGGATCTCGCCGGCCACCAGTTCGATCGCCTTGTCCCAGCTCACTCGCACCCACTCGTCGGCACCGCGCAGCTCGGGTTTGGCGCCCGGGCCATGCTCCAGCCAGCTTTTGCGCACCATGGGGTATTTGATGCGGTTTTTGGCGTGCACCTGGAACGGCGCCATGTCGATGAGATCGTTTGGCGCCGGATCATCGGCCACCGGCTGGACGCGCACCATGCGCCCATCTTCGACGATCGCCTCGAAAGCACCCCAGTGGGCGCCGGTCAGAATGCCCTTCTGGGCGGGCACCAGAGTCGGGAACTGATTCAATGCGGTGCTGATGGCTTGCGCCAGCGCACTCTTGGGAAAAATGCCGCCGAGCAGGGGCAGGGCTGCGCAGGCGCCGAGCCCCTTGAGCAGGTTGCGGCGGGACAGATTGGTCTTCTTGTCATTGAAAAAAGTCATAACGGTTTTCCTCTGTGCCAGCCTTAGTGGGCCGCGCTCATGTCACTGGCGTGTTTCTGGACATACTGGGTCAACATGCGAGCCTGTTCCGGGGTCAGGGAGGTACGAGACTCCATCCCCTTGATGACGCCGATCCACTGGTTGGCATTGAAGTGATCCAGCGCGGTGAGGCCGTGGCAGCCGGTACAGTTGTTGGACATCAGGGTGGAGGCGTATTGCCACAGCTTGCCCTGATCGCCGATGAGCTGGCTCTGGTCGACCCAGGCGGTCAGCTTGACCTGATGCCAGGTGAGGTTGGTGGCGCTGTCGGTTTCGCTCTGGCCGGTGACCAGCGCTTTCTTGGCGGCATCGCCGACCAGTACGCTGAGGATCCGTTTGCCCGGTGCGGCGTAGAACACTTCGCTCACACCATCCTGTTGCCAGCCTTCGATCTGCACCTTGGCGCGGCCGTTTTCGTTGGCCAGCACTTCCACCTTGGTGGAGGGCATCAGGGTGCCTTCGTCGGTCTTGGCTGCGGCATCGAGGAACAGCGGGGTGGTAGCGATGGCGTAACGGGTGGTGATGTTGGCCGGGGTCTGGGCCGCAGCCTGCGCCAGCTCACTGGCACCGGCGGCAGCCAGGCCGCTCATGTCTGGCATGATGTGGGCGACACCGCGGTGGCAGTCGATACAGGTCTGGCCCTCCTTGATGGCGACCGGGTGCTCGGCACGGGCATTGGGGCGCTGGGCCAGAATATCCATCGCCTCGTAGCTGTGGCAGCTGCGGCAGGTGGCGGAGTCGTTGGCTTTCAACTCGTCCCAGACGGACTGGGCCATCCGCAGCTTGTGGGCTTCATACTTTTCCGGGGTATCCAGGGTGCCGATCGCCTCGTGATAGATATCCTTCACGGCGCGGATCTTGGTCCACAGGTAGGAGGTGGGATCGCCCGGGATGTGGCAGTCGGCGCACTCGGCGCGGATCCCCTTGGTGTTCTGGAAGTGGACACTGCCCTGATACTCGGCGAGCGGAGTCTGCATGGAGTGGCAGGAGACGCAGAATTCGGTGGAGCTGGTCTTGTGCAGCACGGTCACGGTGACACCCAGTGCCGCGACACCCAGCAGGGCCCCGAGCAGCAGGAGCCAGAACCAGGTTTTTCTTATCAGTTTTCCAATCATGGCGGCGTTTTCCTACGGTCAATAATTACCTACATAGTACTAGTCCAATAGTAGTAGTAATGACAGGGATAAGGCGTTGACCTCCATCATGGTTTATATTTTTGATTGTTGTCACATTTTGTCTTTTGTTTTGTTATTGATTTAATTATCGAATTAAATTCAGTTGTTTTCTGTTTTATCTATTTGTGCACTTTCCGCGACAGCTGTTAGCCCCCTCGCAAAACCCCACAAGATTCGCTGATATAGTGAGCAGTGAGCCTCAACGGAGTGTCGCTGATGAGCCCTTTCTCACTGCTGTGTGTCGCCGCCAACGTGCAACTGCTGGCCGAATTCGAACAGGAGTTGGCTCCGCTGCTCGGCCATTTCGCGCTGGTGGTGGTGGTCGGTCAGGGGTCGGCGGAGCTGGCCTTGGACGAGCTGGATCGCAAGGGGCAGCCACCCGCCGTGGTGGTGTGTGACAGCGAGCTGGGGGATGGGCGAGGGGCCGATTTTCTAATCCGCCTCGGCAGCCGTCACGAGGCGTGCCGCAAGATCCTGCTGGGCAGCCAGCCGGAGATGAAATCGATCATCGAGGCGGTGAACCTAGGTCGTCTCGACTACTACCTGCAACGCCCCTGGCGCGATGGCAGCCTGCGCCGGGCGGTGATCGAGCAGGCGAGCCACTTTGTATTGCAGCGTCCCGAGGCGGACCTGCTGAGCTATGCCGCCGTGCTCGACAACCAGAAGCTGCTGCGAGCCCACGTCGATCGCCAGTTGGCTGCCTATCGGCAGGGCTTTATGGATTACACCCACTGCAGCGATGAAGAGCTGTCGCGGGTGGTGATCGACGGCCTCTATCAGTTTTTCGAGGGTAATGACGAGGAGCGGGTCTGCCGCCACTACAGCCCGGGCCATGTGCTGACCCGCGAGGGGGAGCCCAACAGCTTCCTCTGGTTTATCGCCAAGGGGGAGGTGGTGCTGCGCAAGCGGGACGAGCAGGGGATCGATCAGGAGGTGGTGCACTACCGTACCGGCTCGCTGGTGGGGGGCATGTCCTTCGTGACCGGCGAACCCGCCTTCACCACCGGCGTGACTCTGACCGGTGCCGAGGTTATCAAGCTCGACAAGCTGCAATTCTCCCGGGTGATGCAGGCGCGCAGCGAACTGCTCCCCTCCTTTACCAACCTGCTGCTGCGTCACTTCAACCGTCGCCTGCAAAACAGCATCCGTACCGAGATGCGGCTGCAACAGACCCTCAACTCCCTTGATGCCGCTCACGCCCAGCTGGTGGAGAGCGAAAAGATGGCGATGCTGGGTCAGCTGGTGGCAGGTGTCGCCCACGAGCTGAACAACCCGGTGGCGGCCATTATCCGCGGTAGCGAGACCCTGCGGGCCGCCATCCCCGATCTGGTCAATCTCGAACTACCTGCCCCCATCAAGGGTCTGGGCAACCAGACCCTCTGTCAGGCGCTCTCCTCCCAGCCGGTCTCGACCAGCGAGATCCGTGACAAGACCCGGCTGGCGGAGGGGCGCTTTGGCGATCGTCAGCAGGCACGGCTGGCGGTGCAGATGAATCTGGATGACGAGCTGAACTGGCAGCGCTGGTTTGCCAGCCGCACTGCCGACGAGCGGGAGGCGCTGCTCTCCCGGCTGGAGCTGTTCCAGCAGACCGGCAGCTTCCTGCGCAATATCGAAGTGTGTGCCCGTCGCATCGGCGATCTGGTCAAGAGCCTCAAGCAGTATGCCCGGCAGGATCGGGCCGAGCCCTCGCTGGTAGACCTGCACGAGGGGCTGGAAGATACCTTGATGATTTTCGAAAACCGCCTCAAGCATCATGAGCTCTGCAAGGAGTACCAGCCGTTGCCGCTGGTGCGCTGTCACCCCATCGCCCTGCAACAGGTGTGGACCAACCTGATCGCCAACAGTCTGGATGCCATGAGCTGCTCGGGGCGACTCACCATCCGCACCGGGCTGCTGGATCCCGAGTGGGTCATGGTGGAGATCGAGGATAGCGGTTGCGGCATCGAGCCCGAGCTGTGGCAGCGGATCTTCGATCTCAACTTCACCACCAAGCGGGAGGGCCATTTCGGCCTCGGTATCGGTCTGAGCGTCTCGCTGCAGATAGTTCAGCAGCACCACGGCCGGATTGAGGTGGACTCGGCGCCGGGCCGCTACACCCGGATGCGGGTCTGTCTGCCGCTGGATGGCATGGGGCAGGCCGGTTACGGGGGCGAACCTCATCACAACAAGGAGCATGCGGCCTGAGCGGTGGCCAGCATCAATCGCGCGGCGTGCCAAACCATGTCGCCAAGGAGGAGCAATGAACAAACACTATCTGATCCTGTGTGTGGACGATGAGCGGGAGGTGCTGGATGCGGTGATCCATGATCTCGCCCCGTTCCGTTCCCACTTCGAGCTGGAGGCGGCTGAGAGCGTCGATGAGGCGCGTGCGGTGGTGGAGGAGTGGGAGCGCGACGGCAACAAGCTGGCGCTGATCCTCTGTGACCACATCATGCCGGGAACCCTGGGGGTCGATTTTCTGGTAGAGCTGAACCGGCGAGCCTCCACCCGTGCCAGCCGCAAATTGCTGCTGACCGGACAAGCCGGGCTGGAGGCCACCGTCGAAGCGGTCAATCGCGGTGGGTTGCACTACTACCTCGCCAAGCCGTGGAAGCTGGAGACCCTGCAAGAGGCGGTGCGCGAACAGCTGACCGACTACCTGCTGGCGGAAGATGGCGAAAATGCCTTCCACTATGCGCCGCTGCTCAATCAGGCGCGGCTGTTTGCCGCCATCCACGATCACCCGTTCGACGAGTAGGGGCAGTTGGGCTTTCGCGGTGGCAGTTGTATACTGTCTGCATATACAGTATTGCAGGTAGCCACCGATGCGACTCTTTATCGCCGAGAAGCCCACGCTGGGCCGCGCCATTGCCGATGCCCTGCCCAAGCCCCACAAGAAGGGCGACGGTTTTATCGAAACAGCCCAAGGGGATGTGGTCACCTGGTGTATCGGCCATCTGCTGGAGCAGGCCGAGCCCGATGCCTATGACGCCGCCTTCAAGCAGTGGCGGATGGAGCATCTCCCCATCATCCCCGCCCAGTGGCAGCTGGTGGCCAAACCCAAGACCAAAACCCAGCTCACCGTCATAAAACGGCTGATCAAGCAGGCGGACTGCGTGGTCAACGCCGGTGACCCGGACCGGGAAGGGCAGTTGCTGGTGGACGAGGTGATCGACTTTCTCGGCTACCCGAAAACCAAGCCGGTGCAGCGCTGCCTCATCAGCGATCTCAACCCGCCTGCGGTGCGCCGTGCCCTCGAGAAGCTGCGGGACAACAAGGAGTTCGTGCCGCTGGCGGTCTCGGCGCTGGCCCGCAGTCGGGCCGACTGGCTCTACGGCATCAACATGACCCGCGCCTATACCTTGCTCGGGCGCAAGGCAGGTTGCAGCGAGCTGCTCTCGGTCGGTCGGGTGCAGACCCCGCTGCTGGGGCTGGTGGTGCGGCGGGATCTCGAGATCGAGGCCTTCGTCCCCAAACCCTTCTACGAGGTGCTGGCCCATCTTCTGACCGATAGTAACGAGCGCTTCACCGCCAAGTGGCTGCCATCGGAAGCCTGCCTGCCGTGGCAGGATGAGGAGGGGCGGGTGCTCAATCGGGCGCTGGCCGACAAGGTGGTGAGCAGGATCAACGGCCAACCCGCACAGGTTGAATCGGTGGAGGAGCAGGCCCGCAAGCAGGCGGCGCCGCTGCCCTACAACCTCTCCAGCCTGCAGATCGATGCCGCCAAGCGCTTCGGCATGGATGCCAAGCGAGTGCTCGACATCTGCCAGAGCCTCTACGAGCGCCACAAGCTCATCACCTATCCGCGCTCCGATAGCCGCTATCTGCCGACCGACCACTTCAAGCGGTCCGAGCAGGTGCGCGGTGCCATCGCCGCTACAGCGCCTGCACTGGCCAAGGCGGTGAGCGAGGCTGATGGCAAGATCCGCAGCAAGGCGTGGAACGACAGCAAGGTGGATGCCCACCACGCCATCATCCCCACCGAGAAGCAGGGCAACCCCGCCACGCTGGGGGCCGACGAGGCGAAGCTCTATGGCCTGATTGCCCGCCAGTATCTGCTGCAGTTCTATCCCCCGTTCGAATACAACGACAGCAAGGTGCTGCTGCGCATCGCCGGTGGCCTGTTTCAGGCCAAGGCGCGGCGCATTCTCAAGGCGGGCTGGAAGGCGCTGCTCGGGGTGGAGGAGGATGACGACGAAGAGAAGGCGGGCACGCTGCCTGCCCTGAAAGAGGGAGAGCAACTGCTGTGCGAGCGGGGCGAACTGCAGGAGAAGATGACCCAGCCGCCCAAGTCGTTCACCGATGCCACCCTGCTGGCGGCTATGACCGGCATCGCTCGTTATGTACAGGATCCCGAGATCCGCAAGACCCTGCGCGACACCGATGGTCTCGGCACAGAAGCGACCCGGGCGGGCATTATCGACCTGCTGTTCAAGCGCCGCTTTCTGGTGCGCCAGGGCAAGAGCATCAAGGCGACCCCGACCGGGCGGGCGCTGGTGCAGGCGTTGCCAGCCACCGCCACCACGCCGGATATGACGGCGCTATGGGAGCAGAGCCTCGCCCAGATCGCCGAGCGTCACGGCAGCTACCAGCAGTTTATGGGGCCGCTCACCGAGCAGCTCAACGGCTTGATCGAGAGGGCGCGGCAGGACTCCGGCGCCAGCTTCAGCACCCTGCCCAAGGAGGCGCCGGGTGCCGGCAAGCGGCGTTTTACCAAACGCAAGAGTCCGGCAGCCAGCACGACTGGCGGGCCCCGACCGCGCAAGACGACCAGCAAGCGCCAGACCAGGGCTGCATAACGAAAAAAGGCGCCCATCCTGGGCGCCAAAGGCATTGTTGTCAGGCTGCCTGAGTGGACAAGCTGGCACGGATCCTGTGCTGGTAGTGCAGAACCACACCGAGAAACACCAGGTCCTTGAACAGGAAGAACTCGGTGACTGGCACGCCGTCAACCATCTTCCAGACACCTGTCAGAGTCAGCAGGAAGCTCAGCGTCGCCAGGAAGGTGACGATAGCCCCCATGCTGCACCAGTAACCGATGCGAGGTTGCCACAGACCCACGACCAGCCCGATGGCGATCACTATCTCGACCACCCCGATCAGGTTCGATACGCTCTGTTCCGACAGGGGGCCATAGAGCCAGCTCATCAAGGGGTGGCTGGCTACCAGTGGTTTGATGGCGGCTGCCTCTGTCGGGGTAAACTTGAAGACGCCGATCCAGAGCAGGGTCAATACCACGCCCGCCAGGGCGACCAGAAAGCCTTTGTCATGTTGCTGCATGGGGGGCTCCTTGTTTAAGGGGTCAGAGTGACGGGCGGGAAGTCGATCTCGGTCGCTGCCAGGTGGTTGCCATAGTTGGTCAGGGTATTGACGACCACCTGGCCGAGCACCTCCAGCAGCAGCTCGTCATCTACGCCTGCGGCACGGGCGCTAGCAAGCTGCTCGTCACTGATCACTCCGCGCTGACTGACCAGCGCCGTTGCCAGTTGCAGCAGGGCGTGATCAAGGGGAGCCGAGGCCTGGCCGAGCCGGGCAGCCCGGATCTCCTGGGCCGAGAATCCGGCCTTGCCCGCCAGTAGTGTGTGGGCAGACAAACAGTATTGGCAGGCGTTGGCTTGACCTATGGCCAGTGCCAGCAACTCCCGTTGTGGGGCAGTGAGGCGCCCCTTGCCAAGCGCCTCGGCAAAGGTCAGAAAGCCATTGAGCAGGGCTGGCGAGTGGGCCAGGGTGGCGTAGAGGTTGGGCACCATGCCCAGATTGCGGCGCAGGGTGGTCAGGGTCTGGGCGGCTGCGGGTTGCGGTTGGGATACTGGTTGGATACGGCTCATGATCTTCTCCTGTGGTAGTGAAGGTACGGGAGACAGTGTGCCGTCATTCGTGATACGGTTTATCACTCATCGTCTGCAAATAAATACCATTCGTCTCAAATATGGATCCGCTCTCTGCCCTGTTGGTTCATGCCTCCCCCGAAGCCAAGATCTTCTTCGCCGGCAACCTGTGCCAGAACTCCTCCAGTGATGATTATCCGAGTGGCGGACATCTTCATCTGCTGCGCAGCGGTGCCGTCATGCTGCGTGAAGAGGGGGGAACCAGCTTGCTGCTCGAGGAGCCGACCCTGATCCTGTTCCCTCGGGGACGTCCCCACAAGCTTGAACCCAGAACGCTGGGGGGTTGTGATTTGGTGTGCGCCAATGTCGCATTCGGCAAGGGGGGAGCATCGCCGTTGCAACTGGCATTACCGGGCTCGCTGGTGCTGCCGCTACGTGAGTTGCCTGCCCTGACGCCGGTGCTGAGTCAGCTGTTTGACGAGGCGTTTCACCCCCGCTACGGGCAGGATCCGCTGATCTCCCGCTTGCTGGAGGTACTGTTGATCCTGCTGCTGCGTCATCTGGTCGAGCAAGGGGTGTGTCAGCAGGGGATGCTGGCAGGTATTTCCGATCCCCAGTTGGCCAAGGCGATCTCGGTGATGCATCAGCGTGGGGATGAACCCTGGACGGTGGCCACGCTGGCGCGGGAGGCCGGCATGTCGCGGGCCCGTTTTGCCGCGAGGTTTCAGGAGCGGGTTGGTCAAGCGCCGCTGGGTTATCTGACCCGCTGGCGCATGGCGCTAGCCTGCCAGCAACTGCTGGCGGGGGAGCCCATGATGCAGGTGGCGCTGGGTGCGGGGTACAGCAGCAGTGTCGCCTTTGGTCGGGCATTCGAGCGGGAGCTGGGGGTGAGCCCGGGGCGCTGGCTCAAGGCGCAGCAACAAGCCGAATAAAAAAACGGGGCAGCCAATGGCTGCCCCGTGTTCATGGCTGGTCAGCCGGTATAGACGTTCTCTTCCGGATAACGGATGCGGGTCTCGACTGGGCGGGCCAGCATAAAGGCCAGGGTCAGGGGGCCGAGACGGCCGCAGATCATCACAAGCACCAGGATCAGCTTGCCCGGCTCGCTCAGGGAGGCGGTGATGCCGGTGGAGAGGCCGACGGTGGCAAATGCCGAGATGGTCTCGAACATGATTTTGTCGAACGGCAGATCCTCGGTCACCATCAGCAGGAACATCGCCAGCATCAGCACCATGGTGCTGACGATGATGATGGCCAGCGAGCGGGTCACGATCTGGGGCGACAGGGTGCGGCCAAAAGCGGTGACATGGGGCCGTTTGGTCAGAAACGCCTTGGTCGCCAGTAGCACCACGGCGAAGGTGGTGACTTTGATACCACCACCGGTCGAGGTGGCACCGGCACCGATAAACATCAACATCATCAGGAACAGCAGCGCCGCCGGGGTCATCAGCCCGATATCTATGGTATTGAAACCGGCGGTACGGGCACTGGCAGACTGGAAGAAGGCAGCCAGCAGCTGGCCACCGACACCGGCCTTGCCGAGGGTGCCCGGGTTGTTGTGTTCCAGCAGCCAGAACATCAGGGTACCGGCCAGCAGCAGTGCCGGGGTCATCAGCAGCATCAGCTTGCTGTGCAGCTTGAGCTTGCGCCAGCGGCGGTTGCGCACCAGATCGACGATGACGGTAAAGCCGATCCCCCCCAGGATCAGCAGACCGGCGATGGTCAGGCTGATGATGGGGTCGTCCCTATAGTCGATGAGGTTGTTGGCAAAGAGCGAAAACCCGGCGTTGTTGAAGGCCGATACTGCGTGGAAGAAGCTGACATAGAGGCCGTGCACCCACCCCATCTCGGGCACCCAGCGGATCGCCATGATGCCGGTGCCGATCAGCTGGGCGATAAAGGCGAACAGCACGATCCGTTTGACCAGCTGGATGATGTTGACCGAGCCCTCCTGTCCCAGCGCCTCCTTGGCCAGTACCTGCTGGCGTAGGCCGACCCGTTTGCTGAAGATGGCGATCAGCAGCAGGGTCATGGTCATCTGGCCCAGACCGCCGATCTCCATCAGCATCAGCAGGAAAATCTGCCCCTGCAGGGTGAAGGCGGTGCCGGTATCCACCACGCCAAGACCTGTCACGCTGATGGCCGAGGTGGCGGTAAACAGGGCGTTGACGAAGGTGACCTCGCCATTGTGGCTGGAGGGTTGCACCAGAAAGATGGTGCCAATCAGCAGAATGATCAGAAAGCTGCCGAGGATCAGCCGGGCTTCGCTCCAGCGAGAGTCCTGCTCCCGATGGAGGGCGAAGGCGTAGCTGCTGCGCCAGTTGATCATAGGGTTTCGAGCCAGTGGTCGATGGCGTGCTTGTTGCCCGCCAGGATCAGGATGTCGCCCAGTTGCAGCTCCATCTTGCCGGTCAGCACGTTGTGCAGCACGTCACCACGCTTGATGGCGAGCAGCTGGAAATCGCTCTGTTGCAGCAGATGGAAGTCGCCTAGTTCCCGGCCGTTCTGTTGCAGGCCAATCACGAACTCGGTCAGCACCATGTCGTGGCCCAGCTCCAGATAGTCGAACAGCCGGTTGTCCAGCATGCTCTGGGCGACCCGGCGGCCCATGTCCCACTCCGGGTTGATCACCTTGTCGGCGCCCACTTTCTGCAGGATCTTGGCGTGGAACTTGTCGCGCGCCTTGACCCACACCTTCTTCACGCCCGCCTCTTTCAAGACGAGGGTGGTGAGGATGCTGGTCTCCAGGTTGTCACCGATGGCAACGAAGACGATATCGAAATTGGCCAGTCCCAGCTCGGCCACGGTGGCCTCATCGGTGGCGTCGGCCACGATAACGTGATTGCAGAGGGCGGCGATTTGCCGGGTCTTGCTCTCGTCGATATCGATGGCCAGTACTTCGGCATCTTGCCGTTGCAGCTCTTCGCACAGCGCGCTGCCAAACAGGCCCAGGCCGATGACGGCAAACTGGTTGTTCATGAGTTATTCCTCAGCAGTTGAAGTCGCCTACTCTAAACCACTGCTATTCCCCCGAAAAGGGCTCGGGTTTTTCGTCATGGGGCAACTTGAGGTAGACTGCGCCCTTGCACCAAGCCGGGATAGACCGATGAAACTGAATGCCAACGCCTCCTTGTTGAAGCTCAACACCCTTGCCCTCGATGCGTATTGCCTCTGGCTGGCCGAGGTGGAGCAGGTTGCCGATCTGGCGACCCTGCGTGCTGATCCACAACTCAACCAGTTGCCTCGCCTCAATCTGGGCGGCGGCAGCAATATGCTCTTCACCACCGATTTTCTCGGTCTGGTGGTGCTCAACCGGCTCAAGGGGATTACCGCTGAAGATGGTGGCGATCACTGGTTGCTCCATGTGGCGGCCGGTGAAGATTGGCATCAGCTGGTGCGCCATACCTTGCAACAGGGCTGGTTCGGGCTAGAGAATCTGGCGCTCATTCCCGGTACGGTCGGTGCCGCGCCGGTGCAGAACATCGGTGCCTATGGCGTTGAGCTGGCCGACTTCTGCGCCTATGTCGAGGCGTTCAACTGGCAGAGTGGCGAGATTGAACGGATCGCGGCGGCAGAGTGCCGCTTCGGTTATCGCGACAGCATCTTCAAACACGAGTATCAGGATTCCCACCTGATCACCGCCGTCGGGCTCAAACTGCCCAAGGCGTGGCAACCGGTGCAGGGCTATGGCCCACTGGCTGCGCTCGGTGACGCGCCTTCGGCGCAGGCCATCTTCGATACCGTCTGTGCCACCCGCATGGCCAAACTGCCGGATCCTGCGGTGCTCGGCAATGCGGGCAGCTTCTTCAAGAATCCGGTGGTGCCTGCCGCGCTGGCGGAGTCGCTCAAGTCGCGCTATCCGCAGATGCCCTGCTATCCGGCCGGAGAAGGGCAGTCCAAGCTGGCGGCGGGCTGGCTCATCGATCAGTGCGGTTTGAAAGGTTTCGCCATTGGCCGTGCCGCTGTTCATCAGGAGCAGGCGCTGGTGCTGGTCAATCTGGGGGGCGCCAGTGCCATGGAGCTGATCGCGCTGGCGGCCCATGTCCGCGACTGCGTGGAGCAGACGTTTGGCGTGGTGCTGGAGCACGAGGTGCGCTTTATGGGCGCGCACGGTGAAACCTGGCTCGACGAGGTGCTCTCATGACGTTGACTCCCATCAGACAGACCCTGATCACCCTGCTTAGCGACGGCCAGTTTCACTCCGGCGAACAGTTGGGCGAGCAGCTCGGCATCAGCCGGGCGGCGGTGAGCAAACACATGGCGGCGCTCAAGGAGCTGGGGCTGGATCTCTTTAGCCTGACCGGCAAGGGCTACCGGCTGGCGGTGCCGATGGCGCTCTATGATCAGGCCACCTTGCAGGCACTGGCCCCGATGGCGCCGGTGCACTGTTTTCCGGTCATTAGCTCGACCAACCAACACCTGCTGGATCGGGTCAATGAGCTGCGCTCTGGCGAGAGCTGTCTGGCCGAGTGCCAGACAGCCGGGCGCGGTCGTCGTGGCAAACCCTGGATTTCGCCGTTTGGTTGCCAGCTGATCCTCAGCATGTACTGGCGACTCGAACAAGGCATGGCGGCGGCCATGGGGCTGAGTCTGGCGGTCGGCGTGGCAGTGGTTGAAGCGCTGGAGTCCCTTGGCTATCAAGGCGTCGAGCTCAAGTGGCCGAACGACCTCTACTATCAGGGCCGCAAGCTGGCGGGCATTCTGGTAGAGATGAGCGGTAGCGCCGGGGCCAGTTGTCATCTGGTGATCGGCATCGGTCTCAATCTGGCGATGCCTGCCCGCGAAGGTGAGAAGATTGATCAGGCCTGGGCCGAGCTGCGCCACATCAATCCCGAGCTGGTCGATCGCAATCAGTTGGCGGCCCGGATGATTGTCCATCTGCAGCGGGCGCTGCACACCTTTGAGCAGCAGGGGTTGGCAAGCTTTGTCGATGAGTGGAATCGGCTCGATCACTTTGCCGGTCGCCCGGTGCGCCTGCTGATGGGTGATCAGGAGATCCGCGGCATCGCCCGTGGCATCGACGATCGCGGCGCCCTGCGGCTGGAGACGGAGGAGGGCACCAAGTTCTATCTGGGGGGCGAACTCTCCCTGCGCCGGGGCGACTGAGGTTCAGCAAGGCCGCTCATGATACCAAATAGAAGAGGGGGCCCGCGGGCCCCCTCTTCGTTATCCGGCAACAGCTGTCATCATTTGCGCAGCTTGATCTGCTCGATGGCGTGTTCATGGCCCTTGGTCATGATCAGGTTGGCTCGCTCACGCGTTGGTAGGATATTTTCTTGCAAATTCAGATAGTTGATATCTTGCCAGATGTTGCTGGCGATCTGGGTCGCCTCACTCTCCGCCAGCTTGGCGTAGTTATGGAAGTAGGAGTCGGGATCCGAGAAGGCGCCGCTGCGGAATTTCAGGAAGCGTTCGATATACCAGGTACGCAGCAGTTCGGCATCGGCATCCACATAGATGGAGAAGTCGACAAAGTCCGACACGAAGACCCGATGGGGCTCCTGAGGGTAATCCATGCCGCTTTGCAGCACATTGAGCCCTTCCAGGATCAGAATGTCCGGCTGCTCCACCACCTTCTTCTCATCGGGAATGATGTCGTAGATAAGGTGGGAGTAAACCGGCGCTTCGACCTTCTCGTGACCAGCGCGGATGTTGGCGACAAACTCCACCAGATGGCGGATGTCGTAGGACTCAGGGAACCCCTTGCGGCGCATCAAGCCGCGCTCTTCCAGTACCTTGTTGGGATAGAGGAAGCCGTCGGTGGTGACCAGCTCCACCCGCGGGTGCTCCGGCCAGCGCTCCAGCAGGGCCTGCAGAATACGGGCCGTGGTACTTTTGCCCCCCGCCACGCTGCCGGCAATGCTGATGATATAGGTGCCCTTGCCGCGGGACTGGCCGAGGAACTGCTCCAGCACCCGGCTGCGACGCTGTTTGGCTTTGACATAGAGATTGAGCAGGCGGGAGAGAGGCAGATATATCTCTTCCACTTCCCGCAATGACACCTTCTCGTTGATCCCGCGCAGGGTCTGCAGATCGTGTTCGGTCAGGGTCAGGGGGACCGAATCGCGCAATAACGCCCATTGTTCGCGGGTGAATTGCAGATAGGGATTATGCTCTGTCGTCATGGTGTCATCACTGTTTCTTGGGCACGGCGACCATACACCAAGGGTGGGGGAGCGACAAGGGACGCAGCAGGATTGGCTTGTTTGCCCCCGCTTTTTTGCAAACTTCCCAGCAATAAAGCATATTTTGCCGGGTTCAATGGTTGCATCCCCCAAAACCTTACAATAAAATGCGCGACGCTTGACTGTCTGTCGTCTATTTGCCGTGCAAAAGCGATAAACACAACGGGTGCAAGCAGAATTACCGTTGTGACAATCTGGCGTCTGGAGGGGTTCCCGAGCGGCCAAAGGGATCAGACTGTAAATCTGACGGCTCTGCCTTCGAAGGTTCGAATCCTTCTCCCTCCACCATATTTCTCTGCGGTTTGAGTTCTTTGGGTTAGAGAAATGCGGGCATCGTATAATGGCTATTACCTCAGCCTTCCAAGCTGATGATGCGGGTTCGATTCCCGCTGCCCGCTCCAAGATGCTGATATGGCTCAGGCGTTAGCAGAGCCGCACCCTAGGGTGAGTTCGGCAAGCGAACCAGCCATCAGTACCTCTCTCTTTCCCACCAGATTCAAATCCATCATATAAACTGTTCTGTGGTTAGCTTGCCACCGCGTACTCAGCGTTAGTTTAGAGGGACGATCATGTCTAAAGAAAAATTTGAGCGTAATAAACCGCACGTTAACGTGGGTACCATCGGCCACGTTGACCACGGTAAAACCACCCTGACTGCAGCTATCACCAACGTGCTGGCCAAGCACTTCGGTGGTAAAGCTTTCGCCTTCGACCAGATCGACAAGGCACCGGAAGAGCGTGAGCGTGGTATCACCATCAACACCTCCCACGTAGAATACGACACCGCTACCCGTCACTACGCACACGTAGACTGCCCGGGTCACGCCGACTACGTTAAAAACATGATCACCGGTGCTGCCCAGATGGACGGCGCGATCCTGGTAGTAGCAGCGACTGACGGCCCGATGCCGCAGACTCGTGAGCACATCCTGCTGGGTCGTCAGGTAGGCGTTCCGTACATCATCGTGTTCATGAACAAGTGTGACATGGTAGATGACGAAGAGCTGCTGGAACTGGTCGAGATGGAAGTTCGCGAACTGCTGTCCGAGTACGACTTCCCGGGTGATGACCTGCCGGTAGTCCGTGGTTCCGCACTGAAAGCGCTGGAAGGCGAAGCTCAGTGGGAAGAGAAGATCCTGGAACTGGCTGGCCACCTGGACAGCTACATTCCGGAGCCGGAGCGTGCGATTGACCAGCCGTTCCTGATGCCGATCGAAGACGTATTCTCTATCGCTGGCCGTGGTACCGTAGTAACCGGTCGTGTAGAGCGCGGTATCGTTAAAGTTGGTGAAGAAGTGGAAATCGTGGGTATCAAAGATACCACCAAGACCACCTGTACCGGCGTTGAAATGTTCCGTAAGCTGCTGGACGAAGGTCGTGCAGGCGAGAACATCGGTGCACTGCTGCGTGGCGTGAAGCGTGAAGACGTAGAGCGTGGTCAGGTACTGGCCAAGCCGGGCACCATCAAGCCGCACACCAAGTTCGAATCTGAAGTGTACGTACTGTCCAAAGAAGAAGGTGGTCGTCATACCCCGTTCTTCAAAGGCTACCGTCCGCAGTTCTACTTCCGTACTACCGACGTGACCGGTACCATCGAACTGCCGGAAGGCGTAGAGATGGTAATGCCGGGCGACAACATCAAGATGGTTGTTACCCTGATTGCGCCGATCGCGATGGATGACGGCCTGCGTTTCGCTATCCGTGAAGGTGGCCGTACCGTAGGTGCTGGTGTTGTAGCTAAAGTTATCGCTTAATCTTTGGCTTACATAAATAAAGCAAAGCCCCTATAATAGGGGCTTTCTTATGCAGGGGCGTAGTTCGAATTGGTAGAACAGCGGTCTCCAAAACCGATGGTTGCGGGTTCGAGTCCTGCCGCCCCTGCCATATACCTCGTCTCGTACGGGGCTTTTGTGTCTTTGGTTACGTCAGATACAGGTGGGTTGTATGAGTGTTAGTTCTGAGAACCAGGGCGGAAGCAAGGATACCCTGCTTTGGGGCCTGGTTTTCATTATCCTGGTGGCCGCTGTAGTAGGTAATTATCTGCTGAGCGATGTTATTGCTGCCGTCCGCGCCTTGGGTGTGGTCATTGTCATCGCTGCTGCCGGTGCAGTAGCCCTGCAAACCACCAAAGGGAAGGCAACACTGGCATTCGCCCGTGAGTCTCGCCTGGAAGTCCGCAAGGTCGTATGGCCAACCCGTCAGGAAGCCATTCAGACAACCCTGATTGTGCTGGCGGTGACCGCCGTGATGGGGCTGCTGCTGTTCGTTCTGGACGGCGCCTTGGTCTGGTTGGTCAACCTGATTACCGGTGTGTAAGGATAAGCCATGACTGAACAACGTGAACAGCGTATGAGATGGTATGTCGTGCAGGCGTTTTCCGGCTATGAAGGCCGTGTCGCCAAATCCCTGCGCGAGCATATCAAGATGCATGGCATGGAAGACATGTTCGGTGAAGTACTGGTCCCGACCGAAGAAGTGGTCGAGATGCGTGCAGGCCAGAAGCGCAAGAGTGAGCGCAAGTTTTTCCCGGGCTATGTCCTGGTTCAGATGATCATGGATGAAACCACATGGCACCTGGTGCGTAACGTACCGCGCGTCATGGGCTTCATCGGCGGTACTTCCGACCGTCCGGCACCGATCTCCGACAAAGAGGCCGATGCCATCCTGAACCGTCTGCAGGATGCCCACGACAAGCCGCGTCCGAAAACCCTGTTTGAACCGGGTGAAATGGTGCGGGTTGCCGATGGTCCGTTTGCCGACTTCAATGGAACCGTTGAAGAGGTGGACTACGAGAAGAGCCGCGTGAAGGTTTCTGTACTGATCTTCGGTCGTTCTACTCCCGTTGAGCTGGATTTCGGTCAGGTCGAAAAGGGCTGATTGATTTCTGTTCACTCAACAGTTGTCAGGGGCAGCGAATATCTCTATAATTCTCTGCCCCTTTATTAGTTGGGGAGCCGTTTGCAGGAGCATGTCTCCGAGGCGCTAGAACCCATTTTTTGAGGTAATTTCCTAATGGCTAAGAAAGTCACAGCTTATATCAAGCTGCAGGTTGCTGCTGGTGCAGCCAACCCGTCTCCTCCCGTTGGTCCTGCACTGGGTCAACACGGTGTTAACATCATGGAATTCTGTAAGGCGTTCAACGCTCGTACAGAAAAGCTGGAAAAAGGTTCACCGACCCCGGTCGTGATCACCGTTTACAGCGACCGTTCCTTCACCTTCGAAACCAAGACTCCGCCTGCTTCCTTCCTGCTGAAGAAAGCTGCTGGCATCAAGTCTGGTTCTGCCAAGCCGAACAAAGACAAGGTTGGTAAGGTGACCGTAGCCCAGCTGCAAGAAATCGCCAAGACCAAAGAACCGGATATGACCGGTGCCGATCTGGATGCAAAAGTACGTTGCATCGCAGGCTCCGCTCGTTCCATGGGTCTGGTAGTGGAGGATTAAGACAATGGCTAAACTTTCCAAGCGTATGCGCGTTATTCGCGAAAAAGTTGACGGTACCAAAGAGTACTCCATCAACGAAGCCATTGCCCTGCTGAAAGAACTGGCTACCGCCAAGTTCGTTGAAAGCGTTGACGTTGCTGTCAACCTGGGTATCGACGCTCGTAAATCTGACCAGAACGTACGTGGTGCTACTGTACTGCCGCACGGTACCGGTCGTGATGTACGCGTTGCCGTATTTACCCAAGGTGCCAATGCCGAAGCAGCTAAAGCTGCCGGTGCTGACCTGGTAGGTATGGATGACCTGGCCGATCTGGTTAAGAAAGGCGAGATGAACTTCGACGTAGTTATCGCATCCCCGGATGCCATGCGCGTTGTTGGTCAACTGGGTCAAATTCTGGGCCCGCGCGGCCTGATGCCGAACCCGAAAGTTGGTACTGTAACTCCTAACGTTGCCGAAGCTGTCAAGAACGCCAAGGCTGGTCAGGTTCGTTACCGTAACGACAAGAATGGTATCATCCATACCACTCTGGGTAAGGTTTCTTTCAACGAAGTTCAGCTGAAAGAAAACTTGGAAGCTCTGCTGGTTGCCCTGAAAAAAGGCAAGCCCTCTTCCGCCAAAGGTCAATTCATCAAGAAAGTCAGCATCTCCACCACCATGGGTGCCGGTGTTGCCGTAGACCAAGCTTCTCTGGAAGCTCAGGCCTAATTGATGGGTTTTACAAGGCGCAAAATTTAATCTATAATTTTGCGCCTTGATTGGTTGGGGGTTTCGACCTCCGTCCAAGACCGCAGGAGGCTGTAAAGCCTTAATGTTTCCTGCGTAGACGGTGCCGGAAACCCAGCGAGAAAGATTCTTTCTCTTCTGGAATCCTGCTACCGCATCGTTCCCCTCTGTTGTAAAGGTAGGGGGGATGTGTCAGTACTGGGTCATTTGACCCGGATTCAATCCAGGAGTTAAGCCAATGGCATTGGGACTCGAAGACAAAAAGGCAATTGTTGCTGAAGTCAACGAAGCTGCCAAAGGCGCTCTTTCTGCAGTTGTTGCCGATTCTCGCGGTGTCACTGTAGACAAGATGACCGTCCTGCGTAAAACCGCTCGTGAAGCCGGTGTGTACATGCGCGTTGTGCGTAACACCCTGCTGCGTCGCGCGGTAGAAGGTACCGAATACGAGTGCCTGAACGACGCATTTACCGGTCCTACCTTGATTGCTTTCTCTAACGAACACCCGGGCGCTGCTGCTCGTCTGTTCAAAGAGTTTGCCAAAGCGAACCAAAAGTTCGAAATCAAGGCTGGCGCTTTTAACGGTGAGTTTATCGCCGCAGCACAAATTGATCGTCTGGCCACGCTGCCGACCTACGACGAAGCAATTGCGAAGTTGATGGCGACTATGAAAGAAGCCTCTGCTGGCAAGCTGGTTCGTACCATCGCTGCTGTGCGTGATCAGAAGCAAGCTGCTGCTTGATTCTCGCCTATTTAGGCTGTTTGAGTTTATTCAACATCAGGAATTTTTGTCATGTCTATCACTAAAGACCAAATCATCGAAGCCGTTGCTTCCATGTCCGTAATGGAAGTTGTTGAGCTGATCGAAGCTATGGAAGAGAAATTCGGTGTTTCTGCCGCTGTTGCTGTTGCTGCCGGTCCGGCCGCTGAAGCAGTAGAAGAGAAGACCGAGTTCGACGTAGTTCTGACTGCTGCCGGTGCCAACAAAGTTGCCGTCATCAAAGCCGTTCGTGGCGCTACCGGTCTGGGCCTGAAAGAAGCCAAAGATCTGGTAGAAGCTGCTCCGGCTAACCTGAAAGAAGCCGTCTCCAAAGACGAAGCTGAAGCTCTGAAGAAAGAGCTGGAAGCTGCCGGTGCTTCTGTTGAGATCAAATAATCTGCATTTATGTAGATTAGCCTGATAAAACAGGCTAGGGCTGGTGAATTTTTGTTCACCAGCCTTTTTGCGCTGTAGACTGAGAGCATTTCACACCGTTTACGACTCTCGGTGCACCAGCAATCCGGACTGTCTTCTTTCGTCCGGGCCAACACAAAACGGTGTTGAGACAGAGCTGTCCCGCGGGACAGAGTGGGTCACTTATCAGCGAGCTGAGGAACCCTATGGTTTACTCTTATACCGAAAAAAAACGCATTCGTAAGGACTTCGGTAAGCGAGACCAGGTACTGGACACGCCTTATCTGTTGTCCATTCAGCTGGACTCCTTCAAGCAGTTCATCGAGGCTGACCCGGAAGGTGAATATGGCCTAGAGGCCGCTTTCCGTAGCGTTTTCCCGATCACCAGTTACTCCGGTAGTGCTGAGCTTCAGTATGTCAGCTATCGCCTGGGTGAGCCGGTATTTGACGTAAAAGAATGCCAGATCCGTGGAGTGACCTACTCCGCGCCGCTGCGTGTCAAGCTTCGTATGGTTCTGTACGACCGTGAAGCAGCTGCCGGCACCGTCAAAGACATCAAGGAACAAGAAGTATACATGGGCGAAATTCCGCTCATGACCGAGAACGGCACCTTTGTTATCAATGGTACCGAGCGGGTTATCGTCTCCCAGCTGCACCGCAGCCCGGGCGTCTTCTTCGACCACGATAAAGGCAAAACTCATTCATCCGGTAAGGTACTGTATAACGCTCGCGTTATCCCCTACCGTGGCTCCTGGCTGGACTTCGAGTTTGATGCGAAAGACAACCTGTTTGTCCGTATCGACCGTCGTCGCAAACTGCCAGCATCCATTATTCTGCGCGCCCTGGACTTCACTTCCGAACAAATCCTGGCCACCTTCTTCGAGACCATCGGTTTTGAAGTAAAAGATGGCAAGTTGATGATGGATCTGGTGCCGGAGCGTCTGCGTGGTGAAACTGCGACCTTTGACATCGTGGCCAATGGCGCCGTGGTGGTTGAGACCGGTCGTCGTGTGACTGCGCGTCACATCCGTCAGTTGGAAAAAGACGCCGTTACCCAGATTGAGGTACCGGTTGAGTATGTTGTTGGCAAAGTTGCTGCCAAGGACTACGCACATCCGCAAACTGGCGAGATGGTCGTGACCGCCAACCAGGCGCTGAGCCTGGAAGCGATCGCCAACCTGTCCCAAGCCGGCTTCAAGCATTTCGAGGTTCTGTTCACCAACGAACTGGATCACGGTGCTTACATGTCCGAGACCCTGCGTGTCGACTCCAGCTCCAACCGTTTGGAAGCGCTGGTCGAGATCTATCGCATGATGCGTCCGGGCGAGCCGCCTACTCGCGAAGCTGCAGAACAGCTGTTCGAAAACCTGTTCTTCTCCGCCGAGCGTTACGACCTGTCTACCGTAGGTCGGATGAAGTTCAACCGCCGTCTGGGTCGTGAAGACGAGACTGGCGCGGGCGTACTGACCAAAGACGACATCGTCGATGTGATGAAGCGCCTGATCGACATCCGTAACGGTAACGACGAAGTGGACGATATCGACCACTTGGGTAACCGTCGTATCCGTTCTGTCGGTGAAATGGCTGAAAACCAGTTCCGCGTCGGTCTGGTGCGTGTCGAGCGTGCGGTCAAGGAGCGTCTCTCCCTGGGCGACCTGGACACCCTGATGCCGCAGGATCTGATCAACGCCAAGCCGATCTCCGCCGCAGTCAAAGAGTTCTTTGGTTCCAGCCAGCTGTCCCAGTTTATGGACCAGAACAACCCGCTCTCCGAAGTGACCCACAAGCGTCGTATCTCCGCGCTGGGCCCTGGCGGTTTGACTCGTGAGCGTGCCGGCTTTGAAGTCCGAGACGTACACCCGACCCACTACGGTCGTCTGTGCCCTATCGAGACTCCTGAAGGTCCGAACATCGGTCTGATCAACTCTCTGTCCGTGTACTCTCGTACCAACGAGTACGGTTTCCTCGAGACCCCGTACCGTAAGGTCATTGACGGTGTGATCACCGACGAAGTGGACTACCTGTCTGCTATTGAAGAAGGCAAGTACGTGATCGCACAGGCTAACGCCGCGACCACCGAAGATGGCCGTCTGAAAGATGAATTGATCCCGTGCCGTCACAAAGGTGAATCCACCTTTATGAACGCCGACCAGATCCAGTATATGGACGTGAGCCCGCAGCAGATCGTATCTGTGGCAGCGGCTCTGATCCCGTTCCTGGAACACGATGACGCGAACCGCGCATTGATGGGTTCAAACATGCAACGTCAGGCTGTACCGACTCTGCGTGCTGACAAGCCGCTGGTAGGTACCGGTATGGAACGCGCTGTGGCCGTTGACTCCGGTGTAACCGTTGTGGCCAAGCGTGGCGGCGTAATCGACTATGTCGATGCCTCCCGTATCGTCCTGAAGGTCAATGAAGATGAGCTGATGCCAGGCGAAGCCGGTATCGACATCTACAACCTGACCAAGTACACCCGTTCCAACCAGAACACCTGTATCAACCAGCGTCCTTGCGTGATGTTGGGTGAGCCGGTCATGGCTGGCGACGTACTGGCTGACGGCCCGTCCACCGATCTGGGTGAACTGGCGCTGGGTCAGAACATGCGCGTCGCGTTCATGCCGTGGAACGGTTACAACTTCGAAGACTCGATCCTGGTGAACGAGCGTGTTGTTCAGGAAGATCGCCTGACCACCATCCATATCCAGGAACTGGCCTGTATCTCCCGTGACACCAAGCTGGGTCCGGAAGAGATCACTGCTGATATCCCGAACGTGGGTGAAGCCGCTCTGTCCAAGCTGGACGAGTCCGGTATCGTCTACGTGGGTGCCGAAGTGAAGGGCGGCGACATTCTGGTCGGTAAGGTAACCCCGAAAGGTGAAACCCAGCTGACGCCGGAAGAGAAGCTGCTGCGCGCCATCTTCGGTGAGAAGGCGTCCGATGTGAAGGACTCCTCCCTGCGTGTACCGAACGGTGTGTACGGTACCGTGGTTGACGTGCAAGTCTTTACCCGCGATGGCGTGGAAAAAGACAAGCGCGCCAAAGAAATCGAAGAGATGCAGCTGAAGGAAGCGAAGAAGGACTTGACCGAAGAGTTCAAGATCCTGGAAGACGGCATTTTCGGCCGCTCCCGCAACCTGCTGCTGGCCGCCGGTTACAGCGAAGATCGTCTGAACAAGCTCGATCGCTCCAAGTGGTTTGAACTGGCCATCGAAGACGAAGGCAAGCAGACCGAACTGGAACAGATCGCTGAACAGCACGTTGAGCTGAAAGCCGAGTTCGACAAGAAATTCGAGAACAAGCGTCGCAAGATTATCCAGGGTGATGATCTGGCGCCGGGCGTACTGAAAATCGTCAAGGTTTATCTGGCAGTCAAGCGTCGCATCCAGCCGGGTGACAAGATGGCGGGCCGTCACGGTAACAAGGGTGTTATCTCCAAGATCTGTCCGGTCGAGGATATGCCTCATGACGAGTTCGGCCGTCCGGTCGACATCGTACTGAACCCGTTGGGCGTACCATCCCGTATGAACATCGGTCAGATCCTCGAAGTGCACCTGGGCCTTGCGGCCAAGGGTATCGGCGAGAAGATCGATCGCATGGTCAAAGAGCAGCGCGAGCTGCACGAGATGCGCAACTTCCTGCAACAGGTCTATGACCTGGGCGAGAAGGACACCCAGCAAGTGAACATCGCCGAACTGTCTGACGACGACGTACGTACCCTGGTGGGTAACCTGCGTAAGGGTCTGCCGGTTGCTACTCCAGTGTTTGATGGTGCCAAAGAGCGCGAAATCAAAGCCCTGCTGAAGCTGGCCGATCTGCCGGAATCCGGTCAGATTGATCTGTTCGATGGCCGTACCGGTAACCGCTTCGAGCGTAAAGTAACCGTTGGTTACATGTACATGCTCAAGCTGAACCACCTGGTCGACGACAAGATGCACGCGCGTTCTACCGGTTCTTACAGCCTGGTTACCCAGCAGCCGCTGGGTGGTAAGGCTCAGTTCGGTGGTCAGCGTTTCGGTGAGATGGAAGTGTGGGCCCTGGAGGCTTACGGTGCGGCATATACCCTGCAGGAGATGCTGACCGTCAAGTCTGACGATGTGAATGGCCGTACCAAGATGTACAAGAACATCGTGGATGGCGACCACCGTATGGAGCCGGGCATGCCCGAATCCTTCAACGTATTGCTGAAGGAAATCCGCTCTCTGGGTATCAACATCGAGCTGGACGAAGAGTAAGAGCTCGCTCTTATTGTTCGAGAATTGACGTGGGCGCCCCGCTGTTTTGGCAGCCGGGGCGCCGAGGTTAGACTCCTGACAGGGGAAACACGTGAAAGACTTACTCAAGTTTTTGAAGGCTCAGACCAAGACCGAAGAGTTTGACAGTATCAAGATCGGTCTGGCCTCTCCTGACATGATCCGCTCCTGGTCATTCGGTGAGGTCAAAAAGCCTGAGACCATCAACTACCGGACTTTCAAGCCGGAGCGTGATGGTCTGTTCTGCGCCCGTATCTTCGGACCGGTGAAGGACTACGAGTGTCTGTGCGGCAAGTACAAGCGCCTGAAACACCGTGGTGTGATCTGTGAGAAGTGCGGCGTTGAAGTGACCCAGACCAAGGTCCGTCGTGAGCGTATGGGCCACATCGAGCTGGCCAGCCCGACTGCCCACATCTGGTTCCTGAAGTCCCTGCCGTCCCGTATCGGCCTGCTTCTGGACATGACCCTGCGCGACATCGAGCGCGTGCTCTACTTCGAATCTTTCGTCGTAATCGAGCCGGGCATGACCAACCTCGAACGCAGCCAGATGCTCTCTGAAGAGCAGTACCTGGATGCGCTGGAAGAGTGGGGCGACGAATTTGACGCCAAGATGGGTGCCGAAGCAATCCTGGCATTGCTGCGCGCTATCGATCTGGAAGGTGAAGTCAAAACCATGCGTGAGGAGCTGGATCAAACCAACTCCGAGACCAAGCGCAAGAAGACCACCAAGCGTCTGAAGCTGATGGAAGCTTTCCTGCAGTCCGGCAACAAGCCGGAGTGGATGATCATGACAGTGCTGCCTGTGCTGCCGCCGGACCTGCGTCCGCTGGTACCGCTGGACGGCGGCCGTTTCGCGACTTCCGATCTGAACGATCTGTACCGTCGCGTGATCAACCGTAACAACCGCTTGAAGCGTCTGCTGGATCTGGCTGCTCCGGACATCATCGTGCGCAACGAAAAGCGTATGCTGCAAGAGTCCGTCGATGCGCTGCTGGATAACGGCCGTCGCGGTCGTGCCATCACCGGTTCCAACAAGCGCCCGCTGAAATCCCTGGCCGACATGATCAAGGGTAAGCAGGGTCGTTTCCGTCAGAACCTGCTCGGTAAGCGTGTCGACTACTCCGGTCGTTCCGTTATCACCGTAGGCCCGACTCTGCGTCTGCATCAGTGCGGTCTGCCGAAGAAGATGGCGCTGGAACTGTTCAAGCCGTTCATCTATGGCAAGCTGGAAACCCGCGGTCTGGCGACCACTATCAAGGCCGCCAAGAAGATGGTGGAGCGCGAAGAAGCTGTCGTTTGGGATATCCTGGACGAAGTTATCCGCGAACATCCGGTTCTGCTGAACCGTGCACCGACTCTGCACCGTCTGGGTATCCAGGCATTCGAACCGACTCTGGTCGAAGGCAAGGCAATCCAGCTGCACCCGCTCGTTTGTGCTGCGTATAACGCGGACTTCGATGGTGACCAGATGGCGGTTCACGTACCGCTGACCTTGGAAGCCCAGCTGGAAGCGCGTGCGCTGATGATGTCTACCAACAACATCCTGTCGCCAGCCTCCGGTGAGCCGATCATCGTTCCTTCTCAGGACGTGGTCTTGGGTCTGTACTACATGACCCGCGCCCGCATCAATGCGAAGGGTGAAGGTATGGTGCTGTCCGGCCCGAAAGAGGCCGAGAAAGTGTACCGTGCTGGTCTGGCCGACCTGCATGCTCGCGTCAAGTGCCGCATCACCGAGTACGTGAAGAACGAAGCCGGTGAGCTGGTTGCCAAGACCGAGATGAAGAACACCACCGTTGGTCGTGCGATCCTGAGCCTGATCCTGCCGAAAGGTATGGAATACGCCCTGATCGACGAGCCGAAGGTGCTGACTGCTGCCGAGCAGGCCGATCTGGAAGCCAATCCGCAGAACTGGATCAAATGCGTATCCAACAAGGCGCTGGGCAAAAAGCTCATCTCCCGTCTGCTGAACACCTGCTATCGCAAGCAGGGGCTGAAGGACACCGTTATCTTCGCTGACCAGCTGATGTATACCGGTTTCCACTACGCGGCGCTGTCCGGTGCTTCCGTTGGTATCGATGACATGGTCATCCCGGATGCCAAGAAAGACATCATCGCGTCTGCCGAAGCCGAAGTTGCCGAGATCCAGGACCAGTTCCTGTCCGGTCTGGTAACTGCGGGCGAACGTTACAACAAGGTTATCGATATCTGGGCCAGCGCCAACGAGCGCGTCTCCAAGGCCATGATGGAGAACTTGTCCAAAGAGCGTAACGTCAACTCGCTGGGTGAAGAAGAAGAGCAGGCCTCGTTCAACAGCATCTTTATGATGGCTGACTCTGGTGCGCGTGGTTCCGCCGCTCAGATCCGTCAGCTGGCCGGTATGCGTGGCCTGATGGCCAAGCCGGATGGCTCCATCATCGAGACCCCGATCATCGCGAACTTCCGCGAAGGTCTGAACGTACTGCAGTACTTTATCTCTACCCACGGTGCTCGTAAGGGTCTGGCGGATACCGCACTGAAGACTGCGAACTCCGGTTACCTGACTCGTCGTCTGGTAGACGTGGCGCAAGACATGGTGATCACCGAGGACGATTGCGGCACTACCGACGGTCTGTGGATGACTCCGCTGATCGAGGGTGGCGACGTGGTCGAGCCGCTGCGTGAGCGCGTGCTGGGTCGTGTGGTGGCAGAAGATGTCATCAAGCCGGGTACCGAGGACGAGATCCTGGTTGCCCGCAACACTCTGCTCGATGAGCAGCTGTGTGACCTGCTGGAACGTAACTCCGTTGACCGTGTGAAGGTACGTTCTGCCATCACCTGTGAAACCGACTTCGGTAACTGTGCTCACTGCTACGGCCGTGATCTGGCCCGTGGTCACCTGGTTAACAAGGGTGAGGCTGTCGGTGTTATCGCCGCCCAGTCCATCGGTGAACCGGGTACCCAGCTGACGATGCGTACTTTCCACATCGGTGGTGCTGCATCTCGTGCCGCTGCTGAAAGCAGCATCCAGGTCAAGAACACAGGTACCATCAAGCTGCAGAACGCCAAGTTCGTTCACAACAGCGATGACAAACTGGTTATCACCTCACGTTCTACCGAACTGACCATCATGGACGACATGGGCCGTACCAAGGAAAGCCACAAGCTGCCTTACGGTTCCGTGCTGGAAGTGAAGGACGGCCAGGCCGTGAGTGCTGGCGAGACCGTTGCCAACTGGGATCCGCACACCCACCCGATCATCACCGAAGTGGCAGGTCGCCTGCAGTTCGAACACATGATCGATGGTGTGACCATCACTCGTCAGACCGACGAGCTGACCGGTCTCTCTTCTATCGTTGTTCTGGACGTCAACGAGCGTCCGAGCGCCGGTAAAGAGATGCGTCCGACCGTTAAACTGGTCGACCTGAACGGCAAAGACGTGATGATCCCGGGTACCGATGTAGCCGCCCAGTACTTCCTGCCGGGCAAGGCGATCGTGAACCTGGAAGATGGTGCCAACGTGGGCGTGGGTGACGCGGTAGCGCGTATCCCGCAAGAGTCCGGCGGTACCAAGGACATCACCGGTGGTCTGCCGCGCGTTGCGGATCTGTTCGAAGCACGTCAACCGAAGGAACCGGCAATTCTGGCCGAGATCTCCGGTACCATCTCCTTCGGGAAAGAGACCAAGGGCAAACGCCGTCTGGTCATCACCCCGACCGATGGTGGCAACGTCTACGAAGAGATGATTCCGAAGTGGCGTAACCTGAACGTGTTCGAAGGTGAAAAAGTTGAGAAGGGTGAAGTGCTGGCGGACGGTCCTGAGTCTGCTCACGACATCCTGCGTCTGCGCGGTATCAGCCCGGTCGCCAACTACATCGCCAACGAAGTGCAGGACGTTTACCGTCTGCAAGGCGTTAAGATCAACGACAAGCACATCGAAGTCATCGTTCGTCAGATGCTGCGCAAGTGCGAGATCCTGAGCGCTGGCGATACCGATCTGATCGAAGGCGAACAGGTTGAAGTGGCTCGTGTGAAGATTGCCAACCGTAAGCTGGTTGCCGAGGGCAAGACCCCTGCTACCTACCGTCATGTACTGATGGGTATTACCAAGGCATCTCTGAGCACCGAGTCCTTCATCTCCGCGGCTTCCTTCCAGGAAACCACTCGCGTTCTGACCGAAGCCGCCGTAGGTGGCAAGCGTGATGAACTGCGTGGTCTGAAAGAGAACGTCATCGTGGGTCGTCTGATCCCGGCTGGTACCGGCTTTGCCTACCACCACAGCCGGATCAACCAGCGTGCTGCCGCAGCTCGTGCTGTTGGTACCCCGCAGGTGACCGCTGATGAAGCGGAGCAGAACCTGGCGGATCTGCTGAACGCAGCCGGTAGCTTCGACGAAGAGTAACTCGTCATCCGTGATTAAAAAGGGCTCCTTCAAGGAGCCCTTTTTGTTGGCCAATTCCTCGGCAAAGGTAGACGCAGCGCGGGTTTCAGGATGATCCAGAGCAAAGTTGTAGAGTAAAAAATCAAAAAAAGTTGACTTTACTTCCCTGCAATTTAAAACTCGGGAAAGTTGAATGGTTATTACAGGGGTAGAACATGACTGTCGGTATCGAGGAAGCCATGCTTCCCGAAGAACAGCTGATCAGCCGCACTTTTACAGATGAAGACAGGGAATTGTTGCGCTCATACGATGGGCTCATCGATGGCTTGGCCGAGCTGTTCGGCAAGCATTGTGAAGTGGTACTCCACTCCCTGGAAAATCTGCACGAGTCGGTGATCAAGATCGCCAACGGCTTCAATACCGGACGCACCCTCGGGGCGCCCATCACCGATCTCGCCCTGCGCATGCTCAAGGATATCGAGAGCACCGGCCAGGATTACACTCAGAGCTATTTCGCTCGCAGCCGTACCGGCGCGCTGATGAAGTCGAGCACCATCGCCATTCGCAACAGCGAGCGGCAAGTAGTGGGGCTTATCTGCATCAATCTGCACATCAATGCGCCTTTCCACGAGTTCGTGGCCGAATTTTTCCCGACGCCCCAGCAGGCGGCGCGTCAGTCACCAGAGACCTTCGCCAACAGCGTGGAAGAGCTGGTTGCCCAGACGGTGGATAACACCATCGACGAGATCAATCGCGATCCCACCGTGGCCAACAATGCCAAGAACCGCTTCATCGTGACCCAGCTGTTCGAGAAGGGCATTTTCGACATCAAGGACTCGATCAATCTGGTGGCGGACAAACTCAATATTTCAAAACATACCGTTTATCTTTACATCCGACAGCGCAAGCAGGGTGAAGACGAGAACGAGTAACTCATTCCAGAAGGGGATAGATGAATGGCTAAAGAAGTGATTGCAACCGACAAGGCGCCTGCCGCGATTGGTCCGTATGTTCAGGCTACCAAGGTTGGCGAGATGATCTTCACCTCCGGGCAGATCCCGCTCGATCCTGCCACCATGGAGATCGTGGCTGGCGGCATCGAAGAGCAGGCCGAACGGGTGATGAAGAATCTGGTTGCCGTGTTGCACGCTGCCGGTGCCGATGCCAGCAAAGTGGTCAAAACCACCTGCTTCCTGAGCGACATGAACAACTTCGTTGCCTTCAATCAGGTCTATGCCCGCTACTTTGGTGATGCTGCGCCAGCCCGCTCCTGCGTGGAGGTGGCCCGTCTGCCGAAAGATGTGCTGGTCGAAGTTGAGGCGATTGCCCATCTCTGATCAACAGATCGAATCAAGCCCCTCCTGGCAGGGGCTTTTTTGTTTTTGGCGTAAAATGGACCGGGTCAGCACAGGAGTCCTGCTATGAGTCTGAGTTTTGCCATCCTGGTCACGGGGCCTGCCTATGGCACCCAATCGGCCAGCACAGCCTATCGTTTTGCCCGCACCCTGTTGGCACAGGGGCATACCTTGTCCCACCTGTTCTTCTATCAGGACGGGGTCTGCAACGGCAACGGTCTGCATCTGCCAGCATCCGATGAGACCGACCTGGTGCGTCTGTGGCGAGAGCTGGCAGAAGAGCAGGGGATCCGTATCGACGTCTGCGTCGCCGCCGCCATGCGGCGCGGTGTGCTCGATGAACAGGAGGCCAAGGGGGCGGGGCTGGTGCACTTCAATCTGCAAGCGCCATTTTGTCTGAGCGGTCTGGGCCAGTTGGCCGAGGCTGCGCTCACCGCCGATCGGCTGGTTCAGTTCTAGGGGGAGTCATGAGCAAGAAAATCGCCTTTATCTGCAGTCGTGGCCCCCATGGTCATGCCGCCGGCCGGGAAGGACTGGATGCCCTGCTGGCCACCTCGGCCATGACCGATGAGCTGGCCCTCTTCCTGATTGGGGACGGTGTGCTGCAACTGCTCAAGGAGCAGCAGCCTGCCGCCATTTTGCAGCGCCACTACGCGCCCACCTTCAAGATGCTGGAACTCTATGACATCGAAGAGGTCTATGTTTGTGCTGACTCGCTGGCAGAGCGTGGCGTGACAGTGGATGATCTGCTGATCCCCGTCGAGAGTTTGCCGCGCCAGGAACTGGCTCGGCGCTGGGCACAATGTTCGACTCACATCAGCTTTTGAGGTCTCCATGTTGCATCTGATATTGAACTCCCCCTTTCAGAGTCAGGCTCTGGCAGAGGCGCTCTCATACCTTCAGCCCGAGGATGAGCTGGTACTGATGCAGGATGCCGTGATTGCGGCATCGGCTCCCCAGTGGATCGAGCGGTTGGCGGGTATCCCGCTTTATGTGATGCAGGAAGATCTGCAAGCTCGCGGTTTGCAGCATCGGGTGGGCAATCTGCTCGATATGGCGGATCTGGTGGCACTGATTGCGCAAAAAGGTTCCCCGCGCACCTGGGGTGGCTGAGAAGCATATTTTCAAGAAAATTCAAGGCGATGTCGTGAAAGCAAACGGATCCGAATTGCCCTTTTGTGACGCAAATTGTATAAATCTTGACTCCCCAGACAACAGGGCATAAAATTTCGCGTCCCCGTATCTGCGGGGAGGATTTTCCACACGTTTATGAAGTCATTATCAGGAGCCTTTTGATGGCAACTATTAACCAGTTGGTTCGCAAGCCACGCATCAAGCTCGTTGTGAAAAGCAACGTGCCGGCGCTGGAAGCGTGCCCTCAGAAGCGTGGCGTATGCACTCGTGTATATACCACCACCCCGAAGAAGCCTAACTCTGCACTGCGTAAAGTGTGCCGTGTACGTCTGACCAACGGCTTCGAAGTCACCTCCTACATCGGCGGTGAAGGTCACAACCTGCAAGAGCACTCTGTTGTTCTGATCCGTGGCGGTCGTGTAAAAGACTTGCCAGGTGTTCGTTATCACACCGTTCGTGGTGCGTTGGACTGTGCCGGTGTTAAAGACCGTAAGCAGGCTCGCTCCAAGTATGGCGTGAAGCGTCCTAAAGCTTAATGGTTCTCCGTTAAGTAAGGCCAAACGTTAATTCGTTTCTAGTTAGATAGCTTTCTAGTTTTGGGTAATCCCTGAAGTTACGGAGAATTTGAAATGCCAAGACGTCGTGTTGTTGGTCAGCGTAAAATCCTGCCAGATCCCAAGTTCGGATCAGAGCTGCTGGCTAAATTTGTCAACGTAGTAATGGTTGACGGTAAGAAATCTGTTGCAGAAGCCATTGTTTATGGCGCCCTGGACATCATTGCCACCAAATCTGGCAAAGAGCACCTGGCCGTATTCGAAGAAGCTCTGGATAACATTCGTCCGGCGGTCGAGGTTAAATCTCGTCGCGTCGGTGGTGCAACCTATCAGGTGCCGGTAGAAGTTCGTCCGGTACGTCGCAATGCCCTGGCAATGCGCTGGTTGGTTGATGCCGCTCGTAAACGTGGTGAAAAATCAATGGCTCAGCGTCTGGCTGGCGAGCTGCTGGATGCCGCTGACAATAAGGGTTCGTCTGTCAAGAAACGTGAAGACGTTCACCGTATGGCTGAAGCGAACAAAGCCTTCGCTCACTTCCGCTGGTAATCCGCTTGCGCAGGGTCTTTTGACTCTGCGCACCTTTAATTATCTAGGGACAAGCGCCTTAGTAAGAGGATGACAATGGCTCGTACAACCCCCATTGAGCGTTATCGTAACATCGGTATCTCCGCTCACATTGACGCCGGTAAGACTACTACTACCGAGCGCGTACTGTTTTACACCGGTGTAAGTCACAAGATCGGTGAAGTTCACGATGGCGCTGCCACCATGGACTGGATGGAACAGGAACAAGAGCGTGGTATCACCATCACCTCCGCCGCGACCACCGCTTTCTGGTCCGGTATGGGTAAACAGTTCCAACCGCACCGTATCAACATCATCGATACCCCGGGCCACGTTGACTTTACTATCGAAGTAGAGCGTTCAATGCGTGTTCTGGACGGTGCCGTGATGGTGTACTGTGCCGTAGGTGGCGTACAGCCACAGTCTGAAACCGTATGGCGTCAGGCTAACAAGTACAAGGTTCCCCGTATCGCGTTCGTCAACAAGATGGACCGTACCGGCGCCAACTTCCTGCGCTGCGTTGAGCACATCAAGACCCGTCTGAAAGGTACTCCGGTTCCCCTTCAGCTGAACATCGGCTCTGAAGAGAACTTCAAGGGCGTCGTTGACCTGGTCAAGATGAAAGCCATCAACTGGAATGAAGCTGATCAGGGCGTATCCTTCGATTACGAAGACGTCCCGGCCGAGTTGCTGGAACAGGCGCAAGAAATGCGCATGAATCTGGTTGAAGCCGCTGCTGAAGCGTCTGAAGACCTGATGGAAAAATACCTGGGCGGCGAAGAGCTGACCGAGGAAGAGATCAAGGGTGCTCTGCGTCAGCGCGTGCTGAACAACGAAATCATCCTGGTAACCTGTGGCTCCGCGTTCAAGAACAAGGGCGTACAGGCCATGCTGGATGCCGTGATCGAGTACCTGCCGGCTCCGACCGACGTTGCTGCTATCGACGGCCTGAAAATGGACGGCGAGACCAAAGACGAGCGTCACGCTTCCGATGACGAGCCGTTCTCTGCTCTGGCGTTCAAGATCGCTACCGACCCGTTCGTTGGTAACCTGACCTTCTTCCGTGTCTACTCTGGCGTGATCAACTCCGGTGACACCGTGCTGAACTCCGTCAAGGACAAGCGCGAGCGTTTTGGCCGTATCGTTCAGATGCATGCCAACAAGCGTGAAGAGATCAAAGAAGTACGCGCTGGTGACATCGCTGCTGCCATCGGTCTGAAAGACGTGACCACTGGTGACACCCTGTGTGACCCGAACGCACCGATCATCCTCGAGCGTATGGAATTCCCGGAGCCGGTAATTTCTATCGCGGTTGAGCCGAAAACCAAGGCTGACCAGGAGAAGATGGGTCTGGCACTGGGGCGTCTGGCTCAGGAAGATCCGTCCTTCCGCGTATGGACTGACGAAGAGTCAGGTCAAACCATCATCGCTGGTATGGGTGAGCTGCACCTGGACATCATCGTTGACCGTATGCGTCGCGAGTTCAAGGTTGAAGCCAACGTAGGTAAGCCGCAGGTTGCTTACCGTGAAACCATCCGTACCACCGTTAAAGACATCGAAGGCAAGCATGCCAAGCAGTCTGGTGGTCGCGGTCAGTACGGTCATGTTGTTATCGACATGTACCCGCTGGAAGAAGGCAAAGCCTACGAATTCGTCAACGACATCAAAGGTGGTGTCATTCCTGGTGAATTCATCCCGGGTGTTGATAAAGGTATCCGTGAGCAGCTCAAATCTGGTCCGCTGGCTGGTTACCCGGTTATGGATCTGGGTGTGCGTCTGCACTTCGGTTCTTACCACGATGTCGACTCTTCCGAACTGGCGTTCAAAATCGCTGCTTCCATGGCCTTTAAGGCTGGCTTCATGAAAGCCAACCCGGTTCTGCTCGAACCGATCATGAAAGTAGAAGTTGAAACTCCGGAAGATTACATGGGCGACGTTATCGGTGACCTGAACCGTCGTCGTGGCCTGATCGAAGGTATGGAAGATGGCCCGTCCGGCAAGATCGTACGTGCTCTGGTGCCGCTGGCCGAAATGTTCGGTTATGCAACTGCACTGCGTTCCGCTACCCAGGGTCGCGCTTCCTACGCCATGGAATTCGCCAAGTATCACGATGCACCGACCAACGTTGCACAAGCCGTGATCGAAGAGCGCAAATCCAAGTAATTTAAGATTCCCCGCCTACGACGGTAGGCGGGTTTAACCTAGAAGGACTACGTCGTGTCTAAAGAAAAATTTGAGCGTAATAAACCGCACGTAAACGTCGGCACCATCGGCCACGTTGACCACGGTAAAACCACCCTGACTGCAGCTATCACCAACGTGCTGGCCAAGCACTTCGGTGGTAAAGCTTTCGCCTTCGACCAGATCGACAAGGCACCGGAAGAGCGTGAGCGTGGTATCACCATCAACACCTCCCACGTAGAATACGACACCGCTACCCGTCACTACGCACACGTAGACTGCCCGGGTCACGCCGACTACGTTAAAAACATGATCACCGGTGCTGCCCAGATGGACGGCGCGATCCTGGTAGTAGCAGCGACTGACGGCCCGATGCCGCAGACTCGTGAGCACATCCTGCTGGGTCGTCAGGTAGGCGTTCCGTACATCATCGTGTTCATGAACAAGTGTGACATGGTAGATGACGAAGAGCTGCTGGAACTGGTCGAGATGGAAGTTCGTGAACTGCTGTCCGAGTACGACTTCCCGGGTGATGACCTGCCGGTAGTCCGTGGTTCTGCACTGAAAGCGCTGGAAGGCGAAGCTCAGTGGGAAGAGAAGATCCTGGAACTGGCTGGCCACCTGGACAGCTACATTCCGGAGCCGGAGCGTGCGATTGACCAGCCGTTCCTGATGCCGATCGAAGACGTATTCTCTATCGCTGGCCGTGGTACTGTAGTTACCGGTCGTGTAGAGCGCGGTATCGTTAAAGTTGGTGAAGAAGTGGAAATCGTTGGTATCAAAGATACCACCAAGACCACCTGTACCGGCGTTGAAATGTTCCGCAAACTGCTGGACGAAGGTCGTGCAGGCGAGAACATCGGTGCACTGCTGCGTGGCGTGAAGCGTGAAGACGTAGAGCGTGGT
>NZ_CP077210.1:3140000-3315000 GCF_019047065.1 Aeromonas sp. FDAARGOS 1414 | reverse complement strand
GTGGTCGGGTAGAGAATACCAAGGCGCTTGAGAGAACTCGGGTGAAGGAACTAGGCAAAATAGAACCGTAACTTCGGGAGAAGGTTCGCTCTTGACAGTGAAGTCCCTTGCGGATGGAGCAGTTGGGAGTCGCAGTGACCAGATGGCTGGGACTGTTTATCAAAAACACAGCACTCTGCAAACACGAAAGTGGACGTATAGGGTGTGACACCTGCCCGGTGCCGGAAGGTTAATTGATGGGGTTAGCGCAAGCGAAGCTCTTGATCGAAGCCCCGGTAAACGGCGGCCGTAACTATAACGGTCCTAAGGTAGCGAAATTCCTTGTCGGGTAAGTTCCGACCTGCACGAATGGTGTAACCATGGCCATGCTGTCTCCACCCGAGACTCAGTGAAATCGAATTCGCCGTGAAGATGCGGTGTACCCGCGGCTAGACGGAAAGACCCCGTGAACCTTTACTACAGCTTGGCACTGAACATTGAACCTACATGTGTAGGATAGGTGGGAGGCTTTGAAGGCGTGACGCCAGTTGCGCTGGAGCCGTCCTTGAAATACCACCCTTGTATGTTTGATGTTCTAACGCAGGGCCCTGAATCGGGCTCGCGGACAGTGCCTGGTGGGTAGTTTGACTGGGGCGGTCTCCTCCCAAAGAGTAACGGAGGAGCACGAAGGTTGGCTAATCCTGGTCGGACATCAGGAGGTTAGTGCAATGGCATAAGCCAGCTTAACTGCGAGACGGACAGGTCGAGCAGGTACGAAAGTAGGTCATAGTGATCCGGTGGTTCTGAATGGAAGGGCCATCGCTCAACGGATAAAAGGTACTCCGGGGATAACAGGCTGATACCGCCCAAGAGTTCATATCGACGGCGGTGTTTGGCACCTCGATGTCGGCTCATCACATCCTGGGGCTGAAGTCGGTCCCAAGGGTATGGCTGTTCGCCATTTAAAGTGGTACGCGAGCTGGGTTCAGAACGTCGTGAGACAGTTCGGTCCCTATCTGCCGTGGGCGTTGGATGATTGAAGGGAGTTGCTCCTAGTACGAGAGGACCGGAGTGAACGAACCTCTGGTGTTCGGGTTGTCACGCCAGTGGCACTGCCCGGTAGCTAAGTTCGGAATCGATAACCGCTGAAAGCATCTAAGCGGGAAGCGAGCCCTGAGATGAGTCATCCCTGACCCCTTGAGGGTCCTAAAGGGCCGTTGGAGACCACAACGTTGATAGGCGGGGTGTGTAAGTGCAGCGATGCATTGAGCTAACCCGTACTAATTACCCGTGAGGCTTAACCATACAACACCCAAGAAGTGTTCTAAGGCTTGTAGCAAATACCAAGCGCACTACTTACAAATTCAGTGATAATGACAAGCAACTAGCCAAGTCGTTATTCACGTCAGCTTTCCAAGATTGAAGAATTTGCCTGGCGGCCATAGCGCCGTGGAACCACCTGATCCCATGCCGAACTCAGAAGTGAAACGCGGTAGCGCCGATGGTAGTGTGGCATTCGCCATGCGAGAGTAGGACACTGCCAGGCACCCAATTAAACGGTGATGTGAAGAATCACGTCACTGGCTGCGAGGATGACACCTCATAAGAAGCGGCAACCAATTTAGCGCAAGCTAACCGAATGCGGAGCGGTAGTTCAGTCGGTTAGAATACCGGCCTGTCACGCCGGGGGTCGCGGGTTCGAGTCCCGTCCGCTCCGCCACTAATTTGAAGGCCTTCCCAGATGGGAAGGCCTTTTTGCTATGGGCGATTTTGTCCATAAGACCCACAGATTTGCACACCAGAATCAACACAAAGCCCGGCTTCACGACCGGGCCTTGGTGTTTTTAGCGTGTTAAACAGCCAACGTTTGGTTTTTACCTGCCAAGAGAGGGCCAGATAGCCGGTTATTCCCGCCATTTTCGGGCTATATCCGGGCCTTATCAGCCATTTGAACGAGTCTACAAGGGGTCAAATCAGGCTTCTGCCGCTTGCTGACTACAGGGCAGTCCCATATTTACCACCTCCGCTTCCATCTGCACATCGATCTTGAAGCCAAGCCGTTTGGCTAGGTTGGGAATACCGAGATTGCCGGATTCATCAGGTACAGTTCAAGCAAAGAGACCTTCCCGACGGGAAGGCCTCTTTGCTTTATCTATCAACTGATTACCATCACTCGGTTGATTTATCAGGGCTTCTCTTTGTTGCCAATGCTCAGGCCGAGCTTGATGGAGAGGGCCGCCAGTAACAGCAGCATCATAATCAGGGAAAAGAAGTTGCTGCCAAGCTCCGGGTATTGCACCTTGAGCAGCGCGGAGTGACCGAAGACACCGATAAAGAAGCAGAGCAGGGTACAGATGGGGGTGTTGCCCACCATGGGTTCATGGCGATAGTGCTGGAACAGCTGATAGGCCGCCAGCCAGAGGGCAATCAGCGGGAAGAAGGAGAAAGGCACGACCGAGTTGGTCAGCACGGCCAGAGAGGCATCGCCACAGATACCAATCAGCATGGCCATGGCAAGCGGTTTTTTCGGGATCATAAGCTGTTCAGGCATGTCGTTCTCCATCCTGTGGTCATGGGTGAGGTTCACGGCGCTTCTGGTTTTGTACCTCGGCGCCCATGGCGATCATCCGCAGTTGGCGAATTGTTCGGTCGGAGAGTGCACGGCACTCTTCGCTGGTCATGTCGAGTGCATCGGCACCGGCACTGAAGACGATGGTGACCATGGCTTCTGCCTGGATGTAGGCATCTTCCCGTGGTGCTTCTGTGGTGGCTTCCAGATAATCGGTCAGCTCTGCGATAAAGTGCTGGATTTCGCGAGCTACCGCCTGGCGAAAGGCGGCCGAGGTGCCGGAGCGTTCCCGCAGCAGCAGCCGAAAGATGTTGGGGTTGTTCTCGACAAACTCCATAAAGGTCTGCACCGAGGTGCTGATGACACTGCCACCACCGGCAATGCGCTGGCGTGCCTGGCGCATCAGTTGGCGCAGGGTAAGGCCTCCTTCGTCAACCAGGGTCAGGCCCAGTTCCTCCATATCGCGAAAGTGGCGATAGAAAGAGGTGGGCGCGATACCCGCTTCGCGAGCGACTTCCCGCAGGCTGAGATTGGAGAAACTCCGATTGGCGCACAGTTGGCTGAATGCAGCATCGATCAATGTACGCCGGGTTTTTTCTTTTTGTTGAGCGCGAATACCCACGAAATCAGTCACCTTCAGCTTAACGAGGACAAATGATAACCCGAAGGCGCCTCAGGATCAGGTTTGTATCCTATTTTTTTACCATTGACCGTGAGGAAATCACCATAGAAAATGGCTAACAGCTGTTCGCTGAAAGGATGCAATGAGATGGCCAGACCCCCCATTATTTTCACCAATACCCTGCTGTTCTCCCTCTCCGGGATAGTGGCGTTGATTGTCGTGCCCTGGTACGGCGTGAGCCACGGTTACGATCTCTGGCAGTGGGCCAGTTTCCTGTTGTTGTTCTGCCTTAGTGGTCTCTCCATCACCGCAGGCTATCACCGGCTCTGGTCGCACAAGGCCTACAAGGCGCACCCCGCTTTGCAGTGGTTGTTTGCCATCGGCGGTGCGTTGGCGCTGCAGAATTCGGCCCTGCACTGGTCGGCCGATCACCGCCATCACCATCGTCATGTGGATGACAACGATAAAGACCCCTACAGCGCGGGGCGCGGCTTCTGGTATTCCCACATTGGCTGGATGCTGCGGGAGCATCAGGGAGATCGCTATGGCGATTACAATAATGTGCGTGACCTGCAGAACAACCCGGTGGTCGCGTTTCAGCACCGTCACTATCTGACGCTGGCGCTGGCGGCCAATCTGGGGCTGCCGCTGCTGCTCGGCCTATGGCACGGGGATATGCTCGGCATGTTGCTGTTGGCAGGCGTGCTGAGAATGGTGATGACTCACCACACCACCTTCTTCATCAATTCGCTGGCCCACATCTGGGGCAGTCAGCCCTATACCGACCGCAATACCGCTCGCGATAACGGCATCCTGGCTTTTTTCACCTTTGGCGAGGGGTACCACAACTTTCACCACCTGTTCGAGAATGACTACCGCAATGGCATTCACTGGTGGCAGTTCGATCCGACCAAGTGGTTGATCCGGCTCGCCTCCTGGTGCGGTCTGGCGGGAGATCTCAGATCTTCGCCGGAGGAGCGTATCGAACAAGCCCGGCTGCAGATGCAGCTGAAACGGGCACAAGCCAAGTTGCGCAAGCAGGAAGATCGCGAACTGTGGCAGGCGCTGCTGCAGGAGGAGTACGACAAGCTGAGCCAGCAGTTGCAACACTATTACGCTAGTCGCAAGCGGCTGCTGGAGCTGCGCAAGCGCAAGGCGCTGGCGCGCTATGACCGCCTCAAGCTGCAACTGGAGTACCGGGCCCTGCGTGACGGCTTTATCGCTGGTAAACGCAACTGGAGTCGCCTGCTGGCAGGCATTGCATGATGCCTTGCCGGGGTATCACACATACTAAAAGAGAAGACCGCCTGCTGGCGGTCTTCTCTTTGGTATGCATGTTTGAACGGGCTAGTTGGTTTGGCTCTGCTGTTGCTGCAACTGATCCAGTGCCTGCTGCTCCTGCTGGCTGAGACCCAGCTGTTCACAGGCCTGCTCAAAGCTGATCCCCAGATAGCGCATCATGATATCCAATAACGGGAGGGCTTAGTTGGCTTGGCTCTGCTGTTGCTGCAACTGATCCAGCGCCTGTTGCTCCTGCTGGCTAAGACCCAGCTGTTCGCAGGCCTGCTCAAAGCTGATTCCCGGATGGCGCATCATGATATCCAATAACGGGAGGGCTTAGTTGGCTTGGCTCTGCTGTTGCTGCAATTGATCCAGTGCCCGTTGCTCCTGCTGGCTGAGACCCAGTTGTTCGCAGGCCTGCTCAAAGCTGATCCCCAGATGGCACATCATGATATCGATGGCGGGCAGATAATTCTTCATAGCTTCTTCCATGGTGATCCTCCAGACCCGTCACTTATGCCCTGAACCACTCGGGGCGGCAATTAGACTTTAGGCTTAGTCTGTCCATTTGATCAGCACCCCTGCCACTGGGGTAGGGAATTTGTTACCCTGCACCATGATAAAAACGGTTGCCGTATGACTGCGAGCAACAGGTGAGGAGCAGGGCATGTTATTGAGTTTCTTGATCATCGCTTCAGGTTGGTGGCACATCCGTGCTGCCTACGGTTCAGACAGCCGCCAGTTCTATATCAGCAAGCCGCTGACCATGCTGCTTATCATTGCGTTGGCGTTCGGCTACCAGAGTTATGACCACGACGGTTCCCATGCCTGGATCCTGCTCGGCCTCTGCCTCTCGCTGGCGGGCGATGTGCTGCTGATGTTGCCAAGGGATCGCTTCATTCAGGGGTTGGCGGCATTTCTTGTCGCGCATCTCTGCTATATCGTCGGCTTTGCCCAGGGACCGCTGCTGCTCAATCTGGTGGATGGCTTGCTGCTGTTGCTGATTGCCGGCATGGTATTTGGCCTGCTGTGGGGCAAGCTGGGAGAGATGCGGATCCCGGTCTTTTGCTACATGCTGGTGATCATCGGCATGGCTTGGGTGGCCGCCGGTGCCTGGCACGCCTCTCTCACTGCCGGTTCGGCCGCCGCTTTGGTGGGGGCACTGATGTTCCTCTTCTCCGACAGCATGCTGGCGCTCGATCGCTTCCGCCGCCCCTTTCCCCACGCTCGAGCCTGGGTGATGAGCAGCTACTTTGCGGCGCAATTCCTGATTGCGGGGTCGCTGGCGGGATAACGCCATGCGGTTGAGTACAGGCAACAGATAACGAAAAACGGGCGCTTGCCCGTTTTTCGTTTTATTCCCGGCGGTTTTTCACGCCTCTAGCGGTTCGGCATCCGCTGCCCGTGGGGCGGGGGATTTGAGCAACAGCATCAGGCCGCTGGCGATCAGCAGGAAGATCCCCATGATGTAGAACACCTGGTTGTAGGCCATGATGGCCGCCTCCCGGTTGATGGTATTGGCCAGCATGGCGTGGGCTTGCTGCTGGGCAATCTCGGGGCCTGAACCCTGCGCCATCATGCTCTGGGCCAGTTGCAGCAGATAGCTCTGCCCCTCGACACTGCTGGCGGCCAGAGTGCTGCCAATCTGCAGCACATGGGTGCGGGTATCGTTGTCGAGCAGGGTCGCGATGATGGCGATACCGAACGCACCACCGAGGTTGCGCAGCACGTTGAGCAGAGTCGAGGAGGAGGGGATCTCGTCGTGGCTCAGGCTGGCGGTGGCGACCAGGGAGAGCGGCACCATGATGAAGGGCTGCCCCAGCGCCCGCACGATAAGCGACTGAATGAGCTGCGGCCCGGCGTAGTCGGCACTCATGTTGACGTTCATAAAGCAGCTGACTGCGAAGATCAGGAAGCCGAAGCTCACCAGATAGCGCGGGTCTATCTTGTGGGTCAGCTTGGGCACCAGCGGTAGCACCAGCAGTTGCGGCAGCCCCATCCACATAAGGACTTCGCCGATCTCCAGCGCGTTGTAGTTGTGGATCTGGGTCATGTAGAGCGGCAACACATAGATAGATCCCATCAGCGCCATGCCGAGGATCAGATAGGCGAAGCAGGCGAGTGCGAAGCGCGGGTTGTGCAGCAGCCGCAGATTGACCAGCGGGTGACGGCGGATCAGCTGGCTGATGACAAAGAACACCAGCGCCACCGCCGAGATGACCGCCAGTCGCACGATGAAGCTTGAGCCGAACCAGTCCTCCCGGTTGCCCTCTTCCAGTACCACCTCCAGCAAGCCGAGGCCGAGCGCCATGGTGACAATCCCGATGAGGTCTACCCGCTTGATCACGGCCCAGTCCACCGGTTTTTTATCCAGCCCGTGGGCCAGCATGGCCATCACCAGCAGTCCCGGCGGCACGTTGAGATAGAAGATGTAGTGCCACGACATCTGCTCGGTGAGCCAGCCGCCGAGGGTTGGGCCGATGGCGGGGGCGAAGGTGGCGCAGAGGCCAAACAGCGCCATGCCGGTGGCCCGCTTCTGGAGCGGCAACAGGGTGACGATGAGGGAGAAGGCCATCGGGATCAGCGCCCCGCCAGTGAAGCCTTGCAGCGCTCGGAAGACGATCATGCTGGTGAGGTTCCAGCTGAACGAGCAGAGCACGGAGGCGGCGATAAAGGCGCCGGTGGTCCAGAGCAGGTAGCGGCGCACGCTCAGCCCTCGGCTCAGCCAGCCACTCAGGGGGATGGCGATCATCTCCGCCACCAGATAGGAGGTGGAGATCCAGGAGCTTTCGCTCAGGGTGGCCGACAGGGCCCCCTGAATATCCTTCAGTGAGGCATTGGTGATCTGGATATCGAGGATGGCCATGAAGGCGCCGATAAGCCCCCCCATGACCGCGATCCAGTTGCGACGTGGAATGGGTTCCATCAGTTGGCAGCCACCACGGGATCAGGAGTGCGGGTATCCACGATCACTTCGGTGGAGAGACCCGGCAGCAGCTTGCCTGCCAGCGGGCCCGGCTCGGGGATGCGGATCTTGACCGGTACCCGTTGCACAATTTTGGTGAAGTTGCCGGTGGCATTCTCCGGTGGCAGCAGGGCGAACTTGGCGCCGGTCGCCGGGGCCAAGCTGTCGATGATCCCCTCGACCGGTTGATCCGGGTAGGCATCGAGTACCACTTCGACCTTCTGGCCCGGCTGCATATGGGCGAGCTGGGTCTCCTTGAAGTTGGCCTCGACCCACACCTGCTGCAGCGGCACCAGGCTGGCGACCTGCATACCGGACTGGACGTAGAGGCCTTCCCGCAGGCTGCGCTTGCCGATGATGCCATCGGCCGGTGCCCGCAGCTCGGTGTAGCCGAGCTCCAGCTTGGCCTGCTCCAGTTGTGCTTCGCTCAACGCCAGCTTGGCCAAGTTCTGTTTGCGCTCGGCATCCAGTACCAGCAGTCGCTCACGGGCCGCTTGCAGGGCGGCTTGGGCCTCCCGGGCTTGCGCCTGATTGACCTGCAGTCCGGCACGCACCTCGTCCAGACTGTCTTGCGAGCTGTAGTGGCGCTGGTTGAGCTGACTGATCCGGTTGACCTGCTGGCTGGCACGCAGCTGTTCGGCATTGGCGGAGGCGACCTTGGCCTCGGCCTGCTGGATCAGGCTCAGTTGTTGGGTGCGGGTGGCGGCCAGATTTTCGGCCGTCGCCTGATTGAGGCGCAGGTCGGCTTCGGCCTCCGCGACCCTGGTTTTGTATTCGCGATCATCGAGCCGGGCGATCAGTTGGCCCGCTTTGACTGGCTGGTTGTCGGTGACCAGCACTTCGCGGATATAGCCGGGCAGTTTGGAGCTGATCCCGGTCACTTCACTTTGCAGATAGGCGTTGTCGGTGCTTTCAAAATAGCGGCCGTGAAGATACCAGTAACCGGCGAACAGCAGACCGAGCAGCGCCAATATCATGGCTGCCAGCAGGGGAATTTTTTTGTGTTGACTCATTTTTGTGATTCCTGAACTTAAGGGGCGCAGGCTAACACTGGTCAACTGTTTCGATTAGTATTGGTTCACGAGATATACAGTTTCACTGGTGCAACAATGGATCTCAATGCCGCGTTAATTCTGGTGCGTATCGTCGACAAGGGCTCGTTTACGGGGGCCGCCCGCGAGCTGGGGATGACCAAGGCGATGGTCAGCCGCCGCATCGCCGAGCTTGAACAGCGGCTCGGAGTGCGTCTGCTCTATCGCTCCACCCGTCAGCTCACTTTGACCGAGGAGGGGGAGAAGTACTACCTGCACTGCAGCAAGGCGGTCGATGCCCTGACCGAAGCCGAGCTGATGCTGAGCGCCAGCCAGCAGGAGGTAACCGGCACCCTCAAACTGGCGGTGCCCATCGAAACGGGGCAACTGGTGGTCGGGCGCTTGGTCGCCAAGTTTTTGCAGGCCTATCCCGCCCTGCAGGTGGAGCTGGAGCTGACCAACCGGGTGGTGGATCCCATCAGCGAAGGGCTGGATGCGGTGGTGCGGATTGGCGACATGAGCGACTCCAATCTGGCGGCGCGCCGACTCTGGAGCACCGGAAGGCTGCTCTGTGCCAGCCCGGACTATCTTGCCCGCAGCCCGGTCATCGAGCGGCCGGAGGATCTGGCCAACCACGAGCGGGTGACGGTGAGCAGCGGGTTTCTCGCCTCTCACTGGTGCTTCGAGCTGGATGGCAGAGAGGTGCTGGTTGACCCCCCATCCCGTTTTCGGGTCAATAATATTACCTGTGCCCGGGAGGCTGCGAAGGCGGGGCTGGGGTTGGCTTCGTTACCCGCTATGCTCTGTCAGGATGAGCTGGCCAGCGGCGAATTGGTGATCCTGCTGCCAGAGTGGCAGCAACCCAGGGTGCCGATTTATTTGCTGTTTCCGGAGCGGCAACTGATGCCGCGCAAGTTGCGGGCATTCATCGATTTCATGATTGAGAACGGCGCCGAGTTTGGCATCGACAAGTTGTTGTAAGGGGGAGCTATGGATAACTGGATCAATCTCTATCGCGCCTCACACACCCTGGAGGCGCACGCGTTGAAAGGGGCGCTGGAGGCGGAAGGGGTGCTGGTGCGCCTCAATGGCGAGGGGCTGTCTGGCGCCCTTGGCGAACTGCCGGTCGACATGTTGCAGGTGACTCTGATGGTGCGGGCCGAGGATCGCAGCAAGGCAGGAAGGGTCATCGAGCGTTACCAGCAGCGCCAGGGTAACGGCTGGCTGTGCGGCCAGTGCGGGGAGGAGAACGGCGCCAACTTCGACGTCTGCTGGCGCTGTCACCACGATCCCCACGACAGCTGATCTCTCTTCCGCTAGCGCGGCGGGAACTCGATATCTTCCCCTGCGCTGGCATCGTGATAGGTCGCCAGATCCAGCTCGTTTTCGCTGCGGGCGATCAGCACCGACACCAGAATATCCCCCGATACGTTGACCGTGGTGCGCGCCATGTCGAGGATCCGGTCAATGCCTGCAATCAGTGCCACCCCTTCCAGCGGCAAGCCCACCGCCGTCAGGGTCAGGGTCAGCAGCATCAGCCCGGTGCCCGGGGTGCCTGCGGTGCCGATACTTGCCAGGGTGGCGATGCTGATGATGGTCAGGTAATCGACCATGTGCAGATCCACACCGAATGCCTGAGCCACGAACAGCGCAGTCACTCCCTGATAGAGGGCTGTGCCATCCATGTTGATGGTGGCGCCGATGGGCAGCACCTTGGCTGTGATGGCGGGGGAGACTCCCAGCCGCTTCTCGGCGCAGGCTAGACTGATGGGCAGGGTGGAGTTGCTGGAGCTGCTGGTGAAGGCCACCGCCTGAGCATCGACGATGCTCTTGAAGTAGTGCAGCGGATTGAGCCGTGCCAGCAGGAGCAGCAGGGTGCTATAGACCCCGAGCACGTGCAGCAGGCAGCCGAGGTAGACGGCGCCGATCACCTTGAGCAGCGGTAGCAGCAGATCGAGACCGTACTTGCCGGTCATCCAGGCCATCAGGGCGCAGACACCATAAGGGGCGAGCGCCATCACCATCTGGGTCAGCTTGAACATCCCCTCGGCCAGCGAGGTGAAGAAGAGGATGGCGGGGCGGCCACGGCGACCGCTGGCATTGAGGGCCACCGCCAGCGCCACCGCAAAGACGATCACTTGCAGGATCTTGCCATCCACCATCGCCTGTACCGGGTTGCTCGGCACCAGATGGCTCAGCACGCTGGCCAGGGTGGGTGGTTCCGACATACCGACCCGCTCATAGGGGCCCATGTCGGCACCCATGCCGGGTTCCAGCAGCCAGCCCATCATCAGGCCGATGCAGATGGCGATGGCGGTCGAGCAGAAGTAGAGGCAGATCGCCTTGCTGCCGATGCGATCGAGGGCCTTGCCCTTGAGCAGCGAGGTGAGGCCGGCGATGACCGAACAGAAAATGAGGGGCACCATCAGCATCTGGATGGTGTTGACGAACAGGACGCCAAGGGGCTTGAGCAGCAGGGCTTGCTCTTCAAAGCCGACGCCCAGACCCACCCCTGTCAGCATGCCGATCAGGGTCTTGAGCCAGAGTGGTCGGCGGGTCCAGATCTGCCAGGGCTTGAGAGCCTCTCCATGGAACAGCATGACGCCAATATCCTTATACATTGTCTGCGATGGCCAAAAAGGGGCGCCAGTGTAGCGATCCCTGACGCGGGTTGCCACATTATCGACAAAGCGGTGGCGGTGACCACTCCCCTGACCAGGTAATGCGCAATTTATTGGCCTATATCAAGATCCCTCCGGGCGGGGAGATATTTAATTGGCATTAAATATGTTTATTATTGAGGTGAGAGATGTCGCAATCGGTTCATGGTCACGAAGTGATGGAGATGATGTTGGCACAAGGGGGGCAATTTACCCGTGCCAGCCTGAAACAGGCGATGGCCGAGCGGTTCGGTGCCGAGGCCCGTTTTCATACCTGCAGCGCCAGCGAGATGGATGCGGAAGCGCTGATCGACTTTCTGGCTGCTCGCGGCAAATTCATCGACTCGGCCGAGGGTTTCCAGACCCGTGCCGACAAGATCTGCAACCACGGTTAATCCCGCTGCGAGCGCATCATGGCGCTCGCTCAATTCTTCGCCCTTTGCTATATTTCGCCCCCTCTCTTTTCCCTATTCAGGGCGTAGCCCGGGCGTTGTATGGATACTTTCTCTGCCGCAGTCATGCTGTTTCTGATCATGGACCCGCTGGGCAACCTGCCGGTCTTCCTCTCTATACTGCGTCATATCGATCCCAAGCGACGCCGCAAGGTGATGGTGCGCGAGCTGCTCTTCTCGCTGGCCATCATGATGCTGTTCCTGTTCGTCGGTCAGCAGATCCTCGGTTTCCTCAACCTGCGGCAGGAGGCGGTCAGCATTGCGGGGGGCATCATCCTGTTCCTGATCGCCATCAAGATGATCTTCCCGAGTGAGGGGGGCGTGACCGGGCTGGCGGCGGGCGAGGAGCCCTTCCTGGTGCCGATGGCGATCCCGATGATCGCCGGTCCTTCTATCCTGGCTTCTTTGATGCTGCTGGCCAATCAGGAGCCGACCCGGATGGTGGACTGGTCGCTGGCACTCTTTATGGCCTGGGCTGCCAGCGCGGTGATCCTGATGTTCTACGAGGTATTCAACAAGCTGCTGGGTGAGCGGGGACTCACTGCGGTGGAGCGGTTGATGGGTATGCTGTTGGTGATGATCTCGGTCCAGATGCTGCTGGACGGGGTACATCACTATCTGGCAGTGACCGGCCAAGGCTGAGCGGTTTACATCTTGAAGTGAATGAAACGGGGCTACGCAGAGCCCCGTTCTTTTCTTCCTGCCGAGAGGGCGTGTCGTCACTCGTGAGTGGTCGCTGCGGGTTCCAGTTTGCTCATGATGAGGGAGAGCAGCAATTCCCGCAGCCAGCGGTGGCCCGGATCCTCGCTGTGACGCTGATGCCAGATGAGCAGATGGGAGATGCTGTCCAACCCGATGGGCAGCGGCAGCTGCAACAGCGGATAGACCTGGGTAGCGTGGCGAGCGTAGAGCCTGGAGAGGGTCACTATCATGTCGGAGTGCATCCCCATCCGCAGCGCCGCCTCGAAGGAGGGCACGGTTGCCTCGATACGCCGGTAGAGATCCTGCTCCGCCAGCTTGTGATCCAGCATCCAGCGGTCTCGCCCCTCGCAGTAAGTCTGCACATGGGGATAGCTGAGGTAGTGCTCCAGATTCCAGTTGGGCTCCCGCAGCGCGGGGTGGTGCTGCTGCACCAGACAGGTGAGATCATCGACCGCCAGCACTCGCTGACAGATGCTGTCGGGCAGGGTATCGAGCCGATAATCGGAGCTGATGCAGTTCTCCCGCACCGCGAAGGCGATGTCCACCTGTCCCTGACTCATCTCGGTCAGGCTGTTCTCGGTCCACTCCTCGTAACGCAAGCGGATCCTTGGTGCCTGCCGCTTCAACTCGCTCAGGTAGAGCGGGGCAAACAGGGTGAAGGCGCTGTCCATGCTGGCGATGACGAACTCTCGCTCCGAGCTGGCGGGGTCGAACTCGGGCGGCTGGATCAGGTTATCCAGCGACAGCAGGATGGGTTGCAACTGCTGTTGCAGCGCAAGGGCGCGGCCGGTGGGTTCCAGCCCGTAGGCGGAGCGGATGAAGAGGGGATCATTGAAGGTATCGCGCAGACGGCCGAGGGCTTTGCTGACGGCGGACTGGCTCAGATGAAGGCGGCGTGCCGCCTTGCTGCCGTTGCGCTCCTCCAGCAGTACCTGCAGGATAATCAGCAAATTGAGGTCGATGCGACCCAGTTGTTCCAGCAGCATGATATGAATCCTCTTCAATTCTAAGATGAATTTATACCATTTGTTTTCATATCTTGGCGATCTTATCCTCGAATGGTCTCAGGTTCGCATGAACCACTGGTACAGGATGTAGCGGTTGAGGGGACATGTAGCACAATCAATATGGCGACCTCAGGGTCGCCCTATTTTTTGGCTATGATTTATTTGCTCACTTGCACCTGCCTTGATTTTGCCCAACAATCCCTGCGCTCTATTTTGATACAAGTAACAGATATCTCTTTGTGAGGGAGTATCCCTATGGGACTCGGTGGAATTCATATCTGGCATATGTTGATCCTCTTGCTGGTCGTTGTGCTGGTCTTCGGCAGCAAGCGTCTTGCCAGTGCAGGTGAGGATCTGGGTACTGCCATCAAAGATTTTCGCAAGGCGATGCGTGACGACGCAAATCATCCGAAATAAGCAGTAGGAGTAGAAAATGTCTGTAGACGAGAAAGTTGAACTGAACGAAACCTGTGACAGCTGTGGCTGTTTTGCCGAGATCGGCACCATCATCGGCGAAGGCGATGATGTGATGGAGCTGGTTATTGAAGCCGCGGCCGAGGCGGATGCCCGCGCCAAGCTGGCTGCCTATGAAGCACTGGCCAAACAGGTCACCGCCGAAGCTCAAGTGAGCAGCGAACTGACCCAGGGCGCCAACGGCGTGATCCTGAAAGCCCGCCTGCAATTCACCTGCACCGCCGAAAAACTGATTTTCGAAATGCGGGCCCGCTCTATCTGAGTTGTCTGATAACGCGGCAGGTTTGCCTGCCGTGTTGACCCTTCTGCTGTGGGTCGGCGTTCTATAGTTACTCTATCCCACAGACGTTTTGCCCGGCGCGAGTCGGCCAACAGAAGGCGTAAATATCATGACGCAGCGATGGATCTCTGCCCCCAATCCCACCCTCTATCGTGATCCGTGCTGCCAACAGGCAGCAGGCGTGACCTCAGCACAGGGGCAGCCATCGTGATGCGACGCTGGATTTGGGCTCTGCTGGCCCTCTGCTGTTTTTCCCTGCTGGCGGCTGAGCTCAAGCCGGTGCGTTTGCCCCAACCCGGGGACCTCGAAAGCATTCTGCAAAAGCGCGAACTCAGGGCTCTGGTGGTCTATGAGCGCGGTTTCTATTTTCTCGATCGCGGCACCCAGTACGGCATTCTGGTCAATCAGCTGCAAGGATTCGAGCGCTGGCTGAACAACACCTATCTCGCTAAAGAGAAGGTCAAACTCAAGGTGGTCTACATCCCGGTGCGGCAGGACAAGCTGCTGGACTATCTGACCGAGGGGCGTGGGGATCTGGTGGCGGCGACCATGACGGTGACCCCGACCCGGCGTGAACAGGTGGCCTTCTCCCGGCCGCTCATCTCTTCCATCGAGGAGTGGGTGGTTAGCCAGAACAGCCTGCCCGCCTTCAGCCGCATTACCCAGCTCTCTGGCAGGCGGGTCTGGGTGCGGGCCAGCTCCAGCTACTACGAGAGCTTGCGCCAGCTCAACTGGTTGTTTCGCGAGTTGGGGCTGCCCCCCGTCTATATCGAGACGGTGCCCGAATATCTACAGGATGGCGATCTGCTGGAGATGGTGGCCGCTGGCATTATTCCCCTGACGGTGACCGACAGCTACAAGGGGCGGATCTGGCTGAGTGGCATGATCTCCGGTCTCAAGGCTCACAAGTTGATCCCCCTGCGCAGCAACGGCACCAGTGGCTGGGCGCTGCGCAAGAACAGCCCCGAGCTGCTGAAAGCGGTCAATGGCTATCTGGCGAGCGTCAGCCGCAACAGCCTCTACAGCGACATGACCCTGCGCCGGTTGCTGGTTCACAGCGAGCAGATGAGCAATATCCTGGCGCCAGATCCCATGGGGCGCCTTGCGACCATTCGCAAAGTGCTGGAGAAGTACGCCAATCAATACGATCTCGACTGGCTGATGCTGGCGGCGCTCGGCTACAAGGAGTCCGGCCTCAATCCCAAGGCGCGTTCGCACAAGGGGGCCGTGGGCATCATGCAACTGCTGCCCAGCACGGGGCGGGAGGTCGGCATCAACGGCGCCAGACTCACCACGCTGGAGGGCAATGTGGAGGCCGCCTGCCGCTACATGCGGTTGATCCTCGATACCTACTTCAATGATCCCAAGCTGGATCGGCTCAACCGCCACCTGTTTGCCCTCGCCGCCTACAACGCCGGGCCAAACCGGGTGCAGGCGCTGCGAGGCAAGGCGGAGAAACTGGGGCTCGATCCCAACGTCTGGTTCGGCAACGTAGATCAGCTGGTGGCCAACGAAGTCGGACAGGGGCCGATCAACTATGTCGGCACCATCTACAAGTACTACGTAGCCTATCGTTTCAGCTTGCCCCAGATCGAGGGTAAGGCTGCCGCTATCGAAGCGGCTCAGCCCTGAGCCGGTTGACCGGCAGGGTCGCCTGCACGGTCGGCAATTGCCAGCCACCGTCCCTGTGTTGCAGGAACCAGTGGGTGGGGCCGGTGGCCGGGATGAGATCTGGCTGGCTGAGCTGGCCCAGATAGCGCAACATCGGGGTATCATGCAGTTCCATCAGCAACTCCTTTTGAATATGTGAAGAGGCTCGCCAGCGTTATGACACCCGGCCATGACAGCAGGATGACACCATGATCCCCGGATCCTTTGCCCTGATCGACGATCCCCAGCTGGCGCTCAAGGTGCGTTGTCACTGGATCCGCCATGCCCGCGAGCGGATCCAGGCGCAGTACTACAGCTGGGAAGAGGACAGCAGCGGCAAGCTGCTGCTGAGCGAGCTGCTCCACGCCGCTCGACGCGGCGTCAAGGTGCAGCTGCTGGTGGATGATCTCTATGCCGGTGACAACCGCTTTCTGGAGATGGTGGCTCACTACCCCGGGATCGAAGTGCGGCTGTTCAACCCCTTCTGGCTGCGGGGCTGGCGCCCGCTGGCACTGCTGCTGGAGGGGCTACTCAGCTTTCGCCGCATCAACCACCGGATGCATAACAAACTGCTGCTGGTGGATGGCAAGCTGGCGCTGATCGGCGGGCGCAACATAGGCGATCGCTACTTCGGTCTGGATCCGCAAGCCCCCTTCGTGGATCTCGATCTCGCCTGTCAGGGGGGGCTGTGCCAGCAGATGGCGCAGGGGTTCGAGCAGTTCTGGCACAGCCGCTGGAGTCACCCCATCCGCCATCTGCTGCGCCGCGAGCTGCTGCCCGCCGAAATAGAGGTGGTCAACGACTTCCTGTTCACCATGACGGATCCGGCGGTGGCGACGGTCTATGATCTGCCCGCGGCGCTGTTTGACGAGAGCGATGTACCGCTGCAGTGGCACGAGGGGCGGGCAGAGGTGTGGTTCGACCGTCCCGGCAAGGGGCTCATCTCCCGTCCCACCACCGCCCGTCAGCTCTGGCGCCAGCTGGCTGACAATCCCGGCTCGCTGGGGTTGGTGACCCCTTACCTCATCCTTACTCGCGGGTTTCGGCACCGTCTGGCGCGGCTACGCCAGCAGGGGGTCGCCATCGACATTCTCACCAACTCGCTGGCCAGCACCGATGTGCCGCTGGTCTATGGCGCCTATCAGCGCTATCTCGGCTGGTTGCTGCGCCGCGGGATCCGGGTCGCCGAGTTTGATCATGGTCACGGCAGCCTGCACGCCAAGCTGATCCTGCTGGGGAAGGGGCGGGCGCTGTTTGGCAGCCTTAATCTCGATCCCCGCTCGCTGTTTCTCAATACCGAACTGATGCTGCATCTGCACTGCCTGCCGATCTGCGAGGCGCTGCGAACGTGGCTGGCTCGCTGGCAGGAGCAGGCCGGTGGATTGCCGCGCAAACCCGAGGGGTGGCCAAGGCGACTGATAGCCCGCCTGAGTGACTGGTTGCCCCTGCGCCGTTGGCTGTAAGGCAGCCATTTTTTGTGCGAGATCTCGCAAAGCCTTGTAAGCCATTGCTGATGCCCTTTGCGGGTGAATAACCATGCATGAATCTATCTTTCTGTTTTATAACAATTTAGTGGTGATGATAAGGCTGTTTTTTGTACTCTGATGTGAATGGAATTAGCATAAAAACGTTTTTTATTTTGTTTTTATGCGTAATATTTCAGTTGCAAGGACAAACACGGCGGCTTGTCTGCCGTGTGGACGAAGGTTGTAACGGGTAGCTGGCCGGTTGCATTGCTGCAATTGGCGCGCACTTAAGATGGGTCGCGAACTATCGGAAAGTGAAACAGAGACCTGGCGTGGCCGGACTCCAATATGGAACATGCTATTTGCGAGGGGGTGACATGGACATGTCACCCCACTTTTTTGGTTCTTTGGCGAGTCTCGAGCCAATGAACGTTGGCCGCCAGGGGGCTGGTAAATAGCCTGACACGATATGGACCACTCTCGACCGCATTGAATCTCGGCAGCCCAGATGAATGTAAAAAGGCCCCCTTGCATTAGCGAGGGGGCCTTTTTATCGGCCTGCGATCAGGGAGATATCAGCCCTTGATGCGCTCGATGCGGCCACCCAGACCCTGCAGCTTCTGCTCGATGTTCTCGTAGCCACGGTCGATGTGGTAGATGCGGTCGACGATGGTGGAGCCTTCGGCGACGAAGCCGGCCAGCACCAGGCTGGCAGAGGCGCGTAGATCGGTCGCCATCACCTGAGCCCCCTTGAGCTGAGCAGTGTCGCGGCAGATGGCCACATTACCCTGCAACTCGATGTCTGCGCCCATCCGTACCAGCTCGGGAACGTGCATGAAGCGGTTCTCGAAGATGGTTTCGGTGATCATGCCGGTACCTTGTGCCACCGCGTTCAGTACGGTGAACTGTGCCTGCATGTCGGTCGGGAAGGCCGGGTAGGGGGCGGTCTTGATGGTGACCGGCTTGAGGGTGCGGCCAGTCATGTCGAGGGTGATCCAGTCTTCACCCTTCTCAATCAGTGCACCAGCCTCTTCCAGCTTGACCAGTACCGCTTCCAGCAGGGTCGGGTCGGTCTTGCGGCAGGTGATCTTGCCGCCGGTGACCGCTGCACCCACCAGGAAGGTACCGGTTTCGATGCGGTCAGGCTGCACGCTGTAGTTGCCGCCGTGCAGACGCTCGACACCGTCGATGGTCAGGGTGTCGGTGCCCGCGCCCTGGATCTTGGCGCCCAGGGTATTGAGGAAGTTGGCCAGATCGACCACTTCCGGCTCGCGTGCGGCGTTTTCGATCACGGTGCGGCCATCAGCCAGGGTTGCGGCCATCATCAGGTTTTCGGTACCGGTCACGGAGACCATATCCATCAGGATGTGAGCGCCTTTCAGGCGGCCATCGACACGGGCCTTGATGTAACCTTCTTCGATGGTGATATTGGCACCCATCAGCTCCAGGCCGTGGACGTGCAGGTTGACCGGACGGGCACCGATGGCGCAGCCGCCGGGCAGGGAGACGTCGGCAGCGCCGAAACGGGCGGCCAGCGGACCCAGCGCCAGAATGGAGGCGCGCATGGTCTTCACCAGCTCGTAGGGAGCGACATGGTTGTTCACCGCACCGGTCAGCACGGTGACGTTGCCGTTGACCTTGGTGGTCGCGCCCAGCATCTCCAGCAGCTTGATGGTGGTGCCCACATCTTTCAGTCGCGGCACGTTGGAGAGGTGTACCTCTTCATCACAAAGCAGGGTCGCGAACAGGATCGGCAGCGCGGCGTTTTTGGCGCCGGAGATGGTCACTTCGCCGTTGAGAGTACAACGACCATCGATTTTGAATTTGTCCATTTTTACTTCGTTACCAAATCAGGAGGGCAATAGGAATTTACGTTCGCGTTTCCACTCGGCGTCGGTGAACGCCTTGATGGAGAGGGCGTGAATGGCGTTGCTGGCGATCTTGTCCATCAGCGGGGCATAGATGGCCTGCTGCTTCTTGACCCGGCTCATGCCGTCAAACATGTCACCGACGGCGATCACTTGGTAGTGACTACCGTCCCCTTTGACATGGACTTCGGACAATGGCAGAGCCTCAAGGAGTATCGCTTCAATTTCAGAGACTTGCATTATGCGTCCTCAGTTGTGAGCGGGGTAGATTGAAACAGCCCAGCCACCCCGTAGAGGTTGGCCAGGGTATAGAAATCACTGGAGGCGCCCACCAGTTGCGGTGTGGCGCCTCGCGCTAATACGGCTTTGGCCCATTTGACCAGCAGGGCCAGTCCGGCAGAGTCGAGGGTGGTGACGCCGCCGAGCTCGAGCTGGTCGTCCTGCCACCATTCGGCGCGGCGTTGCCACAGGTCATTGACCTGTGGCGCCTGCAGCTCACCGCTGAGAGTCATGGTTTGAGTACCAGCGGCTTGGCGTTGTGCTCGCGCAACTGGGCGATCACCGCATCGATGCCGTTCTGGCGGATCAAACCGCCCAGCTCGCTCTGCTTGGCGGAGAGCAGGCTGATCCCCTCTGCCACCATGTCGAAGGCTTTCCACTCGCCGGTCTTGTTGTTCTTGCGCAGCTTGAACTCGAGGAAGATGTCCGGCTTGCCGGCCTCTTTCACGCTGACGTTGACGGCGGTGATATTGCCGCTGGGAGCCTTGCCCGGCTCGACCTTGACGGTCTGCTTGTCAAAATGGGCCAGCGCATCGGCGTAGGAGCTCACCATGTACTCGGTGAACACCTCGACGAAGGCATTGCGCTGCGCTTCGGTGGTCTCTTTAATCTGGTTGCCAAGCACCTTGTAGGCGGCGAAGCGGTTGTCCACATAGGGCAGCAGCTCTTCGCGGATGATCACCCGCAGGTGATCCGGATTGCTTTTCACCTGGGCCTGATCGGCTTTCAGGCGGGCAAAGGTCTGCTTGGCAGCCTGATCCACCAGCGCATTGGGGTCGGTGGCATCGACAGTGGCCTGGGCAGACAGGGAAAAGAGCATGCTGGTCATCAGGCCCAGCAGCAGGGCGATTTTCTTGAACATGATTACTCCTTCTTGCTGTCTGATTTGCTGTCGGAGGATTGGCTATAGAGGAACTTGCCAATCAGATCTTCCAGCACGATGGCGGATTTGGTGTCTTCAATCAGGTCGCCATCCTTGAGCATCTCGGTGCCCATCTCCTCATCGCTGAAGCCGGGGGCCAGACCGATGTACTGCTCGCCGAGCAGACCGGAGGTGAGGATGGAGAGGGAGCTGGTATCGGCAAACTCGCCAGCGCTCTTTTGCATCATCAGGGTGACTTCGGGCACCTGGGTTTTCGGGTCCAGTACGATGTCGCTGACCCGACCGACCACCACGCCGCCGACCTTGACCGGCGACCGGACTTTCAGGCCGCCGATATTATCGAAATGCGCGCGCAGGGTATAGGTTTCTCCTTCCGGTTTGAAGCTCAAACCGGCCACTTGCAGGGCCAGTGCCAGAATGGCACCGATGCCAGCCAGCATGAAGGTGCCGACCAGGAATTCTACTTTGCTGAACTTCATCTTTACCTTATCCAAACATGACTGCAGTGAGTATAAAATCCAGGCCGAGCACGGCGAGGGATGAGTGGACCACGGTTCGGGTCGTGGCCTGACTGATCCCGGCCGAGGTCGGCTTGGCATCATAGCCGTTAAAGAGCGCAATCCAGGTGACCACCAGGGCGAAAATCAGGCTCTTGATGGCGCCCTGCATGATGTCTTCATGCCAGTCGACGGAGGCCTGCATGGCAGACCAGAAGCCCCCTTCGTCCACGCCGAGCCAGTCCACGCCAACCAGCTTGCCGCCGAAGATGCCGATCAGGCTGAACATAAAGGCCAGCAGCGGCATGCTGATGACGCCAGCCCAGAAGCGGGGGGCAACCACCCGGCGCAGTGGGTCGACCGCCATCATCTCGAGGCTTGAAAGCTGCTCGGTGGCCTTCATCAGGCCGATTTCAGCGGTCAGGGCCGAACCGGCACGGCCGGCAAACAGCAGCGCCGTGACCACAGGCCCCAGCTCCCGCAGCAGGGAGAGGGAGACCAGCGGCCCCAGGCTCTGCTCGGCGCCGAAATCCTTCAATACGTTGTAACCCTGCAGCGAGAGCACCATGCCGATGAACAGGCCGGAGACCAGAATGATGGCCACCGACTGCACACCCACCACATAGAGCTGCTGGACAAGCAGCGGGAAGTGCTTGCGCGGCTCGGGTTTGCCCGCCAGCGCATGGAACAACATGATGGTGGCGCGACCGACGGAGCTGATAAACCGCACTCCGACCCGCCCCAGCTTGCTTATTTGACTTATCAACATCAGAGATCCTGTAGCAGATCGCCTGCCGGAAAATGAAACGGAACAGGACCATCGGGCAATCCTTTGAGGAACTGCTCGACTTCGGGATTGTGCTCCTCGCGCAGCTGATCCGGCGTGCCGTGCGCCACCACCTTGCGATTGGCAATGATGTAGGCGTAATCGGCGATGCTCAGCACCTCTTTCACATCGTGAGTGACGATGACGGAGGTGATGCCGAGGGCATCGTTCAGCTCCTTGATCAGCTTGACCAGCACCGCCATGGTGATGGGGTCCTGCCCGACGAACGGCTCGTCATACATGATGAGGTCAGGATCGAGCGCAATTGCCCGTGCCAGGGCCGCCCGGCGCGCCATGCCGCCGGAGAGCTCGGAGGGCATCAGTTTCGCCGCGCCGCGCAAGCCCACCGCCTGCAGCTTCATCATGACGATGGTGTGGATCAGCTCCTCCGGCAGGCCGGAGTGTTCCCGTAGCGGGAAGGCCACGTTGTCGTAGACCGTCATGCCGGTAAACAGGGCGCCGCTCTGGAACAGCATGCTCATCCGTTTGCGCACTTCATAGAGGCGCGAACGGGAGAGGGTGGGGATATCTTCCCCGTCAAACAGAATGTGACCGGACTCCGGCTTGAGCTGGCCACCGATCAGCCGCAGCAGGGTGGTTTTACCGATGCCGCTCGGGCCCATGACGGCGGTCACCTTGCCACGAGGAATGGTCAGGTTGATCCCGTCATACAACAGCCGATCTCCGTGACTGAAGGTCAGGTCGGAGATGGTGATCAGGTCATTGTTCAAACAATTGTCCATCCGGTGTAAATGAGGTGCGAATTTTATGGGGTAGTCTAGGTCTAAGCAACAGCAAGGAACAACTATTGAACAGGCTGCAAGCCCATTTGCACGACAGTTTTCTGTAACAAAGTGCGTCATCGAGAGCGGGACTTGCCATCCGATTCGCTTATCCGGGCAGACTTTTTTATAATCCCGCAGCTAATTTCGGCCCGGAGCTGTGTCTTTATGTCTGTAAAGCCTGAGAAAGTGTCTGAACTGTTCGATTTTCGTCGCAGTGCCCGCGCGGTGCTGGACACAGAAAAGCAAGCCATTGATGGACTCTATCAGTATCTGAACGACGCCTTCGACAAGGCGTGCGAAATGGTGCTGCGCTGCGGTGGCAAGATAGTGGTCACCGGCATGGGCAAATCGGGCCATATCGGCAGCAAGATCGCCGCCACCCTCGCCAGCACCGGCACACCGGCCTTCTTCCTTCATCCGGGAGAAGCGAGTCACGGCGATCTGGGGATGATCTCCAGTGGCGACCTTATCATCGCTATCTCCAACTCCGGCGAGAGCGACGAAATCCTGGCTCTGCTGCCTGTGCTCAAGCGCCGCGGCATTCCGCTCATCTGTATGACCGGTAATCCCGCCTCTACCATGGCCAAAGAGGCTAATGTGCACCTGTGCATCAAGGTGGAGAAAGAGGCCTGCCCGCTGGGTCTGGCGCCCACCTCCAGCACCACGGCAACCCTGGTGATGGGCGATGCCCTGGCGGTCGCCCTGCTGGAAGCGCGCGGTTTTACCGCCGATGACTTCGCGCTTTCGCACCCGGGCGGTTCCCTTGGCAAGCGTCTGTTGCTGCGGGTTGGCGACCTGATGCACAGCGGTGAGCTGTTGCCCCGAGTAGGGATAGATGCCACCATCAGCCAGGCGCTGCTGGAAGTGAGCCGCAAAGGACTCGGTATGACGGCTGTGGTCGATGGCAATGGCCTGCTGGCCGGGCTCTTTACCGATGGCGACCTGCGCCGCATTCTTGACCAGCAGATCGATATCCATCACACCCCCATCAGCCGTGTGATGACGGCCAACTGTGTTACCGTAGGCCCAGAGATGATGGCTGCAGAAGCCGTCAAGCTGATGGAAACGAGAAAAATCAACGGATTACTGGTGGTGGATGGTGACAAGCGCCCGCTCGGCGCCTTCAACATGCACGACCTGCTGAAAGCCGGAGTAATTTGATGCAAAACGTACCGACCCTCTATGGTCCGGTGACGCGCAGCCAGTTCGACAAGGCGGCGCAAATCCGCCTGCTGGTGTGCGATGTGGACGGGGTGCTCTCCAACGGCCTCATCTACATGGGAAACAACGGCGAAGAGCTGAAAACCTTCTGCACCCGTGATGGTGCGGGCATGCGAGCACTGCTCAATGCCGGGATCGAGATCGCCATCATCACAGGGCGCAACTCCCGTATCGTCAGCGATCGGATGAAAAGCCTGGGTGTGGCTCATGTGGTGCAGGGGGCTGATAAAAAGCTGCCTCACTTCGAAGCGCTGCTGGCCAAGCTGGGGCTGACTGCTGAACAGGCCGCCTATATGGGCGATGACACCATCGATCTGCCGGTGATGGCCGCCTGCGGCCTGGGTATCGCGGTGGCCGATGCCCATCCGCTGGTGCTGAGTCGTGCCGATATGGTGACCCGGCTTGGCGGTGGCATGGGCGCGGTGCGCGAGGTGTGTGACCTCATTTTGCAGGCGCAGGGCCACGACGATTATCAGCCCGAGGCCTCGGTATGAGCAGACAGACCCTGTTGTTTGCCCTGCTGTTTCTGGTCGCGCTGGTTGCCTGGCAGTTGGGCAAGGTTGAGCTGGTGCCGGAGAGCGCCGTCAAAATCGAAAACTATCAGCCGGATTTTGTCGCCAAAGATCTGGTGACCACCCGTTTTGATATCAACGGCAAGCGCACCGAGCGGCTGGAGTCGACCTACGCCGAGTATTATCAAATCCTCGAGCAGGCCACTTTCGACAAGCCGGTGGTCTACATGTATGACGATCAGGGTGCCGCCGAGTGGAAGGTGACCGCCGAAACCGGCGTGCTCAACACCGGCGACAACGTCATCCTGCGGGACAAGGTGCATCTGGATGGTCTGCTGCCCACCTCTTTCATCTCCACACTGGATACCCCCTATCTGGAGCTGGATCTGGTGACACAGGATGTGCGCAGCAACCGAGAAGTGAACATTCTGGGTCGGGATTTCCAGACCCAAGGGGTTGGCCTCAAGGGCCATCTGGACCGCAAATATTTTGAGTTACTGGATCAAGGCCATGCCATCTATTTCAATGAAAAACGCTAATCTGGCCCTCGCAGCCCTGTTGTTGTGTGGTGCGGTGACTGCCAAAGAGTCCGACTTTGCCGAGAAGGTCTACGTCGATGCCGTCAAACAGGTGGCCGAGATGCAGGACAACCGCATCACCTTCGAAGAGGATGTGACCATCAATCAGGGCACCATCCGGATCAAGGCTGACAAGGTGGTAGTGACCCGTTCCGGCGAGAAAGGGGCCGAGGTGATGACTGCCTACGGCAAGCCCGCCACCTTCTTCCAGATCTTGGATAACGGCAAGCCGGTCAATGCCCACGGCAATACCATCCGCTACGAGCTGAAGAATCGTCTGGTGACCATCACCGGCAACGGTCAGCTCAAGCAGGAAGATAGCCAGGTCAATGGCGATCTGATCCGCTACGACATCGTCAAACAGAAGATGATCGCCGAGAGCAAGAGCCCGAGCCAGCGGGTCAAAACTGTATTCCTGCCGGATCAGGTAGAGAATTTCGATAAGCCCGCCGACCAGAAGAAGCAGGGAAAATAAGCCATGGCAGTGTTAAAAGCAGTGGGTCTGCAGAAGAGCTACAAGCGCCGCATGGTGGTGAGTGACGTCAGCCTGGAAGTGGGCACCGGCCAGATTGTCGGCCTGCTCGGCCCCAACGGGGCGGGCAAGACCACCTCCTTCTACATGATCGTGGGGCTGGTGCAGCGCGATGCCGGTCTCATCACCATCGACGATCAGGACATCAGCCTGCAGCCCATGCATGTGCGGGCGCGTAACGGCATCGGTTACCTGCCGCAGGAGGCCTCCATCTTCCGTCGCCTGTCGGTGTTCGACAACCTGATGGGCGTGATGCAGACCCGCAAGGGGTTGAGCCGTGAAGAGCGTGAAGACAAGGTTCAGCAACTGCTGGAAGAGTTCAATATCACCCACATTCGCGACAACCTGGGTCAGAGCCTCTCCGGTGGTGAGCGTCGCCGGGTCGAGATCGCCCGTGCGCTGGCGGCCGAGCCGCGTTTTATTCTGCTGGATGAACCCTTTGCAGGGGTTGACCCGATTTCTGTGATAGACATCAAGAAGATCATTCAGCATCTGAAAGATAGGGGCCTTGGCGTCTTGATTACCGACCACAACGTCAGAGAGACTCTGGACGTATGTGAGAAGGCCTATATCGTCAGCCACGGCAAGATGATTGCCGAAGGTGCACCGGCTGACATCCTTGCCGATGAGCAGGTCAAGCGCGTCTATTTGGGCGATCAATTCAGTCTATAGTAAGGGGGCATGCCTTCATTTCCTTTGACGAGTGCCTCGCTGAACATAAGGATATCCCGACGTAGATGAAGCCGACATTACAGTTGCGTCTCGGTCAGTCCCTGACCATGACGCCGCAATTACAACAAGCGATTCGTCTGCTCCAGCTCTCCACTCTGGAACTTCAGCAGGAAATTCAGCAAGCGCTCGAAAACAACCCTCTGCTGGAGCAGGAAGAGAGCGAGGCGCAAGAGACCAGTCCGGAAGCGCCGGTCGATGCCAGCCAGCTGGATTCCAGCGATGCCATGGCTCAGGAGCAGATGCCGGATGAGTTGCCGGTGGATACCACCTGGGACGAGGTTTACTCTGCCGGCACCGCCCAGAGCGCGGGCCCCATCCACGATGGGGAAGATAGCGTCTATCAGGGTGAAACCACCGAAAACCTGCAGGATTATCTGCTGTGGCAGATGCGGCTCACACCGTTCAGCGATGTGGATGCTGCCATCGCGCTCGCCATTATCGATGCCATCGACGAATCCGGTTATCTGACCGTTGCGCTGGAGGATATCCAGGCAGCCGTCACCAGCGATGACGTAGAGGTGGAGCTCGATGAGGTCGAGGCGGTACTCAAGCGGGTGCAGCACTTCGATCCGGTCGGTATTGCTGCCCGTTCTGTGCAGGAGTGTTTGCTGATCCAGCTGGATCAGTATGACCCGCAGACCCCCTGGCTCAACGAGGCCAAGGAGGTGATCCTCGAGCACATGGAGCTGCTCGGCAACCGGGATTACCGCACCCTCGCCCGCAAGACAAAACTCAAGGAGAGCGACCTCAAGGAGGTGCTGGATTTGATCCAGCTGCTGGAGCCGCGCCCCGGCAATGGCATCATCCAGAGCGACTCCCAGTACGTGATCCCCGACGTCTCCGTTGTCAAGAAGGGCAGCAAGTGGGTGGTCGAGCTCAATCCCGACTCCGCCCCCCGCATCCGGGTCAACGAGACTTATGCCGCCATGGCCCGCAACGCCCGCAGCAGCACCGACACCCAGTTTATTCGCTCCCATTTGCAGGAAGCCAAGTGGTTCATCAAGAGCCTGGAAAGTCGCAATGACACCCTGCTGAAAGTGGCCAGTTGCATTGTCGAGCAGCAACAGGGCTTTTTCGAGTATGGTGAAGAGGCGATGAAGCCGATGGTGCTCAATGACATCGCCGAAGCGGTGGAGATGCATGAGTCGACCATCTCCCGGGTGACGACCCAGAAGTACATGCATACCCCCCGTGGTATCTTCGAATTGAAGTTTTTTTTCTCCAGCCATGTGAACACCGAAGGAGGAGGAGAGTGCTCATCGACCGCAATTCGCGCGCTCATCAAGAAGCTGGTCACGGCAGAGAATCCTGCCAAGCCGTTAAGTGATAGCAAGATCGCGGATTTGCTGGCCGAACAGGGTATTATGGTGGCGAGACGCACGATCGCTAAGTATCGCGAATCCTTGTTTATCCCACCTTCCAATCAGCGCAAACGCCTGGTTTAGGCAAACAAAAGGATGATGTTATGCAAATTAACCTGACCGGACACCATGTCGAGATCACCGAAGCTCTGCGTGATTATGTGAATAACAAATTTGCCAAACTCGAGCGTCATTTCGACCACATCAACAATGTTCATGTGGTGCTTAGCGTGGAAAAACTGAACCAGATAGCGGAAGCCAAATTGCACGTCAGCGGTGGCGAAGTGTTTGCCAACTCTGAACATGCCGATATGTATGCTGCGATAGACACCTTGCTCGACAAGCTGGACAGGCAGATCATCAAGCACAAAGATAAGTTAAATAAAAAATAACCATGCAACTTGAACACATACTGAGTCGGGACTGCACCAAGAGTGCAGTCCCTTGTACCAGCAAGAAACGCGCCCTCGAAATCATCAGCGAGCTGGCCGCCGAACGCCTTGGCACCTCCCGTCAGGCGCTGTTTGAATGCTTGCTGGCCCGTGAAAAAATGGGTAGTACCGGGATCGGTGCCGGTATTGCGATCCCCCACGGTCGCATTGACGATGAGTTCCCGCCAACCGCGATCCTGATGACCTTTGCCGACCCTATTCCTTTCGACTCCATCGACAATCAACCGGTTGACCTGCTGTTTGCCTTGCTGGTGCCGGAAAGCGAGTGCAAGCAGCATCTCAAGACCCTTTCTCTGATGGCTTCCAAGCTGGGTGACAAGGCGGTTTGCCGCCAGTTGCGTCAGGCAACCAGCGACGAAGAGCTCTATCAGATCATGACCTCGGCCTGACAGCAGGCCAAGGATGAGACACCCGTTTTGGCGTGAGGGAACAAGATGCAGTTAATCGTGGTAAGTGGACGTTCGGGCTCCGGTAAAACGGTAGCCCTGCGAGTGCTGGAAGATCTGGGTTACTACTGTGTGGATAACCTGCCGGTCAATTTGCTGCCCCAGCTGATTGTCTCGGTGGAGAGCCAGTACGACAAGCTGGCGGTCAGCATCGACGTGCGCAACCTGCCGAGCGATCCGGAGAAACTGGAAAATCTGCTGGCTCAGGTGCGCAATGAGGGGCGGGTAGAGTTCTCCAGCTTCTTCTTCGACGCCGACAACGGCACCCTGCTCAAACGCTATGGCGAGAGCCGCCGTTTGCACCCACTCTCACGCAACAAGCTGTCGCTGGATGAGGCGATTCGGGAGGAGACCCACCTGCTGGCGCCACTCTCCTCGACCGCTGACCTGCGTATCGACACCACCACCCTCAGCATTCACGACCTGAGCGAGCTCATCAAAACCCGGGTACTCGGCAAGAAAGAGAACGAGCTGGTGCTGGTGTTCGAGTCGTTCGGCTTCAAGTACGGCATTCCCAAGGATGCCGACTTCGTGTTCGATGCTCGCTTCCTGCCCAATCCTCACTGGATCCCCGAGCTCAAGCCGTTCACTGGCAAGGATGAGCCGGTCGCCAACTACCTCTCGGCGCAGGCTGACGTGATGCTGTTTACCCAGCAGATCGAGAACATGCTGGTGACCTGGTTGCCCCATCTGGAGCGCAACAATCGCAGCTACCTCACGGTCGGCATCGGTTGCACCGGTGGTCAGCACCGCTCGGTCTTTATTGCAGAGCGGCTGGCCAGTGCATTCCGTTTGCTTGGCAAGAACGTGCAGATCCGCCACCGCACTCTCGACAAGAGTGCCCCCCAATCTTGACGGACCAATAGGACGACCCGATGACTGTTTCCGCCTCGGTTGAAGTGAAAAACAAGCTGGGTATTCATGCCAGACCTGCCATGATGCTGTTCGAGTTGGTGCAGGGTTTCGATGCTCACGTGCTGCTGCGCAATGAAGATGGTGTGGAGGCCGATGCTGACAGCATCATCGGCCTGCTGATGCTGGATTCCGCGCAAGGGCGGCAGGTGGAAGTACAGGTTGAGGGCCCCGAAGAGGTCGAGGCCCTGGCCGCCGTGGTGGAGCTGTTCACCTCTGGCTTTAATGAGGAGTAGTCACTCCTCGTTCTTCTTCTATTCCTTTCACTTGTATTCGGTCGCGCTATTGCGGCATGACATGGCTGACTATGTAGTTCCATGGAGAAATGAGAGTTAGGCGCAGCCTAACAGGCTGCAGGCTGATGCAATAGACCTTTGCCGCGTTAGCTGGCCGATGAGACATTGCTGACTCCAGCCCGGTTCTGATAGCGCACATCCTCTTCAATGGTGACCACCACTTCCAGCGGCTTGCCGGAGCGTAACACCGATATGGTCAGCTTGGTGCCGGGGCGGCTCTCGGCGATCTTGTCCAAGGCGGCTCTGGGACCGCTGATGGCTTCGCCGTTGATCTTGAGCAGCACATCCCCTCGTTGCAGACCGCCTTTGGCTGCTGGACCGTAGGGATCCAGACTCTTCACTACCAGACCACGCAGATCGCCGAGATTCATCATCCGCGCGATTATCGGGTTGATCTCGACGCTGGATATCCCAAGGTAGCCGCGAATGACCCTGCCATTGGTGATCAGCTCATCCATGATCCGCTTCGCCAGCCGGTAGGGGATGGCAAAGCTGATGCCGTAGCTCTCCTGATTGCCGTTGAGGTGATAAGTGGCGGTGTTGATGCCCACCAGATCGCCACGGCCGTTGACCAGCGCGCCACCCGAGTTGCCCTCGTTGATGGCGGCATCGGTCTGCAGCAGATCCTGCCGGCCATTGCTGTCCGGCCCCATGCTGGAGAGACCGGTGCGGCCAGTCGCGCTGATGATGCCCTGGGTGATGGTCTGGCCGACGTTGTAGGGATTGCCGATGGCGAGTACTACATCGCCCACTTCTGGCAACCGCTCCGGATCTTGCGGGATTACCGGCAGGTTATCTGACTCGATATAGAGCACGGCAAGGTCGGTAAGCGGGTCTGTGCCGACCAGCTCGGCACTGAAAACCCGGCCATCCTGCAGGGCTACGATGATCTGGTCGGCGTCAGCGATGACGTGGTAGTTGGTCAGCACGTAGCCGCGCTGGGTCATGATGACGCCGGAGCCCAGTCCTTGTGGACGCAGTTCTCCCTGATTGCCCTGGTTAGGAGCAAAGCTGCGGGTGTAGATGTTGACGACGGCGGGGCCGGCCCGATGAGCGGCATAGGAGAAACTCAGTTCTCGGGCATTGGTGATGAGCCCCGGGAGTTGGGCGCCACCGCGAAAATTGGGAAACAGCAGCAACAGCAGCGCCGCGACGGTCAAACCGAAACCGACAGACTTGCCCAAGTAACTGACTAAAGGGAAAATTTTCATGTCATTCTCATCCGTACAGGCTGCGGGCAGAGAATAACACTATCGATGGATAAAAATCACCCGCGGCGAAGGCCGCGGGTGATAGAGAGGTTGTTGAACCATCAGGGGGTTAGCGGATCACCAGATAGAGCGAGGAGTCGCCGCGCTGGATATTGAGCGCCAGTACGTCAGGCTTGTTCTTGAGCGCCTTGCTCAGCTCGCCCAACGTGTTGATGCGCAGACGGTTGACCCCGATGATGATGTCCCCCTTCTGCAGGCCGGAAGCGGCTGCCGGAGAACGGGGATCAATGTCGGCCACGGCGACGCCGGAGACCGGATCGGTAGTGGTGCTCAGCTTGGCCCCTTCCAGTGCCGGATGCAGCGCGCTGGCGCGCACTTCGCTGTCATCGGCCTGCTTCAGGGTCACTTTGGCCGTTTGTGACTTGCCATCGCGGATCAGTCCCAGCTCGACCTGCTTGCCAGCGCCCATGGTGGCGATCTTGGCACGTAGCTCGCCGAAGGAGCGAACCGGCTTGCCATCGATGCTGACGATGATATCGCCCGCCTTGATGCCCGCCTTGTCTGCGGCGGAGTCAGGCATGACCTGGTTGACGAAGGCGCCATCCTTCTTGTTGTAGCCGAAGGTCTTGGCGATGTCTGAGGTGAGTTCGGTACCGGTAATGCCCAGCTGACCGCGACGCACTTCACCGTACTTGACGATCTGCTCGGTCAGATCCCGCACCATGTTGGAGGGGATGGCAAAGCCGATGCCGATGTTGCCGCCGTTCGGGCCCAGAATCGCGGTGTTGATACCGATCAGCTCGCCACGCAGATTGAGCAGGGCACCGCCCGAGTTACCTGAGTTGATGGCCGCATCGGTCTGGATGAAGTTTTCCAGATTCTCGATGTTGAGGCCGCTGCGACCGAGCGCGCTGACGATACCTGATGTGACGGTCTGACCCAGACCAAACGGGTTGCCGATTGCCAACGCATAGTCACCCACCCGCAGCTCGTCGGAGTCGGCGAACTTGATCTGCACCAGATCCTCGGCCTTGATTTGCAGCAGGGCGATGTCGGACTGCTTGTCTTCACCGATCTTCTTGGCCGCATATTCACGACCATCCTTCAGAGTGACCTTGATCTCGTCCGCCTCGTGAACCACGTGGGCGTTGGTGATCACGTAACCCTTCTTGGCATCGACGATGACACCGGAGCCGAGTGCCTGGAACGGCTGCTCGCTCACCTGTTCATCGGGCATATTGGGACCGAAGAAGAAACGGAATTGTTCCGGCAGACGCTGGCGGGTGATCTTCTTGCCGGAGACAGAGATATTAACTACGGCAGGAGTGACCTGTTCGAGAACGGGGGCCAGACTTGGCATCTCCTGATTAGAGCCTAACAGGGAAGGCAGTGCGGCCTGAGCAGGGGCCGCAGACATGGCGATACCGACGCTGAGGGCTAGCACACTGAGCATGGAAAGAGGTTTACGCATATGAAAAACAGCTCCCAGAAAAAGTTGCATTGCAATCGTCAAGGTCAGACCACAGGGCTGGCCAATTAGTTCCGCGAGGAACTAATTTGGTTGTTTGAGCAGTCCGGAAGAGGCGCCGGCATAGTCGCGAGGCGGGACGCCCGGCTCATCTGCTTCTTTGGTTGGGGCTTCTTCTACCAATGATTCACGGAACAGCGGTTCCTGTGCCTTGGCCAGGAATTTGCTCTGCTCGGCCATGTGGCGATAGAGGGTCTGATACTGCTCGGCCAGTTGCTCCATCAGCGCGGCGCTGTCGGCGAAGTGGGTATTGATTTGGCCCTGATAGCTTTCAAGCTCCTTGTGGGCCTTTTTCAGTTCCTGTTCCAGACGGCCGGCATCGCGGCTGCGTACCGAAAAACGGCCGAGAACGATACCGATAATCAGGGCCGCGACAGCCAGCAGGATCCCAGTTAACAGACTCATAGATGCTCCTTGTTACAGCTAAAACAGAGTGGGGTTATGCGGTCGTCATAACCGCCATGCCTTGATGGCACTATACCGTGCGTCCTGAGGCCGTGATACCATTTTGTCCTCGATTCAGGGACTTGGAGAGGCGCTCAAGGATGACACCGCAGCAAAAATACCAGCAGGATCTGCTGCGCCCCGGCTTTGTGGCCGACCCCGCGCAGGGGATGGCCATTAGCAGGCTGGAGCGACTGTATCAGGATTTGCTACGGCGCCCGACTCCGACCAGATCTCGAGGGTTGCTGGGTTGGCTGCAAAAGCCCAAGCAGCCGGAGCCCGTCCTCGGTATCTATATGTGGGGCGGAGTGGGCCGAGGCAAGACCTGGCTGATGGATACCTTTTTCGACAGCCTGCCGGGGACGCGCAAGATGCGCAGCCATTTCCACCGTTTCATGCACCGCATTCACGATGAATTGCAGGGGTTGAGCGGGCAGTCCGATCCCCTCAAACTGGTGGCCAGCAAGCTTGCCAGCGAGACAGACATCATCTGTTTCGACGAATTTTTTGTCTCCGACATCACCGATGCCATGTTGCTGGGCACGCTGTTTCAGGAGCTGTTTGGTCACGGTGTTGTGCTGGTCGCCACTTCAAATATTCCGCCAAAGGATCTTTATCGCAACGGGCTGCAGCGAGCTCGTTTTCTGCCAGCTATCGAGCTGATCGAGCTTCATTGCGAGGTACTTAACGTAGATGGCGGTATCGACTATCGCCTGCGTACGCTGGAACAAGCCGAGATTTATCACTGCCCGCTGGATTTGCAGGCAAAAGCCAATCTTGACCGCTATTTTCAGCAATTAACCGGTGGGCATACGGCTTGCGAGGGGGCGTTCGAGGTCAATCATCGTCAGCTGACGTCGCTCGGAATGGGGGAAGGGGTGCTCTATATGGAATTTGAGCAACTTTGCTGTACTCCCCGCTCCCAGAACGACTATATCGAGCTGGCCAGGCTATTCCATACTGTTCTGCTGGCGAATGTGCAGCCAATGGGCACAGGCACGGATGACGCGGCTCGCCGCTTCATTGCCATGGTCGATGAGTTTTATGAACGGCACGTCAAGCTCATCATGTCGGCGGCGGTTCCTATGACAGAACTCTACGGCGAAGGGCTGCTGAATTTCGAATTCCAACGCTGTCTTTCACGGCTTCAGGAAATGCAATCGCACGAATACCTTGCCAGAGTGCACCTTCCTTAGTCACAATACCGCGCCTGCCAGTCGGATGGGCATCTGCGGCAGGTAGGGCCGGGCGACATTTGCTGGTTTCATGGCAGTGAAATTAGCAGGTGATATTTAAGGCAACTTCACTTATAATCGCCCGGCCCACGTTACAGCTGTCGATAAGACAGCAACACTTTAAGCTTTACTTGTATTCGAAGGGGTACAGGTAGGCCATCGTTTGTTGTTTGTGGGAGAGCCCCCATAAACAATTGGGTCTGTAACAGGTAATTGGGTTTAACTTAATGAAAACTTTCGTTGCCAAGCCAGAAACCGTAAAACGTGACTGGTACATTGTGGACGCAGAAGGTAAAACTCTGGGTCGTATCGCAACCGAGATCGCTGCTCGTCTGCGTGGTAAGCACAAAGCTGAATACACTCCGCACGTTGACACCGGTGATTACATCATCGTTGTAAACGCTGAGAAGGTACGTGTTACCGGTAAGAAAACTACCGACAAAATGTACCACGCTCACTCCGGTTTCCCGGGTGGTATCAAGTCAATCAGCTTCGACAAGCTGATTCAGCGTAAACCGGAAATGGTAATCGAAGCTGCTGTTAAAGGCATGCTGCCGAAAGGTCCTCTGGGCCGTGCCATGTTCCGTAAACTGAAAGTTTACGCAGGCGCCGAGCACGCTCACGCTGCTCAGCAACCTCAAGTACTGGATATCTAATCGGGAACTGGCAACATGGCAGAAAATCAATACTACGGTACCGGCCGTCGCAAAAGCTCCACTGCTCGCGTATTTATCAAAGCGGGTAGCGGTAAGATCGTAATCAACCAGCGCTCCCTGGAGCAGTACTTCGGTCGTCCGACTGCCCGCATGGTAGTTCGTCAGCCGCTGGAACTGGTTGAGATGACCGAGAAACTGGATCTGTACATCACCGTTAACGGTGGTGGCATCTCCGGTCAAGCTGGTGCGATCCGCCACGGTATCACTCGTGCTCTGATGCAGTACGATGAAACCCTGCGTTCCGAACTGCGTAAAGCAGGCTTTGTTACTCGCGATGCCCGTAAGGTTGAGCGTAAGAAAGTCGGTCTGCACAAAGCTCGTAAGCGTCCGCAGTACTCCAAGCGTTAATTCGCTTTCGGTGCTCACTCTTTCGAGTGTCAAAAAAGCCTGGCAACCGCCAGGCTTTTTTTATTGGTAATATTACCGACATCAATGCTAACCACGCGTCACAAAAGACAAAAAATTGTTTCTTTATTGTTTTTATTGCTCACCGCTCTTTCTTGTCAAGTTGTTATCTTTTCTTTAAAATTTCCCCTGTTTTCTGTGGCAATTGTAAATCCAGCTTCCGCCGCTGTTGTCACGGGAAAAATGGGGAACAGGGACACTATAAGAATGTGCGGAGTCCACATGGGAGAGTTTTTGGATGAGCAATGCGCCAGTTGATACCGGTCGCCGCAGATTTCTTACCTGGTCAACGGTTGCCGTTGGTGGGGTAGGAGCTGCGTTTACCGCAGTGCCGTTTATAAAGTCATGGAATCCGAGTGCCAAGGCCAAAGCAGCCGGTGCACCGGTTGAAGTCGATATCAGCAAGTTGGAACCGGGTCAGCTCATCCGTGTCGAGTGGCGTGGCAAACCCGTCTGGGTGGTGAAACGCACCAAGCAGACGCTGGATGCCCTGGCAGCACATGATGACAAGTTGCGGGATCCCTCATCAGAAGAGCCGCAGCAGCCTGACTATGCCCATAACGGGTACAGATCGATCAAGCCCGAAATTTTTGTCGCGGTCGGTATCTGCACCCATCTCGGGTGTTCACCTTCTTATCTGCCTGACAGTTTTGGTGAGCAGGTGCAGGGGGTTGCGTCCGGCTTCTTCTGCCCGTGTCATGGCTCCAAGTTCGATATGGCTGGCCGTGTGTTCCAGGGGGTGCCTGCACCACTGAACCTGGTTATTCCGCCGTATCAATTCATTAACGACACCACCATTCTGGTCGGTGCCGATGGCAAGGAGGCCTGATCATGTTGAGCAAACTGATGGGCTGGATTGACGATCGCTTTCCGCTTACGGCCATGTACAACGACCACATGGCCAAGTATCCGGCTCCGAAGAACCTGAACTTCTGGTATTTCTTCGGTTCGCTGGCCATGTTGGTGCTGGTTAACCAGATCATCACCGGCATCTGGCTGACCATGAACTACAACCCCTCTGCGGAAGGTGCGTTTGCCTCCGTCGAGTACATCATGCGGGATGTGGAGTATGGCTGGCTGCTACGTTACATGCACTCTACCGGTGCCTCTGCCTTCTTCGTGGTGGTCTACCTGCACATGTTCCGAGGTATGATTTACGGCTCTTACCAGAAGCCGCGCGAGCTGCTGTGGATTTTCGGCATGCTGATCTTCCTGGTGCTGATGGCGGAAGCCTTTATGGGCTACTTGCTGCCCTGGGGACAGATGTCATTCTGGGGGGCCCAGGTCATCATCTCGCTGTTTGGTGCCATTCCGGTCATCGGTGACGATCTTACTCTGTGGATCCGTGGTGACTACGTTATCTCTGGTGCGACCCTGAACCGCTTCTTCGCGCTGCACGTCATCGCGTTGCCGCTGGTGCTGGTGATGCTGGTTGCCATGCATATCCTGGCGCTGCACGAAGTCGGCTCCAACAACCCGGATGGCATCGATATCAAGAAGCACAAGGACGAGAACGGCTGGCCGCTGGATGCGGTGGCGTTCCACCCTTACTTCACCGTCAAGGATATGATCGGTGTGGCCGGCTTCCTGTTCTTCTTCTGCGCCATCATCTTCTTCAAGCCGGATATGTGGGGTTACTTCCTCGAGAAGCCGAACTTTGAAGTGGCCAACGGCCTGAAGACTCCGGCTCACATCGCGCCTGTGTGGTACTTCACCCCCTTCTACGCGATTCTGCGTGCGGTACCTGACAAGCTGCTTGGCGTCATCATGATGGGCCTCTCTATTGTGGTGTTGTTCCTGCTGCCCTGGCTGGATCGCTGCAAGGTGCGTTCAGTACGCTATCGCAGCAAGCTGCACAAGCTGAACATCGCCCAGTTTGTGGTCTGCTTCATCATTCTGGGGGTGCTGGGTGTACTGCCGTCGACGCCGACTCTGACGCTGGTTGCCCAGATCTGTACCTTGGGTTATTTCGGTTTCTTCGTGCTGTTGTTCTTCTACAGCAAAAACGAACGCACCAAGCCGCTGCCGGAGAGGGTGACATTTAAATGAAAAAAATAATATTTGCAGTGCTGACCCTGCTGCCCTCTCTGGTGTTTGCCGCTGGAGGTGCGGTTGCACTGGACAAGGCCAATTACGATCTGAGTGACAAGGCATCCCTGCAACGCGGAGCGGCCACCTTCATGAATTATTGTGCCGGCTGCCACTCTACCCAGTACCAACGTTACAACCGGGTTGCTGCCGATCTGGAGATCCCTGAGGATCTGATGAAGGAGAACCTCATTTTCACCGACGCCAAAGTGGGTGATCTGATGAAGAGTGCCATGTCCGAGAAGGATGCCGCTAAGTGGTTTGGTGCGCCGCCTCCCGACCTGACTCTGGTAGCCCGAGTACGTGGTGCGGACTGGATTTACACTTATCTGCGTTCTTTTTACGTGGATCCGACCCGTCCGTTTGGTGTGAATAACGTGGTGTTCCCGTCAGTGGGCATGCCCCATGTGCTGGAGCCGCTGCAGGGGACTCCCCGTGCCGAGTTCGCGACTCACATGGTCGATGGCGTCGAGACCCAGCAGGTTGTCAGCATCAAATCTGACGGCAACGGTGAAATGGATGACGAAGAGTATGATAAGACGGTACTGGATCTGGTAAACTTCTTGGTCTACTCGGCTGAACCGGTACAACAGGAGCGTGAACGCATGGGCTTCTGGGTGCTTGGTTTCATCGTGATCTTCTTCATCTTCACTGTGCTGTTGAAGAAGGAATTCTGGCGCGACGTTCACTAAGCGACCAGATCCGGGTAATATAATGCACGGCAATGAAGACCAAGATGCTTCATTGCCGTTTCTGCTTTTTTATGACGGGAGGGTTCAATGGCTGTAGCTGCCAATAAGCGTTCGGTAATGACGCTGTTTTCCGGTGCCAACGATATGTTCAGCCATCAGGTGCGTATTGTCCTGGCGGAGAAGGGTGTTAGTGTGGATATCTGTCAGGTTGACCCAGCCAATCTGCCGGATGAGCTGGCCGAGCTGAACCCGTACAACTCTGTACCGACCCTGGTTGATCGTGAGCTGGCACTCTACACCTCACGCATCATCATGGAGTATCTGGACGAACGCTTCCCGCATCCACCCCTGATGCCTGTTTATCCGGTTGCGCGTGGTAACAGCCGCCTGATGATGCACCGCATCGAGCTGGACTGGTATTCCCTGGCTGACAAGATCATGGCCGGTACCGATGCAGAAGCAGCACGCAACGAACTGCGTGACAACTTGCTCGCCATTGCACCGATCTTCGGTGAAATGCCCTATTTCATGAGCGAAGAGTTTGGTCTGGTAGATTGCTATATGGCTCCGTTGTTGTGGCGTCTGCCGAGCCTGGGTATCGACTTGACCGGTCGTGGCGCCAAAGAGCTGAAGGCCTACATGGTTCGTCTGTTCGAGCGTGAGTCCTTCCAGGCATCCCTGACCGAAGCCGAACGCGAGATCCGTGCTGGCGTATGAGCATGGAACCGACAATGACGCCGAGTCGCCCGTACCTGTTACGGGCGTTCTTTGACTGGTTGCTGGATAACGATCTGACTCCCCATCTGGTGGTCAACGTCAACATTCCCCATGTGATGGTGCCGATGCAGTTTGCTCAGGACGGGCAGATTGTGCTGAATATCGCGCCCCGTGCCGTGATGCAATTTCACATGGATAATGAGGCAATCAGCTTCAGCGCCCGCTTTGGCGGGGTATCCCAACAGGTCTATATCCCGATGGCGGCCGTGCTGGCTATCCATGCTAGGGAGAACGGCGTGGGAACCCTGTTCCCCCCCGAGCCTGGTTACGATATCTGGCTGGAGCAGGCCGAAGCACCGGTGGAGCCAGAGCCGGAACCGCCGCGTCCAAGCGGTCGTCCGACCCTGAAGGTGATCAAATAAAAAAACGCAGCCGATTGGCTGCGTTTTTTTATTTGCGGTCGAGCTTAGTTCTGGGCGAACTCGAAGGCCTTGATCACGCGCTTCACACCGCTAACGTGGCGAGCGATGTTGACCGCCTGCTCTCCCTCCTGACGGGTGACAAGACCAATCAGGAATACTTCGCCGTTTTCGGTGACCACCTTGACCTTGGCGCTATCGAAGTTTTTGGTGCCGAACATGTCGGCTTTCACCTTGGAGGTGAGCCAGGTGTCATTGCTGCGTGTGGTCAGGCTGACTGGCTGACCAAGGCGTAACTCGTTGTAGACGTGGCGGACCCCCTCGATGCGGCCAACAATCTTGCCTGCTTCCAGCTTGTAAACGTCAGAAGGTGTCTGACCGACCAGCAGCACGCGGCCATTGTTGCTGTAGACGCTGATCTTGCTGGCTGCGCTGAGCGGTTTGTTGTCGGCCAGCAGATTGGCTGCTTTCAGCTCGATGCTCTGGTCATCCCACTGGGCGCTCATGGTACGGCGGTCGCCAGAAACCTTGGCGGTACCAGCTGCTCCGCCAACCACCACGGCAGCACAGCCCTGCAATAGCAAGGCGCTGGCTAGCAGGCCAAGGATGAGTATCTGCTTGTTCATGGTTTCAATCTTCCTGTTGCGGGAAAAGAGTCTGGTCGATGAGATCACACAGACAGTGCAGGGTCAACAGGTTGACCTCAAGAATACGGGGGCGGCGGGCAGAGGGTACTCGGATCTCCACATCGTTTGGCCCCAGCAAGCCAGCCATTTCGCCACCGTCGCCGCCGCTCAGCACCACTATGGTCATGTCGCGGGAGAGAGCTGCCTCGGCCGCCTTGATCAGGCTTCGGCTGTTGCCCGTGGTTGTGATGACCACCAGAATGTCGCCAGGCTGGCCCAGCGCGCGGATCTGCTTGGCGTAGACCTCTTCAAAACCATGGTCGGTGGCGATGGCGCTGATGGTCGCCATGTCCGGGGTCAGAGCCATGCCGGGAAGAGAGGGGCGCTGGGTCTCGTAGCAGTTGACCAGCTCGGAGATGAACAGTTGCGCCAGTGCGGCAGAAGGACCGTTACCGCATGCCAGCACCTTGTGGCCATTGAGCAGGCAGATGGTGATCATCTGGGCTGCAGTATGGATGGCATCCGGCAGCGCCTCGGCGGCGGCTATTTTGGTCTGGATGCTTTCGGTGTAGTTCTCTTTGATGCGGTCAGTCATAGGGTCCTCTTAAAATGCGTTCTGGATCCAGGCTGGCTGGTCACCCTCGAACGCAATCACATCGAATCGGCAGGCCTGATTGGCCTCGTTGATGGCATGTTGCTTCAAATAGTGGCGCGCTGCCAGCATGATCTTGCGCTGTTTGCTATGGGTGACCGAGCTGGCGGCCCCGCCATGGCTGCCGGTGGCCCGGTAGCGCACCTCAACAAACACCAGGGTCTTGCCCTGGTGCATGATGAGATCTATTTCACCGCCACGACAGCGGTAGTTGCGAGCTACCGGTTGCAGGCCCTGGGCCTGCAACCAGCGTTCAGCGACTTGTTCAAAGTGCTGTCCCTTGCTCGTTGGTGAGGGGAACAGGCTCGGCAACTGCTGGCGCATCCGTTTCCATAGTTCCTTCATTGGAGGGCTCCTCCAGTTGCTGAACGGCGTTCTCGTCGACCAGTTTGCCGTTCTGGTAAGTACCCCAGCTCAGCATCCGCACGATATTGCCCTGGGCATCCACGCTCAGCTGACCGCTCATGCCGGCCTGCTGCATGCCACCTACCTTGCGCATCTGCTGCAGGTTCTCAGCCAGGCTGACGGCATCGTAGCCCATGGCAAACAGACGCAGTAGGTCACCCTGGGTCTGCGGCCAGAGCAGAGCGATCTGCTCGCGCTGTTTCTCGTAGCCGCCAAGCAGCAGCGGCATATCGGCGATATGCATGCCGTTGAGCTCGGAGGCGACCTCGGTGGCTGCGCTGTCGTAGCCACGGGAGCTGGTGTAGATGGGCAGGCTGCCCATCGGATTGACCGAGACATCCACGTAGGGCTTGATCATCCGGGTTTCCAGGCTGTTGGCTACCACATAAACGGCATCGATGCTGCGCGGTGCGGCATCAGAGAGTTGCACCACTTCACCGGCACGGGCGATAGAGCGGCCGCTCAGGGCATTCTTGACCATCCCCTGTACTTCGTTGCGGGCACCGAAGGTAGCAACGACCGGCTTATCCTGGCTCAGGGTAGCCCAGCTCTGCTCGAACGCCTTGATACTGCTGTAACCGATCCGCCCCTGGGCGGCGATTAGCAGCGGTTTGCGGTAGCCCTGCGTGTAAAGGTACTGGGCTGCCTGCGCGGCATCTGCGGCGGCAGAGAGGGAGAAGTAGTAGGTGGTGTCGTTGACGACCGGCTTGTCCAGCTCGTTGAGTGCCAGTACCGGCACGGTCGGATTGGCTTTTAGCAGCTCCTCGACACGGTCTTTCAGCAGCGGGCCGATGATCATGTCTGCCCCTTCCTGAATCGCCTGCTTGTAAAGCTCGCTGGTCGACTTGCTCTGGGTGTCGTAGAAGTTCAGGGTGAATTGTCCCTGATTTTCCTTATAAGACATCAGCATGCCGTTGCGGATGGCGGCGCCCTGCGGCTCCAGATTGCCGGAGAGGGGCAGCAGCACTGCGATCTGCTGCACCGAGGTGCTTGCAGTGGCCGCCAGATCGCCCAATCCCGCCGGCATATCCTTCTGGGCTGGATGGTTTGGGAAGTCACGCTTCCAGCCTGCCAGCTGCCGCGCCAGCAGGTTCGGCTGGGCGCCAAACTCGTTGACCAGTGCAGCCAGTCGTAGCCAGCCGGTGGTCACATCAGGGGCCGGAGCCTCTTCCAGCGCTTGCAGGGTGGAGGGGGTCATGCTTTTGAGCAACGACCAGATCTGCTGATGGTTGGTGGCCTGTTCGCTCTGATTGAGGTAGGGCTCCAGTGCAATCAACGACTTGGCTGCGCCAAACTTGTTGTTGATGTCGAGTTGCAGCACTACGCGCTGGCGATACCAATCCTTTTGGGTATCGGCATCCAGCAGCACCTCGGGTTTGCCTTCCAGCAGGATCAGCGCCTGATTGGCGTGGCCTTGCGCCAGCAACAGATGGGCTTGCAGCAGTTGCAACTGCGCCTTCTGGGCGGGGTCCTTGGCCTGCTTCTGCAATTGCTGGAACAGTGCCGAGGCTGGTTTGGTCTGGCCCAGTGCCAGATAGCTGCGTGCCGCCAGCATTTGCCAGGTAAAGGCTTCGGCCGGCTTGGCGGGGTCCACCTGCTCAAGATACCACTGGGCATTCTTGGTCAGATTGGAAAACGCAGAGGGCATGCCTGACTGCCCTGACGGTTGATTGGGCTCCGACGCACAGGCTGCGAGCAGTACTGCCGCGAGTATGATGCCGAAGAGTCGTGATACACTTAGCTGCTTTGTAACCCGGTTCAAGTTCATTCCCCGACCAGTGTTGAAGTTCCCCATAGTGTAAACGGGCCAATATGGCGACACAATTGTCGGGGCACTCGGAGATCCCATGAGTGACATCCCAACCCTGTATATAGTCCCCACTCCGATCGGCAATCTGGCGGACATCACCCAGCGTGCATTGGATATTTTACGCAGTGTCGATCTGGTGGCAGCCGAAGATACCCGTCATACCGGTATCCTGCTCAGCCACTACCAAATCTCGGTGCCGACCTTCGCCCTGCACGATCACAACGAGCAGCAGAAAGCCGATGTGCTGATCGGCCGGATCAAAGAGGGCAAGAGTGTTGCGCTGGTCTCCGATGCTGGCACCCCGCTCATCAGCGACCCCGGTTATCACTTGGTCACCCGCTGTCGTGAAGCTGGGGTCAAGGTGGTGCCGCTGCCCGGTCCCTGTGCTGCCATCACGGCTCTGAGCGCGGCCGGTCTGCCCACCGATCGCTTTGCCTTTGAGGGCTTCCTGCCCGCCAAGAGCAAGGGGCGTGACGATCGCCTGCAAGCCGTTATTGAAGACACCCGCTCGCTGGTGTTCTACGAATCCCCGCGCCGTGTGCAGGATACAGTGGAAGCGATTGCTCGCATTCTCGGTGAGCGTCAGGTGGTGGTGTGCCGCGAGCTGACCAAGACCTTCGAGTCGATCCACGGTCTGCCAGCCTCTGAAATGCTGACCTGGCTTGGTGAGGATGACAACCGCTGCCGCGGCGAGATCGTGCTGGTCGTGGCTGGCGCCTCCAAAGAAGAAGAGGATCTGCCCGCCGAGGCGATCCGTACTCTGGGTCTGCTGGTGACCGAACTGCCACTGAAAAAAGCGGCCGCCCTGACCGCCGAGATCCACGGCGTGAAGAAGAATGCCCTCTATAAATACGGTCTCGAGCACTATTGAGTCGGTCAATAGGTCATCAGACTGTTTTTTGACCTGCGCAATCCCCTGTATCGACAATCAGTCAGCCTGTAAACGGGGGCCAAGCGCGATAAATGGCTGTAAACGGGAATTGCCGGTTTACCCCGTGCGTATCGCAAGGGTATAATCCGCGCCTCGGAGTTGGCTGGGCAATCGCTGCTTCGTCGTTGTGTCCCTCGGGACAGACGGGCGGAGGGGAGGAAAGTCCGGGCTTCACAGGGCAGGGTGCCAGGTAACGCCTGGGGGGCGCGAGCCTACGACCAGTGCAACAGAGAGCAGACCGCCGATGGCCCGCAAGGGATCAGGTAAGGGTGAAAGGGTGCGGTAAGAGCGCACCGCGCGACTGGCAACAGTTCGTGGCACGGTAAACTCCACCCGAAGCAAGACCAAATAGGCCCCTATTGGCGCGGCCCGCGTTGGGGGCGGGTAGGTTGCTTGAGCCAGCGAGCGATTGCTGGCCTAGAGGAATGATTGCTACCCGGGGCAACCCGGTACAGAACCCGGCTTACAGGCCGACTCCGACCTCATTCCGAAGAGCCCCGCGATTTATCGCGGGGCTCTTTTTTATGCATGAGAAAATATGGCTTCGTTGGCAAGATATTTTCGACCTTGTCATTTTGCATGAAAATATATGTTTTAAATCAATCGAATAGTTTTGTATTTGGCACGATGGCAGCGATAGATGGTGATAGAACCCAGGATGGTTGTTCGCACCCACATATTGTGTGTGTTCTCAGTTCATTCACTTATTTCAATTAATCAACAGAGTTTAACGCCAAATAACTTGTGGAAAATCAACCCACTCAATCCGCAGCATGCAATTGCTGCGTCAATATGTTCCCTCTGCCTCATCTCCTTGCTTGAAAAGCCCCCTGCACGTCCTTAAACTTCAAGGTGGGGAAAAGTGGATCAAAGTGGTTTTTAGAGGGGCAATCTGCCTGCTCACTCACCTTCAGGGACTGCAATTTGTTGCGTGGCGCTCATGCCATCAGCCTGGACAGTAAAGGGCGGCTGGCAATTCCGACCAAATTTCGTGATTGGCTGCGCGATGAAAGCGACGGCCAGCTGGTCTGCACCATCGATATTGCCCATCCCTGTCTGCTGCTTTATCCCCTGAATGAATGGGAAGAGGTCGAGCGCAAGCTCAAGACTCTCTCCAGCATGAATCCGCAAGAGCGCCGTTTGCAGCGCCTGCTGCTGGGACATGCAACTGAATGCGAGCTGGATGGCAATGGCCGTCTGCTGCTCAGTCAGCCACTGCGCAACCATGCGGGGCTGGACAAGAAAATTATGCTGGTGGGCCAGCTCAACAAGTTTGAGTTGTGGGATGAAGCCCGCTGGCAACAACAGGTCAATGACGACATCTTGGGTCTGCCCGGGGACGATTGGGCAAGCTCACCACGACTACAGGATTTCTCTTTATAAATGACCCAAGCCGCTGAACACATCACAGTGCTGCTGCACGAAGCCGTTGAAGGTCTGGCCATCAAGCCGGACGGTGTCTACGTCGACGGTACTTTTGGCCGTGGTGGTCATTCTCGTCTGATCCTGCAGCACCTTGGCCCGAATGGCCGCCTGATCGCCATCGACCGCGACCCGCAGGCGATCGCCGAAGCGGCCAAGATCCAGGATCCCCGCTTCGAAATCGTGCACGGCCCCTTCTCCGGCATCGCCTCCTATCTGGATGAGCGCGGTTTGCTGGGCAAGGTGGATGGCTTCCTGCTGGATCTGGGGGTCTCTTCACCCCAACTGGATGATGCCGAGCGCGGCTTCAGCTTTATGAAAGATGGTCCGCTCGATATGCGGATGGACCCCAGTTCCGGCCAGAGCGCCGCCGAGTGGCTTGCCAAGGCCGATGTGGATGATATCGCCTGGGTGCTGAAGACCTTCGGTGAGGAGCGCTTTGCCAAGAAGATCGCCCGCGCCATCGTCCACGACCGGGTGACCGAGCCTTACGTGCGTACCCGTCAGCTGGCTGAGATGATTGCCCGGGTCAATCCGAGCAAGGAGAAGGGCAAGCATGCGGCAACCCGCAGTTTCCAGGCCATCCGCATCTATATCAACAGCGAGCTGGACGAGATCGAAACCGCGCTCAACGGTGCATTGGACGTGCTGGCACCACATGGCCGTCTGTCTGTGATCAGCTTCCACTCGCTGGAAGACCGGCTGGTGAAACACTTCATTCGCAAGCACGAGAAGGGGCCTGAAGTGCCCTACGGCATTCCCTTGACCGAGGCCCAGCTGGCTGGCGGTCGCAAATTGAAGTCGGTCGGCAAGGCGCTCAAGCCTTCTGATCATGAGGTCTCTGAAAACACCCGTTCGCGCAGCTCGGTGCTGCGGGTCGCCGAGCGGCTGGCGGAGTAAGCGATGAGCGAAGTACGTGTCCACCTAGCCAAGGAGATCGTTGCCGATCTCTGGCGGCACAAGCTGCAGATTTTTCTGTCGGTTGCCGTACTGGTGACCGCGTTTGCCGTGATCCTGGTGACCAACATGACCCGTGGCCTCACCGCCAAACAGAATGACCTAATGGCGGAAGAGGATCGCCTCAATATCGAATGGCGCCACCTCTTGCTGGAGCAGGGCACTCTGGCGGAACACTCCCGGGTCGCCACGCTGGCCATGGACAAGTTGCAAATGGGTCGCCCTCTGGTGACCACCGAGAAGGTAATTACTCTGCCATGAAACGGAAGGCTACAGCCAAAACCGCTAAAGCGAACGTTAAAGCGCCATCTATCTATCCGTGGCGCTTCCGCACGCTGGTCGTATTCATCGGCATCGCCTTTGTCGGGCTGATCCTCCGTCTGGCCTGGATCCAGGTGATCAATCCGGATCGTCTGCGTCAGGAGGGGGACATGCGCTCTCTGCGAACCACCTCCACCCAGGCGGTGCGCGGCATGATCACCGATCGCAATGGTGAACAGCTGGCTGTTTCCGTTCCGGTCGAGGCGGTCTGGGCCGATCCCAAGACTGTGCACGAGTCCGGTGCTATCCACAATGAGCGGGCTTGGATGGCGCTCTCAGCAGTCCTCAAAATCGATATCAATACTCTCAAGCAACGTATCGCCAACCCCAGCAAGCGCTTCGTCTATCTGCAGCGTCAGGTAACGCCCGCTGTCTCTGAATACATCAAGGGGCTCAAGCTGGGTGGTGTCTATCTGCGTCCCGAGTCGCGCCGCTTCTATCCGACTGGCGAAATCAGTGCCCACCTGGTGGGGGTAACCAACATCGATGGCAACGGGATCGAGGGGATCGAGCGCAGCTACAACGAGTGGCTGACGGCGACACCGGGCGAGATGCGGGTGCGCAAGGACCGGCAGGGCAGGGTCATCGAGCGTCTTGGTATCGTCAAAGAGGGCAAGAACGCCAACGATCTGCAGCTCAGCATCGATCAGCGGGTGCAAGCATTGGCCTACCGTGCCCTCAAGCGGGCAACCGACGAGAACAAGGCAACGTCCGGCTCCATGGTGATGCTGGATATCAAGACCGGCGAAGTGCTCGCCATGGTCAATACCCCCTCCTATAACCCGAACAACCGCGGCCAGTATCAGAGTTTCCGGGTACGCAACCGGGTGGTGACCGATACCTACGAGCCGGGCTCCACAGTCAAGCCGCTGATTTTGCTAAGTGCCTTGCAGGCGGGTGTCACCAGCTGGAAGGATTTCATTCCCGGTGGCCCGCTCTTTATTGGTGCCAAGCAGATCAAGGACGTCAGTATTCACAAGGCGACCAACCTTTACGATATCCTGCGCTACTCCTCCAACATCGGCATGTCGCGCATCGCGCTACGGATGCCGGCCCAAGAGATGATCAACACCCTCAGTATGTTCGGTTTCGGCATGGATACCGGCAGCGGACTGATGGGCGAGAGCGGTGGTATGTTGCCTCAGCGTCGGCGCTGGTCCGATATCGAGCGGGCGACCCTTTCATTTGGTTATGGTCTGCGGGTTACCCCGCTGCAACTGGCTTCCGCCTACGCCACCTTGGCCAACAAGGGCAAGCGAGTGCCCATCTCCATCGTCAAGGTGACCACGCCGCCCAAGGGTGAGCAGGTGATCGACCACAACAACGCCTCCGCCATGCTGCAGGCGCTGGAGTACGTGGTCGACAACGCTATTCCCAAAGCCAAGATTCCGGGTTATCGGGTCGGTGGCAAGAGTGGTACCGCCAAGGTCGCCGTTGCCGGAGGCTACGGCAAGGATTACATGGCCTGGTTTGCCGGTTTTGCCCCTGCCAGTAATCCCCGTTTCGTCATGGTGGTGGTGATTAACGAGCCAAAAGGCAGTGCTTACTATGGCGGTGCCGTGGCGACCCCGCCGTTTGCAGAGGCCATGGGCGGGGTACTGCAACTCTTCAACATTCGTCCTGACGCGGTGCCCACAGCGGTGCCCGCCAAACTTGCCCGTACGGAGGCTCCTCTTGTCCCGCGCACTTGATGCATTACTGCGCCCCTTCGGTATCCAGGCGCCGGCGCTCACTCTGACCGATATCCAGCTGGATAGTCGGCGGGTTGGCCCCGGCTCGCTCTTCGTGGCTATTTGCGGTCATCAGGTGGATGGCAGACGTTTCATCGAACAGGCGGTTGCTCAGGGAGCGACCGCTGTTGTGTTTGAGGAGGATGGTGAATTTATCCCACCATCGACTCCGGTTCCCTGTATCGGGATGCGGGATCTGCCAGCTCACCTCTCTGCTCTTGCGGGCTATTTCTACGATCAGCCAGCCCAAAAATTGGATCTGGTCGGGATCACCGGCACCAACGGCAAGAGCACTACCGCTTTGCTGGTCGCCAACTGGCGCACCCTGCTGGGTGGTAAGGCCGGGGTGATGGGCACCATCGGCAACGGCCTGTTTGGCCATCTGATCGAAGCGGAAAATACCACTGGCAGCGCCGTGCAGGTACAAGCCAATCTGGCTGCGCTGCAAGAGCAGGGGGCGGATCTGGTGGCGATGGAGGTCTCCAGCCATGGTCTGGTGCAGCACCGTGTCGCCGCGCTGCCCTTTTCCGCCGCTGTCTTTACCAACCTGAGCCGGGATCACCTCGACTACCACGGCACCATGGAAGCCTATGGCGCGGCCAAGGAGCAGCTGCTGCAGCTGGTCGACGAGTCGAATGCGGTGATTAACCGAGATGACGAATTGGGTGCCAAGTGGCTCGAAAAATACCCGGCAGCGGTGGCTTTCAGTGTGAATGGCCCGATTGAACACCATTTTGGCCGTCAATTAACGGCGCAGCAGCTCGATTTTCACCAGCAAGGTTTTCGCGCGCAGATTAACTCCAGCTGGGGGAATGGTGTATTATCCGCCCCCTTGCTCGGGCGCTTCAACGTCAGCAATGTGCTGGCGGCGATGGGCGTAATGCTGGTGCTCGGTTACGACTTCCATGAGCTACTGGCAACTGCCCCGAAATTGCAGCCAGTGACCGGTCGTATGGAGTGTTTCGGCGGTGGTGATACGCCGCTGGCGGTGGTCGATTACGCCCACACCCCTGATGCGCTGGAAAAGGCATTGCAGGCCCTGCGGGTGCACTGCACCGGCCAGCTTTGGTGTCTGATTGGCTGTGGTGGCGACCGCGATCGCGGCAAGCGTCCCATGATGGCCGCCATGGCCGAGCAGTATGCGGATCGCGTGATCCTGACCGACGACAATCCCCGTACCGAGGAGCCGGCCCGGATCATGGCCGACATGGTGGCGGGTCTTCGCGATCCTGCTGCGGTGCAGGTGGAGCACGACCGGGTCAAGGCGATTGCGCTGGCCATCGGTCAGGCGAGCAAGCAGGACATCATCCTGGTGGCCGGTAAGGGCCATGAGGATTATCAGATCATTGGAACCGACAAGCGGCACTACAGCGACCGGGAAACCGTCGCGGCCGCCTTGCACACATTATTGGAGTCATTCAAATGATGACCCTCAGGCTTGCCGAGCTGGCGCAGGTACTCGATGCCCATCTGATTGGTGACGATGGCGAGATCACCGTTGTCAGTACCGACACCCGCACTTTGGGCGCGGGTGCCCTGTTCGTTGCCCTGCGCGGCGAGCGTTTCGATGCCCACGATTTTTGCGAGCAGGCTGTTCAGGCAGGGGCCTCTGCTCTGCTGGTCGAGCGTGAGCTGCCGCTGGCCATTCCCCAGCTGGTGGTGGCGGACAGCCTTAAGGGGCTGGGCCGACTCGGCAAGCTGGTGCGCGAGCGCATCAATCCGAAAGTGCTGGCCATTACCGGCAGCTGCGGCAAGACCACGGTGAAGGAGATGGCAACTGCCATCCTGCGCAACGAAGGGGAAGTGCTGGCCACCGCTGGCAACTTCAACAATGAGGTGGGCGTGCCGCTCACCCTGCTGCGCCTCGAGCCGCAACACCAGTTTGCGGTGATGGAGCTGGGAGCAAACCACAAGGGCGAAATCGCTTGGACTACCTCGCTGGCCAAGCCCGATGCCGCCATCATCAACAACGTCGCAGCTGCCCATCTTGAGGGCTTCGGCTCTCTTGAGGGGATCTACCACGCCAAGAGCGAAATTTTTGAGGGCTTGAGCGAAGGCGGCACCGCCATCGTCAACGCCGACAACGAATTCTGGCCGAAGTGGCGCGAGCGTGGCATTCGCTGCGCCTTCTCCATCGAGGATCAGAGCCAGCCGTTCCATGCTCGCGATGTGGTTCTCAACGCTCAGGGTTGTGCCGAGTTCGTCATGGTAACCCCGCAGGGTGAGGTGAGCCTGACTCTGGCGATCCCCGGCCGCCATAACGTGGCCAATGCGCTGGCTGCCGCCGCGGGCTGTCTGGCCCTCGGCGCATCCCTCGACTCCGTCAAGGTGGGGCTGGAGCAGATGGCACCGGTCAAGGGACGCTTCTGCGTCCAGCGCTGGGGCGGTCTGACTCTGGTGGATGATACCTACAATGCCAGCGTGGAGTCCGTGCTGGCGGGCATCGATGCCTTGACCGCCATGAGCGGCTTTAAGGTGCTGGTGTTTGGCGACATGCGGGAACTGGGTGAGGAGTCTGCCGAGCAACATGCCCGGGTTGGCCGTCATGCCCGCGAGTGCGGTCTGGATGCCGTGCTGACAGTAGGGGAACATAGTCGCTATACCGCAGATGCCGCGGCTGGCCGACATTTCGATAACAAGGCGTCGTTGTTTGAAGTGCTTGCGCAAATGATAAATACACATCAGGAAATTTCGATTCTGGTCAAGGGTGCCCGTGGCTCCCGCATGGAAGATATCGTCGAGATGGTCAAAGGCCATCAGGAGTCAGCCACATGCTAGTCTGGCTGGCCGAACTGCTCACCCCGCACTTCACCTTCTTCAACGTCTTCTCCTACCTGACGTTTCGCGCCATCCTGTCGATCATTACCGGTCTGGGAGTTGCGCTCTGGATGGGGCCGCGCCTCATTCGTCGCCTGCAGATCCTGAAGTTCGGTCAGGTGATCCGCAACGATGGTCCCGAGTCCCACCTCAGCAAGCGGGGCACTCCGACCATGGGTGGTCTGATGATCATTGCTGCGATTTTCACGTCTGTGCTGCTCTGGTGCCGCCTCGACAACCCCTATGTCTGGCTGGTGCTGTTTGTGCTGGGTGCCTATGGCGCCATCGGCTTTGCCGACGACTACCTTAAGGTGGTGCGCAAGAATACCGACGGCCTGATCGCCCGCTGGAAGTACTTCTGGCAATCCGCCGTTGCGCTGGGAGTGGCTGTATTCCTCTACGCCACGGCCACCCATGATGGTCAGACCCAGCTGGTGGTGCCCTTCCTCAAGGATGTGATGCCGCAACTTGGCCTGATGTTTATCCTGCTCACCTATTTCGTCATTGTTGGTACCTCCAACGCGGTCAACCTGACCGATGGTCTGGATGGCTTGGCCATCATGCCGACCGTGATGGTGGCGGGCGGCTTTGCGTTTATCGCCTGGGCAACCGGCAACGTCAACTTCGCCAGTTACCTGCATATTCCCTATGTTCCCTATACCTCCGAGCTGGTGATCGTCTGTACTGCCATCGTCGGGGCAGGTCTGGGCTTTCTCTGGTTCAACACCTATCCGGCACAGGTCTTCATGGGGGACGTCGGTTCCCTGGCATTGGGCGGCGCGCTCGGCACCATCGCCGTGCTGGTACGCCAGGAGTTCCTGCTGGTGATCATGGGCGGTGTCTTCGTGATGGAGACTGTCTCGGTGATCCTGCAGGTGGGGTCTTACAAGCTGCGCGGCGTGCGGATCTTCCGCATGGCGCCGATCCATCACCACTACGAGAAGAAGGGCTGGCCGGAGCCGCGCGTTATCGTGCGTTTCTGGATCATCACCCTCGTGCTGGTGCTGCTGGGTCTTGCCACCCTGAAGGTGAGGTAAGGCCATGGTCATCGTTATCGGACTCGGCAAAACCGGACTCTCCTGCGTCGACTACTTCCTCGGCCGTGGTGTCACCCCACTGGTGATGGACACTCGCGCCAACCCGCCCGGCAAGGATCAACTACCTGCCGAGGTGGAACTCATTTACGGGCTGGATGGTGAGCGACTCAAACAGGCGCATATGATCGTCGCGAGCCCGGGCATTGCCCTGGCTATCCCTGAATTGAAAGCGGCTGCCGAATGTGGTGTGCAGATCGTCGGCGATATCGAGTTGTTCGTTCGCGAGACCGAGACACCGGTCATCGCCATCACAGGTTCCAATGGCAAGAGCACTGTCACGACCCTGGTGGGTGAGATGATTGCCGAAGCCGGGCTCAAGGTGGGCGTGGGCGGCAATATCGGTACGCCTGCGCTGGAGCTGCTCAAGCAGCCGATGGATCTCTGCGTACTGGAGCTATCCAGCTTCCAGTTGGAGACCACTCACAGCCTGCGTGCTGCCGCCTCTGTGGTGCTGAACCTCTCTGAAGATCACATGGATCGCTATCAGGGTATGGCCGACTACCGTGCCGCCAAGATGGAGATCCATCAGCACTCCAAACACATTCTGGTCAATCGCGACGATCCCCAGACTTTGCCCGATGTGGGTCAGGTGTGGCAGAGCTTCGGTCTTGACTGCAATGGCTATGGCCGCTGCCTGCTGGATGGCCGCTACTGGTTGACCCTGCACGGCGAGCCGCTGCTGGCGGTGGACGAGATGAAGATCGTCGGTGCCCACAATCAGGCCAACGCGCTGGCCGCCATGGCGCTGTGCGATGCGGTCGGCATTCCCCGCGCTGCCCAGCTCACCGTGCTGCGCCGCTTTGAAGGCTTGCCCCACCGTGCCCGTTTCGTGCGCGAAGTGAACGGGGTGCGCTGGATCAACGACTCCAAAGCCACCAACGTGGGAGCTACGCTAGCTGCCGTTGCCGGTGTGCGCGAGTCGGTCAAGGGGCGCCTGTTGCTGCTGGCCGGTGGTCAGGGCAAGGGGCAGGATTTTGGCCCGATCCAGGCGCTGCTGGGCAACCAGATCGATCACATGTACTGCTTCGGTCAGGATGCCGAGGTGCTGCTGGCGCTGGGTGAGCAGACCGAACGGGTGGCCGACCTGGCCGCTGCGGTTGCCAAGGCGGCTGCCGATGCCAAGCCCGGTGACTGGGTGCTGCTGGCGCCAGCCTGTGCCAGCCTCGATCAGTTCAAGTCGTTCGAGGTGCGTGGCGATCGCTTTACCGAGATGGTGATGGCGCTATGAATGCCCTTCGCGCAGCCGCAGGTCTGTTCCAGCGCTGGCTATTGCCGGCGCGCCCTGCCGGCCTCTATGACCGGCAGTTGGTGTTGCTGGCGCTCTCCCTGATGGCGGTCGGGGTGGTGATCGTGGCATCAGCCTCGATCCCGGAGGGGATCTCCCTGGGGGATGATCCCTTCATGTTTGTGAAGCGTCACGCCATGTTTCTGGTGATGGCGCTCGGTATCTCCTGGTTTGTGTTGCAGGTGCCGATGGCGCGCTGGCAGGAGTACAACGGACCCATGCTGTTGCTGGCCATTCTGCTGCTGGTACTGGTGCTGGTGGTCGGGCGCAATGTCAACGGTGCGGTGCGCTGGCTGCCACTGGGCCCCTTCAACCTGCAGCCGGCCGAGTTTGGCAAGCTGGCCCTATTCGTCTATCTGGCCGGTTATCTGGTGCGGCGTCAGAACGAGGTGCGTGAAGCCTGGCTTGGCTTCCTGAAGCCCTTGGCAGTATTCGGGGTGTTGGCGATCCTGTTGCTGCTGCAACCGGATCTGGGGTCGACCGTGGTGATGTTCGTCACCTCGTTCGGCATGCTGTTTCTGGCTGGCGCCAAACTGTGGCAGTTCATGATCCTTATCGGTGGCGGTCTTGGTGGGGTGATCATGCTGATCATCGTCGAGCCATACCGGATGCGTCGGGTGACCTCTTTTATGGATCCCTGGGCCGATCCGTTTGGCAGTGGCTACCAGTTGACCCAGTCGCTGATGGCGTTTGGCCGTGGCAGCTGGTTTGGCGAAGGGCTCGGCAACTCCATCCAGAAGATGGAGTACCTGCCGGAAGCGCATACCGACTTCGTGTTTGCGATCCTCGGCGAAGAGCTGGGTTACGTTGGGGTACTGGGCGCCCTGTGTCTCATCTTTGCGTTGGCGATCAAGGCGTTGAAGCTGGGGCATCGCGCCCTGCAAGCCGACCGCCTCTATGATGGCTATCTGGCTATCGGTATCGGCATCTGGTTCAGTTTCCAGACTTTCGTCAACGTTGGCGCAGCCAGCGGCATGATGCCGACCAAGGGGTTGACCCTGCCGCTGGTCAGTTACGGCGGCTCGAGTCTCATCATCATGACAGTGGCGGTGAGCATGTTGATTCGAATCGATTTTGAGTTGCGTCAGGCGACTGCCCAGGCGCGGGTGCGGGAGGTTTAGTGAGCAAGACGCTGTTGGTGATGGCAGGTGGTACCGGGGGGCATGTCTTTCCCGGTCTGGCCGTGGCCGATCGACTGAGGGAGCAGGGCTGGACTGTCCACTGGCTGGGGACGGCGGACCGGATGGAGGCGGAGCTGGTGCCCGCCCATGGTTATCCCATCTCCTTCATCGATATTCAGGGGGTGCGTGGCAACGGCATCAAGCGACTGCTGATGGCGCCCTATCGCATCGTCAAATCAATCTTGCAGGCGCGTCAGGTGCTCAAGACTGTTCGCCCGGATGTGGTGCTCGGTATGGGGGGCTTTGCCTCCGGTCCGGGGGGAGTGGCTGCCTGGTTCTCCGGCATCCCGTTGCTGCTCCATGAGCAGAATGCTGCTGCAGGCATGACCAACAAGCTGCTGGCGCGTATTGCCAAGCGGGTGCTGATGGCATTTCCGGGCGCCTTCGCGCCGAGCCGCCGTACCGCCGTGGTAGGCAATCCGGTGCGTCCCGAAGTGGTCGCCCTGCCGGATCCGCAGCTTCGCAGCGAAGCCGAGCCGCTGCATCTGCTGATCGTCGGTGGCAGCCTGGGTGCCCGGGTGCTCAACCAGCAGGTACCCGCTGCGGTGGCGGCGGCTGGTGTGCCTATCGAGGTGCGTCACCAGTGTGGCAAGGGCAATGCCGAGACAGTGTCTGCTGCCTATGCCCAGCACGGCATCAATGCCGAGGTGAGTGAATTTATCAAGGATATGGCCGGCGCCTATGCCTGGGCCGATCTGGTTGTCTGCCGGGCGGGAGCCCTGACGGTATCCGAGGTGGCCGCCGCCGGGGTGGCAGCCATTTTCGTCCCGCTGCCCCATGCAGTGGATGATCACCAGACCCGTAACGCTCTGACTCTGGTCGACGGTGGTGCGGCCGAATTCCTGCCCCAGTCCGAGCTGACCACCACCTCGCTGGCGGCGCGCCTCTCCTGGCTGGCTGGCCGCAGGGAGACCCTGTTTAGCATGGCTCAGGCCGCCCGTCGCGTTGCCATTACCGATGCGGCCGAGCGGGTTGCTGATGAGTGCAAGCGGCTCGCCAGTGGGCAGAGTGGTAAAGATTAATGAGCAAGGTTGCAGTGGTGACTCCGTGCAGCCTTGTACCTGTATGTATTGATGCCGCTGTGCAGCCGAGCTTTGACGGTACATGGCCTGCGGCAGACTAAAGAGATGATTATGACCAAGGTTGAACTGGCAAAACTGCGTACTGTGATCCCCGAAATGCGCCGCGTGCGTCGCATCCATTTTATCGGTATCGGTGGTGCCGGTATGGGCGGGATCGCCGAAGTACTTGCCAACGAAGGGTATCAGGTAACGGGTTCTGATCTGGCTCGCAATGCGGTGACCGAGCGGCTTGAGGCTCTGGGCGCCCATATCTTTACTGGCCACAACGCCGAGCACGTCAACGGCGCCAGCGTGGTGGTGGTTTCTACTGCCATCAAGCAGGACAACCCGGAGTTGCTGGCTGCCCGCGAACTGCGGATCCCGGTAGTACGGCGTGCTGAGATGCTGGCCGAGCTGATGCGTTTCCGGCACGGTATCGCCATTGCCGGTACCCACGGCAAGACCACCACCACCAGTCTGGTGGCGAGCATCTATGCCGAAGCCGATCGCGACCCGACCTTCGTCATCGGTGGCCTGCTCAACAGTGCCGGCACCAATGCCCGCTTGGGAAGCAGCCGCTACCTGATTGCCGAAGCGGACGAGAGCGACGCCTCTTTCCTGCATCTGCAACCGATGGTCTCTATCGTGACCAACATCGAAGCGGATCACATGGACACCTACGGCGGTGACTTCTCCAGGCTGAAGGCCACCTTCATCGAGTTTCTGCACAATCTGCCCTTCTACGGACTGGCGGTGGTCTGCATCGATGATCCGGTGATCCGTGGCATGTTGCCGGAGATTGCCCGCCCGACCCTGACCTACGGTCTCTCTGAAGACGCTGACGTGCAGGTACTGGATTTTGTCCAGACCAACAACCACAGCCGCTTCCGGGTGCGCCGCAAAGAGGCGGGTGAACTGCAGGTCACCCTTAATTTGCCGGGCATTCACAACGCCTTGAACGCCGCCGCGGCGATTGCTGTCGCGACGGAAGACGGTGTCAGCGACGAGGCCATCATCTCTGCGCTGGCCAAGTTTGAAGGTGTCGGCCGTCGCTTCCAGCAGTATGGCGAGTTCGAAACTGGTCGTGGCAAGGCGATGCTGGTGGACGATTACGGCCACCACCCGAGCGAAGTGAAGGTCACTATCAATGCCGCCCGTGCCGGTTGGCCCGAGAAGCGTCTGGTGATGGTGTTCCAGCCGCACCGTTATACCCGCACCCGCGACCTCTACGAGGACTTCGCCGATGTGCTCTCCAAGGTAGACGTGCTGGTGATGCTGGAGGTTTATGCTGCCGGTGAGGAGCCGATCCCGGGCGCTGATGGACGGGCACTGTGCCGCTCCATTCGCTCGCGCGGCAACCTGGAACCCATCTTCGTCGCTACACCGGATGACGTGCCAGCCGTGCTGGCCGACCTGATTGGCGAGGGGGATTTGGTGCTGACTCAAGGCGCCGGGAACGTCGGGGCACTGGCCCGTCGTCTTGGCGAGATGAAATTGAGCATAGATAGCATGAAATCTGGTGCCTGAGGGCCCAATGAGTATTTTGACCGCCAAGCCGGGGCCTATATAATGGCGAACCGGTCTGTCAAAGGCCGGTTTAGCGCGTTACACGGGGATCGAACGGGTGGAGGCAAGGGCACAGGGGCGCACCAAGGGTGGCTTCATCGCAGGGGTGATGTTTTTCCTGCTGGTGATATGGGGCTGCTACCGGACGGCGCTGGATGTTAAAGATTGGCTGACGGATGCCAATCGGTTGCCCATGAGCGAATTGTTGCTGCAAGGGCAACATCAGTATCTGGAGACGGAGGAGCTGCGGTTAGCGGTACTGGATGGTGCCGAATTACGCAACTTCTTCGAGTTGGATGTCAATGAATTGCAGGCAAGGCTCAATGCCTTGCCATGGGTGGCCTCGGTATCGGTACGCAAGAAGTGGCCGAACAAGATCAAGGTCTACCTGACGGAACAGGACGTAGCGGCGCGCTGGAACGGCAACCGCTTCGTCAACACCAAGGGCAAGGTGTTCAGCGCCCCGGATCGGGTCAAGACGCCGCTGATGCAGTTGTCGGGGCCGGATGACCAGGCCGCCATGGTGTTGAAAGAGAGTCGGCAGTACGAGTCGCAACTGGCTGCCAAGGGATACAAGTTGCTGGGAGTGAATCTGACTCCCCGCCATGCCTGGGAGCTGACCCTGGATGGCAATATCAAGCTGTTTCTGGGTCGCAACGACATAGCGCTCAGGTTGCAGCGATTTATAGATGCCTTCCCGGTTATCGAACCCCGTTCGCAGGTTGCGTATGTGGATCTTCGATACGATACCGGTGTGGCAGTTGGCTGGAAGAAGAGCGAAGAGAAAGTGCATGACCAACACCGCAGATAGGAATTTGATTGTCGGACTGGATATCGGCACAACCAAGGTGGCGGTTCTGGTCGGGGAAGTATTGCCGGACGGTGAGCTGAACGTCATCGGTATGGGCAGTCACGCCTCCCGCGGGATGGAGAAGGGTGGGGTCAACGATCTCGACTCCGTGGTCAAGTCATTGCGCCGTGCGGTGGAAGAGGCCGAGATGATGGCCGACTGCCAGATCAGCTCGGTTTATCTGGGTTTGTCCGGCAAGCATATCGACTGCCGCAACGAGACCGGCATGGTGCCCATCTCCGATGAGGAGGTGACCCAGGAGGATGTGGACAACGTGATCCACACCGCCAAGTCGGTTCGCCTCTCCGACGAGCTGCGTGTGCTGCACGTGCTGCCCCAGGAGTTTGCGATCGACTATCAGGAAGGGATCAAGAATCCGGTCGGCCTCTCCGGCGTGCGGATGGCGGCCAAGGTTCACCTGATCACCTGCCACAACGACATGGCTCGCAACATCGAGAAGTGTGTGGAGAAGGTCGGTTTGCGCGTGGATCAACTGATCTTCTCCGCGCTGGCCTCCAGCTATGCCGTATTGACCGAAGACGAGAAAGAGCTGGGTGTCTGCGTGGTGGATATCGGTGGCGGTACCATGGATATGTCGCTGTTTACCGGCGGTGCCCTGCGCCACACCAAGGTGATCCCGTATGCTGGCAGCACTGTGACCAGCGACATCGCCTACGCCTTCGGCACGCCGCCGCTCGACGCGGAAGCGATCAAGGTGCGTTACGGTTGCGCCCTCGGTCGTCTGGTCAGCAAGGAAGACAATATTGAAGTACCCAGTGTCGGTGGTCGCCCGGCGCGCAGCCTGCAACGGCAGACACTGGCTGAAGTGATTGAGCCCCGTTACACCGAGTTGCTCTCCATGGTGAATGATGAGCTGGTGCGGGTACAAAGCGAGTTGAAAGCGCAGGGGGTCAAGCATCAGCTGGCAGCCGGTGTGGTCTTGACCGGCGGCGCTGCCCAGATTGAAGGTATTGTGGAGTGTGCAGAGCAGATCTTCCAGAGCCAGGTCCGGGTGGGAGAGCCCATGAACATACGTGGTTTGAGTGATTACGTGCAGGCACCGGTGTACTCGACTGCGGTCGGGTTGCTGCAATATGGCCGCACCCATCAAGCCACAGGTAGCAACAAAGAATATGCCGCCAAGGCAAGCGTCGGTGGCCTGGTCAAACGGGTTAGCAACTGGCTGCGTGGCGAGTTCTAAGAATTTTGCTGAGTCAGGCAAATAAAGCGGAGAGACAACATGTTTGAATTTATGGATAGCCACACTGACGAAGCCGTCATTAAAGTGATCGGTGTAGGTGGCGGCGGCGGTAACGCTGTCGAACACATGGTTCGTCAAAATATTGAGGGTGTTGAGTTTATTACCGTCAACACCGACGCCCAGGCACTGCGTAACTCCAGCGCCAACACTACCCTGCAGATCGGCGGTGGCATCACCAAGGGTCTGGGTGCCGGCGCCAATCCGGAAGTGGGTCGTGATGCGGCCATGGAAGATCGCGAAGCACTGCGTGAGCTGCTGACCGGTTCCGACATGGTGTTCATCGCCGCCGGTATGGGCGGTGGTACCGGTACCGGTGCTGCGCCGATCGTGGCTGAAGTGGCACGCGAGATGGGCATCCTGACCGTTGCTGTGGTGACCAAGCCGTTCTCCTTTGAAGGTAAGAAGCGGATGGGCTTCGCTGCGCACGGTATCGAAGAGCTCTCCAAAAACGTCGACTCCCTGATCACCATCCCCAACGACAAGTTGCTGAAGGTGCTGGGTCGCGGTATCTCCCTGCTGGATGCCTTCAAGGCAGCCAACGATGTGCTGCTTGGCGCGGTACAGGGCATTGCCGAGCTGATCACCCGTCCGGGTTTGATCAACGTCGACTTTGCGGACGTGCGTACCGTGATGCGTGAAATGGGTACCGCCATGATGGGAACCGGTTCCGCCTCTGGTGATGACCGTGCCGAGGAAGCGGCCGAGAAAGCCATCTCCAGCCCGCTGTTGGAAGATGTGGATCTGGCTGGTGCCCGTGGCATCCTGGTTAACATCACCGCCGGTATGGACATGACCATCGAAGAGTTCGAAACCGTGGGTAACGCGGTCAAGGCCTTCGCTTCCGAGAACGCCACTGTAGTAGTGGGTACCGTAATCGATCCGGAAATGCACGACGAACTGCGTGTGACCGTGGTTGCCACCGGTATCGGTGCCGAGCGCAAGCCCGACATCACGCTAGTCAAGAGCAGCCAGGTGCAAGAGCGCCCGGTACGTCAGCCGCTGGTCAGCGACATGATGCAAGGCCGCGTGATGGACGAAGCCCCGGCCAAGGTGGTTAACGCCGAGCCGCAAGCCCGTCGTGAACCGGATTATCTGGATATTCCGGCGTTCCTGCGCAAGCAAGCTGACTAAGTCTCTTATGGCTCTCGTTTGTTTGTTGTTCAAGGAATGTGCTAAGATGGCCTGCCAACGACCATCTGGTCCGGATTTTAAGCTGTTTAGGGTACACCCATGATTAGACAAAGAACCTTGAAAACGAGTGTACAGGCGACTGGTGTCGGCCTGCATTCGGGCCGGAAAGTCACCATGACGTTCCGTCCGGCGCCTGTGAACACAGGGATCGTTTACTTGCGTACCGACCTGAATCCTGTGGTGGAGCTGCCAGCCAATGCCGATCAGGTGCGCGATACCGTGCTCTGTACCGCTCTGGTCAACGAAGCCGGTGTCCGTGTCTCTACCATTGAGCACCTCTCTGCCGCGCTGGCCGGGATGGGGATCGACAACCTCTACGTTGAGGTTGACGCGCCCGAGATCCCGGTAATGGACGGTAGTGCGCATCCCTTTATCTACCTGCTGCAGGAAGTCGGGATCCGTGAGCAGAATGCTGCCAAGCAGTTTGTGCGGATCAAGAAGAGCATCCGGGTTGAAGACGGCGACAAGTGGGCGGAATTCCACCCCTATCGCAACGGCTTCAAGATGGATCTCGAGATCGATTTCCAGCATCCGGTCTTTGAAGGGCGCAATCAGCGTTGCGTACTGGATTTCTCCGGTGCCTCCTTCGTGAAAGAGATCAGCCGTGCCCGTACCTTCGGGTTCATGCGTGATATCGAGTACCTGCGTTCCCAGAACCTGGCGCTGGGCGGAAGCCTGGAAAACGCCGTGGTACTGGACGACTATCGGGTGCTGAACGAAGACGGTTTGCGTTATGAGGACGAGTTCGTCAAGCACAAGATGCTGGACGCGATCGGTGACCTCTATATGTGTAACCGCAGCATCATCGGTGAGTTCCGTGCCTACAAGACCGGACATGCCCTGAACAACAAGCTGCTGCGTGCCTTGCTGGCCGAGCAGGAGGCTTGGGAACTGGTGACCTTCGAGGGTGAGGGCGACAAAGCGCCTATCGCTTACTACGATAACGGTCTGGTTCTGGCCTGATAGCTGTGCAACGGAACGTCGGTCCTCTCTCCGCACCGACGTTCCGTCATTTGTTTACTCCATCCTTTAATACCGATTATCTCCCGGTTTTATTTCCCGTGCAGGCTCCTGGCCGCACCTGACCGAGCAGACTGATTTCTATGAGCATTACCCTGATCCTCCACGGCAAGCAGCGACGCAAGTTGCACCTGCCCAAACAACGTCTGGCCTGGGTCGGCGGTATTCTCTTCTCCCTGTTGGCCCTTGGTGGTGGTTGGCTCTGGCAGAGCTGGCACCAGAAAATGGAGGCGCTGGAAGTGGCGCTTGCCGTTGCCGAGCAACAGTCCGTTGACCAGAGTGGTGACGAAGCCCGTGAACAGTTGGCGATGCTGGCTGCTCAGGTGGGCACCATGCAAGGCCAGCTTGGCCGTCTCAATGCCCTCGGCGAACGATTGACCGAGCAGGCCGATCTCGATCCCGACGAGTTCAATTTCAAAGAGCTGCCCCCCATGGGCGGCCCTTCTTATGATGAAGAGCTGGAGGTGAGCCTCAACGAGCTGCAAGCCTCGATGAAACACCTCAGCCAGCAGCTCAGCAGCCGTGAAGAGCAGCTGTCGGTACTTGAATCTTTCATCATGAATCACCATATCACCGATGCCGGTTTTATTTCCGGCACGCCAGTCAAGCAGGAGCGAGTTTGGGTCTCTTCCGGGTTTGGCGGACGGGTCGATCCGTTCAATGGGCGTGCCAAGATGCACAAAGGGGTCGATTTCCGTGGCAAACCCGGAACCCCGATTCTGGCCACCGGGCCCGGCATTGTCAGCTGGGCGGGCCGTCATCCGGAATTTGGCAATATGGTGGAGATTAATCACGGCAATGGTCTGGTCACCCGCTATGCCCACAACTCCAGGTTGCTGGTCGAGGTGGGCACGCTCGTTGATCAGGGTCAGAAGATTGCCTTGATGGGACGAACCGGTCGCGCGACCGGGGTCCATCTGCATTACGAAGTGTTGAAAGACGGTCGTCAGGTCAACCCCGCACGCTTTCTCAGTGCCAGACGGGGTTAGGTTTTTTTCTTCAGGTTCCAGTGACGGAACGCTTTATAACCAGAAATAGTTGGTACCCATGATTAGCACACTGCTTACCAAGATTATCGGCAGCCGGAACGACAGAACGCTCAAGGCTTTGCGCAAAATTGTAAAACAGATCAATGCCATGGAGCCGCAGTTCGAGGCTCTCTCCGATGCCGAGTTGCAGGCCAAAACGGCTGAATATCGTCAGCGTATCGAGCAGGGTGAGACTCTGGAGCAGTTGCTGCCGGAAGCGTTCGCGACCGTGCGTGAAGCCTCCAAGCGGGTGTTTGGCATGCGTCACTTCGATGTGCAGCTGATCGGCGGCATGGTGCTGAACTCCAACCGCATCGCGGAAATGAAAACCGGTGAAGGTAAGACTCTTACTGCGACTCTGCCAGCTTACCTGAACGCCCTGAGTGGCCGCGGCGTCCACGTGGTGACGGTGAACGACTATCTGGCCAAGCGTGATGCGGAGGCGAACCGCCCGCTGTTTGCCTTCCTCGGCATGACCGTCGATTGCAACGTGCCTGGCATGGATGCGTCCCAGAAGCGTGACGCCTACGCCGCCGACATCACCTACGGTACCAACAACGAATTCGGTTTCGACTACCTGCGCGACAACATGGCGTTCTCGCCTGAGCAGCGCGTACAGCGCCCGCTCAACTACGCGCTGGTGGATGAGGTGGACTCGGTGCTTATCGATGAAGCCCGGACTCCGCTCATCATCTCCGGCCCGGCTGAAGACAGCTCAGAGCTCTATATTCGCGTCAACAAACTGATCCCGCTGCTGGTCAAGCAGGACAAGGAAGACACCGAAGAGTACACCGGCGACGGTCACTACACGGTGGACGAGAAGAACCGTCAGGCCCTGCTGACCGAAAACGGTCAGATCTTCGTGGAAGAGCTGCTCAAGAAAGAGGGGCTGCTGGACGAGAACGACTCCCTGTTCTCCGCCTCCAACATCAGCCTGCTGCACCACGTCAATGCAGGTCTGCGTGCTCACACCTTGTTCGAACGCAACGTGGACTACATCGTCCAGAAAGACGAAATCGTCATCGTTGACGAGCACACCGGCCGTACCATGCCGGGTCGTCGCTGGTCCGATGGTCTGCATCAGGCCGTTGAAGCGAAGGAAGGTGTGAAGATCCAGAACGAGAACCAGACGCTGGCATCCATCACCTTCCAGAACTACTTCCGTCTCTACAACAAGCTGGCGGGGATGACAGGTACTGCAGATACAGAAGCCTTTGAATTCCAGCAGATTTATGGCCTGGATACCGTGGTTATCCCGACCAACAAGCCGATGGTGCGCAAAGACATGGGCGATCTGGTCTACCTGACCGCCAATGAGAAGTATGCCGCCATCATCGAAGATATCCGTCAGTGCGTGGCCAAGGGCCAGCCTGTACTGGTTGGTACCGTCTCTATCGAGAACTCCGAGCTGCTCTCCGGCATCCTGACCAAGGAGAAGATCCCGCACAAGGTGCTGAACGCCAAGTTCCACGCCATGGAAGCGGAGATCGTCGCCCAGGCCGGTCAGACTGGTGCGGTCACCATCGCCACCAACATGGCGGGTCGTGGTACCGACATAGTGCTCGGGGGCAACTGGCAGGCGGAGATCGCCAAGCTGGAGAACCCGACCAGCGAGCAGATTGCCGAGCTGAAAGCCGCCTGGCAGGTGCGTCACGATGCGGTGCTGGCCGCCGGTGGTCTGCACATTATCGGCACCGAGCGTCACGAATCCCGTCGTATCGACAACCAGCTGCGCGGCCGTTCCGGTCGTCAGGGTGACCCGGGCTCCTCCCGTTTCTACCTCTCCATGGAAGATACCCTGATGCGGATCTTCGCCTCCGATCGCGTGACCGGCATGATGAAGAAGCTGGGCATGGAAGAGGGCGAAGCCATCGAACACCCCTGGGTCACCAAGGCGATCGAAAATGCCCAGCGCAAGGTGGAAGGTCGCAACTTCGACATCCGCAAGAGCTTGCTGGAGTTTGACGATGTGGCCAACGACCAGCGCAAGGTGGTTTACGAGCAGCGTAACGAGCTGCTGGATACCAACGATATCTCCGAGACCATCCACGTTATCCGTGATGATGTCTACGGCAGCGTGATTGACGAGTACATCCCGCCCCAGTCTCTGGAAGAGATGTGGGATGTGCCGGGTCTGGAAGCGCGCCTGAAGGCAGACTTCGCGCTGGATCTGCCGCTGCAGCAGTGGCTGGCGGAAGATGACAAGCTGTATGAAGAGAAGCTGCGCGAGCGCATTCTGGACGAAGCCACCAAGCTCTATGCCCACAAGGAGGAGCTGGTTGGCAAAGAGGTGCTACGCAACTTCGAGAAGGCAGTGATGCTGCAAACTCTGGATGGTCTGTGGAAAGAGCATCTGGCGGCCATGGATCACCTGCGTCAGGGCATCCATCTGCGCGGCTACGCCCAGAAGAACCCCAAGCAGGAGTACAAGCGCGAATCCTTCGATCTGTTCACCCAGATGTTGGAAACCCTCAAGCGCGACGTGGTCAGCATCCTGAGCCGTGTTCAGGTGCAGGAGCGCGATGTGGAAGCGATGGAAGAGCAGCAGCGCCAGCAGGCGGAAGCCGCTCCCCGTACCTACACCCATGCCGCGGCTGAGAGCCAGCTGGCCGATGAACAGGCCGCAGGTGAAGAGGGCCACACCACCTTCGTGCGCGATGAGCAGAAGGTTGGTCGCAACGATCCCTGCCCGTGCGGTTCAGGCAAGAAATACAAGCATTGCCACGGTCAGTTGACCTGATCGATGCAGTGCTATGACAAGGCGGGCCCGGTGCCCGCCTTGTTTTTGTCAGAGGGTGGCGACGTCACTGTGGTGGCGCCATCTGACCAAGGGTTATCGGATATCAGGCATCATCGGCCGTTCATCCAGCCGGAGGTTGGGCGCATTGAACGGCCTGGTCAGCCATAGCGTACAAAGGTAACAAGATGGAACAGAAAAAGCGGATCTGGGTAGCGGTTGGCGTCATCGAGAATGAACAGGGCGATATCTTTATCGCCAGACGCTCCTCCGATCGCCATCAGGGGGATCGCTGGGAGTTTCCAGGTGGCAAGGTCGAGTCGGGCGAGGATCTTCTCACCGCACTGGATCGGGAGCTGTGGGAAGAGATCGGCATCCGGGTGCAGGATTGTGCCCCTTTCATGGAGCTGCAGCACGACTACCCCGAGAAGCAGGTGTTGCTGGATATCTGGAAGGTGACCCGTTTCAGCGGCGAGCCGTTCGGCAAGGAGGGGCAGGAGTGTCTATGGGTGCCGGTGGCCGAGCTGCACAACTACCACTTTCCCGATGCCAACGGTCCGATTATCGCGCGGCTTCAAGGCCTGCTGGCTTGAACCGGTTGCAAAAACAAGCATCAAAAAAGGGCCCATCGGCCCTTTTTTATTTTATAGCGGAGAGTGACCAGGGGCTTATAGCCACTGATCGCCCTCTTCCTGCTCTGGCAGCAGATCCGGGTTGATCTCCCCGGGGATCCGTTTCTCTTCATCAGCCCACTCGCCGAGATCGATCAGCTGGCAGCGTTTGCTGCAGAAAGGTCGGAACGGACTCTGCGAGCCCCACTCCACTTCGCTCTGGCAGGTCGGACACTTTACCTTGGTGACCATAAGTACTCCTTAGCAGCAGGCGAGCTGGAATGGCACATCGCCAATCTGCTGCTCGCCCGTAGGCAGGAAGCGCAGGGCAAAACGATTCTTGTGGCCGCTCAGGGTCGGGTAGCAGAACAGATTGCCCGGCAGCTTGATGCGGATCAGCTCGGCGCTTTCGGCGGTGTCCTGGAAGAAGCCGTTGGTCGCCACCTGCTCGCTGAAGCTGCCCGATTCACGCCACAGACGCAGCAACAGGGTGATGGCGTTCATCAGCAGGGTGATGTCGCTAAGCCAGCCCTGCATCTGCTGGTGACGGGTGATGGCCGGGGTTCCGAGCCAGTGGTGCAGCTGGGGCACGTCGAAGGCACACAGGCCACCCGGGATGGAGAAGCGCTGTCGAATGGAACCGAGCAGACGATCCTCTTTCAGGCGGGCTCCCGGGCGTGGCGAGTTGAGCAGGTTGCGGGAGAGCTGGCTGCTCTCTTGCTGCATCTGTTTGATCTGCTCCAGATCGACGTCGGGCAGGCTGGCCCAGTGGCTCAGACGTTGGCCGAGACGCTCCAGATCCTTGATAAGGTCAGCGCGCAAGTCACCACGCTCCAGCAGCTCCTGCAGATCGAACAGCCCTTTGAAGAAGGCGATATGGGCCCAGGATTGCTCGCTCTCCAGATTGTCGCGAATTTGGGAAAACAGGGACTCCAGACGCAGGTAGGTCCGGCTTTTTTCATTGAGGGGAAAATCGTAAATCATGCCTAATCCTGGCCAGCCATAAACCGGCCTAGTGTACTCACTGTTGACGGGGTTGTTGAGAGGCAAATGCCAGATATGTCTCGTGCAGTGCCAAAATCCGCGTTTTTATCGCCATTTCGCTGCCATTGGCGTTCTCGATGACATCATCCGCCGCAGCTAGCCGTTCTGTCCGGCTGGCCTGTGCTGCGATGATGGCTCTGGCCTGCTCGGTGCTGACGCCATCACGACGGCAGGTGCGCTCAATCTGGGTCGCTTCGTCCACATCGATCACCAGCACCCGGTCGGCGAGGCCGGTGAGTTTGTTCTCCACCAGCAGCGGCACCACCAGCAGGCAGTAAGGAGAACTGGTCGCGGCACACTGGCGCAGCATTTCACTGCGAATCAGCGGATGGAGCAGAGCATTGAGCCACTCCTTGGCCTGTGGGTCGCTGAAGACCCGCTCGCGCAGGGGGCGACGGTCGAGTTGACCGCTCGGATCAATCACATCCGGGCCAAAATGGTCGGCGATGGTGGCAAGGGCCGGGGTGCCCGGCTCTACGACCTCGCGGGCGATCACATCGGCATCCACCACCTCGATACCCAGTTCGGCAAACTGATTTGCGATGGTGGTCTTGCCACTGCCGATACCGCCTGTGATAGCAACTACATACATGGGGGGCCTCTTGCTCAAAGCAGGGTAGAGAGATACCAGTTGGTGATGGTATCGCCCCACAGCAGGGCAATCCAGCCCGCGATGGCGAGGTAGGGGCCGAAGGGGATGGGCTTGCCCTGATGGTGTTTGTGCAAGGCGATCAGGCTGATGCCGATCACGGCGCCGACCAGGGATGAGAGCAGCAATATGATGGGCAGCGCCTGCCAGCCGAGCCAGGCACCCAGCGCCGCCAGCAGCTTGAAGTCGCCATAGCCCATCCCCTCCTTGCCAGTGAGCAGCTTGAAGGCCCAGTAGAGGCTCCAGAGCACCAGATAGCCGACCATGGCGCCAATCACGGCATCCGCCAGCGGTACGAAGCCACCTGCCAGATTGAACAGCAGACCGCCCCACAGCAGGGGCAGGGTGAGCTGATCTGGCAGCAACATCTTGTCGAGATCGATAAAGGTGAGGGCGACCAGCACCCAGGTCAGCAGCAGGGCGGCCAGTGTGCCCCAGCCCGGCGTTATGACCATGGCAACGGCCACCGAGAGCAGGGCTGTTATCAGCTCTACCAGCGGATAGCGGGCCGAGATGGGCGCTTGACAGTCGCGGCAACGCCCCTTGAGCCAGAGCCAGCTCAGCAGCGGAATGTTCTCGATGGCGGTAATGGGGTGACCACAGTGAGGGCATGCGGAGCGCGGTACCATCAGGTTGTAGCGCTCTGGTGCGATGGCCTCTTCGTCGGGGGAGAAGTAGCTGCGATACTCGGCCTGCCACTCTCGCTCCAGCATGATGGGCAGGCGGTGGATCACTACGTTGAGGAAACTGCCGATCATCAGGGAAAAGATAAAAACCAGCGAAAAAAAGAGCCATGGCAAGCCGTGAGCCAGCTCGAGAAGAAGTGTCATAACCAACCGTCAGTTATTGAATGAGTGAAGGGCATGGCTTTGGCTCCATGCCCTGATGAATCAACCCACCACGTCGCCAAGTTTGAAAATGGGCAGGTACATGGCGATAACCATGCCGCCGACCAGCACCCCGAGCACCACCATGATGAGGGGTTCCAGCAGGCTGGTAAGGCCATCGACCAGGTCGTCCACCTCTTGCTCGAAGATGGTGGCAACTTTGGAGAGCATATCATCGATGGCACCGGACTCCTCGCCGATCATCACCATCTGGATCACCATGTCCGGGAAGAGATCGACGGTGCGCATTGCCACGTTGATCTGCATACCGGCCACCACCTCGTTGCGAATGGCCATAACGGCGGTGCGATAGACATAGTTGCCGGAGGCTCCGGCCGCCGAGATGAGAGCATCCACCAGCGGGATACCGGCCGAGAAAGTGGTTGAGAGTGTGCGGGCAAAGCGGGCCATGGCCGCCTTGTGCAGGATCATACCGACCACCGGGATGGTGAGCACAAACTTGTCGGTATTGTCCCTTACCTTCTGGGAGGCGCGCCAGGCGCGCACATAGAGGAAGATGGCGAGCGCAGCTCCGCCAAAGAAGACATACCACCAGTTCTGCATAAAGCGTGAGATGCCGATGACAAACTGGGTGAACACCGGCAGCTCGGCGCCAAAGCTCTTGAAGATATCCTCGAACTGGGGGATGACGAATAGCAGCAGGATGGAAGTCACCACTATGGCCACCAGAATAACCATGGTGGGATAGAACATGGCCTTCTTGATCTTCGACTTGAGCGCTTCCGACTTTTCCCGATAGGTGGCGATACGGTCGTAGATGGTCTCCAGCGCACCGGATTGCTCCCCCGCCTCAACCAGATCGCAGTAGAGATCGTCAAAATGGCGAGGGTGGCGGCGCAACGCCTCCGACATGGGGGTTCCGGTCTCAACATCGGAGGCGATCTCACCCATCAGCTCGCGCATGGCGGCTTTCTCGTGGCTGCGGGCGATGATCTGCAGGCTCTGTACTAGTGGTACGCCGGCGGAGAGCATGGTGGTGATCTGGCGGGAGATAATCGCGATATCCATCGGCTTGATCTTGGCGCCGCCCTTGGAGAAGAGCCCCTGGGATTTTTTGGCCACCTTGGTGACGTTTACCCCCTGCTTGCGCAGCTCCGCCTTGACGGTATTGATGCTGTCAGCCTGCAGCTCGCCGGAGACCTTCTGCCCCTTGCGATTGACCCCGTGCCAGCGGAAGGCGAAGACTTTTTTCGGGGGGGTGTTCTTTTTCGTTAGGGTTGCCATCTTTGCATCCTGCAATTGGGCGGATGGTCAGGGAGCCCCTGAACCATCTGACCTGATAAATATCCTCAAACGGCTTGGCACCATCTGGTCGCTTGCTGGTAGATCATCTTGCTCGCATCTTGGCGAGGTTTAATTGGTGGTGACCCGGTTGACCTCGGCCAGGCTGGTGACACCGAGCCGAGCCTTCTCCAGTCCCGAGGTGCGCAGGGTGCGCATGCCCTCTTTCTGGGCAATCGCCGCAATTTGCAGGGAGTTGGCCCCCTGCATGATCAATTTTGCGATATTTTCCGACATTAGCATGATTTCGTAGATGCCGACTCGCCCCTTGTAGCCACCGGAACACTCCTTGCAACCAACCGGTTTGAACAGTCGCAAGCCGGCTGCCAGCTGCTGTGGGGTAAAACCCAGTTCCAGCAGCTCGGCTTCCGGCACTACCTCCGGCGCCTTGCAGTGGTCGCAAAGCTTGCGGGCCAGCCGCTGGGCCATGATCAGGGTGACCGAAGAGGCAATATTGAAGGCGGGCACCCCCATATTCATCATCCGGGTCAGGGTTTCGGCAGCCGAGTTGGTATGCAGGGTTGAGAGCACCAGGTGGCCGGTTTGTGCCGCCTTTATGGCGATCTCGGCGGTTTCGAGATCCCGTATCTCCCCCACCATCACCACATCCGGATCTTGCCGCAAGAAGGAGCGCAGGGCGCTGGCAAAGGTGAGCCCCGCCTTGGGGTTGACCTGTACCTGGTTGACGCCCGGCAGATTGATCTCCACCGGATCTTCGGCGGTGGAGATGTTTACCTCGGTGGTGTTGAGAATATTGAGGCCGGTATAGAGCGAGACCGTCTTGCCCGAGCCGGTGGGGCCGGTGACCAGTATCATCCCCTGCGGTTTCGAGAGGGCACGCAGGTACTGCGCCTTCTGGCGGTCGTCGAAGCCAAGCTGCTCGATATTGAGGCGGGCTGCCGAGGAGTCGAGCAGACGGATAACGATCTTCTCCCCCCACATGGTGGGCAGGGTATTGACCCGCATATCCATCGACTTGTTGCGCGACAGCTTCAATTTGATGCGGCCATCCTGCGGCAGCCGCCGCTCGGCGATATCGAGCCGTGCCATCACCTTGAGGCGGGCAGAGAAGCGGTTGGCCAGATTGACCGGCGGGGTTGCGATTTCGTGCAAAATACCATCGATGCGAAAGCGCACCCGATACTTGAATTCGTAAGGCTCGAAGTGCAGGTCGGAGGCGCCGCGCTTGATGGCATCCATCAGGATCTTGTTGATGTACTTGACGATGGGGGCATCGTCATCGGCGGTATTGACGCTCTCGTCGAGCCGGCTGCTCTCGTCGCTTACCTCGAGGTCGGAGATCTCGGCCTCGTCGATATCCTCCATGCCGAGGGCGTCGTTTTCGCTCTCCAGCAGCTTGCCGATGGCGGCGGTGAGCTTGTTCTCCTCCACCAGCAGCGCCTCGGTATGAAGGCCGAAACTGAAGCCAAAGTCCTCCAGGGCCGAGACATTGGTCGGATCCGACATGGCGATATAGAGGGTGTGGCCCTGGGTATAGATGGGCAGGACGTGGTGCTTCTCAATCAGTTTCTGATTGAGGTACTTCTGCGGGATCTCGGCCAAATCGAAGGCGGCAAGATCCAGCAGAGGTACCCCATACTCCAGCTCGCAAAAATCGGCGAGCGCTTTGCTGTCGAGGATGTCGTTTTCAATCAGAAAGGTCACAAAGGGTTTGCGCTGGGCCTTGGCCTGGCTCAGATAGCGCTGGGAATCCTCTTCACTGATCAGTGAAGAGGCGGCCAGGCTTAACGCCAGGCCGCTATTAGGGCTAGAGGTCATTAGTTATTAGCAGATACCAGCTGCTACGCATGTACCAACAGACCCGCTGGGGTTTGCAGCCCAGTTAATTTTTCCGGAAGCTACAGTTGGAACAAGAATGTAGGTTTCACCTTTAAGGCCGTTTACGGGGGCCGCCGAGGTGCCAACAGCTGTTGCGGTTATCGCATTGGTTGTGTCACTAACTGTAATGGTTGCAACATTTCCATTGGCTGCCGATACGTTCGCAGGTACCCCATTTGTACCCGCATCACAAGTACTCAGGGTTCCATCTGCTGCACCAGTTGTTTGGGCACAGATCTCAATTGCTGTTTTGTAAGCTCCGGTAGCAGATACCACTTCGGTAAAACGAGCTTTGGTTGTGTAGGTCTGATACGCCGGCAGCGCGACGGCGGCCAGAATGGCCACGATCGCGACCACGATCATCAATTCAATAAGGGTAAAGCCTGATTGTTTCTTCATTTTGCTGTTCATGGAAAATATCCTTTTATCCTTGGTTCCTGGGAAGTGCCGGTGGAAAATCATCTGCACGTCAGTATCTTATCCGAGCTGTCAGGGGTGGCAACAGAGATTGTCCATTTTGTTAATCACACTTCTTTCATTTAGCAAAAACTTGATGCGTGTCATAAAAGAAGTGGCCTCCTATGACTCTTTCTATGGCCGAATTAGGGTCCGTCTGTACACTCCTTTGCCGAGGGATCCTGCATAAAGAAAAGGCGCCTCTGGCGCCTTTTGCAAGTTGTTTGTCCGGTTATATCGAGTGTTTGCCCAAGCCTGTGGGGGCGTCTCACGGTTGGATAAAGCGCATGGAGAGATCGAGTGCCCGTACATGCTTGGTGAGCGCCCCGACCGAGATAAAATCGACGCCGGTGGCGGCAAACTCGGCCAGAGTGTCGAGGGTCACATTGCCGGAGACCTCCAGCTTGGCGCGGCCCTGATTGATGACGACCGCTTCCCGCATCATGGTCACGTCGAAGTTGTCCAGCATCACGATATCGGCCTTTGCCGCCAGCGCCTGTTCCAGCTCTGCCAGTGATTCCACTTCCACCTCTACCGGTTTGCCCGGATTGAGATGACGAGCCTCGCTAATTGCCTCGGCAATGCCGCCACAGGCGAGGATATGGTTCTCTTTGATGAGGTAAGCGTCGTAGAGGCCGATGCGGTGGTTCTTGCCACCGCCGCAGGTGACCGCGTACTTCTGGGCGGTGCGCAGCCCCGGTATGGTCTTGCGGGTGTCGAGCAGACGGCAGTCGGTGCCCTCCAGCTCTGCCACATAGCGGGCGGTGAGGGTGGCGACGCCGGATAGGGTCTGGACAAAGTTCAGGGCATTGCGTTCGCCGGTCAGCAGCAGGCGGGCAGGGCCGTGGAGGCGGAACAGCTCCTGATTGGGGGAGAGCACTTCCCCATCCTGCACCTTCCACTCCACCTTCACGTCGCCGCCGAGTTGTACGAACACTTCATCCACCCATGGCTGGCCGCAGAACACTCCGGCCTCGCGGGTGATGACCCGGGCGCTGGCCATCCGGTTGGCCGGGATCAGCTGGGCGGTGATATCGGCACTGGCGTCCGGTTGGTCCAGCGTGGTGAGGGCATCGCCCAGATCTTCGAGTAGTGCGGCGCGCACGGCGCGGCTGACATCCTGTTGAAACATGCCTTATTCCTGCAAGGGTCTGAGCAGCAGTTGCCGCTCCTTTTGAACCAGCTCCAGCCGACCGAGGGCGTTCATGCCAACCAGCACTTCGTCACCGTCTGCCGCCGGATTGATAAAGATGGCCAGATCGTACAAGGTCAATGGCCCCATCGCCAGCGTTTCGATGGTGCCGTTGCCGACCCGGATCTGCCCCGCGGCGGTATTGACCTGGCTGCTGCCATGAGCGGTCAGGCCGAGCCGCTCGGCAACCTGCTGCGGGATGGTGATACGGGTGGCGCCGGTATCGAGCAGCAGTTGCACCGGCTGGCCGTTGATGGCACCCTCCAGACGATAGTGGCCGCTCTGGTCGGCCCGCAGCAATAGCTCGCCGCTGGCGGTGACGCTGGGTTGGTTGCGGGAGTGAAAATAGAGGGTCAGCAGGCCCATCAAAGAGAGCCAGGCCAGTAACCACATCCAGCGTGCCGTGTGCTGCATACCCCATCCATATCGAGCGGAAGATGACTCAGCCTAACATACCATTTCCCTTGGATTCAGTGAGTTGGTGCCGGATTGCCTATCAGGTATCTTCGTTTTCTCGCCATTTATCAGCCAACTCGAGTAGCCGATGACTCAACTCGCTTCGCAACCTTGTTTCTCTATCGATGCCGCTGGCTGGTGCCAGCAGGCGCGCCGAGTGCCTTCTCCCCATCACAACGAGCGGGCCGCGCCGGATGATATCTCCCTGCTGGTGGTGCATGGCATCAGCTTGCCGCCGGGGAAGTTTGGTGGCCCCTTTATCGACAATCTCTTTATGGGACGACTCGACCCTGAGGCTCACCCCTATTTTGCCGGTATCCATCAGCTGCGAGTCTCGGCCCACTGCCTGATCCGCCGTGATGGCGAGCTGGTGCAGTATGTGCCGTTTGGCGCGCGCGCCTGGCATGCGGGAGTATCGAGCTGGCAGGGGAGGGAGGCATGCAATGACTTCTCCATCGGCATCGAGCTGGAAGGGACTGACGAAATCCCCTACACCGAGGCTCAATACCGGGCATTGGCAGGGCTCACTCGAGCTATTTCGGAGCGCTATCCGGCCATCACCCACGAAAAAATTGTCGGCCATTGCGATATCGCGCCAGGGCGCAAGACGGATCCCGGAGCCAGTTTCCAGTGGGATTACTACCGGCAACTACTAAACAGCTAAAGTAAATATTCAAATTTAGTTTGGATTTTAAAATCAATGGCTTGCCTATCTGGCAGGCCATTTTTGTCTCTGGTTGCGCAAATGTTATTTGTGAGCGAAGTCAAGAATATTGGTCAGACCATTTTCTATGAGCTAAATCATGTTTCCCCTGCTTTACCTCTTAAGTAGCAGGGCTGATTCTTGACTCAGATCATCTTTTGAGTGGACTTTTCAAAAGGCCTCTGCTAATTTTCGCCCCATCCATGAAATTGGTAATACCAATTTAACAAAGTAGCCTCATGCCCTATCGCAAGATTACGCAACCCAAGTTGGCCGACTCCATTGTCGCCGAGCTGGAACAGATGATTCTGGAAGGCAGCCTGCAGCCGGGACAGAAATTGCCTCCCGAGCGGGAACTCGCCATCCAGTTTCAGGTATCGCGCCCCTCCCTGCGCGAAGCCATCCAGCGACTGGAAGCGCGCGGATTGCTTTATCGCCGTCAGGGCGGCGGCACTTATGTGCAGAATGCCCTGAGCAAGGGGATCGCCGATCCTCTGTTCGAACTGCTCAGTACCCACCCGGAAGCCCAGTATGACCTGCTGGAGTTTCGCCACGCGCTGGAAGGCATCTGTGCCTACTACGCGGCCTTGCGGGGAACCGGGTCTGATTTCGAGCGCATTCGTCAGGTGCAAACCACCATCGAAGAGGCGGGCCAGCTGGGCTCGCTGGTGGCCGAGTCGGCAGCCGTCACCCAGTTCTATCTGGCGGTGGCCGAGGCGTCCCACAACGTGGTGCTGCTGCACCTGCTGCGGGCCATGAGCCCGATGCTCGAACAGAACATTCTGCAGAATAACGAGATTTTGAATCGCCGCCCGGGAGTGGTAGCCAAGATACGTCGCCATCGCGCGAATCTGATCGAGGCTATTCTTTCGGGGGCTCCGGAGCGGGCCAGAACAGCTTGTCATGAGCATCTGGCCTTTATCGAGGACACCTTGTTGGATATGCAGAGGGAAGACAGCCGGATCCAGCGATCCATGCGTCGGATCCGTCAGCAGGAAAACTAATCCCACAAGGCTTTATTGTCGAATGCTTGCGCCCTTCGCCGTGCAATGCCGTGCAATCACAACAACATAGGAACCAGCCATGTCTGATATCCTGAAGAACGATGTGGACCCGATAGAAACGCTGGAGTGGCTTGCCTCTCTGGAATCCCTGCTGCGTGAAGAGGGTCCGCAACGCGCTCAGTTCATCCTTGAACAGTTGGCCGAGAAAGCCCGCGTAAGCGGTGTGGACGTGGCTGCCAAGGCAAATCGCGATTACATCAACACCATCCCGTCCAGCGACGAGCCGGACTACCCGGGTGACCTGGAGATGGAACGCCGCATTCGCGCCATCATCCGCTGGAACGCCATGATGATCGTGCTGCGCGCGTCCAAGAAAGACCTGGACCTGGGTGGTCACATGTCTTCCTTCGCTTCTTCTGCGACCATCTATGATGTCTGCTTCAACCACTTCTTCCGTGCTCGCAACGAGAAGGATGGTGGCGATCTGGTTTACTTCCAGGGTCATATCTCCCCGGGCATCTATGCTCGCGCCTTTGCTGAAGGTCGTCTGACCGAAGAGCAGCTGGACAACTTCCGTCAGGAAGTGGACGGCAAGGGTATCCCTTCCTATCCGCACCCGAAACTGATGCCGGACTTCTGGCAGTTCCCGACCGTATCCATGGGTCTGGGCCCCATCGCCGCCATCTATCAGGCTCGTTTCCTGAAGTACCTGACCGACCGTGGCATCAAGGATTGCTCCGAGCAGACCGTTTACGCCTTCCTGGGTGACGGCGAGATGGACGAGCCGGAAGCCAAAGGTGCCCTGACCGTTGCCGTGCGTGAAAAGCTCGACAACCTGGTATTTGTGGTTAACTGCAACCTGCAGCGTCTGGATGGTCCGGTTGTCGGTAACGGCAAGGTCATCAACGAGCTGGAAGGCCTGTTCGCTGGCGCCGGTTGGGACGTGACCAAGGTGATCTGGGGTCGCAAGTGGGATGAGCTGCTGAAGAAAGATACTTCCGGCAAGCTGATCCAGCTGATGAACGAGACCGTGGACGGTGACTACCAGACCATGAAGTCCCGCGACGGTGGCTACATCCGCGAACACTTCTTCAACCGTTATCCGGAAACTGCCGCGCTGGTCAAAGATATGACCGACGAGGAGATCTTCGCTCTGAACCGCGGTGGTCACGATCCTCGCAAACTGTTCGCTGCATTCAACAAGGCAACCCAGACCAAGGGCAAGCCGACCGTGATCCTGGCCAAGACCATCAAGGGTTACGGCATGGGTGAAGCGGCTGAAGGCAAGAACATCGCTCACCAGGTCAAGAAGATGGAGCTGGACTCCGTGCGTCACCTGCGTGACCGCTTCAACCTGCCAGTAGCCGACGAGCAGCTGGCCGATCTGCCGTACCTGAAGATCGAAGCCGGTTCTGCCGAGCACAAATACCTGCACGACCGTCGCACCGCCCTGAAAGGCTATGTGCCGACCCGTCTGCGCGAAAGCACCACCAAGCTGGAAATCCCGGCACTGGATGCCTTCGGCCCGCTGCTGGGTGAGCAGGCGCGCGAAATCTCCACCACCATGGCGTTCGTGCGTTCCCTGAACGTGATGCTGAAAGACAAGTCCATCGGCAAGCGCATCGTTCCGATCCTCGCTGACGAAGCCCGTACCTTCGGTATGGAAGGTCTGTTCCGCCAGATCGGTATCTACAGCCCGCACGGTCAGCAGTACACCCCGCAAGACCGCGACATCGTCTCCTACTACAAGGAAGACAAGCAGGGTCAGGTTCTTCAAGACGGTATCAACGAGCTGGGCGCCATGTCCTCCTGGCTGGCTGCTGCGACCTCTTACAGCACCAACGACTGCCCGATGATCCCGTTCTACATCTACTACTCCATGTTCGGCTTCCAGCGGATCGGCGACATGGCGTGGGCAGCCGGTGACCAGCAAGCCCGTGGCTTCCTGCTGGGTGCAACCTCCGGTCGTACTACCCTGAACGGCGAAGGTCTGCAGCACGAAGATGGTCACAGCCACATCCTGGCGAACACCATCCCGAACTGCATCTCTTACGACCCGTCCTATGCCTATGAAGTGGCGGTGATCGTACAGGACGGCCTGCGCCGCATGTACGGTGAGAACCCGGAGAACGTGTTCTACTACATCACCACCCTGAACGAGAACTACGCCATGCCGGCCATGCCGGAAGGCGCCGAGGAAGGCATCCGCAAGGGTATCTACAAGCTGGAATCCGTCGCCGGTGCCAAGGCGAAAGTTCAGCTGCTGGGTTGTGGTTCCATCCTGGGTCACGTGCGCAAGGCTGCCCAGATCCTGGCCAGCGAGTACGGCATCGGTTCCGATGTGTTCAGCGTCACCTCCTTCAACGAGCTGGCCCGTGACGGTCAGGACGCGGATCGCTGGAACATGCTGCACCCGACAGCCGAAGCTCGCGTTCCCTACATCGCTCAGGTACTGGGTTCCGAAGCGACCATCGCTGCGACCGACTACATGAAGTCCTTCGCCGATCAGGTTCGCGCCTTCGTTCCGACCGAGAACTACCGCGTGCTGGGTACCGACGGTTACGGCCGTTCCGACAGCCGTGCCAACCTGCGTCGTCACTTCGAAGTGAACGAGTTCTACGTGGTGGTTGCTGCTCTGACCGAACTGGCCAAGCGCGGCGAGGTAGACAAGCAGGTTGTGGCCGACGCCATCGCCAAGTACGGCATCGATGCCGACAAGGTCAACCCGCTGTACGCGTAAGTGGATCAAGGGTCGCGCCGTCATGCGGCGCGACCCTGCCAGGGTTTAAAACGGTTAACGCGAGATGTGCGTGGCGGCATCAGCCAGTCACGCGGATCGACGCAAGAGGATAAAGCACAATGTCCAAACAGATTATGGTGCCGGATATCGGCGCCGATGAGGTTGAAGTCACCGAGATTATGGTGGCCGTGGGTGACAAGGTCGAGCTGGACCAGTCCATCATCGCGGTAGAAGGCGACAAGGCCTCCATGGAAGTACCGGCCCCGTCTGCCGGTATCGTTAAAGAGATCCTGATCAAGGTAGGCGACAAGGTTGCCACCGGTTCCCAGATCATGATCTTCGAAGCCGAAGGCGCTGCCGCCCCTGCTGAAGTGGCTGCACCGGCTGCCGCTGCTCCGGCCGCCGCACCTGCCGCTGCCGTGCGCAAAGATGTGCACGTACCGGACATCGGTGACGACGAAGTGGACGTGACTGAAATCATGGTTGCCGTGGGCGACATGGTTGAAGCTGACCAGTCCATCATTGCCGTGGAAGGTGACAAGGCCTCCATGGAAGTGCCAGCGCCGTTTGCCGGTCGCGTGGTCGAGATCAAGGTTGCCGCTGGTGCCAAGGTCTCTACCGGTTCTCTGGTGATGGTATTTGAAGTGGCTGGCGCTGCGCCTGCTGCCGTTGCTGCTCCGGCTCAAGCTGCCGCGCCCGTGGCTGCTGCCCCGGTTGCCGCTGCTGCCAAAGAGGTCAACGTACCGGATATCGGTGGCGACGAAGTGGAAGTCACCGAGATCATGGTTGCCGTGGGTGACAAGGTTGAAGCTGACCAGTCCCTGATCGCCGTGGAAGGTGACAAGGCCTCCATGGAAGTGCCTGCGCCGTTCGCCGGTGTGGTCAAAGAGATCAAGGTGAAGGCGGGTGACAAGGTCTCCACCGGTTCCCTGATCATGGTATTCGAAGTGGCTGGCGCAGCTCCTGCTGCCGCGCCGGTTGCTCAAGCTGCCGCTCCGGTCGCCGCTGCCCCTGTTACTGCTGCTTCGGCTCCGGTTGCTCAGGCTGCTGCCGCTGCGACCGATTTCGTTGCCAACGACGCTTATGTACACGCCTCTCCGGCGGTACGCCGTCTGGCGCGCGAGTTCGGCGTCAACCTGGCCAAGGTGAAAGCCTCCGGTCGCAAGGGCCGCATCGTCAAAGAAGACGTGCAAGCCTACGTGAAGGATGCCATCAAGCGTGCCGAGTCCGCTCCTGCCTCTGCCGGCGTAGCCGGTGGCAACGGTCTGGGCGTACTGCCGTGGCCGAAAGTAGACTTCAGCAAGTTCGGTGATGTGGAAGAGGTCGAGCTGACCCGCATCCAGAAGATCTCCGGTCCGAACCTGCACCGCAACTGGGTCATGATCCCTCATGTCACCCAGTTCGACGAAGCCGATACCACCGAGCTGGAAGCGTTCCGCAAAGAGCAGAATGCGATGCTCGAGAAGCAGAAGGCAGACGTGAAGATCACCCCGCTGGTGTTCATCCTGAAAGCCGCCGCCAAGGCGCTGGAAGCCCACCCGCGCTTCTGCAGCTCCCTGTCCGAAGATGGCAGCAAGCTGATCATGAAGAAGTACATCCACATCGGTGTGGCGGTAGATACCCCCAACGGTCTGGTTGTGCCCGTGGTGCGCGATGTTAACAAGAAGGGCATCATGGAGCTGTCTCGCGATCTGGCCGAGATCTCCAAGAAGGCCCGTGCCGGCAAGCTGACCGCTGCCGACATGCAGGGCGGTTGCTTCACCATCTCCAGCCTGGGTGGCATCGGCGGTACCAGCTTTACCCCGATCGTCAACGCGCCGGAAGTGGCCATCCTCGGTGTTTCCAAGTCCGAGATGAAGCCGAAGTGGAACGGCAAAGAGTTCGCGCCGCGCCTGATGCTGCCGCTGGCTCTGAGCTACGACCACCGCGTGATCGATGGTGCCGATGGGGCTCGCTTCATCACCACCATGAACGGCGTGCTGTCCGACATTCGTCGACTGGTCCTGTAAGTGAGAGGGCGGGCCCAGAGCCTGCCCTTTTTACTTCTCATTTCATTAACATGATCGTAAACTTGCCCCGTTTTTTTCACGGCTGCAGCCACCCGTTTCGGTATAAGACTGCGCTGTCCGGGGATATAAGAACGACAAAGAGGTCATGATGAGTAAAGAAATCAAAACCCAGGTCGTAGTACTGGGTGCTGGCCCTGCCGGTTATTCCGCTGCTTTCCGTGCAGCCGATCTGGGTCTGGATACTATTATCGTCGAGCGTTACTCCACCCTGGGTGGCGTCTGCCTGAACGTGGGCTGCATCCCCTCCAAGGCGCTGCTGCACGTTGCCAAAGTGATTGAAGAAGCCAAGGCGCTGGCCGAGCACGGCATTGTCTTCGGTGCCCCGCAGACCGACATCGACAAGATCCGTCTGTGGAAAGAGAAGGTTATCAACCAGCTGACCGGCGGTCTGGCTGGCATGGCCAAGATGCGTAAAGTTCAGGTTGTTAACGGCTTGGGTAAATTTACCGGCCCGAACACGCTCGAAGTGACCGGGGAAGACGGCAAAACCACCGTGACCTTCGACAACGCCATCATCGCGGCCGGTTCCCGTCCGGTGAAGCTGCCGTTCATTCCCCACGATGACCCGCGCGTATGGGACTCTACCGATGCGCTGGAGCTGAAAACCGTTCCTGGCAAACTGCTGGTTATCGGTGGCGGCATCATCGGTCTGGAGATGGGTACCGTTTACTCCTCTCTGGGTTCCGAGATCGACGTGGTGGAATTTGCCGACCAGCTGGTTCCGGCTGCCGACAAAGACATCGTCAAGATCTATACCAAGCGTGTGGCCAAGAAATTCAACATCATGCTGGAGACCAAGGTCACCGCAGTTGAAGCGCGCGAAGACGGCCTGTACGTCTCCTATGAAGGCAAACACGCCCCGGCCGAGCCGGTTCGTTACGACAACGTGCTGGTTGCCGTAGGCCGTGTGCCGAACGGCAAGATGCTGGATGCCGAGAAAGCTGGCGTTGCCGTGACCGAACGCGGTTTCATCGAGGTGGACAAGCAGCTGCGTACCAACGTGGCGCACATCCACGCCATCGGTGACATCGTGGGCCAGCCGATGCTGGCACACAAAGGTGTGCACGAAGGTCACGTTGCCGCTGAAGTTATCGCCGGCAAGAAGCACTACTTCGACCCGAAAGTGATCCCGTCCATCGCCTACACCGAGCCAGAGATGGCATGGGTTGGTCTGACCGAGAAGGAAGCCAAGCAACAGGGCCTGAACTTCGAAGTCGCCACCTTCCCGTGGGCTGCTTCCGGTCGCGCCATTGCGTCCGACTGCTCCGACGGTATGACCAAGCTGATCTTCGACAAGGAGAGCGGCCGCGTCATCGGTGGTGCCATCGTGGGTACCAACGGTGGTGAACTGCTGGGTGAAATCGGTCTGGCCATCGAGATGGGGGCTGACGCCGAAGATATCGCGCTGACCATCCACGCTCACCCGACTCTGCACGAGTCCGTGGGTCTGGCTGCCGAAGTGTTCGAAGGCTCCATCACCGACCTGCCGAACGCCAAGGCCAAGAAGAAAAAGTAATCTTCTGCCATCTTCATGAAAAAGCCGCTCATTTGAGCGGCTTTTTGTTTTCGGGTTTGGCTAAGAGGTTAGCAGCGCCCCTTCTTGGCCTGACCGGGCGGGCAGAAGGTGCCATAACCGCCACCACTGCCGTCACTGACCCGGATCCGGGTATCGTCTACGCTCACGTCGGCGCCGTGTACCCGCACCGGCCCGTTGCTGCAGGCGCTGAGCACTCCTCCCAGCAACACCATCACTATCAGTTTGCCCATAACTCCTCCTCATATTTCCCTGATTATGAGGCATTTCGAGAGCCGCATAACGGCGGTTGAATGGCCGTGCGTCACCGTTTGCCGTGGCTATGACAGAGGGTGCCGCAGCGCCCTCTGGTGAGTCTTCATAAGTGGGATGCAGACTACAGCCGGAAGTTGCCAACCAGCTTGTCCAGCTGACCGGAGAGCTGCTGCAGGCTGCGGCTCGATTCGGTCAGCTGGTGGGCGATATCGGCGGTCTCCATGGTGAGCTGGTTGATATCTTCCACGTTGCGGTTGATCTCGCCGACCACGCTGGACTGCTCCTCGGTGGCGGTGGCGACCTGGATATTCATGTCGTTGATCTGGGTGATGTGCGCGGTGATCTGTCCGAGGGCTGCGTTGGCCTCATCGGCCTGGCTCACTACCTCCAGACTCTGGTTGCGCCCCTGCGCCATGGCGCTGACCGCGCGGGCACTCTGCTCCTGCAAGCGGTTGATCATCCCCTGGATCTCGGCGGTCGAGGCGGCGGAGCGGTTGGCGAGGTTACGCACTTCATCTGCTACCACGGCGAAACCGCGACCCTGTTCACCGGCGCGAGCGGCCTCGATGGCGGCGTTCAGTGCCAGCAGGTTGGTCTGCTCCGAGATGCTGCGGATGGTTTCGAGGATACTGCCGATGGAGTCGGTCTGGCTCGCCAGCGACTCGATAACCCCTGCCACCTGCTCAATCTCGCCGGAGAGGTCGACGATGCCGTGGCGCGCCTGCGCCACCACTACCGCACCCGCATCGGCCTGATCGTTGGCCTGTCTGGCTACTTCGGCTGCCAGCGAAGCGTTACCGGCGATCTCGCTCACCGTGGCCCCCATTTCGTGGATAGCGGTGGCCACCTGCACGGTGCGGTCACGCTGGGCAGTACAGTTGTGCTGGGTCAGCTGCGCCTTGTTGGCCACCTCGTTGGCGGTGGCCGCGAGCTGGCGGGAGTTCTCCGCTACCTGCTCGATGGAGCCGTGGATCTTGGCGACGAAGTTGTTGAAGCCGGTGGCGACCTGACTCAGCTCGTCACGTCCTTCCACCTTGAGGCGCTGGGTAAGATCCCCATCGCCGCTGCCCAGCTCCTTGAACAGGCGGGCCAGCTCGTTGAGCGGGCGGCTGACCGAGCCTGCCAACAGCATCCCCATCAGCCCCATGGCCAGCGCAATCACCAGCGAGATCATCAGGATCTCGTTGCGGGTCTGCTCCAGCTCGGCATAGATCTCGGCTTGCGGCACCTGGGCCACCAGATACCAGTCGAGCAGCGGGATATAGCTGCTGGCCAGTACCATGGGCTCGCCATTTACCTCGGCGTTGATAACGGCAAAGGGGCGTTTGGCCAGCAGGGTGCCGGTATCACCGCTGGCGATGCCGCCCAAGGTATCGCGTTCGATACGGTTGGCCTCGGGGTGCAGCTTCACCTTGCCGCTGCCATCGACCATAAAGACGATGCCGCTCTCTTCCAGCCGGAAGTTGGAGACCATGGTCACCATGGTGTCGAGGGATTTGGCAAAGCCGGCCAGCCCGCGCCCGTTGAGCTGCTGGAAGTTGACGAACAGCTTCACCTCGCCGTTGCTCTCGCGGAAGATGCTGAGGGTCATCTCCTTCTGGCTCTTGGTGTAGTCATAGAACCATGCGTCTTGTGTGGGTGTCAGGTTGCGCAGAAAGCCATCCTGGTTGTAGTAGGCTGCACTCTGGCGATCGGCGAAGGAGGCGGTCACCAGACCATACTGGTTGGCCACATCCTTGAGCTGGTTGATGAGGATCGGCTCCTGCTCTTTGGGCATGCCCCGATCCACCCAGTCGAGGATGAAGCGGTCGGTGGCCAGTTGGCGGGCGGCCTGGGCGATGCCGTGGAGATCCTGTTCAATCTCCTTGCTGATCCGCTGGGTCAGGTTGGGGAGCTCCTGCTCGAACATCCGGTTTTCGATCAGTTGCTGGGCCGAGCGTTGGCTGAAGTAGCCTACCAGCAGGCAGGAGACGACCACAGCCAGGGTGACCGTGGCCAGTATTTTCTGTTTAAGAGTGAGGGTTGCCAGCATAAAGGTGCTCAAAAGGTTGAGATTGACGACGCTCATATTAGCGGCAGCGCGGCGCTACCCATGAGGCTTGCAGCCCTTTATTTGCGGATTACGTTTGCGCTCACAGGGGCGGCGGCGTGCCCCTTCGCCATGCAGCACAGGCGGGATGCGGATTGACGGTTGCGCTAACTGCCGGGCCCCTTATAGTAGAGGCCATCCTTGGTGACTGACCCTCTGAATAATATGGAAAATATGATGCGCAGCTTAGGTGCGGGATGGACCCGTCTGCTTTTGGTGATGCTGGCGGCGATGCCGCTGCTGGCTGTGGCGGCACAGGGGGATCGCCCGAAAATTGCGGTGGTGCTCAGCGGCGGCGGCGCCAAGGGATCGGCCCATATCGGCATCCTCAAGGTGCTGGAGCAGAAACGGATTCCGGTCGACATCATAGTCGGCACCAGCATGGGCTCTTATGTGGCGGGGATGTATGCCATGGGGCTCAGTGCCGAGGAGGTGGAGCGCACTACCCTGGCCATCGACTGGAACAAGGGCTATCAGGACAAGGTGGGCCGCGACGAGCTGTCGTTGCGCAAAAAGCAGCAGAACGAGCAGTACCAATTGCGCACCGACATAGGGGTGAATGGCGACACCACCCAGTTGCCGGACGGTTTTTTCCAGGGCCAATCCATGGCCAGCCTGCTGCGGGGGGCCACCTCCAACCTGCCGGTGCAGGAGAGCTTCGATGATCTCCCCATTCCCTATCGCGCCATGGCGACCGACATGGAGACGGTCACCCCCTTTGTGCTGGATCACGGCAGCCTGGCCAAGGCGATGCAGGCCTCCATGTCCATTCCCGGTGCCCTCAAACCGGTGGAGTGGGAGGGGCACATCCTGGCGGACGGCGGTAGCGTCAACAACATGCCGGTGGATGTCGCCAAGGCAATGGGGGCCGACGTGGTGATCGCGGTGGATATCAGCGCCAAGCTGCGTACCCGTGAATCACTCAAGTCAGGGTTGGCGATGATCGACCAGCTCACCACCTACATGACCCAGGTGGGTACCGACAAGCAGAAGGCGCTGATGGGGCCGAAAGACATACTGATCGCTCCCGAGTTTGGCGATATGGGGATCGCCGACTTTGCCCGCATGCCGGAGGGGATCAAAATGGGTGAGGCGGCGGCGTACAAGGCGTCGCTGCAACTCGATAAGCTGTCGCTCACCAAGGCGCAGTACAACGCCTATCGCAACCAGAAGCTGAGCCGCCGTGCCGAGCGAAGTGGTCAACCCGCCTACTTCATCGACAAGGTGGAGATCATCAACAAGTCGCGCCTCTCCGACGAGACGGTGCACGCCATGCTGAAGGTTCGGCCGGACAAGATCCAGACCAACGAGAGTCTGGAGGCTGGCATTCGCCGCCTCTATGCGCTGGAGTCGTTTGACCGCATCACCTATGAAGTGGAGGAGCGCGATGGGGAGAACGTGCTGGTAGTGGATGCCAGCGAGAAGAACTGGGGGCCTGGTTACCTCAACTTCCAGTTCGGTTTCACCGATGACTTCGAGAATACCTCCAACTACAACGTCGGCATGTCCTACACCCTCACCAACGTCAACGAGTGGGGGGCCGAGTGGTTGACCGAGGCATCACTGGGCACGGCCAAACATATCAAGACCGACTTCTATACACCGCTGGAGCCCTCCCAGACCTTCTATGGCGAGGCGAGCCTGGCCTATGACCAGACCCAGAGAAGCCTCTTTAATCCGGATCCGGACGAACCGATATTTACCTATCTCGATACCGAGTACTCCTTCTTCAGCGCCGATCTGGCGGTCGGCTGGAATCGTCAGCCCTGGAGCCGCCTGTCTATGGGGCTGGAAGGGCAGACGGGCAGTATCGAGATCAAAAACTTCAAAGAGCTGCAAGGGGATGCCACGGCGTGGGGCCCCTATGTCCGCTTTGAACACGACAATCTGGATAGCCGCTATTTCCCCTATCAGGGGATGAAATGGGACATGAAACTGGGCCACTCACACGTCAGTGTGGATGGACTCGAGTCGGCAGATGGCCGCAGTGAAGGCTGGAATTATCAACTCTCCATGATCAAGCCCTGGTCATGGGACAGGCACAGCCTCAACCTGATCCTCGAAGGGGGTGGCTCGGGCAGTGAAGAGGTGGTGCCACTGCATATTCAGGATCTGGGCGGGCTGTTCCGCCTCTCAGGTTTCCAGCGCTACCAGCTGAGCGGTCGCTACAGCCTGTTTGGTGGCCTGCGTTACATCTATCGGGTGGCAGACAATGACTTCGGTGCCCTCAAGATGCCGCTCTATCTGGGGGGATCTCTGGAGCAGGGCGGGGTCTGGAACAAGGGGGAGGATATCAGTCTGGAGAGCTCGTTTACCGCCGGGTCGGTTTATGTCGGGGTGGAGAGCTTCCTCGGCCCTGTGTTCCTCGGCTACGGCATGGCGGAGGGGGGCAATGACGTCTTCTATCTGCAATTGGGCAGTACGTTCGAATAATGCCGAAATGATGCCAATTTGTTAACTCTGGTTGAGGGCGTTCAATTAATTTTCAAAAAACACCAGTCTGTTTAATTGGTTACGATTTTGTGGTGAATAAGCAAACAGGGTTTGGATTTTAATTAGTCGTTAAAACTTATATAGTGGGGAGCACCCTACGGGGTGTCCCGCAAGGACGATCGCCGCGAGCCTGGGCGAACCCCAAAAAAAGACCAAAGAGGAATTAGTCGTGCTTGAAACATATCGTAAACACGTCGCAGAACGTGCCGCCGAGGGCGTGGTTGCCAAACCTCTGGATGCAGAGCAGGTCGCCGCCCTGGTTGAGCTGCTCAAGAACCCGCCCGCTGGCGAAGAAGACTTTCTGAAAGAGCTGTTGTCCTCCCGTATTCCCCCCGGTGTTGATGAAGCGGCCTATGTCAAAGCCGGTTTCCTCACCGCCGTCGCCAAGGGCGAAGCCCACTCTCCCATCCTGACTGCCGCCGAAGCCGTTGAACTGCTGGGCACCATGCAGGGTGGTTACAACATTCAACCGCTGATCGACCTGCTGGATCACGCCACCCTGGCGCCGCTTGCCGCCAAGGGGCTCTCCCACACCCTGCTGATGTTTGACTCCTTCCACGACGTGGAAGAGAAGGCCAAGGCGGGCAATGTCCACGCCAAACAGGTGATGCAGTCCTGGGCTGATGCCGAGTGGTTCCTCTCCCGCCCGGAGCTGGCCGAGAAGATCACCGTCACCGTGTTCAAGGTGACTGGCGAAACCAACACCGACGACCTCTCTCCGGCACCGGACGCCTGGTCCCGCCCGGACATTCCGCTGCACGCGCTGGCGATGCTGAAAAACGCCCGTCCCGGCATTACCCCGGACAAGGATGGCGCCGTCGGCCCCATCAAGACCATCGATGCCCTGAAAGAGAAAGGCTTCCCGCTGGCCTATGTGGGTGACGTGGTCGGTACCGGTTCTTCCCGTAAATCCGCCACCAACTCGGTGCTCTGGTTTATGGGTGACGACATTCCGTTCGTGCCGAACAAGCGCGCTGGCGGTGTCTGTCTGGGTGGCAAGATTGCCCCGATCTTCTTCAACACCATGGAAGATGCCGGCGCACTCCCTATCGAAGTGGACGTCTCCAAGCTGGAAATGGGCGATGTGATCGACATCTACCCCTATGCCGGCAAGATCTGCAAACACGGCACCGAACAGGTGCTGGCGCAGTTTGAACTGAAAACCGACGTGCTGATCGACGAAGTGCGCGCCGGTGGCCGTATCCCGCTGATCATCGGCCGCGGCCTGACCGACAAGGCCCGCGAAGCGCTGGGGCTGCCGTTCTCTACCGTATTCCGTCGCCCGCAGCCGGTGGCCGATACCGGTAAAGGCTTCACCCTGGCCCAGAAGATGGTGGGCAAGGCGTGCGGCGTGAAGGGCATTCGCCCGGGCACTTACTGCGAGCCCAAGATGACTACGGTCGGCTCCCAGGACACCACGGGCCCGATGACCCGCGACGAGCTCAAAGATCTGGCCTGCCTCGGCTTCTCCGCCGATCTGACCATGCAGTCCTTCTGCCACACCGCGGCCTATCCGAAGCCCATCGACGTACAGACCCACCACACCCTCCCGGACTTCATCATGAACCGCGGCGGTGTGAGCTTGCGTCCGGGTGACGGCGTCATCCACTCCTGGCTGAACCGCATGCTGCTGCCGGATACCGTGGGTACCGGTGGTGACTCCCACACCCGTTTCCCCATCGGCATCTCCTTCCCGGCGGGCTCCGGTCTGGTGGCTTTCGCCGCCGCTACCGGCGTGATGCCGCTGGACATGCCGGAATCCGTGCTGGTGCGCTTCAAGGGCGAGCTGCAGCCGGGCATCACCCTGCGTGATCTGGTCCATGCCATCCCCTACGCCGCCATCCAGAAAGGGCTGCTGACCGTCGAGAAAGCGGGCAAGAAGAACATCTTCTCCGGTCGCATCCTCGAGATCGAAGGTCTGCCGACCCTGAAAGTGGAACAGGCATTCGAACTGGCGGACGCCAGCGCCGAGCGCTCCGCTGCCGGTTGCACCATCAAGCTGGATAAAGAGCCGATTATCGAGTATCTGAAGTCCAACATCGTGATGCTGAAATGGATGCTCTCCGAAGGCTACGGTGACGTGCGCACCATCACCCGTCGCATCAAGGGGATGGAAGAGTGGCTGGCCAACCCGACCCTGATGGAAGCGGACAAGGATGCCGAGTACGCCGAAATCATCGAGATCGATCTGGCCACCATCAAGGAGCCGATCCTGTGTGCGCCGAACGATCCGGACGATGCCCGTCTGCTGAGCGACGTGGCTGGCGACAAGATCGACGAGGTGTTCATCGGTTCCTGTATGACCAACATCGGTCACTTCCGTGCCGCCGGCAAACTGCTCGAGAAGTATCAGGGCGAGCTGCCGACCCGTATGTGGATCGCACCGCCCACCAAGATGGACAAGGATCAGCTGACCGAAGAGGGCTACTACGGCATCTTTGGTCGCGTCGGTGCCCGCATCGAGATCCCGGGCTGCTCCCTCTGCATGGGCAACCAGGCGCGGGTAGCGGAAGGGGCCTCCGTGGTTTCTACCTCCACCCGTAACTTCCCGAACCGTCTGGGTAAAGGTGCCAACGTCTATCTGGCCTCAGCAGAGCTGGCCGCCGTTGCCGCCATCCTCGGCAAGATCCCGACCGTGGCGGAGTACCTGCAGTACGCCAAGGCGCTCGATGCCACTGCGGCAGATACTTACCGCTACCTCAACTTCAACGAGATCGCCTCCTACACCAAGAAGGCCGATGCGGTGATCCTGCAACAAGCTGTCTGAGTGAATGGCAGAGAGAGCCCTTTCAGGGGCTCTGTGTAGGCCAATAAAAATGCCGCGTAGCTACGCGGCATTTTTCATTTATGGGGATCTTGCATTCATACGGACGGTTAGAGTCGGGTCATCGCCTCTCTCTTGTCACCAGTCATAACGAAGTGAAGTTCCCCTCCGGCCCTGATCTCGCTGTGCTCGAAGGTCAGATCCCCCGATAGCGGCTTGTCGTTGATGGTGACAGACTTCACGTACTTGTTGTGAGGGCTGTTGTTGTCGGCGGTGATCCTGAAGGTCCCGTCCTTCACCGCGATCGTCACCTCATCGAACAGTGGGCGGCCGATGCTGTAGTGCAGGGAGGCAGGGGTCACCTGATAGAACCCCATGGCCGACATGATGTACCAGGCTGACATCTGCCCCACGTCTTCGTTGCCGATCAGGCCCGTTGGCTTGGTGGTATAGAACTCGTTCATGATCCGATCGAGATACTCCTGAGTTTTCCACGGTTCATCGGTCATGTTGTAGAGGTAGGGGATATGGTGGGATGGTTCATTGCCATGCATGTACTGGCCGATATAGCCAGTCAGATCAGGCAAGACCTCCCCGGTGTTTGATGAGCGGGCATTGAATAGTTCATCGAGATCCTCGCGCAGACCCTTTTCTCCACCCACTTCCTGTTTGAGCCACTGGAAGGCATGCAGTGGCTGGAATTTCCATTGCCAGCTGTTGCCCTCGGTGTAGGCGAACTCGTCCACATAGTAGGGATCAAACGGCAATAGCGGACAGACGCGCATCTCTACGCTGGTACCATCCGGCTTGTTGACCATTTCCAGCTTGCAGTCAGGTGATTTTTCATCGACTGGCTGATTGAATTGACTTGCCGGGCGGTGCGGGTTCCAGCTGTCAGGGTGGTTTTTGGGGCGGAAGAAACCAGTCTTGGCATCCCAGTGGTACAGGTAGTTGTCCGAGCGTTTTAGAAACTCCTGCTGAACCTTGTTGTTGCCCGCCATACGAGCGATTTCCGAGAGAGCCCAGTCACCATAGGCAAACTCCAGAGTGTAGGAGGCGGAGTTCCAATATCCCCAGTGTACATAGCCGTTCTGCTCATAAACCTCGAGCTGGGCAATGCTGGCTGCGCCGATGTTTTGGTCTTCGGTCCAGTCGGGGAACTCCTCCTTTTTGTGATAGCGAGCGGTAAATTCGGCAGCCTCCAACGCCTCCTGGGGATCCACATTCAGGCCCTTGGCCATGGCATCCGCGATGATGGAGATAGCAGGAAAGCCTATCATGGTGCCTGTGTAGTGACCGTGCAGCTCCCACTTGGGCAGAATGCCGCCATCTTTGTACTTGCGGATCAGGTCGTTGACATACTCCTCTGCTTTGCGGGGATTGATGATGGTCTGCAGCGGATGCTGGGCCCGGAAGGTGTCCCACATGGAGTAGACGGAGTAGTTGGGGATGGCACCGGCATCCTTGATCTCCTGAGTGCGCATGGCGCGGTACTTGCCATCCACATCCTGGAAGATCATCGGTGCAATTTGAGAGTGATACATGGCGGTGTAGAAGATCTCTTTTTGAGTCTGAGTGCCCCCCCTCACTTTCACTTTTTCCAGCTCGCCATGCCAAGCCTGCTGGTTGCTGGCTACCTGCTCCTCGAAACCCCAACCCGGCACCTCGGTTTCCAGATTTTTCTGTGCCCCTTCAACCCCGGTGGGGGAGATCCCGACCTTCAGCTCGAGTGGTTGTTCACTGGGGCTGAAAGTCAGATATGCGATGGTTTTAGTTCCCCTGAATGCATCCTGTGTCAAGGTCGTTTCGGTTGTTACGCCATCGACAACGATGCTGGCTTTGACCACTGGCTGGCTGAATTTTGCGTAGAAATAGATGTGCTGGTTATTGGCCCAGCCATCCGAACTGCGCTTGCCGCGAATGGTGTATTCATCGACAAACTCGATATCACCAATAGTGGTACGATTACCCCAGCTCTTATTCAGGGTATGATCAAGGTCGATTTTAATTGCAGGGGTGCTGCCTTTGGTGAAGGTATATTTGTGATATCCAACCCGGGCTGACGTTGTTAACTCTGCCTTGATTTTTCCGTTGTTAAGAATGACGGAGTAGTAGCCCGCCTCTGCTTGTTCATTGGATTTGTCAAATGTGTTGTAAGTAGTGTCGTTTTTATCGGTAAACGGCAAAACTAGAATATCACCAAGATCAGTAATGCCAGTGCCTGACAAATGGGTGTGAGAGAAGCCATAAACTGGAATATCTGATCGCTTGCCATGGTCAAAATAACCTGCCGCAGAGCCCCACCCCTCCATCTCTGTATCAGGGGAGAGCTGCACCAGCCCACCCGGGTAGACGGCTCCTGGAAAGGTATGGCCATCTGCACCGGTGCCGATCAATGGGTTTATATACCGGATGAGCGATTTATCAGGTGTCGGACGAACGTTGTCAGAAATGGTGGTCGAATCACTATCACAGCCAGATAGTGCTATGGTGAGAGCTATGACCAGTGGCGTTAGTTTACTTTTCATGACCTGACTCCTTGGCAAGGTTATATCATTTATGATTGTGCAATATCTTTCTTCGCCAATATTTGGCAACGGTTGATGTGGTTATGGATAGGATTCCAATATCTACAGGTGAGTTTAATGGTTGGCAAATATCATCATTTGATGTTCTTTGTTTTGGTGAGTTGATATTAAGAGTGTGTTGATTGAACGAGTAGATTAATTATGTTGCATTTACTGGATTATTATGACGGTTATTCAGTAGTGTGAATTAGATCACCAATGCTATTCAGGAAGGTTTTTCTAGGTTATTTCCAACTGGCAGAGTGAACCTTTCCGGCAAGTAGTTAACCTTTGCTGCGGGACGGTTGGGAAATGGATTGCAAGAGCAGAAGATGCGTCAGATGAGTTTGAACCGTTCGGGGCCTTTTGCTGCAGCGTTCATTCCTGAGTAAACCTTATAGTTCGTTTTATACACGCTTTACGTTATGTTGTCTGGTTATGACCGGTCGCGAAAATAGTGCTTTGCTATCGGTGTGAGTTAACTTCTTTTTTCTTTGGCTTGTGCGGGCTGGCCCGACGAATTGCGGCGTGGTTCTTTATGTTTCTGTTCAGGATCGATCTCTCCCGAACCGGGTTACGCTTCGGCGGTGCCTTGCTGGTCTTTACCCTGCCGCTGCTGGTGGGAGCTTGGCTCATCCACAGCAATTATGTGCAGGAGCTGAAAGCGGAATCCAGCGCCTCGGCCCACAAGGCCAGAACCCTGATGGAGTCGATGCTAGATCATGCGGAGCAGGCCAATCGCTCCGTGCTGCCCTTGGTGAATGCTCCCTGTCGCGACAACCTGCTGGTGCTGCGCAAGAAGGTCGCCATCGAGCCTTTCCTGCGTTCGGTCAATCTGGTGCGAAACGGCATCATCAATTGCACTTCGCTGTTTGGTGAGGCCAATGATGCCGATGACGGCTCCATCTACACTGGCCGCAAGCTGCTGCTGATGAGTGGCAACCGGGTGCGGCAAAATCACCCGCTGCTGGTGGTGCGCACCGAACAGGGGAAGGATGCCGCCTTGAGCGCCATCGACAGTACCCAGCTCAGCTTCATGCTCTCCATGAGCGGAAAATCCAGTGCGCTCTATCTGCAGGTGGGGTCGGCCTGGCTCAATGAGTCTGGCCGCTATCTGAGCGAGGCGCCCACCCTCCATCGCGGGATCAGCCAGGCCCTCACCTCATCCCATTATCCTTTCACCATCCATGCCGGTTATGCCATGCCGGTCTACTGGAAGTCGCTGTGGGCCGCGCGGCATGTGGCGCTGTCGTGGCTGGCGGTTTCCTCGCTTTTGCTGGCCTGGCTGGTGTGGTGGGTGCTGGGGCGGCCCGGCTCGCCAACAGATGAGTTGCGACGTGCCCTGCGGGCCAGGGAGTTTGTTCCCTATCTGCAGCCGCTGATTGCCAGCCACGACGGCAAGATGATGGGCGCCGAGGTGCTGATGCGCTGGGAACATGTTAATGAAGGGGTGATCCGGCCCGATCTCTTTATTCCGCAAGCGGAGGAGTCGGGACTGATCGTCCCCATGACCACCCATATCATGAAGCAGGTGGCGACACGGTTGAACCGCTCTCAGGAGCAGTTGCCCGACGGGTTTCATATCAGCTTCAACATCAGCGCCGCCCATTGCCACGATTTTGCCCTGCTGGCCGAGTGTCGCGCTTTCCTCGGTCACTTTGTTCCCGGCAAGGTGGTACTGGTGCTGGAACTGACCGAGCGGGAGCTGTTGATGTCAGATCCCCAGACCCTCTCCCTGTTCCGCCAGCTGGACGAGATGGGGGTCAAACTCGCCATCGACGACTTTGGTACCGGCCACTCCAGCCTGGCTTACCTGCAGCAGTTTCATGTAGATTACCTCAAGATCGACAAATCCTTTATCGCCCGCATCGGTACCGAGTCGCTCTCGGAACATATCGTGGACAACGTGATCGATCTGGCGACCCGGCTGGGTCTGGCGCTGGTGGCGGAAGGGGTGGAGAGCGAGCGTCAGGCTGACTACCTCAGGGCCAAAGGGGTCGATTATCTGCAGGGGTACCTGTTTGCCCGCCCCATGCCGCTGCGCCAGTTCTGCGAGGAGCTGCTGCCGGAAGAGGCACAAACCCGCCAGCCAGATGGGGTGCGAGGCATCCCGAACGCGACCTGATTTATCGGTGACAGACGGGCGGCCACGTTCCCCTCTGGCAGGGTAGGGGAGTGCTCTCTCCCTATCCCCCCTCGAGTGCAGGGGCTTGTTTTCCATGCCTTGTGGCTCGCTTTTCGGTAGAATCGGCGCTCATTTTGACGTCAGTAAAAGATGAGGCGCGGTATGACGGTTCAGTTCCAGGCATTTCACAGCATCAAGGCGATTGGTAATCGGGAGGTGCTGTTCAACTGGTCGAGAACCAATCCCCTCGGGGCGCTGGATCAGGTGTGGCGCCCGAAAACCCGCGATGAGCTGCAAGCGCTGCTGCGGGAGCACCCCGAGCGTAAGTTGCGCCTTATCGGCTCCGGCCTCTCTTTTGAGCCCATTCATAGCGTCTACGCCGAGGGCAGTCAGGCACTGCTGGTGGACTTGCACCACCTGCGCGGCCAGTTGGCGAAAACCGCCGATACCGTGACCTATCAGGCGGGGACGCCGCTCGATACCGTCTATGCCGAGCTGATCGCTATGGAGCGGATGCTGCCCGCATCCCCCGGCGTTATCGGCATCCAGACCCTGGGTGGCGCCCTCAGCACCGGCACCCACGGTCAGGGGCTGCACCAGTCAGCCCTGTGCGATGCGGTGGAGGCGATGACGGTGATGCTGGCCAATGGCGACATCATCCGGGTGGATCGCACCGACCCGCGCTTCGGCGCCTTCGTGATGGGGATGGGGATGCTCGGCATCCTGCTAGACGTCACCCTGCGTACCGTGCCCAACCGCATCATGCGTTGCACCAAGTTCACCACCGATTACCCCTTCCTGCTGGAGCACAACGAGCGGCTCAACCGCGAGCACGGCTTCGTGAAGAGCTGGTGGTTTGCATGGACCGGCGAGAGCCACATCTGGCTGGTGGATCCCGCCTCCGATGAGGAGGTTGCTCGCTACCGCGCCGGTGGCAGCGAGCCGCTGCTGCTGGATGGCGATATCGACGCCCGCATGAACGCCACCATAGATGCCACCCTGCAGAAGATGGCGAAAGATACCAAGGATGAGGCGCTGGCCGGTGAGCACTTCGAGACGGTGCGCCGCTTCAAGGATGCCTCCGATCTGGTGGGCAACGTCTATCAGATCCTCTGCAAGGGGATCCCGGCGCCCCAGATCAATTGCGAAGTGGCGGTGCCGCTCCATCGCATGAACGAGGCGCTGGAGACTCTGCAAGCGTGGCAGCAGGCCAATCCGGGCGTGTTGCACTACCCCTTTATCCTGCGCTGCACCGGCCCTTCCGAGGCCTGGCTCAGTGCCGCTTATGGCCAGCCGGTCTGCTGGATCGGTTTTCTGGTCTATCTGGCTGCAGACGGCACCTTCGTCAACGGCTCAATGGAGCAGATGCGCGAGCTACAGCAGCTGCTGGTGCCCCTTGGCGGTATCCCCCATTTCGGCAAGCATCTGGCGATGGATCTCTACGACTTCCCGGCCCTGCTGCCACGCTGGAACGACTTTGTGGCGTTGAAAGCCGAGCTCGACCCCCACGGTCGTTTTGAAAACCGCTGGCTCAGTGACCTGTTTGCCAACCGGTAAGGATCTGACATGACCGATATGCAAGATACCCGCTCACTCATCACTCTGCCGACCAGAGGGAGGTCATCGATATGACCGATATGCAAGACTCCAGGATCCCAGTGACCCTGCTGACCGGCTTTCTCGGCAGCGGCAAGACCACCTTGCTCAACCACTGGGTCAAGCAGCCGGAGCTTGGCGAGTGCGCCGTGCTGATCAACGAGTTTGGCTCGGTGGGGCTGGATCACCATCTGGTGCAACAGGTGGACGAGCAGGTGATGCTGCTCGACTCCGGCTGCATCTGCTGCTCGGTGCAGGGCTCTCTGGTGGAGGCGCTGCAGGGGCTGTTTATGAAGGCCATCCAGCGCAAGATCAAACCGTTCAAGCGGCTGATTATCGAGACCACAGGTCTGGCAGATCCGGCCCCCGTGCTCTTTACCCTGCGCGCAGAGGGCTTTATCGCTCAGCGCTACCGCTTCGATGGCACCGTCACCGTGGTGGATGCCGGTCATATCGAGCAGCAGCTGGCAGCCCAGTATGAGGCGGTAAAGCAGGTGGCGCTGGCGGATCTGCTGGTGGTGAGCAAGGGGGATCTGGTGGACGGCGAACAGCTGGCGCGGGTCGAAGCCCAATTGGCGGCCCTCAATCCGGCGGCCCCCATCCAGCAGGTGACCAATGGCGAACTGTCGCCAGCGGTGCTGGAGAAGCTCGGCGCCTACAACGAAGCGGCGGGGCGCGATGTGCGCCAACTGCTGGCCTGGCTGCGCACCGAATCCCCCAAGCAGGGGCTGGCATCCCCCATGCAACCGAAGATGCAACCGTTCGCCGCCAAGGTGGGCACAACTGCGCCCACCCACTTCGAGCACGGCAACATCGAGAGTTTCTCTTTGCGTATCGGTGAGCCGCTCAAGCCCTCTCGCCTGCTGGCCGCCATCGATGCGGTGCAGGCGCAGTATGGCGATGCCCTGCTGCGGCTCAAGGGGATCTTGCAGCTGGAAGGAGAGAGCCAGCCGGTGGTGATCCACGGTGTCCACGGCCAGCTCTATCCGCTGCAGGCGCTGGGCGACTGGCCGGAGGGCAAGGCCCAGTCCCGACTGGTGTTTATCGTGAAAAGTCAGGACAAGGCCGGTATCGAGCAGCTCTTTATGGCGACCCTCAAGGCCCCCGAGCCCACTCTGGAAGAGCGGCTCAAAGCCATGCTGGGTCAGCCCGACAACTGATCTTGCGCGTTGCAGCTCTCCTGTACCGGGTCAGGACGGCGGCGGTTGAACAACACAAACGCCACCGGCACAAAGTAGAACGAGAGCAGGGTCGCCAGCGCTGTGCCACCGGCGATGGCGATGGCAAAGGGGGGCCAGAAGCCGCAGCCCCCCAGCAATAGCGGGATGAAGCCGCCCACCGTGGTGATGGTGGTCGAGACGATGTGGCGGCTGCAACCGGCCACCAGATCACGGATCTGCGGCAGATTGCCCTGTTGTGCCAGCGGGTCTGCCTTCAGCTCAGCCAGAATGACGATGGCGGCGTTGATGGCCAGCCCCATCAGTCCCAGCAGGGCGATGATCACCGTAAACCCGAAGGGGTACCCCAGCAGCCAGACCCACAGCAGGCCGAGCCCCGCCGACTGGATCGCCACCAGGGTGACGATGCCTGCCAGCCGGAACGAGTTGAAGCTGAGCACCAGCACGGCCACTAGCAGCACGGCGACCAGGCTGACATGGGCCATCAGATTGCCCACCGATTCATCCCGCTTGGCGGCTTCCCCGCCAAACTCCAGTCGATAGCCCGGCGGCAATGCCAGCGCCTGGGCGGCCAGCCTCTCTTTGACCTGCTCCAGCACGGTTTGCGGCAGCACGCCGACCGCCAGATAGGCCTCCAGCACATTGACCCGCTCACCATCCCGACGGCTGATCTCCCCCCAGCTTGGCAGCAGCTCGGGAGTGGCCAGTGCCCGCAAGGTGAGATTGGCTGCCCCTTGCTGGCCGGTGCCGGTGAGCGACAGCGGCACATTGAGCAGCGCATCCGGATCCTGACGCAAGGGCTCGGCCAGCCGCACCCGAACCGGGATTGACTCGGTGCCTTCCAGCACAGTGCCGCCCAACCTGCCATCCAGTGCACCCGCCAGCCGGGAGGCAACATCGGTCAGGCTCATGCCTGCCAGTCGGGCGGCCTCCTCATCGACCTGCAACCAGAGTTTGGGTGCCCCTGCCTGCAAGGTGGCGCGGGTCTGCACCACGGCCGGGGTATTGGCGAGCAGACTGCGCAGCTCCTCTCCCAGACGGTGCAGCTGTTCAAGGTCGGGGCCAAACAGCCGCAGCTCGACCGGGGCATTGAAAGGCGGCCCCTGTTCCAGCTTGCGCACCAGGATCTGCGCTTCGGGAAATCTTGCATCGAGTCGCTGCTGCAGTTGTGGAATGAGCCGCTCGGCAGCATCGGCATCCTGCAGGGTGATCATCCCCTGGGCGTAATCGGCCCGCCCCTGTTTTCTGGGCACCAGGTTGTAGTAGAAGCTGGGTGCGTTGTCGCCCACCACCCAGTCCTGGCGAACCAGCTCGGGGAGACTGGCCAGCTCGGCAGAGATCCCCAGTGCCAGCTCGCGGGTGCGCGCCAGGCTCGCCTGTGGAGAGAGGCTGGCCTCGATGTGGATCATGTCCCGGTCGGCAGGGGGAAAGAACTGTTCGGTGAGGCGGCCCGCCACCCAGAAACCGAGCAGGGGCAGCAGACTGACCAGTAGCAGGGTGCGCCAGGGGTGAGCCAGCGCCATGGCGATGCTCTGCTGGAAACGGGCGCTCACCCGGGGCAGGTGCAAGCCATCCTGATACCAGCGTCCCCCCTGATCACTGCCAATCCAGCGGGCTGCGAGGCCAGCCACCAGGGTGTGGGCGATGAGGTAGGATCCCAGCAGCGAGCAGATCACCGCCCAGGCGATGCCGCCGACAAACTCGCCTGCGGGGCCCGGCATCAGAATGATCGGCATAAAGGCGAGCATGGTGGTGAGGGTGGAGCCCAGCAGTGGCAGCCAGAGGTGGCCGATGGCTTCCAGTGCGGCGGCACTCATGACCATGCCGTGGCGGCGCTGATACTGCACCCGATCCGCCATGACGATGGCGTTGTCCACCATGATCCCGAGCGCCACCACCAGACCGGTGACCGACATCTGGTGAATGGGCAGATTGATCAGGTTCATGCAGGCGAATGAGAACGCAACGGTAAGCGGCAGCGACAGGGCCACGATAATGGCGGCCTTGACTCCCAAGGTCACCAGCAGCACGGCCACTATGATGAGGAAGCCCTGCACAATGTTGATGAGCAGGGTGTCGAGCCGCTGATCGGTATAACGCTGCTGATCGAAGCTGGTGACGAGGCCGATATTATCCGGCAAGTCCTGTTGCAGCTTGGCCAGCATTGTATCGACCCGTGCCGACCAGAGGTCGATGCGGTGATCCTGTGCCATCCGCAGGCCGACCACCACGGCCCGTTCACCATTGGCAAAGGCCAGCTGACTCTCCGGCTGGTGCAGGGTACGTCTTACCTCGGCCAGATCGCCAAGGCGCAGGGTCTGGCCCTGCTCGCCGGTACGCAGCGGGATCTGGCGGATCCGCTCCAGGGTATCGAGGGCGCCGCGGATCTCCACCTGAAAGCGATTGTGGCTGCCCTGCAACTCTCCGGCGGCTACTTTGGCATCGGCACCGCTCAGCGCCTGGGCAAGCTGTTCGCCACTCATGCCGCTGGCACTGAGGGCGAGGGGATCGAACCGCACCTCGATCTCCTCCTGTGGTGTCCCGACCCGCTCGACGTATTCGGTGCCCGGCAGCTGGCGAGCCCGGCGTTCCAGCTCGGCGCTGTAGCGGGCGAGGCGATCCAGCTGCGGCTGGCCCGGCCCGTGCCAGACCACATTGACCAGCCGGGTGAAGGGGTAGCCCTTCTCGTCATCCAGCTTGGGGGCACTGGCGCCTGCTGGCAGTCCGGCGGCCAGATCTGCCAGCCGGTCACGAACTCTGGACCAGACAGGCTCGACATCGCTGACCTCATCCTTGAGCTCCAGATTGATGATGGAGAGACCGGGGCGAGAGCTCGACTCGATCAGCTTGATCTCGCTCTGGGCCCGCAGCCGGTTCTCGATGGGCTCGCTCACCAGCGCTTCCACCCGTTCGGCGCTGGCCCCGGGGAAGTGGGTAACCACGCTGGCAAAACGGCTGGTGAGCTGGGGATCTTCGGTTCTGGGCAGGGTCTGCAATGCCGCAAGGGCGGCCGTCAGCAGCAGTGCGACCGTCAACAGCAGCAGGCGGCCATTCTCGATAAACGGGCGGATCATGACTGTGGCTCCGGATGCGCCACCTGATGATCCACGCTGGTGGTCAGGGTGACCTGCTGGCCCGGCACCAGTTTATGCAGGCCATCGGTCACCAGCTGTTCTTGTCCGTTCAGGGCACCACTGATCCAGGCTCGTTCGCCATCTTGCTGCAGCAGGGTGACGTCCCGACTGACCACTCGGGGTGGCGTTTCGTCGTTGAGCAGATAGAGGGTCCAGCTGCCGCGCAATCCCTGGGTCAGCGCGGTGAGCGGCACCTCGTAAGCACGGGTGGGCTCGCGGGTCTGATGCAACAGGGTGATCAGTTGCCCCTCTGCCAGTTGTTCGCCGCCCCGGGTCAGCTGGAAGCGGGCGGTGCGGGTGTGGGTCTGCCCGTCCACTTGTACCCCCAGATTAAGCAGGCGCCCCTCCAGTGATTGCACACCGCTTTGCAGGGGGTAGCGTTGGCCGACGATCAGGGTCTCGGCCTGTTTCACCGGCACGCCGATATCGGCCTCCCACTGGCCGCTGCGGGTCAGGGAGAAGAGAGGCTGGCCTGCGGCCACCACGGCCCCCAATGCCTGCTCGCGGCTGACCACAATCCCGTTGAAGGGGGCGCGCAGCTGTGATTTCTCCTGTTTGACCCGGTTGGCTTCGAGGGCGGCGGCCAGCTGGTTGGCGCTTGCCTCCAGCATGCGGACTTTGCCTTGCTGTTCATCCAGCGCCTGACGGGAGCTGAACTGCTGCTGGCGCAGAGCGGTGAGTCGTTCGAGCGTCTGCCGGGCAAGGGTCAGCTCGGCCTCGTTCTGGGCTGCCCGGGCGGCCAGCTCTTTGGCTTCCACTGCCAGCAGCCGGGTATCCAGTGTGGCCAGCAGTTCGCCAGCCGCGACCGGCTCTCCGCGTCCCTTGTGCAGAGTGGCGATCCGCCCTGCCAGCTCGAAGCCTATCTGGCTGTGCTCGGGGGCGATCACCCTGCCATTGAAGCGGTGCAGCACCGGGTAGTGATCGCTGGCTTGCAGCGGCTGGGCGATCACCCGGGTCAGGGCGGGTGTTTCTTCTGACTCTGTGACCGGGCTGCAGCCACTCAGTAACAGCGCCAGCAGGATTAAGCAAAGTGTCATGACATCATCCTCTGGTTGACATAACATCAAATCACACCGGTGAGTCTAGTTTTTCGAAACTAGACTGTCCAGTTTGATTGTGGAGGAAAAATGAACATTTCACCCCGTAGTCAGCAGAAGCGGGCTGCGATCCTCGATGCTGCAGGGCGGCTCTTCTGTCAGCACGGTCTGCATCTGGTCAGCATGGACATGGTGGCCAGTGAAGCGGGCGTCTCCAAGCAGACGGTCTACAGCCATTTTGCCAACAAGGAGTCGCTGTTTGCCGAAGCGGTGGGCAGCAAGTGCGTCAGCAGTGAGCTGATGCCGGAGGTGTTGCTGCGTGGCAACAACGTACGGGAGAGCCTGATTGCCTTTGGTCGCAGCTTTCGCAAGTTGATCCTGAGCGATGATGCCATCAATATCTTTCGCACCTGCATCAGCTGCAACGATGCCCAGCTGGCCACCCTTTTTTTCGAGGCGGGCCCGCTCTATGTGACCAATATGCTGTCCAACTGGCTGGAGCAGCAAAAGCAGCAAGGCCTGCTGTGCCATCAAGACAGCGAACAGGCCGCCTTGCAGCTGTTGCTGATGTGGCAGGGAAAGGAGCGCATGCTCCGTGAGCTGGGTCTGCCGTTGACCCAGAGCGCTGCCGAGCAGGATGTCTGGACCCTGAGTTGTGTCGATCTCTTCCTGACCGCCGCCGCTCCCCCGCAAAAATAATGGAGGTGGCAATGAGCCACACAGTGACAGATGCCCAGCGCAAGTGGCTGCCCCTGCTGGCGGCGGTCGGTTTCTTTATGCAGGCGCTGGATGGCACCATTCTCAACACCGCCCTGCCCAGCATGGCCGAGACCTTGGGAGAGAGCCCGCTGCAGATGCAGTCGGTGATCATCGCCTACATGTTGACGGTGGCGCTGCTGATCCCGGCCTCCGGCTGGCTGGCAGACAGATTCGGCACCCGCCGCATCTATCTGACCGCCATCTCGCTCTTTACCCTCGGCTCGCTCGCCTGCGCCGCCTCCAATTCGCTCTCCATGCTGGTGGCCGCCCGTGTGCTTCAGGGGATTGGCGGTGCGCTGCTGATGCCGGTGGGACGGTTGGCGGTGCTGCGGGTCTATGACAAGCACGAGCTGCTGCGGGTGATGTCGTTTGTCACCATCCCGGGGCTGCTCGGCCCGTTGATGGGGCCGGCGCTCGGTGGCTGGCTGGTGGAAGTGGCGAGCTGGCACTGGGTGTTTCTCATCAACCTGCCGGTGGGGCTGCTCGGCTTTATCGCCAGCTGGCACTTTATGCCGGAGCTGCGGCAGCAGACCGCCCGGTTCGACTGGCAGGGCTTTGTGATGTTCAGCGTCGGCATGGTGCTGGTGTCGGTCGGCTTGCAGGGGTTGGGGGAGCACAGCATCTCCACCGGTTGGGCGCTGTTTGCACTGATCTTCGGCTTGGCGGCGATGGCGAGCTACTGGCTCTATGCCGCCAATGCACCGCAGCCGCTCTTTAGCCTGAGCCTCTTTAAGACCGCCACCTTTGCCATCGGCATCTGGGGCAACCTGTTTGCCCGCCTCGGCAGCGGCGCCATGCCGTTCCTCACCCCGCTGTTTCTGCAGCTGGGGCTCGGTTTCTCGCCAAGCAAGGCGGGGATGACCATGATCCCCACCGTGATTGGCGCCATGCTGACCAAGACGCTGGTGAACAAGCTGATTCCGAAGGTGGGCTATCGCCGCATCTTGATCGGCAACACCCTGTTGCTGGGGGCGATGATCGCCAGCTTCTACTTTATCGACAACCAGCTCCCTTACGGGGTCTTGCTGGGCTGGCTGGCGATCTTCGGCGCCATCAACTCGCTGCAGTTCTCTGCCATGAACACTCTCACGCTGCAAGATCTCAGCCCGACCCTGGCCAGCAGTGGCAACGGCCTGCTCTCGGTGGTGATGCAGCTCTCCATGAGTTTGGGGGTGGCGATTGCCGCCAGCCTGCTCGGGCTCTTCTCGGCGGGTACCTCAGCGGGCACTTTAGTGGCCGAGGGTCAGTGGCTGGCCGGGTTCCACCTTACCTACCTCTGTGTCGGGTTGCTCTCCATGCTGGCGGCGCTGATCTTCGCCCAGCTGGCGCGCGATGGGGCTACGCCGTCGGGGCGGGCAGATAGCTGACCTCGCAGGGGAGCTGCGCCAGCACTTCGGCCAGATGCTCGGTCGCCAGCAGAAAGGTCTGCTCCGGGTGGCCCGGAGTCCAGGTGAAGGCGGTGTGGTTGAGCAGTTGCGGATCCACCAGTAGCGGAATATCGGCACGGGGCAGGAAGGGGCAGACCGCCCCCGGCAGGCAGCCGATCTCCGCCTGCATCTCTTCGGCGGTGCAGATGGAGGGCTTGGCACCGAGTGCGGCCTTGACCGCCTTGTTGTCGAGCCGTCCGTCCCTGTGGGTCAGCAGCAGGGCGAAGCGGCCATCCTTGAACTTGAGAAACAGGGTCTTGCTGAACTCCGCCTGCCAGCCGAGGCGGGCCTTGACCTTTTCATCGGTGGCGTAGTCGAGGATGGGTTCATGCTCATAGCGCTGGTGGGGCAGTTCTGCCAGCAGCTGGCAGTTGAAGTGGTGAATGGTATCGAGTGGCATGGGGTTCTCCTGTAGTGGGCGCTATCCTGCCAGCCTCGCAGGGTCAGGCCCAATGACACTTTCTTATCCGTAATAAGCAACCCTGTCCGTGAAAACAACAAGGGCGCCGTGAGGCGCCCTTGCGGATCAGTGATGCTGCAATTCGCACGCTTCCCAGTGAAAGGGAATGGGGCACAGCTGCTGGGAGGCCTTGTCATAGGCTTGCCACAGCTCGCCCATGGTGCGGCCATCGACGGGGTGGCGCAGTTTGGGGGCCAGCTCGGCCAGCGGCCAGAGCACGAAGGCGTTGGTGAGCACTTCACCACGCGGCAGCACCAGCGGGGTGTCGCAGACCAGATCGCCATAGAGCAGCAAATCGAGATCCAGGGTGCGCGGGGCGAACTTCTTGGCATCCGGCTCGCGGCCGTGGGCGAACTCCATGGCCCGCAGTCGCTGGCAGACGGTGGCCAGCGGCAGATCGGTCTCGGCAGCTGCCACCAGGTTGTAGAAGGGGCGGCCGTTGAAGCCGACCGCTTCGCTCTCGAATACCCGGGAGACCCGCAGCTGGCCAAATTCGGCGTGCAGGGCATCGAGTCCGGCACGGATATGGCGATCCCGCTCGATGTTGGAGCCCAGGCTGATATAGATGGTGGTCATCAGTTGCTGCTCGCGGCCGGCGTGCGATGGCGCAGGATCTCGACGCCGACCCCGGCGGCATTGGGCACGGCGCCCGGCTTGGTGAGGGTCACCTTGACCCACTGTACCCGCTCGTCGGCGAGCACCAGCATGGCAACCTGCTCGGCCATGGTCTCGACCAGCTCGACCACCTTGCCGCTGACATGCTCGCAAATCTTGTTGGAGAGGTCGGCATAATCCAGTGCCAGATTGATGTCGTCGGTTGCTGCCGCGGGGCGGTTGTCGAACCCCATCTCGAGGTCAAAACGGAGCTTTTGGCGAATGCCCTTCTCCCACTCATATACACCTATGGTGGTCAAAACTTCGAGTCCGCGAATAAACACCTTGTCCATGACTGTACTTCTTCTTTACTCTTGATGGGCTGTGATGACAGCGCAGGGATGCTGGCCGGGCAACAGGCTTGCCGAGGCGCTCTGGGTGGGCATGGGCCCATGCCAGCGTATGTGGCCCGCATCATACCCCATTCATATCGTGGTAAAAACGACCAAGATGACGGCCCTGACGATTTTGATGATTATTCTGGCCTACCTGGGTGGTTCACTATCCAGTGCTGTGCTGGTCTCCCGCTGCACCGGTCTGCCCGACCCGCGGGATCATGGCTCCCACAATCCGGGGGCAACCAATGTGCTGCGCCTCGGTGGCCGGATGGCGGCGCTGGTGGTGCTGCTGCTCGATGTGCTCAAGGGTACTGTGCCCGTCTATCTCGCCTGGTATCTGCAGATCAAACCCGTCTATCTCGGCTTTATCGGGGTCGCCGCCTGCCTCGGCCATATGTACCCCATCTTCTTTCATTTTCGTGGTGGCAAAGGAGTCGCCACGGCACTGGGGACCATGATGCCCATCGGCTTTACCATGGGGGGCGCCGTGATTGGCACCTGGCTGCTGGTGTTGCTGGTGAGCGGCTACTCCTCGCTGGCCTCCATCATTACCGTGCTGCTGACGCCGCTCTTTACCTACCTGCTCAAACCCGAATACACCCTGCCAGTCTCGCTGCTCTCCTGCCTTATCCTGATCCGCCATCACGAGAACATCTCCCGCCTGCTCAAGGGGGAGGAACCCAGAGTCTGGGGGCGAAAAGGCGCGGCCTGTACCGAAGAAGTGGCAGAAATGGACGATGTTGCGCAAAAAAGAGACGAACGAGACAAAAAGTGAAATTTCCCGTTGACCATCTGCCTTAAAATCCGTTTAATAGCGCCCACGCCCAGATAGCTCAGTCGGTAGAGCAGGGGATTGAAAATCCCCGTGTCGGCGGTTCGATTCCGTCTCTGGGCACCAATTTTGGTGCCATGAAAGAAAAAATTTGTTCATGCACAATGGTTTAAAGTGTGCCGGCTTAGCTCAGTAGGTAGAGCAACTGACTTGTAATCAGTAGGTCACCAGTTCGATTCCGGTAGCCGGCACCATTTGCCCAGATAGCTCAGTCGGTAGAGCAGGGGATTGAAAATCCCCGTGTCGGCGGTTCGATTCCGTCTCTGGGCACCAATTACAATTCCTCCTTAGTTCAGTCGGTAGAACGGCGGACTGTTAATCCGTATGTCACTGGTTCAAGTCCAGTAGGAGGAGCCAATTCAAAAAGCCCTTGTCGCAAGACAAGGGCTTTTTTCTATTTGGCTCAGCCATTTTTTAACCATAAAAACAACCACACACGCACAGATGAACCGCAGGATAGATATGGAAAATCATGTAGTTATAGAGTCAAAGGGGCGACTTGCCGCCATTCGAAACTGGATGGAACCCGTGCTGGTGCTGCTTATTCTCGGCAGCCTGTTCGGTTACCTCGGCAGCCAGATGGGCCTCTCTGCCATGGTCAACACCCTGTTCAATACCGCCCACCAGCTGCTGCTCAATACCGTGCTCTTTATCATGGGGATCACGGTGCTCTCCGGTGCCCTGAGCCAACTCTTGAGCGAGTTCGGGGTGATCCGTCTGCTGGAGGTGCTGCTGGCCCCCCTGATGAAGCCGGTGTTTCGCCTGCCTGGCCGCACTGCCCTGGCGGCGCTGATGACCTTCTTCTCCGACAACCCGGCGGTGATCAGCCTTGCCAAGGACAGCCGCTTTCGTAAAGGCTTCACCCCCTGGCAGCTGGTGTCGCTCACCAATTTCGGCACCGCCTTCGGCATGGGGCTGATCGTGGTCACCTTTATGGCCACCCTGCAACTACCGAGCGGTGAATCCACGGCCAGTGCGGCGCTGATCGGGCTGCTTGGTGCTCTGGTGGGCTCGGTGGTCTCTACCCGACTGATGCAGCGGATGATCCGCCCACTGGTGGGGGAAGTGCTGAACGATGACGCTGTATCGTCCGACGGCCGCAAGGTAGGGGTGACCAAAGAGGCGGCTCCCGGCTGGCTGAGGATCCTCAACTCTCTGCTCGATGGCGGCAAATCTGGCGTGGAGCTGGGGATGGCGGTGATCCCCGGGGTGCTGATCATCAGCACCTTCGTGATGCTGCTGACCTTCGGCCCGGGCGACAAGGGCTATACCGGCGAAGCGTTTCAAGGGGTTGCCCTGCTGCCAGTGCTGGCCGCCAAGGTGAGCTGGCTGTTTGACCTGCTGTTTGGCTTCCAGCAGCCGGAGCTGGTTGCCTTCCCGGCTACCTCGCTCGGTGCGGTTGGTGCCGCCATGTCTCTGGTGCCCCCTTTTATCGCCAAGGGGTGGATCACCGGTAACGAGGTCGCGGTGTTTACCGCCATGGGGATGTGCTGGAGCGGCTTTTTGAGCACCCATACAGCCATGCTCGATGCCCTCGGCTATCGCCACCTCACCTCCCGCGCCATCGTTGCCCACACCATCGGCGGCCTGTGCGCCGGTGTGGCCGCTCACCAGCTCTATCTGCTGCTGGGCTGAGTCAGGTTCAGGCACGGAAACAAAAAGAGGCTCTTCGGAGCCTCTTTGCGTTTCCCCCTGCTGCTCACGGGCGCACCAATCATTGCGGCGTGATGCCCTGCACCTTCAACCAGAATCGCTCCTGACAGTGTTTGTGAAACAGCTTGCTGGCTGGAGTGATGGGGATGGGACTGGCGATGACCCGATAGCTGATCCAGCACTCGGCACAAAGCTGCTGCGATGGCGCTTCGTCCTGCTCGGTTTGCTGGCGGATGACGACCCCATTGGCAAACCAGCTGGTGGTTATCTGGTGCTGGATCACAGTGCCGCTCTCATCATGCTCGCTATAGTGTTCACTCTCTTGGCGTGTGAGGTTGACGGAGCTCGCCTGTCGATGAATGGCCCTGATATAGCTGATTAGTTGATTCATTGCCGATCTTGCCGTGATGGTTGACCTGTACTGGATGAGCTGTACAGGATGAAGAGGGCTAGCGTAACGTGCTGCCTTGGTTGCGGCAATCGCTTCGGCTGCGCCGCAAGCAAACCTGAAAAGGGGAGAGCAATGGGGATCCCGCAAAACAAGGCCGAGCAGCTACTCGCGATCGATACCAATTTCAGCAAGTTGTTCAAGGCGTTGCAGGCCGTCCCCGAGAGCCGAGTGCGGGAGCCGCCCCTGGCAGGGCACAGCAAGGGAACCACCATGAGCGTCGCCAATCTGCTGGCCTACCTTATCGGCTGGAGTGAACTGCTGATCAAGTGGATCGAGCGGGATGCGGCAGGTCTGCCAGTGGATTTTCCCGAAACCGGTTTTAAGTGGAACGAGTTGGGCAGGCTGGCCCAAAAGTTCTATCGGGATTACGAGGGGCTCTGCTATCCGGCGTTGTTGCAGCGATTGGCTGCCGCCAGAGGATGCATCATCGAACTGGTGGAGGCGCGCAGCGACCAGCAGTTGTATGGTTGCCTCTGGTATGAGAAGTGGACGCTCGGGCGGATGATCCAGTTCAATAGCGCCTCCCCCCTATCTCAACGCCAACGGGCGGCTGCACAAGTGGCTAAAAGAGTTGGCGATCCGGGTGTGAAAGGAAGGGGGCGCGGCTCGGGTGGGCGACAAAACACTTTGCCACCACATTGCCACTACCGCCCGTGGCGGCAGCTACTGGCCGCCTGACTCCCCTTTGCGCTCGGCTATCTCCTGAGTGCTGCTTGAACAAATAGATCAGCCATTCAAGGGATTAGCCAGTGCGGTGTGTTTTATCGCCATGCTGGCCCCGCTTATGCACATCTCTTGGCAACACCATTCAGAGTCGTTGTCGCGGAGAGATATCATGATCAGCAACCTGCTCCCCCTTGCCTCTATCGCCCTCAAGCTGGGCAGTCAGCTGCTTGGCAGCAGTAGCAAACCTGAGCCCGTGCAGCCTGCCGTACAGGAGGAGCACCTTGCCCCGACCGTCCAGAGCCTGTTCCAGCGGCTGGGTGTCAAGGATGCCGACAGCGAGCAGAACCGCGCTGCCATCAACCACTTTATGGGTGAGCTGATACAGACACTGGGGCAGGAGAATGGTGGCCAATCCCTCCCGGCTGCCATCGACAGCGCCCGCAACCAGCTGGCGAGCGGCACCCAGAGCACCCGCCTCGATGCGCTGCAAAGCGAGCTCGATACCCTCAAGGATTCCCTCGGTGCCAGCCATCTCAACCTCGATCAGTTGCTCGGTGCCTTTAAACAGACCCTGCCAAATGGCAAGGGAGAGGGGGTTGGCAAACTGCTCAATGCCTGCGCGTGAAATGACTGAAAATATGGATTTCAGTAGATGACGAGCCTGTCAATAAATAATCTGGTAGCGTATTCGTGTGGATGTGATGCAAAGCGTGACTATGGCTATTTCCCCATGAAATAGCCCACCCGTTTCATATCCATAGAAGAGAGGAATTCATATCTTTCTATTCGTGGAGAATCAAAGATGTTTTCAATCAAATCAATGAAATGTAAGAAATGCAGTAACCACTTCAAAGGGTTCGTGCTGGGTTCTCTCAACGTAATGAGTGAATACACTGCAGCTTGCCCAGCTTGTGGAGATATCCTGTCAGTTTATGGAAGTGGTGAATTCATTGATAAGGCAATACCTGCAAATGCCATTATGTTGAAAAGCGCTTAAAGCCAAGATAAAGCAAGAGGGGGAGCGATTGCTCCCCCTCTTATTTTCCAAATACATCAGAGATCAACCCGCTCGCTTGGCCAGCCACTGTTCGGCGGCGGTAAGGGCTGCCTCTACCTGCTCGCGGGCGACGCCGCCTTTGGCGACCCGCTTGGCCAGGGTCGCTTCCAGTTCCAGATTGGGGTAGACGTCGAACTCGATCACCGGGCTGAAGCGCTGGAACTCGCCGATGGATAGCTCCTCCAGCGGGCGGCCCACACTGATGGCAAAGACCACGGTTTCGCCGACGATATGGTGCGCTTCACGGAATGGAATCCCCTTGGCCACCAGATAGTCCGCCAGCTCGGTGGCGTTGGCGTAGCCGCCCTGCGCCGCCGCCATGGTGCGCTCGCCATTCACCTTCAGATCGATCAGCACCAGCGCCGCCATGTCGAGGCAGTCGTGCCAGGTGTCCAGTGCATCGAACAGCCCCTCCTTGTCTTCCTGCATGTCCTTGTTGTAAGCCAGCGGCAGCGCCTTGAGGCTCATCAGCATGCCCATCTGGGCGCCGACCACCCGGCCGGTCTTGCCGCGAATAAGCTCCAGCGCATCCGGGTTCTTCTTCTGCGGCATCAGCGACGAGCCGGAAGTGACCGCATCGGAGAGCTCGACAAAGCCCGCCTCGCCGGTGTTGTAGAAGATGAGATCTTCAGCAAAGCGCGACAGGTGGGTCATGGAGAGGGACGCCACGTGCATCAGTTCCACTACGTGATCCCGATCGGAGACCGAATCCAGACTGTTGCGGGTGGCGCCGGCAAAGCCCATGTCGAGCGCCAGCGCTTCGCGGTCGATGGCGTAGGCAGTGCCCGCCAGCGCGCCGCAGCCGAGCGGGCTGGTGTCGAGGCGCTTCAGCGCATCCTGCAGGCGGGAGTAGTCCCGCTCCAGCATCTCCACATAGGCCAGCGCCCAGTGGGCATAGGTGACCGGCTGGGCCCGCTGCAGGTGGGTGTAACCGGGTAGCACCGCCGCCTGATTGGCACGGGCGGAGGCGACCAGCCCCTGCTGCAGGGCGGTGATGGAGCCGAGCAGCAGCTCGCCCTGCGCCTTGCACCAGAGTTTCAAGTCGGTGGCGACCTGATCGTTGCGCGAGCGGCCGGTGTGCAGTTTCTTGCCAAGATCGCCGACGGCGGCAATCAGTTGGCTCTCGACCCAGGAGTGGATATCTTCGGCGTCCGAACTCAGGATCTGCTGGGGATCCTGCTGCACCGAGGCGAGCAGCACCTCCATCGCCTGTTGCAGTTTGCCCTGCTCATCGGCGGTCAATACGCCCACTTTCACCAGCGCTTTGGCCCAGGCCATGGAGCCCTGAATATCCTGCTCCGCCAAGCGGTAATCGAACCGCAGCGAATCGTTGAACTGTTTGAACCGGCTATCGGCTCCCTGACTGAAGCGTCCACCCCAAAGTGCCATACTGCTCTCCTTGAATGCGTTGTCGGTAGGCGTTTACGCCTGCCATACTCGCGCGGCCTCTTGGCCTGCGCGCAGAAATCTTGCCCTGTATTTTCCTGAATAACAGTGCGGTGGTGATGAGTGCTGTTGCCGTTGAACACGTCAAATCCAGCAACTGCGAATCGGTTCCCTCTCACTCTGGGAGAGGGCTAGGGTGAGGGTAATTCCCCCCTCATCCCCGCCCCTTCTCCCGCAAGGGGAGAAGGGAGAAAATACGTCAGCATCATATTCACACAGCCCCTGTTATCTCACAGAAGCGGCCGGGGCGCTGCCGCTCTTGTCACACCCGCTGATGATGGGTCAGGGGGCTATGCCCTCTGCCTGTAGAAGAGGGGGCCATGCCCCCTCAACGGAATCAACGGGTTATCGCGCTTGCTTAGCCGTGGGTGTGATCGCCACCGATAGCCTGATGCTGCTCCTTCATGGCGCGGATCCGGCTGGCCAGGGTGTAGAGACGGATAAAGCCTTCTGCATGGCTCTGGTCATACACTTCGTCGGCGCCGAAGGTGGCGAAGTCTTCGGAGTAGAGGCTGTTCGGCGACTTCTTCTGCACCGCAGTGACCTGACCCTTGTACATCTTCAGCACCACTTCACCGTCGAGATCTTCGGCGATGGCGTTGGCAGAGGCGAGGATCGCCTTGCACAGCGGGGTGAACCAGCGACCGTCATAGACCAGATGGGAGAACTCGGCACCCAGCTTCTCCCGCCAGGCGCGGGTCGGGCGATCCAGTACCAGCTCTTCCACAGCGCGCAGCGCGGCGACCATCACGGTACCGCCCGGGGTCTCGTAGCAGCCGCGGGACTTCATCCCCACCATCCGGTTTTCAGTGATGTCGATGCGGCCCACGCCGTGCTTGCCGGCACGCTCGTTCAGGGTCATCAGGATCTGGTGCGGGCTGAGCGGCTGGTCGTCAACGGCCACCACTTCACCCTGCGCCACGGTCAGCTTGACGTACTCCGGCTGGTCCGGTGCCTGCTCGGCCGGTACGGTCCACTGCCAGACCGCTTCGGAGGGCTCGTTCCAGGTGCTCTCCAGCTCGCCACCCTCGGTGGAGATGTGCCAGGCGTTGGCGTCGCGGCTGTAGATCTTCTTCAGGGTCGCCTTGCAGGGGATGTTGCGGGTCTCCAGATAGGAGAGCAGATCTTCCCGGGAGCGCATGTCCCAGATCCGCCACGGGGCGATCACTTTCAGCTGGGGTGCCAGCGCGGCGACCGCACCTTCGAAACGCACCTGATCGTTACCCTTGCCGGTGCAGCCGTGGGAGATGGCATCGGCCCCTTCCGCCAGCGCCGCTTCGACCATCGCCTTGGCGATCACCGGACGGGCCATGGAGGTGCCCAGCAGATAGGTGCCCTCATAGACGGCGCCGGTCTTCAGGGTCGGGTAGACGTACTCTTTGACGAACTCTTCCCGCAGATCCTTGATGATGCACTTGGTGGCGCCGGAGGCGATGGCCTTCTGCTCGATCCCTTCCAGATCGTCGCGCTCCTGACCCACATCGGCCACGAAGGCGATGATTTCGGCGTCATAGTGCTCTTTCAGCCAGGGAATGATGGCCGAGGTATCCAGTCCACCCGAGTAAGCCAGTACGATCTTGTTGATTCCGCTCATGTTACTTCTCTCCGTGATGATTCGATGATGATTCAATAAAAGGGTCGTGATTCAGGTTGAGTGCCGCGTTACTTGCCGCCAAGAAGGGTCAGCAACACGGCGTTCTGGATATGCATCCGGTTTTCGGCTTCGTCCATGATGAGGGAGGCGGGGCCATCCATCACCTGCGAGGTGATCTCCAGCTCCCGGTGCGCCGGTTGGCAGTGCAGCACATGTGCAATGCCGGTGCGGTCGAGCAGAGCCTGGTTGATCTGGTAAGGCATAAAGAGGTCTTTGACCTGCTCCATCGGGGTGTTGTCGCCCATGGAGACCCAGGTATCTGTGTAGGCCACATCGAACCCTTCAATATCCGCCACGTCATCGCTGATGTGGATGGTTGCCCCCGACTTGGCCGCCAGTGCCTGCGCCTGCAGGAAGATCTGGGTATCCGGGCCGTGGCCTTTCGGGCAGATCAGGGTGACGTCGGTGCCCAGTGTCGCCCCCAGCAGCAGCAGAGAGTGGCTGACGTTGTTGCCATCACCGAGGTAGGCAAGCTTCACCTTCGACAGATCGTCGTAGTGCTCGGCAATGGTCATAAAGTCGGCCAGCCCCTGACAGGGGTGGTAGAGGTTGCACAGGCTGTTCACTACCGGCACTGTGCCGTGCTCTGCCAGCTCGACCAGGGTCTGGTGATCGAACACCCGGGCGACGATGGCATCACACCAGCGCGACAGGTTGGCGGCGAAATCCTTCACCGACTCCCGCTTGCCCAGCGCGCCGTTCTGCTGATCCAGATAGACGCTGTGGCCACCCAGTTTGGCGATGCCGATATCGAAGGTGACCCGGGTGCGCAGGGAGGGCTTCTCGAACAGGGTGACCACGCTCTTGCCGGCCAGCGCCTGGCTGTACTTCTTCGGGTCGGCCTTCACTGCTTTGCCCAGCGCAATCAGCGCTTCGATCTGGGCTTTGTTCAGATCACTGTCTTTCAGAAGATGTTGCATCGGATGTTCCTTGTTCCGGTGGAGATCAAATAGCTACCTGGGTGCCGACCGCGCCGCCAGCCAGCAGCTTGAGCAGCTGATCCGGGTAGCGCCAGCTGGCGACACAGACCGGCTTGCCGAGGGTCTCGGCGGCGTGCAGGGCTGCTTCTACCTTGACCGCCATACCGTCCGTGATCACCCCTTTCTCCATCAGATCCAGTGCGGTCAGCTTGTCGAGCTGGGGCACCAGCTTGCCCTTGCCATCGAGGATGCCGCTCACATCGGAGAGCATCACCAGATCGGCGCCGAGGGCCTCGGCAATGGCGGTGGCCGCCTGATCCGCGTTGACGTTCATCAGTTGCCCTTCGGCTGTGATGCCGATGGAGCTCACCACCGGTAGGAAGCCCTGACCGAGGATGCCCGCCACCAGTGCCGGGTTGCCCGGCTTGCACTCGCCGACCGCGCCGAGATCCGGGTCGAGCTGGGTCACCTGACAGAGGCCGCCGTCGGCGAGGCAGAGCCCCACCGCCGGAATGCCAGTGGCGATCGCCTTGGCCATCATCTGCTTGTTGGCGGTCCCCGCCAGTGCACCGGCAATAAAGGGGATCTGCTCGAACGGGGTCACCCGCAGGCCGTTCTTCTTGGTAGAGGTGAGACCCAGCCCCTTGAGCAGGTCATCCACCAGACAGCCACCGCCGTGTACCAGCACCAGCGGACGGTGCTGATCGTCGAGAAAGGTTTTGAGGGTGGCGAACAGGGCGGTCAGCGCCTCGTCGTTCTCGATAAGGGCGCCGCCCAGCTTGATTACCAGAGTTTGCTTGTCCATATCTCTCAATCCTTCCTTAAATCAGGCATTGGCCTGCGTAATAGCGCTGTTATGTCCAACTGGAAAGGGCACCGAACTCAACGTGATTACCAACGTCTGTTTGTCCATGTTCGAGATCCTTCCTAAGTCCTTAAATCAGGCCGGTGGCCGGTTCAAAACCAAATTTGATATTTATGCACTGCATGGCTTGCGAGGCGGCGCCCTTGAGCAGGTTGTCGATGGCGGATACCACCACCAGCATGTTGCCCTGCTGTTGCCAGGCGATATCGCAGTAAGGGGTGTTTGCCACACCGCGAATAGAGGGCATCTGGCCGGTGAGGCGCACCAGCGGCTTGCCTTCGTAAGCCTTGAGGAAGGCCTGATCCACCTGCGTGGGGGTGACGCCGTCCGCCAGCTGCACATAGATGGTGGCCAGAATGCCGCGCACATAGTTGCCAAGGTGGGGCTGGAACAGCACCTCCTTGCCGAGGTGATGGCTGATCTCCGGCTGGTGTCTGTGATTGAAGGTGCCGTAAGGGTTGAGGCTCACTTCGCAGAAGCTGGTGTTGATGGCTGCCTTGCGCCCGGCACCGGAAACCCCTGAGACGGCGTTGATGATGGGCTGCCACCCCTTGGCAATCAGGCCATCCTGCTGCAGCGGCTTGAGAGCACAGAGGGAGGCGGTCGGATAACAACCCGGCACCGCAATCAGCTGGGCGGTAGCGATGGCATCGGCATTCCACTCCGCCAGACCATAGACGGCCTGATCCAGCCACTGTTCGCTGTCGTGGGTGAAGCCGTAGAAGCTGTCGTAAAAGCCCTGATCCTTGACCCGGAAGGCACCGGAGAGATCGAACACCGGCAGCCCCTTGGCGAGAAACTTGGGCGCCAGCTCGGCGCTCACCTCGTGGGCGGTGGCCAGCAGCACCAGATCGGCCTGGGTCAGGATCCGGGTCATGCCATCGTCGTCCAGCGGCAGCAGCGGCTGATCGAGGGCGCCTACCCACTGGGGATGCAGGGAAGAGAAGCGCTTGTGGGCATCCTGACTGCCGGCGGAGACGTAGAGGCCGAACAGTTTGAGTTGTGGATGGTTCTGTACCAGTGCGGCCAGTTCGGCTCCCGCGTAGCCACTGGCACCGACGATAACGGTGTTAAGCATGTTGAATATTCCAAGTCAGAGTTCGAGATTCACAGCATGACGCTGCAGTGCACAAGGGTGTTCGAGCGCCCCTTTGCACAAGTGCGGAGGGGCAATTCAGGCGGGTGTGTGTCGTCGGTTATAGATCAGGTGACAGAACATTAACTTTCCCTTACAACTAGAAGCCTTTGTTGATGAGCCAGATATTCAGGTAAAATTACAGAATATTCATGCACTCACTTTGCATTTGTATTTTCTAACAGAAACATTCCGGGGACGCAAGGAGGAGCTGATGGCCAATCTGGATTTTTTTTCACTTTATAAGAATATTATTGCGATTCCCTCTATCAGCAGCACGGATCCCAAGTGGGATCAGAGCAATGAGGCGGTGATCCGGCTGCTGGCCGACTGGTTCGGTCAGCTCGGTTTTCAGTGCGAGGTGACGGCGCTCCCCGATCTGCCGGGCAAATTCAATCTGGTGGCGACGATGGGTCAGGGGGAGGGCGGTCTGCTGCTGGCGGGTCACACAGATACGGTGCCGTTCGATGAGGGGGGTTGGAGCAAGGATCCCTTCAAGGTGACCGAAGAGGGCAATCGTCTCTATGGCCTCGGCACCATCGACATGAAGGGCTTCTTCGCCTTTATCGTGGAGGCGCTCAAAGATATTGACCTCACCAAGCTGACCAAGCCGCTGCGCATTCTCGCCACTGCCGACGAAGAGACCACCATGGCGGGGGCCCGCGCCATCGCCGCGGCGGCCGAGCTCAAACCCGACTACGCCGTGATTGGCGAGCCGACCGGACTGGTGCCGGTGGTGGCCCACAAAGGGCACATGTCGGAGGCGATCCGCATTACCGGCAAGAGCGGTCACAGCTCGGATCCCGCCAACGGCGTCAACGCCATGGAGATCATGCATAAGGCGATGGGGCAGGTGCTGCGCTTGCAGCAGGATCTGAAAGATCGCTACGCCGACCACCGCTTTGCCGTGCCGCAGCCGACCCTGAACCTGGGTTACATTCAGGGGGGCGACAGCCCGAACCGCATCTGCGGCTGTTGCGAGCTGCATATCGACCTGCGACCCACCCCGCAGGTGGGGCCGGATGAGCTGATGGGGATGCTCAAAGAGGCACTGTCGCCCATCGAGATCCACCAGCCGGGCTGTCTGCATCTGCAACATCTGCATGAACCCATTCCCGCCTACGCCTGCGCCGACGACTCTGTGCTGGTGCGCGAAGCTGAGAAGGCGAGCGGTCGCGCCGCCGAGTCGGTCAACTACTGCACCGAGGCGCCGTTTATCCAGCAGCTTGGCTGCGAGACCATCGTCATGGGCCCCGGCCATATCACCCAGGCGCACCAGCCGGATGAGTATCTTGACCTCTCCTTCGTCAAGCCGACCACCTCGGTGTTGCAACACCTGATCAGACGTTTTTGCCTGTAGCGGCGGCGGTGAAAGGGGCGTAAGAACTGTAAGTAAGTTACATAACAAGCCGATTGTGGAGTGGTGATGGAAATACATGTTCTGAATCGGCCTGTTATTTGACCTTGCTCAGACAATCTGGGTAGATTGTCACCCTAAGATGACGGAGCATATGTTGTAATCGCACAACAATAAGTGAGGTCGTCTAGCACCCCGGATGGGTGTCAGGCACCAACAAGATAAGGATGTGGAATGAACGAAAAGTACGCCGCACTACGCGCCAACGTAGGTATGCTGGGTCAGCTGCTGGGTAAATCCATCAAGGATCATCAGGGTCAGGCCTTTCTCGACAAGATCGAAACCATTCGCCAATTGGCCAAGTCCTCCCGCAAGGGCAATGAATCAGACCGGGAACGTCTGCTCGATACCCTGCGAACCCTGAGCGATGATGAACTGCTGCCGGTGGCCCGCGCCTTCAGCCAGTTCCTCAATCTGGCCAACGTGGCGGAACAGTTCCACACCATCTCCCGTCGCTGTGAAGAGCAGGTCTGCACCCCGGACCCGCTGGAGCAGATGTTCGACAAACTGAAAGCCTCCAACCTGTCGCAAGAGGCCATCATTCAGGCCGTGCGCGAGCTGGATATCGATCTGGTGCTGACCGCTCACCCCACCGAGGTGACCCGCCGCACCCTGATCCACAAGCACGTACAGCTCAACGACTGCCTCGAGGCGCTGGAGCTCTCTGACCTGCTGCCCCGCGAGCGGGACAAGATCCTCAATCGCATCGAACAGCTGATCAATCAGGCGTGGCACACCAACGAGATCCGCGAACAACGCCCGACTCCAGTCGACGAGGCCAAGTGGGGCTTCGCCGTGGTGGAGAACAGCCTGTGGCCTGCCATCCCAGAATTCATGCGCAATCTGGACGAGCGTCTGCAACACCATCTGGGTGTGCGGCTGCCGCTGGATGCCGCGCCGGTCAAGTTCACCTCCTGGATGGGCGGTGACCGCGACGGCAACCCCTTCGTTACCGCCAAGGTGACTGCCGAAGTGCTGGAGCTGGGCCGCTGGATGGCGGTGAGCCTGTTCTACAAAGACATCAAGGAGCTCACCTCCGAGCTCTCCATGTCCGACTGTACCGACGCCGTGCGTGCTCGCGTTGGCGATCACCCCGAGCCCTACCGCGCGCTGGTGCGCGAGCTGCGTGAAGCGCTGCGCGAAACCAAGGAGCACCTCACCGCCAAGGTGCAAGGCCAGGCTAGCGAGAGCCAGGATCTGGTCAAGACCACCGCCCAGCTGCGCGAGCCGCTGGAGCTCTGCTACCACTCACTGCACGCTTGCGGCATGGGCAATATCGCCGATGGCATGTTGCTGGACGTGCTGCGCAAGGTCGCCTGCTTTGGCATCCATCTGGTCAAGCTGGATATCCGTCAGGATGGCGAGCGCCACGGGCTGGTTTTCTCCGAGCTGACCCGCTATCTGGGTCTGGGTGACTACGCCGAGTGGAGTGAAGATGACAAGCAGGCCTTCCTGCTCAACGAACTGAACTCTCGTCGCCCGCTCATTCCCCACGACTGGGAGCCGAGCGCCGAGGTGCGCGAGACGCTGGATACCTGTCAGGTCATCGCCCAGCACGACCCCGATGCGTTCGGTATCTACATCATCTCCATGGCCGGAGCGCCGTCCGACGTGCTGTCGGTGCAACTGCTGCTCAAAGAGGCGGGCTGCAAGTTCCGTATGCCGGTTGCCCCGCTGTTTGAAACCCAGGATGACCTGATGGCAGGCACCGCCGTGATGGAGCGTCTGCTCTCGGTGGACTGGTATCGCGGCTACATCCAGGGCCGTCAGTACGTGATGATCGGTTACTCCGACTCCGCCAAGGATGCGGGCATGATGGCCGCAGGCTGGGCCCAGTACGCCGCCATGGAATCCCTGGTGGGGCTGGCCGAAGCCAACAATATCCGCCTCACCCTGTTCCATGGCCGTGGCGGTACCGTCGGTCGCGGTGGTGCCCCTGCCCATCAGGCCATCCTCTCCCAGCCGCCGGGATCCCTGCGCGGCGGTCTGCGTACCACCGAACAAGGGGAAATGATCCGCTTCAAGTTCGGTCTGCCGAAAGTGGCGATCAAGAGTCTGGAGCTCTACACCAGCGCCGTGCTGGAAGGGAACCTGCTGCCGCCGCCCAAGCCGAAAGAGTGCTGGCGCGAGGTGATGGAACAGCTGGCCGCCGACTCCTGCGATCACTACCGAAGCATTGTGCGCGGTCATCCGGACTTCGTCCCTTACTTCCGTGCCGCCACCCCGGAGATGGAGCTCGGCAAGCTGCCGCTCGGCTCCCGTCCCTCCAAGCGCAAGCCTAACGGCGGCGTCGAGAGCCTGCGCGCCATTCCGTGGATCTTCGCCTGGACCCAGAACCGCCTGATGCTGCCGGCTTGGCTCGGTGCCCACAAGGCGCTGCAACAGGCCATCGACGGCGGCAAGCTGGCGGTGCTGGAAGAGATGAGCGCCCAGTGGCCCTTCTTCCGCACTCGCCTCGAGATGCTGGAGATGGTGTTCCTCAAGGCGGACGTCTGGCTCGCCGAGTACTACGACACCCGTCTGGTGCCGCAGGAGCTGTGGGGCCTTGGCAAACAGCTGCGTCAGGAGCTCGCCGAATCCATCGAGGTGGTGCTGAAACTGAGCCCGTGCGGGGATCTGCTGGAGGATCAGCCCTGGATCAAGGAGTCCATCAAGCTGCGCAACCCCTACACAGACCCGCTCAACGTGCTGCAAGCCGAGCTGCTCAACCGCTCCCGCAACCACCCGGAGACCCTGCACCCCGAGCTGGACAAGGCGCTGATGGTCACCATCGCCGGTATTGCGGCAGGTATGCGCAACACCGGTTGATCGCCAGCCCAAGCCAGCAGGCTTCAGCGATATCCATCCAGCCAAAGGGCGCCGACAAGGTGCCCTTTGTTTTTTGTTGCCCAGCAGAATTCGGCTCGATGGGAACCCCACCCATGTTTTGGACTGTATTTTGTAGGGTGCAGCAAGCGCAGCGCATTGTACGGCTCGGAAATGATTTTAGCCCTGACTCGTCCTGTGTTTAATTCGGCAAGCGGCACAATTCATCTTGTTCATTGCTCTCTACTCATTACCGGTGATGGGTACAGATTTCCCCTCCGGCTTGCATCACTCGCCACGCAGGCGCAGACTGTTTGGCCTTGTTTTTATGCGATTCGATTCAAGGCAACCATCATGACTCCTGCCATCAACCTGCTGAAGAAGCTCAAAATCCCCCACAAGCTCTACCCCTATGAGTGCGAAGCCCACGATGATTTCGGCAAGCATGCCGCGACCCAGCTCGGGTTGCCGGAGGCGCAGGTGTTCAAGACTCTGGTTGCCCATCACGACAAGCAGGCGGTGGTGGCCATCGTTCCCTCATCCGGCATGTGCAGTCTGAAGCAGCTGGCCAAGGCGACTGGTCTCAAGAAGGTGGAGATGATGAAACCGGCGGAAGCGGAGAAGCTGACCGGTTACAAGGTGGGTGGCATCAGCCCGCTGGCCCAGAAGAAGCTGCTGCCCACCGTGCTCGACGAGTCGGCGCTGCAGTTTGACGAGATCCTGGTGAGCGGCGGCAAGCGCGGCCTCTCGGTCGGTGTGGCGCCGCAGGATATGCTGACGCTGATGAAGTGGATCGCCGCTCCCATCGGCGAAGAGTAGTGCCGGGCACGTTGTGAACCTGTTCTCCGGGCCTGTGGTGGCCCGGATAGCCCCACCTGTGAGCGGGCGCGTGCCCTGTGCTCAACGGGGTGCGTGCCAGTCTATAATGGGTGAACCCCGTTGTATGAGTTCAGCCATGATGTACCGACTTCTGTTGCTTTGCCTCTGTTTATCCCTCCCCTCTGCCTTGCTGGCTGCCACCCGTTTTACCCTGCTCAGCCCTGAAAACAGTCAGGATATGCGGATGCGTTATTACCGTGAGGTGATGCAGCTGGCGCTAGAGAAAACTCGCCCCGAATATGGCGACTACGAGTTGCTGGACTCCCTGCCGATGAACAAGGCGCGGATGCGGATCGAGGTGCAGGAGCAGGGCAAAAACGCCCTCTTTATTGTCGACAGCTGGCCTTATCAGGGGGAGGCAGTGGCGGATCAGGTGGCATCGATCCCGTTCCCGATCGATATGGGGATCCTCGGCTATCGGGTCTGTTTCGTCGGCTCGGATCGTGCTGCCGAGCTGGCGCGGGTGAACACCCTGGATCAGTTGCGCCACTTCACTCAAGGGGTGGGCACCGGCTGGCAGGATGCGGTGATCCTGCGCAACGGCGGGCTGACTGTGCATGAGGTGGATAACTACGAGTCGCTGTTTCGTATGGTGGCACGAGGGCGCATCGATCTCTTCTGTCGTGGGGCCAACGAGATCCTGTCGGAGTGGCAATCTCATCAGGGCAAGGTGGCCGGTTTGACGGTCGATCGCCATCTGGCCCTTTTCTATCCGCTGATCCACGTGTTCTACAGCAATGCCCGCTACGTTCAGGAGCGCGAGCGCCTTGAGCGCGGTCTGCAACTGGCCTGGCAGGATGGTTCGCTCAAACGGCTCTGGCGCCATCACTTCCAACCCTCGCTGGTGTTTGCCAATCTGGGGGCTCGCCAGATTGTCCGGCTCGGCAATCCGCAGTTACCCAAGGACGGTTTTGACTATCGCCCCTACCTTTACAACCCGCTGACGGATGATTTCGGTTCACAACCCTGAGCCGGGTTATCAGGTGCGCAGCTCTGATAGAGTAAGGGAGAGATCATTGCCGCAAAGGAGATGGCCCATGCACGCATCTGCCCTCTCCTTGCTCTTCATCGCGTTGCTGCTGCCTGCCACCGGCGGTGCAGCCCCGGTCTTTACGCTGCGTACCTGCCTCGAAAACAGTGACTCCTACCCCTGGCTGCTGCAATCGGGGGAGGGGATTGTCCAGTATCACCTAAAGGCGGTTGCTACCGCCCTCAATGCCGAGATCGTGCTGACGCCGCTGCCGTGGAAGCGCTGCCTCTCTCGGGTGAGCAGTGGCCAGATGGATGCGGCCATCAAGATGAGTTACAGCGTCGAGCGGGCGACCAGGGTGGGGGTCTATCCCATGCGTGAGGGCAAACCCGACCCCGCCAAGCGGCTGCTGACCGAGAGCTACAGCCTCTACCAGCTAAAGGGGGGCAAGAGCCTGTGGGATGGCACCACCCTCAGGATCAAGGGCATGGTGGCGGCCCAGTCGGGATTCTCCATCGTCGACTGGTTGCAGGCTGCGGGAGCCGAGGTGGATGACTCCAGCCGTGACCCGCTGATCATGTTGAAAAAGCTGGTGATGGATCGGGCGCAGGCGACCGCCATCCAGACCGAGGTGGCCGACAGCATTCTGGCGGCCCATCCCGCGTTGCAGGCCCGTATCGAGCGGCTGTCGCCGGTACTGGTGGAGAAGCCCTACTATCTGGTCTTCTCTCACCGCTTCTATCAATCTCATCCCCGACAAAGCCGGCAGGCGTGGGATGCCATCGAGCAGGTGCGCGACTCTGCTGCCTATCAGCGTTATGCCACATCGCTCAGAAGCACACCTCCGGTGGGGGAGTAGGCTGATGGATGCGACTGGCCGAAAAGTGGAGGAGAGCGTGGGGTGGCGGCAGGGCCGAGCGGCCAAGCTAGGGGCTACACTGAAAGAACCCCTTCAGCCAAGGCGCGGTTTATGTCACCCCTGCATCTGCTGGCTGCCGCTCTGCTCTGCATGTTGTCGCTGACCGGACAGGCGGCCACCCGGTTTACCTATATCAGCCCGGAGAGCGAGCGGGACCCGCGCACCACTTATGATCGGGAGCTGCTGCGGCTCGCCCTCGACAAGACCCGCGACCAGTTTGGCGACTATCTGTTGGAGCCTGCGCCGCCCATGACCAAGGCGCGCGAGCGGGTCAGCATGCAGCTCGACAACTATCCCAACCTCTTTGTAATGGACAGCTACAGCAGCACCCGCGAGGATCTGGGGCTCGCCTATGTCCGTTTTCCCATCCATCTGGGGATCGTCAGCTACCGCATCTGTTTTGTCAGCCCGCAGCAAAAGGGGGCGGTGAGCAAAGTGACCGACCTCAAGGGGCTGCGCCAGTTCACCTTCGGTCAGGGCAAGGGGTGGCTGGATGTGGATATCCTGCGTTACGCCGGGATGGAGGTGGTGGAAGTGGAGGGGTACGAAAAGCTGTTCAAAATGGTGGCGCGGGGCCGCTTCGATCTCTTCTGCCGCGGGGTGAGCGAGCTGCGCAGCGAGCAGCTGACCCACAAGGAGATGACGGACCTGCTGGTGGATGATGCATTGTTGATCTACTACCCGCTGCCCCGGGTTTTCTACACCAATCCCAACAATCGCGAGGCGCTGCAGCGGGTCGAGCGGGGGTTGCAGCTGGCGTGGCAGGATGGCTCGCTACAGGCGCTGTGGCGCAAGAGCTTTGGCCCGGCCATCGCTTTTGCCAAGCTCTCCCAGCGCCGACTGCTGCGACTGGATAACCCCTTCCTCGACGGGATCAGCTTCGATTTCCGCCCCTACTTCTACAATCCGCAGACCGATCGCTTCGGCGATTACTGAGGTGCCTGCCGCTGGCGGCAGAGGGCCAACCAGGCCTCGGCGGTGCGGGAGAGATAGCGCTCGCTCGGCCAGATCACCCCGAGTCGCCAGCTCAATTCGGGCTCCAGCGGCCGCAGCACCAGACCATCCGGGGTCAGCCGGTGGCAGACCGGCTCCGGCAAGAAGGCGACCCCCATGCCGCTGCGTACCATGGCGGTGAGAAAATCCCACTGGCTGCTGCGCGCCGCCACCTGAGGCACAAAGCCCGCCTCCTGACATGCCTGCTCCAACCGCTCGCTCAGGGTAAACGCCTGGGTATAGAGCAGGAAGGGCTCCTCCTGCAGGGACTCCAGCCGCAGCGGCGTCTCGCCATGCCAGCGGGGTTGATCAGGCAGCACTACCCGGATCGGGTATTGATCCAGCTCCAGCGCGCTGAGGGCGCCCCCCTCTTTGGTCGGCAGCATGGTGATGGCGAGATCCAGCTCCCCCTCCAGCACCGCCTGTTCGATGCGACGGCCGCCGTACTCCACCAGGGTCAGCTCCACCTTGGGATAGCGGGTGCGGTAGGCGCGGATCAGATCCGCATAGACGTGACCCACCATGGGGGGAATGCCGAGGGTGAGGCGACCATGTTGCAGGCTCTGCAGATCCGCCAGTTCGGCCTCCAGCTGCTGCATCTCAGCCAAGATGGTCTGGGCACGGTTGAACAGCACCTGGCCGCTGTCGGTCAGGGTGAAGCGGCGCCCTTCCCGGTTGAGCAGGGGTTGGCCCAGCTCCTCCTCGATATTGCGGATCATCTTGCTGATGGTGGGCTGGGTGACGAACAGCTTTTCAGAGGCGCGGGTGAAGCTTTTTTCCCGTACCAGTTCGACAAAATAGCGCAGGGCGCGAATATCCATGGACTCTCTCGACTCGTGTTGGCGGGTACGGGATGAAGTATGCCTATGTGGCATGAATTCGATAATTTTAATTCATTTCTGGCAGGTTTTGCTCAACTCTATACTGTGAGCCGGTTCACAGAAAGACGATGATCATGAAAGCCCTCTGCTTGCGCTGGTTACAGACTCCCTTCCAGATTGTGTTGCTGGCAGCCATCTGGCTGCTGGCCGATACCGCGGTGCGTACCCTCCATCTGCCGCTGCCCGCCAACCTTACCGGCATGCTGTTGCTGCTGGCCTGCATCCTGCTCGGGGTGGTCAAGGCGCAGTGGTTTGAGGCGGGTGCCCGCTGGCTGCTGGCGGAGATGCTGCTCTTCTTCGTCCCCGCCGTGGTGGCGGTGGTCAACTATCAGGATCTGCTGTTGCAGGAGGGGTGGCGCATCATGGTGGTGCTGCTGGTGAGCACCACCCTGGTACTCGGCACCACGGCGCTGGTGGTGGATCGGGTTTACCGCCTCGAACTGAAACTGGCCCGCCGGAGTCGCCGTCATGTCTGATACCCTGCTCGGGCTGATCTGCTTCGCTCTTACCCTGCTCTTCTACTACGCCAGCAAATGGCTCTACGGCAAAAAGCGCATCCTGCCGCTGATGCCGCTGCTGCTGGCGCCGACCCTACTGGTGGCCGTGGTGCTGCTGTTCCACATCCCCTATCAGGACTACATGGCGGAATCCCACTGGCTGCTCTGGCTGCTGGGCCCGGCGACCGTCGCCTTCGCGGTGCCGGTCTACGAGAACCGCCAGCTCATTCGTCGCCACTGGCTGTCGCTGTCGGTGGGGGTGGTCGCCTCGGTCATCATGGCGGTGGGGAGTACCGTGCTGCTGGCCCGTTGGCTCGATCTCTCCGACATGCTGCAGCGCAGTCTGGCGATGCGCTCCATCACCACGCCGTTTGCGGTGGAGGCGACCCGCGCCATCGGCGGTCAGAGCGATCTCACGGCGCTGTTTGTGGTGCTGACCGGCGTCATCGGCATGGCGGTGGGGGAGAGCGTGCTCACCGTGCTGGCCATTCGCAGCCGTCTCGGCAAGGGGGCGGGGTTTGGCGCCTCGGCCCACGGCGCTGGAACTGCTAGGGCTTATCAGATGGGTAATGAGGAGGGAGTGGTCTCCAGCATGGTGATGATGATTGCCGGCATGGTGACCGTGCTGCTGGCCCCCCTGCTGGGCCAGCTGTTCTGGTAGGCCTGGCTTCCCTTTAGAAGGCTGCTCGTCCCGGCGCTACACTCTAGTGAGCGTGTATTCCCGGGATGAGCAGTATGACCTTTCATCGCCTCGCTTCCTGCTTGCTGTTGTGCAGTATTTCCCTCCTTGCCACTCCCCTACGGGCGAGCGACGTCATCACTCATATCAGCCCCGAGAGCGATCGGGACTTGCGTACCCTCTATTTTCGCGATCTGTTGCAGCTGGCGCTGGAGAAGACCCGCGACAGCTTCGGTGACTACGAGCTGCGAACCGCGCCGCCGATGAACCGTATCCGGATGCGACAGATTGTGCAGACTCAGCAATACCCCAATCTGTTTGTGGCCGACAGTCTGCGTCCGGCCGCAGAGAGCGGAGCGCTGGATTACGTCCGTTTTCCGGTGGAGCTGGGCATCCTCGGTTATCGCATCTGTTTTGTCAGTCCGCAGCAGGCCGACGCAGTGGCAAGGGTCAATACCCTGACCGAGCTGCAGCAATTTCTGCACGGGCAGGGGCGTGGCTGGCAGGATGCGGAGATCCTGCGTCATGGGGGATTCAAGGTGCAGGAGGTCGACGGTTACGAGCGGCTGTTCAAGCTGGTGGCCCGTGGCCGCATCGATCTCTTCTGCCGCGGTGCCAACGAGCTCTTTATCGAGCAGGAGCAGCACAGTGATCTGCCCGGCCTCACCGTGGATCGGCGAGTGGCGCTGCACTATCCCTTCCTCCATCTCTTCTACACCCACAAGGATAATCAGGCCGCCATCCGCCGCCTCTCGGTCGGCCTCAAGCTGGCGTGGCGGGATGGCTCGCTGCAACAGCTCTGGCTGTGCCACTTCAAACCTTCCCTCGAGCAGGCGCAGCTCCCCAGACGCCTGTTGTTCGAGTTGGCCAATCCGCGCCTTGATAAGGTGGACTTTGATTATAGGGCCTACCACTACAACCCCGTTGACGGGACGTTCGGGCCCGGGCTGCCTTGAACCTGATGGTGTTGTTAGCGGATAAAGGGCCGTCTCTGCTGATGTGCTAAACCATGCCAAAAAGGCATGTTTTTTATTATTTAAATTCATTTTTTGATGGTTGTTGCGCTGCATATACTGGGGGTCGCTTCACGGTTCAGGTTTGCTCCTGTCCGCTTCTGGCTTGCGCGAGTGAGCCTGAATCGTCCTGCTGCGGCGTCTTGATGTTCTGCATGAAGGCGTCCATCACTGGGCCGGGATCGATCCCGGCAGGTATTACAGCTGACGGAGCCTTGTTATGTTTAATCCCCACTCTTGCGCCCTGATTGTCGAAGGGGGCGCGATGCGCGGCATCTTTGCCAGCGGCGTGCTCGATGCGTTTGTCGAAAGTCACCACTACCCGTTCGATTTCGTCATGGGCGTCTCGGCCGGTGCCACCAATCTGGTCTCTTATCTGAGCGAGCAGCCGCGCCGCAGCCACCACATCATCACCGAGCTGGCTTGCAGCTCCCGGTTTCTCGATCCCCTGCGCTTTGTCAAAGGGGGCGATCTGGTGGACATCGGCTGGCTGTGGCAAGCCAGTCGCCATCGCTTCCCGCTCGATCTCGAGACTTTCTGCGCCCGCGACATTCCCTTCTATGCGGTGGCGACCGATGTGGCGAGCGGCAAGGCCATCTATCTGCCGGTGCGGCCCGACAACATGGATGAGGTGCTGACCGCCACCTGCGCCCTGCCGGTGGTGCAGCATGATACCCCCTGTGTCGATGGTCGCCCCATGGCCGATGGCGGCATCAGCGACTCCATTCCGGTGATCGAGGCCTATCGGCGCGGTGCACGGCGGATGACAGTGGTGCTGTCGGAACCCCGGGGCTATCGCAAGAAGCCGGCCCGTTTCTGCTGGATGGTCAAAGCCTTGCTGAAAACCCAGCCTGCACTGGCGCAAGCTATGCTGGAGCGGGATCGCGCCTACAACCGGGCGCTCGATTTCATCGCCAATCCCCCTGCCGATTGCGACATCGAGGTGATCGCGCCACCGACCGATTTCATGGTCTCCCGTTTTACCCAGGATCCGATCAAGCTGGAGTCCGGCTATCTGCAGGGTTACTGGCAGGGGCGCCAGAGCGTGCTGCGGGCAGTCAGGACTGTACGTGCCGCTTAGCGGCAACCTGGTGTCTTTAAACGTTGCCACCCTCTGAGGCAGGTCACTGAATCGGGGGCGCTGGCGTGGTTAAATGGTCGGCTCACATCTTGCCGGATATTGTTGTGACCATGCCATCTGACCTTCAGCCGCTGCTCGCTTGGCCTGACTATCTGCAGGCCTCCTGGCTGCGCTGCGCCCACCAGACCAGTGCCACCCTCTGGCATCCACCCCACAGCGCCAAGGGGCAGACCTTGCAGAGCCTGCGCCAGCGCAAACGGGATCTGCTCACCACCGGCGAGATGGCCCTCGAAGATCTCTACGAATTTATGGAGGGGCGCCCCTGCGCCCTGCTGCTCACCGACGAGAGCGGCTGCCTGCTGGCCCGGACCGGCCACCCCGCCACCCTGCGCGAGCTGGCGGCGCTGGGGTTTGGCCCCGGCGCCTTTTTCAGCGAGGGGCGTATCGGCACCAATGCCATCAATCTGGCCGCGCTGGAGGGCGTGCCGCTCTGCGTCAGCGGTGCTCAACACTTCAATCAGACCCTCCACCCGTGGCACAGCTGTGCCAGCCCGGTCTACAACAGCAATGGCCGTCAGGTCGCCATCATCGCGTTGATCTGCAAGGTGGAGGAGGCGAGCGCCGGCGATCTGGCGCTCACCGTCAGCGCCGGGCGCGAGCTGGCCCATCTGCTGCAGATGGAGACCCTGATGCAGGAGTCCCAGCACCACCTGAGCGAACTTTATGCCCTGCTCGATGGCATGGATGACGGTGTGCTGGCCTGGGACCCTCAGGGGCGCTTGCGCTACCTCAATGCGCTGGCGGCCCACCGGCTGCGGCTCGATCCGGCGCTCTGTCTCGGCCAACCGCTGGAGCAGCACCTGCTGTTGCCCCAGCGGTTGCAGTTGGCCATCAAGGGGCAGACGCCACTGAGCCATGTGGAGGTAACGCTGGAGCGGCTCGGCGCGCAGGAGGGGGAGTTTATCAATGCGCTGGTGAGCCTCAAGCCGCTGCCAGGGCCGGAGGGGGTCAGCTTTATCGCCCTGCTGCACCCGGTCGATCGGCTGCGGGCCATTCATCAGCTGCGCCAGACGGTGCCCGAGCTGTCGGCGCTGGTGGCGGAGTCGAGCGCCATGCGCAAGTTGCTGCGCTACGCCCGGCAGGCGGCCCAGAGTCAGGGGCCGATCCTGCTGCGCGGCGAGGAGGAGGTGGGCAAGGCCCAGCTGGCGGAGGCGATCCACTTTGGCAGCGAGCGGGCCGCCGGGCCGCTTATTACCCTCAACTGCAAGGCGCTGCCGAGCGAGCGGATGGCGCTGGAGCTGATGGGCTCCGACGAGGCGGGGCAGGAGCGGGCGGGCAAGTTCGAGCTGGCCCACGGCGGCACCCTGGTGCTGGAGCAGGTGGAGTGCCTCTCTGCCCCCATGCAGGCGGCGCTGCTGCAACTGCTCAAGACCGGCCGCATCCAGCGCTTCGATTCGGCCCGCATTCTGCCGCTCAAGGTGCGGATCATCGCCACCAGCAGCGCCCCGCTGGAGCAGCTGGTGCAGGAGGGGCTGTTTGGCCGCCAGCTGCTCTATGCCTTGCAGGCGTGCGAGCTGTGGCTGCCGGGGCTGCGGGAGCGCGCGGCCGATCTGCCGGGCCTTATCAGCCAGCAGTTGGCGGCGCAGGGGCGCGAGCCGGTACGCCAGTTCAGTCCGGCGGCCCTCGATTGTCTGCTGGCCTATCCCTGGCCCGGCAATCTGGGGGAGCTGCGCAGTGCGGTGGAGCATGCGCTGCTCCACGCCGGTCAGGGGCTGATCCCGCCCGAGGCGCTGCCTGCCGCCATTCGGCACGGTTATCAGCGGGTGGCGGACGAGGTGGTGGGACAACCGCTGCTCACGCTGGCGGAGCTGGAGCGGCAAGCCATCTTGCGCTGCGCTCACGCCTGCAAGGGGCAGGTGAGCCAGATGGCCCAGCATCTTGGTATCAGCCGCACCACCCTGTGGCGACGGCTCAAGCTGCTCGAGATCGATCCCGCTGACTATCACGGTTGACGGTGAGCCGTCGCCAACTGGCCCGTAGAAAACGAAACGGCCCCGCAGATGCGGGGCCGTGTTAAATGGCTAGGTCAGTCGTGGTGTGGTTACAGCCCCAGCTGGTGGGCGGTGACGATGGCCGCCAGCACATCCTCGGCGGTGACCTTGAACGGCATATTGTGGATGGTCTCGCCCTCGGCAGTGGAGGCTTTGGCTACCTCCATCAGGCGCGTCATATCCAGCTCCTTGACCCCCATCATATGCAGGTTGGTCGGCAGGCCCACCGAGCGGCAGAAACCCAGAACGGTTTCGATCTCCGCCATCGGCGCGTTCTCCAGCACCAGCTGCACCAACGTACCGAACGCCACTTTTTCACCGTGATAGAGGTGGTGACACTCGGCCAGCTGGGTCAGACCGTTGTGGATGGCGTGAGCGGCGGCCAGTCCGCTGCTCTCGAAGCCGATTCCGCTCAGGTAGGTGTTGGCCTCGATGATATTCTCCACCGCCTTGGTGCATAGCCCCTGCTCTACCGCCAGCTTGGCCTTGTAACCATCGGCCAGCAGAGTCTTGTAGCAGAGCTCGGCAATGGCCTGCGCCGCCAGGGTGGAGGCGCCACCGGCCATGGTCTGGCAACCTGACACCTTGTTGGCCCGCGCCTCGAAGTAGGTGGAGAGCGCATCACCCATGCCGGAGACCAACAGCCGTACCGGGGCGCGGGAGACCACGCCGGTATCCATGATGACCATGTTGGGGTTGGTCGGGATCATCAGGTATTCGCTGAACTGCCCCTCCGGGGTGTAGATGACCGCCAGCGCGCTGGTGGGGGCATCGGTGGAGGCGATGGTGGGTACTATGACCACCGGCACCTTCTGGTAGAAGGCGACCGACTTGGCGGTATCCAGCGTTTTGCCGCCGCCGATGCCGATGATGACGTCAAACGGGGTCTGCTGGCAGCGGGCCAGCAGGCGGTCGATCTCGGGGCGGGAGCACTCGCCGTTGAAGCAGTCGAACTCCGGCTTGATACCGGCGCCGTGGAAGCTGGTGGCTACGGTATCGCCCACCAGCTTGGTGACGAAGGCGTCGGCCAGAATAAGCGGCTTGCTGCCGAGCGCCTTGACGTAGTTGCCGATATTGGCGAGGGCCCCGTTGCCTTGCACGTATTTGCTGGGGCTGATGATAATGCGGTCCATATTTTATCCCTCTCTCTTTATGAATTAAGAATCGGGGCGAAGGGGCGGCTGTGCCGGGGACTCCTTCGTCTTGAATGAAGCTGCACAGGCTCAGCGAGCGAGTGCAGCCCTTGAAACAGTGGCGTGCGGCGTCAGTCGCCGAAACGCTCGTCGGCCAGCTGCTGGAAGCAGGTCAATGCTGCGGTGGCATCCTCGCCGCGCGCCAGCAGGGTGAGCGCATCGCCCTGACGCACGTTGAGCATGGCGAGCCGGGTCAGGCTGCGGGGATTGGCCTCTTTATCCCCCTTTTGCAGCTTGAGTTCGGCGGCAAAGGGCTTGAGGGCGGCCACCAGTCGGGCGGCGGGGCGCACATGCAGGCCGTGGGGGTTATCCACCACCACCTCGCAGCGCAGCCAGCCGTCGTCGACAACGGGGGCTGTCTCGGTGGCGGCCTGCGCCGCGCTGGCAGGCAGCATCGCCTGTTTCGGGCCCAGCGCGCCGATCGCCTCGGCGGCCACCTCATCCAGCGTCAGGCCGGAACCGGCCGCCACCATGGCGGCCAGGGTACCCTCGACCAGCGGGGCGGGGCAGAGTCGCACCCTCGCGCTCAGCTCCGGGGGCAGCAGTTCGAGGGCGGTCTCGGCGCTGAGCAGGGCGCTGCCCAAGTCCATCAGCACCAGCACGCCGCTGCCGTCGTCCGCTTCTTCAATCGCACTCATCACCGCGATGGCATCGGTACCGATGGGGTGGTCGGGGTCATCGACCCCGGCCGCCAGCAGCAATCGGGCCGGGCTGCCGAGCTGGTCGGCCAGCGCTTTCAAACCGGCCGCCAGCATGGCGCTGTGAGAGACAACTACGATTCCGATCATGTCACAACCTCGCTCTGTCACGCAGGGCGGTCAGCAGCAGCAGGGTCGAGGTGGCCCCAGCATCCTGATGGCCGATGCTGCGCTCGCCAAGATAGCTGGCGCGCCCCTTGCGGGCCTGCATCTGGATGGTCGCCTCGGTACCGGCCGCGGCGGCTGCCACCGCTTTATCCAGTGCTTCGTTGAGCGGCAGCTCTTGCTGCTGCGCCTGTTGCAGGGCGGCCAGTGCCGGCCACCAGGCGTCGCACATGGTCTTGTCGCCCGGCTCGGCACGGCCGCGGGAGACGATCCCCTCGACCCCGTCGCTCAGCATTTTGCACAGCTGACTGAGGCTCAGGCTCTGGCAGGCGTCACTGCTGGCCGCCGCCCGGATGAAGAAGGTGCCGTAGAGCGGGCCGCTGGCACCGCCGACCGAGGAGAGCAGGGTCATGCCGGTGGTTTTCAGTACCTGCCCGATATCCTTGTCCGCCACTGCTGGCAGCTTCTCGGCCACCTTGGCGAAGCCGCGCTGCATGTTGAGGCCGTGGTCGCCGTCGCCGATGTCGGTATCCAGCGCGGTGAGGTAGTCACGCTGCTCGGTGAAGATATGCTCGCAGTCGAGCAGCCAGTTGACGATGTGATGCTTGCTTAACATGGGTTCTCCTTAGCAGCCGCGACGCAGGGCGGGGGTGTGAACGGGGGCATCCCACAGGGTCATCAGTTCATCATCCACCTTGAGCAATGTGATGGAGATGCCGGTCATGTCGAGCGAGGTGCAGTAGGGGCCAATCAGGTTGCGCACCAGATGGATGCCCGCCTCCTCGCACAGGGTGGCAAGGCGACCATAGACGCCATAGAGCTCGGAGATGGGGGTGCCGCCGAGGCTGTTAACCAGCGCGATAACCCGATCGCCCTTGTTGAGTGGTTCAATAAAGGTGTGCTCTTCCTGCCAGCTGCCGCTGGTGCGATCCCAGTGGCGCAGGGTACGGCCGTAGGGAGTGTTGTCCGCCAGCTCGCTGAACATGTCGTCCACCAGGGTATTGAGGTCGGTGAAGGGGCGACGTTCGATGCCCGGTTCGCCGTGGATACCGACGCCGAACTCCATCTCGTTGTCCGCCAGAGTGAAGGAGGGCTTGCCAGCGGCCGGCACGGTGCAGGCATGCATGGCCACGCCTATGGTGCGGCTCTGGTTGTTGATGCGGCGGGCCAGCGCCTCGCAGCGGGCAAGGTCATAGCCCGCCTCGGCTGCGGCACCGACCAGCTTCTCGCACAGCACGGTCGTGGCAACCCCACGGCGACCGGCGGTGTAGAGGCTGTCTTTGACCGCCACGTCGTCATCGATCAGGGCGAAGCCCACTTTTACGCCGTCGCCGTGCAGGAGCTCGACCGCGGTCTCGAAGTTGAGCACGTCACCGGTGTAGTTCTTCACCAGAAACAGCACGCCCGCGCCGCCATCAACGGCCTGACCGCACTCGTACATCTGATCCGGGGTCGGAGAGGTAAAGATCTCGCCGGGGCAGGCGCCATCCAGCATCCCTTTGCCCACCAGACCGCCGTGCATCGGCTCGTGGCCGCTGCCACCGCCGGAGACCAGCGCCACCTTACCCATCACGGGGGAGTCGGCGCGGGTGATGTAGTGGGGTTCGATACGTACCTTGAGCTCGGGGTGGGCGGCTGCCATCCCCATCAGTTGTTCACGGACCACAGCATCGACGGCATTGATCAGTTTCTTCATGGCTCACTCCTTGGCTTGCCACCGCACGGGTGGGCAAATGGTTGATGGAGCCAGTCTAACGACAGAAAAAGGGATAAAAATGACGGGTGATTTGGTTCGGATTTGAAACAGCAGAAGGGGGCTCGGTGTTTCAATCTGAAACGGCGCAGGGCTGGCGGGCGGGAAACTGTTAGCTGACTCACAGCCATGAAAAAGGGCCCCGCAGGGCCCTTCGCTACAACCGGAATATGCGGACGGGTTAGATGGCCCAGCCACCGGCGTAGAAGACCACCAGCGCCACGGCGATGATGACGGTGCCGACATTGAGCTTCTTCCACTCGGCAGCGAAGATGCGGCCAACGACCAGCGCCACGAAGCCCAGCATGATGCCGGTGACGATGTTGCAGGTGAGCACGATAAAGACGGCGCACAGCATGCCGGAGAGGGCATCAACCGAGTCGCTGAAGTCCAGCTTGGTGACGTTGCCCAGCATCAGCAGACCGACATACATCAGCGCCGGTGCGGTGGCGTAAGCCGGTACCAGATAGCTGAGCGGGGAGAGGAAGATCATCAGCAGGAACAGCACGCCGACCAGCGCGGCGGTCAGGCCGGTCTTGCCACCGGCCGCGGTGCCTGCGGCGGATTCGATGTAGACGGCAGCCGGAGCACCGCCAACGGCGCCTGCCACCATGCTGCTGACGGAGTCGGCAGTCAGGGCCTTGCCGCCGCTGATGATGTGGCCACGTTCGTTGATGAGACCCGCCTGTCCGGCCACGGCACGGATGGTACCGGTGGCGTCAAACACGGCGGTCATCACCAGCGCCAGTACGGTCGGAATGACCACCGGATTGAGGGCGCCCAGCAGATCCATGCTGCCAACCAGCGAGCCTTTCTCACCAGTCAGGCTCGGCATGGCGAAGAAGCCCTGCCAGGTCACTTTCGGGTCGAAGATAAGACCGAGGATGGAGATGGCGATAATCACCATCAGGATGCCGCCCGGCACCTTGCGACGCTCCAGACCGAAGATGGCAGCCAGACCCAGCACCGTCATGATGACCGGGAAGGCGGTCACTTCACCGAGCTGTACCGGCAGACCGGCCCCTTCGTTCTTGATCACCATGCCAACACCGTTGGTGGCGATCAGCAGCAGGAACAGACCGATACCGATGCCGGTACCGTGGGCGATGCCGGAGGGGAGGTTGTCCAGGATCCACTGGCGCACGCCGGTGACGCTGATCAGGGTGAACAGCACACCCATCAGGAAGATCGCGCCCAGCGCGACCGGAATACTCAGTCCCTGACCCAGTACCAGACTGAATGCGGTAAAGGCGGTGAGGGAGATGGCGCAACCGATAGCCATTGGCAGCTTGGCCCACAGCCCCATCAGCAGGGAGCCGAAGGCGGCGATCAAACAGGTGGCCACAAACACCGGGCCCTGCTCAAAGCCGGCGGCACCCAGCATGTTCGGCACCACTATGATGCTGTAGACCATCGCCAGGAAGGTGGTCAGCCCCGCGACCAGCTCCTGACGCACGCTGCTGCCGCGCGCAGAAATGGAAAAATAAGAGTCCAGAAAGCCGCCTGTCCCTGTTTGGGCGGCCATATCTTGCTTTGCCATAACTAATCCTGAAAGTGTGAAGGAAATCGTTTGCGTTGGTGGCGCGCAAAATAGCAAGAATTCGCGGCAAATACAGCGGATAACCTGACTTTTTCGTCACTATTTTACATTTTGAGTCCATTCGGAGCTCATTCTAAGGCTCAAGCGGTGAGAGTGTGTAAGGGAGGGATCAAGTGGTCGGGGGAGTGGAGATCAGTGAGGAAAAAGCGGGGAAAAACAAAAAACCCGCCTAAGCGGGTTTTTTTAATTCTTGCAGAGCTGTCAGCAGTTGGCATGAGCCATCAGCAGCATGCTCCGGCTTGAATTACAGACCAACTACGTTGGCAGCAGCCGGGCCTTTCTGGCCTTGCTCGATGGTGAACTCAACGCGCTGACCTTCGTCCAGGGTTTTGAAGCTGGTGGACTGGATAGCGGAGAAGTGTACGAACACGTCTTTGCTGCCGTCAGCCGGGGAGATGAAACCAAAACCTTTCTCAGCGTTGAAGAACTTAACGGTACCAGTCATTTTGTTAGACATAATAATTTCCTTAAATAGTGTTGAATGCCACCTAAATGGCAATTTTTGATTTTTCGTCAGCAATACGTATGGGGAGCACTAAAGAAGGAGAATTATTTGATAAGAATTATCCGAGGATAACGCTTATGCTAATCACTGCTTTACTAAAATGACTGCCTAACATAATCAGGTCTGAACTGCCGAACCATCGAGAAAGATTAAAACACGCTCTCATTTTTAAAGCAAACTTTATCTCGATATTAATGTTTTGTAACAGCCAAAAATATCATTTTTTATAGTAAATATGATGCATTTCAACGGCATAGAAAAATCAGTGCAGACTCATATCACCCTGTGGCAAGTCAGATTCGGCTTTTTTGTCCTGACTATGTAGCCAGTTCTGGCAAAAAATATGAGAAAAAATGAAAAAGGTGGCGATAGACCGGGGATTGTCAGTTGGCGTTCTCTCTAACTCACAATGTAAATCACTTCTTTGCTGCTGCGATTAGCTTCTGGGCTGCAAATCAATGGCGGCGCCAAATCTGGCCCATCGAGCATTGCCCAGACATACAAACGCCCGCAGGCACAAGTGCCAGCGGGCGTTTTGCAAGAGGGGATCAGCGCTTGCTGCGAAACTTGTTGCTGACCGAATCAATCCAGCTGAAGGTTTCCGGCAGTACCTGGTTCTTGGCGCGCTCTTTGGCTTTCTCGCGAGCCAGCTTGGAGGCTGCCTTGGCCGCTTCGGCGCGGTCGGCCACAATTTTCAGGCGACCCTCTTCGCGGATCTTGTTCCGCTCTCCGTTGGTCAGCTGGTGGTCTGCATTGGCTTGTGCCTTTTGCAATAACAAGGCTATCTCGGCTTTTTCGGCCTCGGTCAGATCTTTCATTTCCAGCTTTTTCACGGCGCGCTCCTGCGGCAGGGTGGTTAGACACCCTAACACAGTTGTGCCGATCACTTCTTATGCAATCGGCTTTCCGGCAGTAAAAATGCGGGTTTGTGCCAACTTTCTGTTATTTCGCTGCCACTTTCCCGCCTGTTTGCCACATTTCAATTTATGGCGAGCGGTGAGGGCAGCTCTTGCTCCTCCGGCTCGACGTGGATCAGCACGATGGCGTGGGGCAACTGCGCCATGATGGCGTGTTCGATGCGATCACAGATATCGTGGGCTTCGCCGATGCTCATCTCCGGGGGCAGGGTGAGATGGAAGTCGATATGGCGGCGGCGTCCGGCACGACGGCTGCGCAGATCGTGGAAACCGCTGGTGGCAGGGCAGCATTCGGTGATGATGCGGCTGGTCATTGCCAGCTCTTCCGGGCTCATACTCTGGTCGATCAGCGGCTGGAAGGCCTCGTTGAGCATGCTGATCGCCTCTCTGACAATAAAGATGGCGACCGCAATGGCGACCATCGGGTCGAGGATGGCGAGTGAATGGCCGAACAGACCGGCCAGCCAGATCCCGCCAAGACCGACGGCGACCCCGGTGGAGGTGAGCACGTCCGCCTTGAGATGAAGCGCATCGGCAGCCAGCGCGACCGACTCCTCCTCTCGGGCCACCTTGTAGAGGTAGGCAGAGACGCCGCTGTTGACCAGCGCCGAGATCACCATCACCAGTACGCCCCAGCCAATGCTCTCGATGGGGATGGGGGTGATCAGCTTGTCGACGGCTTCGAATATGATCCAGCCCGCGGCCAGCAAGATAAGCAGTGCTTCGATGACGCCGGAGACATTTTCAATCTTGTCGTGACCATAGGGGTGGCGCTCATCAGGCGGGAGATCGGACTTTTTCACCGCGAACAGGGCGATCAGGGCCGCCACCAGATCCATGGCGGAGTGGATCGCCTCCGAGATGATACTGACCGAGCCGCTGGCGAACCCGGCCACCATTTTCATGATGATCAGACTGATATTGGAGCAGACCGACACCATGGCGGCTCTGGTTTTTCTGTTCATGTCACAGCTTCCTGAATAAAAACGGATATTTCGGTGCGGCGCGTATTATATCCGGCTGACCGGAAATAACCTATTCGGTGTTGTAACCTGATGTTTCCGATGATATTGCGAATGCTTATTAAAATGGTGACCTCTTGCGCGGAAATAAATAATGAGAGGGATTTATATTTCTCCGTGAAAATATCTAGCCAACGATGACTTAATATAAGCGTGACAACATTTAATAATGCGAATTACTCTTTTTTGGTCTTTCCTGTTGAGGTCGTTTGGCCTCCCCTCTCAAGGGGCTGCACGCGACATCTTTTGGACGAGAATGAGGCTGGATCCGGATGCCGCTGGAGGGTATGCTGGGTCTGGTGATGGTCTTGCACCATCCCACCAAGCGTACTGAAGTTGATGATTCGGATGGCATGCTGGCTCCCATGAGGAACCAACTGTCTGGGTAACATTTTTGGAGTTTGATGATGAGTAACAAAGAACATCACAACGGCAAAGATGCCAAGAAAAAACCGCAGATGTCACTGAAAGAGAAACGCGAAGCCAAACGTCAGAAAGCAGAACTGAAAAACGGCAGCGCAATGAAGTAACGCTCCCCTACTGCTGTTCCTTCGGAGCCAGTACAAAGCCAGCCCTTACCGGCTGGCTTTTATGTTTGTGGCTCACGGCGTGGCGCCGTAAGCCGCGAAAATCTGGTGATAACGACCATCCTGACGCATCGCCTCAAGGCGCTTATCAAACAGATTGCGGGCATCGGCTGTTCGGAAGGCAAAGTGATAGACGGTGGGCGGGAAGAGGTCTGCTTGCCTGACCTGATTGCGCTCGTAGTGCTCGCCTGCCTGGGCGGTGGCGATCAGCTGGTCGAGGTAGTAGTAGAACACCCGCTCCTCCAGTACGACGGCATCCACCCTGCCGCGCATCAGCTGATGTACCTGCACCTGCTGCTTGGCTACCTCCTCATAGTGGGGATTCTGGTTGGCCATGGTGGCGAACGCGCCCCCCAGAATGATCCTTGCCCGTTGAAAGGCGGTTACCCGTTTTGAATGCAGGTCGTCCAGAGTACTGATGTGGGTGCTGCGCAGGGTGAAGATTCGGTTATGGAAGGTGATAACGGGCTGGGTCAGAACGTGAGGATCAACCATACCGGGTCTGACGTTGATGATGGCATCCAGCTTTCCTGACTCGAACAGGCGGAAGGTGCGCTCCAGCGGCAGAAATTCAAAGCTGGGCTCATAGCCGCTGCCAGTGAACGCCTCTTTCAGCAGATCCAGCTCAATGCCGCGATTCTCGCCTTCGATGACATAAGGGGGGATGGCAAAGCTAACCCCGACCTTGAGTTGCTTTGCCTGCAACTGGCCGGAGAACATGCTGGTCAGCATGAGCAATAAAGGGGTGAGCAGTTTCATTGCACTTTTCACAAAGCGCTCCTGTGGAGAATATCCATCACTGTAGGGGAGGCAACCAAAAAGCGTTATATCCCTTTCGGGCTGAGAGGTTCAGCCTGAGTGCATAAAAAAAGACCCTGAGTTATCAGGGCCTTTTCAATATTCTGTTCTTAGAACGGAAGGCTGCTGCTTTAGCATGTGTAAAGTGCCTGCCGGTGTTTTTTTTCTTTATAAAACATAACGATATGCATCTTTCGGTTTCTTTTTGAACAGAAAACTGCTGAAAACCAGAAAAAAGTGTCAAGATGTTAAGCATATATGACGAGTGTCTTTACATTTTTGGATTCGGACGCTTAAGAACAGTACAAGCTGTACAAGTCTAGTTATGACCTGACACCGACATTAATCCTTAAAGTAGCGATAAAAATCTCTTGTGAGAAGCAGATTCGGTACAGTTTATGTAAACGCAGTAGTAAACCGAGTGTTGGGTATTCCCATAGTAGAGTGAGTTCATGGGGACTCACTATTTGTTTACTGCTCTCATCCCTGACAGAATCAACTGCTCCAGGTCGTCACTATTCATGACGAGTACCGAAGGAACAAGGAGTAACCATCATGTTAAGCCCTGCGCTGGTTCAGATTAGAGAAGCATTGGCCCATGTGCCCTACATCGTCCACATCAATAATCAGGACGATTTTGAGCACGCTCTTGAGCTGATGGATGAGCTGATCGATGACTATGACATCAATAGACAATTGATTGAGTTGCTTGCAACCAGTATCGAGCGCTGGGAAGACAGAGCTGATGAGTTCTCCGACTTCAACAAGGCTTTAGCAGGTGTGGAACCGGGTATTGCTGTCTTGAAGACTTTAATGACCCAGTATCGACTAGGGGTGGCTGACTTGCCTGAGTTGGGTTCCAAGTCCAATGTTCGCAAGCTACTCAATGCTGCCAAGGGCAAAAGACTGACCCGCCAACATATCGAGGCGCTAAGTAAGCGATTTGCTGTTTCACCGGCACTGTTCTTTTGATTGCCAATGTCAAGTTTGTTGGTCTCGACTAGGCTTGTGCAGATCTAGTGATCACCTGACACCGGCATCAATTCAGAAGATGAATGAACCTCAGATAATCAGAGAACTGCTGTATTGAGGCCAGTTGGTGATGGGATGAAGCAACTGGCCTATCTGATGCTCTCGGTGGTTGGTTTTCAGGTTCAGATCACCAAGGTTGCGGATAGTTCCCGATTTGAGAAATAAGGCCCCGGTCAGGGCACAACGTCAGATTATTCCCATAGTGATCAGATCAGAGCACAACTTCAGGTGTTTCCCATAGTTGAAGGCCAGAGCAGGGCACAACTTCAGGTGTTTCCCATAGTTGAAAGCCAGAGCAGGGCACAACTTCAGGTGTTTCCCATAGTTGAAGGCCAGAGCAGGGCACAACTTCAGGTGTTTCCCATAGTTGAAGGCCAGAGCAGGGCACAACTTCAGGTGTTTCCCATAGTTGAAGGCCAGAGCAGGGTGGAACTTCAGGCGATTCCCATAGTTGAAGGCCAGACTAGGGCGCAACTTCAGGTGTTTCCCATAATTGAAGGCCAGAGCAGGGCACAACTTCAGGTGTTTCCCATAGTTGAAGGCCAGAATAGGGCGCAACTTCAGGTGTTTCCCATAGTTGAAGGCCTGATTATGGCATAACTTCTGATGTGTCTCATACTCGATAGCCTAGAGTGCCCATTGGTGACTGTACACAGAAAGACAAGAGTACTACTCTCGATTTCTCTGAGCTGATACCCCAAAGGGTTTTTAGGTTCGATGAGCAGAGTAATTATTGATATCAAAACTAGTAGGGGGCGGCCATGAGCTACCAGATTCTCTCTGCAACGACTGCCACTATCACCGCACTTAAACGAAGCCCTATGGGGATACTCAAGGCTGGCAATGGTTCTGCTGTTGCCATACTCCACCGCAACAAGCCAGTCTTCTACTGTGTGCCGCCCGACCTCTTTGCCTACTATGTAGAGTTGGCAGAAGATGCTGCCCTAAACCGAATAGTTGATGAGCGAATGACCTCAATTGAATGTGTTAATGTCTCTTTGGATGACCTATAGGTGAGACAATAGTATTGCAATACAGGGATTTCAGGTAGGATTTCAATGAACACATACAATAGTTATAAGCCACAGGTTTCTACAATTAAATCGGATAGAATCTTGGAAATATTGGCACTACCAAGACAACCGTTTGATGCTCATTTTGAAATATTAGCTGGATATTCATCTGATCTGGTAAGGAAAATTGCGTTAGAAACAAGACTTGATGAACTAACCATTTGCCAATATGTAGGAATTAGTCGCTCAACATACTACAGGAAACATCTGAGGGAAAAGAAAGTTTTCACGATAGAGCAAAGCTGGAAGCTTTATATGTTTGCCAGAATGCTAGATTCCTCCGTGTTTCTTTTTAATGGTGATATTTCCGCTGCACTTTCATGGCTTAAATCTCCTGCTAGGGCTTTGGGTGATCAAGCACCTTTGCAGATGTTAAGTACTCCCGCAGGGGTTGATGCTGTTATTGAATTGATTGGTCGGGTTGAAAGTGGAGTTATCTCCTGATTCTCATTGTTTAATTAATTTGAGATATGAGATTGTCATGCTGTCCCTGATGATATTGAATCACTTTCTTGTATGGATGACTTGATATATAACATTACTCATTATATTAGTACCTAGTGTAGATAAATGTTGAATGCAATTATATGGCAGTAAAAAGTAAGTTTGATATATTCTTATAAACTGAAATTCATCTTTTAATTTGGTTGTATACGCATAGCACCAACATTTCCTTTGTTTACTCATATCACTTCATCACATTAATAAAGTTCATATTTTAATTCCTGATGGTTTGATTTGACGTCCATAGTTCAAAACGTTTTTCTTATACATATAAGTAATATGCTCTATTTTCACAAATGTGAAGTTGATAGCAAAACATATATTTATACACTGTTTGTTGTATGTTCATCAGAGCTTTTATGCTAGCAGAGCCAAATGGCATTCTGCTATCATCGCTTTTGTTTTTCTCCAGATAGGTTTCTAAACGCATCAGGGGGCGTATGGAACGGCTATGAGTAAACCAGATTTGACAGGGGTACATGAAGCGAGTGCATCAGCTCTTGGTTTTTTCTATCAAGCGCATTTTGCGCTTGTATCGTTGATCTCTCAAAGTTCTGATGATGCTGCGGTTGCAGTAGAGCGCTTGGATGACGTGGAGTTACAGGTCAATGGGCAAAACCTACTCTATCAACTCAAGCACTCAATAAGCACTAAGCCTCCAGTCGTTAGTTTAAGCAGTGTGGCTTTGTGGAAAACTCTAAAAGTATGGATAGATATTTTACCAAAAATATCACTTGCACAAACAACATTCCACTTGGTCACTGTTGGTGCAATTTCTTCAGGCTCTTCTTTACTAGCATTATGCGACCAGGATTCTGATCGGACACAGCTAATTGAAGAACTTAAAAGTGAAGCTGAGCGGGTTGTAAGTGAGCGAAATGCAGCTAAAGAAGCTAAAAAGACGAGCTTACCTCACGCAGACCGTGCACCCGGTTGCATAGCATTTCTTGCTCTAGATACTGGGGTTCGCCGTAACCTGATAAAAAGGATAATCGCGAACCCTAGTAGCCCAGATATAACAACTACAGAGACGCTTGTTGCAGAAAAACTGTATGTCCTTCCTGCCGCTCACCGACAACGAGTTGCAGAAAGGCTTATTGAGTGGTGGGGTATGCAAATTGTGTGTTCGCTGTGTGATAAACGTGACAGAGTCATCTCAGCTGCGGAGCTTAAACACCAAGTGTCCATTTTTAATAGTGCTATTGAGGAAGAATTACTATTACCTGATTTTCAAACCGCAGCTATTCCAGATGATTATGAGCCTCACAGTATGCTCGGACGACAGATCGCCCTTGTTGAGGGAGGCCGCACAGATCTCTTAAAAGCGACCCGTGATCAATGGCGTGCACAGCAGCAGCGTGCAAAGTGGGTAACAGATAATCCAGGGATGATGTCAAAAATTAGCAATTATGACCTGTTATTGACAGAGTACTGGTCTGACCGTCACTCACAAATGGTGGAGGATTGTGAGGGTGCTGATGAGAGCTTTAAGAGAAAAAGTGGGTTAGAAACTCTGCGATGGAGTTATGATTCTGCACCCTCCCAAATTGAGCCGATTAGTACAGGTTGGACCGGTCATTATTATATAAGAGGTTCATATCAGGTATTAGCCATTGGTCTCCAAGTTGGATGGCACCCCGATTATTTGAAAATTCTCAAGGAGTAACTAGATCATGAAATTAGCTTATGATCTATTTGCAGAAACCAATCCAGCATATTGTTCTTATGTACTAAATACTTTCGTTTCTGCTTATGAGAATGTTAAGGCTACTGGCCCAGAAATTGTTCTTGGTTACTGTGCTCTACCTCTAGCCCTCTCTGGAGATCTAATACATACCTTCAATGGTACAAACAAATCAACGGGATTGCTGGTGTGGTTACAGAGACATCCAGAAATAAAAGTAGAACTATCAGAAAGAATTAATTCATCATTGGACATTTTTACTGAGACACTAAAGTATGGCAGTTTTTCAAAATTGCTAATAGTCACAGAGGATGGACTATTGAAGACTGGTAGTGAGAAGACAAACAAGATGGCGATAAAGCGTCTTACACAAGATAGTCAGGTGGCATTTAATAACGCTAGGCTTTTGGGGACTTGGTTTGCTACTACAGGAACGGCGCGAACGGCACTCAATATGATGGGGTTAACAGTATGAGTCGTTGGAATATTGCAGAGATTTTTTTCCTCGGTAATCAAGGCAAGCGGAGGATAATCAGTCTTAAGCCAGGTGTTAATATTATTACTGGTGCTTCCGGGACAGGCAAATCTACAATTATCAAAGCTATTGATTATTGTCTTGGTTCAAGCCAATGCGAACTACCAGCACATGTTCGTCGGCGTTGCACGGCTGTAGGTGTGAAGTGGGTATCTGGCGAGTCTCAAATGATAACTGGTCGTATAGTTCCACCGATGGGGCAAAGAACCAGTACTCGCATGTATGTCTGTAGTGGCCGTAATCTTCAATTACCTAATGATATAGAGGACCTAAATGGCCAAACTAATCTTCAAGCAGGGAAGGCTTTTATAGAAAGAGTTTTTGGCATAGGCGATATTGTTGATAACGATGATGACAGCTTTTCACAGCGGGGTCGTGCGACAATTCGACATGCTACCGCTTATATGTTTGTAACAAAAGACATTATCTATAATGAAACTGCACTTTTACATGGGCTGGATCAGGCTGATGAAGCAAAAGCCATTATTGATACAATGCCTTACTTCCTGCGTGTCCTAAACGAACAGTCAGTGATCGATGAGCGAAGATTACGCGAGCTTCGTCGCTTGTATGATCGTGAAGAGCGTAAGCAACAAAAGCAGACCGAAGACGGTGGTGAATTCTATCGAATGGCTTATGATATTCTTCGGGATGCTCATCGTTGTAGAATGATAAATGCAATCCCTAATGTATCCTCGGTACAAGAAATTAGAGAAGCTTTAAAGTCTATCCCGAAAAATGATACAGATCATCTTGGTAGCAATAAAGAAAGTCCACTACCTGAATTATATAATAAAAGAAAGGGATTATTAGCTGACATAGAGTTAATTCGTAATAAGTCTCGTGCTGTAAGGAATGCGTTACGAGAAATGTCTGATTTCGAAGGTTCAATGATTCGACAGTATGAAAAATTGAATCTTGCTACACATATACGTCATGTTGAGAATGTTTGTCCAGTATGCGAATCCCCATCTGAGCATGGGCGCCGAATTACAGCCGCTTTAAAAGAGTCACTTAATATAATTAGCTCTGAAAGTACTGCTGTCGAAGAGACTAAGCCATATCTAATTGAGCATGAACAAAAGCTAAGGAATCAGTTGAGTGAGTTGAAAAAAACAGTACAGATGGTGGATGATAGTATTCGTAACTGGATTAATAAGAGTGAGGAGAATCAGAAGTTAGAGTCACAGGGACGCTATCGTGCTCATTTGCTTGGAAAAATATCTGTTTTACTAGATATGAACCCCTCCATAAAAAGCTCAACCATTGATATGGCAGTTCTTCGTGAAGAAATAGAGGCTTTAGAGAGGAAAGTAGATAGAGAGGCACGAAAAGTTCTCTTGGACCGTGCTCATCGAAAAATCTCAGAATATGCTTCCAAAGGTATATCTGAGCTTCCTACAGTTACTCCCTGTATAGATATTGAAGTGGAGTTTTATTCTAGACCGCCTGATATTGTTGTTTTTGAAAAAGGTAGTAATGTTGTATTGCGGCTTTCAGATCTTGGTTCGGACCAAAACTATTTAGCTATCCATATAGCACTTTCTTTTGCTCTTCAGCGATATTTTAAAGATGCTAAAGCTCCCGTACCTGGTTTCTTGGTATTCGACCAAATTAGTCGGCCATACTATCCTACACATGGAGAGGATGAAACTCTATTCTCAACAATTAGCGAAGATGAAGATGTGCTTGCTATGAGAAGGCATGTTGATTATTTATTTAAGGAAACTGAAGCACAGAAGGACTTACAAGTTCTCCTTATTGAGCATGCATATTTTGCGGATGATCCTAGATATGTTAAGGCAACTCGAGAGAGATGGAATAGGGCATCAGGAGAAGCTCTAATACCTACAGATTGGCCAGAGAGATAAATAATTTTCTCGTGCGAATAAGTGGAGTTTGAAAGCTTAAATTCTTTTATTCGCACGAGTTATTAATAGCCTAGATTTTATCTTGGGGTTGTATATTTGAGTTGGCTTAGTCAATCCCTTTTGGCCAATTCCAAGAAAGGTATTCCTCAAACTGTTCTCCAAGTTCTTCTGACGCATTATCATCTACAAGATATTTATGATATCCATAGGTTTTTCCTAATTGTACTACCCCTATATTATTCGGTGTGTACGGGTTAAATCCTTTTATGTTACGGAGCGGTAAAATATCAACTATATCTGTGTTTATGGTTTTTAACCAAGAAACTAAAATAACTTTCGCTCCTGTCGATTCAATAAAGCCTTTGGCCGCAGTTAATGAATAACCTTTTGTGCATATATCATCAACAACTAAGACAGTTTTTCCTCTTGATAATGGCGGTGCTTTATATTTAGTTCGATAATTTCTAGTGGGATATTTGTTAAGGTGTATGGTATTAATTTGATTGAGATGATCAATCGCAACACCACGTTGCCTTGCTGTCTGTGATTTCATGGCATCAGAATAACGCTGAATTAAATCATGAATATAAGTTTTTCTAAAACATTTAGAAAAAGTTAAAAGGTCTGCCGACATCTTGTCATTATCGACACCTGTTTTATGTCCCGGATATGGACATACATAATCAATTTCCGCATGAATGTTACTGAAATACAAACTAGTGACTAGAGCACCCAGCCAGAAATCTACAGTTCCAGAACCATATTTTGCTGCAGCCCGAGCATCCTCTGAATATCTTTTGAATTCCGCTTTCATTGTACTAAATGGTGCTAATGCATAATATCTGAAGTCATTAGAATTAATTATATGACTCCAATAATGTTCTCTAAGACAGAGGGTATCTATAAATCTCGCGACTTCCTTTGGTGATATAAACTCAAAACCATAATCTGTTCGATGTTGAAACCATGTAGCGCGTAAAAATAGTAGGTTACCATTTACAGCAGTCCTCATGTCTGTGTCTGTACTGCCTAAATAAACAACTTCATTAGCCTTCCATCCCATTGAATCAATTACGTATTTTGTTGACTCTGCAGTGGGTTTGGCGGGAATTGAATTATCCCTGTGGCGCGAAAAAATAACTAGCTCGGGGAAGGATTCTTGCAGATACTCAAATAAGCATCTGGTCTGGCTAGGATCTTTACCTGTTAATGTCCATTTCTGATTGGACAATATAACTGGAGTAATGCGTCTTAGCTTAAGATAAGAAAATAACTTACTGACTTCATTGTAAACGTCAGTGTTAATTGTACCTTTATTGAGTATGGTGTCTTCGATACTTAATATTATACCTTTAAGCCCCATTGCATCACCTATAAGTCAAAAGAAAATTGAGTTGTATTTTGATAATTACCTTTTATCTCTGCAAAGCCTTGCTCTGGATTTGATAGAATATCTATAAGGTTTTTTGCTTGTCTAGGAATGGCAAGAGATATCCCATTGGAATATTGATCAATGTGGGCTCGCTCCTGAACATTGTCAGTTTGGTATGAAAGGTATGGCATTAATACATATCGATTAAAGTCTTTGGCATAGCCTACTGTGTGGGCTGTACCACTTTTCAAGTTCCACTCTACTGGAATGGTAATTTGTGACAATCCTGCCTGAAGCCGATTTCTATGAACAAAGTTAAATGCACTATAACTTTGCCCAACCAAATACTCGGTAATTATTGTTCCACCGGCATCAATGATTGCTTGTCGAATATTGTCTGAATTACTCGGATAATTGCTATCTATCCCTGTTCCTAAAACAGCAATGGTTGGTATATTATGCTTCAGTGACTCAATATGGGCAGCTTGATCAACACCCTCAGCTAAGCCGCTCACTGAGGCATAACCTAACCCCTCCATGCATGATATTATAAATTTTGTTAGCCACAACCCATCACTAGAACATTTTCTACTTCCGATAACGGCTACAGATGGTATATGTAGATTGCTTATTGCTCCTTGAACGAAAAGCCACATAGGCGGCACTTTTATACTCTTCAAACTTTCCGGGAATGAATCTTGATTGTAAAAAACTACCTTTATGTCTTTCTTTGAAAAGTTCCTAGCAATATCCAGTCCCCTAAGCCATAGTGAATTTTTAAACTCAAGCCATGCAGATGGATTGTCATAATCAATTTTAAGTTTAATTCTTAAGGTCTTCTCAAAAACAGTCAGAGACTCTTTTCTAAAAAGATCACTAAAAAGTATCCCTGATGCTGCTATGTTATACAGCGTCTTATAGCCAACTCCGTGGATAGATTGGATGGCATAAAATGACACTGTTTCTATTCTCCAAAACTCTTGGCTAGCTGTCATGATACATTTTGTCTGTATAGGTTTTAATCACTCTACCATACCATAGTGAAACGCAGAGTCCTAGTGGATAGAGGGTTAGTTGATGTAGATCATAAAAATAAAGTTCTATTTAAATTGGATCTTTATTTTTAGTGTGCCTTACTTAGCTCTCGTGTTTGTTTTGCATCTTACGGCGCATGTCTTCTTTCATGCTTAGTGGAATAGGCTTGTTTAACTGCTCTACACTTATTCCTTTCAATTGAGCGTTCGTCTGCCAGCGAATGTATCTCTGTTTGTATTGATCGAGTAGTCTATGTGCGTCAGACAATTCTTGATTTAACCTTTTTATCTCCTGTTCCATTTCCTTAAATGAAATAGCAGTATTATCTTTCTGTTTTAATTTTAATTTTGCTTCATCGAAGGCAAGCTTTATTCTATGGTTTCCACTAAGAGCTTGCCGGGAATATCCAAAAGATTTATTGATAGTATTCCATGTAAGTTTATGTCCAAATCGTCCACTCTCCCATTCTTTAAGAAGCTCCAGGATATCATCTTCAACTTCAGCAGTTATATATCTATTCATCATTTGCCTCTTCACAGCAATCAACACCATTAGGGAAAATCTGTACAATTTCACCTTTCAAATATTGAGGGTTATCCTCAATAGCTAGAGCTTGATTGCAACCATTGACCAATTGCAGATGATTCAAATACCAGTTATTGGCATTGGTGAAATTATCATCGGCATCTTCCTTTGCCAAATTCATCTGCATTAAAGCTCTATCACGTCGTTGAGTGATTTTTTCAACCTCTTTCACGTCTCCTTTGGTTCGTTTGTAATGGATGCATTCTCTAAGACACATGTAGTGCATACCGCATGGAGATTGTGTGTAATCATGTCTGCAGCGACCGATGTCCATAAAGTGATATGAGCCTGACTCATCCAAATCTTTCTGTAAGTCTTCATACGATAATAGAGGGAAGCGCTGGATTACATTTTTAGCTTCTTGTTCATCTATGTTAAGCTTTTTAAGCACGGTGCTTTGAAAGTCTCTTGTGCGCTCAGCAAATTTAATAGGTGAAATCTGATGATTATATGAGCTATTATCTTTGGCGTTTTTCCGAAGAAAATTCTTTGCAATATCCTCTTGAGAGAACATATCAGATTCTTGCATAATCGTATTTAATAAATGCCTAAATTGGTGTGTCCGTATAGTGTCTTTTATTTCCCCTAATTCAGGAAAATCATAACGTTCAAAGACACTAAGAACTCTCTGTGCCTCTCCGCCTCTTCCTGATATTTGCTCTCTTGTCTTGTAGTCGCGTCCTCTAAAGAAATCTTGGATATGTGTTCCAGTTAAGGGTTCTGGGAAGACATTAAGCTTTTCCTTTGGTGTGTACTGATCTAGATAACGTAATGTCAGGAAATTATAAATAGGGATGTTTAAGGTAGTATCTCCAAGACCATTCTTGATTGAACCAATTCTATTTATATACTCATCTGAGAAAGCCTCATGAATATCACCTATACGGAAGCAAGCGCCGCCCGACTTGGAATCTGAGCACCTTTCGATACCTCTCCGCTCTAGAATACTGATTGTGTTAGAGGTTGATCGGCCAGAGATATTAAGATGTAACTGGATCTCCCTTGCACTTAGTATCTGATCGTCATCAAAAATAGAAAATTTATCCCATCGTCTTTCATTAAGTAGCATTTTTGCGGTGCGTCTATGAGGGGCACTTAATTCCTCAAGGCGACTTACTGCTTCATAAATAACATCAACGGAGATGCGAGGTATTATTTTTTCATCCCAGTGGTTTTTCTTTTTTGCCAATGCTCTAATTCTAAGTAACTTCGTGAAAGAGCCGGTTTGCGGGTCTAGCTCCTTGGCTGACGAGTCATATTCTGCTCTGCTTGGTATACAATTTATATCAAGTGCGACGAACTCATCCATGCGAAAGCCTGCAATTAAGAGGATCACCGACATACATACCAGTGATTTATCTTTTTCTTCTAAACTGTCAAAGTTAGCCCAAAGTGCTGATAGAAAAATAAGAACCTGAGTCTTTGGAAGCTTTTTTGCTCGCTCTTCTTGGGCTTTTTTTGTTCCTCTATTGTGGCTAGCGCCACCTCTCCTTTCATTACGTGGAATTGGATTCTTCCAGTCTAATGGTGTTGGTGTGAGTTTGTGGCGGTCAAGTTCATCAGCAATATATGCTAGTCTTTCTCCTGTAACGCAGAGAGTGCTTTCTGCTTCCTGTTTACCCTGTAATGCGTATCGTATTGCTTCATCAAAGTGGGCTGGTTTGAGTAGAGAAAAACTAGGCGTGTTAGTATTGCTCATCTGCAGATATAGATACCTAAACGCCCGGATTATAACCATATGGGAATCATGTTTACATGGCTTTTTATTATGCCGATGTGTAATAAATGCTTTCACTTCAGTAGCGAATGGTTCTGAGAACGGAATCTCATTTTCTCTAGATGATTTTATTTTTTTACCGAGATTATTGTCTTGAGTATAGATTATATTACAAGCATGAGTTACGCTTCTTGTCGTGACTGTACTTTCGAAGCCTTTTATATTCCATATATGACTGTTCCAGTCGACGCTGTTATCAAAAATGGGGCCGTGTATTTTTTTAGCGTGTGCTATATAGTTTTTTATATTATCGAGACAGTTGCTTGATGGATTTATTGGGATAATAGTATTTTGTTTACGCCTGCTACTTGAACTATTGTGGCCTTGGTTTGTATTCAGATTGCTTTGCATTAGCTGTTCTCCAGTTGTGCGATAAGGGAGCGACATGCACTAATGTGATTTACTTCAAATTTAGCTGGGGCAGGCTCTTGTTCAAACAATGTGGATACATCCTCTAGCATACATTCAAGGACTTCAATGTGAATCTGTTTGTTATTACACGCCTCAAACTTGATACACGTATAGCAAGAATATGGAGGAGCTTTTTTACAAAGGCCTTCTTTGGAGCAAAAGCCGATACCAACTAATCTGCGTAAATTCTCAGGGCCATAGACATGTTTAGATTTATTTACTGTAGAGAGTTCCTCTAATGTAATAACACCTGAGAAATAGTCAAATATTGTACCGAATTGCTCTCGGTAAACTTGGTCTACTTTGTTAGCAAAGTTTGCTCCCAATTTGTAATAAATCATGACATGCTGCATGTCTTCATGATCGAGTAACTCCATTAACATCATTGCTGGAGTACCAACTGCTGCTGCATGTGTTGCAAAGGTTTTACGCAAACGTCTTGCTGTTAATGGTTCGTCGAATGTTGGCGCCCCTATATTGTATTGTAGTGAATTTATTAACTCCAATAACCTAGGAACGGCTTTGCTTATTGAATTATTGCTCATCGTCCATCTGAACGCTTCAATTTTACCCGTTTCTTTTCTAAGTTCAGCTCTATCGTATGGTAATAAAAAGAACAATGGAATTTGGGTTTCATTATATTCAATTCCATTATTTTCGAGCCATTTGACATTGAATTCTTTGAGTGATTGCAGCATTTCACCAAGAAAGGTGGGAATAGGCCTAGATTTGAACCTAGTTCTGGGGAGTTGATGGCGCTTTTTAGCTGAGGGTACATTTAGTATGTATGATTTTTTGCCAGTAGTTTTTTCTATGTTTAATGCTAAATCACACATCATTAAAAGTCTGAGCTGAATAGGTCTAATTCCTAGTGTTATGAACACCCATGTTGCAGCCATCTTCCAAAATTCTGATTCGCCAACACTAAAATGGTCTTGGTACTTAGTTAATAGACTACGAAGATCAAACAGTTTATTTGAAGATAGTGGACTTTTTCCAGGAATGTGAACAAGTACATCTAAACCCTTTACTCTACCTTTTAGGCTAAGACTTTTTATTGCTCGCCCGATATCTGGCTGGAATAATGGAAGTCTGAGCCTAACTCCCTTAAGATACCAAAGCCGAATCCTATGTAGGGGATCTTCATTATGAGAGTTTCGGTTACTTGAAAAATAGTAAAGTAACTCATCAGAAAATGCGTCAGTAAGTTCTTTACCAGATTCGTCATCTAGGTTATCGCATTCATTAATGAATTTAAGTACAGCGTTATAGGTGGTATGTGCATGGGCTGGACTAACTTGCCGTACAAACCATGCCATAACGTATTTCACTTGATCAATTAATTCTAAGTTACTTGACTCAATAAGGTCAAAATTAATTAGATGCGTCTCACTTTCACCAATATCCCACTGATTAGAGGATGTTACAACAATACGAGATCTAGTCTTTATTGCTACCTCTGTAAAGTATGGCTGATAAGATAAAACATCTTCATTATTTTCATAATGTAATTTGTAGATAGAAAGATCTTCCATTTATTCGCCATCCTTTACAGTAAAATACACTAATATAATTAGTGCTCATTTATGTGGAGGTATTCATAGTCACCTTTCATAATGCTTTCTTGCAGGTGAATTAGCATGCGCTTCCCTTGTATTTCCATTGCTAGGTGTGTATATGTATATCCTTGTTCGCTGTCATCCACCCATCCATTTAACCAGCGTTGCATTTTAAGAAATGCTTCTTTTCCCATTTTGTTGAAAAACATCATATGAAGATTGTCATTGAATGTATGGCGTAAACGATGTGGGTGAAGATTTGCTAGCTTGTCTGGGAATCGCTCTCTCAATATCTTGCACATATGCTGAACAGCAGATTGAGTCATCGGAGAAGGTGCTTTCCATGTATTCAGAAATAGATATGGAGCTGCACGTTTTGCTGCTTTTCCTCGTGCTTTTCGCTCATTGTTTATGTAACTATCTATATCGGAAGCTAGTTCAGGAGTTATATAAATTTTACGACTAAGTGTTTTTGATTCAGGGGGTAGTTTTCTAGGGTCTAAATGTTTTGTCGTGTTCTGGCTGATTATAATATAAGGTGAGTCCCCGGCTAGTTTACATTGTTCAGGCTTCAGAGAGAGTAATTCACCTAAGCGTGCTCCACAAAGCAACAACATTTTGAAGATTAGGTGATTACGAGCACGAGTCCTGTGTTCAAACGGATTGTTTTTATTATTGGGGGAGGTAATAGATATGAGAAACTGTTGTTCATCTTCCTTCAGCCCTACACGTGGCTGGCTGCTCCCTCTAACCTTTAATGCATCAAGCCTATCCTTAAGGTCATCCATAGCTGGACCAATCGATGTATAAAATGGATCGTTAATGGAGCGGTTTTCAAGAGATAAGCTTCCTATCCATTTAAAATACCGAGCAATATCATCAATCTTTTGTTTCTGCATGTCGGCAGTAACATAACCTGCAAAAGGAATGATAGTATCCTTTGAAGAGGTTCCCTTTAAGATTCGCATTTGCCGTCTATTTAGAGATAAATACCTTACTAATGAGTCAATTTCTGTTATCCCAAAAATTTCTCCAGAATAGATCCGTTCTTCAATGTTGATTCCTAGCTCATCCCCCCACTGGTATAGCTGACAAATATTGCGTGCTTGGTTGAGGATCGTTTTTGATGAACGATTAAATAATCCTCTAAGTAGATATCGTGAAATAAGATCGTGTGGCATCCCGCTTTCATCAAGTACCAAAACAACCCGCTCACCATTATCTTCAGACTTTATCACTTCAACTTTGTAAGCCATTCTGCTAAGACCATCCAGTTGACACATGCAATACGTGTAAACCTAGACTAAATCTAGTTGTTGCTGAGAGCAAGCTAAATTTTGAGCAGTAATGAAAAACGCCCCTAAAATCGGGGCGTTATATTATAAGTTAAGATTTGTCTTTACGTTTTTATATCACACAGGCCTAGAACGGGATATCGTCGTCGAAATCCATCGGCGGCTCGTTATATACCGGCGGCGCAGATTGCGGCTGCTGGGCAGGACGGCCATAACCGCCTTGCGGCTGCATGTTCTGCTGCGGAGCCGGTGCCGGGCGCTGTTGATTCATCGGCTGCTGGGCAGGCATGCTCTGCTGCGGCTGACCCCAGTTACCCTGGGATTGGCCACCCATGTTCTGGCCCATACCCTGACCGCCTTGCGGACGACCACCCAGCATCTGCATCACACCCGTGAAGCTGTCGACCAGCACTTCAGTGGTGTAGCGCTCCTGGCCGCTCTGATCCTGCCATTTGCGGGTTTGCAGTTTGCCTTCCACATAGACCTGGGAGCCCTTCTTCAGGTACTCGCCAGCCACTTCGGCCAGCTTGCCCATGAAGACGACGCGATGCCATTCGGTACGCTCTTTCTGCTCACCGGTCTGCTTGTCGCGCCAGGTTTCGGAGGTAGCCAGAGTAATGTTGGTCACAGCACCGCCACTCGGCATGTAGCGTACTTCCGGGTCTTGCCCGAGGTTACCGATCAGAATGACTTTATTGATGCCTCGACTGGCCATAATCTCTCTTCCACCTTATTTACCGGCCAGGTCGAAACCTGGTCCAACACGACTAGATACCTGATTAGTTGCTGTGTGCGGGGCACAATGTCCCGCAGACGCATGTGACGGTCATAGTAACAGTTGCGAAGCGGATTGGCAGCATCCTTAACCTGCTTGATGTGCCAAAGGTAACTGTTGGCTCCTGCTGTAGTGATGGTCGGGTTGCAGCTGTTTTGGGCGCGTCCGGCATCACATTTCTGCCATATATTCCTGTTATGCTGGCCGATTGGCGAATTGGAATCGGTTTTTAAATCGACTAAAAACATATGGTTACGATATTTATGAGATCCATTCTCATACTTTTTTAATATTGTGCTCCCATACCTCCTTGGTAGACTCAGTCGGCCAGATTAGGTGGTTTACAGGTTCAAGGAAGAGCACACAATGAAAGCCGCATGCCCGATCGCACTGGTCACTGAAAATAATGTGCAGGCCAGCACATTTGCTGCATACCTCATCTCTCATTTGAGCCGTCCCGTCCAGCTAATCCACGAGATTAATCAGCTAGATAACCAGTGTGACGGCACGCTGTTTCTCATCGATCTCGACTATATCCGCTCCGGCCAGTCACTGGGCTGGAACCGGGCGATCTCCGAACGCTTTGGCATGGCGGCCACCGTGCTGCTCAATGCTCCCACTGCGACGGATCGCGACCTGCTGCTGATGTGGCCGCAGATTTGCGGTCTGTTTTTCCGTCAGGATCCGCTCGACCGACTGGTTGCCGGGTTGCAGAAAATCCTGTTGGGCGAGTACTGGATGCCGCGCCACCTGCTGTGCGAGCTGGTCGAATACTATCGCCAGGGCAATAGCTACCTGCTGCGTAACGACACCCTGCTGACTGCCAGAGAGCAGGAGATCATCCGTTATCTGATGACGGGCGCCTCCAATGTCGAGATCGCCGACAGCCTGTTTGTCAGCGAGCACACCGTCAAATCCCACCTCTATAACGTCTTTAAAAAGCTGAATGTGAAGAACCGGATCCAGGCGGTGAGCTGGGCCAAAGAGTATCTCGATGCTCCGGACTCCCACTGATGAAAGCGTTCTCTCTGGCATGTTGCCTTGTGCTGCTCTGGGGCTTCACGACCGTTGTGGCGGCCGAGGCCGATGCTCCGCTGGAGTCGGTACAGCCGGAGCAGGAGAGTGATCGGCTGGATGTGGATGGTTTGGTGCTGGACCGCACTTTTACCCGCTTCGGTCAGGGCTTTTATAACGAATTTACCCGGTTGCGCAGTGATGAAGACCCGAATGCCAGAGAAAATCTGACGATTCATGAGCGCCCGACTGCTCGCTGGGGCAGCCTGATCTGGATCACCCATAACCGGAAGGTGATTTTTAAAACCGCGCTCTCTCCCGGCCGCAATCAGCAGGAGCAGAGTGCCAAACTGGCTTGGTCACAGGTCAGGCAGACCCTCGAACAGCAGAAGATCGCGACCCTGTTCATGGATACCTTCGATTTGGAACATGATGAACTATAAGGATATTTCTCATGCGTGCCCGGTTATGGCTAGTTGCAGCACTGATAGCGCCAGCGCTCCATGCGTCGGAGCTTGTCTATCGCCCCGTCAACCCCAGCTTTGGGGGTAACCCTCTCAACAGCAGTCATCTGCTTGGCACCGCCAATGCGCAGAATGATTACAAGGATCCCGCCAGTGGCAGTGGTAGCAGCGGCACCTCGGCGCTGGATCGCCTGACCTCCAACCTGCAATCTCGCCTGATCAGCCAGCTGTTGGCCGATATCGGCAAGGATGGCAGCCAGAGCGGCAGTCTGGTGACCGATGATTTTGCCATCAATGTGGTGGATGAAGATGGCACCCTGGTGGTTTCGATCACCGACCGGGTGACCAACCAGACCACCATGATCGAAGTGAATGGCCTGATTGCTGATTGAGGGCGCGATGAAACGACAACTGTTATTGATAGTGCCCCTGCTTGCGCTGGCTGGCTGTGCGACCCATATTGGCTCGCCCGTTGCCGATGAGAAGGCAACCCTGATGCCGCGATCCGTCTCTTACAAGGAGCTGATCAGTCTGCCCAAGCCAAAAGGGAAAATTGTCGCGGCCGTCTACGATTTTCGCGATCAGACCGGTCAGTACCTGCCCGCACCGGCATCCAACTTCTCCACGGCGGTCACCCAGGGCGGGGTAGCCATGCTGAGCACGGCTTTGTGGGATTCCCAATGGTTTGTGCCTCTGGAGCGGGAGGGGCTGCAGAACCTGCTGACCGAACGCAAGATTGTGCGGGCGGCCCAGAACAAGCCCAACGTTCCCGGCAACAATGCCAATCAACTGCCCTCGCTGGTCGCCGCCAACATCCTGATCGAGGGGGGGATCGTCGCCTATGACAGCAATGTACGAACCGGTGGGGCGGGAGCCAAGTATTTTGGCATTGGCGCCAGCGGGGAGTACCGGGTCGATCAGGTGACGGTCAATCTGCGTGCCGTCGATATCCGTTCAGGCCGGATCCTGAACAGTGTCACCACCTCCAAGACAGTATTGTCGCAACAGGTGCAGGCCGGGGTATTCCGCTTCGTCGAGTACAAGCGCCTGCTGGAGGCCGAGGCCGGTTTCAGCACCAACGAACCGGTACAGATGTGTGTCATGTCGGCTATCGAGTCCGGAGTGATCCGGCTGATAGCCAATGGTGTACGGGACAATCTGTGGCAACTGGCCGACCAGCGGGATATCGACAATCCGATCCTGCAGGAGTACCTGCAAGACAACGCCCCGCTGCTTTGAGTTTTCCCTCTCTCGCAATGCCCTCCCTGGTGGAGGGCATTTTTTTGGCCTCTATCGAATACGACTTAAGACTTTCTGCTCAGCGACAGGGCGGTGTTTTTCATCCTCGAATCAGCGGAGTGCCTGATAGGCCGCCTCTTGTCTGACAGGGATACTGTGGGCGTTTTCCAACAAGGCGATGGCGCGATGAAACATCTGTTGAGTGCTCTCTTTTTTCTGCTGATATCGGGCGCCCCGCAACTCGCCGCAGAGCCTGCCGTCTTTGATGAGCTGGCGATGGCAAGCGAGCTGGATTCCGGTCTGCAGAACGACGGGAATCAGGCGCTGTTGTGGCAACTCGGTAGCGAGCAGCAACTGCACCTCACCCAGCAAGGGGAGCTGAATCAGGCGCGCCTGCTGCAACAGGGTTGGGCCAATGAGTTGGCGCTCTCCCAGGTAGGAGATGAGAACTGGGTCAATGGTGCGCAACTGGGTGAGGGCAATAGCGCCGAACTCTATCAGGCGGGCATCAATAACCGGATTTGGCTGCTGCAACAAGGCAGCGGCAATGAAGCCTGGATCAGTCAGCAAGGGGCAGACAATCAGGCCCGGGCGATCCAGCTGGGTGATGGCAATCAGGCCAGCATCGAGCAGAACGGAATCGGATTAACGGCCACCGTCATCCAGATGGGGGCCAATCAGCAAGTAAATGTCGTTCAAACCAACTGAGCCTAGGCTCAACCATTAGCACGAGAGGGAAATCATGTTTAAACGTACCATCATTGCCTCGGCAGTTCTTCTGGCGACCAGCACCGCTTGGGCGGCATCTACTGGCAACCAGGCTACGGTGAACCAGGCCCAGAGCGGCAATATCGCCACCATTAACCAGGTGGTGGGAAGCGTCGATAACAAGGCTAACATCGATCAAGCTGGTAACAACAACACAGCTGTTACCACTCAAAAGAATACCGGCCAGTCAGATGCCGATACTCGGCAGGTAGGTGACAGTAACGAGGGTTACATCTTGCAACAAGGTGACACTAACCTCTCCAAAGCCTCCATCGATACAAAGGGGAACGACAACTTTGCTGATGTGATTCAGCAATTTGAGAATGGCGGTGCGGTTGCCGGGGTTGTGCAGGATGGGGATCGCAACGACGCCAAGATCAAGCAAGATAATGGTGACTTAGCTGACTCCAGGATCACTCAAATCTCGGATGGTAATCGGGCTGTCATTAATAACCAGATATCCGATTTCGCTCGGGCGAGTGTACAGCAGCTAGAAGGGGGGGCTCACCAGGCTGACGTGACCCAGACAGCGGCTGATGGAGCCAACGCCGAAGTGGTACAACGTGGAGAGAGCAATATCACCAAGGTGCTGCAGGCAACCGGTAACTATGACTATGCACCGGCGGAAGGAACATCTGCAGTGGTGACTCAGAGTGGTTCTTTGAACAATGCAGACGTCACTCAATACGATAGTGCCAACGTAGCGACTGTTGAGCAAAGTGGAACCCGCGGTGAAGTGGTGACTCTGCAGCAAGGGTCTGATGCCGGGAATGGCAACGGCCTGTTGGCCAAACAGTCTGGAACCGGGGAGTTTGCTGACCTGACACAGGATGGTAATCGCAACCGGATTGAGACCGACCAGCAAGGTACTGGCAATGATGCCTTGGTCAACCAGACAGGTGATGACAACAAGGCCGTGGTCAACCAGTTAGCCAGCAGTACCGATGGTGCGGTCACCATTGATCAGGTAGGTAATGACAACTATGCCAATGCAGTGCAACAAGCAGGCAGCGGCAATACCATCGATATCGACCAGAACGGAACTGGCAACCAGGTTGCCTCTGCTCGTGATGGTGAAGGCAAAGGCGCCTGGACCTGGGGCTCGGACAACGAGCTGGTCGTTGCTCAGAAAGGCACTGACAACTGGGCCTATGCCGATGCGTCTCACTCTGAGTCTGTGGTCAAAGTGACCCAGGATGGTGAGTTGAACAATGCCAAGGTTGAGTCCTACTTGGGTAGCGAGAACAAGCTCACAGTGACCCAGAACGGCGCTGAGCACGAGGCCAATGTCTACGTCAATGCTGGGGTTGGTGGGGGGCGCAACACCGTTGATGTGGTGCAAAACGAAAGCTTTAATACTGCCAATGTGACCGTATTGGGCAGCGATAACCATGCCTATGTCTATCAAGGGGCTGGTAGCAACTGATGGTCATCTCCGGATTCAGGGGCCTGCGGGCCCCTCTTTTATTGGTGCTGCTCTGTGGGTTGATGCTGGTTCATCGCGTCGCTTCCCCAGCAAGCGCCAGGGGAAACGAGATGGAGCCCGATCCGTCGATCCGCTTGTCCCTCAATATTGCGCAGAACGAGCAGGGGCTGTCACTTGCGCCAACGCTGCTCAGCAAGCGCGACTTGACGGTGAGTGTCAGCTTGCTGGTGCATGGCGAAGGGGCGGCCGGGAGCACGACTCAGCGCCAGAGCCGTAATCTGTCGCTGCAGGCTGGAGTGGTCATGGCGGTTGGCAAAATAGGGCTGGGTTTGCGTTGTCCCTATCGGGTCGAGGTCACCGCTCTGATATGGCAAAACGAGCGGCTGCTGGTGGAGAAAAAAGAGCAGATGGCGTGCGCCGGATGATGCGCATTTCATCTCATGACTGTCTATTCATCCAGTAGTCTCTATGCCATACTGACTCGCTCAGGTTTCTGTATCGAGCGTGCAACAAGATGGAAAAGATCGTGGTCCGGGGTGCTCGCACCCACAACCTCAAGAACATCAATCTGACCCTGCCCCGCGACAAGCTGATCGTGGTCACCGGCCTCTCCGGCTCGGGCAAATCCTCTCTGGCGTTCGATACCCTCTATGCCGAGGGGCAGCGCCGCTATGTGGAGTCCCTCTCCGCCTATGCTCGCCAGTTCCTCTCCCTGATGGAGAAGCCGGACGTCGACCATATCGAGGGGCTTTCGCCCGCCATTTCCATCGAGCAGAAGTCCACTTCCCATAACCCGCGCTCGACCGTCGGCACCATCACCGAAATCTACGACTACCTGCGTCTGCTGTTCGCCCGGGTCGGTGAGCCGCGCTGCCCGACCCATGCCATTCCGCTTGCCGCCCAGACCATCAGCCAGATGGTGGATCAGGTGCTGGCCCAGCCGGAGGGGAGCAAGCTGATGCTGCTGGCCCCGGTGGTGCGTGACCGCAAGGGGGAACACACCAAGCTGCTGGAGAATCTGGCGGCGCAGGGTTATATCCGTGCCCGTATCGACGGCGAGGTGTGCGATCTATCCGACCCTCCCGCGCTGGAGCTGCACAAGAAGCACACCATCGAGGTGGTGGTGGACCGCTTCAAGGTGCGCGATGACCTTGCCCTGCGTCTGGCCGAGTCGTTCGAGACGGCGCTGACACTCTCCGGTGGCATTGTGCTGGTGGTGCCGATGGATGGCGAGGAGGGGGTCGATCCCATGACCTTCTCCGCCAACTTCGCCTGCCCGGAGTGCGGCTACTCCATGTCGGAGCTGGAGCCGCGCATCTTCTCCTTCAACAACCCTGCAGGTGCTTGCCCGACTTGTGACGGCCTCGGGGTGCAGCAATATTTCGATCCGGCCAAGGTGATCGGCGATCCGGCCATCAGTCTGGCCAACGGCGCGATTCGCGGCTGGGACAAACGTAGCTTCTATTACTTCCAGATGCTCAAATCCCTCTCCGAGCACTACAAGTTCGATCTGGAGACGCCGTGGGAGGATCTGCCACTGAAGACCCAGGATGTGATCCTGCGCGGTTCCGGTCGCACCGAGATCGAGTTCCGTTACATGAACGATCGCGGCGACGTGGTAGTGCGCAAGCACCCGTTCGAGGGGATCCTGCACAACATGGAGCGGCGCTACCGGGAAACCGAGTCCAATTCGGTGCGTGAAGAGCTCTCCAAATACATCGCCAACAAGTCTTGCTCAAGCTGCGGTGGCAGCCGGCTGCGGGAGGAGGCGCGCCACGTCTTCGTCGACAACCGCAACCTGCCGGCCATTGCCGAGCAGTCCATCGGCGATGCACTGGCCTTCTTCGAGGGGCTGAACCTCACCGGCCAGCGTGCCCAGATTGCCGAGAAGATATTGAAAGAGATCGTCGAGCGGCTCGGCTTCCTGGTGAACGTCGGTCTCAACTACCTGAGCCTGTCGCGCAGCGCAGAGACCCTCTCGGGCGGCGAAGCGCAGCGCATTCGACTGGCCAGCCAGATCGGTGCCGGTCTGGTAGGTGTCATGTATGTGCTGGACGAGCCGTCCATCGGTTTGCATCAGCGCGACAACGAGCGTCTGCTCAAGACACTCACTCATCTGCGTGATCTCGGCAACACGGTGATCGTGGTGGAGCACGACGAGGACGCTATCCGCCTTGCGGACCATGTGCTCGACATCGGCCCGGGAGCCGGGGTACACGGCGGGGCCATCGTCGCGCAGGGTACGCCGGAGGAGATCATTGCCAATCCCGAGTCACTCACCGGTGACTACCTCTCCGGTCGCAAGCAGATCGCCATTCCTGCCGAGCGCACGCCGCTCACCGGCAAGTGGTTGAAGCTCAAGGGGGCGAGCGGCAACAACCTGCGCAACGTCAACCTGGATCTGCCGATCGGAGTGATGACCTGCGTCACCGGCGTCTCCGGCTCCGGCAAGTCGACCCTGATTAACGATACCCTGTTCCGCATTGCTCACCGCGAGTTGAACAAGGCCACCGAATCCACCCCGGCACCCTATCGCAGTGTCGAGGGGCTGGAGCATCTGGACAAGGTGGTGGATATCGACCAGAGCCCCATCGGTCGTACCCCACGCTCCAACCCGGCCACCTACACCGGCCTGTTTACCCCGATCCGCGAGCTGCTCTCCGGCACTCAGGAGGCGCGTTCCCGAGGCTACCAGCCGGGCCGCTTCTCCTTCAACGTGAAAGGGGGCCGCTGCGAGGCGTGCCAAGGGGATGGAGTCATCAAGGTGGAGATGCACTTCCTGCCGGACGTCTACGTACCGTGCGACGTCTGCAAGGGCAAGCGCTACAACCGCGAGACGCTGGAGGTGAAGTACAAGGGCAAGAACATCCACGAAATCCTCGAGATGACGGTGGAAGATGCCCGCGAGTTCTTCGATCCGGTACCGGCAGTGGCGCGCAAGCTGCAGACCCTGATGGACGTGGGCCTCTCCTATATCCGCCTCGGCCAGTCGGCCACAACCTTGTCTGGCGGTGAGGCACAGCGGGTCAAGCTGGCGCGCGAGCTCTCCAAGCGGGATACCGGTCAGACCCTCTATATTCTGGACGAGCCGACCACCGGCCTGCACTTCCACGACATCCAGCAACTGCTCAAGGTGCTGCACCAGCTGCGGGATCGTGGCAACACCATCGTCATCATCGAGCACAATCTGGATGTCATCAAAACTGCCGACTGGATCGTCGATCTGGGTCCGGAGGGGGGCGCCGGTGGTGGCCGCATTCTGGTGACGGGGACGCCGGAAGAGATTTGCACCAATAAAGAGTCTCATACAGCTCGTTTTTTGAGGCCACTTTTGGCGCGATAAGCCGTTATAATCGAGGGGCCTTTGGCCCCTTTTTTTTATAAAAATCGGGAGCATAGGGGGAAGCTCGTCAAGTGTGGGCAGGCTTGGCATCTCAGCATCATGGTAATGGATATATCGGGTTATGGCTCAGGCTCCGCGCACGATTGATCATCAGTTGGCTTACTCCATGTTCCCCATCTGGCTGGGGGCGATCCTGCTATTGCTGGTCCTGCTGGCGTGGGCCCAAATCCCGGCTGCCAGCCGGATTGAAGAGCAGCGAATGAAGGAGCATCTGCTGCGCGTGACCAAGGCGGTGCAGGCGGATGTGGCCGCTCTGGATGCATTCAGTCGGGATTGGGGCATCTGGGATGACAGTCACCGTTTTATGGACAACAAAAGCAGGGCGTACATCGAATCCAACCTGTTCAGTGATATGCCGATGCGGGATTTTAGTCTCAACCTGATGAGCTTCATGGATCTCACCGGCTACGAAATCTGGACGCGCACCCTGCTACCCGATGCGCCGGGGATCAATCCGGACCAGTTTCCCTACTTCCTTGATGAGCTGAAAAAGCAGTTGAGAGAACGCTCGGTGGCGCAAGGGGGCATCAATCTGCACGGGATCCGTGCTTCCCAGTGGGGGCCGCTGATGTACTCGTGGCAGCCGATCAGAAACAGTGACGAGTCGGCACCGTTCAACGGTTTCTTGCTGGTTGTACGTTGGCTCGACAAGGCCTATCTCGAGCAGGTATCGGAGCGTACCGCGCTGCCTCTGGCGATCTCCCACGCCAATCTGGATGTCACCGCTACCTTCAAAAAACTGAAACCGCAAATAACGTATCGCCTGATCGACCTTGGGCTCACCCGGCTTAGGGGAGAGGTGCGACTGCTCAACAGCGATAACCAGCCGGTGCTGACTCTGGTGATTGAGGAGGAGAGAAAGATCTTGAGTGGCGTCATGGAGGGGGCGCTCTGGACCTTTATTGGTATGCTTTTTATCAGTTTTATCTGCGTCATGATCGCCATGTACCGGCTCAACAGCATTGTGCTTACCCCGTTGCAGCAGCTGGTGTCGGCGCTGCAACGCTTTGGCGATCGGCCAGATGCCACCTTGATCCCCTATATCGACAGCAGCGCCGAGATGGCGACCTTGAGCGGCAAGTTCAAGGAGATGGCCAGCAAGGTCAGTCAGCAACACGATGATTTGTTGGAAAAATCCAGCCAGATGGAGATGGCGGCATTCACCGACCCCTTGACCCGTTGTTTCAATCGTCGCTATCTGGATAGCTGGTTGCAAGACAATTGGGCCCGCCCTTGTCAGCTGTTGCTGCTCGATCTCGATCATTTCAAACGGATCAACGACCGATTTGGTCATGATATGGGTGATCTGGTGTTGCAGCAGCTGGCAGAACTGCTGCACAAGCTGGTGGTGAGTGACGCCGAGCCCGTTATCCGGTTGGGAGGGGAGGAGTTTTTACTCCTGTTGCAGGTGGATAATGAGCAAGAGTTGGTACAGCGTGCCGATTATCTGAGGCTTCGTGTTGTTCAGCACCGTTTCGGTTCGGAGGAGAGGCCGCTATGGTTAACGGTTTCATCGGGATATTGTCGGTATCCTCTGCATCCGGCGTGCCCCGATACCTTCTGGAGCCACAGTTTCAAGCTGGCCGACCTAGCGCTCTATCAGGCAAAACTGAGGGGCCGTAATCGATGCTGTGGCTATTCGGGCACTCTGTCTGTTCGGGAGGTGATGGAACAGACCCCGGAGCAACTTGTCGAAGGGAATAGTCTTGCGTTGCAACATACTGTCAGCCCGGATTAGCCCTGCCGGACCAATACCAGATAGGCTAGGGCGACAATAAAACCGAGCAGGATAAAGAGAAAGGATCCGATCCCCCAAACGGCCGCGAGAAAGGCCCCCACCTTTTGCCATTTCGACTCATTTTTCATAAATAAACCATTACTTCCCAGTAACTTGCATGGCGCAAAAAATACGCTGGTTTGCCCATATTAACAACAATTAATAGCCACTCTGCCGAGCGATAAGGTGTGGTTTGCTTGCTTGTTTTGGCGCTGAATGGGGTTAGTTACAACCTGTCGAAACAGGTATTCCGGCTTGTTGTCTGGGGACTCAAGGAGATTGGGATGGCGCGCAAAGATGTCACACCAATCGATTTATTTCCGTGCAACCTTTGCTTCAAGTCAATAACTTTGCATTTACAAGGGCATATAGTCAGCGGGCTTACAGCATCAAATGAAAACAAAAAAAGGGATTACGTGATGAAAAAATTACTTCCTCTGATGATTGCCGCTGCAGTGGCCTCTCCTTTCGCCATGGCCCATCAGGCTGGCGACATTCTGGTTCGTGGTGGTTTGGCATTTGTATCGCCGCAGGAAAGCAGCACGCCTGTAGAGCTGGAAATTAATGACAACATGCAATTGGGATTGACTCTCTCTTACATGATTACTGATAACTGGGGTATCGAATTGCTGGCTGCAACCCCCTTCTCTCATTCAGTCAAACTGGGTGGCGCTGAAGTTGCCAAGATCAAGCATCTGCCGCCGACTCTGATGGGTCAGTACTATTTTGGCGATGCTCAAAGCAAGGTTCGCCCGTATGTCGGTATTGGCGTGAACTACACCACCTTCTTTAATGAAGAGGGTCGTGGTGCACTGTCAGGAACCGATGTCAAAGTCGATGACTCCTGGGGGGTTGCCGGACAAGTTGGTATCGATATGGCGATCACTGACCGCTGGTTTGTCAACGGTTCAGCCTGGATCATGGATATCGATACCGATGTGCATACTGCGATTGGCACCATTAATACCAAGGTCGACCCGATGGCCTTTATGGTGGGTGTTGGCTACCGCTTCTAATGATTCTGACTGCGGTTCTGAACGGATCGCGGAAGATAGCAAAGTACGTCTCTTTCAGCCCGGCTTTTGCCGGGCTTTTTTCGTATTGCTGATTTTGTCTGGACTGTGATCCAACCCGATACAAATCAATTAAATCCCTGTCGCTTTATTTCAGTTATTCGCCACCCTTGCCGATAGTGACTATGTTCACTTTACCTTCCCCCAATGAGTGAGGATGTCTCCATGGGCTTATCTATTGTGCAGCGGATCATCGCCGGATTCGTGTTGATGCTGCTGTTGCTGATCCTGCTTGGTGTGATCAGTACCTTTAAAATCAAGGGTATAAATGACGGCCTCTCTGCCGTATCTGACCGGGCAACCCCGCTGGTAGTGGCTGTCGCAGGTCTAAAGGGGGCACTGCAGGATAGTAACCGCTGGGTGCTGGTCTACCGCACCAGTGAAGATGCCGCCCAGTTGCCGCAGCTGGCCAATCAGTTCAAGGAGCAGCAGAACCGCTTCGCCCAGCTGAGTCAGGAGATGGGTAAATTTACCGACGTAGCGGATGCTCGTGTCCGCTTCCAGCAGGTTGAGAGTGCTACCACCCAATTTTATGGCTTGGCGGATCAGGTGTTGGCCCAGCATCGGCAGTGGGTCAGTGCGCTGGATCAGCGCCACAAGCTGGAGATGGAATTTATCCGCCTTGAGGATACCTACCAGTGGGCGGCGGATCTGCTGCTGCAACAGACCGCCAGCAAGCGCTCCATGCGCAACAAGGCGGAGCTTATTACCTCGGGTATCGCCCGCGATCTGAAGAATATCCGCCGTGCCGATGCCAAAACCGACCTAAATGAGCTGGAAAAGGTACTCAGCAAGGATATCGAGATGGCCCGCAAGCGGTTGGAGCGGGTAGTGGTGCCCGATGATGTGAAAGCGCGCTTTGTCTCCAATCTGGATCGGATGCAGGAGTTGGCGCTCGGCGCTCAGGGCTTGCTGGCAACCATGCGTCAGGCTCAGCAACTGGCGCTGTCGCTGGCCACGCAAAATCAGCAGCTGGATGCCAGTCTGGTCAACAGCCTCAATTTGCTCGATGAGATGGGCAAGTCCGCCGGTGCCATCGCCAGCGACAGCCGGATCAACGCCGATGCGGCGGTCAGCAGTGCCAGCTTCTGGATCCTGGTGGTTGCCGCGATGTCGGCCGCTGCGGCGCTGGTGATCGGCTATACCACTGCGCGCAGCATTCAGCGCCCGTTGCAGATGATCAACAAGGAGCTCGATTACATGGCGGCCGGTGACATGACCCGCCGCATCAACTACCGCAGCAGTTGTGAATTTGGCAGCCTTTCCCGCTCTATCGATACGCTGGCGGGCAAGACCGGTGAACTACTCTCTCAAATCAATGCGGGCTCCCGCCATCTGGTGGATGAGGCGAGCCGGGCCGCCGAGATCAGCGAACGGGCCATGTCCCGGGTACAAGAGCAGAAGAGCCAGACCGATCAGGTGGCCGCCGCCATTACCGAGCTGGAAGTGAGCGCCACCGAGGTGGCCCGCTCTACCGATGGCACCAAGCGGGAAGTGGATCTGGCCGATGAAGAGGCGCGTAATGGTCGCCAGAAAGTGGCCACCACTCGCCGGATCACCGAGCAGCTGGCTGGCGCCATGGAAGAGGCGGTCGGGATCACCTACAAACTTGGGGAATTCAGCAACAACATCGGCAGCATTCTCGATGTGATCCGCAGCATTGCCGAGCAGACCAACCTGCTGGCGTTGAACGCTGCCATCGAAGCGGCTCGTGCTGGCGATGCCGGTCGCGGTTTTGCGGTGGTGGCCGATGAGGTACGGGCGCTGGCCAATCGCACCCAGACCTCGACCGAAGAGATCCAGGGGATGATTGAGAACCTGCAGAGCTCCAGCAAGCATGTGGTTGAAGTGATGGGGCGTAGCCAGGAGCAGACCCAGAGCTGTGTCGAGCAGACTCGCGAGATGGATGTGGCGCTGCAATCCATTGCCGATCGGATGGGGGCCATCAAGTCGATGGCGGATCAGGTGGCCCATGCCGCTCAGGAGCAGATCTCCGTCAGTCAGGGGGTCGCTCGTCATATCGCCGGTATTGCCGATGTGGCATACGAGACTGAGCGCGAGGCGCGCGAATCCGCCAGTAGCAGCGAAGTGCTGGCCGACCTGGTCGCCAAACAGCAGCAATTGATCGCACATTTCAAGGTCTAGGAGGGCTTATGTCTAAAAAGTGGATTGGAGCCCTGAGTCTCCTGTTGTGTGGCCAGCTGATGGCCAGCGAGCTGGTGATTGAAAGCTGGCGAACCGATGACAAGGCGTTGTGGGAGCAGAAGATTATCCCGGCGTTTGAAGCGGCGCATCCCGGCATCAAGGTGAGTTTTCATCCGGTGCAGAACGTCAACTACATGCCCACCCTGTGGGAGAGCCTGAAAGGCGGTAAGGCGGGGGATCTCATTACCTGTCGTCCGTTTGATGACTCGCTCGCCCTGTTCAAGGCGGGCCATCTGGCCGAGCTGACCGAAATGGCAGGGATGGAGAACTTCCCGAGTTTTGCCCAGTCACCCTGGCAGACTGACTCCGGTGCCCAGACCTTCTGCGTACCCATGGCCTCGGTGATTCATGGCTTCTTCTATAACAAGAAGATCTTCAGTGAGTTGGGGCTCACCTTGCCGCAAACCCGCGATCAGTTCTTTGCCGTGCTGGACAAGATCAAGGCCGACGGTCGCTATGTGCCGCTGGCCATGAGCGGTTCCGAGAGTTGGGTTGCCTCCGAGCTGGGGTTCCAGAACATTGGTCCCAACTACTGGAAGGGAGAGGACGGCCGTCTGGCACTGATCGGCGGGCAGGAGCGGTTGGACAACCCGCAATATGTGAAGGTGTTCGATGAGCTGGCGCGCTGGCGCTCCTACCTCGGTGAAGGTGGCGAGAGCCGCGATTATGCGACCAGTAACGAGCTGTTCACCTCGGGCAAGGCCGGCTTCTACGTGGCGGGCTCCTGGGAGATTGCCCCCTTCACCGGCAAGGTCGATTTTGGCGTCATGCGTCCGCCGGTGGCCAAACAGGGTGATGGCTGTTTCTTTACCGACCACACCGATATCGGTATGGGGATGAACCCGGCCAGCAAGAACAAAGAGGGGGCAATGGCCTTCCTGCAGTGGCTGACGACGCCGCAATTTGCCGAGCTCTATACCAACTCGCTGCCGGGATTCTTCTCCCTCTCCAACCACTTCTTCGATGTCACCAATCCGGCGGCCAAAGAGATGATGGAGTGGCGCGATCAGTGTGACTCCACCATTCGGGTGGCGACCCAGATCCTCTCCCGTGGTACGCCCAAGTTGGGGGATGAACTGGCAGAGGTGAGTCAGGCTGTGCTGCTTGGCAAGATGGAGCCCAAAGCTGCCGCGGATCGACTGGAAAGTGGTTTGAAGGGGTGGTATGCCCCTCATCAGGGCAATAAGGCCAAGAGCGCGGATTGTCAGTGTGATGCGGTTGCCCCTGCCTCGGTTTCAACACCGACAGCTGAGGTGTCAGCAGCCCCCGCGACCAGTGAAACACCGGCCGTGGTGGCACCAGCTGTGACTCCCGCAGAACCCGCATCAGCGGCCGCTGCCCCATTACCGGCGCCGTCGGATGAGGTGGAGCAGGCGCTCTCCAACGAGCTGGAGGCGCCACAGCAGCCACAGCAGCCACAGCAATAGGTCATCTGCATCAATAAAAACGGGAGGCATCAGCCTCCCGTTTTTTTATGGCTCGCGGCCAGCATGTATCGCTTTATTGTGCTTCGTGGGGCCAGCGGCAGAGGCTGCCGATGCGGGCAACCGGGGCAAACCCCAGAGAGCGGTAAATGCGATGGGCATGGTAATGCTCGTCAGCCACTATGATCAGCTGTTTGGCGCGGGACAATCCTGCGCGAGCCACTTGACTCAGCAGCTGGCGGCATAACCCCTGGTTGCGCCACGCATGGTGCGTACGTACCAACTGGAAGCGCCCAAGTGTGCCGCAGAAGAAGAGGCCACAGCTGGCGACCAGTTTCCCCTCTTGCCAGATCCCCCACCAGTCCCCGAGACCATCGGCAATCATGGCCTGATAGAGCGCCTGACGGGATCGCAGATAGGGGAGATAGCTCTGTTCCGAGTGCCCCTCATCTCGTTCATTGAGTTCGAAGTCGAGCCACTCAGGCCAATCAGTAGTGGTGAAGGTGCGTGCCTCAACCTTGTTCATGTCGCTGTGAGGGGGTGGGCAGCTCTGCTCATCCAGCGCCAGCACCACGCACTCCATATATTGGTATCCGGTTGCGACAAAACCGGCGATCCGGCTGTTTTGTCCGGCCGCCAGTGGCCATTGGAAGGTGCGGTGGCGCACTCGAGGATCCTGGCCGATCAGCTGATCAAATGTGGCTTCCAGCCAGCCTTTGTCACGGTCGCTGGGTGGGTTGGGGAGTAGCAGGTAGTTGCCGAAGTAGTAATCGGGAGCATCCGGCGTGCGAACCGCCCAGAACTGATCGTGCTGAACAACCTCGCCCTGATAGCGATCGAACAGCAAGTCGGTGGCAAAGCCGGGGTGGGTATCCATGATGGTGCTCCTGCAAAGACTCATTCTGTTATCGGCAGGAGTGGGAAATAGATGAAAAGGGGCCGGAGAAACCTCCGGCCAAACAATCACACGCAGATTCAGAACGTCCAGGACGATCTACCCCCATCATAACTCGACTGGGGCGATTTTGGGATGGGCACTTTTCGGTTACGTACCGTTAATTTTGTAAATATGAAGTTCGTCAGATCGGATGTGAGGTAAATCCCTGTTGACTTTGTGTCGTTTTGCTCATAAATATAAAGACGTTTAGACGTCCAAACATCCGTTTTGACGTAGGCAGATGGATTGCAGGACAGGGAGAAGAGCAGATGGGATTTCACAGTGCACGTCAGGTTGAGGCGCTCAACCAGAGCTTGGCAGATTTGAATGGCGATATATCGGTCAGTTTCGAGTTTTTTCCGCCCAACAGTGAAGGGATGGAGAATACCCTCTGGCAGTCCATCGAACGGCTGAAAGTGCTGGAACCCAAGTTCGTCTCCGTCACCTATGGCGCCAACTCTGGCACCCGTGATCGCACCCACAAGGTGATAAAGGACATCAAGGAACGGACAGGCCTGATTGCGGCGCCGCACCTGACCTGTATCGATGCCAGTCGCGACGAGCTGCGCACCATCGCCCGCGACTACTGGAACAGCGGTATTCGTCATATCGTGGCTCTGCGCGGTGACTTGCCGCAGGGGTTGGAGAAGCCGGATATGTATGCCACCGACCTGGTTGCCCTGCTCAAGTCAGAGGCGGACTTCGATATCTCGGTTGCTGCCTATCCGGAAGGGCACCCGGAGGCCAAGAGTGCGCAATCCGACCTGCTCAACCTCAAGCGCAAGATTGATGCCGGTGCCAACCGCGCCATCACCCAGTTCTTCTTCGATGTGGAGACCTATCTGCGATTTCGGGATCGCTGCGCTGCCATCGGTATCGATGCCGAAATCGTGCCGGGGATCCTGCCGGTCTCCAACTATCAGACCCTGGCCAAGTTTGCCGGTTTTACCAACGTGAAGATCCCGCGCTGGATGCATCAGCGTTTCGAGGGGCTGGATAACGATCAGATGACCCGCAATCTGGTGGGGGCGAGCATCGCCATCGATCAGGTGCGCGTGCTGAGTCAGGAAGGGGTGAAGGATTTCCACTTCTATACCCTGAACCGCTCCGAGCTGACTTATGCCATCTGCCATACTCTGGGGGTTCGTCCCAAGGGTTGACCGGTAGTCACCGCGATAAAAGCAAAAAGCCAATGAGTTGCTCATTGGCTTTTTCGTTATGCCGATTATCAAGGTCTGGTCGGGGCGATCTCTTTTGGCTCAAGATCGATAACCGCATTACCGGCAGCCCCCGGATACTGGCGATAGACCTGATCCTGCTCCAGTGTGTAGAAGGTATCCAGATAGTCGTCGTTATTGGTCATCCAGGAGTCGGGCAGTGCCTTGACGATGCGACCGCCGAGATCGAGGAAGGGCAGGGCTTCCGGCACGCCACCCGCAGTAAAGCCGAGTTTGAGAGCTTCAATCAGCAGGGCGCTCAGCTCCTTGTAGTTGACGTTGTCATCCTGCTCCATCATCACCACATCGACGGCACCCCAGCGATAGCGATCCCAGTAAACCAGGATCTGGTTGGGGGTGTAGTCTGTGTTGTCATAGTCGAGGTAGGGCATGTCGACAATATCGACCACTGGTTCATCCCGGCTGGGATTAACCCCTGCGACCACTGCATACACTTCGGCTGCGCCGAGCAGCCAGGGCTCCTGATCATCCTTCAGTCTGATCTTTTTCAGGATACTGGTCTTGAGTGGCGCCGTGCTGGCCGCCACTCGCGGAGCGCTTTGCAGATCAGCATCGGCCAGCGCCTTGCGCATTACCTTCAAGCCTGCGTTTTTGGCTTTGACGGGATCGGCTTCGACTACCAGAACCGGCAGGGCCGGTGCCTTGTCCACATCCAGATAGACGGGATTGCCAGCGCTGTCGAACGCTTCAATGGCGCTCCAGCTCTTCTCATCTCCGCTCGGAACATAGGCGACTAGCGGTTCGACGCCCTGTTGCAGTGCTGCGGCCTGATCGGTGTTGGCCAGCCGCAACTGCATCAGTTGCTTGACCTCGCCATCCAGTCCTTGCCGGCTGATGGCCGCCTGGTTGGCATCGGTCGCCTGCCGTTTAAGCCGTGGGCTGGCCTTCTGCAGCAGGTTGGGAAGCGGGCTCTGGTATTGCTGATTGCTCAGCAGGGGCAGCAGGTTTTTCTGCTGAAGTGCGAGCTGGCGAGCCAGCTCTCGATCCGTATCGGCAGCCTGGACGCTCGTAGCACCCAGTATGGCCAGTAGTAACAAGACAGCCTGATTTTTCATTTTTATACTCCGTTGCATGGAACCTGACAGGGCACCATGTCCGGGAAGATTGGTGCCCTGACGCCACTAGAAGGAAATTAGTTTCACTTGTGAATCATTTTATCTGGATAGTGTGCAGAGGTTCACGGTTTGAGGTTCAATTGATTCCTTTGTCGATATAATTGGAACTGATAGATAGCCAGACCAATCAGCAGACCCCAGCAGGCTGCCGCGATGCCGAGCATGCTGATCCCGGACGCGGTAATGATAAAGGTGAGCAGCGCAGCTTCTCGCGCTTCATCCTGTTGCAAGGCCGAGTGCAGGCTGCTGCCGATGGTACCTAGCAGTGCCAATCCGGCGATGCAGGTGACAAGGGCTGCCGGAAAGGCGCTAAACAGGGTCGCGACGGTTGCACCGAAGCAGCCGGTCACAAGATAAAAGCAACCCGCCCAAACCGCAGCAGGCCAGCGGCGCTTGGTATCCGGGTCGACCTCTTTGCCCATGCAGATGGCGGCAGTGATGGCGGCCAGATTGAAGGCATAGCCGCCAAAAGGGGCGAGCAGCAGGCCAGTCAGGCCGGTCCAGCTGATCAGCGAGGAGGTGGAAGGCTGATAGCCGTGGGCCCGCAAGATGGCAATTCCCGGCATGTTTTGCGATGTCATGGTGACAATGAACAGCGGCAGCGCGATACCAAACAGGGCATCAAGGGAGAAGGCTGGCCATGTCCAGACCGGGCTGGCGAGTTGCCAGTGAAGGGTGCCCATTTGCAAATCCCCCCGCACGCTGCAGATCAGCATCCCCACTCCCAGTACCAGCACCATGGTATAGCGGGGCCAGAAATGACGACCCAGCAGGAAGGCCAGCAGCAGGGGGCCAAGCAGCAAGGGATCTTGCGGGGCGACCTTGAACAGATCCAATCCGAATCTGAGCAGCACACCAGCGAGCATGGCGGCGGCCAGTGGAGCCGGGATATGTTTCATCAAACGGTCGAACCAGCCGCTGATGCCACACAGAGTGATCAGCAGGGACGAGATCACAAAGGCGCCGATCGCTTCCGCCAGAGTGAAGTTGCCCAGCGTGGTGATCAGCAGTGCCGCGCCCGGGGTGGACCAGGCGGTTAGTATGGGTATGCGGTAATAGAGAGAGAGGCCGATGCAGCTCACCCCCATGCCGATCCCCAGCGTCCAGAGCCAGGAGGCAACTTGGGCAGTATCAGCACCCGCCGCTGTGGCGGCCTGGATGATCAGGATGACGGAGCTGGTGTAGCCGACCATCACGGCGATAAATCCTGCGACCAGATGGGGGATGGCGAAGGGCATGACTCTTCCTCTTGGCGTTGTGACGCGCTGTGCGTTATTACGTACAATACAGCTTTGACTATATCGCTGTGCGCTATAGCGTACAAGGCGCATCGTGCAAGAGTAATAAAGAGGCAGTTATGCAAGAGATGAGTCAGCATCTGGCTGCTCGACTGAAGGGGCTGCGCAGCGAGCGTGGCTGGAGCCTGGATGCCGCCGCGCGCGAAACGGGTGTCAGCAAGGCGATGCTGGGGCAGATTGAGCGGGGAGAGTCCAGCCCGACGGTGGCGACGCTATGGAAGATAGCCACCGGTTTTCGAGTCTCATTTTCCAGTTTCATCGAGCCCACACCCGCCACGCAGGAAGAGGTGCTCTATCGCACCGCCGATACTATTCGCCAGCAGCCTGCGGGAGAGGGCATGCAAGTGGCACCGCTCTTCCCTTATGAAAACCGGTTTGGTTTCGAGTTGCTTGAGCTGACCCTGTTGCCGGGTTACCAGCGTGAGTCCGAGCCCCATGAGCCGGGAGTGACCGAGCATGTCATCGTCATCAGCGGCATGATGGAGGTGCTGGTGGCAGGGGAGTGGTGCTCACTGGTGCAAGGGGAGGCGGTGCGTTTTGCTGCCGACCGTCCCCACGGTTATCGCAATCTGGGCATAGCCCCGGCGATTTTCCACAACCTCATCCACTATCCGGTGGCAACACCCTGAACATGTTCCGCAGTCATCAACCCGGTCGACCATCTGCTCTGGGGCGGATCAGTATCGGGGTATAGACCCAGACAAACAGACCATAGGCAGCGATCCAGGCAAGCGCGCTGAGGTTCCAGCCATGCAGGGTATAAGCAGGCCAGAACAGCGGAATCGTCACCCGCATTGTAGCGGCAGCGATAACCAGGGTGAATGCGCCAGTGATCCTGCGTCCTACCTGCAAGGCCCGACCGCTATGGCCGAGGGATACTCGCGCAATCATGCCCAGGATCATGGTCCCCATGCAGCCTGCGCTGAGCAGGTGGCTGGCCATTGACAACGTGATGGGCAGATCCGCGCTATGTGCCGCAAGGGCGAACAGGCCAAGAGGGATAAACAGATAGGCGAGATGGAGTGACCACAGCAGGGGATGCGCAAGGGTCGATGGCAGATGCCAACGTAGTTGCCGCCACAGATGCAAACTCGCCGCCACTATATAGAGAGGCACTATATATATGCTGGTGACCCATTGGGTGGGGAGCAGCAACCAGCAGAGCAAGATAAGCCACTGTGTCGTGAGCGCCGCCCGCTCCAGCCAGAGCAGAGGTGCAACTTTCTCCTGACCGGTTGCTCGGGCTGTGAAGAACGGAATCACCCTTCCACCCATCACGGCGATCAGGGTGGTAAACAACAGCACAGTCGTGATCAGCAGATGCTCAACGGTGGTCCACTCTTTATGCCATAACCAGCTGGCACCATTGAGCAGGGTCAGTATCAGCAACAGGGGCACGAAGAACAGGTTGCGCCATTGCCGGGTTATCAAGATCGGCTTGGCAAGGAACCAGGCGCAAAGCGGCAACCAGAGCAGGTCTGCCAACATCAGAAGCGTATTCTCTTCACCCAGCCAGGGTAACAAGGTCCTTGGCAACATCCACAACCCCACCACCATTACCAATGGCCAGCTCCGAACACCGGGATGGGCCGTCCAGTTCTGCACCGCGGTGAGCAGAAAACCCGCGACGATGGCAGCCCCGAAACCAAACAGCATCTCATGACCATGCCACCAGGTCGGGTTGGCAATCCCGGGCAAGGTAAGCCAACCGTTGAGCTGCCCCAGCCAGAGCAACATGGCGACGGCCGCAAACAGAGCCCCGAACAAGAAGAAGGGTCGGAACCCCAAGCGGAACAGCGGGACGATTTGCTCTTCCTTATGGCTATCGAGAATTTGATGCATGAGGGCATTCCAATTAAACATTTGAGATGGCAATTATAAATTAGCTTTTCAAATGTTCAATTTAAATCCGGCAATAGTCAGAATTGATGCCATTTCGAGCAAAAAAAGAGGTGGTTGCTTGATATCTGAGCGAACGAACTTTTT
>NZ_CP077210.1:2815000-3137500 GCF_019047065.1 Aeromonas sp. FDAARGOS 1414 | reverse complement strand
TACTAACCTGCGATAAGCTGTGAGAAGTCGGTAAGAGACGCTATTACTCACAGATTTCCGAATGGGGAAACCCACCCGAGATAACTCGGGTATCTGTTACTGAATACATAGGTAACAGAGGCGAACCGGGAGAACTGAAACATCTAAGTACCCCGAGGAAAAGAAATCAACCGAGATTCCCTCAGTAGCGGCGAGCGAACGGGGATTAGCCCTTAAGCATCTTGGAAGTTAGTGGAACGGACCTGGAAAGGGCCGGCGATACAGGGTGATAGCCCCGTACACGAAAACAACCTTGATGTGAAATCGAGTAGGGCGGGACACGTGACATCCTGTCTGAATATGGGGGGACCATCCTCCAAGGCTAAATACTCCTGACTGACCGATAGTGAACCAGTACCGTGAGGGAAAGGCGAAAAGAACCCCTGTGAGGGGAGTGAAATAGAACCTGAAACCGTGTACGTACAAGCAGTGGGAGCCCTTCGGGGTGACTGCGTACCTTTTGTATAATGGGTCAGCGACTTACATTTTGTAGCGAGGTTAACCGTATAGGGGAGCCGTAGGGAAACCGAGTCTTAACTGGGCGTCTAGTTGCAAGGTGTAGACCCGAAACCGGGTGATCTAGCCATGGGCAGGTTGAAGGTTGAGTAACATCAACTGGAGGACCGAACCCACTAACGTTGCAAAGTTAGGGGATGACCTGTGGCTGGGGGTGAAAGGCCAATCAAACTCGGAGATAGCTGGTTCTCCCCGAAAGCTATTTAGGTAGCGCCTCGGACGAATACTACTGGGGGTAGAGCACTGTTTGGGCTAGGGGGTCATCCCGACTTACCAACCCCATGCAAACTCCGAATACCAGTAAGTACTATCCGGGAGACACACGGCGGGTGCTAACGTCCGTCGTGAAGAGGGAAACAACCCAGACCGCCGGCTAAGGTCCCAAAGTTCTGGTTAAGTGGGAAACGATGTGGGAAGGCTCAGACAGCTAGGATGTTGGCTTAGAAGCAGCCATCATTTAAAGAAAGCGTAATAGCTCACTAGTCGAGTCGGCCCTGCGCGGAAGATGTAACGGGGCTCAAACCAGGCACCGAAGCCGCGGATTCACACTTATGTGTGAGTGGTAGGGGAGCGTTCTGTAAGTCTGCGAAGGTGTATCGAGAGGTATGCTGGAGATATCAGAAGTGCGAATGCTGACGTAAGTAACGATAAAGGGGGTGAAAAGCCTCCTCGCCGGAAGACCAAGGGTTCCTGTCCAACGTTAATCGGGGCAGGGTGAGTCGACCCCTAAGGCGAGGCCGAAAGGCGTAGTCGATGGGAAGCAGGTTAATATTCCTGCACGACTTGTAATTGCGATGGGGGGACGGAGAAGGCTAGGTGGGCCAGGCGACGGTTGTCCTGGTGAAAGTGCGTAGGTGGTGTTTCTAGGCAAATCCGGAGACACAACACTGAGACACGAGACGAACACACTACGGTGTGGAAGCCATTGATGCCCTGCTTCCAGGAAAAGCCTCTAAGCTTCAGATTACAAGTCATCGTACCCCAAACCGACACAGGTGGTCGGGTAGAGAATACCAAGGCGCTTGAGAGAACTCGGGTGAAGGAACTAGGCAAAATAGAACCGTAACTTCGGGAGAAGGTTCGCTCTTGATGGTGAAGTCCCTTGCGGATGGAGCAGTTGGGAGTCGCAGTGACCAGATGGCTGGGACTGTTTATCAAAAACACAGCACTCTGCAAACACGAAAGTGGACGTATAGGGTGTGACACCTGCCCGGTGCCGGAAGGTTAATTGATGGGGTTAGCGCAAGCGAAGCTCTTGATCGAAGCCCCGGTAAACGGCGGCCGTAACTATAACGGTCCTAAGGTAGCGAAATTCCTTGTCGGGTAAGTTCCGACCTGCACGAATGGTGTAACCATGGCCATGCTGTCTCCACCCGAGACTCAGTGAAATCGAATTCGCCGTGAAGATGCGGTGTACCCGCGGCTAGACGGAAAGACCCCGTGAACCTTTACTACAGCTTGGCACTGAACATTGAACCTACATGTGTAGGATAGGTGGGAGGCTTTGAAGGCGTGACGCCAGTTGCGCTGGAGCCGTCCTTGAAATACCACCCTTGTATGTTTGATGTTCTAACGCAGGGCCCTGAATCGGGCTCGCGGACAGTGCCTGGTGGGTAGTTTGACTGGGGCGGTCTCCTCCCAAAGAGTAACGGAGGAGCACGAAGGTTGGCTAATCCTGGTCGGACATCAGGAGGTTAGTGCAATGGCATAAGCCAGCTTAACTGCGAGACGGACAGGTCGAGCAGGTACGAAAGTAGGTCATAGTGATCCGGTGGTTCTGAATGGAAGGGCCATCGCTCAACGGATAAAAGGTACTCCGGGGATAACAGGCTGATACCGCCCAAGAGTTCATATCGACGGCGGTGTTTGGCACCTCGATGTCGGCTCATCACATCCTGGGGCTGAAGTCGGTCCCAAGGGTATGGCTGTTCGCCATTTAAAGTGGTACGCGAGCTGGGTTCAGAACGTCGTGAGACAGTTCGGTCCCTATCTGCCGTGGGCGTTGGATGATTGAAGGGAGTTGCTCCTAGTACGAGAGGACCGGAGTGAACGAACCTCTGGTGTTCGGGTTGTCACGCCAGTGGCACTGCCCGGTAGCTAAGTTCGGAATCGATAACCGCTGAAAGCATCTAAGCGGGAAGCGAGCCCTGAGATGAGTCATCCCTGACCCCTTGAGGGTCCTAAAGGGCCGTTGGAGACCACAACGTTGATAGGCGGGGTGTGTAAGTGCAGCGATGCATTGAGCTAACCCGTACTAATTACCCGTGAGGCTTAACCATACAACACCCAAGAAGTGTTCTAAGGCTTGTAGCGAATGAACGAACTACTCAAATTCAGTGGTAATGACAAAGCAAACTAGCCAAGTTGTTATTCACATCAGCTTTCCAAGATTGAAGAATTTGCCTGGCGGCCATAGCGCCGTGGAACCACCTGATCCCATGCCGAACTCAGAAGTGAAACGCGGTAGCGCCGATGGTAGTGTGGCATTCGCCATGCGAGAGTAGGACACTGCCAGGCACCCAATACAAGAAACCCCGCTCATCGAGCGGGGTTTTTTATTACCTGAAACTCAGAAGGTAGCCTGATTTTTGACCGGCCCTATCTCCTTTCCTCTGTACTTATTGTTACTCGGCGCTGCTTTCTGGTTCCACAAATAGCCTGATGTTCCGCTTGGTACTCTTTCTTCACTGAACCGCTGTCGCTCTGTATGGCGGCTCTGGCGTAGTCATGACCCACGAATCCTATGCTCGCCTGTACGCTAGGATCTCTTGCTTGCGATCTTTCCTGGGCATCTGCGTCCTGTGTTAGCTGAAGTCTTTCTTTTTGAGCCCTCTGCTTGTCCATGATTTTGTTAGTCGCCCACTGACGTTATGCCAGAGAGTGTGTTGGCTGTGCTAACACGCAGGCGCAGTGGTTGCTGCGTTGGGTCCTTGTTGTTTGGGGTAATAAGGAATTGGGAAGGGATTCGCGCAGGAACGCAGAGGTTCGATGTTGGTAGGGGATCTTGTGGTGGCTATTGAGCCTGCAGGTGGGAAAATGAATGGGGGCGCTAAAGAAGGCTAATGTGTTGAGAGCTATAAGGAGTGGCAAATAGCAGGCAAATAAAAAGCCCACGCAACATGGTTGCATGGGCTCGGTATAAATGGCGGAGGAGGTGGGATTTGAACCCACGGATGGTCGCCCATCGCCGGTTTTCAAGACCGGTGCATTCAGCCGCTCTGCCACCCCTCCGCAGCAGTGCGGCGAATATTACCATGCTGATCCGGCTTGTAAATCCCCGTCCGGTTCGATTGCTGGTTAATTGCACGAAACGACATGAAAAAGTGGCAATCAGGGTGCATCAAGCGCTTTTTTGGCCAGATAACTTGACTTGAAAACAGACTCAACCACTATAGTGGCCTCTATCATATCCTCTGCAAGATAACGTTATGACTATTAAAAATGCCCTGTTTTGCGCGCTGGCTGGCGTGACCCTGCTGGCGACGCCGGTACATGCAAGCGAGCTGACCAAAAGCGATGTCGAGCAAATCGTTCGCGACTATCTGGTCAAGAATCCCGAGATCCTGGTCGAGATGTCCAATGCCCTGCGTGCCAAGCAGGAGAGCCAGCAGGCCGAGAGTGACAAGGCGCTGATCAAGGCTCACTCCAAGCAGCTTTATGCCAATCAGGATCCCGAGATGGGGAATCCGAAGGCGTCGCTGACCATTGTAGAGTTTTTCGATTACAACTGCGGTTACTGCAAGCGGGCCCATCCGCTGGTCAAGCAGCTGATGGCGGAAGACAAAGACATCCGGTACATCTACAAGCAGTTCCCCATTCTGAGCGAGTCCTCCTACTTCGCAGCCCGTGCTGCGTTGGCGGTCCAGCTGGGTCAGCCTGACAAATACCAGGCGTTCCACGAGAAGCTCTATAGCCATCAGGGCCCGCTCGCTGATGAAGCACAGGTCAAGCAGTTGGCAGTGGCGGCCGGTGTGGACTGGAGCAAGGTGGAAGCCAAGATCAAGGATGGCAGCATTGACCAGAACCTCGGTACCAACCGTGCGCTGGCGGAAGCGCTCGGTATCTCCGGTACCCCGGCCTTCATCATCGGTGATCAGATCCTGCGCGGTGCTCCCCGTGATCTGGCCAGCCTGAAGGGGTTTATCAAGGACGTGCGTGCCGGCAAGAGCATTCAATAAGCTGTTGTCCTGGTCGAGGCCCCTGCGCCCCGGCCAGATACAGAAAGAGGGTCGGTATCACTACCGGCCCTCTTTTTTATTATGTCCTTTGGCACAAGTGGTCGTCGCGAAAGGACCATAACAACGTGCTCAGGACCCGGCCTGTTGGCCTCAGTAACAAGTATTAGCAGAGTCGTTCGGAGTCTATTGATAAATATTTCGCCTCGCAGAGGTGTGTCGTGAGCATTGCTTAATTCCGGTCAAGATTTTTTCTGCTGCTTGCCTTAGAATCGCCGCCCGTTGCAGGAGAAACCCCTATGTTAGTTGATATTTTACGGCTGGTTTTTATAGCCGGAGGCCTCGTATTCATCTTTATGCTGGTGCAAGCCTGCTGGCGGAAGAAGCAGAGTGGATCCTTTGAGGCGACCCCCTTCTGGCCGGTGGCGTTGATCGGTGGGGTTGCCAACTTCCTCGATACCCTAGGGGTGGGCAGCTTTGCGGTAAAGACCGCCTGCTACAAGCAGTTCAAGCTGATCGATGACCGGGTGCTGCCGGGTACCCTCAATGGGCAGTGTGTGCTGCCGACCGTGACTCAGTCGCTGATCTTCGTCGGCGCAGTAGCAGTGGAACCGCTGACGCTGATCAGCATGATGATGGCCGCCGCCGCAGGCGCAGCTTGGGGGGCTCGCCATGTGGCCTCATTTGATCGGCAGACCATCCGGTTGGTGATGGCTATCTCCTTACTGATCGTCGCAGGGCTTATCTTTGCCGGTCTGCTGGGTCTTTTCCCCGTTGGTGGAGATGCGATGGGGCTCAGCGGCTACCAGTTGGCGATCGCCTTGCTCGGCAACTTCATCTTCGGAGTGTTGATGAATGTCGGTATCGGCTTGTTTGCCCCCTGCATGACACTGGTTTATCTGCTGGGGATGAATCCGCTGGCGGCGTTTCCCATCATGATGGGCTCCACCGCCGTGCTTAGCGTTTTCTCCGCAGGCACCTTTATCCGCAAAGGGGCGTTTGATGCCAAAGCCGTGCTGGCGGTGGCCATCTTCGGCCCCATCGGTGTGGTGCTGGCCGCCATGCTGGTCAAATCCATGGATATGGAGATGCTGAAGTGGCTGGTTGCCTTTATCGTCATTTATACCTCCTGGACCATGTACGCCTCCTGGCGGGCGGCGCGTCGCTCCCCTGTGCAACTGGCGGTGGAGAGCGCAGGCTAGCCTGTACCAGTGCCGCTTCGGCCTTGGCCCCCAGAAAGACATAGAGGCCCAGCGCCAGCAGCAAACCCACCGCGCACCCCATCACTCCGACCGCTGGCCAGAGCAGCTCGTTCTGGCCGAGCGAGCCTTTGAACAGCAGCAACAGCCCCTCGATGGAGACCGCGATCAGAATGGCGGCGATAAAGCGGGTGATGGTGCGGCGAATAGCGCTGTGGCGGAAGATATCCTTATGCAGCAGTACCTCCTCTTCCAGAATGGTCTTGCCCAGATCGAACACCGCCAGTGCCAGCGTCAGAAAGATGATGGCGCTAAAGGCGCCGAGCTGGTTCTGCTGCTCGCCGCACAATAGCTGGTAAAGCTGCTCCAGCCCGTGCCAGATGAGCGTTGCGACGATGAGAAACAGCGCCATGCTGAGCACCACATAGACCGCCTTGAACCAGGGCATGGCGCGGCGGCGCTCCCTGTCTCCCATCAACCAACCAATCAGTTGATTCAGACAGACAGTGATCTCTCGTCCTTGCCCCTGCACGATGAGGTGCAGCCGGTTATGGGCGGCCGGTGCCGCAGGCTGGATGCACATCGGCCCCTGATAGTGGTCAATGCTGATGACAAAGGGATACCCCTTGAGCGAGACAAGGGGGGCGCTGAGCAGCCCCTGCAGTAGCGGGGTCAGCTCCTCCTGATACTCCTGATAGCGCCGCAGCACATCGATGGGGCTCATCTCTGCCATATGGACCTCGGTGACGTGGGCTCTTGTGGTGAATGTGCAAATAGTGGGCCTGCTTTATGACAGGGATGGCAGGGTTAGTTGCACCAGAGGATGACAAATTGGTCAGTGACGAAGAGGGAATGCACCAGAACTGGGCGTATCGATGCCCTGTCTGGTGATGAAGGCACTGCAATAGAAAAGGGCCCGTGACGGGCCCTTTGCGACAACCAGCGGCGATTTAGCCAGCCAGCTTGGCGAAGCTGCGCTCAGCGGCAGCCAGGGTATGTTCGATCTCCTTGTCGCCGTGAGCCAGAGACAGGAAGCCCGCCTCGTAGGCGCTCGGCGCCAGATAGACGCCCTCTTCCAGCATTAGATGGTAGAAGCGCTTGAAGCGTTCCATATCGCAGCGAGTGACCTGCTCGTAGCGAGTGATTTCGTTCTCTTCGGTGAAGAAGAAGCCGAACATGCCGCCCACATAGTTGATGGCGAGCGGGATGCCGTGCTTGGCGGCGGCCGCTTTCAGTCCCTCGGCAACCCGCGCAGTCTTGGCGCTCAGCTGCTCATAGAGGCCCGGCTCCAGCAGCAGATCCAGCATGGTCAGACCGGCAGCCATGGCTACCGGGTTACCGGAGAGAGTTCCCGCCTGATAGACAGGGCCGGTCGGGGCGATGTGCTGCATCACCTTCTTCTTGCCGCCGAAGGCGCCCACCGGCATGCCGGCGCCGATGATCTTGCCAAGAGTGGTAAGATCTGGGTCGATGTTGTAGTGACCCTGGGCACCACGCAAGGAGACGCGGAAGCCAGTCATCACTTCGTCCAGGATCAGCAGGGCACCGAACTCGTCACAGATGGCGCGCAGCCCTTCCAGGAAGCCGGGGACCGGCGGGATGCAGTTCATGTTGCCTGCGACCGGCTCGACGATGATACAGGCGATCTCGCTGCCGTACTGGGTGAAGGCTTCACGCACCGAATCCAGATCGTTGAAGACGCAGGTCAGGGTGTGTTTGGCGAAATCGGCCGGAACGCCCGGGCTGTTGGGTTGACCCAGGGTCAGGGCGCCGGAACCTGCCTTGACCAGCAGGGAGTCGGCGTGGCCGTGGTAGCAGCCCTCGAATTTGACGATCTTGTCGCGGCCGGTGTAGCCACGGGCCAGACGAATGGCGCTCATGGTGGCTTCGGTGCCGGAGTTGACCATCCGCACCTGCTCCATTGAGGGGACGATTTGGCGGACTTTCTCGGCCATCAGCACCTCGATCTCGGTCGGCGCACCGTAGCTCAGCCCTTTCTCAACGGCCTTGATGACGGCGGCCTTGATGGCCGGGTGGTTGTGACCTAGCAGCATGGGGCCCCAGGAGCCGATGTAATCCACGTAGGCCTGACCATCCACATCATAGAGATAGGCGCCATCGGCGTGATCGATGAAGCGGGGTGTGCCGCCGACCCCATTGAAGGCGCGGACCGGTGAGTTGACGCCACCCGGAATGGTCTGGCGGGCCTGTTCAAACAGCTGATCTGATTTTGACATGGATCATCCTTAATGGGATTTTGGTCGTCACACAAGGGATTGCAGCCGATTGAGACTCGGCAGGCCGGAGCATCAGGAGTATGCTTTGCGCTCTCGCCACCCGGACTCTCGGTCTGCTCCCGTGACAAAAATTTAACGGGCCGACTATAGCAGAAAGCCCCAGCCCTGGGCAGCCGAGCAACGCGCCGGGTGATCCTGATCTCAGCTAGCTGACGATATGGTTTTTCCAAGTTGGTGTAACAAGATGGCGCAACAAGCTCTCTCCTCTGAAGCCGATACCTCTTTGCGGAGGCCGCTTTCCCGCATTATCCGGCAAGACAAGATGCCCTTGCTGGTGCTGCTGCTGGCGGCGCTGGTCGGCACCCTGGCCGGACTGGTGTGCGGTCTGTTCGAATCGGGTGTCCACTGGCTGGCAGAACAACGTATCGATTTGCTGGCAGACCGTCCCTGGTGGCAGCTCGGTCTGCTTGGCTTTGGCTTCAGCGCCTTGCTGGGATTTGTCGGTTACTTCCTCACTCATACCTTTGCCCCGGAAGCGGGCGGCTCCGGCATCCCCGAGATCGAGGGGGCGATGGACGATCTGCGCCCGGTTCGGTGGTGGCGGGTGTTGCCGGTCAAGTTCTTCGGCGGCATCTGCACCCTGAGTTCCGGCATGGTGCTGGGGCGGGAGGGGCCTTCGGTACAGATCGGCGGCAACCTTGGCAAGATGGTGGCGGATATCTTCCGGTTGCCCAAGGAGCATGGCCATGCCCTGTTGGCCGCCGGTGCGGCGGGAGGTCTGGCAGCGGCCTTCAATGCGCCGCTGGCGGGCATCCTGTTCGTGATGGAGGAGATGCGGCCGCAGTTTCGCTACTCCTTTCTGGCCATCAAGGCGGTGGGGATCTCCGCCATCATGGCGACCCTGATGTTGCAGAACATGAAAGGGCAGGGAGCGGTGATCACCTTGCCCCACTACGATGCGCCAGCCCTCAAGGCGCTCTGGCTGTTCCTCTTTATGGGGGCTACCTTCGGGGTGCTCGGTTTTGTCTTCAACAAGCTGGTGCTGGCCTGTCAGGATGGCTATCTGGCGCTGCATCAGAACAAGCGCCACCGTTTTGTAGCCATCGGCATGCTGGTCGCCGGAACATTCGGTGTGCTGTCGCTGTTTGCTCCCGCGGTGACGGGGGGCGGCACCGAGCTTATTCCCCATCTGATGGGGGATGAGTATGCGATGGCGACCCTGTTCCTCATCTTCTCGGTGCGGCTGGTCGCGACCCTCATCTGCTTCTGCTCCGGTGCCCCGGGCGGGGTGTTTGCGCCAACCCTGGCATTGGGCACCCTGTTTGGCGTGGTGTTCGGCCATCTGTTTCATGCGGCGTTTCCGGAGCTTGGCATCGAGCCCGGCGCCTTTGCCATCGCCGGAATGGGGGCTCTCTTTGCTGCCACCGTGCGTGCCCCCATCACGGGTATCGTGCTGGTCACCGAGATGACCGACAACTATCAGCTGATCTTGCCGATGATGATCACCACAGTCGGTGCGACTCTGGTTGCCCAGTGGCTGGGTGGCCGACCCATCTATTCCCAGATCCTGGAGCGAACTTTACGGCTCGCCGCGCGTCAAAAGCGGGGTGATGGCAGCGCCACGGCCAGTTAATTTTTCCCTTTATCGCCTTTGGCCTCGGTCAGGGCGGTATAGTGAAGGGAGAGGCGCTGCCGTAAATGGCGTGATAACGGGATGAGGGGCTATGTCCAATCTATTGAAGTTATTGGTCGTGTTAGCCGTTGGCGGGCTCATCGGTTACTTTGTCGGTAACCGTCAGGAGCTGGCCCAGAGCAGTCTGTTGGTGGTACAGCAGGAGACGCTGGATCGTCAGGGCAAGGCCATCGGCCAGCTCAAGACCGAGCTGGGGGTGAAAGATACCCAGCTGGCAACCCAGAAAGCGGCCTTCGAGCAGTTGCAGACCACCCTGAAGAGTCAGGAGGCGCAGGTGCAGGAGCTCAAGCGCCAGCTGGCCTTTTTCGAGCGGATCATGCGCCCCACCGGCGAACAGGTGGGGGTAGTGATCGACAACCTGACTCTGCAGGAGACCAGCATTCCCGGTCGCTACCACTATCGTCTCGCCCTGACCCAGCCTGCCAAGAAGCGGGAGCTGTTTCGTGGTCAGGTGCAGATCCGGGTCGAGGGGAGTCTGGCTGACAAGCCGAAGACGCTGACCGGCCGCGATCTCGGAATGAAGGTGAGCGAGTGGCGTTATGCCCTGCGTTATTTCCAGCTGCTGGAAGGGAATTGGCAGTTGCCGGAAGGCTTTGTGCCGGATCGAATCCGTGTCACCATCAACAAGGATGGCAGGCAACCGGCGCAAGAGCTGCTGGTTGAGTGGGGCGAGGTGATCAAGCCGCTGGTCGCCGCACCGCCTGCCCCGGTTCCCGCGGCCGGTTAAACGTGGTGAATACTTGAACTGAATGGTCGGGTATTGGATAATTTCGCGGTTTCCATGTTTGTGGATCTAATGGTTGTGAGGTCAGTAATGAGTGCAGTAGCAGAAGCCCCGCTGCCCATCCAGATGACGGATGCGGCGGCCAACAAGGTGAAGAACCTGATCACCGAGGAAGAGAATCCCGAGCTGAAGCTGCGGGTATACATCACGGGTGGGGGCTGCTCCGGTTTCCAGTATGGCTTTACCTTTGATGAGAAGATCAACGACGGGGACACCGTAGTCGAGAAGAATGGCGTCACCATGGTGATCGATCCCATGAGCCTGCAATATCTGGTTGGCGGCAGTGTGGATTACACCGAGGGTCTGGAAGGTTCACGTTTCACCGTGACCAACCCCAATGCCACCACGACCTGTGGCTGTGGCTCCAGCTTCTCCATCTGATCGGCGTTATCGGTCTGATGAAACGGCTCTCGGCAACGAGGGCTGTTTTTGTTTGTGGTGCTCAGTGCCTCCATCAAACAGCATTTCTCTGAAACAACAAAGGCGCCTCGATGGCGCCTTTGTTGTTTGCAGGATGGCTTAGCGGGAGCTTGCCGCCGCGACCAGCGGGATCCGGTTCACTGCCTTGCCCATGTAGGCGAGGGTGATGGTCACAATGATGCAAGTGAAGCTCAGCCACATGTAAGGCAGGTAGTCGAGGGTTGCCACCCCCAGTACCCCGGCCATGAAGATGCCGTTGTCGCTCCATGGCACCATGCCGCAGGTGAGGGTGCCGCCAAACTCGGCGTTGCGAGAGAGGTTCTTGCGCGCCAGTCCCAGTCGATCGTAGTTTTTGGCCATGATCTTGGGGGTCAGGATCAGCGACACATACATGGCCGAGCCAAACACGTTAGCCAGAAACGCGGTGCCGATGGTGTGGCTGGTCAGGCTGCCGACGCTGTTGATGCGCTTCTCGAAGGCGCTGGCGATCACTTCCAGAATACCGACCTTCTCCAGCAGGCCGCCAAACCCGAGACCGAAGATGATGACCGCAACCGAACCCAGCATGGACTCCATGCCACCGCGACCGAGAATGTTGTCGATAAAATCGATGCCGGAGGTGATGGCAAACGGACTATAAGCCGAGTGCATCGCCTTGACCGGATCCATGCCCTGGAAGGCGATAGCCCAGATCAGGCCCAGCAGGGCGCCGAAGCTGATCACCGGGAAGGCGGGCTTGCGATTGGCCAGCAGGCCCAGTACCAGCACCACCGGCACTATGGCCAGCGGAGTGATGTTGAACTGGTTGTCGAGGGCCTCCATCACCAGATTGACCTGCTCCAGGCTGACGTTGCCCGAATACTGCATGCCCACCACGGTGAACAGCACGGCGGTGATGACATAGGAGAGCAGGCTGATGGGCAGCATCCCCTTGATATGCTCCACCACGTCGACGTTGGACATGGTCGAAGCCAGCACTACTGAGTCGGAGAGCGGAGAGAGCTTGTCACCAAAATAGACGCCGGAGAGCACGGCACCGGCGACCAGCGGCGCAGGCACGCCGAGACTGTGGCCGATCCCCATCATGGCGATACCGGCGGTGGCGGCAGAGCCCCAGGAGGTGCCGGTGGCCAGCGAGGTCAGGGAGCAGATGATCAGGGTTGCCAGCAGGAAGATGGACGGGTGGATCACCTTGAGGCCGAAGTAGATGATGCTGGGGACTATGCCGCCAGCAATCCAGGTGCCGACCAGAGCACCGACGGAGACTAGGATCAGGATGGCCCCCATCCCCTTGGCAACGCCGTCAACGGCAGCCTGTTCCAGGGATTTGTAATCGTGGCCGAGTTTGATGCCAAGCCCCATGATGACGAACCAGGCGATGAACAACGCCAGCTGGATCGGCAGATCGAGCACGCTGGTGAACGAGAATGCCAGGGCCAGGAAAATGGCCAGACAGGCAAACACCTGTGCCATGCCCGGTAGTCGGATGTGGTTTTGTTGGTTTTGCATAGATACTTCCTAAACTCTTGCTCGCCAAGGTCACTCCCTCTCGTCCTGTGGATACATCGATCCCGAGGAGGCAACCCAAAAAGAGGCCGCAATCTACCACAAACCCGGCGGGTTAAAGCCCCATCAAATTGGCAAAAATGCACATTTGATTGAAAAAATCACAAATTAGTTGATCTCATAACCCGTTTTTGAGCGGCCTGTTGACACAAGGGGTTACATACGAAGCTTGCCTGTGACGCCACTTGCATCCCCATTAGATGAAGATGATAATTATTATCAATTGTTGATTGGGGAGAAAACAATGCGCTGGATATTGCGGGGGATGATGTTGCTGGTGGCGGTGGCCGTACTCGCATGGGGTCAGGATAAAGAGTACGGCACCTGGAGTGCCGGTTTTCTGCTGGCTGCCTGGGTGATGCTGGAGCCCGGATTGCGCCCCGCCTTGATCTTGCTGCCAGTGGCCGGGTTGACCGGTATCGTTACCCTGCTCTGGCAGCAGCCCTGGTTATGAACTTTTGACGGGAGCCTGCTTGATCTTCTGCTGTGCCACCTTGAGCGATTCGACCACCAGCTTCTCCATTTCGGTACGCTTGGCGTCGGTCAGGAAGTAGATCATGTCGACATTGTGGCGAATATAGTGGGCCGGAAGCTGGTTGAGGGTAAGGCAGCAGAGGTCGGCCATCTGATCGCTGTTGAGCTTTTGCTGCAGCCCCTGTTTCTCAATCTCCTTGAGCACCAGATGTTCGTAAAAGTTGTGAATGTCGGTATCCAGTATCATATGGGTTCCTTGGCATGACGATGAGCGGGGAGTCGTCAAAAGCATAGCCATAACAAGGAGTAAAAACAAAAGGCCCATCACTTTCGTGATGGGCCTTTTGCGTAATGAATGGTGCGAAGAGAGGGACTCGAACCCTCACATCCGTGGGACACTAACACCTGAAGCTAGCGCGTCTACCAATTCCGCCACCTTCGCACACTGATTTTCTCCAGCTGGTTTTTAAATGCGGTTGGAGCGCATTGCTCTGTGTTTACATGTCAGAATCATGGTGCGAAGAGAGGGACTCGAACCCTCACACCCGGGGGGCACTAACACCTGAAGCTAGCGCGTCTACCAATTCCGCCACCTTCGCACATTCGGGTTTCCAGTCTGGATTTACATGCTGTCTGGATAAAGCATGGTGCGAAGAGAGGGACTCGAACCCTCACATCCGTGGGACACTAACACCTGAAGCTAGCGCGTCTACCAATTCCGCCACCTTCGCACATTGTGTTACCAGTTTTGATTTACATGCTGTCTGGAGAAGCATGGTGCGAAGAGAGGGACTCGAACCCTCACACCCGGGGGGCACTAACACCTGAAGCTAGCGCGTCTACCAATTCCGCCACCTTCGCACATTCGGGTTTTCTAGTTGGATTTACATGCTGCTGAATCAGCATGGCAGTATTGGTGCGAAGAGAGGGACTCGAACCCTCACATCCGTGGGACACTAACACCTGAAGCTAGCGCGTCTACCAATTCCGCCACCTTCGCATCACTGCGGAGGGGGATTCTATAGAGTTTTGGGGGAGCGTCAACAGCCAAAGGGGACTTTTTTCGCTGTTGACGCCCAAAGTGGCGCCAAGGGTACAAAACTTCAGCAATTAGCCGACGTCTGGCATTCAGTAACGGCCCAATGCGTTCTGATACATCCGTTCATACTGGGTGACCGAGTCAGGCCAGTTGAAGCGGGTGCTCATGGCATTGCGCTGCACCTTGGCAAAACGCTCCTTGTCCTGCAGGAAATAGAGCAGGCTGCGGCGCATGGTATCGAGCAGGATGGCGGCAGTCGGATCGTTGAAGCAGAAGCCGGTAGCATGCTCGGGATCCGCATCCCAATCCACCACGGTATCTTTCAGACCCCCCACGGCGCGCACCAGTGGCAGGGTGCCATAGGCGAGACTGTACATCTGGTTGAGGCCGCAAGGCTCGAACAGAGAGGGCATCAGGAAGAAGTCGGCACCGGCTTCGACCAGATGAGCCAGCCGATCGTCATAGGTGTTGATGAAGGCGAGCTTGCCCGGATAATCCCGGGCCATGGTTTGCAGTTGCGTGGCGAGCGCAGGATCGCCAGAGCCGACGATCACCACTTGTACCTGATGGTGGAGGAATTTCTCCAGCGCAGGGAGCAGCAGGGGAACGCCCTTCTGCTCGGTCAGGCGGCAAACCATGCCGTAGATGGGCAAGTCCGCCACGGCCAGCCCCGCCTCCTGCTGCAGGCTCTCTTTGCAGATCTGTTTGCCAGCCATGTTGTCGATGCTGTAGGTCGCAGGCAGGAATTCGTCGAACTCAGGATCCCAGTCCTTGTAGTCGCAGCCGTTGAGGATGCCGCAGAGATCTGCCGCCCGCTGCTGGAAGATATGCGCCATGCCGTGGGCGCCGAGGTGAGTCAACAGCTCCTGGGCATAGTTGGGACTGACCGCATTGATCTTGTCGGCGTAGAGCACCCCGCATTTGAGCAGATTGACGTGGCCGTAGTCGTAGTTGATGCGGCGTTCGTAGTCGGCGATCTCGGGCATGGCCCAGAACTGCTCGCGGCCAAACACCCCCTGAAACGCCGCGTTGTGAATGCTGATCACGCTGCGGGTCTGCTGGAAGAAGGGGTTGTGGGCATGACGGGTTTTCAGCAGCAGCGGCAGCAGGCCGGTGTGCCAGTCGTTGCAGTGGGCGATGTCCGGCGCAAAGCCGAGTTGCTCGCAGGCATGGAGGGCCGCGGCCGAGAAGAAGGCAAAGCGCTCGCCATTATCCGGATAGGCCTGATTGTTCTCGGCGTAGAGCTGGGGACGATCGAAATATTGCGGGCAATCGAGCAGATAGACGCAGACGCCATCCAGCTCCATCTGGTAGATGCGATAACCGATATCCGGCAGCCCGGGGTGGGTTGGCAACCAGCGAGAAGCGACCAGTCTGGCCTCATCCCGTCGCTTTATCGTCTTGTAGAAGGGGAGCATGATCCTGACATCATGCCCCTTCTGGGCCAGGTACATCGGCAGGGCTCTGGCGACATCGGCCAGGCCCCCGGTCTTGACCAGCCCCTCAACCTCCGAGGCAACAAACAGGATTTTCAGTGGGTTAATAGCCAACTCTTGCTCCCTTAGGTACCACCACGATACCGCCTTCGGATACGGTAAATCGCTCTCTATCGTGGTCGAGATTTTCACCGATAACGGTGCCGGGCGCAATTTCAACGTTTTTATCTATGATCGCGCGCCGGATGGAGCACCCCTCACCAATCTTGATATCCCCCAGTAACACCGACTCACTGATGTGGCTGCAGGGGCCAATATTGCAGCGGAAACCGAGGATGGAGCGCTGGATCTGGCTGCCCTGAATGAAACAACCGGCGGAGATCAGGGAGTTGGCTATCTTCACCTTGCACTCGTCGCTGTCGATGAAGGTAGCTGGTGGCAGCGCCGGATAGTGGGTGTGCAGTGGCCACTTGCGGTTATAGAGGGAGAAGGGGGGATTGTCGGCCACCAGGTCCATGTGCGCTTGCCAATAAGAGTCTAGAGTGCCCACATCCCGCCAGTAGACGTGCGGTTTCTCGCCGGGGATGACGTTGGTGCTGTAGTCATAGACATAGACGGGGGCGCGCGGGTAGAGGCTCGGGATCACATCCTTGCCAAAGTCGTGGCTGGAGTTCTCCTCGGCGGCATCCCGCTTCAACTCACGGCAGAGGGCATCGGTCTCGAAGATGTAGTTGCCCATGGAGACCAGCGCCTGGGTCGGATCGCCGGGAATGTGCTTGGGCTGCTTCGGTTTCTCCTGAAAGCCGATCATCCGTCCTTCTGTATCTACCTCGATCACCCCGAAGGCGCTCGCCTCTTCGATGGGCATGCGCAGGGCCGCGACTGTCATGGCAGCATTTTTTTGTTTGTGGAAAGTGACCATCTGGCTCACATCCATCTTGTAGATGTGGTCGGAGCCGAAGATGCAGACGTGATCCGGTTCGGCCCGCTCGATAAAGCCGAGGTTCTGGTAGATGGCATCGGCGGTGCCGTCATACCAGCGTTTGCCCATCCGCATCTGGGCCGGGATGGGATCGATAAAGCGGTCGGTGATACCGACGATATTCCACCCCTTCTTCATGTGCAGATAGAGGGACTGGGATTTGAATTGGGTTAGTACATAGATGCGTAGAAAGTCTGCGTTGACGAAGTTGTTGAGGACAAAATCGATCAGCCGGTAGCTGCCACCGAAGGGGACGGAAGGCTTGCTGCGGGTGGTGGTCAGAGGCTGCAGGCGAGTACCTTCGCCACCAGCCAGGATCATGGTCAAAATGCCAGCCATCGTATTTCTCTCCCTGAATGAACAACATGAAAAGGTTTTCAAGGCTCGGTATAAAAACACCCCTAAAGGGGTGGTTTTTATCGTGCTCTTAGTACCTTACCAGATCCCGTATGGGGCTCTCTAGCGGTTTTCTTGTACTGCTTACACTTAATTACACTTTGCTCAGATAGACCTTGAATTTGGCATCACTGCTGATCACTTCAGTCCGTTTGAAGTGTGTCTCCAGTATAGGCTGGTAGCGCAAGAAGGCGTTGGCAACAATGGTCAGCGAACCATTTGGCAGCAAAAATTCCGGCGCCTTGGCCAGGAACTGCTCGGTCGCCGCATAGAAGGTTTTGAGACCCGCATGGAATGGCGGGTTGGAGACGATGTGCTGGAAACGGGTGGAGACATCCGAATAGACATCGGAAGCGGTGACCTTGCCCTGCAGACCGTTGATCGCCAGGGTGCGGCGGCTCGATTCGAGCGCCAGCGCGCTGATATCCACCATGTTGACCCGCAGATCCGGATTGCGCTTGGCCAGCACAGACCCAATTACCCCGGCGCCGCAGCCAAAATCGAGCAGCTCGCCATTCATCGGTGGCACTGCAGCCAGCAGCATCTGGGTGCCGAGATCCAGCTCGGCGGCGCTGAAGACGCCGGGCAGCGCCAGCACGGTCAGCTCGGTATCACCGGCCTTGCACTGATAGCGGCCAAACCAGCTATCCAGATTGAAAGGTTCAACCGGTTGGCTCAGCTCACCGTGATAGAGCGAGCAGCGGCGCGCCGAATCGCGCTTGATCGGCTTCTCGCCATAGGGGGCCAGCAGCTTGTCGGCGCCATTGATGCCGCCGCGGTTTTCACCGGCCAGGAACAGATCTGCACCCGCTTCCAGCAAGGGGGTCATCATGGCCAGCAGATATTGTGCCTCGGCCTTGGCCTTGGGCATCAGCAGCAACAGGGCATCGAAGCGGGGGGCACCACCTAGCTGGTGGTCAAACAGGATCGCCTCGCCGAGGGCGGCCTGCTGGCTGCGGTAGTAGCAGTAATCGGTGGTAAAGACGGTCAGGGTCCGGGCCAGGCTCGCCAGCTGGCGGGGGTAGTCATCCTCCAGGGCGCCACAGACAAGTAGCCGCTTGCCGACAAAGAGGGCTTGGTTTCGTTCCAGCATCTGGCTGACGGCACTGATAGGGCTGCTCATCGGGTCTCTCCACGCAATTTTGGGCGGCCATTATACATAGCCCCTTTCGCCTTGACATTTATGCCGTGTTCCCGAAATATGCCCAGACACCATTTTTTGACCAGAGATGACGAAATGCGGTTCAACGGGTCGAAACGAAAGCACAAAAAAAGCCTGAAATTCGGGCCTGCCGACGTTCGCGCGTAACCTCTCATCCCTGAGAAGCTTCAAACCCCGGTTGCGCACATCGTACCGGGGTTTTTTATTGCCATATGCGCGTCATTTAGGAGAAGGAGATCCCATGTTTCAAGGTTCAATCGTTGCGTTGATCACCCCGTTTCGACAGGGAAAGCTGGATGAAGAGGCGCTGCTGCGTCTGGTGGAGTGGCATATCGAGCAGGGCACTCACGGCATTGTGCCGGTGGGCACCACGGGGGAAAGTCCGACCCTGACCCACGACGAGCACTGCCGGGTGGTGGAGCTGGTGGTCAAACAGGTCGCTGGCCGTATTCCGGTGATTGCCGGAGCGGGCTCCAACAATCCGGTCGAGGCGATCGAATATACCCAGTATGCCGAGCGGGTGGGCGCCGATGCCACCCTGCATGTGGCCGGTTACTATAACCGTCCCAATCAGGAGGGGCTCTACCACCACTTCAAGGCGGTACACGACTCCACCGCCAAGCCGATCATCGTTTACAACATTCCGCCGCGCGCCATCGTTGACGTGCAACCGGCGACCCTGGCCCGTCTGGCCGAACTGCCGCGCATTGCCGGGGTGAAAGATGCCACCGGCGACTTGGCCCGCCCCTGGACCGAGCGCCAGCTGATCAAAAAGCCCTTCGCCTGGCTCTCCGGTGAAGATGCCACTGCCGTGGCCTACAACATCGGCGGTGGTCAGGGCTGTATCTCTGTGACCGCCAATGTGGCCCCCAAGCTGGTAGCCGAGGTGCAGAACCTCACGCTGGCTGGCAAGTGGCAAGAAGCGCGTGAGCTGCAAGACAAGCTGATTCCGCTCCATCAGGCGATGTTTGCCGAGCCGAGCCCGGCTGGTGCCAAATATGCCGCTTCCCTGCTCGGTTTCTGCAGCGAGGAGTGCCGCCTGCCGGTGATGCCGCTGTCGGAGGCGACTCGCGAGCGCATTCGCAGCGCCATGCAGCAGCTCAACCTGCTGTAATGCAAAACGGGTGAGCCAAGGCTCACCCGTTTTGTTTTTGGCTTTTGTTTCTGGCCTTTATTTACGACATCGCCCCACTCAGGCTGCGTGATGCAGCCAGGCGGCGATGGCCAGCTGCAACTCGACATACGCCGGATAGAGGAAGAGATCGGCCAGTTCGGCAGGCCACTCGTTTTGCTCGTCCGATTGGGCTTGCAGATGGGCGTGCAGGCTGGTCAGAGCTGGCAGCCAGGGTGCGGGTTGTGGCAGCGCGGCCGCACTGCGGGCGACCAGATCGATCCCCTGGCACAGGGCTGCGAGTGCCTGCTGTTGAATGCCTTTATCCTGAGGATGCTCCAGCCTGAGCTGCTCGTGATGCTGCCAGTGGCGCAGCCCCTCGCTTACCCCCGTTATGCGATCCATACCTTCATGTTCGACCAGCGCCTGCAGGGCCAGCGGTTTGCCAAGACCAGCCAGTCGATAGCCGCGCTGGGCCTTGGATTGGGCGCCAAGGCGCAGCCCGCCGCTCCTGGCGAGGCGTTGGGCCAGTGCAAACAGCGCCACGGTGGCACCGGATTTGAGCTCCAGTTCCAGCTCGTTGATGGTGGTGCTGCCCTGACTGCCGACTATCTCTCCCTGATCCCAGGCCAGCTCAATCTCGGCCCCCTCGAAGGCGATCAGCCAGTGGCGGCGCAGGAAGTCGGTGCGAAACTGGGCGACCAGCTGCTGCTGAATGTGGTCTCGCTCGGTCAGGGTCGGCCAAATCTCATCGGGAAAGGCCGCGAGGGTCGGCAGATCGCCGCTCACGGGGGCGTTGTACTCGGGTCTGGCGTGCAGGCCGCCCACCACCTGACCGCGGCATTTGATGGTCTGCTCGGCGAAGGTGTCGCAGCGGCGAATGCGCAGTCCCATCTCCAGCTGGCGTAGAGCCAGGGTCGGCGTATCGAAATAGACGTTGCCGAGCTGCTGTTGTGACGATTCTTTAATCTCAAGAGAATTCAGCAGGTTGGATAACTTGGCTTGAATGTCGCGGGCGACAAAAAACTTTATCTCGATCTCAGTTTGCATAGTCATTCCGGGCTGGCAGGCAACTTTGGGGAGCAGGATTCGGGTCGCGGGGATATAATGCCCGCGAGACGACTAGATTAATTCGCGGTTTAATTGAGGGCGCAGTTCGGTTACCATGCGCGCCTCATAAAATCGTATCGAGTGTTTTTTCACCGACACAGGTTTGGCCATGCCAGTAAATACTATTTTGGGGCTTTTTGCCAAGTCCCCCATCAAGCCGCTGCAGAAGCATATCGTCAAGGTTCACCAGTGCTCCCAGCAGTTGGTTCCTTTCTTTGACGCCGTTGCCGAAGACCGTTGGGAAGATGCCGAGAAGATCCGGCAGCAGATCGCCCAACTGGAAAAAGAGGCAGATACCCTCAAGCGTGAAATCCGTCTGAAACTGCCTCGCGGCCTGTTCCTACCGGTTGCACGTACCGACCTGCTGGAGCTGTTGACCCAGCAAGACAAGATTGCCAACCGTGCCAAGGATATCTCCGGCCGCATGCTTGGTCGTCGCATGGAGTTCCCCGCCGAAATGCGGACGGATTTCATGGCTTACCTCAAACGTTGTATTGATGCGACCGCTCAGGCCGAGAAAGCGATCGGGGAGCTCGACGAGCTGCTCGAGACCGGCTTCAAAGGACGGGAAGTGGAAATGGTTGCCGAGATGATCCACCAGCTGGATCTGATCGAGGACGATACAGACACCATGCAGATCGGACTGCGCCAACAGCTGCAAGCGGTTGAGCACAATTACAATCCGATCGATGTGATGTTCCTTTACAAGATCCTCGAATGGGTAGGTGACCTGGCAGATCAGGCCGAGCGCGTAGGCGCCCGTCTGGAACTGATGCTGGCTCGTTCGTAATCGACTGACTGGGTAAACACTACTAATGGACATTATCGCGAATTACGGCACCACTCTGGTGCTCGTGGCGGCCTTGTTCGGCTTTTTGATGGCTTGGGGCATTGGCGCGAATGACGTGGCCAACGCCATGGGAACATCGGTCGGCACCAAATCCCTGACCATCCGTCAGGCGATCATCATTGCCATGATCTTCGAATTTGCCGGCGCCTATCTGGCCGGTGGCGAAGTGACGGCCACCATCCGTAATGGCATCATCGACAGCAATGCGTTTGTCGATAGCCCGGACCTGCTGGTGCTCGGCATGATCGCCTCCCTGCTGGCGGCAGGCGCCTGGTTGATCCTCGCCTCCTACTTCGGCTGGCCCGTCTCTACCACTCACTCCATCATCGGCGCCATCGTCGGTTTTGCGGTGGTGAGTATTGGCCCGGAAGCGGTGCAGTGGAGCAAGTTTGGCGGCATCGTCGGCTCCTGGGTCATCACCCCTGCCATCTCAGGTATCATCGCCTACTTCATGTTTATCAGCGTGCAGAAGCTTATCTTCAACACTGATGATCCCCTGAACAACGCCAAGCGCTATGTACCGTTCTACATGTTCCTGACTGCGCTGGTGATCTGTCTGGTGACCATCAAGAAGGGGCTGACCCACGTCGGTCTTCACCTGAGCGATGGCGAGGGCATTCTGCTCTCCATCGCCATCTCCATCGCAGTGGCGTTTGCCGGCTGGATCTACATTCGCGGCCAGAAGTACAACCCGCAGGATGACAGCAAGATGCACTTCGCCAACGTGGAGAAGGTGTTCGGCATCCTGATGGTGATCACCGCCTGTGCCATGGCCTTTGCCCACGGCTCCAACGACGTGGCCAACGCCATTGGCCCGCTCTCTGCGGTGGCCTCTATCGTGGCTTCCGGTGGCGAGATTTCCAGTCAGGCAGCCATTGCCTGGTGGATCCTGCCGCTGGGCGGTATCGGTATCGTGATCGGTCTGGCGACCATGGGCGAGAAGGTGATGGCGACGGTCGGTACCGGCATCACTCACCTGACCCCGAGCCGTGGCTTCGCCGCCCAGTTGGCGACTGCCGCGACCGTGGTGATTGCCTCCGGTACCGGTCTGCCCATCTCCACCACCCAAACCCTGGTCGGTGCTGTGATGGGGGTCGGTCTGGCGCGCGGGATTGCGGCGCTGAATCTGGGGGTACTGCGCAACATCGTGGTCTCCTGGATCATCACCCTGCCTGCCGGTGCCATCCTGGCTATAGCGATCTTCTACGTGCTGCAGGCCTGCTTCTCCTAATCGAAGCGGCATTCAGCAAAAAGCCCGAGTCATCGACTCGGGCTTTTTTATTGTGCGCGGGAGTGAATGTTGCTCCCTTTGCATATTTCCCTTAGAGGCTGGCGCAGATCTGCCACAGATCGTACTGGATAGCGGCGGCGGTCACTTCCCGGCCCGCCCCCGGCCCCTGGATCACCAGCGGGTTGGTGCGGTAACTGTCGCTCTCGATGGCGAAGATGTTGTCGCACGGCAAGAGGTTGGCAAACGGGTGGTGGGGCTCCAGCGCCTCCAGTCCGACCCGCGCCTTGCCGTCATGCTCGAAGCGGGCCACGTAGCGCAGCACCTTGCCGAGGCGCTTGGCCCCTTCGAAGGCGGTCTGGATCGGGCCATCCAGCTCTTTCAGTCTGTCCATGAACTGATCGGCTGTCACCTTGCGCAGCGGGACGGGCACCAGATTCTCCAGCTCGATATCGGCGGAGTCGAGCTCAAAGCCTGCTTCCCGCGCCAGAATAAGCAGCTTGCGCCGCACGTCCTGACCGGAGAGATCCTCGCGGGGATCCGGCTCGGTCAGGCCGTGCTGCCACGCCTCGTCCACCAACTCGGAGAAGGGGCGGGTGCCGTCATACTGCTGGAACAGCCAGGAGAGGGTGCCGGAGAAGATGCCGGAGACCCCCTGAATGCGGTCGCCGCTCTGGCGCAGCATCTGGATGCTGGACTGGATTGGCAGCCCGGCTCCCACGGTGGCGTTGTAGCGCCACTGCACCTGATGGTCACGGCAGGTTTGCTTGATGCGCTGGTAGAACTCGCTGTCGGCGGCACCGGCAAACTTGTTGGCGGCGATGATATGAATGCCGAGCTGGGCAAAATCCGGATAGTAGCGGCTCACCGTTTCGCTGGCGGTCATGTCCAGCGCAACCAGTGCATCAAAGCCGTGCTGTTCAAGCTGGGAGAGCAACTCCGGCCAGATCAGCGGCTTGGGATTGAAGTTGTCCTGTACCTTCAGGGGGTTGAGCCCCTCTTCATCGAGCAGGCCCCCTTCCGAGCTGAATACCCCGTAGAGGGTGAGCGCCAGATTGAGTTCATGTTCCAGCCGTGCCTTTTCGCGGGCGTAGAGGCTCAGCCAGTGGCCGCCGATATTGCCCTTGCCGAACACCACCAGTCCAACCCGGGTCGGGCGGCTGAAGAGGGCGCTGTGCAGGGCGATGAGCAGCGGCTCCAGCACTACCTGACGCAGCACCGCCACCAGACTCAGGCCATCTCGGGCCACCTGTACGAACTCCAGCGGTTGATCCGCCAGCAGCTGATAGAAGCGGTGACACTGCTCCGCGTTGTCGGTGACCCCGGCTCCGACCAGCGCAACCAGACTGAACCCCTCTTTTTGGATGAGGCCGGTGAAGCTCCCTTGCAGCTGGAAGTCGCGCAGCAGCTCGAAGGCGCCCTGTGCCACCTCGAGGGTGTAGGCGAGGCGCAGGATCCGGCGATCCGGCTGGCGCTGCAGGGTGAGCGGGTTGAGGCGGTGACGGGCCAGATGGGCCTCGATGGTGGCCACCGTCTGCTCATAGTTGGTCTGCGGCAGCACCTTCAGCTCGATGAGGGCGATCTGATCCACCGAGGAGACGATGCGGGCGCCGCCGGAGCGGGGGGCGCGGCGCAGGATATGGGTACAGCCCTCGTCCGGGTTGTAGCTGCAGCGCAAAGTGAGGCGCTGGCGGCTGTCGGCCACAGGTTGCAAGGTGCGCGAGTGCAATACCGAGGAGCCAAGACGGGCCAGCTCGTTGGCTTCCGCGAGGCTCAGGCGCTCCAGCAGGCGTGCTTCTTTCACCCGACGCGGGTCGGCGCTGTAGACCCCGGCCACGTCGCTCCAGATGGTGGTGGATTCGCCGTCCGCCAGCAGCGCCAACAGGCTGGCGCTGTAGTCGGAACCGTTGCGGCCGAGCAGCAGGGATCGCCCCTCCATGTCGGCAGCGATAAAGCCGGTCACAACGATGCGACCGGCATGCTCCGCAAGTCGCGCCTTGAGCAGCTCGCTGGAGAGCGCAGTATCCACCTTGACCAGAGCGCCATCCTCGGCACGCAGGAAGCTGCGGGCATCGAGCCAGATAGCCTTGTCGCCGCGGCTGGTGAGCAGGGCAGCCAGCAGGCGCGCCGACCACACCTCGCCAAAGGCGAGCAGGCCGTTGCGGGCGAAGCGGTCAAACTGCCCCTCAAGCGTCTTGGCGATCAGCTGCATGTCGTCGGCCAGCTGCTTGCTCAGATCGAGCTGCAGTTCACCTTCCAGCAGGCCGTCGATCAGCCCCTGCTGATAGGCGTGAAGGGCGGAGATAGCTTCACCAGCGGCTTCATCACCTGCTTCGGCCAGCTCCACCAGCTGGATCAGGCGGTTGGTGGTCTTGCCGGCGGCGGAGACTACGATCAGTTCATCCCCACCCACCTGTTGTTCAACGATGCTGGCGACCCGGCGATAACAGACCGGATCCGCCAGACTGCTGCCACCGAATTTGTGGACGTGACGTCGCTTCAAGCCTGCTTCTGTTGCCACCGCGATCTCTCCTTGTTGCTGCTGTTCCATTACTTCGCTACCTGTTCTGCCTGCTGCGCCTGTGCAAAAGCCTGTGCCAGATCGGCCACCAGATCTTCACCGTGTTCAATACCGACCGACAACCGCAGCAGCTGGGCGCTGATACCTGCTGCCTGCTGCGCGACCGGGGTCATGGCCCTGTGAGTCATGCTGGCCGGATGGGCCACCAGACTCTCCACTCCGCCGAGAGACTCGGCCACCGAGAAGAGGGCGAGGGCCGCGAGGAAGGCGCGAATGCCTGCCTCGCTGCAATCGAGTTCAAAACTTAGCATGGCGCCGAAGCCGGACTGTTGACGGCGCGCAATATCGTGGCCCGGATGGCTCGGCAGGCTGGGGTGATAGATGCGTTTCACCAGCGGCTGCTGTTGCAGGAAGGCGAGGATGCGATCGGTGTTCTCCTGATGGGTGCGCAATCTGGGGGCCAGAGTGCGCAGGCCGCGCAGGGTGAGGTAGGAATCGAATGCCCCGGAGGTGAGCCCCAGACAGTTGGCCCACCACACCAGCGACTCGGCCAGTGCGGCCTCCTTGGCAATCGCCACCCCGCCCACCACGTCTGAGTGACCGTTGATGTACTTGGTGGTGGAGTGCACCACCACATCGGCACCAAGTGCGAGCGGCTGTTGCAGCAGGGGGGAGAGGAAGGTGTTGTCCACCACTACCTGTGCACCCACCTCGTGGGCGGCGCTGGCGATGGCGCTGATATCCACCACCCGCAGCAGCGGGTTGGAGGGTGTCTCGACCCATACCAGCGCAGGTTTTTGCGCCAGCGCGGCGGCCAGTGCGGCCTCATCCCCCTGATCGACAAACTGCACCCGGTAGTGGCCCTTGGCCGCCAGATACTCGAACAGGCGCCAGGTGCCGCCGTAACAGTCGTGAGGGGCAATCAGCAGATCCCCAGCCTTGAGCAGTGCTGTGGTGACCAGATGGACGGCGCCCATGCCGGTGCCGGTGACCACGGCGCCAGCGCCCCCTTCCAGCGCCGCCAGCGCGTTCGCCAGATTGGTGCGGGTCGGATTGCCGGAGCGGGCATAATCGTATTGACGGGGCTCGCCAAAGTCGGCAAAGGTGTAGTTGCTGGAGAGGTAGATGGGGGGCACCACGGCACCGTGTTGCTGGTCTGTCTCAATCCCGGTGCGAACCGCTAGGGTGGCCTTGTGGGTCATGTTTCTCTCCTTGATCTCTCTGGACGGTGGCCGCTCTTCCTGCCACGCTGCTTTTGCCACACGCAATCGTGCCAATGCTGGCATCATGATGAACCACACTACGCCAGCTTAAAAAGGCCGTCAACACTTCTAGACGTCTAAATGGCTTTGCTGTTGGATTGCCATTAATTTCCTTAAGGGTTAAAATCCGCGCTCACGGCTAAATGAGAACAGGTGAGTCATGGGAACAGAGTGGAACGGCGACTACGTCAGCCCCTACGCGGAACACGGTAAGAAGAGCGAACAGGTCAAGAAGATTACCGTCTCGATCCCGCTCAAGGTGTTGAAAGTGTTGACCGATGAGCGCACCCGCCGTCAGGTGAACAACCTGCGTCATGCGACCAACAGCGAGCTGCTCTGTGAAGCCTTCCTGCACGCTTTCACCGGCCAGCCGCTTCCTTGCGACGAAGATTTGCGCAAGGATCATCCGGACAGCGTCCCTGCCGAAGCGCGCGCCATCATGGAAGCGCTGGGCAAAGAGATCGAAGATTTCGACAAGGAATAACCCCCAATGACGCGGCCCTGGCCGCGTCATTGCTATCTGCCATGTCCCGCTTCAGCCTGCGCCACTATCACCACCATGTCTGCAGCCATAGTCACGACTTTGCCCAGCTGGTGATCCCCCTCGACGGCCCCCTCGAGATCGAGGTGCAGGGCCGGGGGCGCAGGCTTGCCCCCGGTTCTGCCTGCATCATCGCCCCCGGTGAGCGACACGACTACGCCGCCGATCCTGCGCTTTCGTTTCTGGTGCAGGAGAGCGACTGGCTGCCCGGCGATCTGGCAGCTCACCCCTTTATCGAGCTGGATGAGCCCCAGCGCCACTACCTCGCGTTTCTGCACCGCATGGTGGCCGAAGGGCGACAGGTGGCGGGCATGGAGCAGGTGTGGCTCTCCCTGCTGGCTGAAGGGCAGGGGATGCAGAGCGCAGCCACGCCGCGTCTTGCCGCCCGCATCCTCAAGGTGCAACGCCATATCGATGCCAACCTCGCCGCCCCGCTGACCAATCAGCAACTCGCCGCCATCGCCTGCCTTGGCCAGAGCCAGTTCAAGCTCGCTTTTCGCCAGCAGTTGGGGATGAGCGTCTCCCACTACATTCGCAGTCGGCGCATGGCGCTGGCGTGTACCCTGCTTGCCTGCACGCAGCTGCCCGTCGGCGAGATTGCCAGCCGTTGTGGTTACCAGAATCAGGGGGCCTTCAGCGAGCGCTTCCTGGCCGAGACCGGGCTCATTCCATCCCTCTGGCGCCAACAAAACGGCCGCCTGCCGTAACGAAACGGCTGATCGCCGAAGACGGGATGCTCTCTTTGGGCCATGCTGCGGGTCATGCAAGGTGCACGATAAACTGGAGCCGAAATGGAGACGATTAGCTGGCAGGATTTCGAGATGGTGGAGTTGAGGGTGGGTACTCTGGTGCGGGTCGAGCCGTTCCCTGAGGCGCACAAACCGGCCTACAAGGTGTGGGCGGATTTTGGCCCCGAACTGGGGGTTCGCAAGAGCAGTGCCCAGATCACCACCCTCTACCAGCCAGAGCAGCTGGTGGGCCGCCAGATCATCGCCGTGGTCAACTTCCCGACCAAGCAGATAGGGCCGTTTCAGTCGGAGTTTCTGCTGACCGGTTTCTACCGGCCAGATGGCGCCGTGGTGATGGCCATTCCCGAGCAGGCGGTGGAGAACGGCGCCAAGCTGGGCTGAGTTCACGCCCGAACAGAGACAAGAGAGGCGACCCCGGGGTCGCCTCTCTTTGTTATCTGCTGCGAGTCGTTACTTCAACAGGCTGAAGATCAGCGCCGATACCGCCAGCGAACCGGTCAGCAGGATAAAGCCGTTGGTCCAGCCGTTACGGAAGCGGGCCAGCGCCTCCACCTTATAGATGGCAATCACCGGCATGATGAACAGGATCATGGCGATGACCGGGCCGGAAAGGGTCTCCATCAGCCCCAGAATACCCGGGTTGATGACGGCGGCACCCCAGATAGAGAAGAACATCAGGGCGATACCGACTTTGTCCGCCTTGGCCAACGGCAGGCCGGTGGGCTTGGCGATCAGGCTTTTCAGGCTTTCGCGGGCACCGAGGAAGTGGCCGAGGAAGGAGGAGCTGATGGCGATAAAGGCAATGAGCGGCCCCAGAGTCACGATCACCGGGTTGTCTGTGATGTTGGCGAGATAGGAGAGCACAGAGACGTTCTGGGCTTTGGCTTCGGCCAGCTGGGCTGGCGAGAGGCTCAGCACGCAGGAGAAGACGAAGAACAGCACGAAGCCCACCAGCATCACAGTGGTGTTGCGCAGGATCAGGCCGCTCTTGGCTTCCGCCTGCTCGCCATATTCCCGACGCTGCACGTTGGCAAAGCCGGAGATGGCGGCGGCGTGGCTGAAAGCGAACACGGTGACCGGCAGTGCCAGCCAGACGGTATTGAGGAAGCTGACCCCTTCAAACGCCGTCACTTCCGGCCATTGCCACTGGGGAATGAGGTAGCAGGAGAGCGCCGCCAGAATGGCCGCCAGCGGATAGACCATAAAGGCGAAGGCGCGCAGCATCGCTTTCTCACCCGCCAGCATCACGGCGATCATGGCAAACACCAGCACGCCGGAGAGCATCACCCGATCCGGGGTCGTCATGCCGAGCTGGTTGACCATAAAGCTCTCCACCGTGTTGGTCAGGCCGACCCCGTAGATGAGCAGGATCGGGAAGATGGAGAGGAAATAGAGCGCCGAGATGAGGCGACCGGCCATCTTGCCGAAATGCTCCTCCGCCACTTCGGTGAAGTCGGCGTGGGGGCGTGAAGAGGAGAGCACGAAGCGCGCCAGTCCGCGGTGGGCCAGGAAGGTCATGGGGCCTGCCAGTACCGCGACGATGACGAGAGGCCAGATGCCGCCCAGACCCAGATTGATAGGCAGGAACAGGATGCCGGCGCCAACGGCGGTGCCAAACAAGCTGATAACCCAGTGGGTGTCGTGACGGCGCCAGCGGGTGATGCTGGCCGTGGTGGAGCAGGAACCGGATAGCTCCTTGGTAGCCTCTACAGATAAACTCATTACTAATTCACTTTTTGTTAGTGTTTTAATCTGAGTTCATTGTGGTTTATCGGGATTTAATTCTCAAAAAGCGAGACTGAAACATATCACTGCCATTGCGGGGTTTAGCCAGCGAGATTGGGAATGGAATCTGGTTCACAGAATGGAACAAAACTGATATTGGTGATTTTTGTGAAATATAAAACCAAAATTTGATCTACTATCATTTTTTTATTTTGGCTAATCAGGTGTTTTCAGGATTACGTGAAAAATCGCACCATTTCTCGCCGACCGATTGTGATGTTTCACTATCATTTTGCCGCTTTGCCAGCGTATCACGCTGTTCAAGAGCGCCTTGACCAGCGGATCAAACCGGCCATCACCCTGGGCAACTTCCCTGAAAAAGCAGGCGGCCATCGGGCCGCCTGCTTGTCTGGTGTGATGACATCGCTATCCGCCTAGTGGGCCAGAATGCTACCCCAGGCGAGATCCGGATCCCCCATCACGATAAAGTCCGGGTTCTCCAGCGACTCGGTTTCGTTGTAGCTGAGTGGCTGCAACGCCAGGCTGAGGATACGGCCACCGGCCGCCTCGACGATGCACTGGGCGGCGGCGGTGTCCCACTCGCCGGTGGGGCCGAGTCGCACGTAGCAATCGGCCGCTCCTTCCGCCACCAGACAGGATTTGAGGGAGCTGGAACCAAGCGGGATCAGCTCGTAGTTGATGGCCGGGTTGAGGCGGCGGGTGAGGTTCTCCAGCTTCTGGCGGCGGCTGATGGCGACCACCAGCGAGTCGGGCTGGTCATGCTCGTGATGCATAGCGCTGATGGGCAGTACCTCGCCATTCACCTCCTTGAAGGCGCCGTAGCCGCGCACCGCCCAGTAGAGCACGTTGGACTCGGGAGCATAGATGACCCCGAGCACCGGCACATTGTCCCGCACCAGGGCGATCAGGGTGGCAAAGTCGCCGCTGCCCGCGATAAATTCGCCGGTACCGTCGAGGGGATCCACCAGCCAGTACTGCCGCCAGTTGGATCGCTGGCTGAAGGGGATGTCGGCCGCCTCTTCGGTCAGCACGGGAACGTGGGGAGTGAGCGCCGAGAGCGCCTGTTTGAGGTAGGCATCGGCAGCAAGATCGGCACTGGTGACCGGGGTCGCATCCTCCTTCAGCTGACGCTCGAACTGACCGCCATGATAGATGTCGTGAAGGATCCTTCCGGCTTCGCGGGCAATCTCCTTGACCCCCGGCACCCAGGCCAACAACTCCTGCATCTCGTTATCCTCTGTCTGTTAACTGCCCGTCTGCGGGCTACTCTGCCTGCTCCGCCAGCCACTTTTGGGCCAAGAGCAGGGCACTGATGCTGCGCGACTCGGTGAAGTCGGGTCGCGCCAGCAATTCGTCGATCCGGTTCAGCGGCCAGGGGATCACTTCCAGCGGTTCGGGCTCGTCGCCGATCCGCTGCTCGGGGAAGAGATCCCGCGCCAGCAAAATGTCCATCCGGCTGGAGAAGTAACCGGGCGCCAGCGACACCTGCTTGAGCAGGGTCAGGCTGTTGGCGCCAAAGCCCGCCTCCTCCATCAGCTCCCGGTTGCCCGCTTCGAAGGCATCTTCGCCCGGGTCGATCAGCCCCTTGGGGAAGCCCAGCTCGTAGGAGTGGGTGCCGGCGGCATATTCGCGCACCAGCAGCAGGGTGTGGGCATCGAACAGCGGCACCACCATGACGGCGCCCCGGTTGCCGCCGCGCATCCGCTCGTAGACCCGCTCTTCGCCGTTGGAGAATTTGAGGTGTAGCGATTCCACCTTGAACAGTCGGCTCTCGGCGACGATATCGGCCTTGAGGATCTCCGGTTTGCTCTTGGGGTGATCCAGTTGGTCGGCTGAGATGTGCTCGGGTTTGCTCTTGTGGGGGTCGCTCATCGGACGCTGGCTGCTCGTTAAAAAATCGTGCTTCAAGAGTAAACGACTCTCACACCGAACACCACGGGCCAGGGATGGCAAAGGGGGAGGAAAAATCCGTTATACTGCCGCCCCGTTTTCCGAGATCCGCGATCAAGAGGCCCGATGCCACACTCCTGCTCCACCACCTTGCCATGGCGCCAGATAGATACCGTCTTGCTCGATATGGATGGCACCCTGATCGATCTGCATTTTGACAACCACCTCTGGCAGCAGCTGGTGCCGGAGCGTTACGCCGAGCGGCTCGGTCTGCCGCTGGATGAAGCCAAAGCGCAGATCGACGTCCACTATCACGCCGTCAACGGCACCCTCAACTGGTACTGCGTGGATTACTGGAGCGAGACCCTGGGGCTCGATATTCGCGCCCTCAAGCAGGAGCTGCTGGCGAAGATCCAGTGGCGTCCCCATGCCATCCCTTTTCTGGCCGAGCTGCGCGCCGCGGGCAAGCAGCTGGTGCTTTTCACCAACGCTCACCCCGCCAGTCTGTCGGTGAAGGATGCGCAACTCGGTCTTGCCGACCATCTGGATCTGATGGTGAGTACCCACGAGCTGGGCTGGTCGAAGGAGAGCCAGCACTGCTGGCAGGCGCTGGCCGAGCGGCTGGCGTTCGATCCGGCCCGCACCCTGTTTGTGGATGACAGCGAGCGGATCCTCCGGGCTGCCGCCGACTATGGCATCGGCTATCAGCTGGCGATCCAGAATCCGGATAGCTGCAAGCCGGAGCAGAGCATCACCGCTTTTCCGGCGATCCGCGATTATGCGGAGTTGCTGCCGCTGGCAATCTGAATTTGCTGAAACGAGAGAGGGCTGCATCATGCAGCCCTCTTTCTTTGATTTGAATTTTGGTTATCTGACGCCTGATGGCGAAAAATCACAGCTCCCGAAACGGGCGCCGTTTCTCTTCCTCGATGACGATCGCCTCCAGATTGGCGATCCTCTCCTGCAATTCTCTGATGATCATATCCTGCTTGCCGAGGCGGTCGGTGATGCGGGCATCCCCCATCTGATAGCGGGCCCGCTTGCCGAGATATCCGAACAATACGCTGATAAAAACGATCAGGACTATGCCTGTCCACATGGTCATGTCACGACTCCTTGTCGTTATAAATACAGTCGTCATAAACGGCGAAAACGCTGATGGGATCCGTTCTGTTTTCTCATAGCCGCCAATTGGCCGCAATGGGGCCCGTTTCGCCTTTGTGATGCAGTTGGCTATTGCTGCCAGAGCGGGCGGCCAAGCCACCACCTTGTTACCCGGGTGGCTATTGCTGCCAGAGAGGGCGGCCAAGCCAGAGTCCCCACAGGGTGAGGTGCAGCAGCACGATAAACCAGAAGACCAGCCGGTAGCTGCGCTTCTGGGTCTTGTGACGCAGCCACTGGCGGGCCACCAGTGCCCCCGGCCAGCCGCCGCACAGCTCCAGCAGATGGAGCCTCGATTCGGGAATGCGCCATTCACCGCGCACCGCCTGCCGCTTGTCCCAGGCGTAGGCGACTACCGTGAGCAGGCTCATGAAGAGCAACACGGCCAGCGGCCACCACTGCTGCTCGCCGAGGCCGAGCCAGAGGGCGGCGCCCAGTGGCAGCAGTGCCAGCGCCATCACTGGGCCAGCTCCCAGCAGCGCTCCTCATCCTGCTTGAGTTTGCGGATCACCTTGGCCGGATTGCCCACCGCCACCGAGTCGGCCGGGATGTCGCGGGTCACCACGGCGCCCGCGCCAATAATGGATCGCGGCCCTATGGTGACGCCGGGGCAGATGATGGCGCCGCCGCCAATCCAGCAGTCGTCACCGATCCGCACCGGCTTGTTGTAGGCAGTCCAGTTCCGTCGTTCCAGATAGTTCATGGTGTGGGTGGCGGTGTAGATCTGCACGTTGGGGGCCAGCAGCACATGGCTGCCGATATGCACTTCGCCCACGTCGAGAATGGTGACGTTGAAGTTGAAGAAGGTCTTCTCGCCGATATGGATGTTGCGGCCGAATTCGCAGGTAAACGGCGTGCTGATCCAGCAGGAGTCGGGGCAGTGGCCAAAGAGCTCGCGGCAGATCTGCTGGCGCAGAGGGGCATCGCCTGCAGGTGAACCATTGAGCCGGGCCAGCTGCGCCTGACCGCGGATCCGGTCGTTGGCTATCTCCTCGCTCTGGCTATCCAGTGCCCCGCCAGCCAGTACCTTGTCCCAGTCGCTCGCCATTGCTACCTCCTCATGCTGCAAGAGCAGGCAGTATACGTGACTGTCAGGGGCGCCGTCAGTCTGTCACTTGTTGCAGGTGATCCCCGTCAACCTGCGGGCCAGACGAGGGGCAGGATCAGCAGGGCCGAGATGAAGTAAGGGAGCAGCACCCGCAGCCCCAGACTGCGACCGCCGATACCGAGGGCCAGCAGCCCCTTCACCAGCGAGTTGACCAGCCCGGCGAGCAGGATGCCGCGGGCGGCCACCTCCAGCGCCAGCTCCTTGTGGGAGAGCTGGGAGAGCGACAAGGTGATGGCGTCCACGTCGGTGATCCCCGACACCAGCGCCAGCAGGTAGACCCCGGAGTTGCCCACCTTGTCTTGCAGCAGGGTGGCCATAAAGCCGATCAGCGCCAGCAGCAGGCCGAACTTGATGGCGGTGGCAAGATCGAGCGGGTTGCTGGTTTCCGGCTGCACCGGGCCGTCAGTCAGCTCCTCGCGCTGACGCCAGAACCAGAAGGCAAAGCCGTAGACTGTGGTGGCCAGCAGCAACAGGGGGGCGATGAGGCGCATCGCCAGTTCGCTGTGAATGAGCAGCACCAGTACCAGCAGCCGCAGCCACATGGTGGCCCCTGCCAGCAGGATGCCGGTAGCCAGCAGTCGCTCCAGCCCGCCCTGCTCCTTGTTGAGACGGGCGAACTGCAGGGTGAGAGCGGTGGAGGAGGCCAATCCCGCCAGTATGCTGGTGAGCACCAGCCCAGCGCGGGTGCCGAGCAGCCGCACCGCGAAGTGGCCACAAAACGAGATGCCGGCGATCACCACCACCATCAGCCAGATCTTGAAGGGGTTGAAGGCATCGAGGGGCCCCATCTCCTCGTTGGGCAGCACCGGCAGCAGCACCAGCGAGATAAGCAGAAAACGCAAGGTGGCGTGGAACTCGGTTTCGCTCAGAAACAGCATCCCCTGCTGGATCTTGCCCTTGAGCCCCATCAAGAGGGCAGCCAGCACGGCGCAGGCGACCGCCTCGCTCGGGCTCAGCAGCACCGACATCAGCCCCAGCAAATAGGTGAGCAGCATGGCGACCGAGCTGGTGAGGCCGAACTCCCCCTGCCAGCGTTGGGCCAGCCAGACCGAGAGGCCACAACCGATCACCACCGCCAGCAGGCCGAGCAGCGGCAGCCAGGGGCCCAGGGTGGGCAGCAGCAAACCGCACACCCCGCCGAGCAGGCCGATAAGGCCGTAGGTACGCATCCCGGCGATGCGCTGGTTATCCCCCAGCTGGCGCACCTGCCAACCCCGCTCCAGCCCGATGATAAGGCCGATGGCCAACGAGACCAGGGCTCCGTTGACCGGTTCTGCATTGATCCACATAACGACTTCCTTTTCGTCATCTGCCTGCCTTGTTCCCATGATGGCACAGCGAGCAAGGGGCCAGAGGGGCATGGCTCACAGAGTCTGCGTCCGGCTCCCGGTGCGGGTGGCTGAGTTGATATGAGCAAAAGAGATAAGCAAAGAGTTATTTCTTTCTTCTGGGCATAACAACTCCACGGCATGCTGTTCTCAACCCAACAAGATATGGAGAATCACCATGAAACTGCGAATGACCGCCCTGACCCTGCTCTCTCTGCTGGCATTTGGTCAGGCCAATGCCGCCGAGATCCGCCTGCTCAACGTCTCTTACGATCCGACCCGCGAGCTGTTTCAGGAGTACAACGCCGCCTTTGCCAAGGAGTGGAAGGCCAAAACCGGCGACGACGTGGTGGTGAGCCAGTCTCACGGTGGCTCCGGCAAGCAGGCCCGTGCTGTGGTGGATGGACTGGAGGCCGACGTGGTATCGCTGGCGCTGGCCTACGATGTCAACGCCATCGCCAAGGCGGGGCTGACCGCTGCCGACTGGCAGAGCCGCCTCGGCAACAACGCCTCGCCCTATACCTCCACCATTGTCTTCCTGGTGCGCAAGGGCAATCCCAAGCAGATCAAGGATTGGGATGATCTGGTGCGCAAGGATGTCGCCATCGTGACTCCCAACCCCAAGACCTCCGGCGGGGCACGCTGGAACTATCTGGCCGCCTGGGGCTATGCCCTGAAGAAGAGCGGCAGTGAAGAGGGGGCCAAGCAGTTTGTCGGCGATCTATTCAAGAACGTGAAGGTGCTGGACTCAGGCGCCCGCGGTGCCACCACCAGCTTTACCGAGCGCGGTCTCGGTGACGTGCTGCTGGCGTGGGAGAACGAAGCCCTGCTGGTGCTTGGTCAGGCGGGGGCCAGCGACAAGTTCGAGCTGGTGGTGCCTTCGGTCTCCATTCTGGCGGAGCCGCCGGTCGCGGTGGTGGACAAGGTGGCCAAGAAGCACGGTACCGACGCGGTGGCCAAGGCCTATCTCGATTATCTCTACTCTGACGAGGGGCAGCATATCGTCGCCAAACATCACTATCGCCCCAGCAACCCGGCGATCCTGAAGGAGACGGCAGCCCAGTTCCCGCAGCTTGCCTTCTTTACCGTCAAGGATCTGGAAGGGGATTGGGAGAAAGCCCAGAAGAAACACTTCGCCCAGGGCGGTCTGTTTGACCAGATCTATCAGCCGGGTCGTTGATAGCTTCGTTATCCATCACTGAACTGGCCCCTGTGCCAGCCGATAGGAGCACCAAGATGAACAAGATCCTCCTGGTTCCCGGTCTGCACAACAGTGGGCCGGATCACTGGCAGAGCCGCTGGCACGATCATTTTCCCCAATGGCAGCGGATGACCGGGCTACCGTGGGACAAGCCGGACCTCAGGGTCTGGAGTGCCAAGCTGGCGAGCAAGCTGAAACGTCGCCGCAGTCGGGTCCATCTGGTGGCCCACTCTTTCGGCGCCCTGACCGCCATCGCGGCGGCCCGCTTGCAGCCGGAGAAGGTGGCCTCGATCTTTCTGGTGGCGCCCGCCGATCCTGCCCGTTTTGGCATTGTGGATGAGGCCTTGGCCGGGCCGCTGCAGGTGTCGGCCCAGCTGGTGGCCAGCCGCAACGATCCCTGGATGAGCTTTGAACGGGCCGAGTACTGGAGCCGTCAGTGGCAGGTGCCGCTGTTCGATGCCGGTGAGGCGGGCCATATCAATGCCCAGTCAGGTCATGGGGATTGGCATCAGGGGCTGCATTTGCTAGGGGCACTCTACCGCCGTGGTGAGCTGGTGGTGGCACCGGTCAAGACCGCATCGCCCCGGTCGGTCGTACTGGGCTTTCGCTAGGTATCTGTGAAGTGGTTGGAGGGTTGGCGAGCGCGCTGTTCGCTGGCTACTCCATGCCCCCGTTCTTTGAATGCTCCGCTCCGTATTGCTCCATTTCTTAGGTCTTTTATTTATATAAAAGACCTTTTTTTATTTGGAGTGCGCCAAGAGCCTTGTGACTCTGCGGTTAGACAAAAAAGTGATTAGCAAAGTCGCAATTGATGTTTGTTGCCGATGAGGGGAGTGCGCAGAATCACCATATCGAAAATTCTTCATAACAGATGGATGTGTTATGCGATTTGGTTCTTATTCTGTCCTGCCCGGTTTTGGCCCCACCTTGGGGTTCAGCCTGCTCTATCTGGGCCTGCTGGTGCTGTTGCCGCTCTCGGCCCTGGTGCTGTTTGCGATCAACAACCTGACCGCCGCCGAGTTCTGGCAGGTGATCGGTTCACCCCGGGTGCTCGCCTCCTTTCGCCTGAGCTTCGGTGCGGCCTTTGTCGCGGCGCTGCTCAACAGCCTGTTTGGCCTGATCCTGGCCTGGATCCTGGTGCGCTACACCTTCCCCGGTCGTCGTCTGGTGGATGCGCTGATCGACCTGCCATTTGCCATGCCGACTGCTGTATCCGGCATCGCCCTGTGCGCCATCTTCGCCCCCAACGGCTGGATCGGCCAGTTGCTGGCGCCGCTCGGCATCCAGCTCGCCTACAACCCCATCGGCGTCGTTATCGCACTCACCTTTATCGGATTGCCGTTTGTGGTGCGCACCCTGCAGCCGGTGCTGCGGGAGGCTGAAACCGAGCAAGAGGAGGCTGCCGCCAGCCTCGGCGCCGATCGCTGGCAGACCTTCCTGCGGGTGCTCTGGCCAACTCTGGTGCCAGCTCTGCTCACCGGGTTTGCGCTGGCATTTGCCCGCGCGGTGGGGGAGTACGGCTCCGTCATCTTCATCGCCGGCAACCTGCCTATGGTCTCGGAAATCGCGCCGCTGATGATCATGAGCCACCTGGAGGAGTATGACTACGCCGGTGCCTCTGCCATTGCCGTGGTGATGCTGCTGATCTCATTCATTTTGTTACTGCTAATCAACAAGTTGCAGGCCTGGAGCTGGTCTCGCATCGGAGGGAGCCGGATATGAGTTCATCTGCTATCGCCATTGAGGCGGCCTCTGTGGAGGCAACCCCCGCTCGCAAGGCGCCGGTCGTGATCCGCGAGCCCCAGTGGGTCAAGTGGCTGCTCATCACGGTTGGTTTGGGCTGGTTTGCCGCCCTGTTGCTGCTGCCGTTGGCCACCGTCTTTATTCAGGCGTTAACGCCGGGGCTGGCTTTTTTCTGGCACGCCATCAGCGAGCCGGATGCCCTGAGCGCCCTCGGTCTGACAGCACTGGTGACGCTCTGCGCCGTCCCACTCAATCTGCTGTTCGGGATCGCGGCGGCCTGGGCCATCGCCCGCTTCCGCTTCCCGGGTCGGCAGCTGCTCATCACCATCATCGATCTGCCCTTCTCGGTGTCGCCGGTGATCGCCGGTCTGATGCTGGTGTTGATGTTCGGCAGCCGCGGCTGGTTCGGTGACTGGCTGAGCGAACACGACATCAAGATCATTTTCGCCACACCAGGGATCATCCTGGCCACCACCTTCATTACCGTGCCCTTCGTGGTACGCGAGCTGCTGCCCCAGATGGAGGCGCGCGGCCCGGAAGAGGAAGAGGCGGCCATCATGCTGGGGGCGAGCGGCCTGCAGATGTTCTGGCGCGTCACTCTGCCCGGCATCCGCTGGAGCCTGATGTATGGCCTGCTGCTCTGTACCGCCCGCGCGGTCGGGGAGTTTGGCGCCGTGTCGGTGGTTTCCGGTCATATTCGCGGCCAGACCAATACCCTGCCGCTGCATATCGAGATCCTCTACAACGAGTACCAGACCGGCGCCGCCTTTGCGGTGGCAAGCCTCTTGGCTCTGTTTGGGATCTTCACCCTGCTGGGTGAAACCCTGTTGGCCCGGCTGCGTGCCCAGCCCACCAAATCTCACTGAATCACCGTTTTAAAGAGGCAGCCATGAGCATTCAGGTTCAACAACTCAACAAGCATTTCAATCAGTACGCGGCGCTGGCAGACATCAACCTCGACTTTCACGATGGTGAGCTGGTGGCCCTGCTCGGCCCCTCCGGTTGCGGCAAGACTACCCTGCTGCGGATCATCGCCGGGCTGGAGCAGGCCGACAGTGGCAGCGTCATCATCCGTGGCGAGGATGCCTCGGGTCTCCATGTGCGCGAGCGCAACGTCGGCTTCGTGTTCCAGCACTACGCCCTGTTTCGCCATATGACGGTATTCGAAAACGTGGCGTTTGGCCTTAGGGTCAAACCGCGCAGCGAGCGCCCGGCCGAGGCGGCCATTCGCGCCCGGGTCAAGGAGTTGCTGGATCTGGTGCAGCTCAGCCACGTGGCCGAACGCTATCCGACCCAGCTCTCCGGCGGTCAGCGTCAGCGGGTCGCGCTGGCCCGCGCGCTGGCGGTGCAGCCCAAGGTACTGCTCTTGGACGAGCCCTTCGGCGCCCTCGATGCTCAAGTGCGCAAGGAGCTGCGCCGCTGGCTGCGCGAGCTGCACGACGAGCTGCACGTCACCAGCCTGTTCGTCACCCACGATCAGGAAGAGGCGCTGGAGGTAGCGGATCGGGTGGTGCTGATGAACGCCGGACGGGTCGAGCAGATCGGCACCCCGGCCGAGGTCTACGACCAGCCTGCCAGCTCCTTCGTCCACAGCTTCCTCGGCAGTGTGAACCAGTTCCGCGGTCGGGTGGCGGAGCAGGGATTCGGTGTTGGTGAGCAGCTGCTCGGCGGGCCGTCGGCTTCTCATCTGGCCCACGGCAGTGCCGCCATCGCCTATGTCCGTCCCCATGAACTGGAGATTCTGCCTGCCGATGCGCCGGGCGGGATCCGTGCCACCATCACCCGTCTGCTGCCCATGGGGCCACGCATTCGGGTGGAGCTGCGTGGTGACGGTGAGACCAAAGGGGCTCACTATGAGGCGGAGCTGAGCAAGGAGGCGGCCAAGCTGTTTGCCCCGGGACAGGGGGTACGGCTGGTGGCCAGACAGGCGCAGTTCTATCCCGACTATCAGATTTGATGCTGTGTTGCGGGCGGTGTGGCCGCCCGGTTCAGGCGCTCTGCCGGGGCATGATCCGGCCAAATAACAAAAATGAGAGGGGCGAACAGATTGTGTCGCCCACTCTTCGCAGGAGGCGACAAGGTGAATTTTCAGCAGTTACGCATTATCCGGGAGGCAGCGCGGCGGGATTACAACCTGACCGAGGTGGCCAACGCCCTTTTTACCTCGCAATCCGGGGTGAGTCGCCATATCCGCGAGCTGGAAGAGGAGCTCGGTATCGAGCTCTTTATCCGCTACGGCAAGCGGCTGCTCGGTATGACCGAGCCTGGCAAGGAGCTGCTGGTGATTGCCGAGCGCATTCTCAATGACGCCAACAACATCCGCAAACTGGCCAGCACCTTTGCCAACCGCGACTCGGGCCGCTTGCTGGTGGCGACCACCCATACCCAGGCCCGCTATGCCCTGCCGCGGGTGGTGAAGGCGTTTCGCGAGCAGTTTCCGCTGGTGCAGCTGGAGCTGCGTCAGGGTAGCCCGGAGGAGATAGTGCGGCTGGTGCAGACCGGCGAGGTGGATATCGGCATCAGCAGCGAGCAGCTCGACAAGAGCGAAGGGGTGGTGGCATTCCCCTACTACCGCTGGCACCACAATATCGTGGTGCCCGAGCAACATCCGTTGGCAGGCGAGCGGGATCTGACGCTGGCGGCGCTGGCCAACTGGCCCATCGTCACCTATCAAGCCGGGTTGACCGGGCGGGTGCGGGTGGATGAAGCCTTTGCTGCGGCTGGCATTGAACCGCAGATCCTGCTGACGGCGCAGGACTCCGATGTCATCAAGACCTATGTCGAGCTGGAGATGGGGGTCGGCATACTGGCCGACATGGCGTTCGACGCACAGCGCGATCAGGGGCTGGTACAGCTTGATGGCAGCCATCTGTTTGCCCCCCATACCGCCTGGATTGGCCTCAAGCAGGGGCAGTTCCAGCACAACTTTGCCTGGCAGTTCATTCAGCTCTGCAACCCCGAACTGGCACTGGCGGATATTCAAGCCCGCGCCATGGGCAGCGAGCCTGCCCTCGACTTCCAGATTTGAATAGGAAGAGATGACTGAAGGGGCTCCATTGGCTCCCCCTCTTTATTGCTGGCAGATGAGATTGCCAGCAAAAACAGACGGCTTCATATGAATTTTTTCACTTAGGTTTGCCAGTTAATTTTGTTTGTTATCCGGTACTTGGGTTGCAGGATGGAATAAGTGACTGACCAAAGTCGATCCATTCAGGATAAAGCATGCCGTATAGCTACCTATCACATCTGCGTTGCAGCAAGAGTGGCGAGATCCATGAGGCTGACCAGCCCTGGCAACTGAGCCGGGCTGGTGCGCCACTGCTGGCCAGCTACGATCTCGATGCGCTGAAGCGAGCATGGCACCCGGCGGCATTGCTGGGGCGCCCGGCCAGCCTGTGGCGTTATCACGAGTTGCTGCCGGTGCGAGATCCCGCCCACGTTGTGACGCTGGGGGAGGGATTCACCCCACTGCTACGGCTGCCTACGCTGGGCAAGCAGATCGGTATTCCGGATCTCTGGATGAAGGATGAGAGCGTCATCCCCACCGGCTCCTTCAAGGCTCGTGGTGCAGCGGTGGGCATCTCCCGCGCGCGTGAACTCGGCGTCACTCACTTCGCCATGCCGACCAACGGCAACGCAGGCGCTGCATGGGCGCTCTACGGTGCCCGTGCCGGACTGCGCAGCACCATCGTTATGCCGCAGGCAGCCCCCGCCATCACTCGACTGGAGACCTCTCTCGCCGGTTCCCGCCTCTATCTGGTGGATGGCCTGATCAGCGATGCCGGTCGTCAGGTGGCGCAGGCGGTGGCGGAGCAATCCCTGTTTGACGCCTCAACCCTGAAGGAGCCCTACCGGATTGAGGGCAAGAAGACCATGGGGCTGGAGATTGCCGAACAGCTGGGCTGGACCCTGCCGGATGTGATCATCTATCCGACCGGTGGCGGGGTCGGCCTCATCGGTATCTACAAGGCGCTGCGCGAGCTGCAGGAGCTGGGCTGGGTCAAGGGCGCGTTGCCCAGACTGGTCGCGGTACAGGCGAGTGGCTGCGCGCCCATTGTGCAGGCGTGGCAACAGAGAGCCACCGAATCGAGCTTCTGGCCCGACTCCCAAACGCTGGCTTTCGGCATCAATGTACCCAAGGCACTGGGAGATTTTCTGGTGCTGGACGCCCTCTATCGCACCGAGGGTTGCGCCATCGCGGTGGATGACAAGGCCATCCAGAGCGAGATCCGCCAGCTTGCCTCTCGCGAAGGGAGCTTTGTCTGCCCTGAGGGGGCCGCCGCGTTTGCTGCTGCTCGTCAACTACGCGAGGCTGGCTGGATCCGTGGGGGAGAGCAGGTCGTGGTGCTCAATACCGGTGCCGGCATCAAGTACCCGGATGCGATCACTGTGCTGCCCCAGCGTCTGCAGCGTGACGGGAGGATCCCGGCATGAATCTGGATCTGCCTTTCATCCTCACGACGCTGCCCGCCTTCGGCAAGGCGGTCTGGGTCACCTTGCAACTGGGAGCCATAGTGATCCTCACTTCGCTGGCGGTCGCCCTGCTCAACGTCGCCCTGTTGAGCCTGCACAAGCGGCAGCTCAGCGCACTGATCCGCGGATATGTCGAGCTGGCTCGCAACACGCCGCTGCTTATCCAGCTCTTCTTCCTCTATTTCGGGCTGCCTGCGCTCGGCTTGTCGCTGTCGGGCTTTACCACTGCGGTGATTGCCATGACCTTCCTCGGCGGTGGTTATCTGACCGAGGCGCTGCGTGCAGGCATTCAGGCGGTGCCCGCCAGTCAGCTGGAGGCTGGCAGGGCCATCGGCCTCTCCCGCTGGCAACTGCTGCGCCACGTGCAGTTGCCCCAGGCCTGGCTCGCCAGCCTGCCGGCGCTGTTTGCCAACTTCATCTTTCTGCTCAAGGAGACGACTGTGGCTTCGGCGGTGGCGGTGCCAGAGCTGCTCTACACCACCAAGAATTACATCGCCCTCTACTACAAGACCTACGAGATGCTGGCGGTGCTGACCTTGATGTGCGTGCTGATCTTCCTGCCGCTCTCGCTCGCTCTGCGCGTCGTTGAAAGGAGGCTGCAACATGGTCAGTTCGGTCACTGAATCGCTGATGCAGGCGAGGATCCCGATGTGGGCACTTATCTTCCAGCTGCCGCAGATTCGCCACCGAGGCGCAGGAAAGGAGGGCTCAATATGGTCAATTCCGTTACTGAGCAGCTGACGCAGGCGCTGCCACTGCTGGCGGTGGGCGCGGGTCAGACCCTCGCCATCTCGCTACTGGCCATCCTGCTTGCCACCCTCGGCGGTGTCGCTTACGGCGTGTTGGCACAACAGGGCGGCCGGTTGGTGCGGGGCCTGCTGCGGCTTTATCTCGAGCTGTTTCGGGTAGTGCCGGTGCTGGTGTGGCTCTATCTCTTTTTCTTCGGGTTGCCGATCTTTTTCGGCCTCGATATTCCGGCCTTCTGGTGCGCCGTGCTGGTACTCGCCCTCTGGGGCGCCAGCGAGGTGGGAGAGGTGGTGCGCGGTGGCCTCAACTCCCTCGCCCGTGGTCAGCAGGAGGCCGGGTTGGCGCTCGGGCTCTCGACCTGGCAGCTCTATCGCCATGTGTTGCTGCCGCAGGCGTTGCAGCGGCTGACGCCGCCGACCATCAACATCTACACCCGCATCATCAAGACCAGTTCGCTGGCGGTGCTGATCGGGGTGGTGGAGGTGATCAAGGTGGGCCAGCAGGTCATCGAGCGCACCTATGGCTCGCTGCTTATTTACGGTCTGCTGTTTCTGTTCTTTTTTCTGGTCTGCTATCCGCTCTCGCTCGCCTCGCGCCGGCTGGAGCAACAATGGGGTAATGCGGTATGACACCTCTGCTTGAACTCGGTTCTGTCAGTAAACAGTTCGGCCCGAATCTGGTGCTGGATCGGATCAGCCTCAGCGTGCGAGCCGGGGAGGTGATCGTCATCCTGGGGCCTAGCGGCTGTGGCAAGAGCACACTGCTGCGCACTCTCAACGGGCTCGAACCCATTCAGGGGGGCGAGATCCGCTTCGATGGTGTGTTGCTGGATGGTGCCACCGACTGGCAGCGGGTGCGCCAGCGGATCGGCATGGTGTTCCAGAGCTATCACCTCTTCCCCAACCTGACGGTGCTGGAAAATGTGCTGCTCGGCCCCCTGCAGGTGCAAAAGCGGGAGCGGGCAGAGGCACTGCTGCAAGCCGAGCAGCTGCTGACCCGCATCGGCCTGTGGGAGCGGCGCCATGACTATCCGCGCCAGCTTTCCGGCGGCCAGCAGCAGCGCATCGCCATCGTGCGGGCGCTGTGCATGAACCCGCAGGTGATGCTGTTTGACGAGGTGACCGCTGCGCTGGATCCCGAGATGGTGCAGGAGGTGCTGGAGGTGATCCGCGATCTCGCCGGCAGCGGCATGACCCTGCTTATCGTCACCCACGAGCTGGCCTTCGCCCGGGCGGTGGCGGATCGCATCGTCTTCATGGATGGCGGCCACATTCTGGAGCAGGCAGCACCTCACCAATTTTTCGACAATCCCAGGAGCCAGCGTGCGCGCCAGTTCCTCGCCAAGTTTTCTTATACAAATGTCATCAAACGAAAGGAGTCAGCATGAAAAAAATCACCTCGGTTCTGCTTAGTGCCTTATTGGGACTGGGTATTGCCAGTGGCGCCGCCCATGCGGCGGACGGTTCCCTCGACAAGATCAAGGCGCGGGACAAGCTCATCGTCGGCGTCTTCACCGACAAGCCGCCGTTTGGCTACGTGGACGAGAAGGGGAACTACGTCGGTTTTGACACCGATCTCGGCCGCCGCTTCGCCAAGGATCTGCTGGGGGACGAGAACAAGATCGAGTTCGTGGCGGTGGAGCCAGCCAGCCGCATCCCCTTCCTGCAGAGCGACAAGGTGGATCTGATCCTCGCCAATATGACGGTGACCCCGGAGCGGCGCGAGGTGGTGGATTTCACCAACCCGAACCTGCGAGTGGCGGTACAGGTGCTGGTGCCGGAAGGGAGTCCGGCCAAGAAGCTCGATGATCTGGCCAGCAAGACCCTGATCGTGACCACCGGCACCACGGCCGACATCTGGCTGACCCGTAACCACCCAGAGTGGAAGGTTCTCAAGTTCGAGAAGAACACCGAATCTTTGCAGGCACTGGCCCAAGGGCGCGGTGACGCCTACGCCCAGGACAATCTGGTGCTGTTCAGCTGGGCCAAGGAGAATCCGGGCTACCGGGTATTGCCCGAAAAATTGGGCTCGGAAGACCCGATCGCCCCGGCGGTGAAGAAGGGCAATATCGAGCTGCGTGACTGGGTCAACGACCGTCTCGCCAAGCTGGGGGAGGAGAAGTACCTGCTGAAACTCTATGACCAGTATGTGCGTGACAAGCTGAGCCCTGATACCGATCCGAATGATGTGATTGTCGAAGGAGGAAAATGGCAGGGTTAATGGACAAATCCTGTTTGAAGAGTGTGTTGAGTGTGTTGAGTGTGTGAAGTAAGTGAAGAGTGAGGTCTTGGTTCCGTTGGTATGCAAACCGCAAGGTTTGATTTTTCCGGGCGTCCCCTGCTAGAGAGGACGCCCTTTTTTATGTGGCCAAGCGTGGGTTAGTGCACTTCATCCCACGCCATTTGCCAGTGGGAGCCGAAACCCGGCTCGTACTGGGTGGCAGTGGTGGTCCACTGCTGGCAGTAGCCGCTGTAGGGGAAGGGCTTGCACTGATAGATCTTGCCATTTTTCGGCTGCTGCACCTTGGTGCCGGCGGCATAGGATTTGAGCGAGTTCGGGAAGACGAAGTCGTATTCGCCGCTGCTCTGCTCCTTGAACATCAGATCCATGGTCTGCTGAATGGTCTCGCCGCCCGTTTTCGGGGTGGCCTTGATCACCAGCTGGTGGTGACCGGCCTTGAGCCCTTCCAGCGCCATGGTGAAGGTGTGGCTGCTGTCCTTGATGTCAGCGCTGCTTTCACCCTTGGCGACGCCGCCGTGGTCATAGAGGGTGTTGGTGACGGCCAGATCGCCCTGTGTGGTGACGGTGAAATCGAGGGTTGCCTTGCCGTTGTCCAGCACATAGTCGCTGGCCAGACCGCTGACGCTGATGCTGTCCACTACCGGCGGCTGCAGCTGTTGCAGATCAATCTCGACTCGATCCAGTTTGCTGTCTCGATGCAGATAGACGGGGTTCATGCCGTAGATCGGATTGAACTGGCCATCGGCTCCTTGCTGACCGGCGCGGATCAGGCTCTGCTCGGCGTTGAGCTTGCCGGCGAGGGCATGGGCCCAGTTGTTCTTCTGGCCCTGCTCGGCATTGGTGATGGTCAGCACGGTCTGCAGATCGGGGCGCTCGCCGTTGGCATCGAATACCCGGGTCATCGCCTTGTCACCCACCGCGAGGTCGATGGAGGGGTAGATGGTGCCGGCCTGGCTCCACTCCAGCGGCGGCTGGCTACCATCTTTGAACTTGGCATCGATGATGTTGTAGAAGCTGTTGCTGGTGTCGCCCACTTCCCACACGCCGAGGATCACCTGATAACCGGTGCGCTCCGGCAGGACACAGTTATGGGTCACCTGCTTGGGCGGCTGCACCATGTTGCCGTCGATGACGCAGAAGGGGGTCAGGTCGAACGAGTCGCGAGTGAGCGGTTGATTGGGGTTCCAGTCCTGCTTGGTGAGGTAGTAGCGCCAGTTGCGGGTGACGTGGTTGGCGGTGAAGGTCCAGCTGATGGCGAAGGGGCCGGGCTGTATTTCACGCTTGGTCCAGCGGTCGCTGGTCTGGATGTTCAGCTCGCTCCAGCGCGGGCTGCCCGCCGAGGCGATTTGACCATCCTGCGGGCCGGTTTGCGGGAAGCCTGATGGCCCCTCCACGCTCTGGGGTTCCCACTGTACGCCTCCACACTGGCTGTTGCCGCCGGTTTTGCACAGGTAGTTGCGGCTCTCGGGCTGGCTGATGTAGCCATGAGCCAGGGCGCTGCCGCTGGCCAGCAGGGCCAGCACCGCCGCGATGTGATTGAGTTGGATTTTTGCTGCCATACATTCCTCTGTTCGATAGATGTGGGCAGTCAGTTGGCCAGGGAGTTCCCCGATGCACACTTGCGTGTGGCAACCCCGCTATCCTGGACAAAACGTCTGTAGACCGGAGGCTTTGCGTCCCGACCTTTCGGTCAGTTTGCCAAATGACTAGATGGTTAGTGATGGGCCAAATGTTCGGCCATCAGCATTGTGCACCGCATTGATTAATTATTTGAAGTTGAATGTTTAAATGCATAATCCGGTGGCACAAAAAACGTTCTAACTGGCTGTTTTTAAATTGTTCTCTTGTTTATGAATGGCGTCGAATGCCGTTGAATATGCCGATAAGATGCATGCTTGCTGCGCGTTTTTCGGCTTAAAAAAACCTGCCAGCCGAGCTGGCAGGTCGAGTGACAAGGCGACACGGATTGACGCCATCAATGGCGGGCGCGCTGCTCGCTATTGGAGTGATGTAGAGTTGGCATCATAGGAGTCTTGCTGGACTCCTTGCCCAGTTTGAACACCGCAAGCCGCTCATCCAGGCTGCGGGAGAGACCGGCCAGCAGTTCGCTCTCCTGCGCCAGTTGCGAGGCGGACTGGGACATCTCGAGCGCCGAGTCGTTGATGCCGCTGACGTTGCGATTCATATCCTCGGCCACCATGCTCTGCTGTTCGGCGGCGGTAGCGATCTGGGTCGCCATGTCGCTCACATGCTGGATATGGTTGACGATCAGAGTGAGATCCTGACCCGCTTGTTGTGACTGGTTGACGCTGCTTTCGGCCAGTTTTCGGCTGGCATCCATGGCATTGGCAGCAGTGACGGCCCGTTGCTGCAACTGGGCGATGGTGCTCTGGATCTCTTCGGTGGACTGGCGGGTACGACTGGCCAGCTGGCGCACTTCATCGGCGACTACGGCAAAGCCACGCCCCTGCTCGCCAGCACGGGCGGCCTCTATGGCGGCGTTGAGAGCCAGCAGATTGGTCTGATCCGAGATGGAGCTGATGACGGCGGTCACTTCACCGATCTGCATGACCCCCTCTTTGAGCTGGTTGACCTGCAGGGTGGCCTGCTCCACCTCGGTAGCCAGCGCCTTGATGCCGTGCACACTGGCGTGAACGTCACGGTTGCCGAGGCCAGCTTCTCCGGTCGCTTCCTGGGTATCCCGCGCGGTATTTTCGGCATGCCCGGCCACATCGGAGATGGTGGCGCTCATCTCATTCATGGCTGTGGCGAGCTGGGCCAGCTGATCCCGCTGGCTGCTCACCGCCTGATTGGTTTGCTCGGCGGAGGCGGCGATGCGCAGGGCTGCATCGGCCACGTTGCGGGCACCCAGACTGGCCTCCAGCAGGGCGTGACGAATGGCATCGAGACTCTGATTGGTACAGCGGGCGACCATGCCCAGCTCATCCTTGCCATGTACCGGGATGCTCACCACCAGATCCCCCTGGGCGACCCGTTGCATGGCGTTGTTGATCTGGTTGAGGGGGGAGACGATGGAGCGGGTGATGCGCCAGCCCAGCAGCCCCATCAGCAGGGTCACAATGGCGGTGGCGCTACCCATCTTCATGTACTGGGCCCAGATGGTCTGCTGGATATCTTGCAGCAGCATGCCGGAACCGAGGATCCAGCCCCAGGGTTGATAGCCTGACACCATGGAGAGCTTGTCAGCAGTTTCGCCCGATGGGCCGCTCCAGACATATTGCAGGGTGCCCTGTTTGCCTCCCTTGGCAATATCGACCATCTGCAGCCAGAACTGCCCGGCGGTGGCACCTGTTCCTTCCCCCATGGTCTGGCCGACCAGCTCCGGCCGGATGGGGTGCACCAGCATCTGGCGGTTCTCATTGATCACGAACAGATAGTTGTTGTCGTCAAAGCGCATATTGGTCAGCAGCTTGCGTGCCTCTTGCTGCGCCTGCTCCATAGGCAGGGTGCTGGCCAGAAACTGGATCTGGCTCATGGCCTGGCTTAATACCGCATTGAGCCGCGCCTCTCGCTCACTCATCAGATTGCGCTGGAGCGCGTTGGCCGAGATGAACAGCAGCGAGACAAAACCGACAAACGCCAACGTGAGCAGCAAAAACAATTTGCGGCTCACGGTGATATCACCGAGCTTGAACATGACGAAACCCTCATTCCCTGTTGATTTTCTATGGCTCGTTACTGCGGCAGCCAATTGCTTGATGTAACAACTTATTTACTATTAACCAGTGGTCGCGCGCCCTTAAATGAGCGTTTTGACAACAGTATAGCCAGCAGACAGCACTCCCCATTTTTTGGTAGCGTGTTCAGGCGCATCCCTGCGCAATTTTTGCCAAAGAGTGTGAATCATTTGGCATTTCACTAAAAAAGGAGTGGGCCCCGCTGCGGGTGACCCCATAACAAGAGGGAATTTATGAGTTCCATTGCCAGGAATTACTTCAACCAGCTCAACGCCGACTATCTGCAGGTACACAGGCGCAAGGAGGATCTCTTCTGGTCCACCTATATGGGCACCAGCGACGATCAGGCCGGTTTTACCGCGGCCGAGCAGGCCTACAAGGCTTTTTGCGCCAATCCGGCCCGTCTGCCCGAATTGCGGGAGATGCTGGCGCAGGCCGACGAGGATGATATCAAGCGCGGTCTGCAAGGCTGGATCGCCTTCTTCGAGTGCAATGTGATTGAAGATCCCGCCGCTGCCGCCCTGATGGATGAGCTGGTGGCTGCCGAGGCGGCGCTGTTCGCCCGCCGCAAGGGGCTGAAACTGACCCTGCTGGATGAGCATGGCCAGCAGGTGGCTGGTAGCCTACCCGCCGCCAGTACCTCCCTTGCCGCCAGCCCGAGCGAGGCGGTGCGCCAGAGCGCGCTCGCCATGTTCCACACCCTGGAGCAGTGGGTGGTCGGCAATGGTTTTCTCGAGGTGGTGGCGCTGCGCAACCGCTTTGCCAGAGCCATGGGCTATCGCGACTACTTCGATTACAAGGTGCGCAAGAACGAGCAGATGAGCCCGGAGCAGTTGTTCTCCATTCTCGACGACTTCATTTCCCGCACCGACGCCCGGCTGCAGCAAAGCCTTGCCGAGCTGAAAGCGGCCAAGGGGGAGGCGGCCCTGATGCCCCATAACCTGCGCTACGCCATCAGTGGTGATGTAACCCGCCAGCTCGATCCTTATGTGCCCTTCTCGCGGGCGCTGAAGGATTGGGTCGAGAGCTTCCGTCGTCTCGGCATCCAGTATCGCGGGGCGACCCTCACCCTGGACTTGCTGACCCGGGAGGGGAAATACGAGAACGGCTTCTGCCACGGCCCGGTGCCGAGCTTCTTCCAGCAGGGGGAGTGGATACCTGCGGTGGTCAATTTCACCAGCCTGGCCGATCCGGCGCAGGTGGGCAGCGGCTGGAGCGGGCTCAACACCCTGTTCCACGAGGGGGGCCACGCCGCGCATTTTGCCAATGTCACCGGCAATGCCCCCTGCTTCTCACAGGAGTTTCCGCCCACCTCTATGGCTTATGCCGAGACCCAGTCGATGTTCTGCGACAGCCTGCTGGACGATGCCGACTGGCTCAAACGCTACGCCAGAAATGCGGCAGGAGAGGCGATCCCCGATGCGCTTATCAAGGAGATGATCGCCGCCCGTCAGCCGTTTCGCGCTTTTAACGAACGTCAGATCGCGCTGGTGGCCTACTTCGAGCGGGATCTCTACGCCATGGATGAGGCTGAACGTACTCCCGAGGCTGTGCTGGCGCTGGCCCGCAAGTGGGAGCGCAAGATCCTCGGTGTCGAGAGCCCGCGCCCGCTGCTGGCCATTCCGCACCTCCTTAATCAGGAGTCGGCCTGCGCCTATCACGGCTACCTGCTGGCGCTGATGGCGGTGGAGCAGACCCGCGCTTACTTCCTCAAGCGCGATGGCTACCTCACCGACAACCCGCGCATCGGGCCGGATCTGGCCGCCCACTACTGGGGGCCGGGCAACGGCATGACTCATGATGAGACCCTGCGCAGCCTGACTGGTGAAGGCTTCAGTGCCGTGCCTCTGGCCGAGGCGTGCAACCTGAGCGCCGCTGAGGCGTGGCAACAGGCGCAAGCCTGCATGGCCGCAGCCCAGCAGCGCCCCGCGGCTGGCGAGGGAAGCCCGCTCGATGCCCATATCCGGGTGGTCCACGGCGCCGAGCTTATCGCCGACAACAACGAGTCGGAAACCCGCATGCTGGCCGACTTCGAGGCGTGGATCGTCAACCATTACCAACCGGTTTCAGCCGAATAATCCGCACAGCTCCCGGTGATCAGGCCGGGAGCTGTGCTTTTCATGGTTATTCGTTGTCGTAACCGTGGCAGACGCTGCCATATTATTGGCAGGTGCGCGACATAGTTTGTCGCCTTGCCGATTGGGTCCGCATTTTGCCATCAGATATGTATTCATATGAACATGAATAGGAATTGCAGGCTGCAAGATAGTAGATTCACTGAGTTACGCTCTTTTGTCTTTTCTGTTAATAGTGCTTTTTGTAGTCATCTTTGTGCATAAAGATTGATCCATTCAACTATCTGCTAGTTATTCTCATCTTTCCGGGTTGACTAAATTGTCCACAACTGCAAAATCGCCCACCTTGCCACCCCCGATGTGAGTCGGGCTCGGAAAGCTTCAGATCTCTTCCCCCCGAGATGGCTGAGCCGCACATGAAAATGGCGTCAGCTCTCAACTCTTTCTGCGCGTTCGCCTGCTTCATGCTATCCGTCGATAACGTTGACACTGCTGTTGTGCTGTCCGTGCAGGGCAATGCGCATCTCGCGACATTGCCTGAGTCTGCCGATGCATGACAACAGGCGGGTCCGTTTTATTGGCTTGGTATCTATTTGTCAGTGAATGGAAAGAGGTTATTTCCCCATGATGAGCACGAGTGAACACCCCGGTCAGATTGCGCTGCTGGGAGGCTCGGTGGATCGTGTTGCCTTGCCACTTCTCGATCTGTCCTGCTGGGATCCATTGCAGCAGCCGGTATTACTGCTCAACCTGCCTGCAGATGAGCAGGACAGGGTATTGCAGGCTGTGCGGCGTGACCCGATACGCTATTTGCAGCCGGTATTTTGTGTTGTAAAGAGCCCGCTCTCTCCCATGTTGGCCGACGGTCTCCTGACACAGCTGGATGAACGGGCCTCTGACATGCTTGAACGGTTGGCGTTGTTGACCCCTCGAGAGCATCCGGATGACATGGAAAAGCTGGCTTGGTACAGCTGGCCTCGCTCCCATTTTCGCTTGTTGCCACGTTGGCAGGCTGGTTGCCGTCAGGGGTACAGCTATCCCCTGCTGGATTGCCTGCTGGGCAGCGAAGCAGGGGATGCCCTCCCGCAGCTGGTTGCAGAGCGTTTATTGCAGAGTGAGCAGCTGGTGGACCGGGTACGTCTTTGTCACAGTTGCAACTCGGCACATCTCAATTTTGTCGATGTGTGTCCCGAATGCGCTCATATCGCCATCCAGGCCAAGCCAGCTGTGCACTGCTTCACCTGCGGGCACGTGGATGATCAGGATGCATTCATGCGACAGGGTGTGCTGCGTTGTCCCAAGTGCGTCACGACTCTGCGTCACATCGGTGTTGACTATGACAGGCCCCTTGAGAAATTCCGTTGTTTGTCATGCCATGCCCGTTTTATGGAGGCTGCCGTCCAGGCGCGTTGCCATGAATGTGGCCAGGCGCACAAACCCGATGATCTGGTGGTTGCGCCCATCTATGAATATCGCATCGGCAAGCTGGCCCGCCACATCGCACGGGAAGGAACTCAACAACTGCATCTGCCGTTGACCTGGGGTACCCCTATGGCCATGGAGCACTTCCCCTGGTTGCTGCAATGGAACAACAGCTTGCTGCAACGCCATGGTGGCTGCCATACCTTGCTGGCTATTCGGGTTGAGCATCTGGCTGAGTTGCGGGCCGAGTTGGGCATGCTAAAGACTCAGCAGCGACTGGCCGCTCTGCTCAACCGTTTGCAAGCTCTATTCCGTGATACCGATGTCGTTTGCCAGTATGCCGATGACCGATTGTTATTGCTGTTGCCGCATACGGATGCCGACGACTGGCGCATTCTGCAGGAGCGCATTCAGGCATTGAATCTCATCGAGGGACTGGATGCTCTGACGCTGGCGGTGAAAGTACAACCTTTGCCCGCCCTGTTGGGCGACGATACAGCGGTATGGCTCGGCCAGTGGCTGGATGGAGATAGCCCGGATGCATGAGTGGATGAATACGGTGCACTACATCCTGATAGAGATACTGGGTAGCCTCCAGTTTTCTCCCCGGATGATTCTGTTGCTGTTGCCCATGTTGCTGTTGATGGAGGTGCCACTGATGGCGCTGACGTTGACCGGGATCCTGAAATGGTATGCGCGCCAGGTTCCCAGGGCATCTGAACTGCCGCGCGCTCGGCGCTGTCCCAAAGTGTCTTGCATCATCACCTGTTATGGGGAAGGTGAGGCGATCCGCTCCACCATATTGACGCTCAAGGAACAGCTTTATCGCGGTCAAATGGAAATCATTGCTGTGATTGATGGCGCCAAGGCCAACGCGCATACCTATCAGGCTGCGCTCAATTGTGTTCGTGAATTCGAGGGGTGCGAGAACAGAAGTTTGGTCCTGCTACCGAAATGGCAGAGGGGAGGCCGGGTCTCCACTCTCAATGCCGGTCTCTCCGCTGCGACTGGCGAGATAGTGATGAACGCGGACGGAGATACCTCCTTTGACAACAACATGATCGATGAGATCGTGGCTTGTTTCGATGATCCTGATGTGCCTGCTGTGGGAGGGGCATTAAGGGTGCGAAATCTGAACGATGGCGTACTGACCCGGATGCAGAGCATTGAGTACATGATCTCCATGCAGGGGGGCAAGACGGGACTGAGCGAGTGGAACCTCATCAACAATATCTCGGGAGCCTTCGGTGCGTTTCGTCGTGATTTTTTGCGCCAGATTGGTGGGTGGGATACCCATACCGCAGAAGATCTGGATCTGACAGTCCGTATTAAGCATTACCTCAAACGCCATCCGGCTTTAAAGATAGGGTTCGCCCCTCGTGCCATCGGTCACACCGATGCGCCCGCAGACGTGATCACGCTTGCCAAGCAGCGTTTACGCTGGGATGGAGATCTGCTGTTTCTCTATCTGCGCAAGCACAAGCTCTCCCTGACGCCGCGTATTCTGGGCTGGAAGACCTTTTTGTTTACCTTGATCTACGGGGTGGCGCAAAACGTGGTGCTGCCCCTGCTGGTCATGGGTTATAGCTGGTGGTTGGTGCTTAGCTATCCGGGGCAGTTTGTCGCTGCGTTGATGATCTGTCTCTATCTGGTTTACCTGTTTCTTACCCTGGTTAATTTCGCCGTGTTTTTGCTGGCTATATCTGAACGCCCGAAGGCAGATCTACGTCTGCTGCCATGGTTGTGTCTTTACCCGGTGTACACCTTGCTGATGCGCTTGTGGTGCGCCATCGCACTGTTGAATGAGATGTTCCGGCGCGGTCATGAAGAGAGCAGCATGGCCCCCTGGTGGGTATTAAAACGAGGAAATAAATTCTGATGAAAGTCACATTCAATCCCCCCAAGAAGCAGGATGCCACGTCGGATGAAGGGATCCGGGTATTGTATGCCCCCGCCAAGCGTGTCGCCTTCAAGGCTCGCTGGTATCTCATCCTGTTACTGGCATTCAGTCCCGTTATTATTCTGCTGTGGTATCTGGGGCGCGAGTGGTGGCTGACCCAGGCGCCAGCCATCATTACCACCGAGCCGCAACTGGTTGTTGCCAATGGGGATGGCTTTATTCGACACATCTACACAGCTCCCGGCCAGGGGGTGTCACAAGGCGATGCCCTGATGCAGTTCGAATCTCCAACCCTCAAGGCCAACATGGCGGAACGAAAAGCGCGCAGAGCGGCCATCGAATTGAGCAAGGCTGAGGCTGAACAGGCTATCTTGCGCAATCTGGACGAACAGATTGGTATTGCCGAACGGGGGAGCCGGGAGCAGGAGGTCATCTATCAGGAGTATGCCGGTTATAAAAAAGAGAAGCTGGTATCCAGTGCAGAGTACGCAACGGCCCTGCTGAATTGGACTCAGTCACGCATAGCTCTGCAGAAGGCAAGGGCAGAGAAGATAGCGCAGGAACTGCAAATCAGTGAGGACCAACTGACCGGACCGCTAGCCAGTGCTCGTCACTTGCTCGATCAGGAGCTGACCGAGATGGAAGCGATGGCGTACCATCAACAGCCAAGAGCTCCGGCGACTGGCAAGGTTTCAGATGTGCTGGTACAGGAGGGGGACTGGGTATTCTCGGGGGCTCCTCTGGCACTTATCTCGAAGCGAGAAGACCCGCTGGTGATAGCCTATGTGCAGCCCAAATATCTCTCTTCAATGGCTCCTGGACACAAGGCTGTCGTCAAGCTGCCCAGCGGGGAGCGTCTGGCTGCCAGGGTCGCCAGACAGGTCGAGCTGGCGGACAAGTTGCCGGCTCAGTTAGCCGCTCCGTTTGAAGGGGAGAAAGCAACCCTCAAGGTCGCACTCTCGCTGGATGAAAAATTACCCCCGAACCTGCAAGTGGAAGGGTTGCCGGTGACCGTGTTGTTTGATTGACGTCTATGGCGTTGTGATCCTGAATCGCAACGCCTTCTTTTGGGTTTCGGCCATAAAAGGTGGCTGGTGTATGGAAGCCCGCGATTGCCTCTCCCTTTTTCATTCATCAATGACTTTATTTCCGCAATTTTCACAGATGGCATGTCGTTCAAAGCGATCCATGTTGGCCAGAAAGGGGCCGGCGGCCCAGCCGGTAATGAAGTCTTTGATAAATGCTGTGCGCTTTTGCTCCGGTGTCGGCTGTTGGCCAAAGGATTTGTCGACCAGCACTACGACATGGTTGGTCTCGCGCTGACAACTGGGGCAGACGCGTTGTTCGGTGGATGAAAGCAAGGGGGATCTCCTTGTCCGGAAGAGTGGGCAGCAGGTTTTCCGCCGCAGATATATAACGTCCTCATTTGATTCCTTTTTCTGGCGGGTCGTCAATCACAGCGGAGGCGAATTGTGCGCCATCTCCTGTGAAAAGGGGCGAGCCAACAAGGGTGATCATGAGGGGCCAGTCGGCCCCTCTTTTGTTTCCGTTTGTCACACATTGCCACACAAGCTTCCCCCACTGGCAAAGTTTTGTGACCAGACAGGTGTGCAATGGTGCCATCAGCAGGGAGATGAGGCCCTGCCGCGATGGAACCAGGGAGCATGTTATGACGAACAAATGGATGTGGTGGCTGTTGCCATTGCTGGCGGTCGGAGTCTGGTGGCTCGGGTATGCGGGGGATGCCAACGGGGTGTGGCCCTGGCGCCATGAGATGTTGCTGCTGACCGGCCTACTGGGGATGACCTATATGGCCATTTCGCTGTTGCTGGCGTTGCGCCTGCCGCAGCTGGAGGTGTGGTGTGGCGGTCTGGACCGGATGTTGCGATTGCACCGTCAGACGGCCATCGGCGGTGCATTGGCGCTCACTGCGCATTGGCTGGTGGTGGAGGTGCCCAAGTGGGCAGTCTCGGCGGGTTGGCTGAGTCGTCCCGCCCGGCGTGGGGCCAGTGCAGCTGGAGCTGGTGCAGGTAATGGCATCTCGCTCCATGCCCTTGGCAATACCCTGGGTGAGTGGAGTTTCTATCTACTGATCGCGTTGGTGGTAGTGAGCTTGCTGGCGCTGGTGAGTTATGGCCGTTTTCGGCTGATCCACCGTCTGGCGCCGCTCATCTATCTTGCGGGTTGGGGGCACGGGCTCTGCCTGCTGCCTCAGGTGGGAGCCATGACGCCTGTTGGGGTATCGATCTGGTTGATCGGCGGGATCGGTGCTATCGGGGCCCTCTACTCCCTGTTGGGACAAGTGGGGGCGCGGGATCGCCATCCAGGCCTGGTCGTTGCGGTGCGCACGCTGGCAGATCACACCTGCGAGCTGACCATGCAGCTGGATCGGCCGCTCGCCCATTACCGCCCGGGCCAGTTTGCCTTCTTCGAGTTTGACGCCAAGGAGGGGCCGCACCCCTTTACCCTGGTGCGGGTGTCAGCGGATCGGCGCCAGCTGGTGATCGCGGTGCGGGCGCTCGGGGATCATACCCGTCAGCTGGTGGCAGAGGCGCGCGCCGGGGATGGGGTGGTGGTGACCGGGCCCTATGGCGCCTTTGTCGCCCCGCAAGGGGGAGGTAGAGCCCTCTGGCTGGGGGCCGGGATCGGTATCACACCGTTCGTCGCCTGGCTGGAGGGGTTGGCTGCCCGTGGGGAGCGCAGCGAGGGGATCACCCTGATCCAGTGTGCGCCGGATCTGGCAGGCGCCGTCTACCACCGGCGGTTGGCCGAGCTCTGTCATCGCACCGGCGTGCGCTATCAGCTGCATCTGGACAAGGCGGCCGGGCGACTGGATCTTGCCCGCATCGCGCAGGATGCCCCCGAGCAGGTGTGGTTTTGCGGGCCGGAGGGGATGGCAGATGCCCTGACCCGGCTGTTGCCGGACGGGCATCTGCATCGCGAGCTGTTTCGCTTTCGTTGAGCTCGATGGGGGCCGTTATTTGGCGCTGGCTGACAACTGCTTGAGGGCGGCTTGTACTGCCGCCTCCAGTTGCGGGTCGCGCCCAGCCACCATGTCGGCGGGGGTGAGGGGCACCTGCAGGTCCGGGATCAGCTCCTGATTCTCGTAGAAGGTGCCGTCCGGTTTGCGCAGCCCCAGGGTCGGAATGCCGTAGGAGAGCCCCGGGATCAGCCTGGAGTCGTGGCTGTAGACCATGGTGCCGGTGCCGGGCACCGGATCGCCGACGATGGGGCCGACCTTGAGGGCGCGGTAGTACTCGGGGAAGGCGGAGCCTTCCGAGTAGCTGCCAGCGTTGACCAGCACCACCGAGGGCTTGGTCCACTGGCGAGTGGCGGCGTCGGTTTCACCCTTGCCCTGACGGGGCCAGCTGCTGGCCATCCCCTTGGTGCTGCCGCTGCCGGTCAGAAACTCCACCAAGGTATTGGCGAGATAGCCGCCGCTGTTGAAGCGGACATCGACGATCAGCGCATCGCGATTACGTTGTCTGCCGAGGGCATCCGCCACCACTGCATCGTAGACCTCGCTATTCATTGCCGGCAGATATACATAGCCGACCCGTCCTCCGCTCAGGCTGGTCACCAGCTCCCGCCGTTTCTCAATCCAGCGATCCTGTTGCAGCTGGTACTCCTGCTGTTTGTCGATGGCGGTGAGCACCACCTCGTCATTTTGCCTGTTGCTCTCTTGCTGGAAGGTGAGGGCGAGCCGGGCGCCAGCCTGATGGTTGAGGGCCCGATCCAGTTCGGCCAGATTGGCAATCGGGACGCCGTTGATGGCGAGCAGGCGGGCGCCCGGGGCGATATCGCTCTCCTGATCCAGCGGGCCGCCAGAGAGCAGGGCGGTGAGCATCACCCCTTGCTCGCCATCCTGCCAGTAGCCGCCCAGGCTGGCGGTCTCGTCCGCCATGCGCGGGAAGGGGGCAGGGCCGCTGCCCCAGGTGTGGGAGACATTGAGCTCGCCAGCCAGCTCCGCCAACAGGTTGCCAAAGTCCCGCGGGTTGCCGATGCCCGGCAGCAGGCGGCGATAAGCGGCGACATAGCTTTCCCAGTTCACCCCGCTCATGTCGTCCAGATAGAACTCGTCCCGGGTAAGCCGGGCGATCTGATCGAAGGCGGCGGTTATGCGTTCCTGCCAGCGCCCGGTGGGTTGCAAGGCGAAGGGGGCGCTGGTGGCCTCGCTGGAGTCGAGGTGGATCCGGGTGATCTCCCCATCCCGCACCAGGGTAGCCAGGGTGCCCTGCTGGTTGAGGCTTGCCAGCGCTGGGCCTGGTTGCTCGCCAAACAGTTCGCTGGTTTTGCCCTTGCGCAGATCCTGGCTGTAGCCCTTGATCTCGCTCTCGCTGTTGACCCCCATCTCCTCCACCAGATAGATCAGCTGGTCGCCGATGATGCGGCTGGAGAGCAGGGTGCCGGTGGGTTGCAGCAGCAGCGCTTCGCGATGGTTGAGACGATCGCTCTCAAAGCCGTATCCCCCTTTCGGCGGCTCCAGCTCGGCAATCGCATCGGCTCTGGCGGCGCGGCTGCTGTAAATGCCGAGCAGGTTGGTGACGAGGGGCTCGCCATCGGGCCCCAGTGCGCCAAACCGTGTCGATTGCCAGTAGAGGATGGCGCCATCCTGACTCCAGCCCGGTTGTCCATCTTGATAGCCGTTGAGGCTGACATTGACCGGTTTGGCCTTGGGGTTGGCTGTGTCGATCACCGCGATCTCCTGCTCTGCCGCATCGGGGCGGAAGGTGAGCGCCAGATGGCGGGAGTCGGGGGCAAAGGCGAGATGCACTTCGTGGCGCGAGGGGTTGAAGCTGGCAGGCACCAGCTCCCGCTGCTTGTTGCTCGCCAGATCCAGCAGATGGATGGCCTGGCCATCCACCACGAAAGCGAGCTGTTTGCCGTCGGGGGAGAGCACCGGACGGCTGATCCCCTTGTCGGGAATCGCCAGCAGCAGACTCTCGGTCAAAGTGCCGGGATCGCTGAACAGCAGATCCGGATCCCCCTTGCGTAGGCGATAGAGGGCGGCGTGCCCCTGCTGCTCCGACAGATAGATGAGGGCGCGGCCCTGCTCGGCGAAGAGGGGGCTGGACTGCTCGCTCGGATCTCGGGTCAGCTGACGCACCCGCTCCCGCTCGGGGTCAACGGCAAACAGGTTGCCTTCGCTCACCAGGATCAGCTCGTCCGCCTCTTCGCTGACAAGCGCTTCGTCTGCCAGGGTCAGGGCCTCGCTCGCCTCATCCGGCGCGCTCGCCACTTGCGGGCTGAGGGTCAGCTTGCGTGGCTCGCTGCTACCGGCATCGAGGCGATAGAGCTCGCCCAGCCATGACCAGACCAGATCGCCATTGCGAGAGGCGCTGAGCCCCCGCACCGGATGGCCCTGATAGTGGGTCAGCTGTTGCTCCTTGCCGCTGGCGAGATCCCGGCGCCAGACGTTGAAATCGCCGCTGCGCTCGCTCAGGTAAAAGAGGGTATCTCCCTTGTCGCTCCAGACCGGATCGGTGGCCGCCACCCGATCTTCGGTCAGCTGCTTGTGCTGCTTGCCATCAAACAGCCAGAGACGGGGCACCGCGAACGAGTGCTGATGCTTGCGAAAGGGTTGATCCGCCGCGGGCATCTGGTAGACGAGCCGCTCCCCGTGGGGGCGGGCGAGAGTTGCAGGCAGCGGCAGATCGGCCTGCAAGGTGCCGCCGGTGATCGGGGTCCAGTAGAGCTCGCCCCATTGGTAGCCTTCCGCGACAAAATGGTCGGCATCGGGCGCACCCAGGCGCTGGCTGCTCAGCAGCAGTCGTTTGCCATCGGCGCTGAAGGCTTGCGGCAGATCGGTGCGCGAATCGCGAGTGAGGCGCACCATCTCGCCGCCACTGGCGGGCACCACGAACACATCCTCGTTGCCGTAGAGATTGGCGGCAAAGGCGAGCCGTTTGCCATCCGGCGACCAGATCGGCCGCTGGCTCAGGTAGTCGCTGCCGGTGAGCGCCGTGGCTGGGCCACCCTCGGCACTGGCGACAAAAATGCGCCCCTGCCAGGTGAAGGCAAGCTGCTTGCCATCGGGGGAGAGGGCGGGCTCGCGCAGCCAGAGCGCATCGGCGGCGACACTGGCGGGCAGCCAGAGCAGAAGTGGCGAGAACAGCAGGGTGGCGAGGCGGCACGAAGAGCGCATGGCATGATCCTGTCGGGGAGTGGAGTGTTATCTTCGCCGATCATTGCCCCGGGTGCCAGCGCGATAATTTTTTGTATCTTGTTGTTTTAACTGTTAATTACCAATGCCAAATGACGGCGTTCAAGGAAGATGGCCTGGCTGCGGCAAGATATGTTTTGCCGGGCATATTGAGTATTGATGGCGATCCAATATCATGGCGCTCGCTCGCCGCTCGGCGGGCATCGTTCAGATGATCTGGTAACAAGAAAAGCCCGCACCAGAGGCTTGTCGAGGGATGGAATGAGAGCCGTATTACTGTGTTTGTTGGGGCTTTGGCCCGCATTGAGTTTTGCCTTGACCGAAAAAGCCGATTTGGTGGTGGTCAAGAAGTCGACCTATAGCCTGACCCTGATGAAGGATGGCAAAGAACTGAAGCGCTACTGGATTGCTCTGGGCCCGGCGCCCAAGGGGCACAAGCAGCAGGAAGGGGATCAGCGTACGCCGGAAGGGCGCTACACCCTCGACTACAAGAAGACCAATTCCGGCTACTACAAAGCCATCCATATCAACTATCCGAACCTGGATGATATCAAGCGCGCCAATGAGCTGGGTGTTCGTCCGGGTGGCATGATCATGATCCACGGCCAGCGCAACAGCATTGGCAACCGCAGGGTTCAGCCTTCCAACTGGACCAACGGTTGCATCGCCATGCTCAACCACGAGCTGGATGAAGTGTGGGACGCCGTTGACCCGGGTACGCCCATCGTCATCGAGCCCTGATCCGCACAACGGGGGCCTTGTCGGCAGACAAGGCCCCCGTTCTGTTTGGGGTGTGATCCTCTCTCACGGATGTCTTTTTGAGACATTCGTATTGTTGTGAATGTCACTTCAAAAAAAGCCTGAAAATGGTGAGGATATGGGCTCTGTCCGTGAAGGAGTGTCCCATGTCTTTGATCGAAACCTGTCAGCGCATCGTGCGCGATCCCCATCTCTCCGCCGCCCAGAAGAGCCACGCGCTGGCGCTGGCCGCCGAGAATGCGTTGCCCTACCCCGACCTGCCTGCCGCAGTCGCCGAGGCGATGGAGCAGGGATTTATCTGCGACATGTTCGAAGGGCACGCCCCTTACAAGCCACGTTATGTACTGCCGGACTATGAAAAATTCCTGACTCAGGGCTCTGCCTGGCTGGAGTTGGCGGCGCCGCAGGATTTCGACGAGGCGCTCAACGCCCTGCGCATCCTGTATCACCATGTCCCCTCCGTCACCGGCATGCCGGTCTGGCTGGGTCGGCTCGACCATCTGCTGCTGCCGTTTGTCGGCGAACTGGATGACGAGACCCTCTATCGCAAGCTGAAGGGGTTCTGGGTCTATCTGGACAGGGTGCTGCCGGACGCCTTCATGCACGTCAACATCGGGCCGGATGATAACCGCATCTGCCGTCTGCTCCTGCGCATCGACAACGAGCTCAAGCAGGTGGCGCCGAACCTCACCTTCTTCCACGATCCGGAGCAGACCCCGGACGATCTGCTGCTGCAGGCGGTGAAGAACATCGCCGAGTGCAGCAAGCCGCACATCGCCAACTACCCGATCCACCGCGACACCTTCGACAATCGCGGCTTTGGCATCGTCAGCTGCTACAACGCCTTGCCGCAGGCGGGTGGCGCCAATACCCTGGTGCGCATCTCCCTCAAGCGGGTCGCCGAGCAGTGTCAGGGGATCGATGACTTCCTCGGTTGCCTGCTGCCCCATTACTGCCGTCTGGCCTCTCAGCTGATCGAAGCGCGCGCCGCTTTCCTCCATGATGAGTCAGGTTTCTTCGACAGTTTCCTGGTCAAGGAGGGGCTGCTGGATGAGGATCGCTTTGTCCCCATGTTCGGCATCTACGGCATGGCGGAAGCGGTCAATGTCTTGATGGATAAAGAGAATCTGCCGGATCGTTATGGTCACGGCGAGGAGGCGAACCAGCTTGGCTATCGCATCTCGGCCCAGCTCTCGGAATATGTCACTGCGACGCCGCAAACCCATGCCTGGGGTGGTCGCGCCCTGCTGCACTCGCAAGGTGGCCTCAGCATCGATGTGGCAGTCACCCCCGGGGTGCGCATCCCCTACGGGCAGGAGCCGGATCCGGCCAGCCATGTGCTGGCGCTGGCGCCGCACCACACTTATTACCATTCGGGGATCAGCGAGATCCTCACGCTGGATCCCACCATCCGCCAGAACCCGCAGGCACTGCTGCAGCTCTGCAAGGGAGCGCTCGCTATCGGTATGCGCGAGTTCACCGCCAACGTGGCCGACAGCGATCTGGTGCGGGTGACCGGCTACATGATCCGCAAGAGCGACGTGGCTCGCTTCGCAGAGGAGGGATCGCGCTTGCAGACCACCTGTCTCGGTGCCGAGGCGAGTGAAGTGACCGCCATTCGTCAGCGGGCTCCGCGGGTAGTCGCCCACGAATCGACCATCGGCGAGTATTGAGTTCTCACCGATGGCTGATGTCTTGCCAACACGCAGCGCTCTGGTGAGCAGGGTGCTGCCGTTCTCCTGTGTCGACGGGCCGGGCAACCGGCTGGTGCTGTTTCTGCAGGGCTGCAACTTTCGCTGCCCCGGCTGCCACAACCCTCACACCATCGGGCTGTGCGACGATTGTGGCGACTGCCTTGCGGTCTGTCCGAGCGGCGCCCTATCCATGAGCGAAGGCAAGGTTCATTGGCAGGCGATGCTCTGTACCGACTGCGACGCCTGTCTGGAGGCCTGCCCGCGCAGCGCCAACCCCAAGACGGCCACCATGACGGTGGCCGACGTGCTGGCTCTACTGCGACGCTACGGCCCCTTGCTGACCGGCATTACCGTCTCCGGTGGTGAGGCGACCACCCAGCTCCCCTTTGTGGTTGCGCTGTTTGCTGCCATCAAGGGCGCGCCGGATCTGACCCATCTCACTTGCCTGCTCGACAGCAACGGTTCTCTGGCCGAAACCGGCTGGCAGCGGCTGCTGCCGGTGCTCGACGGCGCCATGCTCGATCTCAAGGGCTGGCGCGACTCGGTCCATCACACCCTGACCGGCTATGGCCGCGAGCGGGTGCTGGGGTCGCTGCAACTACTGGCACGCCACGGCAAGCTGACCGAACTGCGGCTGCTCCATGTGCCGGGCAAAAGCGATTTTCTGGATGCGAGTGGTGAGCTGGACGTGGATCTCGCCGCCTTCTTGCAGCAGCTTGGGCCTGTGCCCATTCGCCTCAACGGTTTTCGCCACCACGGGGTGCGGGGGGAGGCGGCGCAATGGCCAGAGGCGACCCGCAGCGAGCTGGAGTGGCTGGCGAGTCGGTTGCGTGCTGCGGGAGTGGGGGCGGTGACCTTGCCACCGCTGATCTAAAGAGGTCTGATCGATTCCCTTGCTGTGTAGTAAAAGCACACAACTGTGACTTCTGTCTATTGGAGGGGGCCTTGGGGCTCGTTATGATATTGCCCATCCGTCCCTCCTCCATCACAGATAAATCATGAGTGAAAGCAAGGCGTTATATCGGGTTCAGTTTATTTGCCACAACGAGCGCTACGAGGTCTATGTGCGCCAGGTGAATCAGGGCCAACTGTTCGGTTTTATCGAGATCGCCGATTTTGTCTGGGACAACCACACGGCGCTTATCGTCGATCCCAGCCATGAAAAGCTCAAGAGCGAATTTGCCGATGTGCGTCACACCCTTATCCCCATGCATCAGGTGTTGCGCATCGATCAGGTGAAAAAGCAGGGGGCTGCCCGCATTACGGATCTGGGTAGCAATGTCGCCTCTTTCCCCAGTCCCATTTATACCAAACGTCCCTGATCCCTCATTGCCATGGATGTTTCGCCGTGGCGAAACATCCATCTCTTCTCGCTGTCACCTGGCTCAGGGCTCGACCAGCTCGCGACCCAGTTGCAGGATCCGCTGGCGGAACCAGTGGCGGGCCGAGCCATCACCGGCCGGGCCATACCAGACCAGACTGTGACTCACCTTGCCGTAATCGAACGGTGCCGGACGCAGCTCCAGATCCGGCTGGCTGGCGATGCATGCCGCCCAGCCACCGATGGCGGTGAGGATCAGATCGGTCTGGGGCAGCAGGGCCGCCGCGCTGGCAAAATCGGGCAGGGTGGCGCCAATCTGGCGACGCACCTGTTGCTGGGCAAGGCTCTGCTCGAAGAAGGGGTTGGCCAGCTCCTGATCCCGGATGGCGATATGGCGCCAGCTCAGGTAGGCATCGAGATCCCAGGGCTTGGCCAGCGCCGGGTGGTCTTTGCGTAGCAGACAGACCAGTTTCTCTTCCCGCAGGGTCTCCCACACCAGCCCGGGCTGGCGCGGTAATGGCTGGCTCTGGTCATGGGGCAGGATCACGAAGTCGAGTTTGCCCGCTGCCAGCGCCTCCAGCCCCTGCTCATCCTTGTTCCAGATCTCCGGCACCATGCCCGGCACTTCTTTCATCAGCTGACCCAGAATGGGGCCCACCGGCCAGGTCATCACGCTCTCGCGCAATCCCAGCCGCAAGCAGCCCTGCCACTGCTGGGGGTTGAAGGCATTCTGGCGAGTGAGGCCGTTCAGCTCCCCCAACAACCGGTGCAGGGTGGGAGCCAGTCGCTCGGCCATGGGGGTGAGCAGCAGCTGGTTGCCCTGGCGGTAGAGCAGTTGATCCCCCAGCAGACCCCGCAGCTGGTTGAGGGTCTTGCTAACGGTGGAAGGCGTGGTGCAGAGCCGCTCGGCGGTGCGGGTGACGCTCTGGTTGTCGAGCAGCAGATGCAGGGTGACCAGATGGCGACCTCCCAGCCGAGAGAGTGCGATCAGATCCATAAGTACTCCACAAGCGAAGGGAAGAGACAAGACAAGAAAGCCCCGCCAAAGCGGGGCTAGTGCGGATTAGCCCTTGAGCACCGCGGCCATGGCGTCGGCTACGTAGTCGACGTTGCGACTGTTGAGGCCCGCCACGCACATGCGACCGGATCGCACCAGATAGACGGCGAACTCCTCGCGCAGCCTGTCCACCTGCTCCGGGGTGAAGCCGGTGTAGCTGAACATGCCGCGCTGGTTGATGAAGTAGCTGAAGTCGCGGCCCGGCACCTTGGCGCTCAGCACCTCGAACAGCTTCTGGCGCATGGCCTTGATGCGGGTGCGCATCTCGGTCACTTCGTCGACCCACATGGCGTGCAGCTCGGGCTGGCTCATCACCGCCGCGGTGATCTGGCCACCGTGGGTGGGCGGGCTGGAGTAGTTGCGACGCACGGTGGCCTTCATCTGACCCAGTACGCGGCTGGCTTCTTCGGCATCCTTGCAGATGACCGACAGGCCGCCGCACCGCTCGCCGTAGAAGGAGAGGTTCTTGGAAAAGGAGTTGCTGACGAAGAAGCTTACGCCGGCGGCCACCATGGCGCGAATAGCGTAGGCATCCTCTTCCAGCCCGTCGCCGAAGCCCTGATAGGCGATATCCATAAAGGGGATCAGGTTCTTCTCGACCACCAGCGCGATCACTCGATCCCACTGGGCACGGGAGAGATCCACCCCGGTCGGGTTGTGGCAGCAAGGGTGCAGCAGCACGATGCTCTTGGCCGGCAGGGTACTCAGGCAGTCGATCATCGCATCAAACTGCACGCCGCCAGTGGCCGCATCGTAGTAGGGGTAGTCGTGCACCTTGATGCCGGCGCCTTCGAACATCGCCTTGTGGTTATCCCAGGTGGGATTGCTGACCCATACCTCGGAGGTCGGGAAGTAGCGCTTGAGCAGATCGGCGCCGATCTTCAGCGCGCCCGAGCCGCCGATGGTCTGGATGGTGGCGATACGTCCCGCCTTGACCGCTTCATGGTCGGCACCAAACAGCAGGTGCTGCACCGCAGTGCGGTAGTTGGCGGCGCCTTCCATCGGCTGGTAGGGGCGCGGGGCTGGCGCGGCGGCGCGCTGGGCTTCGGCCTGCTGTACCGAGGCCAGCAGCGGAATGCGGCCCTGCTCGTCGTAATAGAGGCCGATCCCCAGGTTCACCTTCTGCTCGCGGGTGTCTTTGTGGAAGGTCTCGACCAGGGTCAGGATAGGGTCGCCAGCATAGGCATCGACGTGTTCAAACATGGGGGATCCTTGAAATTGACTGTCCAGTAAAACCGGCGGTCAGCCGGGCTGGACATCATGGCGCAAAGCTGGCGGTGGCTCAAGCCCGACGCTGGTCGAGCCTGAAGGGATGGCGCCGCCATCCTGCTTACTTCAAATAGGATCGCAGGATGCTGACCACCTGATCTAGATCCTCCAGCCGCTCGGCCGGGGTGGCATCGGGGGCGCCGAGATGCTCACGCATGTGCCCTTCCAGCACCTCCAGCATCAGGCCGTTGACGGCACCGCGAATGGCCGCGATCTGCTGCAAAATGGCGGCGCAGTCGCTCTCCTGCTCCAGCGCGCTCTCCAGCGCACCGGCCTGCCCCTTGATGCGACGTACCCGTGCCAGCAGCTTCTTTTTACCGTGAATGGTGTGTGACATGCAGGATCCTCTCGATCAATAAAACTATACTGGGGTATAGTATATTGCATTATCGTCCTCAGGAGAAATCCATGTCATCCCTTGTCTCATCCCACTGCCACCAACCCGTCGTCCACGAAGGGAATCCGCTGGCTGAACAGAAAACCCGTTGGGCCGTGCTGCTGACCGTCATCATGATGGTGGCGGAGATCGGCGGCGGCTGGTTTTACAACTCCATGGCGCTGCTGGCCGACGGCTGGCACATGAGCTCCCACGCGCTGGCGCTCGGTCTCTCGGTGCTGGCCTACCGCGCCGCCCGCCACTTTGCCCGCGACCACAGATTCAGCTTCGGCACCTGGAAGATCGAGGTGCTAGGTGGCTTCACCAGTGCTCTCCTGCTGGTGGGGGTGGCCGGGCTGATGCTGTTCGAGTCGGTGTTCAGGCTGCTCGATCCCAGCCCGATCCACTATCAACAGGCGATCGCCATCGCGCTGGTAGGGCTGCTGGTGAACCTGGCCTGTGCCTGGCTGCTCAAGGATGATCACGGCCATCATCACCACGGCCATGGGCATGACCACCATCATGGGCATCACGACCACGATCATCATGACCATGACGCTCACCACGGCCATCAGGATCTCAACCTGCGCGCCGCCTATATCCACGTGCTTGCTGATGCGGCCACATCCGTGCTGGCGATCCTGGCACTGGTGGGGGGCATGCTGTGGGGGGCCGACTGGCTGGATCCCCTGATGGGCATAGTGGGGGCCGTACTGGTGGCGGTGTGGGCCTGGGGTCTGCTGCGCGACTCCGGTCGGGTGCTGCTGGATGCCGAGATGGATACCCCGTTGGTGGGAGAGATCCGTGAGGTGATTGCCGACCTGCCGGATGCCGAGATCCGCGATCTGCACGTCTGGCGGGTGGGCCAGCAGCAGTATGCCTGCGTGCTCTCCCTGCTGATGACTGCGCCTGTCTCCGCCAGCGAGATCCGCGCGCGGTTGGCGATACATGAAGAGCTGGTCCATGTGACCATAGAGATAGCCACTCCATAGCCAGATTTATGGCTGTCTATGCCAGATAGCGTGCAACTTGTACTCTGCAACACGAGTAAATCGAAGCAGTTTTTTCTGGGGAGGCCTGTGGCAGGCACGTGCTGACTATGTGCCTGGTACAAGCCTCACCGGGGCTAGGGGTGAGATGTGACGGTTTGAGTTAACGTTCGAAGAAGCGATAGAGGTGTTCTACCTGCATCGGGCAGTCAGCTACCAGATGCACATGATCGCGGGCCTGTTCGACCGTATCGAAACTGACCGGGCAGCCGAGGGTATCGGTCAGCTCGTAGAGGGCGCCATCATTGCCTCTGAATTCGATGATCCAGCCGGGGATGGCCACGTCGTGGAGTATTTCGGCCTCTTGCAGGATCTGTTGTTGATAGAGCTTGCGAAGTTCACTGACTGTCATGATGCTCTCCTGTGAAGGGGGATTCAGCTCCAGTCTATGCCTCTCTTTGTGCGGACGGCAACCGGATCATCCCCGCAGGACCTCCCAGGCCCAGCGGATGCGGATAAAGGTCTCGGCATTGCCACCCCGATCTGGATGGTGCTGCAATGCCAGCTCCCGCCAGCGGCGGCGGATCGCCTCCTGACTCGCCCCCTCATTCAACCCGAACAGGGCCAGCGCCTCGGCTTTGTGCCCCTCACCGTCATAAGCGCGCCAGAAGCGGTTGAGCAGGGCTTCAACTTCGGCACGGTCGGTCTGCCAGAACACCTGCCAGTCGAGATAGTAGCTACGCAGATTTTCGCCAAGGGCAAAGCCGTGGCTGGCCTCCGAGCTCCCGACCAGCGGTTCGAGCCGGATATCCAGGGTGCTGATCACCAGCCACCAACCCTCTTCATAAAGCTCGGCTTGCAACTGGTAGAGGGCGTTCATGATCAGGAAGTTGACCCGAAACAGCTGCAACTGCTCGTCGTCGGCCAGCCGGGGGATCTCCCCCTGCTGGCGCAGAGCCGCCATCAGTTCATGCACCTTGTAGCTGCCCGCCGCCTGTTGCAGCAGCACCAGCAGAGGGGTGATCAGCGGATTGTGGTTGGCCTCGCTCATTCGGTTCCCTGCTCTCTGGGCGGCTGCAGGGCGATCAGCAGCTCACCCGCCTGCGGGGTGACGGGGCCGGTGACGATCTGGGGCTTGCCCTTGCCATCCATGATGAACAGAGGGATGGCGCCGGGATTGGCGGTCTGATACTGGGCCCAGTCGAACGCCTCGCTCAGGCGGGTCGCCTTGATCTGGCCGCCCCGGCTCAGCAGGCTGCTCAGCCGGGCATAGTTGATGTCGGGGCCGAACAGGTTCTGGCGAGCGCGGAAGGTGGCACTCTCCCGGTTGGCTTTGCCGTGCTGCTCGCTGGAGCGCAGGGAGTAGACCTGCTCCTCGCCGTAGAGGTGGGCAAAGTGCAGTACCCCGAGGGCGTTGTTGTGACGGTTGGGGGAGAGCGCCAGCACGGTACTGATGCTGGTAAGCGGCAGGTGCAGCTCGGCATGTTCCGACTGGGGGTTGCCGAAATAACAGGGGAGGTTGCTCATCCGCGCCTGTTTGCAGAACTCCCAGGCGGGATCGCAGAGCTGTACCGGCACACCCTGATCCGCCAGCGCCTTGCCGATAGCCCGCGCCACCGAGTTGGCCCCTATGATGAGCCAGGTGTTGGGGGCGCTCTGGCGCATCTTGAGCAGGCTGGCCAGCGGTGCCGAGGTGAGGCTCTGCAACACCACGGTGGAGATGATCACCGCAAATACCAGCGGCACCAGCTTGTCGGCATCGGGGATCTCGGCCTGATGCAGGCTGATGGCAAACGAGGCGCTGACCGCCGCCGCGACTATGCCGCGCGGGGCGATCCAGCTCAGCAGAGCGCGAGCCCGCCAGGAGAGATCCGAGCCCCAGGTCGAGACCAGAATACAGAGCGGACGCGCCACGAATTGCACCACGCACAGCAGCGCCAGCACCATGGGGCCGAGTTGCCAGAGCTGGGCCAGATCGAGGCGGGCCGCCAGCAGGATAAACAGGCTGGATATAAGGATGACCGCGAGATCCTCCTTGAACGCCAGCACCTCCTCCAGATCCAGCCCCTCCTGATTGGCGAGCCAGATGCCGAACACGGTCACCGCCAGCAGGCCAGATTCGTGGCTGAGCCAGTTGGAGAGGCTGAAGGTGACCAGCACCAGCGCCAGCACGCCGAATTTGTGCAGGCTGACCGGTAGCCAGTCCTTGCGAATGAGCAGGGTGGTGAGCCAGCCTGCCGCCACCCCGATCAGGGAACCGACCAACACTGTCTTGCCCAGCGCCAGCAGGGTATGGCTGATGAGATCTCCCTGACTGCCGAGGCGTACCGCCTCGAATACCAGCACCGCAAACAGGGCGCCGATGGGGTCGATGACGATCCCCTCCCAGCGCAGAATGCGGTCCACCTCCCGGGTGGGGCGGATCACGTTGAGCATGGGGGCGATCACCGTCGGGCCCGTTACCACCAGTACCGCGCCGAGCATGGTGGCGACCCGCCAGTCCAGCCCCAGCAGGAAGTAACCGGCGCTGCCGATGACGGCGAAGCTGACCAGCATGCCGGTGGAGCAGAGATTGCGTACCACCTTGCCGATCCCCTTGAGCTCGGCCAGATGGAGGGTCAGCGCCCCCTCGAACAGGATGATGGCCACCGACAGGGAGACCAGCGGGAACAGCAGATCCCCGAGCAGGGCATCGGGATCGAGCAGGCCGCTGACCGGGCCCAGAGTCAGGCCGGTGAGCAGCAGAAACAGGATGGCGGGCACCCGCAGCGACCAAGCAAGCCATTGGGCCAGCACGGAGACCAGGGCGATCCCGGCCAGAGAGAGGGCAATCATGCAGACCTCGATTCAGGCAGTGAGTATGGAGCTAGTGTAGTGGCTAAGTTGGTCAGATTGACACCTGAAGGCGCGTGCATCATGGCCGGGATGGGGAGATGTGCGACAGTCGGCGTCATGGTGGCTAGCGGTGGTGTGAAGGGCGCCAGCCAGACGCCAACCGTGGTGATGGGGTGGCCTCAGGGCCGGATTAGATGGGGCTCTCCTTGTGGAGCTCGCCGACACAGTCGGCCAGCGCCAGTACCAGGGCGGAGCGCACCATCTGATCGAGCCGGTTGAGCTGCATCTGGTAGAAGGCCCAATCCTCTTCGCTGGCGGGGGGCTCCAGCTTCATCATGCCGCCCTGATTGACTCCGTGCAGGCGGTCGAGCAGGTCGCGGATCGGCTTGTCGCTGAAGCGGTAATCCTTGGGGTCGCGCACCAGAAAGTCGCGGATCTTGAGATAGGCTTCCAGATCCTGATAGCGCTCAAGGGAGATGAGGCCGAGGGCGAAGATGAGCTTGAGGCGCACCTCCAGCTGGCCGAGGGGGCCGCTCTGGTTGAGCAGGGGTTCGATGGCGTATTTGACGGCATACTCCTCCTGACGAAACGCGCGTCGCATCAGGGAGTCGACCGCCTCTTCCAGGATGGTCACGGCTTCGAGAAAGAAGCCGCGTGGGCCATCCTGCTCGTTCAGTCGTTCCAGTACTTCATCTTCCTGGTGTGTGGTCATAGGTGCATTGGGTCCAGCTGACAGGGAGAGAGTCAGCCTCTCTCCCGGTTTTTATCATATGGGGCACATTCCCTTGCCATTCAAGCGCTTGGCGCGCTATCAGTGGTGGCTGAATGCGCCGCAAGCAGGGTTATTACAGGGTTTCGTAACGGGCGACGATGGCGCGAACCACTTCGCTCTCTTCATCCAGTCCGGTGACGCGGGCCAGCGCTTTGGCCGGGCCAAGCTCCGCCAGCAGGGCTTGCAGCTCCACCGCCTGCGGGTCATCGGCATTGCGATAGTGGAGCGCCGCGGCGATCCCCTCCTGCAACTGATCGCTCGGCAGGCCGTACTCCAGGGTGCCCAGCAGCGGCTTCACCAGTCGATCTCCCGCCGCCAGCTTGCGCAGCGGCTGACGACCGACCCGGTCAATCTCGTCCACCAGATAGGGGTTGGCGAAGCGGGCTAGGATCTTCTCGATGTAGGCGGCGTGCAGACGCGGGTCGAAGCCGTAGCGTTTCACCAGCACGGCACCGCTCTCCTCCATGGCGCGGCGTACCTTGCTGCGGATCACCGGATCTTCGATCGCCTCGCGCACTGTGCGGTAGCCCCGCAGTTTGCCGAGGTAGGCGGTGACGATGTGGCCGGTGTTGAGGGTGAACAGCTTGCGCTCGACGAAGGCCATCAGGTTGTCGGTGGGCTCCATGCCCGCCACCTGTGGCAGCTCTCCCTTGAACTGGGTCTGGTCGACGATCCACTCGCTGAAGCTCTCGACCGTCACTTCCAGCGGATCATCGTTGGCAGCCGCGGAGGGCGGCACGATGCGATCCACCGCCGAGTCGACGAAGCCGATACAGGATTCGAGCGTGGCATGATACGCGACCGGCAGGTACTTGAGTACCTCCCGCTTGAGGTGGCTGGTGCCGCGTACCATGTTTTCACAGGCGATGACGTTCAGCGGTGTCAGGTTGCCGGCATCGAAGCGAGCTTGCAGCCCCTTGGCCAGGGTGCTGGCAATCTTGTCCAGAATGTTGGGGCCGACGGCGGTGGTGACCAGATCGGCGGTGATGATGCGGGCGATCACCTCGTGACCGGCGGAACTGACCGCCGCCACGTTGCGCACCACGTCCAGTTTCTGATCCGCCCCTACCACATGAACCTTGTACTCCTGACGGTGGTTGAGCTGGTCGATCAGGATGTCGTTGACGTCGGCGAAGGTGACCTGATGGCTGGCATCTGCCAGCACTTTACCGATAAAGCCGCGACCGATGTTACCAGCACCAAAATGTAATGTTTTCATGATATTAACCTCTTGAACCAAAGACGATGAAAGATGATTACGCAGCCTGTTCGGCACCCAGCAGATCCAGGAAGGCCTGGGGATCCGTGGTGCTGGCCAGCCGGTCGATGAGACCGGGTTCATCCAGTGCATTGGTCAGGCGGGTTATTACCTGCATGTGTTCGTCGTTGCGGGCGGCGATGCCGATCACCAGCCGCGCTACCTCATCGGCAGCCTCGCCAAAGGCGACCCCGGCCGGGTACTGGCAGATGACGATGCCGGTACGCTTCACAAACTCCTTGGCGGCGATGGTGCCGTGCGGCACGGCGATGGATTCGCCGAGGTAGGTGGAGACCAGTTGTTCGCGCTCCAGCATGGCGTTGACGTAGTCGGGCGCCACGTAGCCGCGCTCTGCCAGCAGTCGGCCAGCGGTCAGGATGGCGGCCTCCTTGTTGTCCGCTTTCAGTCCCAGATGCACGTCATGACGGCTCAGGGTAAAGACTTCGGCTGCCTGCGGCTCGTAGCTGTCGTCGTTGGCGGCCACCAGCAATTGTGGGTTGGCGACGTCATCGTTGGCGGCGCGGCTCAGGCTCTGTACCAGCTCCTGATAGAGGCCGTTGTCGAGGAAGTTGGTGAGCGAGATATGGTGAGCGTTCGGCGCATGGCGACGGGCCCGCTCGGTCAAATCCTTGTGGGTAATGACCCAATCCACCTGATCGTCGAGCTGATCGATGGCGCGGTTGGTGACGCTGATATCGAGCCCGGCGGCCTGCACCCGTTTGCGCAGCATGCCGGCGCCCATGGCGCTGGAGCCCATGCCCGCATCGCAGGCGACCACGATATTGCGTACCGCCATCAGTTCGCCGCCCGGCTTCTTGGCCGCTGCGGTTTCGGGCTTGCCGCCCTTCATGGCTTTCATCTTGCGGGTGGCTTCACCGAGGGCATCGGCCTCGTCGGCTTCCGGTTGATGGGCGCGAACGAACACGGCGGCGACCAGGAAGGAGACCAGAGTCGCGCTGATGATGGAGAGGGCGACCCCGATCAGGGAGGCTTTCGGCGTCATCAACAACACGGCGAAGATGGAGCCCGGTGAGGCAGGGGAGACCAGACCGGCGTTGAACAGGGTCAGGGTAAAGACCCCGGTCATGCCACCGGCGATCACCGCCAGAATGAGGCGCGGGTTCATCAGCACATACGGGAAGTAGATCTCGTGGATGCCACCGAAGAAGTGAATGATGGAGGCGCCAGCCGCGGACTGCTTGGCCGCACCACGACCGAACACCATGTAGGCCAGCAGCACGCCCATGCCCGGGCCCGGGTTCGCTTCAATCAGGAAGAAGATGGAGCTACCGTGCTCGGTGGCTTGCTGGATCCCCAGCGGCGAGAAGATGCCGTGGTTGATGGCGTTGTTGAGGAACAGGATCTTGGCCGGTTCGACGAAGATGGAGGTGAGCGGCAGCATGTGGTTTTCTACCAGGAAGCCGACGCCACCGGCCAGCAGGCCGGAGAGCACCTTGACGAAGGGGCCAATCACGAAGAAGGCGAGGATGGCCAGCAGCATGCCGATGAGGCCGGCGGAGAAGTTGTTGACCAGCATCTCGAAGCCGCTCTTGACGCGACCGTCCATCGCCTTGTCGAAGCGCTTGATGGCCCAGCCACCGAGCGGGCCGACCATCATAGCACCCATAAACATCGGGATGTCGGTCCCCACGATGACACCCATGGTGGTGATGGCACCGACCACGCCGCCGCGCTCACCGCCCATCAGTTTGCCGCCGGTGTAGCCAATCAGCAGCGGCAGCAGGTAGGTGATCATGGGGCCGACCAGCTTGGCCAAGGTTTCATTGGGCAGCCAGCCGGTGGGGATGAAGAGGGCGGTGATAAAGCCCCAGGCGATAAAGGCGCCTATGTTGGGCATGACCATATTGGACAGGAAGCGTCCAAAATTCTGTATCTTGACTTTGGTATCCGGTGATAACATGTCGGGACCCCGTTTTAAGCCTGTTTGATTAAAAGTGGTAGTTCGGGATGGCCGGTTTTGCCGAACCGCCATCCCGGTCGTCTAAGCAACTTCAATCTACCAGCTTGATATCAAATTAGGCTGAAAACGGGGTGTCTTGTGATCCACCTCTCAGATACCCAGCGATACCCCCTCCCAAACCAGTGATCCTGATCACGTTCGAGAGCTGTAATTCGGCTACATTTCGATCTTTTCTGTTTTGCATGGTCATTTTTTGTGATTTAAATCACTAAAGTTACTTTGTGGCCCCCTTGTGGAATGGTGATTAGCGTCACAAATTCGATTTTTGTATTCGAATGGGACAAATTACTCAGTCACTCATCAGCGGGTAGTGACGATGGATCTATCGAAACACTCCATTGCTTATCAATGAATCAATAAATTTGTAACCCGCTTTCAGTTTTTACGGTCGGCGGCTAGGACTCTTTTGCGGCTGATTGATGGGAATGGGCGCCAACATGCAGGATGTTATCGAGCGGCAGATGTTCGGGGTGCTTGCTTGCCGCGCAGGGCAGACAGCAGATAAAAACAAACCGCCAGCAGGCGGTTTGTCGGTTTTGGTGATCTGGCCCCAGTCGGGGGCTGCGGCTTAGTAGAAGCCGGCATCCTCGGAGGAGGGGCGGGTCTTGAAGCGGCGATGGAGCCACATGTACTGCTCCGGCGCCTTGCGCACCGCAGCTTCAATCTCGCGGTTGGCGCGGGCGGCATCAATCATGTCATCTCCGCTCGGGTAGTCGGCGAGCGGCGCCCCGATATGCAGGGTGTAACCCTCGCTGGTACGGATGTTGTAGCAGGGCAGGGTAACGGTGTTCTTCACCCGAGCCAGGGTGGCGGTGCCGGTGATGGTGGCCGCCTGCTCTACCGCGAAGTAGGGCACGAACACGCTGGCGTGGCTGCCGTAGTCGTGATCCGGTGCATACCAGAGGGCGTCGCCGTTGCGCAGCGCCTTGATCATCCCCTTCACATCCATCCGGTCCACCAGATATTTGTTGGAGGCGCAGCGACCGTGGTACTGGGCATACTCCAGCACCGGGTTGGTGTTGGGGCGATAGACGCCGACCCCGGGGCGCACCAGCCCGAAACAGCGGGCGTTGAGTTCCAGCGTCAGGAAGTGGCAGGAGAGCAGCAGCATGCCCTGACCTTTTTCCATGGCGGCGATGACGTGTTCTTCCCCTTCCACTTTCATCAGGTTGCGCATCCGCCAGTCTGGCCAGAACCAGGCGATCCCCACCTCGAACACGGCACAGCCCACGCTCTCGAAGTTTGCCTTGAGCAGTTTCTCCCGCTCATCCCGGGTCAGCTCGGGCATCGCCAGCTCCAGATTGCGACGGGCAATCTTCACCCGGGACTTCAATATCCTGGCGGCGAGGCGACCGAGCTGACGGCCCAGCCACATCTGGCTGCGCCACGGCAGCAGGGTCAGCAGCCAGAGCAGGCCGAGGCCGAACCAGCTGGCCCAGTAACGGGGATGAAACAGGCGGGGCTCGAGGCGGGGAGCGTTGTCGTGGGCCATGGCTAATCTCTTGTTCGCAAACACAATCGGGGGATTCTAGCCGAAAAGGGGGGGCGGGGGCGAATGGCTATGTGCTGGTCAGAGGGGCTGATTGTGGTTCACTGGTGTTACGGGAATCCTAACTATCGGTTTCCTTTAAATGGAAACCGCAGGTTTGCTTTTTCTCCCTCAAATAAAAGAGTGTGATAAAATCGGCGACTGATTTTTCAGGTTTTGAGAGTCGATACAGATGAAGATCACCCTGCCCGAGTTTGAAAAAGCCCGCGTTCTGGTCGTTGGCGATGTCATGTTGGACCGTTACTGGCATGGCCCCACCGGCCGGATCTCCCCCGAGGCGCCGGTGCCCGTGGTCAAGGTTGAACACATTGAGGAGCGCCCGGGTGGCGCGGCCAACGTGGCCCTCAACTCCGCCGCCCTTGGCGCTCACGCTGTGCTGCTTGGCCTGACCGGTCAGGACGAGGCAGCCGATGCCTTGGCTGGCCAGATGGCTGGCGTCAAGGTGGCCTGTGATTTCGTTCGTCTGGCCGACTTCCCGACTATCACCAAGCTGCGGGTGCTGTCCCGCAACCAGCAGCTGCTGCGTCTGGACTTTGAAGAGCCCTTCCACTCCGTCGATGCCACCCTGCTGATGAGCAAGGTCGAGCAGGCGCTGCCGAATAGCGACGTGATGATCCTCTCCGACTACGGCAAGGGTGCTCTCAACGACGTGCCCGGCATGATCCAGCGCGCCCGAGCCGCCGGTATTCCGGTGCTGGTCGACCCCAAGGGTACCGACTTCGAGAAGTACCGCGGCGCCACCCTGCTGACCCCCAACATGTCCGAATTCGAAGCCGTGGTGGGCAAGGTGAAGAGCGAAGAGGAGCTGGTCGCCAAGGGGCTGGATCTGGTCAAACGCTTCGAGCTGGATGCTCTGCTGGTCACCCGTTCCGAGAACGGCATGACCCTGATCCGCGAAGGTCAGCCGGAGCTGCATCTGCCGGCTCAGGCTCACGAGGTTTATGATGTGACCGGTGCCGGTGATACCGTCATATCCACTCTGGCTACCTCGCTGGCGGCAGGCAAGAGCCTGGACGAAGCCTGTGCGCTGGCCAATACCGCAGCCGGTATCGTGGTCGGCAAGCTGGGTACCTCTACCGTCAGCCCGGTCGAGTTGGCCAATGCCCTCTACACCGAGCAGGAGACCGGCTTCGGCGTCATGTCCGAAGCCCAGCTGAAAGTGACGGTTCGTGCCGCCCGTCTGCGCGGCGAGAAGGTAGTGATGACCAACGGTTGCTTCGACATCCTGCATGCCGGCCATGTCTCCTATCTGGCCAACGCCGGCAAGCTGGGGGATCGCCTGATCGTGGCGGTCAACACCGACGAGTCGGTTCGCCGTCTGAAAGGGCCGGGTCGTCCGGTCAACCCGACCGAGCGCCGTATGGCCGTACTGGCTGCGCTGGGCGCGGTGGACTGGGTTGTGCCCTTCTCCGAGGATACCCCGCAGCGCCTGATCGCCGAGATCCTGCCGGATCTGCTGGTCAAGGGCGGCGACTACAAGCCGGAAGATATCGCCGGTTACGCCGAAGTGACTGCCAACGGCGGTGAGGTCCGCGTCCTCAACTTCGAGGATGGCTGCTCCACCACCGACATCATCAAGACGATCCGCGAGCGCGGCTAACGTTCTGCTAGCCCCGCAATCTGGCGGGGCTCACTATCGGCGGTAGCAAACCGGCAGAAATACGGATAACAAAAAGGCGACCTTGCGGTCGCCTTTTTCATGTCCGATAGCGGCTATCAGCCTTTGGCTTTTGCCGTGGCAGGCATCAGACCCTGGTTCACTTCCACCAGATCCTGCGCTTCCAGAATACCGGCAGCCTGTTTCAGGCTCAGGATATTGAGAATGTAGTTGTAACGGGCTTCGGAGAGCTTCTGCTTGGCCTCGTACAGCTTGCGAGTAGAGTCCAGCACGTCGACGATGGTACGGGTACCCACTTCGTAACCGGCTTCGGTTGCCTTCAGGGCGCTGTCGGCGGAGACCACAGACTGGCTGTAGGCGCGAACCGAGCCGATGCTGGCGTTCACGTTGTTGTAGGAGGAGCGCACTGTGCTCTGCACCGAGCGGAAGTTCTTCTCCAGCAGTTCACTGGCCGCAACGTAGTTGTATTGAGCCTGTTTTACCTTGGAGCTGGTGGCGCCACCACTGTAGATGGGCAGCTTGAAGGTCAGACCGATATTGGCCTGATTGTCATTGCCGCCGCTCTGAATACTATCCAGCTTGTAATCGGTATTGCTGGTTTGCAGTCCGGCACCCAGATCCAGAGTCGGCTCATGGCCGGTTTTGGCCAGATCGATCTGCTCCTTGGCAATGTCCTTGCTGATGCGGGCACTATGCAGTTGCAGGTTCTTGTCCAGCGCCAGTTCCAGCCACTTGTCGGAACCGAAGGCAGTCTTTTGCGGGCTGAAGCGATCGGTGTTGAGGATGTCCAGGTTGCGGTGATCAACACCGGTCAGCTCGCGCAGGGTCTCGTAGCTGTTGTCCAGCGAGTTTTCTGCATTGATCTCGTCAGCCAGCGCCTGGTCGCGAGAGGCTTCTGCTTCATGGACGTCGGTGATGGCGGTCAGGCCCACTTCGAAACGCTGCTGGGTTTGCTCCAGCTGACGCTCTACCGCAACCTTGTTGGCACGGACGAACTCCAGGGTATCCATCGCCTTGAGCACATCAAAGTAGGCTTTGGCGGTGCGCACCATCAGGTTCTGGATTTCGAGGTTGTAGGCGACATCTGACTGAGTGGCCTGCTTCTCGCTGATATCCAGATTGACCCAGTTACTGCGACGATAGAGGGATTGCGACAGCGTCACCTCACCCTTGGCGTTGGTATTGCTCTGGGTATCGTTCTTGTTTTGCAGATAATTGAGCCCGGCACCCAGATCGATCTGGGGCAGCAGAGGGGCACGGGATTCGTTGATCTTCTCGAAGGCCTGGTCGCGAACGGCTTTGGACTGCAGCAACTGCGGGTCTTTGATCTGGGCTTGCTGGTAGATGTCGAGCAGGTTTTCGGCATGGGCACCGGCACTGACGCCCAGCAACACCATGACTGACAAAAGTGTTCTTTTCATAGATCGTTTTAACCTTATGTAGTAACCCAAACTGGTTGCTGGAGAGGCAAATATTGTCACCGACCAAGCTTGATTGCAGCTTAATCACTCTACTATAAGCAAAATTTAATGCTAAGAGTCTCAGGTCCGGTGACGGGAACGTCAAGAACCGGACGCAGTTTTCTCCCCGCGCGCCTAGCCAAATGGTCTGTGGCTGCTAAAATCCACCCCTCATTACCATGGCACGCCGAGTGAATGAACGTTCATTCATGTTCCTCGGATTTTATGGTCAAACTGATACAAGTCAAGCTGACGGGAGCCCCGGATGTCGCAGCAACCCTTGCCGCAAGATCGGCATTACGCCGCCGATGATGTGAAAATCATTGAAAAATCAGCTGGATATAACGGCTTCTTCAAGGTGAATGTCTATCGTCTGCAGCATCGGTTATTTGCTGGCGGCTGGAATCAGCCCATCGTGCGCGAGCTGTTCGAGCGGGGCCATGCTGCCGCGCTGCTGCCCTATGATCCGGTGCGCGACCAGATCGTGTTGGTGGAGCAGTTCCGTATCGGCGCCATGGAGACCAGCCCGACCCCCTGGTTGCTGGAGCTGGTGGCCGGCATCATCGACGAAGGGGAAACCGCCGAGGCGGTGGTGCGCCGCGAAGCGGTGGAAGAGGCCGGGATCGAGGTGGCCCGCTGCGAGCATGCCATCAGCTATCTGGTGAGCCCGGGCGGCAGCACCGAGCGGATCGAGGTCTTTGTGGGCGAGGTGGATGCCAGCAAGGCCGAGGGGCTGCACGGTCTGGCGGATGAAGGTGAGGATATCCGGGTGCACGTGGTGAGCCGCGAACAGGCCTATGCCTGGCTCAAAGAGGGGCGCATCGACAATGCGGCCTCGGTCATTGCCCTGCAGTGGTTAGCCCTCAACCATGGCGAGCTGCGCGCCCGCTGGCTGGCGGATCGCTGAGGTGGCGCTGACCCTGCAACAGAGCAGGCGCTATGTGCCTGATCTGATGTCCTTGCAGCGTACCTGCGAGGTCAACTACATGGCATTAATGAAACTGCTGCCGCCAGATGGGGAGGTGGGAGCCGAGCGCCGCTATCGGGTCGGCAACGATCTGCAGTTCCAGCTCACCATCATTGGCGAGAGTCGCTTCACCAATCAGGTGATCCTGAGCCAGCACAACCCCGAATTGCCCGAATATTTACAAGCTCAGATAGAGATTCGTTTGTATCATGATGTGAGGATGGCGGAAGTGTGTGCAGCGCAACAGATTTCCCGTTTGCAACCACGTTATGATTATCCCAATAAAAAGATGCACCAGCGGGACGAAAAGGAGCAGGTAAATCTGTTTCTGGCCGAATGGCTAAAATTTTGTCTCAGACATGGTACCAGCCCGATCAATATCTCCAGTTGAACAAATAAAAAGAAGCGTGATTTTGGAAACAGAGCTCCCCCAGGCGCAGGACGGCAGTGTGCGCCTGTTGCAAATTACCGACACCCACCTCTTCGCGAGTGCCGAAGGGCGGCTGTTGGCTGTGCGCACCGCAGAGAGTCTGGCCGCCGTGCTGGAACAGGTGCAGGCCAATGAACACCCCTACGAGGTGATTCTGGCGACCGGCGATCTGTCGCAGGATCACAGTCCGGAATCCTATCAGCGTTTCGCCTCGATGATGGCGCCCCTGGGCCGCCCCATCTACTGGCTGCCCGGCAATCACGATGACAGCCCGCTGATGACCGAATATCTCCATGCCGCCGGGATCAGTGAATCCAAACAGTTGGTGGGCGACCACTGGCAGGTGATCCTGCTCGATACCCAGGTGCGCGGCAAACCTCACGGCATGATCGGTGATCACCAGCTGGCCGCCCTCGACCGCGCCCTGCGCCAATATCCTGATCGCCACGCTCTTATCACCCTGCACCATCAGGCTGTGCCGGTGGGTTGCGCCTGGCTGGATCAGCACAATCTCAAGAATGCTGATGATCTGTTTGCCGTACTGGCCCGTCATCCACAGCAGAAGACCATCCTGTTCGGTCACGTTCATCAGGAGTTTGACGAGGTGCACCGCGGGGTGCGGCTGATTGCCAGCCCCTCCACCTGCATTCAGTTCAAACCGCTCTCTGATGGCTTCGCGCTGGACGAGTCCGGCCCGGGCTGGCGCTATCTCACCCTCTATCCGGATGGGCGGGTGGCCAGCGAGGTGTGGCGCCTGCCGGTGGGGCAGTTTGTGCCCGACCCCAACGCCACCGGTTATTGAGGAGAGCATCCCATGAAGTCGGTTCTCCTTTATCTGCACGGTTTCAACTCCTCACCGGGCTCCGCCAAGGCGCAGCAGATGGCTGCCTGGGTGGCCGCCAACCGGCCCGACATCGAAGTGATCATTCCGGCCCAGCCCAATACGCCAGCGGCGGCCTGGGCGGCCATCGAGCAGACCATTGCCGATCTGCAGCGTCGTTATGGTAGTGAATACAAGCTCGGCGCCGTGGGCAGCTCCCTCGGCGGCTTTATGGCGACCCGAGTGAGCGAGCAGTACGGCTGCCGCGCGGCGCTGATCAATCCGGCGGTGCGCCCCCACGAGCTGCTCTGTGACTACCTCGGCCCCCAGACCAATCCCTATACCGGGGAGCAGTACGAACTGCGGCCTGAACATATGGATGAGCTGCGGGCACTGGCGGTACCGGTGACGGCGCCGGAGCGGCTCTGGATCCTGCAACAGCAGGGGGATGAGGTGCTCGACTATCGCAAGGCGCTGGATGAATACCGCTTTGCCCGCCTCTCGCTGGAGTGCGGTGGCAACCATGCCTTTGTTGCGTTCGAGCGCTACCCCGCCCAGATCATCCGTTTCCTCGGGTTATAGTCAGGTTTGAGTCAATAAGGGCGGTCTCGCCCTGCTTGTTCTTCTCCAGATCAAGCTTTCGGTGCGGGGAGTTTGTTCTACCCCCGCCTAGCAGTTAAGATTCCCTCCAAACGTCAATTCGCAAGGCCCTCCATGTCTACTCAATACAATGCGGATGCCATTGAGGTCCTCAATGGCCTTGAGCCGGTGCGTCGCCGCCCCGGCATGTATACCGACACCACCCGGCCCAACCACCTCGGCCAGGAGGTCATCGACAACAGCGTCGATGAAGCGCTGGCAGGTCACGCCCGCAATCTGGAGGTGATCCTGCATGAAGACCAGTCCCTCGAAGTGATCGACGACGGCCGCGGCATGCCGGTCGATATCCACCCGGAAGAGGGGGTCAGCGGGGTGGAGCTGATCCTCTGCAAGCTGCACGCGGGCGGCAAATTCTCCAACAAGAACTACCAGTTCTCCGGCGGTTTGCACGGGGTGGGTATTTCGGTCGTAAACGCCCTCTCCGATCGGGTCGAGGTGACGGTGCGTCGCGACGGTCAGGTCTACGACATCGCCTTCGAGCGTGGCGAGAAGGTGCAGGAGCTGACCATCACAGGCACCTGCGGTCGTCGCAACACCGGCACTCGGGTGCGCTTCTGGCCGCAGGCGAGCTACTTCGATTCGCCCAAATTCTCGGTCACCAAGCTGGAGCACCTGCTCAAAGCCAAGGCCGTGCTCTGCCCCGGCCTCACCATCAAGTTCCTCGACAAGAACACCGGCATCAAGCTGGAGTGGTGCTACGAAGATGGCCTCAAGGATTATCTGGTCGATGCGGTCAAGCAGTTCACCTGCCTGCCGGAGCAGCCCTTTATCGGCTCGTTCAGCTCCGAACAGTCGGCGGTGGACTGGGCGCTCTGCTGGTTGCCGGAAGGGGGCGAATGCCTTGCCGAATCCTATGTGAACCTCATTCCCACCGCGCAGGGCGGTACTCACGTCAACGGCCTGCGTCAGGGCCTGCTCGACGCCATGCGCGAGTTCTGCGAGTTCCGCAACCTGCTGCCGCGCGGGGTCAAGCTGACCCCGGAAGATATCTGGGATCGCTGCGCCTACATCCTCTCCATCAAGATGCAGGATCCGCAGTTTGCCGGTCAGACCAAGGAGCGCCTCTCCTCCCGTCAGAGCTCGGCGTTCGTCTCCGGCGTGGTGAAGGATGCCTTCAGCCTCTATCTGAACAGCAACACCGAGCTGGCGGAGCAGATCGCCGAGATCTGTATCAGCAGCGCCCAGCGCCGGATGCGCGCCGCCAAGACGGTGGTGCGCAAGAAGATTACCCAGGGCCCGGCGCTGCCCGGCAAGCTGACCGACTGTAACTGCGCCGACCCCATGCAGGGCGAACTGTTCCTGGTGGAGGGTGACTCCGCAGGCGGCAGTGCCAAGCAGGCGCGGGATCGCGAGTTTCAAGCCATCATGCCGCTGCGCGGCAAGATCCTGAACACCTGGGAGGTAGAAGCCGGTCAGGTGCTCGCCTCACAGGAAGTACACGACATCTCGGTCGCCATCGGGCTCGACCCCGACTCCGAGGATCTCAGTGGCCTGCGCTACGGCAAGGTGTGCATCCTCGCGGATGCTGACTCGGACGGTCTGCACATCGCCACCCTGCTCTGCGCCCTGTTTGTGAAGCACTTCCGCACGCTGGTGGAGAAGGGGCACGTTTACGTCGCCATGCCGCCCCTCTATCGGATCGATATCGGTAAAGAGGTCTACTACGCCCTCGACGAGGACGAGAAGAACGGTGTGCTGCAGCGGGTCGAAGCCGAGAAGAAGAAGGGCAAGGTGATGGTGACCCGATTCAAGGGTCTGGGTGAAATGAACCCGAAACAGCTGCGGGAAACCACCATGGATCCCAACACTCGCCGTCTGGTGCAGCTCACCATGGAGCCGGCAGGAGAGAGTGAAGGGGATGCGGCTGACGAGACTCTGCAGCTGATGGACATGCTGCTGGCCAAGAAGCGGGCGGGTGATCGCCGTGAATGGCTCGAAGAGAAGGGTAACCTCGCCATCATCTAAGCCGTCGGTCACCTGCCGACCCGCATTTCAGGCGTGCCCTCCTGGGGCGCGCCATAGCAAGAGAAAAACATATGAGTGATGCTATCGAGCTCAGTCTGGACGGGGTAGAGCGCCAGCCAATGCGCACCTTTACCGAACAGGCTTACTTGAACTACTCCATGTACGTCATCATGGATCGGGCCCTGCCGCATATCGGCGACGGCCTCAAACCGGTGCAGCGGCGCATCATCTACGCCATGAGCGAGCTGGGGTTGTCGGCGCTCTCCAAGCACAAGAAGTCCGCCCGTACCGTGGGTGACGTGCTGGGTAAGTACCACCCCCACGGCGACAGCGCCTGTTACGAAGCCATGGTGTTGATGGCCCAGCCCTTCTCCTACCGCTACCCGCTGGTGGATGGTCAGGGTAACTGGGGTGCGCCGGACGATCCCAAATCCTTCGCCGCCATGCGTTATACCGAAGCGCGGCTGTCCCGCTTCTCCGAGCTGCTGCTCTCAGAGCTGGGACAGGGCACGGTGGAGTGGACGCCGAACTTCGACGGCACCATGAAGGAGCCGGTGGTGCTGCCTGCCCGCCTGCCGCACATCCTGCTCAACGGGGTGACCGGTATCGCGGTGGGGATGGCGACCGATATTCCGCCCCACAACGCGCGGGAAGTGGCCTACGCCTGTGCCGAGCTGCTCGACAACCCCAATGCGGGGCTCGATGTGTTGATGCAGCACATTCAGGGGCCGGACTACCCGACCAACGCCGAGATCATCACCCCGCGCGACGATATCCGCAAAATCTACGAGACCGGCAAGGGTTCCATCAAGCAGCGGGCGGTCTGGAGCGAGGAGGATGGCGACATCGTCATCACAGCTCTGCCTCATCAGGCCTCCGGCGCCAAGATCATGGAGCAGATCGCCGCCCAGATGGTGGCCAAAAAGCTGCCGATGGTCACCGACCTGCGCGATGAATCTGACCACGAGAACCCGACCCGTCTGGTGATCGTGCCGCGCTCCAACCGGGTGGACGTGGAGGGGCTGATGGCCCACCTGTTCGCCACCACGGATCTGGAGAAGAACTACCGGGTCAACCTCAACATCCTCGGCCTCGACAACCGGCCGCAGGTGAAGTGCCTCAAGACCATCCTCAGCGAGTGGATCCAGTTCCGCCGCGAGACTGTGCGTCGCCGTCTGCAATTCCGCCTCGACAAGGTGCTGGCTCGCCTGCACATCCTCGAAGGCTTGCTGATCGCCTACCTCAACATCGACGAGGTGATCGAGATCATCCGTACCGAGGATGAGCCGGGCAAGGTGATGGTGGAGCGCTTCAACATTACCGAGACCCAGGCCGAAGCGATCCTCGAGCTGAAACTGCGCCATCTGGCCAAGCTGGAAGAGTTCAAGCTGCGCGCCGAACAGAGCGAACTGGCCGAAGAGCGCGACAAGCTGGAGCTGATCCTGGGCTCCGAGCGTCGCCTCAACACCCTGCTCAAGAAAGAGCTGCTGGCCGATGCCGAGAAGTACGGCGACGATCGCCGCACCCCGCTGGTGGAGCGTGCTACCGCCGTAGCGCTGACCGAGAAAGAGCTGATTCCCAGCGAACCGGTCACCGTCATCCTCTCCGACAAGGGGTGGGTGCGCGCCGCCAAGGGCCACGACGTGGATGTCGAGGGGCTCTCCTACAAGGCTGGGGACAGCTATCTGGCCCACGCCTGCGGCCGCAGCAACCAGCAGGCGGTGTTCCTGTCGAGCTTTGGCCGCACCTACTCGCTGGAGGCGCACACCCTGCCCTCCGCCCGCAGTCAGGGCGAGCCGCTCACCGGCCGCTTTGCACTGGGTGCCGGTGAAGAGGTGCGTCATCTGGTGATGGGCAATGAAAGCGAGCCGTATCTGATCGCCAGCGACGCCGGTTACGGCTTTGTCTGCACCTATGACGACCTGATCGGCAAAAACAAGAACGGCAAGGCGCTGCTCACCGTGCCGGAAGGGGGGCTGGTGATGGCACCCCAGAAGATTGGCTCGCCAGAGACCGATCTCTGCATGGCCATCTCCAACGAGGGGCGCATGCTGCTGTTCCCGATGAACACCCTGCCGGTGCTCGGCAAGGGCAAGGGCAACAAGCTCATCAGCATCCCGTCGGCGCGCGTCAAGGCTCGGGAGGAGTTTGTGGTGATGGCCGCCGTCATCCCGCAGGGCCAGTCGGTCACCCTGTTTGCCGGCAAGCGCAAGCTCACTCTTAAGCCATCTGATCTCGACTACTACCGCGGCGAGCGCGGCCGCCGCGGCGCCAAATTGCCCCGCGGTTTGCAGCGAGTCGATCGCATCGAGATTGAAACCGCCGCCGGCACCGAGCCGGTAGCCGGGGAAAATCAGGAAGGGTGATTAATATAGAAGGGCGCAAAAGCGCCCTTAATATTTTTAATCTCTGATTATCGTCATTCTTTTTTCTTCATCGTTGGATAAAACCCGGCCAGTTTTGAGACAAGAATAGATATGTTCAAAGACTTTGCCTGGTACACCTTTTTTATCACCACTGCGGAAGTAACTGTGGCCTTTTGGTGGGTCATATTTCGTATTTACATCATCACAGTCAACAACATAGACATTGTTGGGGGTGAGAGACATATTTTCTGGCCCTGTGTGCCCTAGCCTTCTTGAAGCTATATTGTTTTTTAGATTTGCTATTTTACTTGAGCGTAAGGCCAAATCATCAGATGCAAAGTATATAATTACATTACGTGATGCATGGCATATGTACTGAGCCCTTTCATTGCGATGTATCGATTCGTTCTCGATATCTGCAGCAATGAGGAATGTATTTCTGAACAGAAGTGGTACGCCATTGGATAAATCATATTTATTCCATGAAAATAAAGTTTCTCTGAGCACTCTATTTCCCATTGAATGAGCAAGCACATTTATTCTCTTTAGACAGTGATCATCACTCAATTCATTACCTTTACGCCAATCGATAAATTTATTTAAAGCTCGAGATAGTGATAGAGCACTCCCATCAGCTGACTTTTGATCATCCCAATAATCTTTTACAATTCCCATGTCATTATCACATGGCCAAATTATTGGTAAAACGAGCACTTCATTTTCATTGTTAATATTACATAGTGATTGGAATTCATCTGCAGCAGAAAATACATCATTAGGTAGATTAGAATACCCGTGAATATAAATGAGAATTTGTCTGTATTTTGAGGTCTTAAGTTTTTTTAGTAAGTTATTACTTCCTATTTCATGGATGTCACCATTGGAATCATCCCTCTCACAGTAAAAAACAGAGTTACTTGGAGCGTTATTTTTCAAGTCAAAATCAAAAGCTCTTCCTTCTTTGCTCTGAATACTTCCTTTGGGAAAACGGTTGGTTATAAATAGCATATATAGTCTCCTCTATTTATTTCCTTTGGCTCTAATTAATGTCAAAATAAATACTGATATCGAAACAGATATGGCAACCACAATATGGAAAGTTTTTATCCATATGACATCAAGAGGGTTTAGTTTAGAAAAATCCATTCCTGACTGTTTTGATATCTCTACTGCATAATATGCGAATTGATGTAACTGCTCTTGCCCAAGAATAAGAGCAGAATGATTTCCAATGCAAAAAGTTAAATAAGCAATAACAATTACGGTGGTTTCAAATAAAGAATGTACTTTTTCCTTTGCTCCAATAACATACCCCACAACCGCAAGAGTGATAACACTGAAGTATCCCCATAATTTATCGACCTGAGCATATTGTTCTTGATATAACTTGATTGCATCAAATGCTATGTTTATATTTTCCATTATCCCCCCCATTTTATTATTTAGACATGCTGCCTATAAGTATAGTCAGCCATCATGTAATGTATAAAGGCTAAAGTGTGAGTTACGTCATGTTTACTCAAACTTAATATGGAGTTGCTCACCTTTAAAAAATTGTTACTGAACGGGCTATAGGTTTTATTAACGAAGAGTAGTTAGATGATCGAGAAAACCAGTTGTAGCCTTCCTTTATGCATTCCAGCTGATCTCTATGTCCATAGCCACCGAGATTGCGGTGCGGACGATTACGTTTCGCTAATCGACCCTACTTCTCTCTGTTTTCTTTAACGTTCTGCTGCTTGTCGATGGTTTGCTCCTCCCTCATCCCCGACCTTTCTCCCCTTATCTATGGCGAAGAGTGGGAGAAGGGAGCAGAGATCGCAGCCATTGATAGTGACTGTGGAATGGCGTGATAGCTAAGCGTGACAGCTACGGCTACAGAGTGGCAGGTGCAGATCCCCTCTCCCCTTGGGAGAGGGTTAGGGTGAGGGGAGCCGACGATAGGGGTAAACACCATAGCAAGCGCAAGGTTGCCAACCTGAAAAGAACCATCCAACCCGCCAAAAGAGAGGGCCCCGCCATCCATGATGGCGGGGCCCTTTGCATTATCAGCCGCGTTGCTGATTTAACCGTTCGCACTGGCAGGGGCCAGTGAAATGGTTGGCCCGAACCCGATTAGACAGGAATGGCTGTCGCCGCCGGAGGCGGGGTGATTTTCGAGGCGATCAGCTGGCGCAGGCGGGGCACCAGCAGGAGCAATACCACGCCGCCCGCCATCGAGCCCCAGCCGAGCATGTTGAACACCGAGCTGTAGCCCGGGTTGGTGGCCACCGGAGAGCTGCCGATATTCTGCGGCATGGCGCTGGAGACATAGCCCGCCAGCACGGAGGCAACGCCGGTCACCATCATCCAGCAGCCCATCAGCAGGCCTTGCAGGCTGGCGGGGGCCAGCTTGCCAATCATGGCGTAGCCGATGGGGGAGATAAGCAGCTCGCCAAAACTCTGCAGCACATAGCTGATGGCGATCCACTTGAAGGCGACCAGCCCGTCGGCCCCCGCCAGATGGATGCCGAGCGGCAGCACCAGCATGCCGAGCCCCATGCAGAACAGGGAAGCGGCAAACTGGGAGGGGATGTCGATATTCCAGCCCTGCTCGCGCAGTCGCTTGAACAGCAGTGCCATCAGCGGGCCACCGATGACGATGACGAGGGTGTTGATGTTCTGGATCCACTGGGGGGCGACCCGCAGCCCGAACACGTTGAGGTTGATGTTGTGCTCGGAGAAGAGCATCAGCCCCATGGGCGCCAGCTGGTAGAGCGACCAGAAGATAAGGGAGCCGAGGGCGAGGATCAGGTAGGCCACCATGCGGCTGCGCTCGGCGGCGTCCGGGTGGCGGGCGGTCATCACGCAGAGCAGCACCAGCACCACGGCCCCCAGGATCAGCACAAAACTGCCGCTGAAGCTGGCGTGGGTCAGCAGCAGGCGCAGCGCCGGCACCAGCATGGCCAGAATGGCGATACCTGCCAGCATGCGGCGGTAGAAGCCGCTCCCTTTGACGTGGCGCAGCGGGGTGCTGATATCCGCCAGAATCGGCCAGCAGGCGAAGGTGGCAATAATGGCGATGATGTTGCCCAGCGTCGCAAACAGGAACAGGGTGCGGTAATCCTCGGTGAGCTGGAAGTAGCCCGCCACCGTGAAGCCGATAAAGAAGCCCAGATTCATCCCGGCGTAGTTCCACAGGAAGGCGCTCTCGCGGCGGTGATCATCCGGGGCGAAGCGCTGGGTCAGCATCATGTTGAGGCAGGTGACGTTGAGGCCGCTGCCGGTAAGGAACATGGCGAGCCCCCAGTAGAGGCCGGTGATCCCCATCTCGGCGATGAAGTAGCAGCCGATCACCTGCAGCACCATCCCCATCACGAACAGGTTGCGGTTGCTGAGGTAGCGCCCGCCGAGATAGCCGCCAAACAGGTGCAGGCCATAGTTGAAGGCACCGAAGACCCCCATCATGGCGTTGGCCTGGGATTCGCTGAAGCCGAGCCGCTTGGTGGCGTAGAGCACCAGGGTGGAGTAGAGCACGGCAAACCCCAGGGTCGAGAAGGTCTGGATAAAGAACAGCGCCCCGGAGCCGGGGGGAATGGTGGGGTGTTGATTCGAAGCGCTCACGGTCTGTCTCCTGTGAGAGAAGAAAGTCATTACTCGTCCTGAGAGCGTACCGGTCTGCTGCCGGCTAGCCTTGTGCGCTTCCATGCTGGTCTGAAGGCCGGTCTGTCATTTAGCGGCCAAGCGGTGCAAATAGCCATACCTGAAATTTAATCCGGCGCGATTAATTGCTTTTTATTGATCTATTCCGCCTTTTTATGCGTGATTGAGCCGTGGTTGTAGCTCGGCTTACCACGGGATTGCGGCACGGTTGATGTGATACAGTCGGCTATTTGGTGCCGATTATGGCGCTGTAGCGGGATCTGTGTCCCGCTTTTTTGCCCCGAAACGCAGCTGGCGCCAAGTTGTTGTATTGCAGGTTGTTTATTCATCCCTGGGCATTGAGTGAATAAATATCGGGAAGATAAGGGGCAGCCCCGGGTGACTTGCGTGTGTTCTCTCTTTGCTGTCGAGAGGGGAAGGGGAGGATAGAACAACGCCCGGCGGGCCGGGCGTTGTGGTGCGACTGATGGGCGGCGAAAGCGGCCTTAAAAGTCGTGGTAGAGCGGCCAGCCGAGCAGCGGGTGCTTGAGACCGGCGCGCATCTCGACGTTGTCGAGCTTCTCCGGCGAGGCGTTCTCTTTTTGCAGCAGCTGGTACTGGCGCACAAAGCCGAGGGTGTGCAGCAGATTGGGCACAAAGCCCGGGCTCAGCTCCTGGCGCAGGGCGGCGGCCATGTCGGCGGGCAGCGCGTTCAGCATCAGGGCGAGCTGAGCGGCGAGGTAGTCGGTGTCATACCAGCTCTCGTCGAGCTCAATCTCCCGCGCCAGTTTGCGCTTGAGATCCTGCTTCACCTTGAGCGGGGCGGCGCCACTGCCCTTGCCGCAGAGGATGCGGTAGAGCAGCGCTTCGGCCAGCTTGTCCTCCATGGTGGGGTGGTCGCTCTCGCAGGCGAAGAAGTGCTGGTCGATGAGCTCCATCAGGTGGCTCTTGTTGTGCTCGGTCAGCGCCTTCTCGTACTCCTGCCACCCTTGCCACTCCTCCACATCGGGCGGGCTCGAGATCTTGTCCAAGAGCCGCGCATCCACATCACCATAGAGGCTGTTGCCAGCCTGCTTGGGGCTGACGGTAATGAGCATCGACCAGCCCTTCTGGAACGGCTTGATGGGGCCTTCCGGCGCCTGCAGCAGCGCCAGCGCCTTGGCCGGATCCCGTGCCGAGAGCTCCTGCAGGCCGAGGCTCACCACGCCGATGACGTCGTGGGCCGCCTGCTCCAGCAGGTGCATCTTGTACTTGTTGTAGTACTTGTCGGCGAATTTGAGGCTCATCAGCACCGCCTTGCCCTTGATGGCGGCGAGCTGCTGCTGACTCAAGAGTTCGTTGTCGCGGCCAAAGCGCAGCACCTGGCTCAGAAAGGGGCCCTGGTTGGCATCGCGAATGACTAACTGCATGAATGGGCTCCTTAATCCAGAAAGCTGAACATGTCGTCGACGTCGCCGTACTCGTCTTCCTCGACCTTGTTCTTCTCTTTGGCCTGCATCACCAGCTCGGCGGCAAATTTGTTGATGATGCCGTCCCAGCTGGAGTGCTCGTTGCGCAGCAATGCCTTGATGGCTTTCTCCACCTCGGGGGCCAGCTCGCGAATGAGCATCAACAGGCTGCGCGGGTCATCCAGCGCATAGTCGTGGACATCTTCGCTCTGCTGGCGCTCGCTGTAGCGCAGGGACTCTTCGAGATCTTCCTCTTCGGCGTGCAGCACGTCGCGATAGCCTTCGTCCTCTTCATAGCGATCGCCGCGATAGAACTCGATAAAGGGGATGGCGAGGTAGAAGAGACCGGCCGGATCTTCGGCCACGCACTCGAGGATCTCGCGCTGCTTGGCTTCGCTATCCTGGGTGCGGATCAGGTAGTTGAGGAAGTCGAAGGTGTGCTGTTGCAGCTCGTCGGCGTTGTTCTTGATCGCCTCTTCCCAGTAGAGCGGCTGCTGGCAGACGATGTCGCGGATCCGCTCCGGGGTCATCAGCTCGGAGATGATGGAGGGGAAGGAGATATCGTGCTGGCCGTTAATCTGGGTCAGGGTAACGATATCAATGTTTTCAATCACTTCTGCCAGCTGGTCGTCAGACATGGTCTTGGCGATCAGCTCGAACTTCTCGCTGGCCTGCTTCGGCTCGATAACGGCCAGCTCTTTGATCTCGATGGCGGTAATTTCTATCAGACTGTTGCTCATGCCTTGCCCCAATTAGAAACGGACTTCGTCGTACATATCCTGATCGCCGTCGTCATCACCATAGCGGTCACTGCCGCCATGGTAGTCGGCGTCGGCATCTTCCCCGTCTTCATCTTCTTCGTCGCGCAGCTCATAGTCGTCATCGCTGCGGTGGCTACCGCGCGGTAGCGGGTTGTCGAGCAGGAACAGCACGGCGCAGGCTTCCATCAGCTGATCTTCGCTCTGGGCCCGCACCGCCTTGACCAGCGGCAGGGCGGCGTTGTTGAAGCCGACGCTCACCTTGAACTCGTCCCAGCTTGGCTGCTCGCCGCTGGTGAGCCACTTGTTCCACTGCGACTTGGCCTTGGCCGGGAACTGCACCCGACCATAGAGGGCCAGCGGCAGATACTCGGGCATAAACTCCAGCATGCTCATATCGGCCAGCAGCAGGCTCTTCATCTGGTCGGTGAACTGTTCCAGCCCCTTGGGGTCGTCCTGATCCCGGTAGGATTCGATGTTTTCGCTGGCATCGCTTTGCAGCGACTTGAGCCGCGCCTGGTCCCATCTCTTTTGCATAGTTGCTCTTTCTGCCTGCTGTTTCAGGGGTAGAACTGATCCCACATCTCCTGCATGGCGGAGGCGGGGTCGGTCACGATGACGTTGTTGAAATCCTTGATAAAGGCGGCCCGCTGTTTCGGATCGGACAGCACTTCATAGGCCTGCTTTACCTGGTGCAGCTTGATGGCTGCCTGCTCTTTCTCTTCTTCACTGGCCCCGTGCAGCTTGTCGGGGTGGTACTGGTTCGACAGCCGACGATAGGCTTTCTTGATGTCGTTTTCGCTGGCGTTGGACTTGACGCCCAGCACCCGAAAGTAGTTGTTCATGGCAGATCCTGCATCACTGGCATCATAGGATTCACGCTGCGAGTGCCTGATGGTGGGGATTGGCAAATCAGGCACGGCAAAAACCCGTCATTTTAACGGAAACCTCCTGCCATCGCCATGAATAGGACGCAAGGTCACTGGCAGAAAAGCGTGACGGGGCACCTTGGGATCTGTCTCCCTGTCGGGAATAGTCCAGGGACTACACTACAGGAGGCGCCGGGGATTATCTTGGCGATCGTCAGTTGGCCTCGGCCGTACCGAGACCCTTACTAAGGAATGGACAGCCATGCTCAAATTTTATCTTCTGCCTATGGTGCTGCTTGGCGGTTTCGCCATCGCTGCCGATGAGAGCATCGATGAGCCCTTGATGTTCATCAAGGGGGACATTACCAAGGCACAGTTTATGGAAAGAGCCGAGCAGCGTTTCACCCGGCAGGACAGTGACAAGGATGGCACCCTCTCGATTGCCGAGAGAGAGGCAGCCATGGCCAAGATGCACGAGGCAATGCAGCAGTCAGGCAAGGCCATGCCTGGCAAGATGGGGAACATGGGCAACATGAGGCCGATGCAGGACACGACCAGGGAACAGTTCATGGCGCATCATGAGGCCCTCTTTACCCAAATGGACAAGAACGGAGATGGTGTGCTTGACGAAGCCGAGCGTACCAGTGCCAGAGGGCGGCTCGGGCAGGGGATGATGGCGCCCGCCCAATAGAGCTGGTTTGTCACCTTTCCTTCCTGAAAAAAGAGCCCGGTAGTGATACCGGGCTCTTTGCATGGAGACGGGGTGACCTGAGGGCTCACCATTGCCGCAGTGCGAGCGCCTCCAGCCCCTGCGGGCGACCCCGACCTTAGCTCTGCCTGGCCAGCTCGGCCTTCACCAGCTGCTCCAGCTCCTCATAGGGGATGGCGCCCGACACCAGCTGGTTGCCGATCAGGGTCGCCGGTGTGCCCTGTACACCCAGCAGGGTGCCAATGCGCAGGCTGTTGCGCAGCTCCTCGGTGGCTTTACCCTCCGGTTTGAGTGCCACATTGCCGGTGGCCGCCAGCGCCTTGTTGATGTCCGCCTCGGTCAGCATCCCCTGCTTGCTCATCAGCTTGTCGTGCAGGGCGAAGAAGCGGGCGGGATCCTGTTGCCACAGGGTCAGGCTGTACTGGGCTGCCTTGGCGGAGCTCTGCCCCTTGAACGGCAGCAATTTGATCACCAGCCCCAGATCATTCGGATAGGCCTTGAGCAGCCTGGTCAGCTGGGGATCGAACTGCTTGCAGTAGGGGCAGTTGTAGTCGGTAAACAGCACCAGCGTCAGCTTGGGGTTTTTGGCACCCAGGCGCGGGCTGGTTGCGCTGTTGAACAGCACATCCTTGTTGCCCTTGATGAAGTTGCCAAGCTGGGCCTCCTGGGCTGCGGCATTCTGCTTCTCCCAGGACTCGGCCGCCTCGTCGAGGATCTTGGGGTTGGCGATCAGAGTCTCGCGGATCAGCTCCTTGATGCGTGCTTCCTGTTCAGGGGTGAAGGGGGCCGCGTGCAGGGTCGGAGCCAGCAGGGTTGCGCAGAGAGAGGCCAGCAGGGGCAGGGCGCTCAGAGTCGGTTTCATGGATACTCCTTAAAATCGGGTAGTGCCAGCCTGAAGTGGCCAGCCTTGTGCAAGCTAGTCGGCAGTCGTCGTGGTTGCGTCGGGGCAGCAAGGTATTCCCCTGCAACAACGCCATGCCGTAAATCTGTTTTCAGTACGCCGCAGTCGTGCCCCGTTGGTGCAAGAAGGCGGCGATGGTCTCGCAAACATGAGTCATGACCAATGGCAAAGAGCCGGAATCATTCCCGCCAGATGCAGAGGGTGAGGTGCAGACGCCGTTCGGGTGGCGAGATGACTATGGGTGGGGGCAGTGGCGGTGTGTAGCGCCAAAGGGGGGCCAGCAGGGCGATCAGCACCGCCACGGCAAAGAAGAGCTGTTCGATGCAGAGCAGGGGGGCGGCGCTCAGCCACTTGCCGTTGAGCTGGCAACTGCCTAGCTGCGGGCTGGCCGGTTTGGCATCCTCTTGATCCGTTGCCGAGCCTGGAACGGGCAGTGCCTGACAGCTGAGAGCGTGATCGAGCAGGGCAAGCCGGGCCAGCGGCTGGGCCGCACAATTGAGCACCAGCAGGCAGACCAGCAGCAGGAGATGTTTCGCTACCCGTTGTTGCAACATCATGTTCGCCCCGTCCATCAAGATGGGGCCATCCTAACGACCAATGGCGGGTGGGGCAAGTCGGCGGCGTATTGATGAGCAGCACTGTGGGTGGCGTGACGGGGAGGGTGGTCGGTTCTGTTTGGCGAACGCTTGTTCGCTAAAAGGGGGATCAGTATACTGCGCCGAGTTAAAACTCGAGGTGTTCGATGCTCAAAATTGCCCGTGTGCTGCTGCTTGGTCTGCTGCTCATTTTCTGGTTCCTGTTCGGCTTGCTGCTCTGTCTGGTTCGTCCGCGCCACCCCAACAACGTCTATGTCTTTGCCCGTATGTATCACGCGGTCTGCCCGCTGATCGGGTTGCGAGTCAAGGTGACGGTGGCCGACGAGGTGAAATCGGTCGGCCCGGCGGTCTACGTCTGCAACCACCAGAGCAACTTCGACATCTTCACCGTGACCGGTGCGGTGCAGCCCGGTGTGGTGGCGGTGGGCAAGAAGAGCCTGCTGTGGCTCCCCTTCTTCGGCCTTATCTTCTGGCTCTCCGGCAACGTGTTGATCGACCGTTCCAACCGCTCCCGTGCCATCGGCACCATTGGTCAGGTGGTGGATCGCATCAAGAACCGTGGCACCTCCATCTGGATGTTTCCGGAAGGGACCCGCTCCCAGGGGCGTGGCCTGCTGCCGTTCAAGGCGGGCGCTTTCCACACTGCGGTACAGGCTGAAGTGCCGGTAGTGCCCATCGTCTGTTCCAGCTACTTCGGCCAGATCGACCTCAATCGCTGGGACAACGGCGAAGTGCTGGTGGAGGTGATGGCGCCAGTCTGCAGCAAGGAGCACGGTGCCGCCGGCATTCGCGAGCTCTCCGAAGTGTGCCGTGCCCGGATGGAGGCCAAGCTGGCTGAACTGGACAGCAAGCTGGGCCACAGCCACGCAGTCTGACTAGATATCGCAGATGAATCGATAAGGGAGCCTCAGGCTCCCTTTTTTGTTGGTGAAAATCACCACATGGTTGGCTATTTTCACCAACAAACCTTTCTTTAATTTCTTTGTGAAACTCTCATCTATATGTAAAACAACAATAATTTTTCTTGGCACGGCTCTTGTAATGCAATGGGAAGAGATAGCCATCCCATGAACAAGGAGCCAGACCATGAGCGTATTCAGCCGCCTGACCGACGTGATAAATGCCAACCTGCACAGCCTGCTCGACAAGAGTGAAGAGCCGGAGAAGATGCTGCGCCTGATGATCGAAGAGATGGAGCAGGTGCAGGTCGAGATGCGTACCCAGGCCGCCCGCGTGATTGCCGAACAGAAGCAGCTGGAGCGTCATCAGCAAGCGTTGCAGGCGCAGATCCTGGAGTGGTCGGCCAAGGCCGAGCTCGCCATCCAGAAAGGCCGTGAGGATCTGGCCCGTGCCGCCCTCACCGAGAAGCTGGCGGAGGCCAGGAAATGTGAACAGCTGGAACAGGACAAGGCCCGGGTGGCCGAGGTGCTGGCCCAGCTTACCGCCGACAGCGAGCGACTGGCAGCCAAGCTGACCGAGGCGCGGGAGAAGCAGAAACTGCTGACCCTGCGCGAGCAGACGGCCCACAGCCGCATTCGTGCTCGCGCTCAGGTGGACAACCAGCGCATGCATGAGCTGATGGCGCGCTTTGACGGTTTTCAAGGCCGGGTCGATCAGCTGGAAGCCCAGCTGGAGGCGGCCATTTTGGGGCAGAATCCCTCGCTGGAGGCCCAGTTCCGCGAGCTGGAGCTCAATGACGAGATAGAGCGCGAGCTGGCCCGTCTCAAGGGGCAGAAGGTGGAGGTATAACCATGACTCCCTGGCCCAAGGATCTTGTCCATCGCAAGCTGACTGGCGTTTGCGCCGGCATTGCCCAACGGCTGGGGATCTCCAGAGTGACGGTGCGAGTGGTAGCCCTGCTCGCCCTGATCCTGGTGCCACCGCTGGCACTGGCTGCCTATCTGCTGGCGGTGCTGGTGATGCCGCCCCGTTATGAATTGAAACGCTGGCTGGATTGACCGCAAGGCAGCCCGGCGGCACAGAGAGCCCGTAAGGAGCAAGTTATGCTGGAATTTTTCATCTTGCTGGGAGTGTTGCTGGTCATGGCGCTGACCGGCTTTACCCTGGTGGCCATGCTGCTGGTCAGCGGCGTGTTTGTACTACTGGGGCTGCTGAGCGGCATGCTTGCCCTGATCGTCAAGTTGGCCCCCTGGCTGCTGGTCGCGCTGGCAGTCTGTTGGCTCATCAGCCACCGTCGTCAGCGCAACAATACCTATCTGTAGTTGTGCAACAAGTTATGAAATGCTCCCTGATTTCCCCTTTTCGGCCACTCATCGAGTGGCCTTTTTTTAGCTGTAACCCTTAAGGTCGGGTCGTTTCGGGTAACCACTGCGGGCTCCAGCTCTGCCAGAGTGCCGGGCTGTGGATCAGCTGCTCCTTGAAGGATTTTGGCTGCTGCTTGAGGCGATATTCGAGGCGCAGGGCAGCCCCCTTCTCGCCGACCTCCTGCTGCCAAGCCAGCGTCAAGGGGCCCTTGCCGCGCAGGGCGCGAGCCCCCTTGCCGCTCTGGTGCTGACGCAGACGACGTTGAGGATCCGTGCTGACCCCGGTATAGAGCAGGCCGGTGGCGGTGCGCACCATATAGATAAACCAGCGAGAAGAGGGGGGAGAGGCGTGCGGGGATATCCCGTCAGGAGGTTTTATCATTTGTACTTCTCTGTGCCAAACTCAAAAGCAGTGCAAGGAGGTGCGATGAGAGTCTGGTTCTGGTTGTGGTTACTGTTGTCGGTTCCGGCTCTGGGGGAGACGATCCGTCTCTACGATTACCATCAGCATCCGCCCTTCAATACCGGAGTGGATGCCGGACTGAGCCGCGAGCTGGTCAAGTATCTCAATGAAAAGTTGGGGGGGGAACCCAGAATCGAGCTTTGGCTGGTCAATCGCGCCCGGCTGGCGCTGGAGATGGCGGATCCCGACTTTGATGGCCTGGTGGTCTGGGTCAATCCCGCCTGGGTAGGGGATCCCCATCGCGAGCGTTATCTCTGGACCTTTCCGGTGATGCGCGACACCAACGAGCTAATCTCGAACATCGACAAGCCGATCACCTATCGCGGACCCGACTCCCTCAAGGGATTGGTGTTCGGCGGGGTGGAGGGCTACCGCTATCAGGGGATCGACGATGCGGCAGCAAGGGGAGAGCTGGAGCGTCACGATGCCAAGAAGGTGAAGACCAATCTTGAGCTGCTGGTGCGCGGCCGCATCGATGTGACCATGGTGCCTGGCTCCGCGCTGGGCTTTTTCATCGACTCAAACCACTATCAGGGCAAGCTGTTTATCTCGCCATTCCCCCAATCCAGCTATACCCGCCATATCCTGCTGCCCAAATCTCGCCCAGAGCTGCATGCCACCCTCAACGACATCGCCGAGCAGATGGACAAGGATCCCCGCTGGCACAAGGTGCTGGAGTCCTATCGCGGTAAGCCCTGAGGGCGGCGCTTGAGTCGGTGCAGCGGCAACAGGCTCACCAGCAGACCTGCCCAGACAAAGGCGAAACCGACCGCCTTGATGGGGTCCGGCGCCTCACCAAACCAGTAGATGGCGAGCAGGAAGGCGAGGCTGGGCTCGATATATTGCAGCAGCCCCACCGTGCTCATCCGGGTTCTCGCCACCGCATAGCAGAAGAGCCCCACCGGCAGCAGAGTAGCGGGCGCACTGCCCATCAGCAGCAGCTTGTCGGCCAAATCCCCGTTCACGAATGCCCCTTCCCCGTGCCACCCCAGTGTGCCGATGATGATCAGCGCGACGGGCAGTTGCACCATGGCTTCCAGATAGAGGCTGGTGCCGGTGTCGTAGTGGATCTTCTTCTTGATAAGGCCATAGCAGGCGAAGTTGGCCCCCATGATGAGGGAGAACCAGGGGAGTTGGCCGTAGCAGAAGAGCATGTAGGCGAGCCCCGCCAGCGCCAGGGCGACCGCCAGATGCTTTTGCGGGGTGAGTCGCTCTTTGAGGAAGATGACGGCGAATACGATATTGAACAGCGGGGTCATAAAGAAGGCGAGGCTGGTGGTCAGCACTTGCCCGGTAGTGAGGCACCAGGTGAACATGCACCAGCTGATGGACATCACGGGGCCCGCCAGCAGAATGAGGCCGAGCTGGCGCGGCTCGCTGCGCAGTTGTGCCCAGGGCACCTTGTGGCCAAGCAGCAAAAACAGGGCACCCAGCAGCACCACAGACCAGAGCACCCGGTGGGAGATCAGCTCCCACATGTTGACCTCGGGCATGAATTGATAATAGAGCGGCAGCATCCCCCACAGGATGAAGGAGAGGGTCGCGGTGCCGGTACCTAGCCAGTTTTTCATTATTATCCGTTTATTAAATTAAACGATCATGGCGATAGTAGGGGGCGCGCCCTGTTTCCACAAGAGGGAAAACAGGGAAATGCTGGTACTATCAACGTCATGCAGCGAATCGATAAGTTGTTTGAGCAAATCAGGGCCTGCCGTCTGTGCGAGGCTCATCTGCCGCAGGGGCCTCGTCCGGTGATCCGCGGGGCCGAGAGTGCCCGCTTGCTGATCATCGGTCAGGCGCCCGGCACCCGGGTGCATGCCAGCGGTATCCCGTGGGATGACCCTTCCGGTGACAGGCTGCGCCATTGGCTCGGTGTCGATAAGGCCACCTTTTACGACGAATCCCGCATCGCCATCATGCCGATGGGGCTCTGCTATCCCGGCAGGGGAAAATCCGGCGATCTGCCGCCGCGCCCCGAATGTGCACCCACCTGGCACGACAAGGTATTGATGCTGTTGCCCAATATCGAACTGACCCTGCTGATCGGCCAATATTCACAAGCCTACTATCTGCGGGGGGCAGCCAAAGGGTCACTCACCGACACGGTGCGCAGCTGGGCCGACTATGGCCCCGGCTGGCTGCCGTTGCCGCATCCCTCCCCGCGCAATACCCTCTGGCTCAGGAGGAATCCCTGGTTCGAGGAGGAGATCGTCCCCCATCTGCAGCAAAGGGTCGCCCCGCTTCTGGGGAGACCCTGAGTATTAGAGCGCTGGCTCGGCCAGCGGTTTTGGCTTGCTGCGCGCCATGGCGATAAGTGGCAGGACGATGCAGATACAGCCCAGCAGCAGCGGCAGGCCCGGCTGCTCGTCAAACAACCATACCCCGATGGCCACTGCCATCAGCAGACCGGTGTACTCCGCCGAGGCGATCTTGCTAGCCTCCGCCTTGCGATAGGCCACCACGCACAATCCCGCATAGACCATGATCAGCGCCGAGGAGCCGAAAGCGGGCCACCACATCTGCCACTGCCAGTCGCCCCCTTCCCACAGTGCCAGCGCCAGAATGAAGGGCATGCTCAGCACGTTGGTGAAAAACAGGGTCTGGGCGATGGGCTGCTTGAGCGGGATCCGCTTGATCAGCAGGTTGTTGAGCGCCATCGACAGCGCCACCCCAAGCGCCGCCAGAGCGGCCCAGTTCACCTCGGTCGGGCGCAGCACGATCAAAACCCCGATAAATCCGATGACTGCGGTCAGCACCTTCTGGCGCGAGATCGCTTCCCCCGCCATCCACACCGCCAGCGGCACCATCATCAGGGGGGCGGCATAGAAGAGGGCATTGGCGGTAGCGAGCGGCAAGCGGGTGAGGGCCACCACCATCAGGCAGACGCCGACCGCCCAGATATGGGCCCGCAGCAGGTGCCACTTGATGGCCACCGGCGGGTTGCGGCGCCATGACCAGAGCAGCCAGGGCATCAGCAGAATGGCGGCCGAGAGCTGGCGGAAAAAGACAAACTGGAAGATGGGCTGATCCGGCTCCAGCACCTTGACCAGCGCATCGGAAAAAACCGCCACCATATTGCCCAGCACCAGATATAGGATGCCGATCCCTACTGCATTCATACCACCTCCCACTTCAGATGAGGGGAGGGTAGCGTGCCGGTTGATATCCAGTAAAATGATAAAAAATGACCATTCATGAGATATTTAGATAATGAAGCTTCCTCCCCTGCGTGCGGTGCAATATTTCGAGGTGGTGGCCCGGCTGCTCAGCTTCTCCCGCGCCGCTCTGGAACTGAACGTCAGCCAGAGTGCGGTCAGCCACCAGATCCGTCTGCTGGAGGATTTTCTGGGTGAGCGCTTGCTGCTGCGTCAGGGGCGGTTGCTCTCGCTGACAACCCAGGGGGAGAGCTACTTCGAAGGGATTGCTGCCGGGCTTAGCCAGATTGCCCAGAGCAGCGAACAGCTGCGCGGTGGCGGCGAGATGCGGTTGCGCCTCGCGGTCTACAGCTCGTTTGCGGTTAAGTGGCTGATCCCGCGGTTGGCTGGATTGCGCCAGCTCTACCCCGAGCTGGATTTGAGTCTGGAGATGGTGGCGGAAGATCCCGAACTTTCCGATCGGGTGGCGGACTGCTTTATCACAGTCTCACCCCACGGACGGGGCTACTGCCACGATCTTATCTATCAGGAGCGGCTCTTTCCGGTCTGTAGTCGCCGCCTGTTGCAGCAGATCAGCGGGGAGTGGCCTGAGGCCATCTGGCAGTTGCCGCTGCTGTCGGTGCAGTCCATCTACAAGGCGCGGGGGGAAGATTGGCAGCGCTGGGCCAAGGCCGGCGGGCTGGTTATTCCGGACGAGGCACGGATGCACCACTTCAGCCATGTGCTGTTGGCGATGGAGGCGGCGGCCTGGGATCAGGGAGTTGCGTTCGTGAATGATTACATGCTGCGGCCCGATGATCCCCAGCTGGTGGCCTTGCCGGTACACCAGCTGGAGACGGGGGATGCCTTCTACTTTACCTGCAAGCGCTCGCGGGCCCATGAGCCCGCCATCAGCCGATTGCGCCAGTGGCTGATGATGGAGACACGCCAGAGCATGCCGCTCTAGCCTGCACCGTTACGCTCTCTTGAACTGGCTCAGCACAAACAGGCTGGTGGCACAGACGACGACCGAAGGCCCAGCCGGGGTGTCCTGATACCAGGAGAGGGTCAGCCCCCCCAGCACGGCGAGACAGCCAATCAGCGCGGCAAAGCCGGCCATCTGCTCCGGTGTCTGGCTAAAGCGGCGGGCGGTGGCGGCAGGGATGATCAGCAGGGAGGTGATGATCAGCGCCCCGACAAACTTCATCGCCACGGCAATCACCAGCCCGATCAGCAGCATCAATACGCAGCGCAGCACATCGACCCGGATCCCCTCTACCCGTGCCAACTCTTCCGAGATGGTCATGGAGAGCAGGGGATCCCACAGTCGCCACAGGGTGAGCAGCACCAGTGCGCCACCGCCGTAGATCCAGAGCAGGTCCATCGGTTGTACCGAGAGCAGGTCGCCAAACAGGTAGGCCATCAGATCCACCCGCACGTTATCCATAAAACTCAAGGTAACCAGACCGAGCGACAGGGCGCTGTGGGCCAGAATGCCGAGCAGGGTATCGGTCGCCACCTGCTGGTTGCGACTCATGATCACCAGCAGCATCGCCATGGCGAGGCAGCAGACCACCACCGCCAGGGTGAGATCGACCTGCAGCAGGATGCCCAGCGCGATGCCGAACAGACAGGCATGGGAGAGGGTGTCGCCAAAATAGGCCATTTTTCGCCATACCACGAAGCTGCCGAGGGGGCCGGCCAGCAGGGCGATGCCGAGACCGGCCGCGAGGGCGTATAACAGAAAGCTGTCCACTTGAATGTCCTGTTGCTTGCGCTATTTGCTGTGAGCGTTGTTGCGAGAAGGCAGGCGGATGACGGGGGCCTGCGGTTCATGATGATGGTGTTCGCCGTCGCAGTGGTGATGGTGGGTATAGACAGCCAGCACCTCCTGCTCCGGTCGCCCGAACAGACGGGCAAATTCGGGGTGGCGGGCCACGCTTTCCGGCTCGCCATGACAGCAGACGTGGCGATTGAGGCAGATCACCTCGTGGGTGCTGGCCATCACCAGATGCAGGTCGTGGGAGACCATCAGCACGGCGCAATTGAACTCGGCGGCGAGCTGGCCGATGAGGGCGTAGAGCTCTATCTGGCCGGTGATATCGACCCCTTGCACCGGCTCGTCCAGTACCAGCAGCTCGGGCTTGACCAGCAGGGCGCGGGCCAGCAGCACCCGCTGCATCTCACCGCCGGAGAGTTTTTGCATCCGGTTTTCCAGCAATCCCTCTGCGCCCACCCGGGCCAGAGCTTCCTCGATGGAGAGGCGGCTATTTTTGCCCAGTTGCAGGAAGCGACGCACCGTCAGCGGCAAGGTTGGATCCAGATAGAGGCGCTGCGGTACATAGCCGACTCTCAGGTCGCGGCTGCGGGAGATCTTGCCCGAATCCGGGGTGAGCAGGCCCAGCACCAGCTTGCTCAGGGTGCTCTTGCCTGCCCCGTTGGGGCCGACTAGCGTGGTGATTTTGCCTTTATTGAGGGTAAAGGAGACCTTGTCGAGCACAGAGCGTCCATCAAACGAGAGAGAGACCTCTTTCAGCTCTACCAGTTGGCTCATGACAACTCCGGGGTTTACAGCCAGTGAGAGTTATAATATAACAAAAAGCGGCTGTTATATTATCACATACTCACCCCCTGACGAGATTCACCAATGAGAATTATTGCGCTTTTCACTGTCCTGCTGGCGGTGAGTTTGCCTGTTCGTGCCATTGAGGTACTGACCACCATCAAGCCCCTTGGCTTCATCGCTGCGGCGATCACTGACGGCGTGAGTGAGCCCAAGGTATTGTTGCCGACCGGCGCCTCTCCCCACGATTTCTCCCTGCGTCCCTCCGATATTCGCAGCATCAACAGTGCTGGGCTGGTGGTGTGGGTTGGCCCCGAGCTGGAAGGGTTTATGGCCAAGCCGCTGGCCAATCATCCCCATGCTTTGGCCCTGACTCAGGTTGAGGGAATGCCGCTGTTCAACTACGCGACTCAGGATAGTCATGACTCCCATGACCATGATGATCACGATCATGCCGCCCACGAGCACGGTAACCATGATCATGATGAAGGGCATGAGGGACATCATCACGAAGGGGTCGATCCCCATATCTGGCTTGGCCCGACGCAGGCCAAGGTGATTGCCAAGGCGATCGCAAGTGAATTGGGCAAGCTGGATCCGGCCAATCAGGCTCGCTATGACGCCAACCTCGCGGCATTTGATGCCAAGGTGGATGCCAAGGACAAGGTGATTGCCGGCCAGATGAAGGCAGTGAATGAGAAGGGGTACTTTGTCTTCCACGAGGCGTATGGCTACTGGGAGCGCCATTACGGCATGAGTTCAAAAGGTCACTTTACCGTGAGCCCTGAGCGTCGCCCGGGCGCCAAGACCCTGGTGGATATCCGCAAGGCACTGGAAGAGAAGCAGGCGAGCTGCATTTATGCCGAGCCGCAATTTTCACCGGCAGTGATCGAATCGGTGGCTCGCAATACTGGCGCCAAGGTGCTGTTGCTTGATGAGGTGGGTGAACAGGTGCCGCTCGGCCCGGATGGTTATCCCCAATTCATGCAACAACTGGCAGACGCATTTGCCCAATGTCGCTGATTAGCGGCTGAGTCTCTCATCCGGACGGACTATACTGACCTCCAGCATCTGACATGGAGTGTCCGGTATGAAATGGTTGTTGATCCCGGCCTGCACACTGGCGCTATGTTGCGCCAGCGTGCAGGCTTCGCGTCTTTCCGAATATATTGCCAGTCCGGACCTGCGGGCCAAGCTGCAGGAAGTGTATGGTGGCCGGGCCATCCAGCGGGCCGAGGCATTTTCTCGCTTGCTCACCCCCAGAGCGGGTACAACCGACCAGCAGAAGATCGAGCTGGTGAACAACTACTTCAACAATCTCACCTACAGTGAAGACCCCAAGCTGTGGGGAGATGAGGATTACTGGGCCAATCCGCTGGAGTTCATCGGTGCCCGGGGTGGGGATTGCGAGGATTACAGCATCTCCAAGTACTACACCCTGATGGAGCTGGGGGTGGATGAGAAGAAGCTGCGGTTGGCCTACGTCAAGGCGGTGCGTTACAACCAGTTCCACATGGTGACGCTCTACTTCCCGACACCCAAGGCTGATCCACTGGTGCTCGACAACATCAACAGCCGGATCCTGCCGGGTAGCAAGCGTACCGATCTCATTCCCGTTTACAGTTTCGATGCCAAAAGCATCTGGATCATGAAGTCACGGCGGGAAGGGACGCTGGCGGGGAGTGCCGATCGGCTGGCGCAGTGGACATCGATGAAGACCCGTTTCTCCAGCGAGCAACTGCGCTCTCCTCGTCGTCAGCTATAGCTTGCCCGCCGCCTTCAACTCATCGAAATATTTCGCCGCGCCCGGATGCTGTTCAATGCTCAGCACAGGGCCGGTTTTATTGCGTGCCCGGTGAAACATATTGGCGTAGCCATAAGTTTGCTCATTGAATTTGGTTTGCTGGGTCAGCATGGCCTTGGTCAGGCGATAGACAGACTCTTCCGGCATGGTGGCATTGGTAACCAGGGTGGCGGCAATAGCAAAGGTGGGCGTCGCCTTCAGATTGCCGGGGTAGATGCGGGCAGGCACCTGACTGCGTTGGTAATATTTGACACCCTTGAGTAGCTGATCCCGGGTGGCCCCATCGATGGGGAGGAAAGTGACCGCGCAACGTTTGGCGGTGTCGAGCACAATCCGGTTAGGGTGTCCCATCACCAGTGCAAATGCATCGATCTGCTTGCTACAGAGCGCATCCGGCAGGTTGGCCATGCTCTTCAGATCGAGATCCTGTTCTTTCGCTCCCAAGATGTTGAACAGGGCCAGCGCCGTCTGGCGGGTACCCGAGTTCTTCAACCCCATATCGATGGGGGCGAGCTTGAGCTGTTCCAGTGAAGTGATATCGCCATCGGCACGGATCACTATGGTGAAGGGCTCGGCATGGGTGGCAAATAGGGCGCGCAGCTCAGGTTGCGGCTGGGTGGCAAAAGGGCCCAAGCCTTTGCTTGCCTGATACAGCCAGTCTGACTGCACCATGGCGTAGGAGGTCTCGCCACTCTTCAGCCGCTTCAGGTTTTCTATTGAACCCGATGAGCTCTGCAATGTGCACGCAAGTTGCTCATCGACCTCATGGGCCAGACGGCAAAATTCTTTGGTTATCTGGTGATAAATCCCCTGCTCACCCCCGGTGGTGATAGTGACGGTTTCAGCCATCAGGCCGGGTTGCCACAGCAGGGGCAACAGCATGGCGAGCTTTTTCATGATTGCGCCTCCTTGGCATAACCATCGATACCCCAGGTCCGCAGTTTGTCGATGTCGTTACACTCTCCCGATTCTGCCAGCAGGGTATAACCAGCGGCATGCATGGTCTGGGAGAGCAGATTCCAGTAGAGCGGTGCATCGGTCAGCTGGCAGCTGATAAAAATGGGATTGAGCGGGTCAAGTTGATTGAAGGTATCCGCATTGAGGGGAATGGCGCTGAAGGCGAGCTCACACCCCTGTTCCTGCAACGCAGCCAAGGTAGACTGGCCGTGGGCGGGGAATGTGGCTACATCCCAGCGCCAATCCAGTGTTTTTCCTCGCCCCTGGCTTAGCAGAGGGGCGATTTCGGACCATTGCGGGTGATTGAGCAGGGAGAGGGGCAGCAAGATCCCCTCTATATGAGAGTGCTGCCACTGTTGCAGGGCGCTCTGGATGGTCGCGAGATCGCTGTCGGCACCGAGGGGCTGGCTGGGCAAGAAACGCTGATAGAGGGCGATTTCCCCTTGTGTGGAGACAAATTTTTGCAGTTGCCCGCCTTCTGGCAGCGGGCTTAGCCCTTGCAGTGGCTGTGGCATGGTTGGGGCAAGCTGTTTTCCCAGTTGGGTGATCTTGAGCCGTTGTTGCAGCAGATCCCGCTTGCGTTCGGAGACCAGTTGGTTGATGGAAAGTGCCACCTCTTTAAGGTCTTGCAACCAAGGGGTGGGCAGGGTGCTGTTGAACTGGTGTTTGCGCAGCCGGATCAGCTGCACATTGATCTGCTCCAGTGGTTGCAGCAGGCGCTTGCAGACCAGAGAGATGACTAGGGTAAATACGACGAGCCCCGCCAGCAGGGCTATGCCGGTGCGACTGATGGCATTCCACAGATGCTGATAGGCGTAGCCGCTATGTCCCTCAAGGGTCAGAGTGCCCAGCATGCGCCAGCCATCGGTCAACTCTTGCTCAATCTTGACGGGGGGCATGCCGATAACCGAGGGAAGCCAGCCGGGAACATTCTGCTGGGTAGAGTGGAATACCTTCTGAAACAGCACCTGACCATCCGGATCCACCAGCATGACCGAGCTGACGAAACCGCCATCGAACATGGCATTGACGATGGTTTCGGCCAGCACCTGATCATCATTGAGCAGGGTGCCTTGCAGTACCAGTCCAAGGGCTGTGATGGCGGTCTCCAGATTGGCCGACATCTGATCAAGGATTGACTGGCGGACTGTGGAGACTTCAAGAACGAACAACATAACTGCACCAATCAGGAACAGTACAAGGATTATCCAGCGCAACAGTTTTGATAACGTCATATCCACTCCATGGAAAAATTATCGCAACATTTGAATTTTTAATGCCGAATCGAGTCCGACCCGGCTCTTAAAAATAGGAAAAAATAGTTAAAAAAGGCGATCATTTCTGCCCATCAGGGCGTGTTATGCATAAAATGTGAGGTTCATGCAGATTGTGATGAACTATTTGTAATTTGTTTTGTCCAAAAAACAGTTTTATACGGTTTTGTCACAACTGACATCGCAATACTCTCTCTTGGATCTAAATACAGGATAGCGGATGAAACGTCTCCGTCCCTTGGTAGCACAGGCTGCCAATTGGGAACCACCGGTTCCCCGCAAACATTTTTACGCCATGCTGATGCTGACGGCCATGACCTTGTCAGCAGTGGCATTGCTGCCAGCGCCGGGGGATATCCTGGAGCGGCCTCTTCGCCTTGAGTTGCCCATTGATACCGCCGGTACGGCAACCAACGAAAACAACACCGATTTTAACGAAATCCCAGACCACGAACTGGTTGATCAGAGTGCGGCAGAGGACGATATCCCTGTTGATACCGCACCGCAGTGGCAGGATTACCGAGTGCGTAATGGTGAGAACCTGACCGCCATTTTTAACAATCTGGGACTCTCTACCACTACTCTCTACAAGGTACTTGATGCGGACAGCAAGAACTATCTGGCCAGATTGAAACCGGGCCAGACCATAGAGCTGCTGATCGATCAGGACAACATTCTGCAACAACTCAAGATCCGCTTGAACATCAAGCAGACGCTGGTGATGGCGCGCAGTGACGATGCTTATACTGCCTCCATGATCAACGAGAAGGTCGAGTGGCAGCCGCAGCGTTACAGTGGCGTGATCAACGGCAGTTTCTATGTCAGTGCCCGCAATGCTGGCATTCCTGCCAATCATATCCAGAAGATTGCCAACCTGTTCCAGTGGCGGATGAACTTTGCCCAGGATCTGAAAAAGGGCGATAAATTCAAGGTGTTGGTACGCCAGGAGACAGTCGAGGGCAAGAGCACCGGTAACAGCCAGCTGCTGGGTGTGGAAATGATCAGTCAGGGCAAGACGGTGTCGGCCTGGCTCTCCGATGATGGCAACTATTACGATGGTCAGGGCAACAGCCTGGAGCGTGGTTTCCGCCGTTATCCGACCCACAGTCGTTACCGGATCAGCTCAAACTTCAACCCCGCGCGCAAGCATCCTGTGACTGGTGCTATCCGTCCCCACGAGGGGACCGACTTTGCCGTTCCGGTGGGTACCCCGGTACTGGCCACGGGTGACGGTGTGGTCCAAAAGGCGACCAGCCACCCGCTGGCGGGTACCTATATCGTCATCAAGCACGGTCGAACCCTCTCTACCCGTTATCTGCACCTGAGCAAGTTGCTGGTCAAAACCGGTCAGCGGGTGAAGATGGGCGACAAGATCGGCCTCTCCGGCAATACCGGTCGCTCGACTGGTGCTCACTTGCATTACGAGCTGCGGATCAACAACCGTCCGGTTAATGCCATGACCGCCAAGCTGCCGATGGCTGAACCGCTCAGTGGCAAGGAGCGTCGCCAGTTCCTGGCCAAGGTGAAGAGCTACCGCAAGGAGCTGGCCGCCGGTTAATCGCTGTAGCCACTAGCTGAAATGAAAAGGCCCCGCCAGACTGGCGGGGCTTTTTTGCATGAGCAGTGTTGGTCAGTAACCCTTGTCGAAGTCAATCTTGCCATCCAGTGGCTGGCCATCGATAAAGCGAATGTAGTTGCGTACAAATATCTGGGCCACATCCTCTGGAAAGCTGTAGGCGCTGTTGTGGGGGGTGACGATTAGGTTGGGTTGTCCCCACAGTGGACTGTCGGCGGGCAGCGGCTCCTGCTCGAATACATCCAGCACCGCCATTGCCAGCTTGCCGGTACGCAGCGCTGTGAGCAGGTCACCCGAGTGTACAGCGCTGCCACGACCGACGTTGAACAGGATGGCGCCCGGTTTGCAGTGTTCGAAGCGCGCGGCATTGAACAGATGACGGGTATCGCGGGTGGCAGGCAGCACGCTGACGATGACATCGGCCTGCGCCAGCATCTTGTTGAGCGCAGGCAGTTGATAAACCTGGTCAAACCCGGCACGTTCCCGACCACTGCGGCTGATGCCCAGCACCTTCATACAAAAATGTTTGCCGGTGTGGGCGATATGCTGGCCAATGCTGCCGGTACCCAGGATCAGCATGGTTTTCCCTTTGAGCCCCTGATAGGGGTGACTCTGCCAGAGTCGTTGTCTTTGTTGTTCCCGATAGAGAGGAAGTTGGCGTGTCAGACTGAGCAGATGACCAAAGACATACTCGCTCATCAGCGGGCCGAAGATGCCGCGCACGTTGGTGAGCTGATAGTTGCGACGACTGTCCGGATCGAGCAGCACGTCGACCCCGGCATAGGTGGACTGGAACCAGCTCAGCTTGTTGGCTTTGGGCAGCAGTGGCTTGGCGCGGGCTGGCTCTGCCAGCAGAATATGGGCCTCGCCGATAAGTTGTTCGGCATCGCTCGGGTTGTCGGCCCGCAGAATGCGCAGATGAGGGAGGTTGGCCGCCTTGAGCAGACGTTCGTAGTGAGCATTATCCTGGCTGAGCAAAAGAAGGGTACGTTGGCTCATACTCTTGTTCCTTATCAGAATTTGCGGCGCGACAAGATGCCGCTCTCGTCCCATCTTACCCGAGTTGCCAGCGCAACATAGCCGACCAGGGCGCTTTTTCGTTTTCGCCACGCCCCTCGTGGGCTACAATCTGCCCCACATTTTGCAAAGGATCCGACTCCAGTGTTTGGTGACAAGTTTTATAAGCGACTGGCCGAGCTACAGCCTTGGCAACAGACCGTCTACACCCTGGCGCTGGCAGAGCGCATGTACCCCAACTATGCCCTGTTCAGCCAGGCTTCCGGTTTTGGCAATGCAGATGCCTTCCGGCACGCGCTGGATCAGATGTGGAACTATCTGACCGTCAAGGGCTCACGTGTCAATCTGGGAGCCATTCTCGAAGAGTTAGAAGCCCATATCCCGGATCCCCGCAAGTTTGAATCCTACGGCGCCTATCCGGCGCTGGATGCCTGTGTGGCACTGGGCTGCGCCTACAACTCGGTGATCTGCCGGGTTGGCGAAGAGGCCAACGATGCCAGCCATGCCTCCGTTGGCACTGTGGCCGGTTTTATCGAGCTGCTGGAGGAGCGGGATCTGACAGAAGAGGAGCTCTACGAGCACGAGTACATGGAGGCCGAGCTGGAGTTTCAGGTCGAGTTGCTCAAGCGGGTTGCCCATGAGCGCGACAGCGATCGTATCCTGGCTATCAGAGCATTCGCCTCTCAGGATGGCGTCTCCAATATCGGTATCAGCCTGGAAGAGTAATTATCTCCGGTGCCTGATAGACAAAAGCTCCCGGTCGGGAGCTTTTTTTATGTCTGTCATTCTGTGGCTGTTTAAGCTTGCTCTTCGGTCAGGGGTCTGACGCTCAGCACCGGGGCAGCGTCGATTTCGTCTGCATTCATCATGGTGGAGATGCGTTGCAGGGAGGAGAGCAGCAGGGTCTGTTCCCACGCTTCCAGCGCCTGAAAACGCTGGATGAAGCGCTCTTGCAGCGGGGTCGGGGCCTGGGCCAGCAGGGCGCGGCCTGCGTCAGTCAGTGTCGCGTGAACCTTGCGCTTGTCGGTATTGCTGCGAACGCGCTGCACCAGTTGACGGCTCTCCAATCGGTCCATGATGGTAGTGGCGGTGGCCTGGCTCATGTTGGTGTGATCGGCCAGCTGACGCATGGAGATCTGTCCCAGCTCGTCGATCCCTTTTAGCAGCAATAGTTGCGGGGAAGTGAGCCCGGCTTCTTTGATCAAGCGCCTGGAGTGCATGTCGATGGCACGAATAATCTGGCGCAGGGCGACCAGTACTTCATCATGTTTTTCCATGGGGTGTGCGTCATTTAAGGGCTATGGAGAGGCGCAAAATTTTCCGCCTAATTCGTTACAAGGTCAATATTGTTTTTGTTGTAATGGTTTTTGCTCTAATCAATTTTGTGTTAGGTTGTCGGGCATTTCACGGAATTCACCCTGACATTTGAGGAGCGAGATGATGAATGACGAGCTGGATATCAAGTCTCTGGTGGCCGAGTTACGTGTGGTTAGAGTGCGCTATGAACTGCCGGACACCTCGGCTTTTGTGCGTTATCAGCCTGCCTATGATGAAGACCCCAACAACCTCAAGGTACACCACTATGATGGTGAGTTACCCCTCTCTTGCAGTGAGACAGGTACTTTCAACCTAAAGGAGTTGGTGAATGAATTACGCTACGCCTATGTGCTGGTGCACCTCTTTCCTGACGAAAGCGCCATGAACTTCTATCTGACCGGCCTCGATACCGGCCTGGCCCAGCTGGAGTTCATCGGCGGCTCTTACGACTTCAACCGCCTCTGGATCACCAGCGGTGTCTCCAATCAGGGTGTCCCCATGGCCATCTTCCTCGGCAAGCGTCACGCCGTGAACGGCCAGCCCTCGGTTTCGCTGGTGGATCACCGCGAACAGGCAGCCGGCAAACTGGTCTATCGCGCCATCGGCGGGGCCGGTGATCATGTGGGCGAAGACTTTTTCAACAACGACTAAGGAGGCTGGATGCGAGCAAGCAAAGGGCTATTGAAAGGCCTCAACCCCACCATGGCCATGACGGCCCTCACCGTGATCACCCTGTTTTTACTGTTTGGCGTTTTTGTTCCCGATACCGCAGCCGCCTGGTTTGTCGGTGCCAAGGATCAGATTATTGCCGGGTTCAAGTGGTACTACATTCTGGTGGTCGCCCTGTTCCTGTTCTTCGCTGTCTACCTGATGTTCAGCCGTTTTGGCAGCATCCGGCTGGGTGACGACGACCAGGTACCGGAGTTCGGCTACTTCGCTTGGTTCTCCATGCTCTTTAGCGCGGGCATGGGGATCGGTCTGGTGTTCTGGAGCATCGCCGAGCCGATGAACCATCTGCAGGGCAATCCGTTCATTACCGAAGGGATGACCCCGGAAGCGGCCCAGATCGCCATGCGCCTCACCTTTTTCCATTGGGGCCTGCACCCCTGGGCCATCTATGTGATCGTTGGCTTGTCGCTGGCTTTTTTCAGTTATCGCCGCAAGTTGCCGCTGGCTATTCGCTCCGTGCTTTACCCCATTCTCGGTGAGCGCATCTACGGCTTCTGGGGCCATGCGGCCGATGTGCTGGCGGTGTTCGGCACCGTGTTCGGGGTGGCAACCTCCCTCGGTCTGGGGGTCTCCCAGATGAATACCGGCCTCAACCAGATGTTCGGTATGGCAGTGTCGCAGTCCAACCAGCTTTGGCTGATTGGCGGTATCAGCCTGATCGCCACCCTCTCGGCGGTTTCCGGGGTCGGGCGCGGGGTGAAGATCCTCTCCGAGCTCAATATCTGGCTGAGCGTCTTCGTACTCGCACTCTTTCTGGTGCTGGGGCCGACCACCTATATCCTCAACGCCTATGTACAGAACATCGGTGATTACCTGCAGAACATCGTCAAACTGAGCTTCTGGACCAACACCGAGGCCAACGGCACCTCGGCCTGGCAGTCGAGCTGGACGGCGTTTTACTGGGGCTGGTGGATTGCCTGGGCGCCGTTTGTCGGCATGTTTATCGCCCGTATTTCCAAGGGGCGTACTATCCGCGAGTTTGTGCTCGGTGTGTTGCTGGTACCCTCGCTGCTCGGCATGTTCTGGCTCACCGTGTTTGGCGGTACGGCGATGAATCTGGAGCTGTTTGGCGGTGGCGGCGTGGTCGCTGCGGTCAATCAGGATGTGACGCTGGCGCTCTACAAGACGGTCGAACTGCTGCACTGGGATACCTTCGGCTGGATCGCCAAGGCCGTGCTGACCCTGCTCATCTGCACCTACTTCATCACCTCCAGTGACTCGGGCACGCTGGTCATCACCACTCTGCTCTCCATCGGTGATCAGGAGCCGCCGGTACTGCACCGCGCCGTATGGGGTCTGGGGCAGGGGCTGGTTGCTGCTATCCTGCTGGTCTCTGGCGGCCTGGCAGCCTTGCAGGCGGCCAGCATCATAGCGGCGCTGCCCTTCTCGGTGATCATGCTGGCGATGTGCTATTCGCTGATGCTGGGGCTCAAGCAGGAGAGCCAGCGCCAGTTCGAGTATCGCCAGAATCTCAAGCGCCACGATGGCTCATCCCATATGAGCCTGATGGAGCGAATTGGTCCTGCATAACGGCACCAGCAGGGGTTAGCGCCCCCTTACATATAAACTTGGATGCAAAACGGCCGCCCTGGCGATGCTCTCCTTGCGGAGCTCATCATCAGGGCGGCCGTCTGTTATGGGGCCGAGGTTACTCCTCGATAAAGGTCCACTCATCCTTGATGCGGCTAATGGCATCAGTGCGCTTTTTGGCGAGCTGCTCCTTGATCTCTTCTCCCTTGTAACCGGCCGCCACTATCTCTTTCACCGGCACTGCCTGGGCGGCAGCCAGCGCTTCGGCCACATAGTCCGGCTCGGCGTAGACCCGCTCCTCGAAACCGGTGCGGCCGTGGAAGTCGGCGCGGCAGGCATCCAGCAACTGGGCAAAGCGCTCGGGGCGACGCCAGGCATCAGCCTTGTCGAACACTTTGAGCAGGGTGGCGGGCTTGAGCTCAAAGGCAATATGGATGTGGGTGTGCAGATCGCTCACCAGCAGCGCCAGATCCCGGCACTCATTGGGTACCCGGAACCGCTCGCACAGGGCGCGAATAAGCGGCAGCCCTTTCTGGCCGTGACCGTGATGGCTGGGCCAGAACTCCTTGGGGGTCACTCCCTTGCCAAGGTCGTGGCAGAGGGCGGCAAAGCGGACTGTCAGCTCGGGGGAGATCCGGCACGCCTGCTCCAGCACCATCAGGGTGTGGATGCCGGTATCGATCTCCGGATGCCACTTGGCCGGGGCGGGGACGCCGAACAGAGCGTCGATTTCGGGGAAGAGCGCCTTTAGGGCGCCGCACTGGCGCAGCACCTCGATAAAGATCTGCGGGGTTGGCCCCAGCAGCACCTTCTCTAGCTCCTTCCAGACTCGCTCCGGCGTGAGGTGGGTTAGCTCGCCAGCGGCCGTCATCTCGCTCATCAGGGCGAGAGTTTCCGGCGCTATGGTAAAGCCCTGAGCGTGGAAGCGGGCGGCGAAGCGGGCAACCCGCAGGATGCGCAACGGATCTTCGGCAAAGGCGGGGGAGACGTGGCGCAGCAGCCGTTTTTCCAAATCCTCGATGCCACCGTAGGGATCGTGAAGCTGGCCCTGATCATCTTCGGCGATGGCGTTGATGGTGAGATCCCGGCGCAGCAGATCCTGCTCGAGCGTCACATCGGGGGCGGCGTGGCAGACAAAGCCGGTGTAGCCCTGACCCTGTTTGCGCTCGGTACGGGCGAGGGCATATTCCTGCTGGGTTTTGGGGTGAAGAAACACCGGAAAGTCGCGACCGACCTGGGTAAAACCCAGCGCCAGCATCTGCTCCACGGTGGCGCCGACCACCAGATGATCCCTGTCGCCCTGCGGTAATCCCAGCAGGCGATCCCTCACTGCGCCCCCAACCAGATAAGTCTGCAAACCATCTCTCCCGTCATCAATCGTGGGGCCGAGTATATCGTCTTTGTTACCGCTTTGCTGCCTGGCCACCACCTGCCCGCAGCGTCAGTCAGCGCGGCTTTGACTTGGGCGTGACGAGGCCTTACGCTGCCGCACCAGACAGCTGGCGCTGTGCTGCGGGATGACTTTATGCCCGCGCAGGCCAGATGAGCCGAAGGAACCGCAGAGTTCCCCATATATCAACGACATGAGAACAACGTGAATCAATCAACCTTCGCAAGCCGGGTTCTGGAGTGGTACGAGCTTCATGGCCGCAAAACCCTGCCCTGGCAGCAGGAGAAGACCCCTTACCGGGTCTGGGTCTCGGAGATCATGCTGCAGCAGACCCAAGTCGCCACAGTCATCCCCTACTACCAGCGTTTTATGGCGCGCTTCCCCGATGTGGTGGCGCTGGCCGATGCCCCCGTCGACGAGGTGCTGCACCACTGGACCGGGCTGGGCTACTACGCCCGGGCCCGCAACCTGCACAAGGCGGCCCAGCAGATCCGCGATCATCACCATGGTCTCTTTCCCGAGCGCTTTGACGAGGTGATGGCGCTGCCGGGGATTGGCCGTTCTACCGCCGGGGCCGTGCTGTCGCTCTCTCTGGGTCAGCCCCACGCCATCCTTGATGGCAATGTGAAGCGGGTACTTACCCGCTGGCTGGCGCTGCCGGGCTGGCCCGGCCAGAAACAGGTGGAGAACGAACTGTGGGAGATCGCCATCCGGCTCACTCCCAAGCTGGGCGTGGCGCAATACAATCAGGCAATGATGGATATCGGGGCAACTATCTGCACCCGCAGCAAGCCTGCCTGTGATCGCTGTCCGGTGCGGGCCGATTGCCAGGGGCTGTCGCAAGGCAAGCCTACCGCTTATCCCAACAGCAAGCCCAAGAAGAGCATTCCGGCCCGCGATGGCGTCATGTTGTTGATCCGCCATGGTGACGAGTTATTGCTGGAGAAGCGGCCGCCGCAGGGGATCTGGGGCGGGCTCTACTGCTTCCCGCAGGTGGCCTCGCTGGCGGAGGTGGATGGTCTGCTGGCATCCCTCGGCCTGAGCCATCACGGTTATCGTGAACTGGCCGGTTTTCGCCATACCTTCAGCCACTTCCATCTCGATATTCAGCCGCTGCTGATTGACATTGATGAGGCGCAGCCGCTGCGGCTCATGGAAGCAGATAACCGACTCTGGTATAACTTACGCCATCCTGCCGAGGTGGGGCTGGCGGCCGCCACGGCCCGTCTGCTCGCCTATCCAGAGTTACAACCATAGAGGTCAACATGAGCCGTACTGTATTTTGCCAACGCCTGAAAAAAGAGGGCCCGGGTCTGGATTTCCAACTCTATCCCGGTGAGCTCGGCAAGCGGATTTTTGACAACATCAGCAAGGAAGCCTGGGCCGAGTGGCAGAAGAAGCAGGTGATGCTGATCAACGAGAAAAAGCTCAACATGATGAATCTTGAGCATCGCCAACTGCTGGAAAAAGAGATGGTCAGCTACCTGTTTGATGCAGGTGAAGTGCAGATCGAAGGTTACACCCCGCCTGCCCAGTAAGCTCTCCGGCTGTTGTACGTGTGAACAGGTGCGGGAATGGCGCCACACTGGCGTGACCGCTCCTGAAGTCGCAGCAAATGAATGATGGGCAGCTCTGCTGCCCGGTTTGAGGATCCTATGGGCCGAATTTTTTGGCTGCTGTGCACCCTGCTGTTTCTCTCTGCCTGCTCATCCTCCCCCAAGCCCAGCGGGAGTGAGGATGACGATCTGGTCAACGGCAAGGACATCCGCGGTTTTGAACACATGATCAGCGCGCTCTCCCATAACGTGAACGAGATATGGGGGCGGGAGGCGCTGTTTGCGGGCAAGTTTGACTACGTCAAATACACGGATCAGTACAAGAGCCGGGCCCACATCGACTTCTCCAGCGGTCACATCATGGTGGAGACGGTCTCGGGCATCGATCCCCGCGCTCACCTGCGTCGCGCCATCATCGAGACCCTGCTGACGCCGGACGATCCGGCCGAAGTGGATCTTTACTCCGACCGGGAAATTCTGACCGGCGGCGAGCCCTTCCTCTACGGTCAGGTGCTGGACAATCAGCGCCAGCCAATCCGCGCCTCCTGGCGCGCCGAGCGTTATGCCGATTACCTGCTCAACACGGCGATGAAGAAGCGCACTTTGGGGATTCGCACCATCTTCTTCGTCGATATTCCCATGGTGGCCAACCATGAAGACAGGCGGGGCTACAAGTATGCGGGGATCATCCGGGAAGCGTCGCGCAAATACGGCGTGCCGGAGAGCCTGATCTATGCGGTGATCAAGACCGAGAGCAGCTTCAACCCCTATGCGGTGAGCCATGCCAACGCTTATGGCCTGATGCAGGTGATCCCGGCTACCGCCGGTCGTGACGTCTATGTTCGGGTCAAGGGCAAGAACGGCCAGCCGACGCGGGAGGAGCTGTTCAACCCGGCCTACAACATCGATGTTGGTACCGCCTATCTGCACCTGTTGCAGACCGTCTATCTGGCGGATATCGAGGACCCGCGCTCCCGTCGCTATGCGGTGATCTCCGCCTATAACGGTGGCGCTGGCGGGGTGCTCAATACCTTCTCCAGCGATCGCAAGGCGGCGCCGGGCCGGATCAACCGGCTCTCCCCCGAGGCGGTCTATCAGGTGTTGACCGAGCAGCATCCCAAAGAGGAGGCGCGCCGTTACCTCTACAAGGTCAATCAGGCCGAGAAGGGGTTCAAGAGAGCCTTTGCCAGTCGGGCCGGTTAAGCGGTGACGCTGGGTTAACCATGCAAAAGGGCGCTTGATATCAAGCGCCCTTTTAACGTCTGGCCAGTTCGTCGTTGAAGTGGCCTTATTTGGCAATAAAGCCGCCCTTGGTCTGCGGGGCCGCGCCCACTTTCTCCAGGGTTTTCACTTCCACTTCGGTTTTGTTCCAGCTGTGGTCCACTTCACCACGGATGCGGATCTGATCATCCGGGCCCACTTCGGTGCCACGCCACACATCCTGATCCACTTCGACCTCCACCTCACCGCTGGCATCGCGGAACAGATAGTTCTCGCCGCCCAGGTGCTTGACCAGTTTCCCTTCCAGGGTGGCCCAGCTGTCATCGGCCAGATCTTTCAGTTGAGCAACGGAAACCTTGTTCTGCTCCTGCGGGCCGGTATAGGCCGCCATGGCAAAAGAGGAGACAGACATCAGGGTCAACAGTCCGATTACGCTTGCGCTTGCCTTGTTCATTTCATACTCCTGTCGTTGGTATGGGGGCATTGTGCCGGGGGGGGCGTGAAACAAGCGTGAAAGAAATAGGCTGGTGTGATTGTCTGTTTTGTGAGCGCAAGCGATTTCATCGGTGTCGGAACATGTGTGATTTCATCTGGAACTGTAATCTGTCGCCTTCACCAGAAGTCAGTGGCTACAGACTCTTCCCATGCCTGTCGCCACTCGAGGAGAAGTCCGCAGGTCTCACCTGCTTAATCGAAGAGCATAACAATATGAAAAAATGGCTTGTTTGTTTATTGGGGTTAATGGCATTGACCGCGCAAGCGGCAGAGGGACGCCAACCTTTTTCCCGGGTCGTGATGTTTGGTGACAGCCTCTCCGACACCGGCAAGATGTACAAGAAGATGCGGGGGTATCTCCCCTCCAGCCCACCTTACTTCAACGGGCGCTTCAGCAACGGCCCGGTGTGGCTGGAGCAGTTGGGTGATGAGCGTTTTCCCGGTCTGGTCGTGGCCAACGAGGCGGAAGGCGGTGCAACCGCGGTGGCCTATAACCATCTGGGGGCCCTGAACGGCTGGCTCGGTTTCTGGTCCTGGGACCCCAAATATCAGGTGATCAACAACCTCGATTACGAGATTGATCAGTTCCTGAAAAAGGACAAGTTCCGTCCCGATGATCTGGTGGTGATCTGGGTCGGTGCCAACGACTATCTGGCTTATGGCTGGAACACCGAGCGGGATGCGGATCGGGTGATCGATACCATCCGGCTGGCATCCAACCGGTTGGTGCTCAACGGCGCGCAGCAGATCCTGCTGTTCAACATCCCGGATCTGGGGCAGACCCCGTCAGCCCGCAGCATGAAGGTGGTGGAGAAGGTGCGCCATGTGGCCAGTTACCACAACCAGAAGTTGCAGAACCTCACTCGCGAGCTGGCTCCCCTTGGCATCGTGAAGCTGTTCGAAGTGGACAAGCAGTTTGACGAGATGATGCGCGATCCTCAGCAGTTCGGGCTGAGTGACACAGAACACGCCTGCTACGGTGGTGGCTATACATGGAAGCCGTTCTCCGGCAGCGCCGCCGAGGTGGCTGCGACCCCGGCTTTAAGTTTCTCCGAAAGAGTGGCTATTGCCGGTAACCCGATCCTGGCGCAGGCGGTGGTGAGCGGGCAGGCAAAAGGGCGAGCAGCGACCCTCAACTGCGATGAGCATATGTTCTGGGATCAGGTGCATCCGACCAGGACGGTGCACAAGGTACTGAGCCAGCGTGTTGCTGACTTTATCGATCAGCACTACGAGTTTGTTCGTCACTGATATCGCTTCGGGCCAGCATGTTGCTGGCCTTTTTCTCCTATCTGCCCTCATCTGTGCGTCTTTTTGCGTCACATTCAGTTCAAATAACAAACGTTTGTTGCTGTTTTTGTAACGTGGTTGCGTTAGAGTGTTTTTTGTTAATTGATATCAGTGACTTGAAAATAGGCTAACGTTGATATGCTGCGATCGCTTTTGGGTGGTTGCACCTATAAGACGAGGTGATATCAATCAACCTCCTCCTACATAAAGTTGCAGAGGCTCAAACATGAAAAAATCATTGATTACCTTGCTGGTTACCGGCTTGCTGGCGGCCAATGCCCAGGCTGCCGGTCAGGACAACACCTGGTATGGCGGTGCCAAACTGGGTTGGTCCAACTTCTACGGCATTGATGAAAGCAATGCCCTGACCCTTGGCAATGAGACCAACGATGCTTTGGGTGCAGGCGTGTTTGGCGGTTATCAGATCAACAAAAATCTGGGACTGGAGCTGGGTTACGACTATCTGGGCAATTACAAATACGATGCCACTACGGCGGCAGGCGCTTTCAGTGATGAAGTAAAAGCACAGCTGGCTCAACTGACCCTGAAACTGGGCTTCCCGGTTACCGATAATCTGGATCTGTATGGTCGTGTCGGTGGCGGTTATGGCTGGGCTGACACCAAGAGCGATGTCTACAAAGATGACAGCCGCTTTGTCATGGTCGGAGCACTGGGTGCCGAGTATGCATTCAACCTCGACTGGGCAGCTCGCCTGGAGTATCAGTACACCACCCCGTATGGCAGTCGTGATGATACCGGTTTGAGAATGGATAACGGCCTGCTCTCGCTGGCAGCGGTTTATCGCTTTGGTCAGGTTGCCCCTGTGGCGCCAGCCCCGGCTCCGGAACCTGCTCCTGCACCTGTGATGGTTGAGAAGCAGTTTACCCTGAGCTCCGATGTGCTGTTTGACTTCAACAAGGCGACCCTCAAGCCAGAGGCCAGTCAGGCATTGGATAGCCTCTATAGCCAGATTGAAGAAGCACGACCCAAAGATGGCGTGGCAACCGTAATTGGTCACACCGACCGTATCGGTTCCGATGCCTACAACCAGAAGCTCTCCGAACAGCGTGCCCAGACCGTTGCCAACTATCTGGTTGGTAAAGGGATCCCGGCCGCCAAGATCAATGTGGAAGGGCGTGGTAAATCCTCACCGGTTACCGGCGACAGCTGCGTCAGCAAGTCCAAGCGTGAGCTGATCGTCTGTCTGGCTCCGGACCGCCGTGTTGATGTGAAAGTCGAAGGTGTCAGCGAGGTACAGGAGTAATCCTTCACACTGAGCAGAGTTCCACTGGGGCTGGAATGAACAGCCCCTGTCGGAGCAAGAGAGACCAAAAAGCCAGTCAGTTGATCTGACTGGCTTTTTACATTGGCATTGCGGTCGGGCAGGGGACTAAATCAGGAAGGAAGCGGCATCACCCGGTTGCGCCCCAGCTCCTTGGCCTTGTAGAGCAGCTTGTCGGTACGTTCGACCAGACAGTCTGCGCTCTCCTGACCGTTGAACTCACCCACGCCAAACGAGGCTGTGATGTGATCGATGCGGCGGCCCGATTTGCGATCCAGAATCGACATCCGCTCGATGGCGCGGCGCATGCTCTCCGCCATCTGTCTGGCCAGCGCCAGCGAGCGATGGGGGACCAGCATGGCGAACTCCTCCCCACCCAGCCGATAGGCGGTGACCCCCTCCTTGCAGGCATCGCGCAGCCGTTTGCTGAAGGCGCGCAGCACCTGATCGCCGAGCAGGTGGCCATATTCGTCGTTGAAGTTTTTGAAGCGATCGATATCGGCGAGGATCAGCGAGAAGGGGTGCTGGCTGCGGATCAACCCCTCCAGCTCCAGATCGAAGGCGCGGCGGTTGAGCAGGTTGGTGAGGGCATCCTCGTTGGCCAGTTTGCGTGTCTCGTTGAGCGCGGCCCGCAGCTCTTTGATCTCTTTCTCTGCATTGCTGAGCTGGTTGCGAAAGTGCATGGTGGACATGCGCACATCCCGCGACTCGCGCACCAGCTCCCGCAGGATCCCCATGGTGTCTTCCAGGCTGAAGCCCTCGTCATCAATGCGGCTGAGCTTGTCAAAACTCTTGTCGAGCATCTCCTGAAACATGCCGGTATCGGAGATGGCGTCCTGCATGGAGTGGCCTAGCTCGTTGGCCATGGCGGCGAGGCTCAGTTTCATCGCCTCCATCTGCTTCTCGTCCTGAGCGGCCAGATACTGGTGATAGAGTCGCTCGCAGGTGGTGAGCGAGCAGGTTCCCTGCATTTTGACTGCCTGATCGATCGCTTGGTTGAGCTCGGGCATGCTGGCCGAGACATAGTTGTACCACAGGTGGTAATTGTCCGGCGTCGTGGGGATCTGGTACTTGATCATCAAAGGGACCGCCTGTTTGAGATAGGCGGCAGATTGGGCAAATGTGTCCTTACTCATGAGTTCTGTGTCTCATCATGCCAGCGAACTGAAGATAGTATGACAGAGAGATTGGCCAAAAGGCAGCCGATGGATGCCATTCGCCCCCCCCTCCGATATAATGGCACCGTTACCACCTACCCTAAGGCCTGCTTATGTCTCAAAAAGATCCTTTCCTCGAACGCGAGGCCGAAAAATACGATAACCCCATCGCCAGTCGCGAGTTGATCCTGGAACTCATCAAGGGCCATGAAAAGCCCATGTCCCGTGAAGAGTTGGCCAAGGTCCTCAAGCTGAAAGATGAAGAGCCGTTGGAAGCCTTGCGTCGTCGTCTGCGCGCCATGGAGCGTGATGGACAACTGGTATTCACTCGCAACCAATGTTATGCCCTACCGGATCGCCTGAATCTGGTCAAAGGTTATGTAATCGGCCACAAGGATGGCTTCGGTTTTCTGCGTCCGGAAGGTGGTGGTCCGGATCTGTATCTGAACAACCGAGAGATGCAACGCCTGATGCATGGCGATTACGTGCTGGTGCAGCCGACCGAGATTGACCGCAAGGGTCGTCAGGAAGCGCGTCTGGTGCGCCTGCTCAAGTCCCGTGAGGCAGACATTGTCGGCCGTTACTTCGTCGAGAATGGCGTTGGTTTCGTGGTGCCGGATGACAGCCGTATCGGCCAGGACATCATCATCCCGGAAGGGGAAAACAAAGGGGCTCGCCAGAGCCAGGTCGTGGTTGTGCGCATCAACCAGCGTGCCACTTCCCGCATCAATGCCGTCGGTACCGTACTGGAAGTGCTGGGCGAGAACATGGCGCCGGGCATGGAGATCGAAATTGCCCTGCGTACCCACGGTATCCCGCACACTTGGCCGGAAGAGGTGACCAAAGAGGTTGCCGGCCTCGGCGAGCAGGTGCCGGAGAAAGCCAAAGAGGGCCGCATCGACCTGCGCGCCCTGCCGCTGGTGACCATCGACGGGGAAGACGCCCGTGACTTCGATGACGCTGTCTTCTGTGAAGCCAAGCGTGGTGGCGGCTGGCGTCTGTGGGTTGCCATTGCGGATGTCTCCGCTTACGTGAAGCCCGGCACGGCGCTGGATGCCGAAGCGTATCAGCGTGGCAACTCCGTCTACTTCCCCGAGTTCGTGGTGCCCATGTTGCCGGAGGTGCTCTCCAACGGCTTGTGTTCCCTGAACCCGCAAGTTGACCGCCTCTGCATGGTGTGCGAGATGACCATCTCCGCCGCTGGCCGCATGTCCGGCTACAAGTTCTACGAAGCGGTAATGAACTCTCACGCCCGTCTGACCTACACCAAGGTTGCGGCGATCCTCGACGGCGATCCCAAGCTGCGCCAGCAGTATGATCCGCTGGTGGGCCACATCGAAGAGCTCAACAACCTCTACAAGGCGCTCAAGCATGCCCGTCACCAGCGCGGCGCGGTGGAGTTCGAGAGCGAGGAGACCCGCTTCATCTTCAACGCCCAGCGCAAGATCGACCGCATTGTGCCGCTGGTGCGTAACGACGCCCACAAGATCATCGAAGAGTGCATGATCCAGGCGAACGTGGCTGCCGCCCGCTACATCGAGAAGAACGAAGCCGCAGCCCTGTTCCGGGTGCACGACCGTCCGGGTGAAGAGCGTCTGACCGGTTTTCGTGACTTCCTGGCCGAACTGGGTCTGGAGCTTAAAGGCGGCCTTGAGCCCGAGCCGAAAGACTTTGCCGAGCTGGCTGCCAAGTTTGAAGGTCGCCCGGATGCGGAGCTGCTCTCCACCATGCTGCTGCGCTCCATGCGTCAGGCCATCTATCAGGCTGACAACATCGGTCACTTCGGTCTGGCGTTGAAGTCCTATGCGCACTTCACTTCGCCGATCCGTCGCTATCCCGACCTGATCCTGCACCGGGCGATCAAGTATCAGACCGCCAAGGAGCAACAGGGCAACCTGCGCCACAAGTGGACCCCGAGCGGTGGTTATCACTACCAGCTGGAAGAAGTGGACCCGATGGGCGAGCACTGCTCCATGACCGAGCGCCGTGCCGACGATGCGACTCGTGATGTGGCCGACTGGCTCAAGTGCGAGTACATGCTGGATCACGTGGGTGACGAGTTTGACGGCGTCATCGCCAGCGTCACCGGCTTTGGTTTCTTCGTCCGTTTGGCGGAGATCCACATCGACGGTCTGGTGCACGTCAGCACCCTCACCAACGACTACTACCAGTTTGATCCCCTGCACATGCAGCTGATCGGCGAGAACTTCCGCCGTCGCTACCGTCTGGGTGACAAGGTGCGGGTCAAGGTGATGGGCGTGAACCTGGATGATCGCAAGATCGACTTCGTGATGGTGGAAGAGCCGCTCAAGGCCACCGGCAAGAACGCCAAAGAGATGGCGCGCAAGCAGGCCGAGATCAAGAAAGAGAAGGCCAAGAGCGCCCAACGCCACGAAAAACGTAAAGAGGGCAAGGATCACGGCAAATCCGACAAGGGTGGCCGCGCCAAACCGAGCAACAGACGACCGAGCAAAAAAGCGCGCGACAAGGCCAAGGGATAAGCCCTCGGCCATGGCCTAGGTCCGGCGACCCGGGCTGAGGTAGTAAGGGGCTGATGTGATGGCCCCGGGTTATCTTCCCTAGCGCCTGATAGTCCCGGAAACGAAAAAAAAATCCGAACCCTGTTACCGGGGTTCGGATTTTTTATGGTCAGCGAGAAGGGGAGACTCAGATTCTGGGCGGCGCTCGGCCAAGATCCGTGCTTATGGCTAGGAACACAATCCCTGCGCGATTGCCACGCTATTGGCCGCTACGAGGCGCGTGGAAAGGTGGGTGTGTCCTATTTTTCATTTTGCCCCTTTAGTCTTGCTGCTCTACTTCGGTACTCCCCAAGCCGATTAATTTATTGATCTTGCTCAGGAAACTATCATCTCCTTCTTCCCTCCCCCGCTTTGCTCGCTAACATAGCCGTTTGGCAACATGAGCCAGGCCAGCACCACATCGCAGGTTAAAAGCTGCAGGCTGGAGTCTGTCACGCAGATCAAATTGAATTGATAAGCGATTAATGCCCATTACATCCCATCAAAATGTAACCCTCTCGATTTGATTGCCGAACAACGATGGGTGTCCATGTTAATTACTACTGACCCGCTCAACCCGCCTCGGCGATTTACAGGGGGAAAATACCATGCCCACCTGTGACTGGGGTGACTGGGGTGACTGGTTGCTGGTCTGTGGGCTGCTACGAGGTGCTCAGCAAGGCGGGTGCCCCATTTTTCCATCTTGAGCATTGCAGCAGTCAATGCTGTTTAAATTTAAAGCGCCAGTTCTGATGTACAGACTGGCCAAAAAACAAAATGACTGGATCGATACCGATATGACTGATACCAAGCAGGCTGAAAATCAAGAAAATTACGACATCATCATCGACTTGTTCGCCTCCAATCTTCCTGGCAGTACCAAAGACGGAGATCTGATCCAGAAAGCGCTGCGTGATCAGTTGGTTGAGAGCATTCGAGATTCGGTTACCCCGGCAGATGCTGATAAGCCTACGAATGTAACACGGGTTATTGATGAGTCTGGCCGTAATGTGTTCTTTGTTGATGGTACTCGTGGTGCAGGTAAAACCACTTTTATCAATAGCGTGGTCAAATCACTAAATGGTGACACAAGTGGTGCCAGCGTGAGCATCAAGTGTCTGCCGACCATCGACCCAACCAAGTTGCCGCGTCATGAACCTATTCTGGTCACGGTGACAGCCCGCTTGAATAAGATGGTATCAGACAAGTTAAAAGAGAGCTGGTCATCTAATAACCATAAAGAGCATAAAGAGCGTTGGCAGAATCATCTGGGGCAACTGAAGCGCGGGTTGCATTTGCTGACCGACAAGGAATACAAGCCAGAATATTTCAGTGACGCTTTGAAGCTGGATGCCCAGCTTGACTACTCCATCGGTGGTCAGGATTTAGCCGAGATTTTTGACCTGCTTGTTGAATGCGCGTGTAAGATCCTCGGCTGCAAGGCTATTTTGATCTCGTTCGATGATATCGATACCCAGTTTGATACGGGTTGGGATGTGCTTGAATCCATTCGCAGGTTTTTAAATAGTCAGAAGTTGGTGGTGGTGGCGACTGGCGATTTGCGTCTGTATTCCCAGTTGATCCGCGGTAAGCAATACGAAAATTACAGTAAAACCTTGCTCGATCAGGAAAAAGAGAGTGCCCGCCTAGCCGAGCGAGGATATATGGTGGAGCATCTTGAACAGCAGTATTTGTTGAAGCTGTTTCCTGTGCAGAAACGAATACAGCTCAAAACTATGTTGCAACTGGTTGGCGAAAAAGGGCGAGAAAATGGTTGCGAAAACATTAGCGTTGTATACGGTAAAGATGAGGATGGAGTAAAGGTTAATTCGGTTCGGAGTGCTTTAGAGAATATTGTCTCGAATGGTCTAAACATACGAACTGGCTCCGATCTTGATATGTATGTTGATGAGCTTTTGAAGCAGCCTGTCAGGTTGTTGATGCAAGTTATGCAGGATTACTATTCTCGGTTGCAAGCTTCAACGCTTTCTAAAAGTATGCTCCTGCGGGATTCGTTGTATGGTGCCATGCTTAGTAGTATATATCGAGCAGGGTTGAACTATGAGCAGCATCGTATTGGGATGGATTCGTTGTGTGATGATGTTTTTAGATATTCTCTCCAAGATCAGGAGGTTAATACTGGATTTTATCTTCGCCCTCAATCGAGTAATGAAGCTCTTAGAAATTGCTCTGTATATCTAGCATCCCAAGTGAGTGCTCTATGTGATGGGGGGCTTTCCCAGCTTCTTCAGTTAATGTTGGTCGGTTGTGGTAGTGTTAGTCTTTTTGATAGTGTTCAAAAATCAGTTGGAAATCAGGGGGGGCGCTATCGACAACCTCCGGATATTGAATTCAAATCATATATGTCCATTGGGCGGCGTGAAAGCGTAACAAATTGGGCTAATAGAAGTTGCGCTGTTATTTCTGATGATGGAAGTCCGAATACGTCTCCCGGTGTGTATCTTGGTATGATTCACATGAGTAAGAAAAAAAAAGCAGACTACCGTGCGCTTGATATTAATGCAGAGAGTGGGCTTGCAAAGGTTGCACTTGCCGCATCTTTGAGTTCCGCCTTGACGCCGTCTCCGACTGATTTTCTGTCCGTCTTTAATCTCATTGGTGCAATTGCTGACCTTGCAGATGTCGACACTGGTGTTTCTGAAATTGAAATAGCTGATACAGATGCTTCAAAGCTCCCTGATATATATAAAAAAATAACTTTTGAAAATGAACAATTTAGAAAGGCCGTTATAAAGGTTCTTGCAAAACCGACTTGTGTTGCTCCGTTGTGGTCTAAATATGCTGAAAAAGGAGCTGGCGAAGAGGTTGAGGAGCTGGATGTTGTTGATGAGCAGGATGTCAATGAATCCATAGTTCAGCTAATAAAATGGAATCGCCTTGTTAGACGAATATCCTCCAAAATAAAACCATCATCCATGCTCATAGGTAAGATTTGGACTCGGCTATTTTTCAATCTATCAAACGTTGCAGAAAAACATAAGTCTTTGCTGGGTAATGATCCCTTGGCGTTTGAGGGTAAATATGCGAAGCACACTAATGCTGCAAAAATTATGCGCTTCAATGTATTGGCTTTTCTTCATGCTGTTTTAGTGGAAGAGGATGCATATCATAGAGTTTGCGATAGTTCTGTTTCGCGTATTTCTGTGAATTTTAAGCAGAACCCGATTACATCAGTTGGTCAGTTAGTGACTAAATTGAAATCGATGGGAGAACTCTCGAATATAAGCAGCACTCATCCGATCTTTTACTCTATTTTAAAGTGTCCATTAGTGCATCCATTTATTTTTCCTTTGGGTAGTATTAATTCGGCGGATCATTTGCTCTCTCAACAGGAAAAAAATCTTCTTGCTCTGTTAGATGAAATTATTGGCGATGGATTTAATGATAAGGTCAACTTTAGTGCTGTGGAGTCTTTAAATTCTTCAAAACCTGTATTGGGATTTAGATTTCTGAATGTTTCAGGTATTGCTGCTGCACCATATGAATCAAAGAAGAAGAATGAAAGTGAGAATACCCCAGCTAATCCAGTGGCAGATAAATAATGCTGGTAATTGTTTAAGGATTGGGTATGGAAAGGTTTCTTCTTAACTCGACAGTACTATTGCATCGGCTGAGTAACGTCTCGTTGGATGAGGTATCACTTGATGACAGGGTGGAGTCATCTGTGTTCCTAGCTCAATACGAGCAGACGCGTAGCTTGCCTGATCATGTAGCCAAATCGGCTTGGTCATCCTTGGCACAACAACTCAAACAGCGAAATATGAAACTTGGCCCAATTGCGGCTTTGCGTTTTATCGCTGAAAAATTTGTTAAAAACGAGAAAGGTGGCCCCAAAACCGATCTTGCTTTGTTCTCGGAATGGCAAACCTTGATGAGTAGGGTGTCGTGTCTGCCGATTCTGGCGTGCCATCATGTGTTTAATCCTGGTCCTGCCAGTCAGGATTACAACTTTCGCTGGCCTTTGTATCCCTATCATCCGGCGGTTGAGGATTACCTTACCCGTGAGCGGCTGAACGAAACTCATCAACATCTGAATGGCAGTACCAGTGCGGAAGAGTGTTGGTTGGATGCACTCAAACACCCAGAAGTGACAGTCAGAGATTTCGAGAAGGGCTGGGCGGTTCAAGAGATGAAACAACTCTGTGCCCAGATTGATCCCTCCCTGACGCCTGTCATCTTCAGGGATCGTTTGCAGATCGCCTGTAATATTCGCGAAATTCTTTGCCGGGTAGCTCAGGGCATGGTGTTGCCTGATTGGATTGTGTCATTGCAGCACCCGCAGCAGTTGGCGGACAGCACCATTCTGCATAATGACCAGGAGTACGGGTTTACGACGGTTTGGCCAACAGATGACAAATACAGTCAGGAGTCTGAATTTTGCTGGCTAAGCGGGCTGTTGGAAAAATGGCGCTATGGTGCGCCAGAAGGATTGGAACGACTGCTTTGGATTTACCTGCTAATTCAGAATCAGTATCTGACCCTGCTGGTTCAGCGAGACGATTTTTTCGGGTTTGATCAGTTCCAGAAATACACCATGACTGAGCTGAGAGAAGAAACCGAGAAATCTTATTTGTCTCGTTTCAAACATGCACATGGTGCCGGCGTGTATTCTCAGGTGCGTTATCTGGAAGGGCGTTTTGCTCCGAAGAGCGACCCCGACAAAATGCAAAAACTGATCTTCAGTGTTTTGCGTGGGTATTGGGAATACCTTAAAGGTCACATGACCGTAGACTGGGAACATCCCCAGCCACTCAATATCACCCAGGTGCTAGATAATCTTGAGCAGGTTAAGCCTGACAGTATATGTGCCGAGCTAGCGCTGGTGCCGCACTTCATCAAGAAAAAGCCCCAAAAGGATGAAGTCTATCCCTACGCGTTGCTGTTCAAGGATGTAAAAAATCAGGCAGCTATCCTGATGGAGATCCTGAATCATGAGCCACGTTTGACCCGCTGGATTCGAGGTGTGGATGCCGCTGCCAATGAGATGCACGCGCCACCGGAATTGTTTGGTCCCTTGTTTCGGGTGCTGGCCAAATCCGGTATTGCTCATTTTACCTATCATGTTGGCGAGGACTTCCCGCATCTGATCAGTGGTATTCGCTCCATTGATGATGCCTTGAGGTTTTTGCCGTTGCGTAATGGTGACCGTCTTGGTCACTGCACTGCCATTGGCATCACGCCTAACATCTGGAAACGCTCTTTGCCATCGTCTCTGTCCATGACTAAAGAGACGCGATTGCTCGATTTGGTATTTATCTGGCGGGAACTTCGCAATCATCCACAGCTACTGCGTTACGCCAGTGATGCAGCTATTGAAGCGGTTCGTTTGGCCCATAAGGTGTTTTCGCTGGAAGACGAGATCTCGATTACCACCCTTGAGCAGGTGTTTGATTTGCGAGGCGTGTTGGCTGAATCGGAAGGTCTGCTGGGTGAATTGGATGGGCCATTAAAGCCCGAATCCCTCTGGTTGGAAGAGTACGAGCGCGCTAGAGAGTTGGCTAAAGTGGCGGGCATGAAAAGGCCGCTGAAGCTGTATCGGCAATGGCTGACAGATGACAATGTGCGAAAGCAGCGAAATGAATACATTGATGTCACCCTGGAATATTTACCGGATGAGGCGTTAGTTTCGTTGCAACAGGCGGTGATGGCAAAAATGGCAGACCGAAACATCGCGATTGAGTGCCCTCCGACCAGCAATACCCGTATCAGCCAGTATCGAGATGTTAGCGAGCATCATATCTTTCGTTGGATGGGTTTGCCGGGTGAGGCAATTAAAGGTGATGTCCCTATGTCTATTTGTCTGGGATCTGATGATCCGGGGATCTTCGCCGCGGATTTGAAATCCGAGTTCTACCATCTGTTCGTTGTGTTAACCCGAAAGTTCGGTTTGTCGCCAGCGGAGGCTTTGAGAAAGGTGGCGGAGGTGAACGAGAATGGGCGGATTTATCGCTTTCACGATGTCAGGTAGTGAAGTTGGGATACCCACCGTTTTGAGCACCGCGTAGCGGCTAACAGGCCATGATTGGCTTGTCGCCACGAGCCACTGAAGAGCTCGATATAGCGGCAGGCGCTTGGCCGAGCAGCTTCCTCCTCCCTAGATGCCGGCGTCTCTGGTATGATGCGTCATCATTTAGCGACCGGTGACGAGACCAGCATCATGGTGGTCAGGCTGCCGGTACGGCCATTTTTCTTCGGGGCGCATTTATGCGACCCGACCTACGGATCTTGAACATGAGTACTGAACTGATCTACGGCATTCACGCTGTCACCGCGCTGCTGGAGCGCACTCCCGAGCGCTTCATCGAAGTGTGGGCCCTCAAGGGGCGCGATGACGACCGGCTGCAACCCCTGTTGGCCGAGCTGGAGTCCCTCGGCTTGCGCGTGCAGAGTGTGAACCGCAAGACCCTTGATGACAAAGCGGAAGGCAACAATCACCAGGGCATCATGGCCCGGGTGAAAGAGGCGCCGAAGCTCGCCGAGCACGATCTGGCCAGCCTGCTGGACGAGCTGGCGGCACATGAGAACCAGCCCTTCCTGCTGGTGCTGGATGGCGTTACTGACCCGCACAACCTCGGCGCCTGCCTGCGCAGCGCCGATGCTGCCGGGGCTCATGCTGTCATCGTGCCGCGGGACAAGGCCACCGGCCTGACCCCGATCGTGCGCAAGGTTGCCTGTGGCGCGGCCGAAGTGGTGCCGCTCATTCAGGTCACCAACCTGGCCCGCACCCTGCGCGAATTGCAGGAGCGCGGCGTCTGGATTGTCGGCACCGCTGGCGAGGCCGATCACGACCTCTATCAGGCCAAACTGACCGGCCCGATGGCGCTGGTGATGGGAGCTGAAGGCAAGGGGATGCGCCGTCTGACCCGCGAGCACTGCGATGAGCTGGTGAGCATCCCGATGGCGGGGGCGGTATCCAGCCTCAATGTCTCGGTGGCAACCGGCGTTTGCCTGTTTGAAGCCGTGCGTCAGCGTCGCGGTTAATCATGCTGACTGACAGACCCCCCTTCGATTGGGCGCAGGTCGCAGATAAAGAGGAGGCCGCGCGCCTCCTCTCTTTTGCCCGCCCGCTGACCCTCAGCCCAAAAAGCTGCCTCTGGCACGCTGGCGACAGCCCGGATCTGCTGGTCAGGGTGGAGCAGGGGCTGCTGCGGGCCAAGCTGGTGTTGGAGGATGGCCGCGAGTACATCAAGGAGTTCTACTGGGAGGGGGACGAGTTTCTCGACTTTCACCACCTGCTCAGTGGCGAGCCAGCCCGCTACAGCGTGGAGGCGCTGGAACCCTGCCATCTGCAGCTGTTCAGTCTGGCCGACCTGCGCCAGCTGCCCGGCTGGCCGCGCTGGTATCAGCACCTGTTGGAGGTGCAGTTGCGCATCAAGGAGGAGAAGGAGCAGTTGCTGCTGACCGGCAGCCCGCAGGCGCGCTATCAGCACTTTCTCGACAGCTTTCCCGCACTCGATGCCAGAGTGCCCGACCACCAGATCGCCGCCTATCTTGGCATTACTCCCATCAGCCTGAGCCGCATTCGCAAGCGACTGAAAGAACTTAACAAAGGTTAATGCAGGGCGCTGGCGCCACGATTATGCTGGCAGGCCGAACTGATAAGGAGTTGCCTATGAACTGGATCCTGAAACCCTGGTCTGAACTGACCACTGACGAGTTGTATGAGTTGCTGGCGCTGCGGGCCGAGGTGTTCGTGGTGGAGCAGACCTGCCCCTTTCAGGATCTGGACGGGCTCGATCGCCGCGAAGGGGTCTGGCACCTGCTCGGCTATCAGGGCGATCTGCTGGCCGCCTATGCGCGGATCATGGCGCCCGGCATCGGCGACGAGAGTGGCGCCGCCATCGGTCGGGTGGTGACCTCACCCAAGGCGCGCGGCGGTGGTCTCGGTCACCAGCTGATCGGCGAGGGGGTCAAGGCGTGCGAGGCGCGCTGGCCGACCCACAGCATCTGGTTGGGGGCGCAGGCCCATCTGCAAGGCTTCTACGGCCAGCACGGTTTTGTGGCCGAGGGGGAGGGGTATGTCGAGGACGATATCCCCCATATCGGCATGCGCAAGACGGTGGCCTGACAGGCCGGCAGCATTCGCGTGATTCATTGCCCGGATCGGGCGATGGCCCGACAGGGGGTCTGACGGGCAAATTGATGCCCTGATGATCGGATGAGGTTCACTATAAGTTTTGGTTAGAGCATTCAGCTAAAACCCATAAATTAAATTTATAGTGAGCCGTTCTGGCTGCAAATAGCCCTGCAACGGCGGTGGCGAGCCCGGAGCAATACAGCTCCGATTGGCCAGATAGACAGAATGCAGAAGGGCCATCCCGCGGGATGGCCCTTCTCTTTATCGCCAGGCGATCACTTCTTCTTTTTCTTCTTGGCGGACTTCTTCTTGTCGACCGGCTTTTTCTTCTTCACCGGTACCCGCGCTTCCTTGTGTTTCGGGCGCAGCTCGTCGATCACCCGGCGCTTGAGGCGCTCTTCGGTGTAGCGCTCGATCTTGGCGACCATCGCCATGTCGTGGGCTTCCACCAGGCTGATGGCACAGCCACGGTTGCCGGCGCGGCCGGTACGGCCGATCCGGTGGACGTAGACATCGGCGCCGTAGGGCATGTCGTAGTTGATGACATGGCTGACGTTCGGCAGGTCGATGCCGCGGGCGGCGACGTCGGTGGCGATGAGGAAGGGTACTTCCCCTTCGTGGAACTTGCGGATCGACTCGATACGCTTGCTCTGCTCCATCTCGCCACGGATCCAGGCGCAGGAGATACCCGCAGCCTGCAGCTGGCCGGAGAGCTCCGCCAGACGCTCGCGCGTCTTGACGAAGATAATGGCTTTCTGGGTTTCCTGATCTTTCAGAATATGGGTCAGCAGCGCCAGCTTGTGGGCGGCATCATCAGCCAGATGGATCCACTGGGTAATGGGTCGACGTTCGCTGCGGGGCGGTTCGGCGTGCAGCTCCACCGGATCCTTGAGGATCTCGTTGGCGAACTTCTCAAGGCCGGCACCTTCCAGGGTGGCGGAGAAGAGCATGGTGTGCTTGCGGTAGCGCGCCTCTTCCACGATGCGGTTCACATCCTTGATAAAGCCCATGTCCAGCATGCGGTCCGCTTCATCCAGCACCAGCACTTCGATGTCGTGGCTCTCGAACTCCTCTTTCTCGATGTATTCGAGCAGACGGCCCGGGGTGGCCACTACTATGTCGGTGGTCTTGGTCAGGGCAGGCAGCTGCTCTTCATGGCTGACGCCGCCGATGATGGTTTCGATGCTGAGGTTGGTATGGGCCGCCAGCGCCTTGGCGTGGGCGGTCACCTGCAGCGCCAGCTCGCGGGTCGGGGTCAGGATCAGCATGCGGCAGGGGCCCGGCTTGCGGCGCGGGAAGTCCAGCAGGTGCTGGAGTGCCGGCAGCAGGAAAGAGGCTGTCTTGCCGGTACCGGTCGGAGCGGATGCCAGAATATCGCGGCCGTCCAGGGCTGGCTCCAGCACCATCTGCTGGATGGTGGTGGGGCGGGTGAATCCCATCTCGGCCAAGGCCCGGTTGAGGGCTGGGTGCAGGTCGAAATCATCAAAGGACTGGCTCATGGCAATACTCGGTCATTAAGGAAACGGCAGATTATAGGCGATTATCTCGTCGGCTCCTATTGGTGAGTGTGTCTTAGCCGCTATAATCGCCCACCATTTTTGCAGATGACGGGGACCAGATGGGACGTAGTCGCGGATTTACCTTCAAACAGTTCCATATCAATCACGATCGCTGCGCCATGAAGGTGGGTACCGATGGCATTTTGCTCGGTGCCTGGGCGCCGGTCGAACAGGCGCGTCGAGTGCTCGATATCGGCACCGGCAGCGGCCTGATCGCCCTGATGCTGGCCCAGCGCAGCAGATCTGACTGTCGTCTTGATGCGGTCGAGCTGGATATTAATGCGGCCAGCCAGGCGCGGGAGAATGCGGCGTCCTCTCCCTGGGCCGATCGGGTAACCGTCATAGAGAGTGCCATTCAGGATTATCAGGCTGCCCCTTACGATCTTATCGTCTCCAACCCTCCCTATTTCGTGGCAGGCCAGTCATTTAGCGATCCGGCGAGGGCGTTGGCCCGCCATACCGGCGCCCTCGACAGCCACGCATTACTGGCGGCCTGCGATCGTTTGTTGAGCCTGAACGGGCAGGTGGCGCTGGTGCTGCCGACGGCGATGGCCGATGAAATTTTATGCATTTCGGCGAATTATGATCTGCATGGCATTTGTTATACAGCTGTTATCACCAGAGAGGGTAAAGAGGCAAATCGTGTTTTATTGCTACTTGGCAGAGGATTAAACAGGTGTGAGAGGGGTGAAATTGTGATCCATTCTGCTGATGGGGCCTATTCCGACAGATATATCCAACTGACCAACCCCTTCTATTTGAAGATGTAAATTTCGTCTTGAACTATTTTTTCACGCCATTATGCTGGTTCCAGATCGAGCGCCCGCTCCAGACCAGCTAAAACCACTGGTTGCGATGAAAAAACATGCGGGGCTCTTTTTTTATACCCCCTGAACACACCCGGTCAGCGACCGATAAAAACTATAACAAGCAATAATTTACAAGACAGACGAGGTTGAACTTGACGAAATCACTCACATTGTCCGATGTACTCGGATTAGGGTTTATGACCTTCGCCTTCTACTTGGGCGCCGGTAACATCATTTTCCCGCCGTTGGCCGGTTACATGGCTGGTGAGCACCTCTCCCTGGCGATGTTTGGCTTCCTGGTCACTGCCGTGGGCCTGCCTCTGGTGACCATTCTGGCCGTGGCGAAAGCCGGTAACGGCTGGGCTGGCATGACCAAACTGCTGCCTGCCGGTGTCGCGACTGCGCTGGCCGTTGCCATCTACATCATCATCGGCCCGGCCTTTGCCGCGCCCCGTACCGGTCTGGTTGCCTACGAGATGGGCCTCAAGCCGTTCATCGGTGATATGGGGCAAGCGGGTCTGGCGGCCTATACCGTGATCTTCTTTGGTGTGGCCATTCTGGTCTCCATGAACCAGGGCAAGCTGATGGACGCCATCGGCAAATACCTGACTCCGGTACTGATGCTGCTGCTGCTGACTCTGGCGATCGGTGTATTCGTAGCACCGCAAGGCTCCATGCCTGATGCGTCCGGTGACTATCAGAACAGCCCCTTCGTGAAAGGGATCCTGGAAGGCTACAACACCATGGACACCCTGGCGTCCCTGATGTTTGGCGCCCTGATCGTCGATCTGCTGCGCCAGAAAGGCATCAACGATTACAAGAGCCAGTTCAAGTATCTGGCCATTGCCGGCCTTATCTCTGCCGTTGGTCTGAGCGTGGTGTACGTCTCCCTGTTCCAGCTGGGTAACACGGCAGCCGGTGTGGCGACGGATGTCAGCAATGGTGGCGCCATCGTCAACGCCTACGTACTGAGCCTGTTTGGTCAGCCGGGTCAGTTCATTCTGGCGGCCATCATCACTCTGGCTTGCTTCACCACTGCCGTGGGCCTGATCTCTGCCTGTTCCGATTTCTTCCACAATCTGACCGGCATGGCTTACAAGAAGCTGGTGGTGTTGCTGGGCGTTATCTGTGCCGTGGTGGCCAACGTGGGTCTGAGCCAGTTGATCAGCCTCTCCATTCCGGTGCTGGTTGCCATCTATCCGGTTGCCGTGGCGCTGGTGCTGGTCACCTTCCTGAAGGGTTACTTCGGCCGCCCCCGTCTGGTGTTCCGTGGGGTGTTGATGGTTGCCTTCCTGTTCGGTTGCCTGGATGGTCTGGGTGCTGCCGGTATGAAGATGGATGCGTTTGCCTTCCTGCCGCTGTTCGACAAGGGCCTCGCCTGGCTGATGCCGACCCTGCTGGCCTGCGTAGTTGGTGTGATGGTGCGTCCGACCGAGATGGCTGCCGAAGCTGCCTGATCACTCCCGATCTGATATTGCCAAGAGCCTGCCCCGTGCAGGCTCTTTTGTTTTCCGTCACTCTGCATTGTGTTTTGCCGGGTTGTGATGGTCACTGCCGGTGACGCTTGCCTGTTCCGCGCTTTTGCTGCCTGTTCTCGCCTCTTTGCTCAATCTCTCTTTGCATCATTTTGAGAGGGGCAAATTTGTTGGTGATTAATTCTGTTTGTTTAAATTGTTTCAATATATTAATTTGCGATTGAGGTTTGATTCCTTTTCTTTATGCTGAATGCGCAATTCTTGTCCGGTATCCGTACGAGAGAGAAGCAAGAGACATTGTTACCGGTTATCTGCCAGGCAGTGGGTGCAATCAATAACAAGCTGATAAGGCAGATGAGGTTGGGTTTGACGAAATCATTGAAGTTGTCCGACGTATTCGGACTGGGGTTTATGACGTTTGCCTTCTATCTGGGGGCTGGCAATATCATTTTTCCGCCGCTGGCCGGTTTTATGGCCGGTGAGCATCTGCTGGCCGCCATGTGCGGCTTTTTGCTAACGGCAGTGGGCTTGCCGCTGATCACCCTGATTGCGGTGGCCAAGGGGAGTTCGGGGGGCGGCGCGAGTGGCTGGACCGGAATGACCCGCTATCTGCCCGCCGGGGCAGCGACGGCGCTGGCCATCGCCATCTATATCATCATGGGGCCCGCCTTTGCCATTCCCCGCACCGGTCTGGTCGCCTACGAGATGGGCCTCAAGCCCTGGCTTGGCGATACCGGTCATGAGGGGCTGCTGATCTACACCCTGAGTTTCTTTGCGCTGGTGATCATGGTGGCGCTCGATCGGGGCAAACTGCTCGATGCGGTTGGCAAGTACCTGACTCCCGCCCTGATGGCGATGCTGCTTATTCTGGCGGTCGGGGTCTTTATCGCGCCGCAGGGTACCATGCCCGATGCCAGCGGTGACTACATCAGCGCTCCGCTCACCAAGGGGATGCTGGAGGGGTATAACACCATGGATACCCTGGCATCCCTGATGTTTGGCGCCCTGATCATCGGGTTGCTGCGCCAGAAGGGGATCGAGGATTATCGCAGCCAGTTCAAATACCTCACCATTGCGGGCCTGATCTCGGCGGTCGGGTTGTCGGCGGTCTATCTCTCCCTTTTCCAGCTTGGCAACAGTGCCGGTGGGGTGGCGAGCGACATCAGCAACGGCGGTGCCATCGTCAATGCCTACGTCCTGAGCCTGTTTGGTCAGCCTGGGCAGCTTATTTTGGCGGCCATCATCACTCTGGCCTGTTTTACCAGTGCAGTAGGCCTGCTCTGTGCCGGAGCCGATTATTTCCAAGATTTGACTGGCTGGACTTACCACAAGTGGGTGATGCTGCTGGGGGCTCTCTGCGCGCTGGTGGCCAATGTGGGGCTGAGTGAGCTTATCAGTCTCTCCATCCCGGTGCTGGTAGCCATCTACCCGGTTGCCATTGCACTGGTGCTGGTGACCTTCCTCAAAGGGTGGTTTGCCCAGCCACGGCTGGCGTTTCGTGGCGTGCTGCTGGTCGCCTTCCTGTTTGGCTGTCTGGACGGACTGGGCGCTGCTGGTATGGCTATGGACGGCTTTGCCTTCCTGCCGCTGTTCGACAAGGGACTTGCCTGGCTGCTGCCAACTCTGCTGGCCTGCATCGTTGGCATCTTGATGCGACCAAACGGAAAGCTGGCTGCCGAAGCGGCTTGATTCAGGATCAACGAGATAGCAAAGAGGCCAGCATCTGCTGGCCTCTTCTGTTTCTGCCGGATCCGTTACCGGATCAGATTTGCGGGCCTGCTGGCTTGGGTTTGCCATCCAGACCATACCAGTGGGTTTCTACCCGTCCGGCATGCCACTCGAAGGTGCCCCAGGGCTGTTTGGTTTCCCAGCGCGGGAAGTTGATGAGAACCCGGTTATCTTCGTACTTGTAGAGGGAGGTGCTGATCTGAATGTCCGACAGGATCAACAGTAGTGCCCAGCAGATGAAAATCCATTTCAATGCTTTCCACATAGGATTACTCGAAGCAAATTTCGATAGTGGCGCGACCGAAATCGGATTCGAACGGCATCATTATCTTGGTGCCATCGGCCCTGTGGGTGATGGTGTGGTTGGGGCCGGAGACGATGATGGGGGTCGCCATGTCAAACTCGTAGCCCTTCTCGCCCAGCATCCGCTTGGCTCCGCCGGTCACCATGTTGGTGATTTCACCGACCATGTCGGTCACCTCTTCATTGATGGAGGCGGGAGCTTCCCCCAGCATGCGACGCATGATCTCCAGCGCCAGCCCCTTCTCGAAGCTGATGGAGAGGGAGCCGCGGGTCTGCGGGCCGACCATGCCGATCAGACCGGAGACGTCGCCGCGCGCCAGCTCATCCATCTTGCGTTTCGGTTTGCCCGGTTTTAGTTCCAGCTGTGCCATGGTCGAGAGCACATTGAGCAGAGATAGCAGGAACGGATTTACAAAATCAGCCTTCATGATGACTTCCTACAGTGGGCGTACAGCGAGCACATTGGCCATGTGCCTCTATTGTCTTATTGGTAATCGTAAAGCCATGCAAGTGGGCCTGCTCGGAAAACGCGCTATCTATTGCACTATCGTGAAGTTCGACCACATCCCCGCACTCGTCGCAGATCAGCAGCTGCATCGGGTGAGCGTGATCGAAGTGGCAGCAGAAGATAAACGCGTTGAGCGATTCCACTTTGTGAGCAAAGCCCTGTTCGAGCAAAAAATCGAGTGCCCGATAGACGGTTGGCGGCTTGGCATTGGCTTCGGTTTGTTGCAGCTGGGCCAACAAATCATAGGCGCTGATGGCGTTGCCGTGTGCCGCCAGCAGGCGAAATACCTGACGTCGGGTCGGGGTGAAGCGGATCCCTCGCTGTATACAGAGTCGCTCGGCTCGTTGTAAAAGTTGGTCTTGATTCATGATCGCGCAGATACCCTTTCTATTAGCCGGATACTATCACAGGGCCTCGCATGGCGCGGCGACAAAATTCATTTTCTGGGGCTGCTTCACGTTGTGATAAAATCCGCCCCTTTCTTTAGCCAACCCGGATGATTTTTATGCAGGCGCAGCGTTTTTCCATCGCCCCCATGCTGGACTGGACTGATCGGCATTGCCGTTACTTTCATCGACTGATGAGCCGCCAGACCTTGCTCTATACCGAAATGGTGACCACCGGCGCCATCATCCACGGCAAGGGGGATTATCTGGGTTACAGCGAGCAGGAGCACCCCATCTCCCTGCAGCTGGGGGGCAGCAATCCGGCCGATCTGGCGCGCTGTGCCAAGCTGGCCGAGGAGCGCGGCTATGACGAGGTGAACATCAACGTCGGCTGCCCCTCCGATCGGGTGCAAAACGGTCGCTTTGGCGCCTGCCTGATGGGCGAACCAGCGCTGGTGGCGGACTGCGTCAAGGCAATGCGCGATGTGGTCGATATTCCGGTGACGGTGAAGACCCGTATCGGCATCGACGATCAGGACTCCTACGAATTTCTGCAGACCTTTATCGAACAGGTGCGCGATGCCGGTTGCGATACCTTTATCGTCCATGCCCGCAAGGCGTGGCTGAGCGGCCTGAGCCCCAAGGAGAACCGCGAGATCCCGCCCCTCGATTATCCCCGCGTCTATCGGGTCAAGCAGGATTACCCGGAGCTGACCATCGCCCTCAACGGCGGCGTCACCTCCATGGAGCAGACTCTGGAGCACCTGCAACACGTCGATGGCGTCATGATGGGGCGTGAAGCCTATCAGAACCCCTACATTCTGGCGCAGGTGGACAATCTGGTGTTCGGTCAGAACAACGCCGTGCCGAGCCGCCACGAGGTGGTGCGGATGATGCTGCCCTATATCGAGCAGGAGCTGGCCAAGGGCAACTACCTTTCCCACATGACTCGCCACATTTTGGGGCTGTTCCAGAATATGCAGGGAGCCCGCGCCTGGCGCCGTCACCTGAGCGAGAACGCCTGCAAGCCGGGCGCCGGTATTCAGGTGGTGCTGGATGCCATGGCCAAGGTGCCGGAGTTTGCCAGCAGCGAGACGGCCGAATAAGCCGCTTTGTCAGGGCAAGAACCACAAAAAGCGCGTCAATCGACGCGCTTTTGGTTTTTCTGGTCAGGGTCACCCTGATGTGTTGTCAGAAGCCGTACTGTAGTCGTGTATCTCTCCGGGGCGCGGAGTAAAACGTGGATCGCCATCTTTGTATTCACGAACAAGCTGCATGGTCTTGCAGAAGCTGGCCTGCTTGTCGTACTCCTGCCGGGCAAGATCGATGGCCCGCTCGGCCCGGCGCCGCTCCATCTTGTCAGACTTGCGATCACTGAACTGTTGCTGCTGATGCAGCATCCAGCCGACAAACTCTTGCTGGCATTGGGATTCGCTATTGGCCTGTGCAGGCAGGGTCCACAACAACGAGAGCAGTATCAGGTAGCGCATGACTGAGTGGGGATTGAAGATTAATTGAACAGAAGGGGCGGCATTTTAGGCTGGAAATCGGGGTGTGAACAGTATCAATAGCGAGGCCCTGCGGGGCCTCGCATCGTTGTGGCCGGTCTCAGTGTCTGACGAGGTAGAGTTGGCGGCTGTAGGCCACATCTTCCGGGTTGTTGATGGGGTAGCCCTTGAGCCATGGCTTGATGAGGCGGGCATTGGTGTACTGGTAGATGGGGGCGATGGGGGCCTGATCCAGCAGGATCGCTTCCGCCTCGCCAAACAGCTTGCTGCGGCTGGCGGCATCCTGAGTGCTGGCCGCCTCTACCAGCAGCTGGTCATAACGGGCATTGGCAAAGCCTGCCATATTGCCGCTGTGACGGGTGCCCCACAGGCCGAGGAACGCTGACGGGTCGTTGTAGTCAGCGACCCAGGAGGAGCGGATCACCTCGAACTGACCGCTCTGGCGGCTGTCGAGATAGGTTTTCCACTCCTGATTGGTCAGCTCGACCTCGGCGCCCAGCTTCTGCTTCCACATGCTGGCAATCGCCAGTGCCATCTTCTTGTGAATTTCCGCGGTGTTGTAGAGCAGGGTCAGCTTGAGCGGCTTGTCCGGGCCGTAACCGGCCGCCTTGAGCAGGGCCTTGGCCTTGCTGTCCAGCTCCGGCTGGCTGCTGGTGGAGAGCAGGTTGGCGGCCGGGGTAAAGCTGGCGGTCACATCCGGAGTGAAGTGATAAGCCGGTTTCTCGCCGGTACCGAGCACCTTGTCGGCGATCAGTGCGCGGTCGATGGTGTAGGAGAGCGCCTTGCGCACCCGCACATCGTTCAGTGGTGCCTGACGGGTATTGAAGGCGTAGTAGTAGGTGCCGAGCTGATCCGGGGTATAGACCTCATTCGGGATCTGCTGCTTCAGCTTGTCGTACTGCTCCTTGGGGAAGGATTCGGTGATATGCAGATCGCCAGCCAGGTAGCGGTTGGTCGCCGCGCTCTCCTGATTGATCGGCATGAAGATCACCTTGGTCAATACGGTATGGGCCCGATCCCAGTAATAAGGGTTGGGGGTCAGCTCCAGCTTCTCGTTAACCACCCGATGGTTCAGCACAAAGGCACCATTGCCCACCAGTTTGCCGGGTTGGGTCCACAGGTTGCCGTACTGCTCGATGCTGGCCTGATGGAGCGGCGACAGGCTGGGGTGGCTCAGCAGGTTCAGGAAGTAGGGCACCGGCTGGGAGAGGGTCACCTGCAGGGTGTGATCATCGAGGGCCTTGACCCCCAGCTCGCTGGCAGGCAATTTGCCAGCGACTATCTCGTCCACCTTGTCGAAACGGGCCAGCTGGGCAAACCAGGCGAAGGTGGCCGCCTCTTTCGGGTCGACCAGCTTGCGCCAGCCGTAGACGAAGTCGCCGGCCTTGACCGGATCGCCGTTGGACCAGCGCGCATCCGGGCGCAGATGGAAGGTAAAGAACTGGTTGCCCTTGTTCTCCCAGCTGGCCGCCACCCCGGCAACCGGTTTGCCATCCGGCCCCTGGGTCAGCAGCCCTTCGAACAGATCCCGCAGTACCTGCAACTCCGGCAGGCCGACCAGCTTGAGCGGGCTCAGGCTCGCAGGTTCATCCTTGAGGTGGCGAACGACAATCTGCTCGGCGGCGAGTTGTGTTCCGGCGGGAATATCGGCAGCCTGGACAGCAGCACAGCCCAGCAGGGCCAGCAAGGGGGTCCATCCTTTCATGGGTCGGATCCTTCAAATAGTGTGAAGCGGGGAGAAAACTCGGCGAGAAAATATCGCCGACAGATGGGAAATCATGATATCCCGTTTGCTGGTCTGACCGCCAGCATTCGACTCTCACTCCCAATCGGGGTAGAAGAGCGTTCCCGGCGTCTGTGCAGTTCAATGTGGTGAGGAGTGTCAAACGATGAAAGCATGGTTATTGCTGGCCTGTGTGTTGAGCCAGGGTGCCTGGGCGTTGGCCCCGTGCCAGAGCGACACGGCGGTGGGCAACTGGTGCGAGATCGGCATCGATGCCTTGCACCCGACTCAGGGGGGCGTCGGCCAGATCCAGGTTGATGAGACCCAGGCCACATTGGCGGGCATGAGCGCAAAGCAGCTCGACAAGTTGATGAAAAAGAAAGAGATCCCCGTGGTGATTGCACCGGATGGCAGCTACTGGCTGGTGGACAGACACCATCTCACCAAGGCGTTGTGGCAGCAGGGCGTCAAGGATGCGCGGGTCAAGGTGATTGGCCGTCTGCAGGACAAAGCCAACTTCTGGAGCCAGATGCAGAACAACCACTGGGCCTGGCTCAAGGATGAGAAGGGGCAGCCGCTGACCCCGGAGCAGTTGCCGACCAGTATCGACAAGCTGCCTGATTACCCCTATCGCACCCTGGCCGGACTGCTGCAGGATGCGGGCTACTTTCGCAAGGACAAACAGGTCTATTTCGTCGAGTTTGCCTGGGCCAGCTGGCTCGGCAAGCAGATGCAGTGGATGCCTGTCGATAACTCCAATCTGACCGCCCGCCTGCAACAGGCCAAACGGCTCGCCTGCGGCAGCGATGCCAGTGACTTGCCCGGTTATCCCGGCAAGCAGTGCAGCCTCAACCAGTCCAAAAGCGCGCAGTGAGTGGATGTGCGATGACGGCATCCAGAGCATGCCGGAGATAAAAGAGGGCGACCCCAGGGTCGCCCTTATGCTGTCAGCTACTGGTTAGCGGTGGTCACTCATGGCGCACCGCCCAGTGGGCAGCCGCCTGTTCAAGCAGGGCGACGTCACCTTGCTGGATCAGCGCTAGCAGATCGTTGACCTGTTGATCCCGCCAATCCCACCAAGCGAGGGCCTGTAGCCGGGCAATTTCCTCCTCGCCAAAGCGCATTCGCACCACCCTGGCCGGGGTGCCCGCCACCATGGCATAGGGTGGTACATCCTGATTGACCAGCGAACGGGCGGCGATGATGGCGCCGTCGCCGATGGTGACGCCGGGCATGATCATCGCCTCCATGCCGATCCAGACATCGTTGCCGATGCGGGTATCGCCAGCGGGGCGGTAGCTGCGCTTGAGCGCCGCCAGATCGGCGAACGGATAGGTGCTGATGAAGGCCGTGTTGTGGGTGTGGTTGCCGCCCATGATGATCTTTACCCCAGCGGCAATTTGCACATAGTCGCCGATATGGAGCCGGTCGATATGCCAGAGCGGCTCCCAGCCGGTTTCCGGGCTGCGGCTGAAGGGATCGCCATGGAGGTAGCGCACCGCCACCTCTTCGAAGGGGCCATCCCAGGCACCCGAGTAGTAGCTGTGCTGCCCTTTGAGGCAGATATTGGGGTTGGTCACCGTCAGGTGCAGGTATTCGACCTGCGACCAGTGTTGGCAGGTGTTCATGCTGGTACTCCTTTGCTGAATGGATCGGATGGGTTGCGTTCGCTTGAGCGCAGCTAATAGATCCAGACCAGCATGCGGGGCACGCAGAGCAGGGAGCAGCCCAGCATCTGCGGGAGGCGAGGTCGCATTGTGGTGTGCTCCAAAGAAGAGGGAAGGGCGCGATCATAAGGTCGGGCGCCGGGTTTGCCAAGGTTGCGCAGAGATCCTGCACTAACCATCTGGTTGATATTTATTCTCAATTAGCCATGATAACACTCCCACCATGACGGACTCGGGAGAGCGAGATGACACCGCAAAGTTGGCAACGATACATGCTGGAGGCGGAGCGTGCCTGGCAGGCCGGTTCGCTGGGGGCGGCGATCTGCTTTTATCAGCAGGCGCTGGGGGATGTTTACGAGATGACCCAGGTCGAGCTGCCCGAACTGGCCACCATGCGGGTCGCCACCTGTCATCGGCTGGCCGACTTCTGGCGGGCGATGGATGAGCCGACTTACGAGTTGCGCTACCTGAAGCTCGCCTCCGAGCTGGTGACGGCGCTGGTGCCACAATGCCCCAACCGGGAGTGCGAGGCACTGATCAGCGAGCTGGGTTGCTGCCGTGGGGCCCTGCTCGCCTTTCTCAAGCGCCACCCCAATCCGGAAATTGCCCGGCTGATCCAGCTGCAGGACAAGGTGCAGGGCTGCGAGCTGATCGGCCGTTTTCGACTCAACTGACTGGCGTTGAGCGGCAGCTCAGCTCCGCCGTTTGAGTTTCTGGGCGATCCGTTGTTGCGCTTCTTCCCCTTGCAGTGCCTGGGCGAAGGCGCGCGCCTCCAGATCGATGACAAAGTGCACCGCCTGTTTGAGCTCCTGTTTCAGCAGCGCCTTGCTCTTTTGCAGCGCTCTGGGCGGTTTGGCCGCCAGCTTCAGCCCCTGCTCGCGGGCAAAGGAGAGCACTCCATCGGCCGCCACCACCTTGTTGGCCAGCCCGAGCCGCAGCGCCTCCTCGGCATCAATCGCCTCGGCCAGCAGCAACAGCTCTGCCGCCTTGAGGTGTCCCACCAGACGCGGCAGCAGCAGGCTGGAGGCGAACTCCGGCACCAGCCCCAACTCGACGAAAGGAAGCTGCAAGCGGGCATTATCCGCCAGATAGACCAGATCGCAGTGCAGCAAAATGGTGGTGCCAATCCCCACCGCCGGGCCTGCAACAGCGGCGATCACGGGTTTGGGGAAATCGGCCAGGGTGTGGAGGAACTGCAGGATGGGGTCGTCGGGCTCCAGCGAGCTCTTGCCCATAAAGTCGGCCAGATCATTGCCCGCAGTAAAGCAATCCTGCTGCCCCTGCAACAGCAGGACATGCACCTCCTCATCGGCTGCCGCCTCTCGCAGCGCAGCCACCAGTTGTTGATACAGCTCGGTATTGAGGGCGTTGCGCTTGTCGGGGCGGTTGAGGGTCAGGGTGAGCAAGCCATCCTGCTGCTCGGCAATGAGAATGGGGGCCATGTCTAAATCCTTGTTATTGAAAGGTGCAAAAAAGGTTTCCGCTGGGGTAACCTTGGCGCCGTTTAACAACATCATAAAAGGATTTCAACCATGTTTAAACGTGCGTTTTATTCTCTGCTGGTTCTGGGTATGACGGCGCCTGCACTAGCCAAGGTCGAGGCTGTCGACGGTTATGTGCGCCTGTTGCCGCCGGGCTCCCCCAACACTGCCGCCTTTATGGTGCTGAAGAATGACGCCGACCAGCCGGTCAAGCTGGTGGCGGCGGCTTCTGCTGCGGCGGGGCGTGCCGAGCTGCACACTCACCTGCACGAAAATGGCGTGATGAAGATGCGTCAGGTCGAGAATATCGAGATCCCGGCCAAGGGCGAAGCGGTGCTGAAACCGGGCAGCCTGCACATCATGTTGTTCGAGGTGGGCACGCTCTCCGAGCAGACCCCTTTCCCGCTCACCCTCACCATGGACGATGGTCAGAAGCTGGATCTGTCACTGCCGGTGAAGCCGATTGAGCCGATGGCAGAGATGAAGCATATGAAGCACTGACATTTGTCGTCGTTTGTTCAGGATTGACGCTGGGTATTTTGGCTGCACCGAGTAAAATAGTGCTCTTTTCCATGTATGCAAGAGGAAGTGACGTAATGAAAAAGACGCTGATTGCCGGTTTTGTGCTGGCTCTGTGCAGCCAGAGTGCCATGGCCGCTGACGACTGGCGTTTTGCCGCCGGTGCCGACGTATGGGCCGCCAAGGGCAGTGGTCAGGCTTATGGCACCAGTGCTGATGGCAGCTATGACGACAGCTACAACTGGAACGGCTATCTGCAACTGGAACACGGCATCATCTTCCTGCCGAACGCCAAGTTTGAAGTCTCCGATTTCAGCACCTCCGGCGGCAACTTCAAGAACGATCTGACTGCCTACGATCTGAGCCTCTACTACCGTCTGTTCAACAACGATCTGTTCAAGATCGATCTGGGTATGACCGGCCGTCACTACGATGGTGAGCAGGTCTACTTCGGTCGCAAGGGTTATGACGAAGATACCCTGATGGCCTATGCCGGCAGCGAAGTGAAGATCCCGGGCACCGGCATCGCCTTCTTCGGCGATCTGCGTACTCACGATGCGGACAACTATGACTACCGTCTGGGTGGTTCCTACAAGTTCTCCTCCATGCCGATCAAGCTGCGTGCCGGCTGGCGTGAAGCCAAGGTCGACTTCGCCAATATCGACCAGTCTGTTGATGGCTGGTTCATGGGCGGCGAATTCACTTTCTAATCTGACCGTCGACTGACGACGAGGAGCGATAATGGGCCACATCATAGTGACAGGTGCCGGTTCCGGTCTCGGCCGGGCGCTGACTATCGGACTGGTTGAGCGGGGCCATCAGGTCTCCATGATGGGGCGCCGTTATCAGCGACTGCAGGAGCAGGAGCAACTGCTCGGCAGCGCGGTGATCGGCATCGCCGCCGATCTGGCGCACCATGAAGAGGTTGACGTCGCCTTCGCTGCTGCGGTGGAGTGGGGCGGCCTGCCCGATATGGTGATCCACTGCGCCGGGGTGGGCGAGTTTGGCCCGGTCGGTGTCTACACCGCCGAGCAGATCCGCCGGGTGGTGGAGAGCAATCTCATCTCCACCATTCTGGTGGCCCAGCAGACGGTGCGGCTTATCGGTGAGAAAGGCGGAGTGCTGGCCAATGTGCTCTCCTCCGCCGCTCAGGTGGGTAAGGCCAACGAGAGCCTCTACTGCGCCTCCAAATGGGGGATGCGCGGCTTTCTCGAATCCTTGCGCGCCGAGCTGAAAGGCTCGCCACTGCGGCTGGTCAATCTCTATCCGAGCGGGATCCGCAGCGAATTCTGGGCCAACTCGGATCACGTGGACCCGAGTGGCTTCATGACCCCGGAAGATGCGGCGGCCTATATGCTCGACGCGCTGGAAGCCAGAAGCAGTTGCCACGTGACCGATCTCTTTATCGGTCGTAATCCCTGAGGCGAAAACCGCCATCCGGTTGCCGTCGTCAGAACATACAGAAACAAAAAGCGCGCCAAACGGCGCGCTTTTCTATTCAGGTAAGAGGGCGGAATTAACGGCCCAGCTTGGCCTTGAGCATGGCGATGATGTCGCTGATGGCCACTTCCTGCTTCTCGCCGGTGCGGCGGCACTTGTACTCCACCACGCCGTTGTCCAGACCGCGATCGCCGATGACGATGGCGTGCGGGATGCCCAGCAGCTCCATGTCGGCGAACATCACGCCCGGGCGCTCTTTACGGTCGTCGAACAGCACGTCCACACCAGCGGCTTTCAGCTCGGCGTAGAACTGTTGCGCCTGCTCGGCCACGCGCTCGGACTTGTGCATGTTCATCGGCACGATGGCCACTTCGAACGGGGCGATGGCGTCCGGCCAGATGATGCCGTACTGGTCGTTGTTCTGCTCGATGGCTGCGGCCACCAGACGGGAAACCCCGATACCGTAGCAACCCATCTCCATGGTGACGGACTTGCCAGCTTCGTTCAGCACGCTCGCCTTCATCGCTTCGGAGTACTTGGTACCCAGCTGGAAGATGTGGCCCACTTCGATGCCGCGCTTGAGCAGCAGCTTGCCCTGGCCGCACGGGCTCGGGTCGCCTTCCACCACGTTGCGCAGGTCGGCAACTTCGTAGGTAGCGATGTCGCGATCCCAGTTGGCACCGGTCAGGTGGAAGCCGGTCTCGTTGGCGCCGCAGACGAAGTCCGCCAGATGGGCGGCGCTGCGATCGACGATGATGCGACCGGCAAAGCCGACCGGGCCAATGGAACCTGCATCGCAACCGGCGGCAGCTTTGATCTGCTCGTCGTTGGCGAAGGTCAGCGGGTTGGCAACGCCAGCCAGTTTCTCAGCCTTGATTTCGTTCAGCTCGTGGTCGCCACGCAGCACCAGCGCGATGACGGCCTGCTTGCCGTGCTCATCTTCCTCTGCCAGTACCAGCAGGGTCTTGGCGATGGCGGTCGGTGCCACGCTCAGGAAAGCGGCCACTTCGTCGATGGTGTGGACGTTCGGGGTGGCAACCTTGGTCAGGGCTGCGGTGGCGGCAGCGCGCTCACCAGCCGGTGCCAGCGCTTCGGCCATCTCGATGTTGGCGGCGTAATCGGAGCTGTCGGAGAAGGCGATCAAGTCTTCACCGCTCTCGGCCAGCACCTGGAATTCGTGGGAACCGGTACCACCGATGGAGCCGGTATCGGCCTGCACTGGACGGAAGTTCAGACCCATGCGGGTGAACGCCTTGCAGTAGGCTGCGTGCATCTTCTCGTAGGTATCGACCAGAGATTCCTTGTCGATGTGGAAGGAGTAGGCATCCTTCATCAGGAATTCGCGGCCACGCATCACGCCGAAACGGGGACGCACTTCGTCGCGGAACTTGGTCTGGATCTGGTAGAGGTTGAGCGGCAGCTGCTTGTAGCTGTTCACTTCGTAACGCACCAGCGCAGTGATCACCTCTTCGTGGGTCGGGCCCAGCACGAAGGGACGGTTGTGACGGTCGGTCAGACGGCACAGCTCGGGACCGTAGTCATCCCAGCGGCCGGACTCCTGCCACAGCTCGGCGGGTTGTACCACCGGCATGGAGACTTCGACGGCACCAGCATTGTTCATCTCTTCGCGAACAATGTTCTCGATTTTCTTCAGTACCCGCAGACCGGTTGGCAACCAGGCATACATGCCGGAGGCCAGTTTACGGATCATCCCGGCGCGCAGCATCAGCTGGTGGCTGACAACTTCAGCGTCGGAGGGGGTTTCCTTGAGAGTGGAAAGCAGATATTGGCTGGTACGCATCGCGGTAGACCTTAGCTAGAACGGGCGCGGGGCCCAGGATAATTTCAAGGGCGGAATTTTAACAGGCTGGGCGTTATGGCCCAAGGGCTAAATTTGCCGCAACCCGAAAGGTGGCAACGCCCGGCAGATGGTCAGGGCAATGACCATTGCAACAAGCAGGCTTTTTATGCCTGCAATTTGGCCGGATCTCCGCTAAACTCTGCCACCTTTTCTCGATGGGCATGGCTCTGCCGCGTTCATCACCCCCCATTTTTAGTACTTTTGGAGCCGCTCATGCCGTTAGTGGGACATCAACACCAGATCGAGATCCTGGAACTGACCGACAAAGGAGATGGCAAAGGACGCCTGTTCGATCGCCCCCTGTTTGTCGAAGGTCTGCTGCCCGGTGAGCAGGCGCTGGTGGAGCTGACCGAGGTCAAGCCGAACTATCTGCACGGCAAGGTTGCCGAGCTGCTCCAGCCTTCTGCCGATCGGGTTGCCGATTTCTGCCCCAACACCGAGTGTGGTGGCTGTCAGGTACGTCCGCTGGCCTATCCGGCCCAGCTCAAGCTCAAGCAGGCACTGGTGCAGAGCGCACTGGAGCAGGTCGGGCTGGGTGACACCCCGGTCAAGGATATCCTTGGCATGGAGAGCCCGTTCGCCTATCGCAACAAGGCGCAATATGCGGTGCGTGGCTGTGACGCCGGTGCCGAGATTGGTTTTTATCGCAAGTACTCCCACGATCTCATCACCGCCGATGACTGTGCGGTGCAGGATCCGTTGCATGTCGAGCTCAACGCCCGGGTGCGCAACTGGATGCGCGCGCATGACATCGCCGCCTATGACGAAGTAAACCACAGCGGCTGCGTGCGCAACCTGATGACCCGCAAGGGCTTCAAGAGCGGCGAACTGATGGTGGTGCTGGTCACTTTGGGCGAGGAGTTACCGTTCGAAGCCGAGCTGCTGGCAGCCCTGAGCGATCTGCCGGTCACTACCCTGGTGCAGAACATCAACGATGAGCGCACCAACCGCATTCTGGGCGCCACCAACCGGGTGCTGTTGGGCGAAGGGGTGATCCGCGACAAGATCCACGAACTCGAGTTCGAGATCTCGCCGCTCTCCTTCTTCCAGAACAACCCGACCCAGACCGATGTGCTCTACTCCAGCGCCCTCGAGTATGCCGAGCTGACCGGCAACGAGACGGTGTTCGACATCTATTGTGGTATCGGCACCATCTCCCTGTTCCTGGCTGGCAAGGCCGCCAAGGTAGTCGGGATCGAGTCGGTGGAGAGCGCCATCAGCGATGCCCGCCGCAACGCCGCCCTCAACGGCATCGAGCACACCGAATTCCACGTCGGCAAGGCCGAGCAGCTGATGCCCGAGCTGCACGCCCAAGGTGTGACCGCTGATGTGGTGGTAATGGATCCGCCCCGCAAAGGCTGTGACAAGGCGGTGCTGCAGACCCTGGTCGCTATGGCGCCCCGTCGTCTGGTCTATGTCTCCTGCAACCCGCAGACCCTGGCCCGCGACCTTGCCTGGCTGGTCAAGCAGGGCTTCGTGCTGGACGAGGTGCAGCCGGTCGATATGTTCCCGCACTCCATGCATGTGGAAGCGGTTGCCCGCCTGAGCTTGCCCGCCAAGGCATAAGTCGCCCCCGACTCTTGCCCACAAAAAAACGACGCCAGCTGGCGTCGTTTTTTTATCTCTGCAATCGGCGGATGGCCGATTAGCTGGCGCTCTGGCGCACTTCGGCGGCGATTTGGTCGAGCAGCTGTTGCCAGCCCTGACCCAGCTCGTTCACCAGCGCGTTATAGCCATCGGCCGGCAGTACCCGCTCCTGACGGAAGGGAGCATCGCGCAGCACGGTGCCATCTTCCGCCAGCAGGCGCCAGCGACCGCTCAGCACGGCGCTGCCGTCATGACGGCCCTGAAAGCGCTCCACCAGAATGGTCAGCACCGGCCCCTTGCGGGCGCCATCCTGCCGCACCACCCAGCCCGGCAGGCGGGTGGAGAGGCCATTGAGGGTGAGCTGGTTGAGCTGATCGTCCAGCGCACCAGCCCAGCGATGGTACTCGGTGAAGTGGAGCTCTTGTCCTTCCAGCTGATAGACCAGACTGATCCGGTCGAGCTGGCTGGCCAGCGCCACCGGGCGCAGCACCAGCTGGTGCTGCGGTTGGGCCGGGGCCGTCACGGGTTGCTGACTATCGGCATCGAGCGAGTAGTAGTGCAGGCTTGGTTGGCTGCTGCAACCCGCCAGCAGGCCCAGCAGGGCCAGCGTCAGGATCTCTTTTTTCATTGTTTGCCTCGCTTGGGCTCAGGGTCCGATGGATGCGCGCGATCGAAGATCAGCGAGCTGGGCTGCTCGTTGAGGGAGTGCACCAGCGGCTGCAGTTCGCGCATCAACTGATTGAGGGTCTGCACCGACTGGCGCAGGTCCTGATTGGTCTGCGACTGGGCATCATAGGCCTGCAGGGTCTCCTGCAACTGCTTGAGGCTCTCGTTGAGCGAGGCGGGCAGCTGCTGGGTGGAATCCTTGGCGGTGAGCTTGTTCAGGTTGGCGCTGACTGCACTGATGTTCTTCAGGGTGCCATCCAGGGTGGTGAGTGACCCGTTGACCTTGGTCAGGGTGGTTGCCATGTCCATGTCGACAAACTTGTCGAGGATGAGGTTCACCTTGCGCTCGATCTGATCCAGCCCGCCCTGCACGGTGGGGAAGACCTGATAACCGGCCAGCTTGGCCTGTTCGAAACGTGGCGCGTCCGGATAGAAGTTGAGGTCGATGATCTTGCCGCCAGTCAGCAGGCTCGAGGTCTTGAGGCTGGCACGCAACCCCTCCTTGAACTGCTTGCCGAACAGGGCACGCCACTGATCCTTCTCCGCCTTGGCATAGCGGTGGGAGAGGCGCTGCACCTCGATGCGAGCCAGCACCGGGATCTGGCGGCTCTTGAAGATTTGCACGCCCTTGTCCTCGATGAGGTAGGGGGCGGAGATGACGGTACCGACCCGAATGCCGCGATACTGCACCGCCGCGCCCGGGTGCAGGCCACCCACGTTGTCATCGAACAGGAAGACGTAGTCGATGAACTGATCCAGACTACCGGCCAGCACGCTCGCCTCATCCTGGAACAGGGTGAACCCTTCCATCTGTTTGACCGGCTCGCCAGGTGCCCAGCCGGGTGGCAGACCCATGGTAATGCCGCCATCGATTAGGCTCTCCAGCGAATCCATCTTCACCTTCATCCCCTCGCTGCTCATGGAGACTTCGAAGCCCGGGGTCATCCAGAAGCGGGAGTTGCTGCTCACCAGAATGTCATAGGGGGCGTGGATGAAGATTTGATACTGCATCTCGCTCTTCTCGGGCAGGAACTTCGCCTCTTCCACCTGACCTATGGTGAAGCCCTGATAGTTGATGGGGGAGCCTTCTCCCAGCGCGCGGGTGTCGCGACTGCTGAGGGTGAGACGCAGCCCCTTGGCATCGAGGGAGGCGAGTGGCGGTTTGTCGAGCATGGCGTATTCGTCCCGTGCCCGACCTTTCTTGCCGGGGGCGAGCTCGATATAGGCGCCGGAGAGCAGGGTGCTCAGACCCGATACCCCTTCACGGCCCACTCTGGGCTTGACCACCCAGAACTGGCTGTCACCGCGCAGCATGCCGGAGGCGGCATTGGTCAGCCGTCCTTTCAGCACGGCATGGCTATAGTCATCACTCAGCTCGACGACCTCGATGCGACCGACGTCCACTTCGCGGGAACGGATCACCGTCTTGCCAGCGACTATGCCCTCGGCAGTGGCGACTGTCAGGGTGAAACTGGGGCCCTGGGAGTACCAGTGCTGGAACAGCATCCAGAGACCGATGAACAGCGCCAGCAGGGGCACCATCCAGATTGCGGCGGCAGAGCTCAGAAAGTCAGAGCCCGGTTTCCACCTTTTTTTACGCTCACTCACGTTCGCGTTCTCCTTGTTGTAAATCCCAGATCAGGCGGGAGTCGAAACTCATGGCGGCGACCATGGTGATCAGCACCACACCTGCAAATGCGACGGCCGCAGGGCCGGGATAGATGGTCATCAGATTGTCGAGCCGGATCAGGCCCGCCAGAATGGCCACCACGAAGACGTCGATCATCGACCAGCGTCCGACAAATTCGGTCATGCGATAGAGTTTTAGCTTGCCGAGGGGGGAGGTGACATTGCCGCGCTGCACCATATAGCAAAGCCAGAATAGCGCCAGTATTTTCACCAGCGGCACCACCACGCTGGCGAAAAAGATCACCGCCGCTATGGGGTAGGAGCCCATGGCCCAGAGCAGCACCACACCGCCGAGGATGGTGGAGGGGCTGTCATCACCGAGAAACACCGTATCCATGATGGGATAGACGTTGGCCGGAATGTAGAGAATGGCGGAGGTAAACAGCAGCGCCCAGGTACGGTTCAGGCCGCCCGGCTTGCGGGCATGCAGCTTGCCGCCGCAGCGGGAGCAGCTATGGCAGCCCACCTCGCTCAGGGCGCCACAGATATGGCAGCCCACCAGACCTGATTCCAGCGCGCCCGCTTCCGGGTCGATCTCCCGCGCCTCGGTCGGGCCGAACAGCCGCTGCCACAGCCACATCTGATCCAGCGAGGAGATCATCTTGATGAGCAGCACCGTGTAGCCGACGAAAGCCCAGAATGACAGCCCCATCTTGATGTCGGCCATCCCCATCAGCTTGACCAGCGAGATGAGCACCCCCACCAGAAAGACATCCACCATCAGCCAGGGTTTGATCCGGCAGAGCAGACGGCCGAGGGAGCGCAGGGCATTGCTGTGCAGATCTTTATCGATCCGCCACAGCACCAGCATGATGGAGCCCATATAAACCAGTGGCAGGCCGATCAGGGTCAGGCTCAGTACCGCGCCGAGAAACAGATAGCCCTCATCCACCAGGGTGGTGATGCTCTGCAAAAAGGTCATCTCCTGGCCCACCCCTTTGGCCGAGAAGGACATAAAGGTAAAGGCATTGGCGAGCACGAACATGATAAGTGCCGCGAACCCGTAGGAGATCGGCCGCAACTCCTGCTGTGGCAGGTGGCGACTCAGGGTGTGTCCGCAACGGGGGCAGCAGCTGGCCTGTCCCACCTCGAGCGGTGTGGCCGGTATCAGCAGGTCACACTCTTCGCAGGCAGTGGCATCATGGACATAGGTGGTGTGGTGTTGGTGTGAAACCGGATGCAAGATAAAACCCCAGATAAGGCCCGTGGTAGAGCCAGAGCTGGCGATTATCGCAGTTGTGCTGGTCAGCGACCAGCCCCCGGAGGCCGCTATTGCTGGCGGGAGTGAGAATGACTTTGACAAGCCAGTGCCCATTTAGCACAATCAAACGCCACTTTTTTTCCGCGGGACAATAATTTATGACAACTGAATCCCCCAGCTACTCCACGATTGAGCAAGCCTTCTCCCTCGGGAACGGGCAAGATTCTGCCCTCAACTGGTTGCGCAAGAACCGCAGTCAGGTCGCTATTTTTCTGGTGAGCGGCATCAAGCTGGAAGGCACCATCAGCGGGTTCGACCAGTACAGCGTGCTGCTGACCGATGCTCATGGTAACCAGCAGCTGGTCTACAAGGCCAAGATCTCCACCATCGCCATGCACACCGGCCGTCCGCAGGTGAACATCCAGCGTGCTCGCAAGCCGCGTGTCTCCATGGCGCCGCGCCCCCACGGTGCGCCGGGTCGTTATGACGACAATCAGGGCGGCGGCAACAACGAGTAATCGTCTGCCCCGCACGCCCCGTTGACGCGCCCTGCGTCAGCGGCTGACGGAACCTGCTCTCATTTTTCATTCATGTCCCGTATGAGAGCCGGTTCCGGTTATCGCCCCTTGCAGGGCGATATTTTTTTCCGCACTACGCGGTTATGCCAACCGGTTGACCCTCTTTGACCATGCAGGTCTGCATACCCGCCGCCTCTCCGGCCTGTACCCCGATACCGGTATCTTCAAACACCAGACAGCCTGATGGCGCGACCCCCAGCTTGCTGGCGACCAGCAGGAAGGTGTCCGGATTGGGCTTGTGCAGCTCCACATCGTCTGCGGTGACCACCACGGAGAAATAGCGATCCAGCCCGGTGTTGCGCAGCACCGCTTCGGCGTTGACGCGGGGCGAGCCGGTGCCAATCCCCATCGGGATGACGCCATGATAGCGCTCGACCAGCGCCTGCATGGCCGGAAAGACGGTCGCCTTGTGCAGGTTGGCCACATAGTGGGCGGTCTTGCAGCGGGTGACTTCGAGCGGATCGAGAGGGATCTGCTGCTCCTGTGCGACCAGCAGGGCTATCTTGCGGCTCGGCATGCCACCCAGTTCATAGAACCAGTCGGCATCGAAGCGAAAGCCAAACTCACGGGCGGTATGTTCCCAGGCGGCGAGGTGCAGCGGCATGGAGTCGACCAGGGTGCCATCAAGGTCAAAGACCAGGCCTTGGAATCCGGAAAGAGTCATGGTGCGGGGTCTGTCTCTGAAAAAAGGGAGCCCATTCTAGCCAGTGGCTCCCCGCCTCGCCATCACCTAGCAGGTGAGAAACGCTTGCCCCCACATTTGCGCCTGAAAATAGACGGGGGTGAGTCTGGTCGGGTCGAGCTGGTATTTCGGTGCCAGCTGCTCCAGCAGGGCCCAGTTGCCCTGTTCGTAGGTCCTGACCAGCTGGAACAGGTGGAACAGCGGCCCTTCGTGCCGCTCGATGGCTCGTTTTACGTTGTTGGGCAGGTGGGCCTTCAGCGACTCCGATAGCAGGGAACCATCGAGTACCAGCCCTACCAGAAAAGCCCAGCTTGCTTCGCGTTTGTCTAGGGCGGTGAGGGCGATAAGTTCACAGAAGCGACCGCGAGCGATGGCCATCCGGGTAGAGGCCTCCGGCATATGCTGGCTTACCCGGGCCAGACCGTTGATCAGCACAAACTTGCGGATCTCCTGCTCTCCCAGATAGGAGAGGGCGCGGGAAACCGAGGTGATGGGGGCGGCATGATCGAAGCCGGGGGCGTTGACATAGGTGAGTAGCTGGCCCGGGAGCAAGGCATCCTGCTCCAGCAGGCGGGCCACCTGGGCAAAGGAGAACTCCTCGTGGCAGATGAGCTGGAGGATCTGCTGCACAAGTGCCATGTCGGGCTGGGTGGCACGCTGATTGACCAGCTCGGGGCGGGCGAGAAAACCACCGGCAAAGAAGTCGACTCCGGCCTCTCGCAGCGGGAGAAAGTCTTCCCAGGTTTCGATATCGAGGGCCATCCGCTTGTGTTCGGTGGGCTGGCAGATCCCCTCTTCGCCCATCCAGAATACCAGCAGACGGCTGGCACCGAGCCAGCGTGGCTCACGGCTGACCCCGTGTACGGCAAGCCGGCGTCGACTGTCTCGCCACTGTTCCAGCACCGGAAAGGAAGCTGGTAGCCGTTCGCTGGAGGCTTCGACCAGCGGGATCGCATCCTGATCAAACAGCAGGGGACGCTGTTCATCGAGCTGTTCGTGGGTGAAGGGCACCAGATATTGGCGCCCTTGTGCCAGCAGGCGGCAATGTTGTGCCAGCGAGGGCCACTCGTCCGGTGAGCCGAGCAGATAATCGATGCCGTAGGCCACCAGGGCCAGGCGGCGATTGAAGATGGGATAACGACGCAACAGCATGGGATCACCGATAGGCCAGAGTGCGCGCCCGTCCTTGAGACTTGGCGTGGTAGAGCGCCTGATCGGCCTGTTCGGTCAGACTCTGCCATGCCTCGTTCAGGGAGGGAACCAGATAGCTAAAGCCTATGCTAACCGTAATGAAATCAGCAACCCGCGAGGCGGGATGGGGCAGTTTTAATCGGGTTAGGCCATCATGGATCCTCTCGGCCAGTTGTTCGGCCTCACCGGGTTGGGGGGCGCAGAGCAGGATGACGAACTCTTCTCCGCCATAACGAGCCACCAGATTGGTAGAGCGTCGCTCGGCCTCCCGCAGTACTCGGGCTACCTGCTGCAGGCACTCATCCCCCTTGGTATGACCGAAGTGATCGTTATAGGCCTTGAAGTCGTCGACATCGATCATCAATACCGCCAGCGGATTTTGGGTGCGCCGTGCCCACTCCCATTCCCGTTGCATGGTGATGTCCCACTGGCGCCGATTGGCGATACCAGTCAGAGGATCTTCCAGCGAGAGCAGGGAGAGGCGGTGATTGGCCTCCTCCAGCGCCCGATTGGTTTCGGCCAGTTGTATCGTGCGTTCGGCAACCCGCTCCTCCAGCTGGCGGTTGAGGGTTTCCAACTGCTCCTGGGTGCGCTGGCGGATCAGTAACTGTGACAGGATGGCGGCGTACTGTTTGAAAATCTCGCTCTGATAAGCCTTGAGTGGTCGGTGACAGAGCAGGTTGTCGGCGGCGATCCAGCCGATGGGAGTGGTGCCATCCCACAGCGAGACCATGGCGTTCCAGCCACGACCTACCTGCTGTTTCTCGTAGTAGAGGGGGGTATCTTCCAGCACCAGTACGTAGTCCTTGCGCCTGAGCGCCTCCTGCACCGTGGGGTGCTCCGGAATGGGGCTGACAAAGTCATGTTCGTCTACCAGCTCTCCCTCTTCGCTGGTGCCCCAGGTGCCGCGCATGGTCTTGCCATCGGGTTCGATCAGGAAGATGGCGACCCGATCGAACTGCAGTTCCTTGCGGGCCAGAAGCACGGCGTCCCGCAGCAGATCGTTCTCGCTGTGGCTGCGGGAGAGGGTGACGCTGACCATGTGCAGCGCCTGCAACATGGTGAGAAAAGAGCCCTGCAGCGCCTGACTCTGCACCAGATCGGTCTGGGTATGGAGCCGCTGATCCCGCTCCTGATTGACCTGGCTGGATAGCAGGTGGTTGCTCAATTCGGCGGTCAGATAGTGGATCTGCAGCTGGATCCCCTGACGCTGGCGTGCAGAGAGGCGGTCGATACGGCGGTGGGTCTCCAGATAGATGACCCCTTCCAGGTTCATATGGCGTTTGAGGGGGAAGCAGGCGCGTAGTCGTTGCTGGGCTGGTTCGACATTCTCACCAGAGTCCGGCGGCTGGTAGATCTGCTCGATCACCAGTTGCCCCTTGTCCATCGCCTTGTCGAGCAGATGGTGGGGCAGGGTCAGTTGACCGAGATGGGCGAGATCAAGCGTAGTCAGCCCCTTATCGAGCTGAAAGCTGTAGAGCTGCGGTTCGGGGGCTTTCAGCCAGAGGTAGAGGCGTTCGGCATCGGTTTTTTCACGGATGGTGGCGAGGCTCACTTCGCATAACTGAGCGAAGTTGGTGAAGTGTTCCGGGTCCCATTCCTGCATACCAGCATCCCTTGGATTGTACCCAAGCGAGTATAAACATATTTCTCTTTGATTAATATGTCAGAAAGGAGAGGTGTCGCACATATTGGTTGCATTCCACGTTATGCGTGGAAACATTCACTGCTTTTACTGCCAACTGTGGCGAAAACTGTGCGTAGTGGCGCCACTTGTGGCAGCGTGTATGGCAGATGCGGGGCAAAAAAGAGCCCGCGCAATGGCGGGCTCTCGGGCAGATGAGATGACTCTGTGCGGCTTACTCAGCCTTGGGGGCTACGTCCGCAGGAGTGCTCTCGGCGACCGGGGCTTCCGGTGCCGGACCCGGTACCAGATCTACCGCCGGCTTGGCGATAAGGGAACGGGTCTCTTCCACCGCTTCGGTCAGCTTCACCTCGATGAGCTGGCCGAGCTCGTAGACCACCTCGGTCTTGTCCAGATAGACGCGACCATTGTCCCAGTTGCACTCCAGGCGATCCTTGTTGTCGAGGATATGACGGGCAGGCATGAAGACCACGGCGCCATTCTCCTGCAGACGCAGCTTGAGGCCAGCACGCATCACGTCGATGATCTCGGCGTTGAACACCTTGTCGGTGCCTGCATCGGCCTTCAGGTAGCGGACATAGAGCCAGTCACCGATGTCACGCTCCACCATGCGGTGCAGGCGGCGGCAGGCGGTCAGGTGCTCGGTGAGCTCGGTGCTCGGGCGCTCACCCGGGGTCTTGCCGGCGATGACGGCTTTGAGCAGACGATGGTTGACCATATCGCCGTATTTGCGGATCGGGGAGGTCCAAGTGGCGTAAGCATCCAGACCCAGACCGTAATGGGCGCCCGGTTCGGAGGACATCAGCGCATAGCTCTGGAAGCGGCGGATCTTGCCATCCAGCCAGCGGGTGTCGAGGTTGTCGATCCAGCGGCGCAGGGCGCAGAAGCCGGAGAGGCTGGCGATCTCGTCGCGCTCGAACGGGGCTTCGGCGCTTTTCAGCAGGTCGATGGCGCCGTCGAGGGACTCTTCGTCAAAGCCGGTGTGAACGTTGAAGATGCCGTAACCGACGCTCTTGCCCAGCACGCGACCGGCGCAGATGTTGGCGGCGATCATCGACTCTTCCACCATGCGGTTGGCGATGCGGCGCGGCTCGACGTGGATAGCCAGCACTTCGCCATTCTCGCCCAGCTCGAAGTCGTAGTCGGGACGATCCGGGAATACCAGCGCATGCTCGGTGCGCCACGCGATGCGTGCTTCGGTCATCGCCTTCATCAGCGGCAGCTGGGCCAGCACACCTGCGTCGATAGCCAGCTCTTTGCCATGCTCAGCCCAGTCGGAGACGTCGTCATAGTTGAGACGGGCGTGGGAGCAGATGCGGGCGGCGAAGAACTCGGTCTCCTCCAGCAGCAGACCATCTTCGGCGATCAGCAGACGGGCGCACAGGGTGTTGCGCTCCTCGCCCTCTTTCAGGGAGCAGAGCTCGTCGGAGAGGGTGCGTGGGATCATCGGCACGTTGCGGCCCGGCATGTAGACGGTAAAGGCGCGCTGGGCGGCCTCTTTGTCCAGCTCGCTCCCTTCGGCCACATAGGCAGTCGGGTCAGCGATGGCGACCAGCAGCTCCCAGCCGTTGTCCAGCTTGGTGATGGCCAGCGCATCGTCCATATCCTTGGTCTTGGCACCGTCGATGGTGAAGAAGGGGACTGCGGTCAGATCGCGACGGGGCAGCTCTTCCTCTTCGATCACCTTCCACTCCGGCAAGTCAGCCGGCTCGACCTGGGCCAGATTGTGGCGCGCCAGCACCACCCACCAGGGCACATTGTGATCTTCTTGGGCGGCGATCTTCTGGATAATCTCGGCAGAGAAGTTGCCGTCGACCAGCGCATGGCGCTTGAGGGTCGCCACCACCCAGTCACCTTCCTTGAACTCTTTCTCATCCAGACCCTTCTTGACGCGGGCCTTGATGGCATCCTTGATCAGCGGATGGTCGGCAACCACGTTGAGGCGGTCACGGAACATCTTGACCCGGGCCACGAAACGGGTGACGGACTGCTCCAGCAGGGTATCCGGCTCGGCCACTTCCTTCTCTTTTTCGGTGCGGATCAGGGCGGTCACCCGGTCACCGTGCATCACCTTCTTCATGTAGGGAGGCGGCACGAAATAGCTGGTCTTCTCATCGACTTCCAGAAAGCCGAAGCCCCGGTCCGAGGCGCGGATCACACCCTCTTTCTTCGGGATGTTTTCGCGGATTTGTTGCTTGAGCTGGGCCAGCAGCGGATTGTCTTGGAACATAAATGGGGAACCTGAGTGGAGACCTGATGAAGAAACGCCCAGCACTATACGTTTTTAGCCCTGCAAAGCCAAGGTGAATGGCCTGATCAGCGTGGTTTCAGAGAGCTGCGGGCATAGTCGATGAGCCGTAAAGAGAGCTGTTTGTGTACCCCTTTTTCCAGTACCCAACGGTGCCAGTAGAGTCGCTCCGTCAGGATGCGCTCTGGGCTGAGGTTGACCAGTGAGCCACTCTCCAGTTGTCTCCTGATCTGTAATTCCGGGATAAGACAGTAGGCCACTCCCTGTTCGGCCATGGCGACAAAGGCCTCCGACGAATGAACCGTATGGCAGGGGTAGCCGCCAGGCTCCAGCCCGAACTGCTCCCTCATAAAGCTTACATGCATGTCATCTCGCTGATCGAACGCTACTGCCGGTGCCTTGGCCAGTGCTTCCCGGGTCAGACCGCGAGGAAAATGGCGAGCCACAAAGGCCGGGCTGGCGGTGAGCAGATAGTTCATCTCACCCAGCTCGTCGACACAGCAACCAGCCAGCGGTTGGGGGCTCAGGCTGACCGCGCCGAAGGCCTGTCCCTCGCGCACCTTGTCGAGGGTGCGGCACTCGTCATCCACCAGCAGGTTGAGTTCGATGGGATGCTGCTCAAGCAAGGGAGTAATCGAGGGCAGAAACCAGGTGGCCAGGCTGTCGGCATTGACGGCGATACTGATCCGGATGGGTGCTTGTGGTGTGGCGGGAGCCAGCTCACCAGCCAGTTCCAGCTCTAGCTGGTGGACCTGACGATAGTGTGCCAGCAGCTTCTGGCCGAGCGGGGTCGCCTGCAACGGCTGGCTGCGGATGAGCAGCGGCTCGGCAAACTGTTGCTCCAGTAGTTTGATCCGCTGGGAGATGGCGGACTGGGTCATGTGCAGTGATTTGGCGGCCCGCTCGAAGTTCTGCTCCTGCAATACCGCATCCAGTGCCCGCAGCAGTTTGTAGTCCAGCTCTTTCATCTTCCCTCCCTTGCGTTGCTTCTGGGCTGACTCTACGTCACTCGGCAGGGGACAACAATGGGTGGTGACAGGGCCGTTACGCTGTGATTTCTGACAGTAGTGATCAGGTTGTTGAGGGAGGATACTGCCCGCTGACCCATGGGTTAGCCTGCGGGCTCATAGCGATCTGTTTATCCCGGGTCTGTTTTCCCGGGATTTTTTATGGCTGCGTTGCCAGCGCCGGTGATGGTTGCTGCAGTAGATAGTGGCTGGTTTGATAGTGGCCCAGCAGAGGTTTGCCAACGGCACGGGCGAAGCGTTCATCCAGATGGAAGCGGATCCCCACCCCGCGCACGGCCCCCAGATCCACCGCCTGGCGATGGCCGAGGCGCTCGATGGGCAGGCCGAGGCGGCGGAAGATGCGCTCTACCGGCAGGCTGACGACAGCGACCAGCTCACGGATCCCGTGAGCATGGGCGAAGGCATAGACTTCGCGAAAGATGACGCAGGTGAGCTCGCTGACGCCATTGACCATCCGCGGAGCACGGCTGGCATCGATGGCAAGACGGGTCAGTTCCCAGACATCGGGGGTACGCGGTGCACTTTCACCGGCAAGGGCAGTGGGGAAGATGGTGGGCAGCATATAGGCATCGGCACAGTTGAGCAGGCGAATACAGCCGCATAGCCCTTGCTTATCCTCGATCAGCACCCAATGGGTGTCTGGCGTATCAAAACTGTCACGCTCAAGTCCCCGATGGGACTCTACATCCCAGCCGAGCCGGTCGGAAAAGACGCGATTTCGAAAGCGATAGAGTTCATCCTCTACCTCATTTCGTGGATGCTCTCTCAATTTTCCTTTGAAAACCAACATTATGGGCCCTCTGTCTTGCTATTCGCCGTTATAATCACATGTCTGGCCAAGGGGGCTTTCATATGAAAAGAGACCAACTGCTTGAGTATCTCGAACATTTCACTTCGGTGACGGATGGCAACCGTCTGGCCGAGCTGATCGGTCACTTCACGCTCGGGATGGGCTACGACTACTACCGCTTCGCGCTGATCCTGCCGATGTCGATGCAAAGACCCAAGGTGGTGCTGTTCAATCACTGCCCTGACTCCTGGGTGCAGGCCTATACCGAAAACAACATGCTGGCATGTGATCCGGTGATCCAGCTGGCGCGCAAGCAGACCTTGCCCATCTACTGGAATCGCCTCGATGAGCGAGCAAGCTTTCTGCAAGAGGGAAGCATGGATGTGATGGGGCTGGCAGCCGAGTTCGGGCTGCGCAACGGCATCTCCTTCCCCTTGCACGGTGCCGCCGGGGAGAACGGGATCCTCTCCTTTATCACGTCCGAGCGGGCCTCGAGCGATTTGCTGCTGGAGTCGTCGCCGATCCTCTCATGGATGTCGAACTACATCTTCGATGCCGCAATCCGGGTGGTGCGTTTCAGCATGATGGACAGTGCGGGCAAAGAGCCCCTGACCGAGCGCGAAACCGAGTGTCTGTTTTGGGCCAGCGAAGGAAAGACCTCCTGCGAGATAGCCTGCATCCTCGGCATCACGGAGCGCACGGTCAATTACCACCTCAATCAGGTCACCCGCAAAACCGGCTCCATGAACCGCTACCAGGCCATTGCCAAGGGGGTGGGGACCGGCTTGCTGTTGCCCAATCTGGAGCAGGTGGTGGTCACCAATTTTCCCCGAGTGTTGCAGTAGTCCGAGTCTCACATGCCACAGATTCTCCTGCTGCTGTATGAGGGTCACAATTGTCAGATCCGGTAATTGACAAGGGATTGAATAGAAAAGCTTCATCATTAGCAAAATGAATTAACCAGTAAATCAATGAATTTCTAAGAGGGAACAGGGCTCGCTATAGTGCCGTTCATTCATCACTTCGAACGGAACTTTCCATGCTGCTGACCACGACCCTGCAAGGCTTCACCATAGGTCTTGCCATGATCATCCCCATCGGCGCCCAGAATGCCTTTGTGCTGAGCAGAGGCATCCATCGCAATCACCATCTGCTGAGCGCCACACTCTGCAGTTTCTGCGACCTCATTCTGATCGCTATAGGGGTATTTGGCGGAGCCAATCTGCTGGCTGCCAGCCCGATTGGCATGATGCTGCTTACCTGGGGCGGCGTGCTGTTTCTCGGCTGGTTTGGTGGCCGTTCCCTGCTCAGTGCCTGGCGCGGTAAGGGGGAGGGACTTGCCGAGTCTGCTCAGCAGATGGGGGCCAAAAGCGTGCTGGCGATGACGCTGGGAGTTACGCTGCTTAATCCCCACGTCTATCTCGATACTTTGATGCTGCTCGGCTCCCTTGGCAGTCAGGTGAGCGAGTCCCTGCGTCCGGCCTTTGCTGCGGGGGCCATGCTGGCCTCGCTGGTGTGGTTTTACTCGCTTGCGCTGGGTGCTGCGGCACTGGCGCCCTGGCTAGCGCGAGGAGGGGTGCAGCGGGGGATCGATCTGCTGGTCGGCATCATCATGCTGAGTCTGGCTATTCAACTGGCCATAGGAAGTTGAGGAAGTTAAGGCGGCAGGAATGAGCGACCGGTAACAAAAAGATGCCACTCGCAGGGAGTGGCATCTTCGCTATTGGAGGGGGTCAGACTCGGAACTGGGAGAGCAGGCGCTGTTGCAGCAGGCTGGCTTGATGGAGCGAGGAGGCGAGCTGCAGGCACTCCTGCGCCTCCTGTTCGCCGGTTCTGGCTTGCAGACTGATGCCGGAGACCTTGTCAGAGGAGTGGCTCAGGGTGTGTGACAGTTGACCTGTGGCTACGGCCACCTGCTGCACCATGTCGGCCAGCTGGTCGATGGCGCCTTCCACCTTGAACAGGATCTGCTTGGTGTTCTCGGAGTCCTGCATGCCGGACTCCACCGTCTTGAGGTTGCGCTGCATCATCAGGTAGGCGCTCTCGGTCTGCTGCTGGATGCTGCTGATCACCTGGCTGATCTCGGCGCTTGATGTCGCCGTGCGATTGGCCAGGGTGCGCACCTCGTCCGCGACCACAGCAAAGCCACGTCCCATCTCCCCCGCGCGGGCTGCTTCGATAGCCGCATTGAGGGCCAGCAGGTTGGTCTGCTCCGAGATTTCGCTGATGGTGGAGATGATCTGGCCGATCTGGCCCGCCTGCTCCTTGAGGGCGTTGATGGCGATGGCGCACTCGCCCACCTCCTGCACCACCCGCTGCATGCCCGCACTGGCAGAGGCGACATATTGGCTACTTTCGGTGGTTAGCTGGCGCACCTCGTTGGCATTGTGGGCCGCCATGCTGCAGTTGTCAGAAATACCGGTAGCGACTTGTACCATTTGTTCACTGTCGTGATGCAGGGCCAGCGCATGTTCGGCGGTCTGGCGGCTGCTCTGGCTGATCGCCTCCACCCGGTTGACCGAGGTGTGAACGTGTTCGCTGATGTGCCGGTTGTTGTCCATGGTGGAGCTGATCATCTTCTGCAATTTCTCGATGAAGCGATCCACGCTGTTGGCCAGCGAGCCTATCTCATCATCCCGCAGCAGGTTGATGCGGGCGTTGAGATCCCCCTCGCCGGCGGCGATATCCTGCATCCGTTTGTCCACTTGCAGCAGCGGGGTGACCAGCTTGCGGGTCAGCCAGAAGCCACAGAGGGTGACCATGATCAGGCTAAGCAACAGGCCGCCCAGCAGCAGGGTGCGGGTTTGGCTGATGATGCCGTTGAGCTGGACTACCTGATCCTCGACGGTGGCATCACCGCTCGCCTCGATGGCAACCAGTTGTTGCTGTAGCTGGTCGGCACTGGCCTCATAGAGAGCCTGCTGGGCCTGATAGCTGCCGAGCGCCTCGATCCACTGCCCCATCAGCTGCTGATGTCGGGCCAACAGGGTGCGATACTGTGTCGCCAGCGGCTTGCCGGCAAATTCGCCGGTTCCCTCGATATCGAACAGCCCGGTACCGAGCATGCTGTCGATCGCTTCGTGATAGAAATCGGTCGCCTCTTTCAGCTCGACCTTGATCGCCTCCGTTACCCCTTGTCTGCGCATCTTCTCCAGCGCATAGAGCTGGCGCAAAAAGCCGATATTGGACTCCATTCCCCCGTCGGCCGCTTCCCAGCGGGTGGAGAGGCCGCTGTTCCAGCTGATGGTCTGGTCGGGGGCCTGGGTCAGCACCTCTACCGCCCCATCGCCAATCACCTCCAGCTGGGTCGAGAGTCGTGCCATCAGCTCGGCGTTGTGATGCAGGGCCTGATCCACCTCGGTATAGGCGTGATAGAGCGTCAACAGCTTCTCTTGTTGTTGTTGATAGGCCAGCTTCTGCTGCTCCATAGTGGCCAGGACTGCGCCATCAATGAGCTGACCCTGGCTGACCCGGGCCAGCGCATCATCGGTCGCCGCCTTGGCGGCATCAAGCTCGGTGCGATTGAGCGGGGTGCCGTTTTGCATCTTCTGAATCTGTAACTGTTGATTGCCCAGTTCGATGGAGCCTTCCATGGCGCCATCGGCGGTCTGCCAGGCGCTTCCCAACACATAGGTGAGCAGACCGGCCAGCCGCTGGCTGCCATACCAGCCCACGACCCCCATCCCCAGCGTGCAGCCGAGCAAGATGGCAAGACCCAGATTGGCGGTGGTAACAATTTTCATATGATGGCCTTCCTTGGTATCTGCATTGGCATCAATTTCGGTTCCGAACGGATTTAGTGTAGTGGCTCATGCCCAGTCGGAGTCCGGTACGGTGCAGAAACATCCCGTACACGCAGGCTGAACCAGATCAAGCATGGTGGCCAATTTGCGAAAAAGCTTCTCCGGATACCAGAGGGTTGCTGCCCTATGCTGGATACTTATCCAGTTATTCTTTATGCTATGAGCCAATTTGCGAATAGCTGTATTGGTGAGGAGAGAGCCGTGATTGGTCGCTTGAGAGGCATTGTCATTGAGAAGCAGCCCCCCGAGGTCTTGCTGGAAGTAGGCGGGGTTGGTTACGAGGTTCATATGCCGATGAGCTGCTTCTATGATTTGCCGGAGATCGGCAAGGAGGCGACCATCCACACTCACTTCGTGGTGCGGGAAGATGCCCAGTTGCTCTATGGTTTTAACCACAAACAGGAGCGGGCGCTGTTCCGCGAGCTGATCAAGACCAACGGAGTCGGCCCCAAGCTGGCGCTGGCTATTCTCTCCGGCATGACAGCTACCCAATTCGTGCTGAGTGTCGAACGTGAAGAGATAAGCTCTTTGGTCAAACTGCCTGGAGTCGGCAAGAAGACCGCCGAGCGTCTGGTGGTGGAGATGAAGGATCGCCTCAAGGGCTGGGTCAGTCACGACCTCTTCTCCCCGGCCATGGTCACCCTGCCAGCCAGTGAGCCAGAATTGCGGGCACCGGATGTGACCGAAGAGGCGGCCAGTGCGCTGGTGGCCCTCGGTTACAAGCCGCAGCAGGCGAGCCAGATTGTCAGCAAGATCGCCAAAGAGGGGATGTCGGTGGAAGATATCATCCGTGAATCCCTGCGTAGCCTGGTATGAGGTAGTTGATGATTGAAGCAGACCGCCTCATTTCGGCCAGTGCCGCCCGTGAGGATGACATTATTGACCGGGCTATCCGCCCCAAGAAGCTGGCTGATTACACCGGTCAGGATACCGTCTGCGAGCAGATGGAGATCTTTATCGAAGCGGCCCGTCAGCGGGGTGAAGCGCTCGATCACCTGCTGATCTTCGGTCCGCCAGGCTTGGGTAAGACCACCCTCGCCAACATCGTCGCCAACGAGATGGGTGTCAATATCAAGACCACCTCCGGCCCGGTGCTGGAGAAAGCGGGGGATCTGGCGGCGCTGCTCACCAACCTTGAACCGAACGATGTGTTGTTCATCGACGAGATCCACCGTCTCAGCCCGGTGGTGGAAGAGGTGCTCTATCCGGCGATGGAGGATTACCAGCTCGACATCATGATCGGGGAGGGACCAGCGGCTCGCTCCATCAAGCTGGATCTGCCTCCCTTTACCCTGATTGGCGCTACCACCCGGGCCGGTTCACTCACCAGCCCGCTGCGGGATCGCTTCGGCATCGTCCAGCGGCTGGAGTTTTACAACGTCAAGGACCTGACCGATATCGTCTCCCGCAGTGCCCGTTGTCTGGGGCTCGACATGACGGAAGATGGTGCCATTGAGGTCGCCCGTCGCTCTCGCGGTACGCCGCGGATTGCTAACCGTTTGTTAAGACGAGTGCGTGACTTCGCCCAGGTCAAATCCGATGGCCGGATCGATGGCCCCATCGCGGCCCGCGCCATGGACATGCTGGATGTCGATAACGAAGGTTTTGACTTCATGGACCGCAAGTTATTGTTGGCTGTCATAGACAAGTTTATGGGGGGGCCGGTGGGTCTCGATAATCTGGCCGCCGCGATCGGGGAAGAGAAAGATACTATCGAAGATGTGCTTGAGCCTTATCTGATCCAGCAAGGGTATCTGCAACGTACACCCAGAGGACGGATTGCGACCACACGAGCCTACGCTCATTTCGGTCTTCAGCGACCAGATGAGAAGTAAAAACAGTCGTTTGAACATGAAACCGCCGTCAAAGGCGGTTTTTTGTTATCCGGGCAAAAAAAAGCCCACGGCGGATGCGGTGGGCAAAGACAATTCAGGATGGATGTTCACAGACAGTGAGTGCGTCTGGACACAGACCGGAAAATAAACAGGTGAGCCGTCGCGAGCTCTCAGAGTCGGTTCAGTTGATAGAGCTGAACAAAGGAAAGCTTGTAGTAACGGATGGTTTTAGCAACAAACTTTTTCATCTTCGATTCCAATAGACAGGTTCAAATTGATGGTCGAATACGTACCGTGAACCCTGATTAACCGGCCTGTATCCAAGGGTATGCCCTCACTGCGAGGCGCATTGTAGGAGCTCGTATCGGCCCGGGCAAACAAGAAAAATTGCAACCTTCAAATTAGTTTATCTAATGTAGTGATTGATGAAATTGGTTCGCATGAGTATGCATTGTTTGTAGTTTTAAATTGAGTTTTCGAATCAGTTCGCCTGACCTGGATAACATGGAAAAAGGCGCGTCATCGACATTTTTCAAATTAAATGGGGTGGCCGGATGTTAAATTCTTAAATTGATTTAAATCAATATTTTACGCATTATCATCTTTTGTGATCTGGCTCGCTTCAATAATCGTGAAATAGATTAAACATGGCTTTGAAAGCCATGTATGGCGGGTCCTTTTACATTGATTTCAATCAAATAAAGGTGATATAAAAACCCGGTCATAATGAGCGAGAATAAATTGAAGCTTATTGTTTTTTAATTGTTAAACATTAGCTTTGTTTGTGTTTTCGCGTTGCCTTGTTGTTAATATTGGTGGTTACTGAAAGTGTTTTGTTGTGATCCGTCTCAACGGGGCCCATTCGATAACCCCCAACGGAAGCTTTGTGCTTAAAACTTAAAATAGCCGTGCCAATAATCGGTGAGGAAACATCATGATTGCTGAGCATGTGGTAGACCTATCGCGGTTCCAGTTCGCTGCGACGGCCCTTTATCACTTTTTGTTTGTACCCCTGACGCTGGGAATGGCCTTTCTCCTGGCGATCATGGAATCCGTCTATGTGATGACCAACAACACCATCTACCGGGACATGACCAAATTCTGGGGTAAGTTGTTTGGTATCAACTTTGCCCTGGGGGTCACCACAGGTCTGGCCATGGAGTTCCAGTTCGGGACGAACTGGGCGTACTACTCCCATTATGTCGGCGATATCTTCGGGGCCCCGCTGGCTATCGAAGGGCTGATGGCCTTCTTCCTGGAGTCCACCTTCGTCGGTATGTTCTTCTTTGGTTGGGATCGTCTGAGCAAGCATCAGCATCTGGCTGCCACCTGGTTGATGGCGCTGGGTACCAACCTCTCCGCCCTCTGGATCCTGGTCGCCAACGGCTGGATGCAGAACCCGGTCGGTGCCGAGTTCAACTTCGAATCCATGCGGATGGAGATGATGAGCTTCGCTGACGTGGTGCTCAACCCTGTTGCTCAGGTCAAGTTCGTCCACACTGTGGCGGCTGGCTATACCTGTGGCGCCATGTTTGTGCTGGGTATCTCCTCCTACTACCTGCTGAAGAATCGTGATGTGGCGTTTGCCCGTCGCTCCTTCGCCATTGCCGCTGCGTTCGGTATGGCTTCCATCGTGTCCGTGCTGATCCTCGGTGACGAATCCGGTTACGAAACCGGTGAAGTGCAGAAGGTGAAACTGGCCGCTATCGAAGCCGAGTGGGAGACTGAACCTGCTCCGGCCGCCTTTACCCTGTTCGGTATTCCGAATCAGGAAGAGATGCGCACCGACTACGCCATCAAGATCCCCTATGCACTGGGCATTATCGCTACCCGTTCTCTGGACGGTCAGGTAACCGGTCTGAAGGATCTGAAGAGCGAGCACGAACTGCGCGTTCGTAACGGTATGACCGCTTACGACTTGCTGACCAAGCTGCAATCCGGTGACAAGTCTGACGAGACCCGCGCTCGCTTCGACGAAGTGAAGCAGGATCTGGGCTACGGTCTGCTGCTCAAGCGCTACACCAGCAATGTGACCGATGCTACCGACGAGCAGATCAAGGCCGCCGTGGATGACTCCATCCCGCAGGTTCTGCCGCTGTTCTTCGCCTTCCGCATCATGGTTGCCGTCGGCATGCTGATGCTGGTACTGATTGGTATGGCCTTCTATGACAGTGCCCGTCACCAGATCGGCAAGCGCAAGTGGCTGCTCAAGGCTCTGCTGTGGGGTATCCCGCTGCCGTGGATCGCCATCGAAGCTGGCTGGTTTGTTGCCGAATATGGTCGCCAACCGTGGACCATTGCAGAGGTGTTGCCGACTTCCCTCTCTGCATCCAACTTGCCTGCAGCCGAGATCTGGTTCTCTCTGATCGGTATCTGCCTGTTCTATACCGTACTTCTGGTTATCGAGATGTACCTGATGTTCAAGTATGCCCGTCTTGGCCCCAGCAGCCTGAAGACTGGCAAGTATCACTTTGAACAGATCAAGGCATAAGGAGAGCGACCATGTTTGATTACGAAACTCTGCGTGTCATCTGGTGGGCTCTGGTCGGCGTACTGCTGATCGGTTTTGCCATCACTGACGGCTTCGACATGGGGGTAGGCGCACTGCTCCCGTTCGTCGGCAAGAAAGATGTCGAGCGCCGCGTGATGCTCAACACCATGGGGCCGCACTGGGAAGGTAACCAGGTTTGGCTGGTCACTGCCGGTGGCGCCTTGTTCGCCGCCTGGCCGATGGTGTATGCCGCGACCTTCTCCGGCTTCTACATCGCCATGATCCTGACCTTGATGGCGCTGTTCCTGCGTCCGGTCGGTTTCAAGTACCGCTCGCTGCGTGCTGATGCAAAATGGCGCAGCAACTGGGACTGGGCCTTGTTCGCCGGTAGCGCCGTACCGCCCATCGTCTTTGGTGTGGCCTTTGGCAACCTGCTGCAAGGCGTTCCGTTCGAGTTTAACCAGTTCATGATGTTGACCTATCACGGCAACTTCTTCGGCCTGCTTAACCCGTTCGGCATTCTGGCTGGTCTGGTGAGCCTGTTCATGCTGCTCACCCAGGGCGCAACCTGGTTGATGATGAAGACCGACGGGGAAGTGCTGGCACGTTCCCGTACTGCCGCCATGATCTGCTCACTGCTGACCCTGGTGCTGTTTGCTGCCGCGGGTTGGTGGGTAAGCGGTATGGAAGGGTATGTCATCGTCAAGGCTGCCGCGACTGACGCAGTATCCAACCCGATGAACAAGGAAGTTGTCCTGCAGGCTGGTGCCTGGATGAACAACTACACCCTCTATCCGTGGATGGTGGCTGCCCCTGTACTGGGTCTGGCCATGAGCCTGCTGACTGCGCTGTTTGCCCGCATGAACATCGGCTGGCTGGCGTTTACCAGCTCCTCGCTGGCGATTGCCGGGGTCATCCTCACTGCCGGTTTCTCCATGTTCCCGTTCGTGATGCCCTCAAGCCTTGAGCCGTCACTGAGCCTGACCATGTGGGATGCTACCGCCTCTTTCAACACCTTGCAGGTGATGACTGTGGCTGCAGCGATCTTCGTACCGATTGTGCTGGGTTACACCATCTGGACTTACATCAAGATGTTTGGCCGGGTAACCAACAAGCACATCGAAGATAACCAACAATCTCTCTATTAAGAGGTGCGCTGACAATGTGGTATTTCACCTGGATCCTGGGGCTGTTGCTGGCCTGTGCATTTGGCATCATCAATGCGCTGTGGCTGGAACACACCGAGAACATGGATCGTCAGATCGATGAAAACAAGTGATCGACTCGCCAGGCTGGCCGCTCCACTGGAGCGGCAGCCGTGGCAGGGGTTGATGTTACTCGCGGCGGCCTTGTTGGCCGTCGCTATTTTACAGGCCCCCAATCTGATCGCGGCCAACACCAGCGAGCATGGTCTCTGGCTTGCTCCCTGGCTGATGTGGGCCGTCTGTTGTGGCGTACTTAACGGGCTTGGCTTTCATCTGAAAAGCCTGCCCGGACGTGTGCTGTTCAACCCCTGGCTCGCCTGGCCCAGTTTGTTGTATGGCCTCTGGCTGACACATTCATATTTCCTTTCATAAAAAACGGGGGGAGGCAGGATTTCCCTGTCTCCCCCTGCTTCTTTCCTATTCAGCCCTGCGCTATGATAGCCCCCCATCTGACTGTCGAATGGATCACAGATTGTTATGGGGGAAGTCTTTGAGTTTCCGGTACGTGTCTACTACGAAGACACCGATGCCGGGGGCATCGTCTACAACGCCAATTATCTCAAGTTTATGGAACGTGCTCGCACCGAGTTTCTTCGTGCCAAAGGGGTCGAACAGGACGTCTGGCTGCAGGAGGGATATGCCTTCGTGGTGAGCCGAACTGAGATCGATTTCCGCTCGGCGGCCCGTTTTAATGAACTATTGAATGTATTAACGCAAGTGATTGAAGTGAAACGCGCATCCCTGCGTTTTTCGCAGCAGATCCTGGCGGCTGATGGACGACTCGTCACCCAGGCTTTGGTACAGATAGCCTGTGTAAGTCATCCGCAAATGAAACCTGTAGCTATACCTGAAAAAATCAAGGGAGTGCTGTTAAGTGCACGCTGAAATTTCGTTTATTGGCCTGTTTTGGCAAGCCAGCCTGTTGGTAAAACTGGTCATGATCACCCTGATGAGCATGTCTATTGTCTCCTGGGCGCTGATTATCCAGCGTTCCAAGGCGATCAAGGCGGCCAATCTCGCATCGGAACAGTTTGAAGATCGCTTCTGGTCAGGGGTCGATCTCAATCGCCTCTATCAGGAGTCCTCTTCCCGCCGCGATGATATCGAAGGCATGGAAGATATCTTCTACTCCGGCTTCAAGGAGTATGCCCGCCTGCTCAAGGCCGGGGCCCGTGGTCAGGATGCGGTGATGGATGGTACCTACCGTGCCATGCGCGTCTCCCTCTCCCGTGCGGTGGATGATCTGGAATCCAACCTGCCGGTGCTGGCGACCATCGGCTCCATCAGCCCCTACATCGGTCTGTTCGGTACCGTATGGGGGATCATGAACGCCTTTATCGCCCTGGGTCAGGTGCAGCAGGCCACCCTGCAGATGGTGGCACCGGGTATCGCGGAAGCGCTGATTGCGACCGCCATGGGTCTGTTTGCCGCTATCCCGGCGGTAATCTTCTACAACCGCTTCTCCAACAAGGTCGAGCGGCTGGAGAACGCCTACGCCAACTTCATGGACGAGTTCACCACCATTCTGAACCGTCAAATTGCTCAGCAGCAGGGTGATCAGTAATGCAAACCTATCAGCGGATCCGGCGCAAGAAGGTGGCCGAGATCAACGTGGTTCCCTATATCGACGTCATGCTGGTGCTGCTTATCATCTTTATGGCGGTCACGCCGGTGATCACGCAAGGGGTCAAGGTGGATCTGCCGCAGGCTGAGTCCGAGCAGTTGCCGGAAGATGCCAAGCCGCCCTTCATCGTAAGCGTCAATACCGAAGGCGAGTATGTCATCAAGGCTGGCGAAGCCGATGACGAGCCGGTGCCAAGTGGCACGCCAGAGGCGATGCAGCAATACATCACCGAAAAAGCCATGGGCTATCTGGCGATCAACCAGAATGCCCCCGTGGTGGTCGCGGGTGACAAGGCCGTGCGCTACGAAGAGGTGATCCTGTTGATGGTGGCCCTCAAGAATGCGGGTGTGCCTCAGGTTGGCCTGATGACAGATCCGGTGAACTAACGGAGATGGATGTGAAGCGTGGTATTTCCGGTTATCTCATCGCGTCGTTTCTGCTGCACCTGATCATCGGCATCATCCTGTTTGTCGGGCTCGATTTCAGCAAACCGAAACGACCCGAATCGAAGGGGCAGATCGTCAATGCCGTCATGCTTGATGAGAACTTCCTCAACGAGCAGGCCAAGCAGATCCAGCAGCAGAAAGCTCAGCCCAAGCCGCAGAAGGTAGAGAAAGAGAAGGATAAGGAAGACACGGATCTTGCCAAACGCGAACTAGCCCAGCAGCAGGAACGGCTGCGTATTGCCGAGGCCAAGCGGAAAGAAGCAGAAGAGGCGACCCGCAAGGCCGAGGCTGAGAAGCAGAAAAAAGTTGCCGAGCAGAAGCGGGCGGAAGAGAAGGCGCAGAAAGCCGAGGAGGCCCGCAAGCTGGAAGAGCAGAAGGCCAAGAAGGCGGAAGCCGAGCGCAAGGCTGCTGAAGAGGCCAAGGCACTGGCGCTGAAGAAAAAGAAAGAGCTCGAGAAAAAACAGGCGGAAGAGAAGGCTAAAGCCGAGGAGGCCAAAGCCAAGAAAGCGGAAGCTGACAAGAAGGCCAAGGCTGAGGCAGAGAAGAAAGCCAAGGCAGAGGCTGAGAAAAAAGCCAAAGCCGAGGCTGAGAAGAAGGCCAAGGAAGAGGCAGCCAAAAAGGCAAAAGCTGACGCAGAGAAGAAAGCCAAGGCTGAAGCCGAGAAGCAGGCCAAGATCGCGGCAGAACGCAAACGCAAAGCGGCCGAGGAGGCCAGACTGCAAAAAGAGATGGAAGCCATGATGCAGCAGCAGCTGGCGGCTGAAGCCAATGCCCGCAGCCAGGCTGCCTCTGCAGCGGTACAAGGTGAGGTCGACAAGTATGCGGCGCTCATCAAGGCCACTGTTGAGCGGTATATGATTTTGGATCCCACCATGCGGGGCAAAACATGTACTATCGGCGTACGTCTTGCGAGCAGTGGCTTTGTCATATCGGTAGATAACGGCCAGGGTGACCCGGCGGTCTGTCGTTCGGGTAAGGCGGCTGTCTTGAAAGCCAATCAACTGCCAGTGCCCAAGGATCCTGCGGCATTCGAGATGTTGAAGGAATTTAACCTGAAGTTAGAACCGAGTATCTAAGCGTGATAAAACGAGGTTGCTTGCCTCCGGTTGGCAACCTCTCGCCGAGAAAGGAATTTAACCTCTCATCTTTATTGGAACCGAGTATTTAAGCCATGATCAGAAAAGTATTTTTTGCTTTGGTTGGCTGTTTGTTGCTGGGCCAGAGTGCCCAGGCGGCCCTGGACATCGTCATCACCGGCGGTATTGATAGCGCACGCCCCATCGCCGTCGCCCCCTTCAAGTGGGAAGGCAACGGGCAGTTGCCGCAGGACATCGCGGAAGTGGTCTCCAACGACCTGATGCGCAGTGGCAAATTCAAGCCGCTGGCCCGTGGCCAGATGCCGCAGACTCCGAGCAGCAGCAGCGAGATCAACTTCGCACCCTGGGCCGCTCAAGGGGTTGAGGCCGTAGTCGTCGGTTCCATCTCGGCGGTGGGTGACGGCACCTACAAGGTCAACTTCGAGCTGGTCGATGTGCTGAAGGGTCAGCTGGCCAAGGCACAAGGCGGCGAGGCGAACGGTTACATCCTGGATAGCCGTATGGCGACCATCCCGGGTGCCCAGATGCGCCAGTTTGCCCACCGTATTTCCGACATCGTCTATGAGCGTCTGACTGGCGAGCGCGGTGCCTTCCTGACCCGTCTGGCTTACGTCTCCGTACAGCAGGGTACCCAGTTCCCGTACCAGCTGCGCATTTCTGACTACGACGGTTACAACGAGAAGACTCTGCTGCGCTCTCGCGAGCCGTTGATGTCTCCCTCCTGGTCACCGGATGGCAGCAAGCTGGCCTACGTGAGCTTCGAGAACCAGAAGTCCGAAATCTATGTGCAGGATATCTACACCCAGCAGCGCAGCCTGATCACCAGTTTCCGTGGCATTAACGGGGCCCCTGAGTGGTCTCCTGATGGTCGTCGTCTGGCTATCGTTCTCTCCAAAGATGGTTCACCCAACCTCTATGTGGTTGATGTGGCTAGCAAGCAGCTTACCCGCGTCACTACCAGCCGCGTGATCGACACCGAGCCCTCCTGGATGCCGGACGGGCAAAATTTGTTGTTCACCTCTGAACGTGGTGGCAAACCCCAGATTTATAGCGTAAATTTGGCGACTGGTATGACTCGCCGGATGACTTGGGAAGGTGAATCCAACCAGGGGGCATCCATCACTCCTGATGGCAAAATCATGGTGATGGTGACCCGTGTTCAGGGACAGTATCGTATTGCCCGTCAGGACATGGAAAACAATGCCCTGCTGGTCCTGACCCAGAGTGCTCTGGATGAGTCGCCAAGTGTGGCTCCCAATGGCAGCATGATCATTTATGCCACCATCTATCAGGGTCGTAAGAGTCTTGCGTTGGTGTCGACTGATGGTCGCTTCAAGGCTGTGCTTCCGACCAGTAGCGGTGAAATTCGTGCACCAGCTTGGTCGCCCTTCTTGAATTGATAAAAATCCAATTGTTTTTTGTTTTGTTATAAAGGTTTAAGGAAATAGCATGCAACTCAATAAACTGCTCAAGGGTTTGGCCATCGCACTGCCACTGTTCACCCTGGCCGCTTGTAGTTCTTCTTCTGATTCCGACGCCGCTGGCGCTGAATCAGGTATGACCGACGGCATGGGCGGTGTACAAACCGGCGGCGCCAACGGCATGTTGTCCCCGGAAGAGCAGATGCGTCAGAAGTTCGAAGCACTGCAGCGTGACAACGTGATCTACTTCCCGTTCGACGGTTACGATATCCAGGGTCAGTACGCTGATCTGCTGGATGCCCACGCCAGCTACCTGCGCGAGCGCCCGAGCGTGAAAGTCCTGATCGAAGGTCACGCCGATGAGCGCGGTACTCCCGAGTACAACATTGCTCTGGGCGAGCGTCGTGCCAAGGCTGTTGCCAAGTATCTGCAAACCCTGGGTGTGCAGGCCGAGCAGCTCTCCATCGTCAGCTATGGCGAAGAGAAGCCGCTGGATCTGTCTCACACCGAGGATGCCTTTGCCAAAAACCGCCGCGCGGTTCTGGTTTACTAAGGTTTAAACCGAACGAAGTTCGTTTATATGCAAGCGGCCATTTCGATGGCCGTTTTATTTGCACTAAACGCCAAGGTTTGATCCGAATGAAATCTGTATATGCGAGCGACGATGGCGCTGGCCGTTTTATCTGTACTAAACGCTAAGGTTTGATCCGAATGAAATCTGTGTACAAGCAAGCTGTCGTTGCGCTGGCCGTAATGGTTGTTCTGAATGCGCAAGCTGCGGCACCGGTCAGCGATCTGGGCGGTGACTCAAGTGGTGGGGTTGTCCTTAGCGGCAACAACGGCGCCATCGTGCCCACCGGTAGCCTGGAAGATCGGGTTGCCCTGCTGGAGCGCACCCTCAATGCCCGTCTGCGACTGCAAGCTGAATTGCAGCAACAGGTCGACTCCCTGCAAGGTGAGGTTTCCGAGCTGCGTGGTCAGCTGGAGCAGCAGACCTACCAGATGGAACAGTCGCAAGAGCGCCAGCGTCAGCTCTACCAGGAGCTCGACAAGGTTGCCAGCAGCCAGCAAGCTGCTCCAGCCACCCCGGCCCCTGCTGCTACACCGGCTGCTGCCGCCAATTACTCAACCAATCAGGATGAGAACCAGGCCTACGACGCAGCGGTCAACATGGTGCTCAAAGAGAAGAACTACGACAAAGCGATTCCGGCTTTCCAGGGCTTCATCAAGCAGTACCCCAATTCGGGCTATGTTCCCAATGCACACTACTGGCTCGGCCAGTTGCTGTTCAACAAGGGTGACAGAGCCGGTGCCTCGGCCCAGTTTTCGACCGTGGCCAACAAATACAGCAAATCCCCCAAGCGAGCCGATGCGCTGCTGAAGTTGGGTATGCTGGCGCAACTGGATGGCAAGAAGGCGGAAGCCAAATCCTTCTATGAGCAGGTGATCAAGGGCTATCCCAACACCTCGCCAGCCCAGTTGGCCAAACAGAGTCTGGCCAAGCTGTAACATTGCTGTATGTCACTGTTTTCGTAACGCTACTGTAAAAACAGCCTGCATTTGTACGCACAGTGAGCAAACGGATTTAAATTACGAATTTTCTGTTGCACCGGAAATTTAAATCCGTAATATAGGCCGCCGTCAGAGCCGAAGCAGTAATGCAGTCGGAACTGGTCGTGGTGAGGGTCGTTAGCTCAGTCGGTAGAGCAGTTGACTTTTAATCAATTGGTCGCTGGTTCGAATCCAGCACGACCCACCATTTTCTCCACTCGGTGGAGACAGAATTCCCAGGTCGTTTAGCTCAGCTGGGAGAGCACCTCCCTTACAAGGAGGGGGTCACTGGTTCGATCCCAGTAACGACCACCAGTTTGTAGAAAAAATGATTTAGATGGGTCGTTAGCTCAGTCGGTAGAGCAGTTGACTTTTAATCAATTGGTCGCTGGTTCGAATCCAGCACGACCCACCATCATTTCAGAATCCCAGGTCGTTTAGCTCAGCTGGGAGAGCACCTCCCTTACAAGGAGGGGGTCACTGGTTCGATCCCAGTAACGACCACCAGTTTGTAGAAAAAAATGATTTAGATGGGTCGTTAGCTCAGTCGGTAGAGCAGTTGACTTTTAATCAATTGGTCGCTGGTTCGAATCCAGCACGACCCACCATCATTTCAAGAATCCCAGGTCGTTTAGCTCAGCTGGGAGAGCACCTCCCTTACAAGGAGGGGGTCACTGGTTCGATCCCAGTAACGACCACCAGTTTGTAGAAAAAATGATTTAGATGGGTCGTTAGCTCAGTCGGTAGAGCAGTTGACTTTTAATCAATTGGTCGCTGGTTCGAATCCAGCACGACCCACCATCATTTCAGAATCCCAGGTCGTTTAGCTCAGCTGGGAGAGCACCTCCCTTACAAGGAGGGGGTCACTGGTTCGATCCCAGTAACGACCACCAGTTTGTAAGTAAAAATGATTTAGATGGGTCGTTAGCTCAGTCGGTAGAGCAGTTGACTTTTAATCAATTGGTCGCTGGTTCGAATCCAGCACGACCCACCATCATTTCAGAATCCCAGGTCGTTTAGCTCAGCTGGGAGAGCACCTCCCTTACAAGGAGGGGGTCACTGGTTCGATCCCAGTAACGACCACCAGTTTGTAAGTAAAAATGATTTAGATGGGTCGTTAGCTCAGTCGGTAGAGCAGTTGACTTTTAATCAATTGGTCGCTGGTTCGAATCCAGCACGACCCACCATCATTTCAAGAATCCCAGGTCGTTTAGCTCAGCTGGGAGAGCACCTCCCTTACAAGGAGGGGGTCACTGGTTCGATCCCAGTAACGACCACCATATTCGCAAGCGAAGCTGAGATATCAGCTTCAGCTTCAGTTGCTGAGAAAGTCCCCACTCAGATGGGGATTTTTTTTGCCCGCAATTCAGTACTTCAACTTCTTCTGTTGCCGGTGTGGCGAGCCGAACGCCACCTCTTATTGTGCCACTCTGCCACTCTGCCACTCTGCCACTCTGCCACTCCGACCCTTCTTCATCCTGCTCTTCCGAGATTGCCCGACTGCACTCCTGTCCATCGTGATGCTGCTCATATGAACGCCTGTAATAAAGCAAACGCCAGCAATAAAAAGGGCAGGCCAAGGCCTGCCCGCAAAGATGCGCAAGGTGCTACATGATCCCGCGGATCAGGATCCCGCTGATCAGCAGCGGCGCCACCACGCGCCAGCACCAGAGCAGCGCCAGACGCAGGGCGGGTGACAGGCCCACAGGGAGAATGGCATCACCCAGGCGCCAGCCCAGCAGCAGGGTCAGTACCAGACCAAACAGCGGCATCATCAGGTTGGAGGTCAGATAGTCGAGCAACTCGAAGATGGTCTTGCCAAACAGGGTCAGATCGCTCCATGGGCCGAACGACAGGCTCACCGGAATGCCGGAGGCCATGATGAGCAGGGTCAACACCCGGCAGGCGCCACGGCGCGACCAGCCCCACTCCTCGGTGGTGAAGCGCACCAGATGCTCCAGCATGGAGATGGAGGAGGAGAGCGCCGCCACCAGCAGTAACAGGAAGAAGACTACCCCCAGCCCCTGACCGAACGGCAGATGGCTGAACACGGCTGGCATGGTCATAAAGGTGAGTCCTGGGCCCGCGGTGGGATCGATGCCGGTGGAGGCCAGCGCTGGGAAGATCATCAAGCCCGCCAGCACCGAGATAAGGCTTGCCAGTGTGACCACCCAGACCCCGGAGCGCAGCACCCCTTCGCTATTGGGCAGGTAGGCGCCATAGGTAGTGTGTACCCCGAGTCCGATGGAGAGGGAGAAGAAGGCCAGCCCCAGCGCGTCCAGCACGCTTTGGCCGGTCAGCATGGAGAAGTCCGGCAGCAGCAGCTGGCGCACACCCGCCATGGAGCCCGGCATGGAGAGACCGACCCCCACCAGCAGCAGCATCATGATGAAGAGCGCGGGCATCATCCAGCGCAGTGCCCGCTCCACCCCTTTCTGAATACCCCCCTGCACGAACCACCAGGTCAGGCCTGCGAAGATCAGATGGGTCAGCACCGGCCACCAGGGGTTGCTGACATAGCCGTTGAACAGGGCGGTGAGGGCACTTCCTTCGTTCAGGTTGAGCTTGCCAGCCATCGCCAGCGCGGCGTAACCCACGGTCCAGCCACCGACCACGCTGTAGAAGCTGTAGATAAAGAAGCCGCAGGCGATCCCCATATACCCCATCCAGCGCCAGTTCGGCCCCATCAGTTTGCGAAAAGCGCCGAGCACCCCGCGCTGGCTATGGCTTCCGAGCAGGGTTTCGCCGACCTGTACCGCTACCCCCAAGGTGAAGCTGAACAACAGAAACACCAGCAGAAAAGCGCCACCGCCATTGGTGGCGGTCACATAGGGAAACTTCCAGATGGCACCAAGGCCAATCGCTGTGCCTGCTGCGGCCAGCACATGACCGAGACGGGAAGACCACTGAACCTGGCTCATACAACCTCCGGGTAACACGACATCGAAGCAATACTCCTGAGTAGCAATAAACGACAGACCATAAAAAAGGCCGCCTGAGGCGACCTTTGCAATGAACATTCAGAAAAACTGTGCGTGCCAGGTCACCTCTCTTGCGAGCTAAAAAATCGACCAAACAGCACGAGGATGGCAGACATGAGGTGACAACCTGACTTATGAATGAGGAAACAGCCTAAACCATGGAAAGAATAATTGACACATAAAATAAAAAATTTTTTATGTGTGCCGCTGTCACCGCTCTGACTGCAATTGGCGAGCGCGTTGCCGGGCCGTATCTTTTCTACCTTGTGGCTATTTACTGGGCGATAATCGACGTAGCTTCTTCTGGAACTAGGGACCGCGACATGGCGCTGACGGGAACAACGATGAGACAGGATGCCGTATGAGATGGATGGTGTTGCCCTGGTTACTGATCAGCCTGAGTGTGTCGGCGCAGCCCGGATTAACCCTGCTGAGTCACGACTTACCCCCCTTTACCGAATACCGCGATGGCAAGCTCGACGGATTTGCCATTCGCCTGATCGATGAGGTGCAGGAGGAGCTTGGCACCCGTTATCCGGTGCGGATTTACCCGCTCAAGCGGGCGCTGGCGCTGGCACGGGTCGAGCCCGGTTATGGACTGTTCGTGGTACAGCGGCTCCCGGAGCGGGAGTCCCATTTCAAATGGGTTGGCCCGCTCTTTATCAATCGGGTCTTTATCTATCAGGCGCCGGATAGTCGCCATCCGCTGACCTCGCTGGCGCAGCTGCGAGATCTGCCCAGAGTGGGGGTAGTGCTGGGCAATGCCGATGATGTGCGGCTGACCCATGAGGGCTACACCAATCTGGTGCGCTACAAGACGGTCGGGGAGGCGATAGAGCGGCTGATGCTGGGCAAGATCGATGCCTTGCCGATGGCGGAGCTGGTGATGGAGGCCACCCTCGACAAGATGGGGTTATCCCGGCGCAGCATTGTCAGTAGTGGGGTACTGCTCCATCAGGCCGGTCTCTATATCGTCTTTTCCAAGGGAACGGATGATGCCGAGATCACCCGCTGGCAGCATGCCCTGGATGCCGTCAGAGCCGCCCAGGGGCGGGCCGATGAGCCCGCCCGTGAAGAGTAACCGTCACACCAGACCGCGAATCAAGATCCCGCCGATCAGCAAGGGGGCAATCCAGCGCCAGCAGTTCATCAGCAAGTGATGCCAGTGGCTGGCAATCCCCTGCGGCAGCGCCTTGCGTCCCAGCTTCCAGCCCAGCAGCAGCGTCAGCATCAGGCCGAACAGCGGCATCATCAGGTTGGAGGTGACAAAGTCCAGCAGCTCGAAGATGGTTTTGCCAAACAGGGTGGCGTGTTGCAGCGGGCCAAACGACAGGCTGACCGGAACACCGCTAACCATGACGAATCCAGTGATGGCGCTGCAGGCCGTGCGGCGTGACCAGCCCCAGGTCTCGCACAGGAAGCACTGCAAATGCTCCAGCAGGGATATGGCCGAAGAGAGTGCCGCAAAGACCAGCAGGGCGAAGAAGATCACCTCAAGCACCTGACCGAAGGGCAACAGCTGAAATACCGCCGGCATGGTCATAAAGGTGAGGCCGGGGCCGGAGGCCGGGTCGATACCGGTCGAGGCCAGCACCGGGAAAATCATCAAACCCGCCAGTACCGCCACCATGCTGGCCAGCAGCACCACCCAGAGGCTGGAGCGACCAACCCCTTCGCTGGTCGGCAGATAGGCGCCGTAGGTGGTGTGAATGCCCAGACCGATGGAGAGGGAGAAGAAGGCCAGCCCCATGGCATCGAGCACGCCGGACATCCCCAGCTTGCTGAAGTCGGGCATCAGGAAGTGACGTACTCCCGCCATCGCATTGGGCAGGGTGAGGCCAAAGGCGACCAGCATCAGGATCATCAGGAACAGGGCCGGCATCATCCAGCGCAAGGTGCGCTCCACTCCTTTCTGAATGCCGCCTTGCACCACTATCCAGGTGAGGGCGGCAAACAGCAGGTGAGTGAGGATTGGCCAGACGTCGCCGCTGACATAGTCATTGAAGCGGGCGGTGAGAGCAGCCGCATCCCCATGGTTGAGCTGACCGGAGAGGGCCATGCCGGTATAACCGAGCGTCCAGCCGCCCACCACGCTGTAGAAGCAGTAGATGAGCAGGGTAGAGATCACCCCCATTACCCCAACCCATCGCCACTGTTTGCCGAGCAGATCGGAGAAGGCACCGACTACCCCGCGGCGACTCATGCTGCCGAGCAGGGTCTCCCCCATCAGTACCGCAACCCCCAGGGTGAAGCTGAACAGCAGAAAGACCAGCAGGAAGGCGCCGCCGCCGTTGACGGCTGTGACGTAGGGGAATTTCCAGATTGCGCCGATACCGACCGCGGAACCCGCTGCGGCGAGGATGTAGCCGAGTCGGGATGACCATTGGGACTGCTTCATAAGAACTCCAATCGAGCGCCCCTGGGCAGGGGCAGAATGGCGCTCATGTTACGGAGGTCACGGCGCAATCACTACGACGGTTATCAGGCATAAATGCGATTTATTGGCACGATTGGCTAATTTAATTCTGTTTTTTGCCCAATCCTGCCACCAAATAAAAACCGGAGCGAGATTGCTCCGGTTTGGTCTCTGACAATGGCTCGTCGGTGGACTAGATCACCCCGAGCTCCCGCAGCCGCTCCATCAGGTAGCTGTGGGCGGTATGGCGCTCGGAGAGCACCACATCCGGGCGCGGATGGAGGAACAGCGGCAGGGAGATGCGTGACTTGGCGGCATTGCCACCAGTCGGGTTGATGACGCGGTGAGTGGTGGAAGGGTAGTAGCCGCGAGAGGCCTCCTGCAGCATGTCACCGATGTTGATGATGAGGGTGCCAAAGTCGCACGGCACATCCATCCACTCGCCATCGGAACCCTTCACCTGCAGCCCCGGCTCGTTGGCGGCGGGCAGAATGGTGAGCAGGTTGATATCCTCGTGGGCGGCGGCACGGATGGCGCCCGGCTCCTCGGTGCCATCGAACGGCGGGTAGTGCAGCACCCGCAGCAGGGTCTTCTGGCTCTCTTCGATCATCGAGGAGAGGGGGCCGCTGTAGTGAGCGGCGATATCGGCCGGGGTGTACTGCTCCACCCAGCCCAGCAGCTCGGCGGCCAGACCGTTGGCGAGGCGATAGTACTCCATCGCCTGCTCCTTCAGTTCTTCCGGTATCTGGCCCCAGGGGTAGATGTGGAAGTACTCCTTGATGTCTTTCTGACTATGGCCCTTGGCCACCTCGGAGACCGACGGCGGGAAGTAGCCATCTTGGGTTTCGCGGTTGAACAGGAAATCCTGCTTCTGCTCGCTCATGAAGAAGCGATACCAGTTGTCGTAGATGGACTGCACCAGCTCTTTCGGAATGGGGTGGTTGGTCAACACGCCAAAGCCGGTGGTTCGCAGGGATTCGGTGAAGCGTTGGGCCGCATCGGGTGAGCGGTAATCGACGGTCAGGACTTTCATTGTTTTTGTTGCGCGCCAGTTAAAAGATGGCGCAGTTTACCTTGCACCTGATAACAAGGAAAGCGGGTTGGCCGCCCGTCTGGCACTGCGTTGAATAGTGACAAAAACATCAAATAAACCGCGCCAGACCGCACGGGAGCGCATCCCTTGTTATGGCCTTTTATCCTCTCTAGAATGCCGGTCACTATCTTTTCCGGAGTCTGTTCATGTCCCCCAAAATCCTGTTGCTGACCCTGCCGGTATTGCTGGCGGGATGCAGTGCCCTGTCAGAAGATGAGTGCCGCACCATGAGCTGGTACAACCTGGGTTATCAGGATGGATCGGAAGGCAAAACCCGTCAGGCGACCCGCGATTACGTTTCGTCTTGCAGCGAATATGGCCTCAAAGTGGATGAAGCCGAGTGGAAACGGGGCTACGACAAGGGGCTGGAGCTCTACTGCATTCCCGAGCTGGCTTACAGCAAGGGCAAGGAGGGGCAGGCCTATCTGGGGGTATGCCCCAATGACGCCAGCTTCCTCAAGCAGTATCAGCGTGGCTACGAAGAGCACAAACTGGCTGCCCGCCTGCGGGAGATCAGCGACGAGCTGGAGCGTACCGAGCGTGATATCGATACGCTGGAGCGCAGCATCCGCAACGAAACCAACACGGAACAGCGTGACTATTACCGCGCCAAGCGCGATCGGGCCATTCGCCACTACGAATCCCTGCGCCGGGAGTACAACCGTCTGCGCTATCCGGATCGGGTGATCCAGTTCTCCTTCGGCGGTTAATCCCTCTCTTCATGGCCAGCCCGCGTGCTGGCCATGTTGCATCTTGTCAGATCAGGGCAGTACCCAGCGCTGCAGTGCCAGTGCGATACCATCTTCGTTGTGGTCGGCCGTGACCCGGTGGGCATGGCTCTGGATCTGCGGGGCCGCATTGCCCATGGCCACCGCCAGCCCTACCTGCTCAAACATGCTGATGTCGTTGTTGTTGTCCCCAAACGCCACCACCTGCTCCATCGCAATCCCTTCGCTGGCTGCCCACTGGGCCAGCCGGTTGCCCTTGCTGCAACCGGGCTGTACCAGCTCTACCGCATAGGGGGCCGCCCAGTCGCGGGTAAAGGGCATCTGCTCGACCACCTCGCCCATAAAGGTGTGCAGGCGCGCCGGATCCTGATTGAACAGCTCCAGTTTCCAGACCGGGTTGTCGAGCCAGCCTGCCAGCTCCTCGACCGGGTGGAGAGCGATCTTGAGGTGGTCCGGCTGATTGGCCGACCAGTGGCGGATGCGGGTGACATGCTCTTCGCAGCCGATGTAGCCAATGCCCTCGCTCAGGTGGAACAGGGCGCCCATCTGCTGTGCCTCGACCGCGGCCAGCAGCTCGGTAAGCGGGGCAGTCGCCAGCGGGTCGCCGCTGAGGATCCGGTTTTGCACCGGATCATAGAGATAGGCGCCATTGCTGCAGATGAGGGGGGTATCGAGGGCCAGCTCGTGGTGGAAGGGACGCGCCGTCATGTAGTGGCGCCCCGTGACCAGCAGTACCTTGATGCCGTGGGCGCGGGCCTGCGCCAGGGCTGCCCGGGTGGCCGACGAGATCTTGTGATCCCGGGTCAGCAGGGTGCCATCCATATCGAGCGCGATGGCCTTGTACTCACTCATAGCTCCTCCAGCATCGAACAAATCCGTAAAGAGCTTTACCGTCCCAGACCCGGCGCCCCGATGCAAGTCTTGCCCGCGGCCGAAGCGCCGAACTGTGATCCCTTCGTGGCTCAGGTGCAGCTGGCCAGCTGTTGACGACGGTCGGCACGGCGGCGCAGCAGATAGAAACCGGCGGCACTGGCAAGGGAGCAGAGGGTGGCGAGATAGAAGGGCCACTCGGTACCGGCCAGCAGCACCAGACTGCCGAGCAGCACCGCCAGGATCTCGCTGCCCACGGCGAGGGCGCGGTAGAGCCCCATCGCCTGCCCCTGTTGCTCCGGGTGACTGCGGTTGGAGATCGCCACCGAGGTGGCCAGCTCCCCCAGACTCATGCCGATGCCAGCGGGAACGAAGGTAAGCGCCAGTCCCCACCAGTGCACGGGTAGGATAAAGAGCAGCATGCCGCTCGCCATCACCAGATGGCCGACAATCCCGAGGGAGCTGCCGCGCCAGTGGCGGGCGATGCGAGAGCCGAGCCAGGAGCCCGCCATCATGGGCAGGCTCACCAGCACCGCCGCCTGCGCCAGCTGGGCCGGATCCCAGGCCAGCCTCTCCACCAGCCAGATATTGAAGTAGGTGAAATAGAGCTGCACGGCGCCATAGCTGATCAGGGTGAGTGCGAAGTAGGGGAGCAGGGCCGGTTGCAGCAACAGCTGGCGGCTGGAGAGGGTCGGGGCCTGCCGGGCGGCCGCCACCGGCGGACGATAGGGGATCAACCAGTAGACCAGCAGCAGGTTGAGCAGGGTCATTCCTACCGCCAGCCAGGCGGCCAGACTGTAATCCCCCGAGATCACCGCGGCGTAGCCCCCGATCATCGGCCCTACGACCCAGCCCAGATTCATACCGATGTTGATCCAGGCGAAGCTGCGGGTCTTGTGCTCCTTGCCGGCGAGATCCGCCGCCATCGCCTGCACGATGGCGATGTTGCCGTTGCACAGCCCCTCCACCACCCGGCTGAGCAGCAACAGGGGGAGGGAGCGCCAGGCGATACCGAGTGCCATCAGGGCATAGCCTGCCAGTACCCCCGCCAGCGAGAGCAACAGCAGTGGCTTGCGGCCATAGCGGTCGGAGAGGCGACCGAGCCAGGGACTGCCCACCAGCTGGAACAGGGGATAGAGCCCCATGATGACCCCCAGCCACACCTTGCGGCTCCAGTCGGAGGCATCCGGCGTCAGCATGCCGTGGGCCGGATCCAGCAGCAAGGGTGCCAACACCGGGGAGGGGAGACTGAAACCTGCAACTGCCAGCGTGACCGTCATGACCAGCACCCAGAGGGGATTTTTGTGCCCGTGTTTCTCCATGTCGCACCCATTAAGTAAAGTTATTGGTTTATTTATGCTGATTCATAGATGGGATTAAGTAAAGTGAATTGTTGATTTAATAAAGGGCGATCCCCATAATGAGACCATGAACGCAAGCACCGACAAGATCCTGTTTCTGCTCAAGAGCCATGGCCCGCAGAGCGCCGCCGCGCTGGGGGAGCAGTTACAGATGACCTCCATGGGCGCCCGCCAGCACCTGCTCACGCTCGAGCAGGAGGGGTGGGTCACATTCAGCGACGAGGCCCGCGGGCGCGGTCGTCCCGTGCGGCTGTGGCAGCTCACCGAGCAGGCCTGGCAGCGCTTCCCCGATAGCCATAGCGACCTGACCGTGCAGCTGATCGACAACGTGCGCGAGCTGTTTGGCGAGGAGGGGATGGAACGGCTGATCCAGCAGCGGGAGCAGCAGATGCTTGTTCGCTATCAGGAGGCGCTGGGGTCCCATGGCCTCTCTGGCCGGTTGGCGGCGCTCAAGGAGCTGCGTACTCGCGAGGGCTACATGGCGGAGATCCGCCGCGAAGAGGATGGCAGCTGGCTGCTGTGGGAGAGCCACTGCCCCATCTGTGCGGCGGCGCGCACCTGCCGCGGTTTCTGTCGCAGCGAACTGGCGCTGTTTCGCCAGCTGCTGGCGCCAGCAACGGTGGAGCGGGAGCAATATCTGCTGGAGGGGGCGCATCGCTGCCTCTATCGCATCACGCCGCCCGCGCTCTGATTTCGTCAAACGCCCAAAAACAACAAAGCAGGCGCCGGGATGCCTGCTTTGTTGCCTTCGGGGAGGGGGTTCTCTCGTTCCAGCCCGTCGTTTCCCGATAAGGTAAGACGGCTGATGGGGCTCTTGACCCGGTAAGGTCCTTCACCGCAGAGACCCGGTCAGGTATCTGCTTTGCCACCGGAAGATGTAACCATAGTATCCCTCCCGTGCCGGTGAGTGGTTGCAAAGTAACCACTTATTTCGGTTGTTTTTGCAATAGTTCACCCTTAATCTAGGAAAAGTGGATTAGTCATTGCAACGAGGAAGGGTAGATGCTGAAACTTGATCGCATAGACAGACATATTCTCGAGCTGATGCAGGAGAATGGCCGCATCAGCAATCTCGAACTGGCCGAGTTGGTCGGGCTCTCGCCGTCCCCCTGCTCCCGCCGGGTCAAGGCGCTGGAGGATGCCGGTCTCATCGACACCCACGTTACTCTGCTCAACGCCCGCCAGCTTGGCCTCACCCTCACCGCCTACATTCACATTTCCATGGACAGACACACGCCCGAGCGGTTCGAAAACTTCGATCGCGCCATCAGCGAACTGCCCGAAGTGCTGGAGTGTGATCTCATCACCGGTAATGATGCCGACTACCAGCTCAAGGTGGTGGTGCGCGACATGGAGCACTATCAGCACTTCCTGCTGGACAAGCTGACCCATATTCCGGGGGTGACCGGGGTGCGCTCCAGCTTCGTGCTGCGTCGCATCAAGCACAAGACGGCACTACCGCTCAACCATCTGGGGTGAGCCCGCGCAAGCCGCTTATATAAACAGAAAGAGGAGGCCACTGGCCTCCTCTTTTGCTATTCGCTCTTGGTTATTCGGTAGTGGTTATCGGGTCTGGATTAGCTGTCGCGGTGACGGGGCGACTGCCGCTGTCAGACGCTGACCTGGCTGATGTCTGCCACCTGCAGCAGCCAGCCGCTCTGCTCCTGCAGCGGTTCGCCGCTGACCCGCAGCCGCTCGCCGGTCGGCACCCATTGCCCCTCGGGCAGTGAGACCAGCAGGCTCTCGCTGCCGTTGTCGAACAGCCAGCGATCTTCGCCAAGCGATTCAATCAGATAACCTTCCATCTCCACTCTGGACTCGGCTTGCCAGGATGGCGCAACGGAATCACGGCTCTCGATGAAATCCCCCTGAACACCAAAACTGGCTAGCCCCCACAGAATGGAGAGCCCGACGATGGATGTTTGCATCTTGTCTCTCCTCTTTTGGAACTGTAGGGCCAGTATGGGAACAGAAAACTGAGCGCACCATGAACAAGGTGGCAAAGTGCTGGCGAGATCGCGAAAAAATCCGGCCAATTGGCCGGCAGTGTCATTTTATGGTGTCTAGATCACACTATTTGGCGGCTTCTTCTGCCATCCGTTCCTCTCTTGGCTTATTCGTCCACATGGCTACCCCACGATGATCCCCACAGATCCCCTCTGCCACCACGGCGCGAACCCGGGTGCCATCTTTGCAAATGGCCTGCCAGGCGTCGGCATCATCGATGGCGAGCGAGTTGGGGGGCGGCGTGGTTTGGCAAGCCGTGAGCAGCAGGGCGCACAGGGGGAGCAATTTTTTCATGGCGGACTCCTCGGGGTAATGGGGGACTGAGAGGATGGGGATGACCTCTCCATCCGGGCTTCACTCCCCAGCATCAGTGATAACCGGTTAAGGGGCAAGGGGGGGGACCACTGACGGCCGCAGGTGCCGTGCAGCCGGGGCTTGCCCTGTGCCCTCCTTGGGCCTAAGGTGAGGCCGTTTTATTGCCTGATTGAAGGAGCGTTTTCATGTCCACTCTCTATCCCCGCGTCGGGGTCGGCGTCATCCTGACCAACGCCCAAGGCCAGGTGCTGCTTGGCAAACGCAAAGGGAGCCATGCCCCCTACTGGTCGATCCCGGGTGGTCATCTGGAGTTGGGGGAGAGCTTCGAGTCGGCGGCGATCCGCGAGGTAGCCGAGGAGACCGGACTTGAGATCCACGGGCCCGAGGTGGTGGCGGTGACCAACAATCTGGAGACATGGCGCGAGAGCGGGCTGCACTATATCTCGGTGACGCTGCACGCTAAGGCCGATGGTGAGCCGCAACTGCTGGAGCCGGAGAAGTGCGAAGGCTGGGTCTGGTGCGATCCGCGCGCGTTGCCCGAGCCCCATTTCGACGCCAGCCGTCAGTCCATCGCCTGCTGGCTGGCGGGACGCTGCTATTTGCCGGGTGATATGCCCATGGTGTCGGCCTAATCAGTCTGATTGTCATAAAACGATCATCGCGCTGTCATAATATCCCCTCTCCATCGGGAGAAGAGGGATGAGGGAGAAGAGCGTGGGACAGGTATTTATTCAGTTTTTATGGCTGGGCTGCATCAGCTTTGGTGGTCCGGCCGCTCATATCGGCTATTTCCAGCGCACCTTCGTCCAGCGGCTTGGCTGGCTGACACAGGCCGAATTTGCCCGCTTGCTGGCGCTGTGCCAACTGCTGCCGGGGCCCGCCTCCAGCCAGCTTGGTTTCGCCATCGGTCGTCATCGCGCCGGTCTGGGCGGGGCGCTCTCAGCTTTTCTTGGCTTCACGCTGCCCTCATTTCTGCTGCTACTGGCGGCCGCGATCGGCATCGGCCAGCTGGGCAGCAATCTGTGGCTCGATGCGGCTTTGCACGGCCTCAAGCTGCTGGCGCTTATCGTGGTGGCCGATGCGGTGTTCACCATGAGTCGTCAGTTCTGTGCCACTGGAATGACCCAAGGGATTATGGTGGTGACCGCTGCCGCACTCTGGTGGCAGCCCGGTCTGCTGACTCAACTGTTGATGCTGGCGGGAGCGGCGTTGATCTGCGCCCGCAGCCAGAGCGGGGCGGGTAGTGTGCCAGCCTCCGCCGAGCTACCTTCTGCCGCCAGCAGTCAGCCTCATTGGCCTACCCTGCTGATGTTTGGCATCCTTTTTATCGGTCTGCCGCTGCTCGGTAGCCCGCTTGGCCAGCTGGTTGCCGACTTCTATCGCGCCGGTAGTCTGGTGTTTGGCGGTGGCCATGTGGTGTTGCCGCTACTGCAAGAGAGCGTGGGACACACTCTCAACGAGCAGCAGTTTCTGACCGGTTACAGCCTGGCCCAGTTGGTGCCGGGCCCCATGTTTACCCTTGCCACCTATCTTGGCGCCCAGCTGCAACCCGAAATGCCGCTGATCGGGGCCCTGTTGGCGACCATGGCGCTGTTTGTGCCCGGTTTTCTGCTGCTCTGGGCGGTGGGCCCCTGCTGGCAACAGTGGCTGGCCCGGCCCCGTCTGGCGGGGGCCGTCACCGGAATCAACGCCGCCGTGGTGGGCTTGTTGTTGGCGGCCCTCTATCAGCCGGTGTGGCAGAGTGCGGTGCTGGCGCCGACCGATCTTGCGCTGGCGGCCATCGGCTTTTATCTGCTGCGGGTGTTGAAGTTGCCGGTGCCGGCCATCGCGGCCCTGTTGGTGATGGCTGCTATCCTGCTGGCGTGAAGCCGGTGAAATCCCGATAAAAAAACGGCGCCTCCATAACGGAGGCGCCGTTTTTATTGCAATGGGTAAACCGTTCAGACCTCGGGTTCGAAATCCAGACTCAGGCTGTTGACGCAGTAGCGCTGGCCGGTCTCGGTCGGTCCATCGGGGAAGACGTGACCGAGGTGAGAGCCGCACTGGCGGCAGGTGATCTCCACCCGCTTCATGCCGTGGCTGTTGTCCTCGGTGTACTCCACCGTCCCCTCGATGGCCTTGTCGAACGAGGGCCAGCCGCAGCCGGAGTCAAACTTCGCTCCTGAGTGAAACAGCACGCTCTTGCAGCAGACACAGAGGTAGTCGCCGCTCTTGCGATTGTGGAGCAGGGCGCCGCTGTAGGGGCGCTCGGTGCCCTTCTCCCAGCAGACGTGAAACTGCTCGGCGGTCAGTTTGCTGCGCCACTGTTCCGGATTGTTACTGCTCATACCGACTCCTTGCCATCCATACCGGAGCCCAGCATAGCGGCTCCGTAAAGCTGACTCCAGCATGCCTCTTATGCTTTGCCTGTATCTGTGATCGAGGTGGCAACCATCTCCTCACCGGATGCAGGGAGAATTTCCTGCTGCGGTGGCTGGGCATCCTCCGCCGTGCTGGCCAGCGCCACCCGCTCCAGCAGTTTGAGGGAGTGGGCCCGGCCGACCGCCACCTGCCGTTTGATGTCATCCGGCAGGAAGGGGAGGCCATCGTTGGTGGCGGTGTCGATAGTCTGGATCCACTCCAGCCCTTCCCCCGGCGGCGGCAGGCGGAACTGGATGTCGTAATCGCTGGCGTTGAACAGCACGTACCAGCGCTCGCCGACACAGTTGATCATGCCGATATCCATGGCGAACGCCTGCCCCATGGGGGCGTGCCAATCCTGATCGGTGAGCTGGTGGCCGTCCGGGTGATACCAGTTGACCTGATGGCAGCTGGACGGGGTGCCATTCCAGCTGTCGTCGCTCAGTTGCAGGTTGGAGAAGACGCAGGACTCCGCCCGCAGCGCCATCATCTGCTGGGTGAAGGCGAACAGCCGCTCATCCTCCGGTCGCCACTGCCAGTTGACCCAGCTGATCTGGTTGTCCTGACAGTAGGCGTTGTTGTTGCCAAGCTGGCTGCGTCCCATCTCGTCCCCGGCGAGGAAGTGGGGAGTACCTTGGGAGAGCAGCAGAGTGGCAATCAGATTGCGCTTCTGCTGCTGGCGCAGGCTGTTGACCCGCGGATCCAGGGTCGGCCCCTCTACCCCATGGTTATAGGAGAGGTTGTTGCCGTGGCCGTCCCGATTGTCTTCACCGTTGGCCTGATTGTGGCGCTGGTTGTAGGAGACCAGATCCTCCAGGGTGAAACCGTCGTGATAGCAGAGGTAGTTGACGCTGGTGTGGGGGGAGCGCCAGTTTTTCGGGAAGATATCCCGCGAACCCACCAGCCGGGTGGCGAAGTCCCCCATCTTGCCCGCATCACCGCGCCAGAAGGCGCGCACCGTGTCGCGGTAGCGGTCGTTGATCTCCTGCCACTGGCTCGGGAATTGACCCAGCCGGTAGCCGAAGGGGCCGATATCCCAGGGTTCGGCGATGAGCTTGACCTGTGACAGCACAGGGTCGGCCATCACGGCTTTGAAGAAGGCGCCCATGGGCTCGAACTCTCCCGCTTCCCGCGCCAGCGTCACCGCCAGATCGAAACGGAAGCCATCCACCTGCATCTCGGTGACCCAGTAGCGCAAAGCATCGAGCACCAGTCGCAGGGTGTTGGGGTGATCCAGATTGACGCTGTTGCCACAACCGGTCACGTTGGCGTGACGGGTGTAGTCCGGGCCGTGGGGGCCCGCTTCGAAGGCGTAGTAACCGGCGTTGTCAAAGCCCTTGAACGAGAGGGTAGGGCCATCGAAGCCAGAGGCGGCAGTGTGGTTGTAGACCACATCCAGGATCACCTCGAGCCCGGCCCGGTGCAGCTCGCGCACCATGGTCTTGAACTCGGTCACCGCCTCGTCGGCCCTGGTGCTGTAGCGTGGCTCCGGGGCGAAGAAGGCAATGGGGTTGTAGCCCCAGTAGTTGGTCAGTCCCAACTGCTCCAGTCGCGGTTCCGACATGAAGGCGGCCACCGGCATCAGTTGCACCGAGGTGATACCGAGGCTCTTCATGTGCTCGATAACCAGCGGGTGACAGATGCCAAGATAGGTGCCCTGCAGCGCTTTGGGGATCCCCGGGTGCTGCTTGGTAAAGCCCTTGACGTGGGTCTCGTAGATAATGGTGCGGGCCGGACTGATCCCGGGTTTGCCAACCCCTTGCCAGTCAAAACTGTCATCCACTACCACCGACTTGGCAATCATCCCGGCACTATCACCCTGATAGAGGGCTTCATCCCAGTAGGTGGGACGACTGAGCGCCTTGGCGTAGGGGTCAATCAGCAGTTTTTGCGGATCGAACAGCATCCCCTCCTGCGGGGTGCCATAGACCCGATAGCCGTAGCGCTGACCGGCCTTTACGCCGCGCACGTAGCCAAAGCGATACTGGCCACGGCGGCCGGGCAACTCCAGCCGCATCAGCTCATGCTCCTGCTCGTCGTACAGGCAGATCTCCACCTTGTCCGACTGGGGGGCCCAGACGCAGAAGTGGCAACCGTTCTCGTCAAGGCGGGCCCCCAGCGGGTGGCCCACCCCTTTTTCCATTACAAGCATCAAGACTCCTGTTTGATAAACAAGGTCGCCAGCGGCGGCAGATCCAGCACTATGCTGTGTGCCATCCCCTGCCAGGGGGTCGGCTCGGCAGCGAACACCAGACCTACATCATAGTTACTGCCCCAGTAATACTCGCTGTCGGTGTTGAGCACCACCCGATAGTGGCCCGCCGCAGGGACGCCGATCCGATATTCGATACGGGGCACCGGGGTGAAGTTGCAAGCCACCACAATAGCCTGCTTGCCCTCTTTGTCCGCCCGCAGCCAGGCAAAGATGCTGTTGTCGGCATCGTTATGATCCAGCCAGCGGAAGCCGGTCTGCTCATAATCGGCCTGATACAAGGCAGGCTCATGACGGTAGAGGTGGTTGAGATCGTGGATCAGTCGCTGTTGACCGGCATGCTTGGGATATTGCAGCAGATGCCACGGCAGTTGGGCGTCGTGGTTCCACTCGTTGCTCTGAGCGATTTCGGTGCCCATGAAGTTGAGCTTCTTGCCCGGGTGGGCGTACATGAAACCCATGTAGGCCCGCAGGTTGGCTGCTTGCTGCCACTCGTCGCCCGGCATCTTGTAGAGCATGGAGTGCTTGCCGTGCACCACCTCGTCGTGGGAGAGCGACAGGATGAAGTTCTCGTCATAGTGGTAAACCATGGAGAAGGTCATGTCGTTGTGGTGGTAGCGGCGGTGGATCGGCTCTTTCTGCATATAGGTAAGGGTGTCGTGCATCCAGCCCATATTCCACTTGAAGCCAAATCCGAGGCCGCCGAGGAAGGTGGGGCGGGAGACACCGGCAAAGGCGGTGGACTCTTCGGCGATGGTCATGGCGTGGGGATACTTGCCGTAGACCTCCTCGTTGGTCCACTTGAGCAGGCTGATCGCCTCGTAGTTGTGGTTGCCGCCATCGACGTTCGGTACCCATTCACCGGCGTTGCGGGAGTAATCCAGATAGAGCATGGAGGCGACCGCATCCACCCGCAGTCCGTCGATGTGGAACTTGTCGAGCCAGAACAGGGCGCTCGCCACCAGGAACTGGCGCACTGTGTCGCGGCCGAAGTCGTAGATGTAGGAGTTCCAGTCCGGGTGCCAGCCACGGCGCGGATCTTCATATTCGTAGAGCGGGGTGCCGTCGAAACGGGCCAGTCCGTGGGCATCGGACGGGAAGTGGGCGGGCACCCAGTCCAGAATGATGCCGATGCCGGCCTGGTGGCACTGATCGACGAAGTATTTGAAATCATCAGCGGTGCCGTAGCGGCTGGTGGGGGAGAACATGCCCACCGGCTGGTAGCCCCAGGAGCCGCTGAAGGGGTGCTCGGAGACAGGCAGCAGCTCGATGTGGGTGTACTCCATCTCCTTGACGTAGGCGACCAGCTCCACTGCCAGTTCACGCCAGCTCAGGCTGTCGCCGTTGGGGTGGCGTTTCCAGGAGCCGACGTGCAGCTCATAGATGGAGAGCGGCTGCTCGCGTTTGTCGTTGTGCTGGCTGGCAATCCACTCGGCATCCTGCCACTGGTACTGGGCGTGGTCATAGACCACGGAGGCGAACGACGGATACTGCTCGCAGTAAAAGCCGACCGGATCGCTCTTGTGGGGCAGCCGGTTGCCCATGGGGTCTTTGAGCTCAAACTTGTAGCGATCCCCGGCCTTGAGGCCCGGCACAAACAGCACCCAGTGACCGCAGAGGCTGCGCTGCATCGGGTGGCGGCGGCCATCCCAGAAGTTGAAATCGCCGATGAGGCTCACGGCGGTGGCGCTCGGCGCATAGACCGCAAAACGCACCCCTTCCACCTGCTGGCCAAGATGCTCCACGGTGCGCAGCTGGGCGCCAAGGGTGTGGTAGAGGTTTTCCGGCTGGGCGGTCAGTTCGGCCAGGCCTGCCCAGGCGGCATCCTGAAACTGATAGGGGTCGATGACCTCGGTGGTGGCATCTTGGTAGCTGGCGATCAGCTGATAGGGGAAGGAGTTTTTGCGGCGGGTGAAAACAGTTTCAAAAAGACCCGATTCATCGGTGGGCGCCAGGGTGGCAACGACTTTGCCCGACTTGAGATCCTTGACGCGGACTTCGAGGGCATCAGGCAACCAGGCGGTCAGTTTGAGGCCGGGCCCATCCGGATTGGCCTGCAGGCCTAAGTGAGAGAAGGGATCGGAACAGCGGGCAGCAACCAAACGTTCAACGAGCATCGAGATTTCCTTTCATGACAGAGCATCCACTCCGGCCGAAGCCGGAGTGGATTTAGGTGAGAGCGCTGTGGGAGACAGCGTCTCAACGACTGGCCTCATCACGGGCTTGGCTCATCTTGCCAGCCAGTGCCTTGAGTGCCTCATTGGCAAAAATATCTTCCAGATCAGCGGAAAGCTTGCGGCGCCAGTTGGGGTATTCGTAACTGGTGCCCGGTACGTTGACCGGCTTGTCCATCTCCAGCCAGTCTTCCAGCTGGGTACTGAACAGGGCGCAGCTGCCGCGGGACATGTGGATCTGCAGACCGTGGTTGAGTTCGGTGTTCATGCCGACCCAGTTGACGTCATGACTGATGTTGTCAGAGATGACCTTGTGGGCATGCAGGCTGTCGAGGATCCGCTGTTTGGCCTGGTGACGATCAGCATACAGAGTCTTCAATACATCTTCATCCGGATACAGACCCAGTTGACGGCCGAGCGCCAAGTCATCGCAGTGCCAGAAGCCTTTGAGGGTCGGCATGTCGTGGGTGGTCAGGGCCGACATCGCCTGCTCGGTGTAGTGCGCCGGGGAGATAAAGCCACCATCTTCCTTGGAGCGTTCGAAGAAGAACACCTTGTAGGAGTGAACGCCGTTCTCTTTCAGGGTCACGTCGATCCCCTCCGGCACGGTGCCCAGATCCTCGCCGATCAGTAGGCACTGATTGCGGTGGGATTCGAGTGCCAGAATACCCAGCAGATCGTTGACCGGATAGTAGATGTAGGCGCCCTTGGCGGCAGACGCTCCGGGCGGTACCCACCACAGGCGCAGCAAGGCCATCACGTGGTCGATGCGCAGTGCGCCGCAGGAGCGCATGTTGGCACGGAACAAGTCCACCATCGGCTGATAGGCCGCTTCAAACAGCTTGTTCGGGTTCATCGGGGGCAGGCCCCAGTTCTGACCAAGCGGGCCGAGGATATCGGGCGGCGCACCGACCGAGGCTTTCGGGCAGTAGAGATCCTGGTTGGCCCAGATCTCGGTGGAGCCTTCGGAGACGCCCACCGCCAGATCCCGGTAGATACCCATCACCATGCCGGCAGCTTTGGCACGGGCATCGGCTTGCGCCAATTGCTCATCAGCCAGGAACTGCAGATAGAGATAGAAGTTTACATCTTGCGGGTGCTCGGCCATCCAGGCGGCAACGGCAGGGTTGTGGTAATCGCGCAGCTCCTGCGGCCATACCGGCCAGCCCCAGGCATTTTCGCCTTTGGCATAGAAGTGGGCCTGCAGGGCATCAAATGCAGCCTGCTGCTGCAGGCTGTCGCCACCGGCGGCGACGAAGGCATCGAAGGCGGCCTGACGTTCGGCGCTCAGGGTGGCATCGTCGAACACCTGACGCAGCATGCCGATCTTGGTCTCGATGACGCCGGTGTAATCGACGTTCTCTTTGGCGCGCAGATCGGCCAGATGCTGCTGGAAGGCAGGACTTGCCACTTCCGCTTTCAGGCGATCGTTCTGCTGGAATTCGGGCACCGCTTCCACATTGATATAGGCTACGTTGAGCCAGCGACGGGAAGAGGGGCTGTAGGGACTGGCGCTCTCCGGATTGGCCGGATAGAGGGCGTGGATAGGGTTGAGGCCGACGAAGTGGGCACCCCAGGCGGCGGCTTTCTCAACCAGCTGGCCCAGATCGCTGAAGTCACCGATACCCCAGTTATGGCGGCTGCGCAGGCAGTAAAGCTGCACGCTCGGACCCCATACCTTGCGGCCATCGGCAATCGGCGCCTGCTTGTAGCAGGCCTTGGGGGCAACGATGAGGCGCATGGTGGCCAGCGGCTCGTCATTGCCCTCTTCCAGCAACACCAGCTGGTGATAACCCAGCTCCGGGGCCATATCCAGCGTGACGCGATAGGCCTGGCACTCCATCTCTTCAAATTCGGCCACGCCGACCAGCTCACCCTCGATGGGGGTGAATTGACCGGACAGCACTGCACCCTGCTCCTGCTGGAGCTGCCAGGTGAGGGCGTCGTTGACGAATTCGATGGGGAGGCGAACCTCAAGGGTAACGGCGTCGCCGGTGCGAACCACCATCACAGGATCCAGCGCCCGCAGCCAGTGCTGGCGATGCTCCTCTTCCAGCTGCTGCACCAGTGCGGCCTCGTCATCGACGCGGTAGCCCATGGCGCCCAGCATGGCGGCCTTGCTCTCTTCTGATACCTGGGCCGGGTGGCCCCAGGCATCGACATACTCGCTGGCGATACCTTTTGCGGCAGCCAGCTGTTCAATCAGGGTGGTCATAGTTTGAGAATTCCCGCTGTGGATTCTATCTATACTATTTTGTTTGATTTTTATGGGGTGGTACTTGAACAGTGGCTCTTTGGCCATGCTAAACCGCGCACATTTTTACATATCTCTGTGAATGGTTGTGTGACCGAGTAGGCACTATTGTTGATATCTGCGCGATGCCACGATCTGGCACTTTTTTCGTCAAAACGTGGTAATCAGTTACATAAACAGAAAATTAATTTCACAGTTTTTCATGATATAGCGCAATTTCAGACAGAATGTTGGTTGACTCACCGGAGAGTTCTAGTAAATTTACAAGCGGAATTTTCTTTGACTACTGAACAGTTAGGTAACTAAATATGACTATCAAAGTAGGTATTAACGGTTTTGGCCGCATCGGTCGTTTCGTATTCCGTCTGGCTTGCGAGCGTGCAGACATCGAAGTTGTTGGTATCAACGACCTGATCGATGTTGACTACATGGCTTACATGCTGAAGTACGATTCAACTCACGGTCGTTTCAACGGTACCGTTGAAGTTAAAGACGGCAACCTGGTTGTAAACGGCAAAACCGTACGTGTTACCGCTGAGCGTGACCCGGCCAACCTGAAGTGGGGCGAAATCGGTGTTGACGTTGTTGCTGAAGCTACCGGTCTGTTCCTGACCGACGAGACTGCTCGTAAGCACATCGCTGCTGGTGCCAAGAAAGTTGTTCTGACTGGCCCGTCCAAAGACGCTACCCCGATGTTCGTAATGGGTGTTAACGACTCTACCTACGCTGGCCAGGACATCGTTTCCAACGCTTCCTGCACCACCAACTGCCTGGCACCGATCGCCAAGGTTCTGAACGATACCTTCGGTATCGAGTCTGGCCTGATGACCACCGTTCACGCTACCACTGCTACCCAGAAGACCGTTGATGGTCCGTCTGCCAAAGACTGGCGCGGTGGCCGCGGTGCGGCTCAGAACATCATCCCGTCCTCTACCGGTGCAGCCAAGGCTGTTGGCGTAGTTATCCCGGAACTGAAAGGCCTGCTGACCGGTATGGCTTTCCGTGTTCCGACTCCGGACGTGTCTGTTGTTGACCTGACCGTTAACCTGAAGAAAGCTGCCACCTACGCAGAAATCTGCGAAGCGATGAAAGCTGCTTCCGAAGGCGCTATGAAAGGCGTTCTGGGCTACACCGAAGACGAAGTTGTATCTACCGACTTCCTGGGTGAGCGTCAGACCTCCGTATTCGACGCCAAGGCTGGTATCCAGCTGAACGACAAATTCGTTAAAGTTGTATCCTGGTACGACAACGAAATGGGCTACTCCAGCAAAGTTCTGGACCTGATCGCTCACATCTCCAAGTAATTTGGGATGCGCAATCGCGTAGCTTGAAAAAGGCGGCCATTGGCCGCCTTTTTGTTTTTCGGTTTCCCCTGATGACAGGAGTCCACATGCAATCCATTCGTCCCCTGACAGCCAATTGCAAGCTTGCCAACAATGCCGCCGGTCTGCCGGTTCTCACCATCAACAACGACTATGCCAAGGCAGAAATCAGCCTGTTTGGCGCCCATGTGCTGAGCTATCAGCGTCATGGCGAGCCGGCCTCCATCTGGCTGAGTGACAAGGCGGTGCTGGATGGCAGCAAGCCTGTTCGCGGTGGTATCCCGATCTGCTGGCCCTGGTTTGGCCCTGCGCCCGCCCGCGTTGGTAGCGGCAAGCCCTCCCACGGTTTTGCCCGCACCACCCTCTGGATGCTGGACGGGGTCTCCGATCACGCCGACGGCACGCTTGTTCATCTCTCCCTGCACGACAGCGATGCGACCCGTGCCCTGTGGGATCAAGCCTTCGAGCTGGAGCTGGATGTGCTGGTTGGCAAAGAGCTCTCGCTGGTGCTGACCACTCGCAACACCGGTAGCCAGCCGCTGACTTATAGCGGTGCGCTGCACACCTATTTGCAGATCAGCGCACCGGAGGCGGTGAGCGTGAGCGGTCTGGGCGAGCCCTATGCCGACAAGCTGACCGGACAGGATGCCAAGCAGCAGGGTACATTGACCCTGAGCGGGCCGCTGGATCGGGTCTACTGGCAGCCAGAGGCGCTGGTGAGAGTGCAGGATGGTGAGCGCGAGACCCGGGTGGTCAGTGGCAACCACGACAGCGTGGTGGTCTGGACCCCCTGGCTGGAAGGGGCTACCGCCATGGCCGACATGAGCGACGATGGCTATCGCACCATGCTCTGTGTCGAGGCTGCCATCGCTGGCGAGGCGGGTGTGACCGTTGCGCCGGATGAAGAGCACAGCCTCTCCACCGTAATCATCTGAGTTGGATTAGGTTCAGATAAATAAAGAGGGCTCCCGCGGGAGCCCTCTTTGCATCTCATGACGGCGGCAATCAGGCATTGCCCTGAGTCTTGAGCTTGAGTTCGGCGGCGAAATTGAGCATCCGATCGAGGGGGATCAAGGCTTTGACCCGCAGATCTTCGTCGACATGGATCTCGTGGCGCTCGGCACCGTCGGTGAGCGCTTCCTTGATCGCCACCAGACCGTTCATCGCCATCCAGGGGCAGTGGGCGCAGCTGCGGCAGGTGGCGCCATCGCCACCGGTCGGTGCTTCCACCATCTCTTTCTCCGGACAGGCCTGCTGCATCTTGTAGAAGATGCCCCGATCGGTCGCCACGATCAGCTTCTGCTGGGGCAGCTCTTTGGCCGCCTTGATCAGCTGGCTGGTGGAGCCCACCGCATCGGCCAGCTCGATCACCGAGGCGGGGGATTCCGGATGAACCAGCACGGCGGCGTCCGGATTCTGCTCTTTCAGCTCGCGCAGGGCACGGGCCTTGAACTCGTCGTGGACGATGCAGTGGCCCTGCCAGCGCAGCATCTGCGCCCCGGTCTTCTTCTCGATATAGGCGCCCAGATGGCGATCCGGGCCCCAGATGATCTTGTGACCCAGACTGTCGAGGTGTTCGACGATCTCCAGCGCAATGCTGGAGGTCACCACCCAGTCAGCCCGCGCTTTGACGGCGGCCGAGGTATTGGCGTAGACCACCACTGTATGGTCGGGATTGGCATCGCAGAAGGCGGAGAACTGCTCGATGGGGCAGCCCAGATCGAGGGAGCATTCGGCCTCCAGAGTCGGCATCAGCACCCGTTTGTGGGGGCTCAGGATCTTGGAGGTCTCCCCCATGAAGCGCACCCCGGCGACGATCAGGGTCTGCGCCTCGTGATCGCGGCCAAAGCGGGCCATCTCCAGCGAGTCACCGACGAAACCGCCGGTGGCTTCGGCTAGCGCCTGGATCTCGGGATCCGTGTAGTAGTGGGCGACCAGTACCGCTTTGCGCTCCTTGAGTAGCGCCTTGATTTCTGTGGTCAAGGTCGTTCTCTGCTCGGCACTCAGGGGAAGAGGTTTGGCCGGAAAGGGGTAGTCCATCGCGACTACCGGCGGGACACTGCTCAGTGCATTGCTCATTGCGACTGTTCCATCAACGCTCGGGAAGGCCAAAATTATAACCAGAAGCCGGTGACAAACCCATCACAAATCCGGTGTGCTGCAAGTGGACGAATATACTCAACTTATTCGTTGTCATATTGCCATAAGGAGTTGTCGTATGAAGCAACGTTCCCTCAAGTTCAAGTTGTTGTCTCTGACCATGGGGCTGTTTCTGTTGACCGGGCTGGCCATGACCCTGTTGCAATCGGCTTCTTTCAGTTCCCTTCGCAATATGGTGATGACCCAGACCAGCGATGCACTGGAAGAGGAGGTCTCCCGCAGTCTGCAGTATCAGGCAGAGCGCTATGCCATCCAGATTGCTTCGCTGATGCAGAACTCCTATCAGATCCCCCTGACCGTGACCGCCCAGATTGAAGCAGCCATGGCCAAACCGGAACAGCGCTTGTCGCGGCCTCAAGTGGAGTCGTTGCTCGGCAGCAGCCTGCAGCAGGCGAGCGGGATCAGCTCCATCTATGCCCAGTTTGAACCGAACGGCTACGATGGCGAGGATGCCAACTGGCTGGGCGGAGCCAGCCACTCGGTGGCGGGCAAGGGGAGTCTGGAGGTCTATTTCACCAAGGATCAGGGAGGGGCCATCGCCCAGCAAGCGGTGGACGCCGCCGCCAGCGAGGCCAAGTTTGATACCTCCCTCAACGAGTTCGGCATTCGCAACAGCGAGTGGTATCTCTGTGGTCGCGATACCCGTCAGCCCTGCCTGATGGAGCCTTACCTTTACGAAATCAGTCCGGGAAACAAGATGCTGATGACCAGTCTCACGGTGCCCGTGCTGCGTGACGGCAAGTTTGTCGGGCTGGCCGGGGTGGATATGAACCTGCCCATCTTCCAGCAACTGGCTGAAAACCTTGGCAAGAGCCTCTATGACAACAAGGCGGATGTGACCCTGGTCAGCAAGATGGGGCTGATTGTGGGCAGCAACCGCTATGCCGACAAGCTGGGCCGTCCACTCAAGGAGGTGGGCCTGACCCTGCCTGACGGTCGGCCGGTCAGCAGCGACAGTGACTTCATTCTTCATCAGCCCATTCGGGTTGAAGCAGCCAATACCCAGTGGTGGTTGATGATCAAGGTGCCCAAGGCGCTGGCGCTCGGCAAGGCGCACGCCATCAGCAATGAACTGGGCGCCCTGCTGGTGGATGGCCAGCGGCAGCAGATCATCGCCATGGGCGGTATCACCCTGCTGGTGCTGGGGCTGCTGGTCTGGTTTATCCAGACCATTACTGCGCCACTTTCTCTTATCAGCCGCCATGTGGGTCATCTCTCCAGCAACGAGGGTGACCTGACCCAGCAGATGGAGATCGACACCCATCAGGAGCTGATCGATCTGGGTTCTCAGCTCAATGCCTTCCTCGGCAAGCTGCGGGGCATGGTGCAAATGAGCAAGGGGATTGGCCAGCAGGTCTACCAGCAGGCGCGGGAGATGAAACATACCGCCGACACCATGCGCAACAGTCTGGACGAGCAGAATCTGGAGCTGGAGAGCGTGGTAAGCGCCATGCATCAGATGAGCACCACGGCAGTCAGCGTGGCGGGTTATGCCGAGCAGGCGGCGCAGGAGTCGGAAGCGGCGACCCACCACATCAATACCGCCCAGCAGACCCTCAGCAATGCCCGCAACGAGATCCATACTCTGGTCGGCGATATGCATGAGGCGGACAAGGCGGTGGCGCTGGTGGCCCAGCGCAGCACCAATATCAGCCGGATCCTCGATGTGATCCGCGCCATTGCCGAGCAGACCAATCTGCTGGCCCTCAACGCCGCCATCGAGGCAGCACGGGCAGGGGACATGGGCCGCGGCTTTGCAGTGGTGGCAGACGAGGTGCGGGCGCTGGCCAACAAGACCCGTGAATCGACCGACGAGATTGGCCAGCTGATTGGTAGCCTGCAAACAGAGGTGAGCAGCAGTCAACGTCTGATGAATACCGGCATCGAGCGCTCCACCACCACGGTGCAGGGCACCGAGCAGGCGTTCGAGGCGCTCAATCGGGTGGTGGCCCAGATCCAGCAGATCCACGACCACATCAGTCAGGTGGCTACCGCCGCCGAGCAGCAGAGCGCCGTCAGTGACGATATCAACAAGAATTTGATGCGGATCGGCGATACCGCCAACGTGATCGGGCAGGAGGCCAGCTCCAGCCATCAACTGAGCGAGGCGCTGGAGCAAGCGGCCACGGCGCTCGCCAGTCAGCTCGATCGGCTGCGTACCTGAGTGGCAGCCAGAGAGACAAAAGCCCGCGAGCGATCGCGGGCTTTTTTATGACTCGACGGCAGAGTTGCGTCAGTTGCGGGGTTCAACCAGCAGGATGTGGGAGTCGGCCCCGACCACCCTGACCTTGCTGCCCGCAGGCAGCGACTCGTCACAGCGCACCGTCCAGACTGTATCGTCCAGATGCACCCGACTGGTACCTTGGGTGACGTCATCCAGCAGGGTCAGCTCGCGGCCCATATAGCTCTGCATCCGCTCGTTGATGGTGCTGGCGGCATCCTGACCCGAGTTATCGCGCTGGTGCTGCCAGCGCCACCAGGCCCAGGTGGTGAGCAGGGATTGCACCGCAAACAGCAGCAACTGCGCCTGCCAGCCGAAGGGCCAGATCAGCAGCAGTAGCCCCACTTCCAGCGCAGCGATGCCGGTCCAGAGCAAAAAGCCCACAGAGCCGAGCACCTCGATGGCCAGCAGAATGAAGCCGAGTCCCAGCCAGTGCCAGTGGGTCAGCCCCTCTAACAGGGCTGTCATGACTTGCTGCCCTTGCCATCTTTGTTGAACAGCTCGGCCATGCCAGCCACAGAGCCAATCAGGCTGCCCGCTTCCAGCGGCATCATGATGATCTTGCTGTTGGGGCCTTCACCGATGCGGGCCAGTGCCTCGGTATATTTCTGGGCCACGAAGTAGTTGATGGCCTGCAGATCTCCGGCGGCGATGGCTTGAGAGACCATATGGGTCGCCTTGGCTTCCGCCTCGGCAGCCCGCTCCCGCGCTTCTGCGGCGAGGAAGGCGGCCTGACGCTCACCTTCGGCTTTGAGGATCTGGGACTGCTTCTCGCCTTCCGCTTTCAGGATTTTGGACTGGCGCACCCCTTCGGCTTCCAGTACCTCGGCCCGTTTCTGGCGCTCGGCCTTCATCTGGGCGTTCATCGCCTCGACCAGTGCCAGCGGTGGGCGCACATCTTTAATCTCGATGCGGGTCACCTTGATGCCCCAGGGGGCGGTGGCGGCATCCATGGTGCGCAGCAGTTTCTCGTTGATGGTGTCGCGCTGGGAGAGCATCTCGTCCAGCTCCATGGCGCCGAGCACGGTCCGCATATTGGTCATGGTGAGATTGCGGATGGCGCTGGTGAGATCGTTGACCTCATAACCCGCTTTGCGGGCATCCACCACCTGCACAAAGCTGATGGCGTCGATGGTGACGTTGGCGTTATCGCGGGAGATCACCTCTTGTGCCGGGATATCCAGCACCTGCTCCATCATGATGATCTTGTGGCCGACCCGATCCACATAGGGGATCAGCAGGTTGAGGCCCGGTGTCAGGGTGCGGGTGTAGCGGCCGAAGCGCTCCACCGTCCAGTTGTAGCCCTGGGGCACGATCTTGATGCCCGCGCTCAGGGTGGCGAGCACCAGGAACACGAAAATCCCTAGCACAATCAATGATTCATTCATCATTTAGCTCCTTATGAAACACAGTCCCTAGCCTATGGTCTGGCGTCATGTACCACAAGTGACTTTGTACGCCTTTGTCATGGATCGGTTTTGCTAATTACCAAAACGCATTAAAAAGCATTTTTTATTATTTTGAGGGATAAGCTGCCCTGCCTATAGTCGCCCCATATTAGTCGTGTTCCGAGGGATGGGCCGAAATGGATTATTTACCTATGTTTGCCAAGTTGGAAGGCCGCCCGGTACTGCTGGTAGGCGGGGGCGAGGTTGCCCTGCGCAAGGCGCGCCTGCTGCTGGCGGCCGGTGCCCGGCTGACCCTGGTCTCCCCGGATCTTGAACCGGAATTTGCTGAGTTCACCGGTCGTTTCACCCATCTGGCGGAGCGCTTCACCCCGGCCCATCTGGCAGGCCAGATTTTGGTGGTGGCGGCGACCGACAACCTCGAAGTCAACGCACTGGTTTATCAGAGTGCCAACCAGCTGGGTCTGTTCGTCAACGTGGTGGATGACCCCAAGCGCTCCAGCTTTATCTTCCCCTCGATCATCGATCGCTCGCCGCTGATGGTGGCGGTCTCCAGCGGTGGCAAGGCGCCGGTGCTGGTGCGCCTGCTGCGCGAGCGGCTGGAGAGCCTGCTGCCGCGCCATCTTGGCGGGCTGACCGAGCTCTCCGGCCGGGTCCGTGACAAGGCCAAGCGGGTGCTCTCATCGATTTCCGATCGCCGCCGCTTCTGGGAGCGCGCCTTTGCCTCCAACACCCTCGCCAGCCTGATTGAAAAAGAGGATTGGCAAGGAGCCGAGCAGTGGCTGAGTGATGGCCTCGACCAGGCGAAAAGCGAAGTGGGCGAGGTGGTGCTGGTGGGGGCGGGCCCCGGTGACCCGGGCCTCTTGACCCTCAAGGCGCTGCAACAGATTCAACAGGCTGAAGTGGTGCTCTACGACCAGCTGGTCTCGCCTGAGGTCCTCGATCTGGTGCGCCGCGATGCCACTCTGGTGTCGGTCGGCAAGAAGGCGGGGGCCCACAGCGTGCCGCAGGAGGAGACCAATCGCCTGCTGGTGGAATACGCCAAGGCGGGCAACCGGGTGGTGCGGCTGAAAGGGGGCGATCCCTTTATGTTTGGCCGGGGCGGCGAGGAGCTGGAAGTGCTGGCCGACGAAGGAATCCCCTTCTCTGTGGTGCCCGGCATCACGGCCGCTGCCGGTGCCACCGCCTATGCCGGCATTCCGCTCACCCACCGTGATTACGCCCAGAGCGCCGTCTTTATCACGGGTCATTGCCAGAAAGAGGGCAAAGAGCCCGACTGGCAGCAGCTCGCCGCCACCAGTCAGACCCTGGTCATCTACATGGGGCTGATGCGCTCCGAGCATATCCAGCAGCAGTTGGCGGATCACGGCCGAAGCCAAGCCACCCCCATCGCCATCATCGAGCGCGGCACCACATCCCGTCAGCGGGTGCTGACCGGCACGCTGGCCGACTTGGCGGAGCTGGCCAAACAGGCGGTAAGCCCGTCGCTTATCGTCATCGGCGAAGTGGTTGCCCTGCGCGATCGGCTCGCCTGGTTTGGAGAAAAAAGCGGGGAAAAGAGCGGCCAGCAGCTGCGCGCTGACCCGGATCTCGATGGCTGCGACCTCAAGCTGGTGCAGCTGGCCTGACCGAGAAAGAGATATTTGATGCGGCTGCCAGCGCGGCCGCGAACTGAACCACCCAGCGCCCCGAGCAGGCGCATAAGCAATGACCCGAGGACCAACATGGACCGTGAAAGATTGACGCACTTGCAGCAGCTGGAAGCCGAGAGCATCCATATCATCCGCGAGGTGGCTGCCGAATTTGAAAACCCGGTGATGATGTACTCCATCGGCAAGGACTCCTCCGTCATGCTGCATCTGGCCCGCAAGGCCTTCTATCCGGGCAAGATCCCCTTCCCCTTGCTCCACGTCGACACCGACTGGAAGTTCAAGGAGATGATCAAATTCCGCGACGAGACCGCCAAAAAGTACGGGCTGGATCTCATCGTCCACAAGAACCCGGACGGCCTCGCCATGGGCATCAACCCCTTCGTGCACGGCAGCGGCAAGCACACCGACATCATGAAGACCGAGGGGCTCAAGCAGGCGCTCAACAAATACGGCTTCGATGCCGCCTTCGGTGGCGCGCGCCGCGATGAAGAGAAGTCCCGCGCCAAGGAGCGGGTCTACTCCTTCCGTGACAAGTCCCACCGCTGGGATCCGAAGAACCAGCGCCCGGAGCTGTGGCGGGTCTACAACAGCCAGGTCAACAAGGGGGAGAGTATCCGGGTGTTCCCGCTCTCCAACTGGACTGAGCTGGATATCTGGCAATACATCTATCTGGAAAAGATCGACATAGTGCCGCTCTACTTCGCCGCTTACCGTCCGGTGGTGGAGCGCAACGGCATCAAGATCATGGTGGATGACGAGCGCATGCCGCTGACCGCCGAGGATGAGGTGAAGCAGGAGCTGGTGCGTTTCCGCACCCTCGGCTGCTACCCGCTGACCGGGGCCATCGAATCCGATGCCACCACCTTGCCGGAAATTATTGAAGAGATGCTGCTCACCACCTCGAGCGAGCGGCAAGGGCGGCTGATTGACCACGATCAGGCCGGCTCCATGGAGCAGAAGAAGCGTCAGGGATATTTCTAAGGAGTCGTCAGCATGAACAGCCATATTCAGACCGCCATCACCGAACAGGGCATCGAAGCCTATCTGCACGCCCAGCAGCACAAGAGTCTGCTGCGTTTTCTCACCTGCGGCAGCGTGGATGACGGCAAGAGCACCCTTATCGGTCGCCTGCTGCACGACTCCCAGCAGATTTATGAAGATCAGCTCAAAGCGCTGGAGTCCGACAGTCAGAAGCTCGGCACCACCGGCGAGAAGCTGGACCTGGCGCTGCTGGTAGACGGCCTGCAAGCGGAGCGTGAGCAGGGCATCACCATCGACGTAGCCTACCGCTATTTCTCCACCGCCAAGCGCAAATTTATCATTTCGGATACCCCGGGCCATGAGCAGTACACCCGCAACATGGCCACCGGCGCCTCCACTTGCGATCTGGCCATCATCCTGATCGACGCCCGCAAAGGCGTGCTGGATCAGACCCGCCGCCACAGCTTTATCGCCAGCCTGCTCGGCATCAAGCAGTTCGTGGTGGCGGTCAACAAGATGGATCTGGTGGAGTTCAGTCAGGAGGTGTTCGAGCGCATCAGTGCCGATTACCGCGAGTTCGCCAAGAAGCTCAGCGTCGACACCATCCATATCGTGCCGGTCTCGGCGCTGGACGGTGACAACGTGGTCAACCAGAGCGACAAGCTGGCCTGGTATCAGGGCGAAACCCTGCTTGCTCTGCTGGAGTCTGCCGAGGTTGAGCGCGAGCTGGAGCGCCATCCGGTGCGCCTGCCGGTGCAGTATGTGAACCGCCCCAACCTCGATTTTCGCGGCTTTGCGGGCACGCTCGCCTCCGGCATCCTGCGGGTGGGCGACCGGCTTGCGGTGCTGCCGTCGGGCAAGGAGAGCACAGTCACCCGCATCGTCACCTTCGACGGGGATCTGGAGTACGCCCTGCCGGGTCAGGCCATCACGGTTACCTTCGCCGACGAGATCGATATCAGCCGGGGCGACCTGCTGGTGGATGCCGCCAAGCGGCCGCAAGTGACCCAGAATCTGCTGGCCCATATCGTCTGGATGGGGGAGGAGTCCCTGCAACCGGGTCGGGTCTACGACGTCAAACTGGCCACCAAGAAGAGTCGCGGTCAGGTGGAGGCCATCCGTCACCGCATCGAGATCAACAAGCTGGACGAGTTGCCCGCCAGCGAGCTCAAGCTCAACGAGATCGGCCTGTGCGAGCTGAGCCTCACCGACCCGGTGGCGTTCGACCCGTATCAGGAGATCCGCGATACCGGCAGCTTTATCCTGATCGACCGGCTGACCAACGTCACCGTCGGCGCCGGCATGATAGTGGAAGGCTTGGCCGCCAAAGCGGTAAAAGGGCACTACAGCGAGTTCGAAATCGAGCTCAACGCCCTGGTACGCAAGCACTTCCCCCACTGGCAAGCCCTTGCCATCGGTAACGACACAAGCAAGGAGTAAGCCCATGACCTGGCAACAATTCCTGGTGCTGGGTCTGCTGGCTGCTCTCGTGGCCCTGCTGATCCAGGGCAAACTCCGCCCGGCGCTGCTCTTCTCGGGCGCCGTGCTCATCACCTACCTGAGCGGGCTGGCGGATATCAACGCCGTGGTGGCGGGCTACACCAACAGCGCCCTGCTGACGCTGGTGCTGTTGCTGCTGGTGTCGCTGGCGGTGGAGAAGACTCGCATCATGAGCTGGTTCGCCAATCTGGTGGGCACGGGGTCATTCAACAAGGTGCTGGTGAAGGTGTGGTTCTCCACCGCCTTCCTGTCTGCCTTCGTCAACAACACCGCCGTGGTGGCCTCCATGCTGGGAGCGGTCAAACGCAACCCCAACCATGCGCCGTCGCGGCTGCTGCTGCCCATGTGCTTCGCGGCCACCTTTGGCGGGGTGCTGACCCTGATCGGCACCTCCACCAACCTTATCGTCAACAGCTTCCTCATCAAGATGGGGGCACCGCCACTCGGCATGTTCGACTTCTTTATGGTGGGGGCTGGCACCCTGCTGACCGGTCTGGTGGCCGTGCTGCTGTTTGCCCGTCACCTGCCGGAGCAGGATACCGAGATGAGCCGTGAATCCGGCTACTTTCTCGAGGCCAAGGTGGGCGCCGGTTCGCCGCTGGCGGGGCGCAGCGTCAAGGAGAACGGCCTGCGCAGCCTGAAAAGCCTCTATCTGGCGGAAATCATTCGCGGCGATCAGGTGATCTGCCCGGTGCAGCCGGAACACGAGCTGCATGAAGGGGACGTGCTGCTCTTTTGCGGCGACGTGGAGAGCGTCGGCGTGTTGCAGGAGATGAAGGGGCTGGATCTTTACGGCCAGCACCGCCTCAACGGCCAGCATCTGGTGGAGGTGATCGTCAGCCACAGCTCGCGGCTGGTGGGTCAGACCATCAAGGATGCCGAATTTCGCACCCACTTCGATGCGGTGGTACTGGCGGTGCGCCGCGGCGAAACCCAGCTCACCGGCGGCCTCGGCCAGATTGAGCTGCATGCCGGTGATACCCTGCTGCTGGCCCCCGGCCCCCAGTTTGCCCGCAACAAATCGTTGGGACGGGAGTTTGTGGTGGTGAGCGGGCTGGAAGCCTCCACCCGTCTCGATGGCAAGCGCAGCGCCGCCGTGGTGCTGGGCTTTCTCGGGGTGCTGGCGCTCTCGGTATTCGATCTGGTACCGCTGTTCAAGGGCTTGCTGCTGATGCTGGTAGCGCTGCTGCTCACCCGTATTCTGACCCTGGACGAGATCCGCCGCCGCTTCCCGCTGGATATCTGGCTGGTGGTGGGCGGGGCGCTCGCCATCGCCGATCAGCTGGAAAAGAGCGGACTGGCCAAGCTTATCGCCGACTGGCTGATGGGGGAGTTCAACGGTGCCAGCCCCGTCATCGCCTTTATCGGTATCTATGTGTTTACGTTGGTGCTGACCGAGCTGATGAGCAACAACGCCGCCGCCGCGCTGGCCTTCCCCATGGGCTACCAGCTGGCGCTCAGCATGGATGTCTCGACCATGCCGTTTATTCTGGCGGTGCTGTTCGGGGCGAGCTCCAGCTTTATCCTGCCCTATGGCTACCAGACCAACCTGATGGTCTATGCCGCGGGCAACTACAGGATGCCTGACTACCTCAAGCTGGCCCTGCCGGTCTCGCTGGCCTATAGCCTCGGGGTGATTGTGATGGTGCCCCTGTTGTTTCCGTTTTAAGGCGTGAGCGCCAATCAAGGGGTGTTGGATGAGCAATGCCATGGCATCAGCACGTTGTCGGCGGATAGCCCGAGGCGGCTCCCCGTGGTGCCGGACCGTTTAAGTTTTGAGGCGTGAGCGCCAATCAAGGAGTGTTGGATGAGCAATGCCATGGCACCAGCACGTTGTCGGCGGATAGTCCGAGGCGGCTCCCCGTGGTACCGGACAGTTTAAGTTTTGAGGCGTGAGCGCCAATCAAGGAGTGTTGGATGAGCAATATCGTGTGGCACAAGCATGCCGTGGACAAACAGAGCCGGGCCGAGCTTAAAGGGCAAAAACCGCTGGTGATCTGGTTTACCGGGCTGTCGGGGGCGGGCAAATCCACCCTGGCGGGGGCGCTGGAGCAGGCGCTGGCCGCGCAAGGCAAGCACACCTATCTGCTGGATGGGGACAATGTGCGCCACGGCCTCTGCGGCGATCTCGGTTTCGATGATGCGGCCCGTCAGGAGAATATCCGCCGGGTCGGCGAGGTGGCAAAGCTGATGGTGGATGCGGGCCTTATCGTGCTCACCGCCTTTATCTCGCCATTTCGTGCCGAGCGGGCGCTGGTGCGCAGCCTCTTGGGTGAAGGTGAGTTTGTCGAAGTCTTTGTCGATGCGCCGCTCGCCATCTGTGAAGAGCGCGACCCCAAGGGGCTCTATAAAAAAGCGCGAGCGGGGGAAATTACGAATTTTACCGGTATCGACTCCGCCTACGAGGCGCCGGAGCAGCCGGAAATTCATCTGCTCAATGCCGGTAAACCGGTAGAGGTGCTGGTGGATGAGTTGCTGACAGCCCTGCGACAGGGGAACTACCTGTAGTTGTTGAGTTGAGCTGTCTTACACAGGAGCCGGATTTATATTCCGGCAACCAAGTAATTACCCTGGCTCTAAGCAAAGCACAGGCGAGGTGGGCATTGAACCACCTAAATACAGAAACCCTACAACGGGATCTTCCGATCCTTACCTATATCGTGGTGAGGGTATTCACGATTGTTCGAATACACTGCGCTATCCGAACCTACGGGCTTTACTGGATGAACACTTCCGTATCAAGGAGAGATCGACCTAGTATGAGTTGGTGGCGCAGATGAAGGCAGGCCTAGCTCACTACAACAGCCAGCGACCACATCATGGCAGGATGATGGACCCTACAACATGTTCAAGACGGGTTTGAAATTGATACCGAAGGAATTAGACACTAACGTAGAGTTAACAGACACCGGCTTGAGGCCAGTGTCTGATGATAACTAGATCTGTACACTCGATATATTGTTTCCCTAATATTTAATGAATGTTAAGAAACTCTCTGTATGAAAGATGAATTGACCATACAATGTTATCTTTCATATTTTCATTTGAATTGTAAAGATCTGGGTCATCAGTAAAGTGCGTGAATGTTTTTTTATCGTCATGTATTCTAGATATTAGTCCAAGCTTGTATAGGAATGCTCCTAAATCTTTTGTTTCAGCAAATGACTTTCCATCAATGGTGGGTATTTCACTTATATCTCTCCCTCTGATAAAGTTATCTTCTAAAATTTTGTGGAGTTCACTACAAGTGAATAGCCTTTGTGTTGCTCTTAAAGCATCTATTAGGTTGTTTAATTCCATGAATTGATGTTGATGTTCTTTTATTAAATCATCTCTTCTGTTTTTTCCAAAATCTTCGAGAATGAACTTTATATCATCAAGAGTTATTCTCTTTGCATAAGGGCTTCTTTCTTTTGCCTTTTTCCCTGCCATTCTACCTAACTGCCCCATCCATCTTGGTCGTTTATTTGAAAAGGCAGATATGGCATCAAATATATTTGCATTATAATCACCATTCCATTCGATTGGTGATTGAAACACTAGATCTATTAATTTATTGTAGTCTCTGCTAAGTTTATATTTCGACTCTTCTGATTCAGGAGCAGTCCTTTTAATATACGAAAGAATTTTATTTGCCAGCATATCTCTCATATGACGTCGTGTCCATACGATTTCAATAATGTATTGTTCTAACTTGTCTAAATCTTCTAAATGCTTCAAGCTTGACCATACATCACTGCGTACAGTTGCCCTAATGTTTAGTCCTTTCATTGTGAAAGATAAGGATCTAATAGCACTAAAAAATGAACCAATACGAGCCTGTAACTCAGCCGTGTTCTGGTATTTGGCATCAATATCATCAATTAGTATCCATACTCTGGAATTTTGATGACCTTCTTGATATCTATGAAGAAGTTTTTTTAGGTCATCAGGTTGGAATCCTTTAACTTCTATATTGGTGTTTGGGATCTTACCGATTAATCTGCTGACTAACCCGCCAATGAGATTTTTACTTTTAAGTCCATCAATCTCCGCAAGTTCAACCATTGACATTTCATCACTAGTTAAAGCAAATCCTATTTTATCTCCAATCTCAACAATAATTTGCTTGCATATTATTTGCTTCCAATAATTTTCTAAATAGGAATGATCTTCACCAGCGAACTTCCCTAACCCTAGCAGGTCATTACCTTTAACTCTTATTATAATGGGATTGTTGTACTGGCCTTCATTTTTTAACTTATATTCAAGTCTGGATAGTAGTGCTGATTTTCCCATGCCTTTACGGGCGCTGACAATCGAGAGGTTTTCATCAACGTCAAAAAAATCTCCAAAATCATTGTTGTCAATGTAATATGAGTTTAGTATTTCAAGGCTTTCATCCTCACCTGCCTCATTACCAAATAATTTCTTATCCTTAAGGTTTATATTTATCATATGTTTCTGATGTCCGTAAATTTAAATAAATAATATTTCGTCTCGTATTTTTGGCTGAAAATCGTAGGTGGGCGCTGAACGAAGTGAAGCCCAACGTTTACTGCAAAACGTATCTGAAAATTTTTTACAGCTTGACCAAATCCATGTGTATCCCGCTCTGGTTGAGCTGATCATGCTTGTCTGTTGGGCTTCGCTCAGAGCCAGCTAGTAAAAAACACGCTACCGCCCCTGAATTTCAGCCTCCAGTCTGCTGCTTTTTACCTGCCATATGACACTGGCTTGACTCATGGCTGACTCCGACAAGAGGTTGCCAAGCGGCTATGTTACCGAATGGAGCTGCGGAAGAAAGCGGATACGGGAAATTTCCTGAGCAAGATCAACAAACTAATCATTTACGGGCGGCGATGCGTTCGCTCAAGAGCAGCTGCTCATCAGTGCAGGGGGAAGGCATAAGCGGGAGTCTCTCCTTCTTGTTGGAGAACACTAAAAAACCCTATGGGCCTGTGGGCCCATAGGGTTTTTCTGCGGTGATTGTTTGTGTAGTAGTTATCTGGCTTGGCGTACCGGCACGGCGCGGGTGGTGGCCACTTCGTAGTGGCTTTGGCTTGCCGGAGCCCCCTTCTGGAACTGGCGTACCAGCCGGTCCAGATCGCTTAACTGGTTTACCAGCTGGGTGATGCCGTGCACGGCGTGCTGGCTGCCGACGCTGGAGTCATCGGCCAGGGTCTTGATGCTGAGCACGTTGCGGTTGATCTCGGCGGTGACGTGGAACTGCTCCTGCACCGCCTGGGCAATCTGGCCGCTGCCGGAGGCCACCTGCTGCAGCATATCGTTGATCTGCTGGAGTATGGTGCCGGTTGCCGAGGCTTTTTGCTGGCAGCTTTCGGAGAGCTGGCAGCCCTTCTCCATCGCCTGTTCTGCATCTCCCGCGCTGGTTTGCAGCTCGGTGATCATTTTCTGGATTTCGCTGGTCGAGGATTGGGTCTTGATGGCGAGGGTGCGGATCTCGTCGGCCACTACCGAGAAGCCGCGACCTGCTTCGCCAGCCCGTGCCGCTTCAATGGCGGCGTTGAGGGCCAGCAGGTTGGTCTGGTTGGCGATGTTGTTGATCACATCGAGGATGCCGTCGATATCGCGGCAGTGGCCGACCAGCGCACTGATCACGCTCTTGGAGGTGGTCAGCTCGCTGTTCATGCCCGCCACGGCGGCCACGGTTTCGGCCACGCTACTGTTGCCGCTCTTGAACAGCACGGCCGTTTCATCCAGCAGGCTGGAGGAGTCTGTCGAACTTTGCGACACCTCGCGAATGGATTCCGACATCTCGGTCACGGCGGTCGCTACCTGATTGGTTTCGGCCTGCTGCTGTTGCAGGTTGTCGGTGATGGACTCGGCGTTGCGCAGATCCCCCTCGGCGGCCTGCAGGATCTTGCTACAAGTCTGCTGGGTGCGGGCCAGCACGGCGTTGAACTCGGCCTGATTCATCACCATCGAGAGTTCGATGGCGGCGATGTTGTCCACCTTGTTGGTATAGAGCAGCTGCATCAGCGGGTTGTCAAAGCGACTGCGGGCCATCTTGTTGAGCTTGCCGAGGCGACGGGAGAGGGCATTCAGGGTGATGGCCGCTATCGCCAGCGGCAGGGCGGCCAGCGCCAGTTGCCAGTTCATATCGTGACTGTAGCCCAGGGCAAACATGGCGAGCAGGCTCAGCAGCAGACAGAGGTTGATGGCCAGGGTATGGGAGAAGGTGGGCAACTTGAGCGCCAGCGGCAGCTTGTTGTTGCGCAGCTCGGCATAGACCTTCTCGGCCCGCTGCTTGATCTCCTCGCTCGGGGCGGTGCGTACCGACTGATACTCCACCACCCGGCCACTGGCATCCTTGATGGGGGTGACAAAGGCGCTGACCCAGTAGTGATCGCCATTCTTGCAGCGATTTTTCACCGGCCCCATCCAGCTCTTGCCATCCCTGATGTGACCCCACAGATCGGCAAAGGCCTGTTTCGGCATGTCAGGATGGCGCACCAGATTGTGGTGTTCCCCCTTCAGCTCGTCGAGCGAGAAGCCTGCAATATCGCAGAACTCATCGTTGGCGTAGGTGATGCGGCTCTCCAGATCCGTGGTGGAGATGAGGCTCTGGTGGTCTGGATAGAGACGCTCTCTTTGGGTAACCGGTTGATTGATTCTCATGGCCTTGCTCCCGAGCTGTGGTGGTTAAATTTTGATCTGCATCAAGACGTGTGCAAAGGGCGGGCCAGCTGGCAAAAGCTAATGATTGATGTGTTATTAGTGCCGTTTTGGCAGGAAAAGATCGTTGCTGTTTGCAATATGCAACGGAGCTGACGGGGTGTGCCTCTGCGGCATCTGCAATTTGCAACCTATTCTGGTCAAGCCCATGAGCTGGGAGCCAGAAGCTTGATGCGAAGGAGCCACGAACCGACGGGGCATCCGCTGCCCCGCCAGAGATCAGGGGAGAGGGTCGGGAGCGGGTGAGGAGGGGGCGCTGACGAGCTGCATTACTTCAATCTGGATACCCTGCACCAGCACGGTTTTCAGATCCTGCAGGTACTCCTCCAGCGGCGACTCTTGCAGCAGCTGGGCGAGCTCGTTGCCCACAGGGGTGAGCCGGTAGTAGAGCAGGGTGATGTTGTTCTGCTTGCATTGCAGCCGCCAGCGCTGGTTGCCGAACTCCAGCTCGACCCCATCGGCGGGCAGCGGGCCGGACTCCAGCTCCGCGCGATGCAGCAGCCCGAGCTCAAACAGTTGCAGCAGGGCGTTGTAGGGCAGTCGGTATTTGCCAAGGCCAAGGCGGGTTGCCTTGGCACGGCTCAGCAGGGTGGCCCCCTTGTGCAGCCCCAGCAGCAGTCGCTGCTCGTCGCTGCCGGTGTAGTGGCAGGTCAGCGAGCAGATGCGCTGAAACAGCTGGGCCTCGCGCTGGGTCATCTCTTTGAGGGTGGCGAGCGCCCGGATGGAGAAGCGGCCCGGCGTGGCGACTTCCAGCGCGAAGATCCGCCCCCACAGCTGCTGCATCGGCACCATGCTGATATCTTCCGCCAGTTGCAGGAAGCGGGTCAGCCAGTCGCTGTCCATCTCGCCGCCGGCGGCGGTCTCTTCGCAGTGGCGGGAGGCCATCACCATGATGGCTTCCAGATTACGCTGGCGGGCAGCTTGATCCGCCAGATGGCGAAAGGTGGCGCGCTGTTCAAAGGTGCTGTCGGTATTGCGGGTGAGCATGCCGTCGATACCGCGACTGCGTGCCAGACGCAGGGTCTGCTCCTGGCTGCTCAGGATCGAACTCTCTTTTTTCGGGGGGGGGAGGTCTGCCATGCTGACTCCATTCGCACAGGTTCTGGAGCTGAATGTTACTCCAACCGGGATGCCAAGATAACAAAGCGGCCTCCGTGGAGGCCGCTTTTTTTGCAACGGGAGGATTACTCCTCGTAGACGCTCACCTCGACCGCTTCCATCGAATAGGAGGCGGTGGCCATCTCGTGGCTGGAGCTGACCGTGCGCATCTTGCCCTTTACCCAGATGGCATCCCACAGATCATCCACCGGCGCCCCCTTGGGGTAGCTCACATAGATCACCTGATTGGTGGGGGGCGGCGGCACATGGATGCAGGCGCCGAAGTAGGGCACCAGCAGGAAGGCGGTGATCTTCTTGGCATCTCCTTCCAGCGGCACTACGAAGCCCGGAATGCGCACATCCTGGTTGTCCAGCTTCTTGTTTACCCCACCCACCGGTTGCGGAACCGACATGGGATCTTCGTGATTGACCTGGGGCGGTGGCAGCAGTTTCTCCCCTTCCGGGATGAGCACATCCCAGTCGATGGTCTTGTAATCGGCGGCCAGGGCGGGCAGCACCAGCAGGCTGGCGAGCAGCGCCACAATTTTCCACTTCATCATCTGTCCTTCTGTTTCGATTTTGGGCGTCTCGCTAGACGCGAATGCTCATGCCATCGCTCAGGCTGTAGCGGTAAGCGCGTGCAGCAGGGAGCAGGCCGATCACCATGCCTGCCAGCCACACTACCCCCAGCAACTGCCACTCGTAGGCGCTCGGAAGCCCCAGACTCAGTTGCAGGCCATAGTGGCTGAGCAGCCAGGGCGAGGCAAGCCCCTGCCCCAGATAGAGCACGGCGACCCCGAGAGTAATGCCGACCGTGGTCAGCGTCATGGCCTCCAGCGCCAGCAGCAGGAACAGGTGGGCAGGGCCTGCGCCGAGGGATCGCAAGATGGCGAGCTCCCGGCGCCGCTCGTTAAGCCCCGCCAGCAGGGTAGTCAGCATGCCGATCAGGCCCGCGACTACCACAAAACCGGCGATCACCGACAGCGCGGTTTCCGCCACGCTCATCAGGCTCCACAGCTCCTGCAGGGCGGCCCCCGGCAGGATCGCCATCAGCGGCTCCTTGGGATAGGTGTTGACGCTGCGTTGCAGCTGGAACGCCAGGATCCGGTTGCTCAAGCCCACCATAAAGGCGGTGATGGTTTTCGGGGTGAGATCCTGCGCCAGCGCCTGCTCAGGTGTCACGTTCTTGCTGTGGCGGCCGGTATCCCAGCCCAGATGGATCGCCTCGATCCCCGCCAGCGGCACATGGATGGTGCGATCGATGGGCGTACCGGTCGGCGCCAGAATACCCACCACCTTGAATGGCAGATTGTCGTGCTGGCTGAACGAGGTGTTGCCAGCGCCGTGGGCGATGACGATGGATTGGTCAAGGTGATAGCCGAGCTTCTCGGCCACCTGGGCGCCGAGCACAGCTTCAAACGGCGTCTCGAACGGTCGCCCTTCCCGCAGTTGCAGCGACTGTTGCTGACCGTACCTCAGGTGGGTGAAGTAGTCGCCATTGGTGCCGAGAACCCGAAATCCCTTGTGGGAGTCACCAAGGGAAAGCGGGATGGTCCAGGCGACGCCGGGTTTCTGCTTGATGGCCTGATAGGAGTCCCACCCCACGTTGTTGGTGGGGTTGCCGATGCGAAACACCGAGTAGAGCAGCAGGTTCACCTGACCAGAGCGGGCACCGACGATGAGATCGGTTCCCGAGACGGTATTGGAGAAGCTTTCGCGGGCCTGGGTGCGCACCCGCTCCACCCCGAGTAGAAGGGTGACGCTGATGGCGACGGCCAGCAGGGTGAGCCCGGCGGTGAGTCGGCGGGCCCAGAGACTTTGTAGGGCTAGCTTTAGCATGATGCCTTCCGGTTGAGCTGTTGCAGGTTTTCGACCCGCGGGAACAGGGGTTCGAGATAAGGGTCGTGACTGACGAAGATCAGGGTCGAGCCCTGCTTGTCGCACTCCTCGAACAACAGCTTGATAAAGGCCGCCCGGTTGTCGGTGTCGAGGGCCGAGGTGGGCTCGTCGGCGATCACCAGTGGCGGCGAGCCGATCAGCGCCCGTGCGGCAGCAACCCGCTGCTGCTGGCCGATGCTGAGGGCATGGACGGGGCGATGCAGTGCGTCATCCGGCAGTTGCAGCTCCGCCAGCAGACGGCGCGCCTCCTGCTCCGGACTCCCTTGCAGGCGAGCCCGTTTGGCGGGCGAAAAGGTGAGGGCAGCGGTCACGTTGTCCTGCACCGAGAGAAAGGGCAGCAGATTGAACTGCTGGAAGATATAACCCAGATTGGCCGCCCGGAAGTGGTCACGGGCACGGCCAGAGAGCCGGGCCAATGGTTGGCCCAGCACCTCCAGGGTGCCGTGGTTGGCGGTCTGGATCCCGGCCAGCAACCCGAGCAGGGTCGATTTGCCGGAGCCCGATGGGCCCTTGATAAAGACCCGCTCACCCTCGCGGATGGTGAGGGCGGGCAGATCGAGTACAGCGTCGCCACCTGGCCAGGCAAAGGCCAGATCGCGGATCTCAACCACGGCTTTTTTCATGGCGTTACCAGCTCAGCTTGTTGGCGGACGGGGTCAGCTCGCCTGCGGTCTGGCCGGTGGGCAGGATCCCCTGCACGCTCAGCTTCTCAAGGCTCGGATAGACGCTGAACAGGGTCGCCTCAAGGCCGGTCAGTTTGGCCGGGGTGGCACAGGTGTAGGTGTACATTGCGCCCATGTCGGCGTGACCCGCTTCGTCATGATCATGGTGGTCTTCATGTTTGTCGCTGGCAGCCTTGTCATGGTCATGGTCATGGTCATGGTCATGGTCGTGATCATGCTCTTCTTTGGCGGCTTGCAACTCCTGCTGGGTCAGTTTGCAGCCAGCGGCCGGGTCGAAGCGGAACAGGGCGTCAGGCTGCTGGAGGCGGGCGACCGCCTTGGCATACTGTGCCTTCTCTTCATCGCTCTTGGCGGCGTGCTCGAAGCCCACCAGATCGGCAGCAGGGGCCTGCAGTTCGATCATCAGCTGGTCGCCATCGACCACCAGATTGAGGTGGCCGTGGCCATGCTCGTGGGCGCCGTGGCTGTGGCTCTCGTGTTCGTCGTGATTGGCGTGAGCGCCAAAGGCCGCAGCGGCCAGCAACAGAGTAACTGCTTTCATCTTTAATCCTTTTTCAAAACAAATAGCTAAATTAAACAAAGGGATAGAGAAAAACAGAGGCGGGCGGCGCACGGATGGCATAGCTGTGAAGCGTGGCGGTATCTGCCGAGCGCTGCATGGTTGCAACTGCGGGCAGAACAGAGGTCGAACCGGGGAAGCAATAGGGGGTGGCGGTGATGACCTGCTTGCCATCCAGATGGAGGGCGCAAACCAGGCAGTGATGGTCGTCGTGGCCGGGCAGGGCAGATTCAAACTGGTGCCGGGCAAGGGCAGGCTGCAGCCATAACCAGCCCAGCAGCAAGATCCAGATTTTCAGCTTGATACGACCCATAGACCCTTATGGAAAGGGCGCCATCAGCGCCCTTTCTCTCTGACTTAGAGATGGGACTTGATGAGCCCCATCACGGTAGCAATGTTGTTGGCGTCGAGCTGGCCATCTTTGGCAAACAGCACCTTGCCCTCTTTATCCAGCAGGATGATCGCCGAGCTTTCCGGCGTCAGATCCCAAGCGTTGCGCGCCATGCCCTTGGCATCCAGCACCATGGCGGACCAGGGGAACTCTTTCTTGCTGTCCTCGGCACTGCTCTTCACGAAGCCGGAGGTGCCCCAGATGGCGTCATTGCTGTTGATGACGGTAACGGTCTGGTACTTGTCTTGCGGCAACTTGGCGGCCTTGATCGCCTCGATCATCGGGGCGTTCAGCTCCTTGGCACTGGAGCGGCCGGCAATATGCTGGATCAGAAACACCTTGCCGGTGAGCGAGGTGCTCTGCCACGGCTGGTAGCCGATATCCTTGCCATTCAGTACCAGCTCGCCCTTGTCACTGACATTGACCAGCGGCACCGGGTTGCCATCCTTGAAGTTGTGAGCAAAGACCAGAGATGGCAGCAGCGCCAAAGTAAGTACGAGATGTTTCATCCTGATGACACTCCATTTGTTATGTTATAACGAGTTTCGGATTGAGGGAATGGGCGAGCTTCATCCTAAACTGATCGGATCTGTTTAAAAAGTGTTAAATAAGATCGCAATTCAGAAGCGTCGGCGCCCCGCCAGTCAGGTGGTTGGCTGGCAAGGGCGGCTAGGATGGCATGACATCGATAAAAATCAATGAATTGGCTGCTGGTCTGAGCTGTCTGCGTCAGTAGAGCGACTCGCTAATGAGGGGGATCTTGGCCATGGTCATCTGCTGGGCCAGCAGGGACGAGCCGGTCAGCAGCACATGGCGCTGATTGTTGATCACCACCACATCACCGGGTACGCCACTGTCTGCCGTAATGGCCAGCCAGGCAGGGGAGACGCTGCCGATGCTGATATCCGGATAGATGATGCTGAGCACATATTGCGGGGCCAGCTCTGCCAGCAGGCTGGCCATCAGCAGAGCCTTCTCATCGCTGTCGGCCTTGTTATCTTGCAGTGCCTGCAGCGGCGGCGCGAAGTGATCCAGCTGCTCCGGCTGGGTGGGGATGGCGTTTAGCCACTCTTGCATCAGGCTGACGCTGGTGGCGAGATCCTTGGCGGCAAACTGCTGCGCCAGTGGCTTGAGGTGCCCTTTGAAGTGGTAGAAGAGCTGGGAGTAATCGGGGCGTACGCAAGGCAGTTTGCGATTGGCAGGATGGACGCAGGGTATCACCCTCATCTGGTAGAAGGCATCCTCCTGATACTGTTGGTAGGCTTGCCAGAATAGCAGCGACTCCATGCTGTCGTCCCGCAGGGTGAAGGCCTGCTCCAGATTGCGAAACTTGGTAGCTGTCTCGGGGCTGCTCTGATTGATCAGGTTGATGCTGTTGTAGAGCCGTGGGCTGATATAGGCGTAAAGGGTCTCCAGCGGATTGGTGAGAGAGGCCTTCAGCAGGCTCATCTCGTGGCGACTGGCGGCCATCACCTGATCGTCGGTGGTCAGCTGGAAGTGCTTGCGCTGGCCATCGGTGGATTGCCACTGCCAGCTCATGTTGATCTCGCTGGCGTTGCTTGTGGCGCCAAGGGTGGTGTAGAGAGTGAGGCTGAGCAACAGCGCGGGGGTCAGCTTCATGGTGGTGCTTCCTGCCGTGGACGATAATTAACAACTAGGTGAGCCGGCACCACTTTGGTGATGTTTCGTTTTGTGATCTGGATAACAGATTGATGTGACTTTTAATTTAATTGTGAAATTAAGTCACTCTGGAGGGGTTATGAAGCCTTGGATCATAGTGCTGTTTGGGCTGCTCAGCCTGCCAGCCATGGCGGGTCAGGTGATCGTCAACAAGGGGATGTCCGTTGCGGATACCTTTGCCCTGCGTGACCAGCTGGCGCGCGAACACGAATGGCAGGAGTGGCTGCGCTACCAGCAGGCCATCAAGTGGCTGGAGGTGTTGCCGGTCAACTGCGAGCTGATGAGCCAGCCGGGCGGCGGCTATCGCTGTGGCGGTGATTACTATCGTCCCTACCAGAAAGATGGCCGTGAAATATACATTCAGGGCAATCCTGCCGAAGAGGCGGCCGGTCTGCTGCCGCAAACACCGACAAAAAAGGCGCCATAAGGCGCCTTTTTTACAAACCGAGTGATGCTTACTTGGCAGCGTAACGCTCGGCAGAGGTTTTGATCTCGGCTTCGGCAGCGGCCTTGTCGCCCCAACCTTCCACCTTGACCCATTTGCCCGCTTCCAGCTCTTTGTAGCGCTCGAAGAAGTGCTGGATCTGGGCTTTCAGCAGTTCCGGCAGATCGTTCACATCCTGGATGTGGTCGTACTGCTTGGTCAGCTTGGAGTGCGGCACGGCAACGATCTTGGCATCTTCGCCAGATTCGTCGGTCATCTTCAGCACGCCAACCGGGCGGCAGCGAATGACGGAGCCGGCCAGCAGCGGGTAGGGGGTCGGAACCAGTACGTCGACGGGGTCACCATCCAGAGAGAGGGTCGCGTTCACGTAGCCGTAGTTGCACGGATAGAACATCGGGGTAGACATGAAGCGATCAACGAAAATAGCACCGCTGTCCTTGTCGACTTCGTATTTGATCGGGTCGGCATTCTGCGGGATTTCGATGATGACATAGATATCGTCGGGCAGGCTCTTGCCAGCCGGTACCAGGTTCAGGCTCATGATAATTCCTTCGTTGTTAGTATCAGGTTTGCAGGCCGATATTATAGCGATGTGATGTTAAATGACCATATTTCAGCGGTTATCGTTAACAAAGAAGGGGGATGTTTCCGCTTTGCGGCACTTTGATGTGTGCGGGATGCAACAACTTTGCGGCACTTTGATGTGTGCGGGATGCAACAAAACGGCTGTTTTGATGCTCTGCCGGTGAGCAAGGTCACCGGCAGAGCATGTGGAGTTGCGAGTAAAGAGGGTCAGAGCGAGTAGGGGAGTCTCGACTCGTTGACCAGTCGCGACAGGGCTGTCACTACATGAGGGTCAAACTGGGTACCGGAGCGGGACTGGATATACTCCATGGTCTGCGTCAGCGTCCAGGGCTCCTTGTAGGGGCGCTTGCTGAGCAGGGCATCGAACACATCGACTACCGCCACAATCCGCGCCGACAGCGGGATCTGCTGGCCAGCCAGCTGCTGCGGGTAGCCCTTGCCATCGAAGTGCTCATGGTGGCCCCGGGCGATCTCTGCCCCCAGCGAGAGGTAGCTGGTTCCCTCCACCATTTCGCCCGCCTTGTGCAGGATATTGGCGCCGATACCGGCGTGCTGCTCCATGATGGCCCGCTCTTCCGGGTCGAAACGGCCGGGCTTGTGCAGGATATGGTCCGGGGTGCCCACCTTGCCCACATCGTGCAGGATGGAAGCCATACCGATCATTTCGACAAACTCCGGAGTCAGTTGCTCCGGGTAGACCGCCATCTGCTTCAATTCGGCCACGATGGCATCCGAGAGCTTCTGCACCCGCAAGACATGCTCGCCGGTATCGGAATCACGAAACTCCGCCAGCGCCGCCAGCGCCACCACGGTGGCCTCCTGGGCACGAAGCAGCTGGTTGTAGAGATAGAGATTGTCGTAGGCCGCCGAGATGCGCTGGCAGAAGACATCCAGCAGGTCGCACTCGAGAGGATCCAGAGGCTGGGTCGGGGTGAAGCTCAACACGAACTCGCGGCCATTCTGGGCTGCAATATAGAGAGAGTCCTGCGGGTGTTCAAAGCGGTTGCAGCGCTCGTTTAACGCCTTCATGACCGACTCTTTCAGGGCAGAAAATTCATCAAGGCTCTTCTCCTCCAGCAGCGCCTCGTAGTCTCCGGTTGCCGCCAGGATCTCAAGCCCATGTTCGCCTGGACGGCGTTCGGCACAGATGGCCCCTTCGGTGCCCACATCGAGAATGGCGCTGATCTGTTTGAGCACGCCGGAAGCAAACTCCTTGAGTGAATGGAGATGGTAGAGATCGCCCGCGCCCTCCAGAATTTTGCCGAGTCCCTGTCGGCTCTTGTCGATGGCGCTGAGGGTTTCGTAGGAGCGAAGGGAGGCGATGACGGTGGTGAAGAGTTTTTGTACCGTCAACTCGGTCTTGGTCTTGTAGTCGTTGATGTCGTAATCGAGGATCACCCTTTGTTCCGGTGCCTGACCGGGTTGGCCGGTACGCAGCACGATCCGCACCAGCGAGTTGCGCATCTCGTTGCGGATCCGGTGCACCAGCCGCAAACCGGCATCTTCGGTCTCCATCACCACATCCAGCAGGATCAGGGCAATCCTGGGATTGGCCTCCAGCATGGTGGCGGCTTCTGCACCACTATAGGCGTTGAGCAGCTCGAGCGGGCGAGATTTGTATTGAATATTGGAGAGGGCAAGCCGGGTGGCGTGATGAATATCCGGCTCATCATCCACGATCAGCACTTGCCAGGGATTGAGTGCCTTGGGGACCACGACCTCTTCATCATCGAGTTCGATGATGTCGTCATCCAGCCAGATATCGTCCTTGTCTTGGGCACTGCTCATATCGGTTACGCCTCCGGCGCTCAATGAGTATGTGAAGAGTATGCACGATCACCTCTGTCAGGATCATCAGGATAAGCAGATATCGTGAGCTGGCACCGCCTCTTTCATCTTTACTCGAAAGGCTCAAGATAACTCTGGATCGATTTTTTCAACCAGGCCAATACTTTGCCGTGATAGGCATTTTCTGCCAGATAGACGCCATAGTCTCGCCACTGCAGGCTGAACTTGTGCTTCAGGGTCAGCAGGGTGCCTTGTCGCAGCTGGCTCTGGATCAGTGGCGAGGGGAGCACCGCCCAGCCCAGTCCGTCCAGCACCGCATTGCGCATCAACTCGAAGCTGGAGAGACCTATATGCTGGCCTCCCACAGGTAGCAGGCTTTTTACCGAAAATTCATCTACATACGAGAGGGTGACCTGGGTGTGATCGGTCAGATCCTGCTGTTTGACCCGCTTCAGTCCGGCCAGCGGATGGCTGGGGGCCACCACCATCAGGGTGCGGATCGGGTTGAGCACGTCGATATTGAGGCCGCTGCGCTCCTGATCTTCTGTGATAAGGCCAAAAGCGGCATCGACGAACCCCTCTTCCACCAGCGCTGGCAGTTCAGGCGGAGAGGCGAGCACCAGCGAGATACTGGTGCCGGGAAACTGGCTGTGCAAGGCGGCCAGCATCTCGCGCCACACTTGCTCGGGGATGGCGTCATCGCGGGCAACCCGCAGCGCCACTTCGGCCCCCGAGGCGTAATGTTTGCACTTCTGCTGCAAGCTGTTGGCTGCCTGCAGCAGGCGAGTGCAATCATCCAGCACCAGCTCGCCGATCTCGGTCAGGCGACTCTGATTGGCACCTCGTTCAAAAAGTTCGACGCCAAGCTCAACTTCCAGCGCCGCGATGGAGGTGCTGACGGCGCTGCGGCTTTTGCCGAGGCGACGGGCAGTGTTGGCAATAGAGCCACTATTGGCGGACTCTACAAAGAGTTCTATCTGATATAGCTTCATGTTTTACAGGCTATGGCGGAGTTTTTCACCATCACCTTAGCGTGTCGAACCAAGGCAAGGCAAACCTGTGGCGTCGGAATAATCGACGCTGAGCGATTGTCGCGAGTTGCTTCTCCCCGTTTACCATCTCTCCCGTCGAAGCAACAAAGGCATCTTATATGTTATTAAGTCGTATGTTTCTGGCCCGGCTGTTTTTGACCGGCGCCATCGTGACCGAGGTCGCCGGTACCTCCAGCATGGCCATGATCCCCGAGCAGGGAGCTGGCTGGATGAACTACATCCCGATGTGGCTGTTGATCGGTTTCTCGTACTGGTTGCTGGCGAAAGCCGCCAAAACAATCTCCATTGGTATTGCGTTTGCGCTTTGGGAGGGGCTCGGGATCACCTTGATCACCATAGTGTCGGTCATGTTCCTTGGTTACGATGTGACCGTTCAGGAGCTGATTGGCCTGGCTCTCGCGATAGTGGGGATTGTTATGGTGACCATGGGGGAGACCCATGATGAGCCCGCAGACAAGTCAGTAGAAGCGGAGGCCACAGCATGAGTCCGTTTGTGATTGTACTGGGTGCCGCACTGATCGATATCGGCGCCAACATGGCCATCAACCGCTCCAAGGGTTTTCGTTACAAGGGGTGGGGATTCCTCGGGATCATGCTGGTACTCGGCGCCTTTACCCTGCTCTCGGAAGCGGTAAGTGGCGGCCAGATTGACCTGGCTGTTGCCTACGCCACCTGGGGGGCTATCGGCATCGTCGGTACGGCGCTTGGCGGTTTGCTCTTCTTCGGTGAGCGGCTCAAGCCCATCGGCTGGGCTGGCATGATGGTGATGGCGCTGGCTGTCGTTATGCTGACTACCGCCTGATAACCTGAAGCAATAAGAAAAGCCGCCCGGTTTCGCCGGGCGGCTTTTTGTTTGGCCGACTGTTTGACCGACTCAGGCTCAGCACGGCGCTTCGTAGAGTTCCAGCGGCAGGCCGTCGGGGTCGGCGAAGAAGGTAAAGCGCTTGCCGGTCAGCTCGTCTACCCGGACCGGCTCTACCTCGACCCGATGGGCCAGCAGATGGGCGATAACCCGGTCAAGATCGCTGACCCGAAAGGCGAGATGGCGCAGGCCGCACGCCTCGGGGCGGGAGGGGCGCTCGGGAGGCGCGGGGAAGCTGAACAGCTCCAGCTGGCTGCCGTCCGGCAGGGCCAGATCCAGTTTCCACGACTGGCGTGCTTCGCGCAGGGTCTCGGCGATAATGGGTAGCCCCAGCACCTCGTGGTAGAAGTGGCGCGAGCGAGCGTAATCGCTGGCGATGATGGCAACGTGGTGGATGGCCTCAAACAGCGGCTGGTGCATGGTGACTCCTTGTAAGCGGGATGGCGAGACGGGCAGCCCGGGCTACCCGTCTCCCTCGGTCAGTTGAAGAATCCACCGAACCAGTCGTCCAGTGCGCTGCGTGGCGTACCCGGGCTGCTGCAGCTGGTCGGTGAGCCCATGGTCGATACCTTGGCCGGCACCTGCAGGCTGCCCGGGCAGTCGCTGGTGACGCGGGTGCCGCTGGCGCGGGAGAAGTTAGCCCAGGTGACCCCTTCCGGCATCTTCAATCCCAGACTGTTGACGCCGCGCTGGCTCATGTAGCCGCTAAAGAGCTGCAGGGCTCCGCTGGCACCGGTCAAACCTGCCGGGGTGTTGTCGTCGCGACCGACCCAGATACTGACCAGTTCGTTGTTGTCCATCCCGGCAAACCAGGAGTCGCGCAGCTCGTTGGTGGTGCCTGTCTTGGCTGCCATGGTGGCGCCGGGGAACTTGGCACTGAGCGCGCGTGCCGTGCCCTGACTCACTGTCTTGGTCATGGCGAACAGGGTCAGCCAGCTCGCTTGCTGGTCGGTGACCCGCTTGGCGGTCTGATCATGCTGATAGAGCAGGCTGCCATCTCCGTTCACCACGGCGCGAATGGCCGACAGCGGCTGGGTCAGCCCCTGATTGGCGATGGGCAGATACATCTGGTTCACCTCCAGCGGGGAGAGGGCCACCGCCCCCAGCACCAGCGACGGGTAGGGCTTGATTTCCTGCTGGACTCCCAGCTTGTGCAGGGTATCGACCACTTTTTCCAGCCCGACTTGCAGACCGAGATTGACGGTCGGCACGTTGAGGGAGCTGGCCAGCGCATCCATCAGCGGCACGCTCTGGCGGAACTTGCGATCGTAGTTTTGCGGCGTCCAGACCTGACCATCCTGACCGCGAATGCGGATCGGCTGATCTTTGAGCGGGGTCGCGAGCGTCAGACCGTTGGAGAGACCGGTGAGGTAGACCGCCGGTTTCACCAGCGAGCCGATCTGGCGGCGGGCATCCAGCGCCCGGTTGAACCCTGCGTAGCGGGGATCGCGGCCACTCACCAGCGCGACGACTTCGCCCTTATGCCAGTCGGAGACCACCATGGCCGCCTCCAGCTTCTTCTTGCCGCGCAGCTTTTCGATATCGGCGAGGCCCGATTCGACCGCCCGCTCGGCCGCGTGCTGGGCGATGGGGTCGAGACTGGTGAAGATCTTGAGGCCGGACTGCTTGAGCAGATCGGCGCCGAAGCGGCTCTGGATCTCTCGCTTGAGCAGTCCCATAAAGGCCGGGGTGCGGCCATAACTCATCTGGCCACGGGCGATGATGCCGAGGGGTTGGCGGCTGGCCAGTTCATACTCGGCCTGGGTCAGGCTGCCGTGATCCATCAGCAGCTTCAGCACCAGATCACGGCGGGTCTTGGCCCGATCCGGGAAGCGCCATGGGTCGTAATAGGAGGGGCCTTTCACCAGACCGACCAGCAGGGCGACCTGATCGATATCCAGCTCGTTGACCGGAATGCCGAAGTAGAAGTAGGAGGCGAGGCCGAAACCATAGACCCCTTGCGAGAAGTTTTGCCCCAGATAGACCTCGTTGAGGTAGGACTCCAGGATCTCGTCCTTGCTATAGCGATAGTCGATCAGCACCGCCATATAGGCTTCCTGCAGCTTTCGCCACAGGCTGCGTTCACGGGTCAGGAAGAAGTTTTTGGCCAGCTGCTGGGTCAGGGTACTGCCCCCCTGCACGGTGCGACCCGCGATCAGGTTGGCGAACATGGCGCGCATGATGGCCACTGGCGAGACGCCGCCATGCTGGTAGAAGTCGCGATCTTCGGTGGTGAGCAGGGTCACCAGCAGGCTGTCGGGCACTTCGGCGATACGCACCAGCAGGCGATCTTCCCGATCTTCGGTATTGAGGCGATCGAGCAGCACCGGGTCCATCTGGGCGTAACCGAGCTGGCGCTGGTTCTCCAGCGACTGGATCCCCTCAAGGCGCGGGCCGTTGAAGGTGAGGCGCAGGCCGCGGGCTCCATCGGCGCCATCATAGAACTCGAACGGGCGGCGAATCAGCTCGATGCGGTTGCCGTTGATGGTGTATTCACCCGGCGTGTGAGGCTGGCGCACCTGCTTGTAGCTCAGCATGTTGAGCTCGCGCAGCATCTGGTCTCGCGACAGGCGCTGGCTGGGGTAGAGCTCCAGCGGGCGGCTGTAGACCATCACCGGCAACTGCCACTTCTCGCCATCGAAGCGCTCGCGCACCTTGGTATCGAGGTAGATGCCAAACACCACCATAAAGGCCGCCACCACCAGAGATAGCTTGAAGCCAAGCCAGAACAGCTTGCGCCAGATGGTGCGTTTGGGCGCTGCCTTCTTGGGGGCTCGCTTGCGTCGTTGGGTTGCCATAAATCCTCTTTGCTTTCTTTTCTACTTGTTATGTCGCATTCGCGAACGTCCGATCGGGCCTGGCCAATCGAACCTAGATACCCATCTTCTTCTTGGTGACCCTGGTCGGCATCGCCTCCAGCGGATTATCCGGCCAGTAGTGGCGGGGATAGCGTCCCTTCATCTCTTTTTTCACCTGTTCGTAGGATCCAGCCCAGAAAGCAGCCAGATCGGCAGTGATCTGCAGCGGTCGCTGGGCAGGGGAGAGCAGCTCCACTACCAGCGGCACCCGGCCATCGGCCACGCAGGGGGTCGAGCCTTGCCCGAACATCTCCTGAATCCGCACCGGGATCACCGGTGCCTGCCCTGGCTGATAGCGGATCCGCACCCGGCTGCCGGTGGGCGCTGCAAAGTAACTCGGCAGCGCCTCGTCCAGCCGTTTGGGCAACGGCCAGGGCAGGGATTGGCGCAGGATGTCGCTCATATTGAGCCTCTTCAGCTGCTCCAGCCGGGTCATACCGCTCACCGCTGGCAGCAGCCACTGTTCTAGGTCGGCCAGCAGGCTGTCGTCATCCATGGCTGGCCACTCCTCATCGGGCAGCCACTCACGGGCGCAGCGCAGACGGGCCAGCAGCCCTTCGCTGCTCTCGTCCCACGGCAGCACGTGCAGCCCCTTGCGGCGGATGCCCTGCAGCAGGCAGCGCCCTTTCTGCTCGTCAGAGAGTTCGGTCAGCGGTCGCTGGCTCAGCACCAGCTCGCCGATCACCTGCTGGCGCTCGGCGCGCACCCGCTCTTCCCGCTCATCCCAGTCGAACCACTGCCGTTCGCTCACCAGCTCCGGCAGCAGGCGTACCAGCTCGTCCAGATCGACCGGTTCGGCGATAAAGATGCGGCTGCCGCGATCGTTCTGCCCCATCTCGATGGCGATCAGCGCCCCTTGTCCCTGACAGGGATGACCTTCTACCAGATCGCAGCTCACCCCACCACTGAGTTGATAGCGACTGCCGCTACGCAGTTTGCCGATGCGATCCGGCCAGGCGAGGGCGCAGAGTAGCCCCAGCCACTGACCCTGCGCACTGGCAGGGCGCACGCCAAGCCGTTCAAACCAGCGAGCCGCCCCCTGACGCAGGGCACTTTGACGGCGGTGGAACAGCACAAAGAGGCGCTCCGATCCTCGCAGATCTTCTTCCTGCAACGCCACCAGATAAGCGGCATCGGCGACAATCCCTGTCAGACCCTCGGACTCCAGCTCGCGGGCGCGCAGCAGCATGCGAGCGAGGCGAGGGTGGGTACCGAAGGCCGCCATGGCGCGGCCAGCGGGAGTGAGTTGTTGCTCACCCTCCGGCTTCATGGCGCCAAGGGCCACCAGCAGCCGCTGGGCGCTGGCCACCGCAGCGGCGGGGGGCATGTCCAGCAGCGGCAGATCTTCCACCTTTGCTCCCCACTGGGCGGCGTCCAGCAGCAGGCCGGTCAGCTCCTGAGTGAGGATATCTGGCGGGCTCTGCTCGGCGAGTCGCTCCTGCACCTCGCTGCTCCAGAGCCGGTAGCAGACGCCGGGGCCGAGACGACCGGCGCGACCGGCCCGCTGGGTGGCGGAGGATTTGGCTATCTGGCGAGTCTCCAGTCGGGTGACACCGCTTTTCAGATCATAGGAGGCCCGTCGTTCCAGCCCGCTATCGATCACCACCGAAATCCCTTCGATGGTGAGGGAGGTCTCCGCCACATTGGTGGTGAGCACCAGCTTACGGCGGCCGGCAGGCGCCGGTTCGATGGCTGCCTGCTGCGCCGCCATGTCGAGGCGGCCGTAGAGGGGGGCGAGGGTCACGTCGTCCGGCAGTTTGTCTGCCAACCATTGCGCCAGTCGCTCGATCTCCCCCTGTCCCGGCAGAAAGACCAGCAGGCTGCCATCTTGCTCGGCCAGCGCTTCGATTACCACGGCGCCGACCTGCGGCTCCAGCCACTGCTGGCGATTGGCGGGGCGGTAGTGGTAGTCGATGGGAAAACCGCGCCCCTCGGAGCGAACTACAGGGGCATCCGGTAACAGACGCTCAAGCGCCATGCCATCCAGGGTTGCGGACATCACCAGTAGCTTGAGGTCATCGCGTAATCCCTGCTGGCTCTCGATGGCGAAGGCCAATGCGGTATCGGCGTGCAGGCTGCGTTCGTGGAACTCATCGAAGATGACCAGCGAGACGCCATTCAGCTCAAGGTCTTGCTGCAACATCCGGGTCAGCACGCCTTCGGTGACGATCTCTAGCCGGGTCGCTGAGCTGGTGCGGCTCTCGCCACGCACTCGCAGGCCGATGCGCTCGCCCACCTTCTCCCCCAGCTGGCGCGCCAGAAAAGTGGCGATATTGCGCGCCGCAAGGCGCCTTGGTTCCAGCATGATGATGCGGCCGGGCAGCCGGTTCTGACGCACCAGCTCCAGCGGCAGCAGGGTCGATTTGCCCGCGCCGGGGGGCGCCTGCAGGATCACACTGGTGTGGCTGTCGAGGGCGGCAAAGAGTTCGGGTAATACCGAAACGATGGGGAGCTGGGACAAAGCGATGAGCACCTTCTGTGGCAACCGGTAAAACGGCGCCTATTCTGCCACAGCCACCCGCACCACCGTGAGTGGATGTGCGGAGATGGTCACTCGGGTGGGAGGGTGGCGAGACATGGCCGGATGGCTGCCATAGAATGGGCCCATCCAATGAGCGTGAAAAAGGCATTATCACCACATGGCCAAACTCTTCTTTGCCCTGCCCGTCAAAGAGCTCGCCCCCGAGCTCATCGCCTGGCGCGATCAGCTGCCCTGGCCCGGTCAGCCGGTGCCGCAAGCCAACCTCCACCTGACCCTGGCTTTTCTGGGTGAGGCGGACGAGTTGACCACCCGCCGCCTGATCGCCGCCGTAGAGCGTCAGCACTGTCCGCCGCTCTCCATCAGGCTGGATGAGACCGGCTGGTTCAGCCGGGCCAAGGCCGCCTGGATTGGCCCGAAAGAGTGGCCCAACGAGCTGAACGTGCTGGCTAGGGCGCTGCGCCGCCACGGCGAGAAGTTGCGTCTTGGCAATGGCGAGCAGGGTTATCGCCCCCATGTCACCCTGTCGCGCAAGGCGGTCGAGGCCCCTGCCACCCTGCCTGCCCCAAATTTTCTGCTGCAGGCTGACGAGTTCTGCCTCTATCAATCCATCTCGACCCCGGACGGGGTGCGCTACGAGCCGCTTGCCTGCTGGCCGCTGCGCGCCCGGGTAAAAGAAGACGCGCGGAGGGCTAACCCGTGATCTTTGATCCCCCCCTGCAATCGGGCCAGCTGGTGGCCCGCTACAAGCGCTTTCTGACCGATGTGCAACTCGATAACGGCGAGGTCATCACTATCCACTGCGCCAATACCGGTGCCATGACCGGTTGTGCCGATCCGGGCACCCGGGTCTGGTACTCCACCTCCGATAACCCCAAGCGCAAGCTGCCCAACAGCTGGGAGATCGCCGAAAGCCCGGCGGGCCACTTTATCTGCGTCAACACGGCACGCGCCAACCTGATTGCCCGGGAGCTGATCGAGCAGGAGGCCATCGCTCCGCTGGCGGGTTACAGCCGGTTGCGCACCGAGGTGAAGTATGGCGAAGAGAACAGTCGCATCGATCTGTTGCTGGAAGATGACGAGAAGGGCAATTGTTACATCGAGGTAAAATCGGTCACCCTGCTCGACGAACGTGAAGATCCGGGTATGGGCTACTTCCCCGATGCGGTCACCGCCCGTGGTGCCAAGCATTTGCGCGAGTTGATGGCGATGAAAGCGGCGGGCCACAGGGCCGTGCTGCTCTTTATGGTGTTGCACTCCGGAATAAGCCGGATGCGCCCTGCAACCCATATAGATCCGCACTATAGTCTGCTAATTGAGCAGGCAATCGCGGCGGGGGTTGAAATTTTATGCTATCGGCCCCATGTTGGGGTGCAAGGCATGGTGGCTCAAGGGTTTATCCCGTTTGAATCTGGTCACCTGTTACCCGAGGGGAGTGCATAAATATTGGAGTGGGTAACATTATTGGTACGGCTCGTTTGCTTACCCGTTACCCTTCTGCTATAGATGTCGCCCTCAATTTATGGATGGCACGGGTAGCGTGCTGAATTAGGAGACAGGGCATGCCAACAGGCGAAAACAGGAAATCTCTGGGCCCCCTGGCCATTGCGGGTGTCGCGCCTTACCAGGAAAAGCCGGGTGAGGAGTACATGAATGACCAACAAAAGGCGCATTTTCGCAAGATCCTGGGTGCCTGGCGCAACCAACTGATGCAGGAAGTTGATCGTACCGTCGACCATATGAAAGACGAGGCTGCCAACTTCCCGGATCCCGTGGATCGTGCCGCGCAAGAAGAAGAGTTCGCTCTTGAACTGCGTACCCGCGACCGTGAACGCAAGCTGATCAAGAAGATCGAGAAGACCTTGCAGCTGCTTGAAGACGATGATTTCGGTTACTGCGAACACTGCGGTATCGAGATCGGTATCCGTCGTCTGGAAGCCCGTCCGACTGCCGACCTCTGTGTCGATTGCAAGACGCTGGCCGAGATCAAGGAAAAACAGATGGCCGGTTGATCCCGACCCTCTGGTATATGAAAAAGGGAGCTCGCGGGCTCCCTTTTTTATTGAGCTTTTGGCGGTCGCGCCCCAGAATGCAGCCTCAATGAATCGCTTACCCGAATAGTCATGCCAGTGAATTTCCCGTCCTCACCCCTTGTGCGCCCCTATGTCGGCCGCTTTGCCCCCTCACCCTCAGGCCCGCTTCATTTCGGTTCGCTGATCGCCGCCCTCGGCAGCTTTCTGCAGGCCAGAGCGCAGCAGGGACGCTGGTTGGTTCGCATCGAAGATATCGATCCGCCGCGGGAAATGGCGGGGGCAGCGCACCTGATCCTCAAAACCCTTGAGGCATATGGCCTCGAGTGGGATGGGGAGGTGATGTTCCAGAGCGCGCGCCATAGTCGTTATGACGAGATCATCGACCAGCTCTATCGGGCGGGGGATCTCTACTGGTGCCGCTGCACCCGGCGAGAAATCATGGCCGCGGGCGGTCTCTACAGCGGCCACTGCCGCACCCTCGGGCTTGCGGCCGAAGGTTGCGCCGCCCGGCTGCGCCAGCACCATCCGGTCTACCACTTCGACGATCGCTTGCAGGGCCATATCGCGGTCCCGGCGGCGCTTGCCGAGGAGGATTTTATTATCCGTCGCCGCGACGGGCTTTACGCCTACAACCTGGCAGTGGTGGTGGATGATATGGACAGCGGCATCACCGAGATAGTGCGCGGTGCCGATCTGCTGGAGCCCACGGTGCGCCAGATTGCCCTCTACCAGACCTTGGGGGCGCCGGTGCCCGACTGGGTGCACCTGCCGCTGGCGGTACTGGCCGATGGCAACAAGCTCTCCAAGCAGAACCATGCGCCTGCTCTGGCGCTCGATGAGGTGCGACCCGCCCTGTGGCAGGCGCTGCACTTCCTCGGCCAGTGCCCGCCGCCCGAGCTGATGGCAAGCCGGATCGACGAGATCATCGAATGGGGCATCGCCAACTGGCAGCTAGAACGGGTGCCCGCCAGCGAGAAAATCCCGCTGGACCTTGAGTAAAAAGAGCCGGTTTTCGTGTAATAAGGCGTGAGCTGGGCGCTGATAGACCGCTATTTTCGCTGGCAGACGGTTTCATGCGGGATCAATTGTCGGCACGGTTTTTCATTTGGTTAGGCGTGAGCTATGATAGGCCGCTATTTTTTGGCCTCCCGTCAATCTAGAAGTCATGAAGAGGTGTACCATTTTTTCCCAGATCGCAAACTTTTGCCGCAAGGTGCTCGGCAAGGAAGACGGCGAGCAGTCGGTGGAATCCCCCATTCCAGCCCGTGTCGCCGGTCAACGTCGTACCTTAAGCCGTGATCAGCACCCTATTTCGCGCAAAGAGATCAGCGAGAATGCACTCAAGGTGCTCTATCGCCTGAACAAGGGCGGCTACGAAGCCTACCTGGTCGGCGGCGGAGTCCGGGATCTGCTGCTCGGGAAGACGCCCAAGGATTTCGACATCGCAACCGATGCGACGCCGGAGCAGATCAAGGCGCTGTTCAGCAACTGCCGCCTGATTGGCCGTCGTTTCCGCCTGGCCCACATTGTCTTTGGTCGTGACGTGATCGAAGTGGCCACCTTCCGGGGTCACCACCATCAGGTCAATACCAGCAAACATGTGTCGGCCCAGTCTGATGAAGGCATGCTGCTGCGCGACAACGTCTACGGCACCATCGAAGAGGATGCCGAGCGCCGCGACTTTACCGTCAACGCCCTCTACTACAGCGCCAAAGATTTCACCCTGCACGATTTCGAAGGGGGTCTGGAAGATCTGGCCGAGCGCAAGCTTGAGCTGATCGGCGATCCCGAGACCCGTTATCGTGAAGATCCGGTGCGGATGCTGCGCGCCGTGCGCTTCGCCGCCAAGCTGGATATGACCATCAGCCCGCGTACCGCCGCCCCCATCAAGGCGCTGGCGCCTCTGCTGCAGGATATTCCGGCGGCCCGCCTGTTTGAGGAGACCCTCAAGCTGTTCCTGGCTGGCGACGGTCTGGCAACCTACAAGCTGCTGCGCGAGTATGGTCTGTTCCAGCAGCTCTTCCCGCAAGTGGCTGCGCTGTTTACCCCGCACGGCAACTCGCCCTACGAGCAGTTTATCGAGCAGGCGCTGATCGATACCGACACCCGCGTTCGTGAAGATAAGCGCGTCACCCCCGCCTTCCTCTACGCCACCCTGCTGTGGGGCTGCGTCGAGGCTCGCGGTCGGGTGCTGGAGAACGAGAGCGGTCTGCCCTGGTATGACGCCTTCATGCTGGCGGTCAACGAGGTGCTGGACAATCAGGTGCGGATCATTGCCGTACCTCGCCGTTTCACTACCGATGTCCGCGACATCTGGGCACTCCAACAGCGTCTGACCCGTCGTCAGGGCAAGCACCCCGAGCGCGCCATGGAGCATCCCAAGTTCCGCGCGGCGTTCGACTTCCTGTTGCTGCGCAACCGGGTCGAGCGCGGTCTCGGCGAGCTGGCCAGCTGGTGGGAGCGCTATGTTGCCTCCAATCCGGATGTGCGCCCGCAACTGCAGCGTGAAGCGACCCGTCGCCCTGCCAGCGGTGAGCGCGGTCGGGCCGGCGAAGCCCGTAGCCAAGATGGCGAGAAGCGCAGCAGCAACAGCCGCAACCGCCGCCGCCCGCGCCGTCGTAAACCGAAAACGGCCGAGTGACCACAGACGTGATGACCGAGGTCTTCATCGCCATTGGTTCCAACCTGTCTGATCCGCTGGGTCAGGCTCGTCGCGCCGTTGCCGCCCTGGCAAGGTTGCCGGAATCTGTGCTGGTGCAGGCCTCGTCGTTTTACAGCAGCCGCCCCATGGGGCCTGCTGACCAACCGGACTACGTCAATGCCGTGGCCCGGCTCAACACCCGGCTCGCACCCCTTGCGCTGCTGGATCAATTACAAAAAATCGAGCTGGAACAGGGACGTGTGCGCAAAGATGAGCGGTGGGGACCCAGAACCCTGGATCTCGATCTGTTGCTCTATGGAGATCAGGTGATCAACCATGAGCGCCTGATCGTACCCCACTACGGCATGAAGGAGCGGGAGTTCGTGCTGCTGCCTCTTGCCGAAATTGCGCCTGCTCTGGTGCTGCCCTGCGGCACCCCGCTCGCCCGACTGGTTGCCCGCTGCCCGCACAATGATTTGGCCATCATTGCCCCGCGTGCAGACGTACAGGAGCCTCTATGAGCAAGATCACCACCGCCAGCCTGCTGAAGATGAAGCAGGAAGGTCAAAAGTTCACCGCCATCACCGCCTATGATGCCACCTTTGCCAAGCTGTTCGACGACGAGGGGGCCCACGTGCTGCTTATCGGCGATTCGCTGGGCATGGTGCTGCAAGGGGGTCAGGATACCCTGGCGGTCAACATGGATGAGATGGTCTATCACACCCGCTGTGTGGCGCGCGGTGCCAGCAAGGCACTGGTGGTCGCCGACATGCCGTTCATGAGCTACGCCACCCCCGAGCAGACTTACCAGAACGCTGCCCGCCTGATGGCGGCCGGTGCCCGCATGGTCAAGATGGAAGGGGGCGACTGGCTCTGTGACTCTATCCGTCACCTTACCCGCAACGGGGTGCCTGTGTGTGGTCACCTCGGTCTCACCCCGCAATCCGTTCATGTCTTTGGCGGCTTCAAGGTGCAGGGGCGTGACGAGTTTCAGGCGCAGGAGATCTACCGCCAGGCCCTCGAACTGCAAGCGGCCGGTATCCAGCTGCTGGTGCTCGAGTGTGTGCCCACTGCGCTGGCCGAGCGCATCACCAAGGCGCTTCGCATCCCGGTGATTGGCATTGGTGCCGGCCCCGCGACCGATGGTCAAATTTTGGTGATGCACGATGCCTTTGGCGTCACCTCTGGCTATGTGCCCAAGTTCACCAAGAACTTCCTGGCCGAGACCGGCGATGTGCGTGCCGCCATCCGCCTCTATGTCCAGCAGGTGAGCGAGGGGAGTTTCCCCGGCCCGGAGCACAGCTTCAACTGACCCTGGCAGTTGCATGATGGGGGGGCTGCGGCCCCCGTCTCTGCTTCTCAGCCTCGCACAGTTAACCCGTATAGCTAATCCGTCTCTTATTGATTCATCTAAAGGTGAACTGCTGATAGCCATTTTCGTGCTTCATCCCGCCCGAGTGCTACTGGTAGATGCAACCCGTCTCTCTTTTTGATTTATCGGAAGGTGAACTGCTGATGTTGGTCGTAAATAATCCCGTCGTTCTGCGTGAGCAGATCAGCCAATGGCGCCGTGAAGGGCGTGCCATCGCATTTGTGCCCACCATGGGTAACCTGCATCAGGGCCACCTGACGCTGGTGAAAGAGGCGCACAGCCACGCCGAGAAGGTGGTGGTCAGCATCTTCGTCAACCCGATGCAGTTCGACAAGGCCGAGGATCTTGCCAACTATCCGCGCACCCTGGAGCAGGATTGCGCTGCGCTGGAAGCGGCCGGCGTCGATATGGTGTTCACCCCGACCCCGGAGATCATGTATCCGCAGGGTCTGGCCAGCCAGACCTTCGTCGAGGTGCCGGGCCTCTCCAATCTGCTGGAGGGAGCGCTGCGCCCGGGTCACTTCCGCGGGGTCAGCACAGTCGTTACCAAGCTGTTCAATCTGGTACAGCCGGATGTGGCCTGCTTTGGCCAGAAGGATTACCAGCAGTTGGCGCTTATTCGAAAGATGGTGGCCGACATGGCGATGCCCATCGAGATCGTCGGTGTGCCCACCGTGCGGGCCGAAGACGGGCTGGCGCTCTCTTCGCGCAACGGCTACCTGACAGCTGCCGAGCGGGTCATCGCCCCCGAGCTGGCGCGCACCATGAACTGGATCGCCGAGCAGATTGAAGCGGGTGACCACCACCTGCCCTCCTTGGTGGCGCAGGCCAGCCAGCGTCTCGACAACGCCGGTTTTCGTACCGATGCCATCGACATCGTCGATGCCGCCACCCTCGAATCCGCCACTGACGAGAGCGCGCAGCTGGTGATCCTGATGGCTGCTTATCTTGGCAAGGCCCGCCTTATCGACAATCAAGTGGTCACGCTGCAGCAAGCCTGAGCCCGCCACAACCAGGAGGACTCCATGTCCAAGAAGGTTTACTGCATTGCCCAATTCCTGCCCAAACCCGGTCAGGAGCAGGCCCTGTTTCAGGTGCTGCAGGCGCTCGAGCCCAATACCCTGCGTGAGGATGGTTGCCTGCAATATCGGGTAACCCGCCACATCGCGAGCCCGTTTGCCGAGGGGGAAAGCTTTCCCATCGTATTCAACGAGATTTGGCAAGATATGGCGGCTTTCGAGGCGCACTGCCAGCGCGCGGAGATCAAGGCTTTCTTCGAGCGTTACTGTCTGGCGGAAGATGGTTTGGCCGCCAAGTGGAACGTCTGCGTCTATAGCGACGAACCCGAACAGTACGACGCCCCCGTAAAGAAGTAATTCCCCCGAATGCCAGCGGACGCCCCCTCGGGCGTCCGCTGCTTTTTCACGCCTGCACTCTCCTGCATTCCGGCGTTTTGTTCTGCGGCCCAGCCCGCATTTCCCTTCGTTTCTATCCACTTTCGGCCTGATGGCCGCTACAGGTATTCATGATGTTTGTCCTGATTGCATCGCTTTTTTTCTGTCTGCTCTGTTTTGCTCTCACCCGGTTGCCTACCGGTTTGCCGCTCTCGCGGAAGGTGCTTGCGGGTCTGTTGCTTGGTGCCCTGTTCGGACTGGCGCTGCAACTGGGCTGGGGCGCCGATGATGCCGGCGTTCAGCAGACCCTGGAGTGGGTCAATATCATCGGCGGCGGCTATGTCAGCCTGCTCAAGGTGGTGATGATGCCGCTGGTGTTCACCTCGATCCTCTCCGCCATCAACAAGCTGGAGCAGGCCCAGTCCCTCGGCAAGATCAGCGCCGTGCTGATCGGCTCCATGCTGACCCTGGTGATGATCGCCGGTATGGTGGGGATGACCATCACCCACCTGAGCGGTCTCACCGCAGCCGGGCTGCTGAGCCACGGTAGCGACAGCGTCACCCTGCAACAGAGCATGAGCACCATCGATAGTGCCCAGACCCTGCCTGCCCTGCTGCTCTCGCTGGTGCCCACCAACTTTGCCGCCGATATGGCGGGTAGCCGCGGTCTCTCGGTGATCGGCGTGGTGATCTTCACCGTGTTGGCCGGGGTTGCTCTGCTCCAGCTGAAGGCGGAGCATCCGCAGGCGGGGGCTCGCGCCGCCGTGGCCATCGACACCCTGCAACTGTGGGTGATGAAGATGGTGCGGGTGGTGATTGCGCTCACCCCCTATGGCGTGATGGCACTGATCGCCCGGGTGGTGGCTCACTATCCGCTGAGCGAGATCCTCAGCCTGCTCGGCTTTATTCTGGTCTGCTACGTCGCCATTCTGGCGATGTTTGCGGTGCACATGGTGATCCTGCTGCTGATCGGCCAGAACCCGCTGCACTACCTGCGGGAAGTGTGGGGCGTGCTCACCTTCGCTTTTGTCTCCCGCAGCAGCGCCGCCTCCATTCCCCTCAGCATCGAGACCCAGCAGCGCCTTGGGGTGCCCGCCAGCATCGCCAACTTTGCCGCCTCGTTCGGTGCCAACCTCGGCCAGAACGGCTGTGCCGGCATCTATCCGGCCATGATGGTGGCGATGATTGCCCCCATGCTCGGCATCAACCCGTTTAATCCCCTGTTCCTGCTCACCCTGCTGCCGGTGATTGCACTGGGCTCCATCGGGGTTGCGGGGGTAGGCGGTGGCGGCACCTTCGCCGCGCTGATCGTGCTCTCCACCCTCAACTTCCCCATCGCGCTGGTGGGGGTGATGATCGCCATCGAGCCGCTGGTGGACATGGGCCGTACCGCTCTCAACGTCAACGGCTCCATCATGGCGGCGATGATCACCAAGCGCTTGCTGGGCAAACAGCAGCTGGCCGAGACGCAGGTGTTGGAGCAGCAGGCCGCCAGCTAACCCCAGCGTTACCCAATATGAAAGAAGCCCGCAGTTGCGGGCTTCTTTATGTCGGCCGAGTTGCCTGGCTCGGTTACTCGGCAGAGACGGGGTAACCGGCGCCTTTCCAGGCGAAGATGCCGCCCGGCACCCGATAGACCTGCTGATAGCCCTGAGTCACCGCCCAGGCGGCGGCGTTGTGGCTGCGACCGCACTTGACGAAGCCGCAGTAGATCACCACAGGACGGGACTTGTCTTCACCCAGCAGCGCCTGGAACTGCTCCGGTGTACCGCTTCCCTCGACAATCTCGCTCCAGTTGTCGCCCGCTTTCGCCTCTTTCACGAAGACAAAGTTCTTGGCGCCCGGGATGTGCTCCTTCTTGTAGGAGTCCTCATAGGGCATGGTGTCGATGATCACCAGCTCCTCACCCTTGTCCATCCGGGTCTTCAGCTCGGCCACGGTCAGCAGCTGATAGCCCCCTTGCTGTGTCTCTTGCGCCAGTTGCACCGCCGACTGCTCCAGCTTCACCTCCTGCTCGAACTGGTTGTCGCCACAGCCCGTGAGGGCAAAGCTGGCGGCGATCAGCGAGGCCAGCAGGGTGCGGGATCGCAATGTCATCATGTCACTACTCCTTCAGTACGGGAAAAACGGGGCGGGAAGTTCGCAGCAGGGCGCCCGCAAGCGTCAGTAGCAGCAGATCCCGCACAATGGCCTCCGGCAACGAGCTGAGATCAGCTCTGCCCAGACAGCCGCAAGAGATGTCGAGCCCGATGGCAACGCCATAGCCCAACACCGGAATAAACAGGGCGAGCAGCCCGATCACCAGCCACAATCCCCAGCGCCGGTTGGCGATGACCGCAAGCCCAGCACAGAGCTCAAGGGCGATCAGCCCCCAGGCCACTGGCGGGATCAGCTGCGGCCAGATCAGGCCAAAGGCGCCGATCTGTTCGACAAACAGGGCGGGGGAGACCAGCTTGAACCCGGCGGAGGCGAGGAAGAATCCCCCCAGCGCCAGATTGGCCAGCATGCGCAACAACGCAGGCATGTTCTACCTCTTTATAGAGAGTGGTAAATTCTAACAATTCCCGATTGAGCCGCAATGACTAAACCCATGCTGGACAAGATAAATCTCGATTTTGCGGGGCAGTGACCAGAATGGGGGCGCTAGACCCTGATGGTGGCGGTTGTAGAGGCGGGATGCTGTGGCTGTGTCGATTGCTCCCGGTCGTGCTGGTGGGTCAGCAGTTCGGCAGCCAGCTCGATGGCCCGCTCGAGCAGTAGCAGCAAGCTGTCGACCGTCAGATGATCGAGCCACTCGCGGGCCCAGATCAGGGTCTCTCCCTGCTCGGTCTGATCCAGCAGAAACACCGGCGCGTCGCCAAGGTGGTTGAGCAGGGGCGTGTTGGGCATGGCGTGGCCCGGTAGCAGCAGATAGATCACCAGATGGCCCTCATCCTCTGCCAGCGTCAGCACCAGTTCGTCGTTGATGGCGAGGGTGGTGGCTGTCTGTCCGGCCACCGGAAGCGGAAGTCCAAGTTGTGTGTACAGGGCGGTGATGAGAGCGTGATACATGGCCAAACCTCGGGCAGGGAGAGAGTGACACCCTATGCGGCTGATCGGTGGTTGCTTATCACTTGTCGTCATTTTTTTAGCGTTTTTGGTCGGCGGGGCGGGTGGTTGTGCCGAAATTGTGAGCTGACATACATCTTTTACGGGTCAGTCCGAATCCTAAAAAAGCGGGACCATCGCTGACAGGGTGACAAGGGGGGTCGGCGTACGCTGAGGATCTTCTCTCTCATCAACGCAGGTTTCTTGCCATGAAAATTGCCTCCCCGGATATCGATGTAAGCCGTCATCAGCAGACAAGCTCTGATGCTACACCTCCTGCTACTGATCGCCTTGGCAACGCCAGACTACGGCTGCTGGATGCCGGTAGCCGGGAGTTCGATAGGGGGATCCGCCGTGGTATTGGCCATCGGCAGAGCCCGGAACTCAAGGCGGTCAAGCAGGCAGTGCGGCACTACCAGGCCCAGTCAATGCCTTCATTGGCCGGGTTGGCGAAGATCGAACAGGCGCTGCAGTTCTGGATCGACTCGGGCAAGAACCGCTCCCGTCAGCAGGATCCCGTGTTGCAAAAACTGGTCGATGACATCGCTGTCCGCCGTCAGGCGTTGGCGCAGGGTGGCAAGCCTCCCTCATTTCAGCTGGCGTGGGTCTGCAACGAGCAGGGGAGAGTCAATCAGCCTATCGAGAGTAACCAGCAGATCCGCCAGTGGTGCAGCGAGTTGGCTCGCCTGCAACAGGAGGGGGCCAACGACCTGTTCAAGCGGGAGCTGCAAGGGGGGCTAGACCTGATGTTCGGGGTGAGTGAGGGGATGATGGTGCGACGGCTGGAGCGGGCGCCGACCCGTGAAGAGGTCGCAGCAAGCCACGAGTGGCAGCTGTTTTGCGGGACCTTGCGTCAGGCTCTGCCCGCACTGGGTGAGCTCAAGCCGCAAGCCACTGCCGATGAGAATGGTCGCGATATCCTGTTGACCCACAGTCAGTTGTTGGAGCTCGGCCACCTCAAGGAGGTTCTGGATCTCAGCATTCAGCAGCAGGTGAGCAAGCAGGGGGAGATTGGCCTGCTCAGGACCGAGCTGCTGACCGCGCTTGTGGATGGACTGAATGAGCCCTGGCTTGAGCGCGAGGCGCAGGAGAAGGCGCTCTGGCAGGGAGAGGCCGCATCAGGCAAGCACTATCAGAGTGGTGTACGGGCCGAGCTCAAGAGCCCTCTCTCTGCTACCAGCAAGGAGCTGAAACCGGGTGAACCCGTGAGCCAGAAGGCTTTTGGCGGGCTCGGGCTGGTCAGTGCCAGTGCCGAGCTGGTGAGCAGGCTGGGGCTGTCGGTTGAGGGGAGCTGGACTATCGGCAATCTGCTTAACGCCAAGCTGGCAGGCTCGGCCGAGGTGGTCGCCAATGCCAAGCTGGAGGCCGGTGCTGCGGCTATCATGACCCCCAATGGGCCAGTGGTCAGCGTGACGGCCAACGCCTCGGCCTTTGCTGGTATGAAAGCTGAGGGGAGTGCCCAGCTCAGTCTGCTCAAGAGCCAGTATGCGGATGCCTATAGCCTTTCGGCCAAGGTACGCGCCTCCGCCAATCTGGGGGTCGGTGCATCGGCCGGTGCCACTGCGGCTTTCGGGCCACAGGGAGCAAAGTTTCATACTACCCTTGGCGTGACACTGGGGGTGGGGTCCGATGTCGGTTGGGAGGGCGGAGTCAATGCCATGGCTACCAAGGCTACCAAGGCTTATGCACTGGAGCTGGCCGCTCGTGCGGTAAGCAACTTTGATCAGCGCAAAGGGGAACTGCTAGATGGACTGGCGATGGCGGCAGGGAATGAAAACCGTCTCTTCGAACTGGCCCAGCGGGTCGATAACCGGATTGTCACTCTCGCCACCCAGTTGGAGGAACTGCAGCTGGCGGCCAGCGAGAACCGGATCCGGATGCAGGAGAGCCTGATCGATCCCGATCTCGCGGCTGGTCGCACCGCCATGGCGCAGGCTATCGACGATGCTTTCGGTCAGGAGCGGGTCGATGAGCAGGGGGGGCGTCACGGTTCCCGAGCGGGCTGCCGAGCGTAACGAGAAGCTTGAGCTCACCGCCCGGCTGCTCAAGGATCACGCCATCCGGGTCTAAGTCATCCCGAGGCGGGCAGGACAATGAAAACGGGCACCGCGAGGTGCCCGTTTTGGTTATTAGTGGCGCAGGCCGGTGCCGCGGGAGATAAGCCACCAGGCGATACCGTAGAGGGCCACGATAAAGCCGATGATGATGAGGTAGGCGGTGCCGAGCGGCACGTCGGAGATGCCGAGGAAGCCGTAACGGAACGCGTTCACCATGTAGATGATGGGGTTCACCTGGGAGACACCCTGCCAGAAGGGGGGCAGCAGGCTGATGGAGTAGAACACCCCGCCCAGATAGGTGAGCGGTGTCAGCACGAAGGTGGGGATGATGCTGATGTCGTCGAAGGTCTTGGCAAACACAGCGTTGATAAGGCCACCCAGCGAGAAGAGGATGGCGGTGAGCAGCACGGTGACGCAGACGCTGAACAGATGGTGGATCTGCAGCGGCACGAAGAACAGCGACACCAGGGTGACGATGAGGCCGACACAGAGGCCGCGTGCCACGCCTCCGCCCACGTAACCGGCGATGATGACGTAGTTGGGCACCGGCGCCACCAGCATCTCCTCGATATTGCGCTGGAACTTGGCGCTGAAGAAGGAAGAGGCGACGTTGGAGTAGGAGTTGGTGATCACCGACATCATGATGAGGCCGGGCACTATGAACTCCATGTAGGTGAAGCCACCCATGTCACCGATGCGCGAACCGATCAGGTTGCCGAAGATGACGAAGTAGAGGCTCATGGTGATGGCCGGTGGCACCAGGGTCTGGATCCAGATCCGGGTGAAGCGGCTCACCTCTTTGGCCAGAATGCTCTTGAAGGCGATGTAGTAGATGGCCAGATTCATGCTTTTCTCCCCTCTTCGACCAGATTGACGAACAGCTCTTCCAGCCGGTTGGCCTTGTTGCGCATGCTCACGACCTGCACCTGCTGGTTCGACAACTGCTCGAACAGGCTGTTGAGTGACTGGCTCTTGTCGAGATCCACCTCAAGGGTGCGCTCATCCGGCATCCGGCCGTTGAACTCTGGTACCTCAGGTACGGCAGAACCTGGCGCAAGGTCGAGTAGGAAGGTCTCGCGACCCAGCTTGCCCAGCAGATTCTTCATGCTGGTGTTCTCGATCAGACGACCCTTGTCGATGATGCCGATGTTGCGGCAGAGCATCTCGGCCTCTTCCAGATAGTGGGTGGTGAGGATGATGGTGACGCCCTGCTCGTTGAGATCCTTGAGGAAGGTCCACATGGAGCGGCGGATCTCGATATCGACCCCGGCGGTCGGCTCATCGAGGATCAACAGCTTGGGCTCGTGCATCAGGGCGCGGGCGATCATCAGGCGGCGCTTCATGCCGCCGGAGAGGGTGCGGGCAGGCATGTCGCGCTTCTCCCACAGATCGAGCTGGCGCAGGTACTTCTCGGCGCGGATCTTGGCTTCCGCCTTGGGTACGCCGTAGAAACCGGCCTGATGGGTGACAATCTGGATCACCTTCTCGAACTGGCTGAAGTTGAACTCCTGCGGCACCAGTCCGAGCTGGGCCTTGGCCTGTTCCAGATCGCTGTCGATGTCGTAGCCAAACACCTTCACCTTGCCGGCGCTCTTGTTCACCAGCGAGCTGATGACGCCGATGGTGGTGGATTTGCCCGCGCCATTGGGGCCTAGCAGGGCGAAGAAATCCCCCTGCCTGACGGTAAGATCGATGCCTTTAAGGGCTTCGACGCCCCCCTGATAGGTCTTTTTCAGGCCGCTGATTTCCAGTGCGTTCATTGCAACCTCTGTGATGGTTGAATCCGGCTCGATACAGAAAAGGCGGCCAAGGCCGCCTGCACAGAGTAAAGGGCGCAAGGCCGCTTCACCCGTGATATTCCTGAACCTGGCTTACTCCTGGGGTACCACTTTGCCGATAAACGGCAGGTTGCGGTACTTCTGGGCGTAGTCGATGCCGCAGCCGACCACGAATTCGTCCGGAATGGCGAAGCCAATCCAGTCGACCGGCACCTGCACTTCGCGGCGGGAGGGTTTGTCCAGCAGGGTGCAGATGGCCAGGGATTTCGGCTCGCGCAGGGAGAGGATCTCGCGCACCTTGTTGAGGGTGTAACCGGTGTCGATGATGTCTTCCACGATCACCACATCCTTACCCTTGATGTCGTCGTCCAGGTCTTTCAGGATGCGGACGTCACGGGTGCTGTGCATGCCGGAGCCGTAGCTGGAGGCGGTCATGAAGTCCAGGGTGATGGGCAGCTGGCACTGGCGGCAGAGGTCGGCCAGGAAGATGCAGGAACCGCGCAGCAGCGCAATCATCACGACTTCGTCAGAACCCTGATAGCGGGCGGTGATCTCTTCACCCAATTTGGCGATCCGGGCGGCTACTTCAGCCTCGGAGATCATCACCTCGACGGTGTGTTTCATCACTTACTCCCATAAGGCCAAAGGGGATTTGGCCGTTCATGAATATCAAAACCGATGATTCTACCACTCATGTTGAAGGGTGCTAGAGATACGTGGTGCTTTTATCGGCTTATTTTAATTGATAGAGTTAGCAGGCACTCAGGCATGATTAGTTAAAATACTATAAACACCATAATCAATAACTATTAGATGATAAAAACTATGGAACCACGCGCAGAAATAAGACGTCGTACCCGGCTGTCGCCGGAAGCTCGTCGCTCCCAATTGATGGAATGTGCCATCGAGGTGTTCTCCCGTCGCGGCATTGGCCGTGCAGGTCACGCCGAGATAGCCGAACAGGCCAAGGTCTCTGTGGCTACCGTCTTCAACTATTTCAACACCCGCGAGGAGTTGGTAGATGAGGTGCTGGCCGAGATCGAACGCTTTGTGAACCAGATGCTGTCGCAGGCATACGGTGACCAGGGCTCCATTTTCGACAAAATCCAGCGTCATGTACGCCTCTCTGTCGATGCCGCCTACGATCAACCGGATTATGCCGGTATCTGGCTGGAGTGGAGCTCATCGGTTCGGGAAGAGGTATGGCCCCGCTATACCCGGCTGCTCGATCACTGCCTTGAGCTGATCGCCAGCGAGCTGCAAACCGCCATGGATGCAGGGGAGATCACCAGCGTGCTGTCAGCACAGGATCTGGCCCGCTCTTTGACCGGTTTTGGCTATGTGATGATGCAGATGATCAATCAACCTCAGCGCCCGGCGCGCCAAGAGGTGACTGATTTCCTGTTCAAGTACGTGACGGCGCCAATTCAGGCTCGCTAACACGGCTTAACGAAAAACGGCGTCACTCATTGAGTGGCGCCGTTTTTTTATGGCCGAATGTGGCGGTCAGCTCAATGGTGGCCATAGCCCCAGCGGTTGGTCAACTCATGCTCGACACCCAGATGATCGAGGATGCGGGCGACCATAAAGTCCACCAGATCCTCGATGCCTTTCGGCTCATGATAGAAACCGGGGGCGGCAGGCATGATGGTCACCCCGAGCCGCGCCAGTTTCAGCATGTTTTCCAGATGGATCGCCGAGAAGGGGGTTTCGCGGGGCACCAGGATCAGCTGGCCGCGCTCCTTGATCACCACATCCGCTGCCCGTTCCAGCAGGTTGTCCGAGGTGCCGTTGGCAATGGCCGAGACGGTGCCCATGGAACAGGGGCAGACCACCATCTGTTTGGGTGCGGCCGAGCCTGAGGCCACCGGCGAGAACCACTCCTCCTTGCCGCAGGCGACAATCTGCCCCTCCTTGGCGCCATATTGGCGACAAAGATAGGCAGAGAGCTCTTTCGGCGAGCCCGGCCAATCCTGCTGCTGCTCGGTTTTAAGCACCACACGAGCCGCCGATGAGGCGAGCAGGTAGACCCGATAGTCCGCCTGCACCAGACACTGGAGCAGGCGCAGGGCGTAGGGGGCGCCGGAGGCGCCGGTCAGCGCCAGGGTGATCGCTTTGTTCATAGTTCGCCGTGGTAATCCTTGAGGCGGGCGATCAGCTTGTCATGAATGCCGCCGAAGCCGCCGTTGCTCATGATCAGAATATGGTCGCCATCGCGGCTCTCGGCCACCAACCGGTTGATCAGGGTCTCCAGATCGTTGAATACCTTGGCCGGTCGGGTCATATGGGCGGTCACCTCGCCGAGATCCCAGCCGATGTTGGGCGGCTGGAAGAAGAACACTTCGTCGGCGCCATCGAAGCAGCCAGCCAGCTCCTCCTTGTGAACCCCCAGCTTCATGGTGTTGGAGCGAGGCTCCAGCACCGCCAGAATACGTGAGCTGCCTACCTTGGCGCGCAGACCGCCAAGGGTGGTTTCGATGGCGGTGGGGTGGTGGGCGAAGTCGTCATAGACGCTGATGCCAGCTACCTCGCCCTTGAGCTCCATCCGTCGCTTGGGGGATTTGAACTGGCAGAGCGCCGCGATGCCGTGCTCCACCATCACGCCAGCATGGCGGGCGGCCGCGATAGCCATCAGGCCGTTGTTGACGTTGTGTTCGCCAATGCACTCCCAGTGCACCTCGCCCTGTTTTTCGCCATCCAGCCACACCTCGAAGGCGGAGCCGTCATCGGCCAGCTTGACCGCCTTCCACTTGGCGTCATCCTGACCCACCAGCTCCACTTCGCTCCAGCAGCCCATCTTGCGTACGGCGGTGAGGTTGTCATCGGCTTGCGGGAACAGCACCCGGCCGTTGCTCGGCACGGTGCGCATCAGGTGGTGGAACTGGCGCTGGATCGCGGCGAGATCCGGGAAGATATCCGCGTGGTCGAACTCCAGATTGTTCATCACCAGGGTGCGCGGGTGGTAGTGGACGAACTTGGATCGCTTGTCGAAGAAGGCGCAGTCATACTCGTCCGCTTCGATGACGAAGAAGGGGGCGGAGCCGAGACGGGCCGAGACCGGGAAGTTGCCCGGCACGCCGCCGATGAGGAAACCGGGCTCCAGCTTGGCATACTCCAGCACCCAGGCCAGCATGCTGGCGGTGGTGGTCTTGCCGTGGGTGCCGGCAACGGCCAGAACCCAGCGATCTTGCAGCACATGCTCCAGCAGCCACTGGGGGCCGGAGATGTAGGGCAGATTGCGATCCAGCACATATTCAACACAGGGGTTGCCACGGCTCATGGCGTTGCCAATCACCACCAGATCCGGCGCCGGATCGAGTTGGGAGGGGTCATAGCCTTCGGTCAGTTCGATGCCCTGTTGCTCGAGCTGGGTACTCATGGGGGGATAGACATTGGCATCCGAACCGGTCACCCGATAACCAAGCTGTTTTGCCAACACCGCCAGACCACCCATAAAGGTGCCGCAGATCCCGAGAATGTGAATATGCATACCGCTTCCTTTCGCAGTAAAGGGAAGTGGGCATTCTAGGGGGTGTTGCGGTGGTGGCACAAGCCGCACTCATGGTGAGAGGCCCACAGATGACGCACTGGAGGCAGAAATATTGTCGCTGTCGCGGTGTGCGAGGCTGGAGTGGGTTGTTGGGTTTTATTTGAGGCTTGATTTTGTGTCGCACTTTCTTACAATTCTTCGGTTTTGTGACGCACCCTACAGTTTTACGATATCGCCCTTTTCAAACGGAGAGTCCCCATGGGCAAGTTCCTGCTTTGCTATCTGGTCGGTGGTCTGGTGGCCATCAGTTGGGCTGCGCTGCCCGCTCATGGTCCCTGGGATCAGTGGGACCTCGCGATTTTTCATACCGTCAATGGCTGGCTCGGGCAGTCGGCTCTGTGGGCCGATCTGGTGGCTATCACCAATAACCGGCTGTTCGACCTGGCGGTGCTGGCCTGTATGGGGCTGATCCTGGCCCGCTGCTTCTTCGCCCGGGATTTGGCGGGTCGTCGCCAACTGGTGGCGATGGGGATAGTGATGCTGCTGAGTGCTCTGGTGATCAACCAGCTTGGTCACCGATTGCCGGTGGAGCGACCCAGCCCGACCCTGATGGTGGCTGATGCGCTGCGGGTGACCCAGATCAGCGGTATTCCGACCAAGGACTCTTCCGGTGATAGCTTCCCCGGGGATCACGCTCTGTTCCTGATGATCTTCGCCGGCTATGCCTTGCGCTATCTGCCGCGCTGGGCGGGAGTCACCGCATTGCTGATGGTGCCGATCTTTTCCGCGCCGCGCATTCTGGCTGGCGCCCACTGGTTTACCGATGTCTACGTCGGCGCGCTGGGGCTGGCGACCCTCTGTCTGCCCTGGCTGCTGTTGACCCCGCTGGCGGATCGGCTGATTGGACGCATCGTTCCCTATCTCGCGCCATTACCACTATTACGTAGTCAGACTCACTGATTGAGTGCCACAAAATAAAACGCCCCGATATCTTGATATCGGGGCGTTTTGTTATCAGTCCGCTAGAGATCAGCTTTGATAGCCGTTCGGATTCTGGCTTTGCCAGCGCCAGGTATCGACCATCATCTGCTCCAGACCGCGCTCTGCCTGCCAGCCCAGCTCGGCACGGGCCAGCGTCGGCTCTGCCCAGCACTCGGCGATGTCGCCCGGGCGACGGGGTTTGATCTGGTAGGGAATGGGGCGGCCGCTGGCCGCTTCAAACGCCTTGACCATCTCCAGTACCGAGTAGCCCTGACCTGTGCCCAGGTTATAGGTGAAGACGCCGGTGTCGCTCTTGATGCGCGCCAGTGCTTTCAGGTGGCCGATGGCGAGATCCACCACATGGATGTAGTCGCGCACGCCGGTGCCATCCGGGGTCGGGTAGTCGTTGCCAAATACCCCCAGCTCCTTGAGCTTGCCCACGCCGACCTGGCTGATATAGGGCAGCAGGTTGTTGGGGATGCCGTTGGGATCTTCACCAATCAGGCCGCTCTCGTGGGCGCCGACCGGGTTGAAGTAACGCAGCAGTACGATAGCCCAGCGGGAATCGGATTTGGCGAGATCGCGCAGGATCTCCTCCACCATCAGCTTGGAGCGACCATAGGGGTTGGTGGCGCTGGTGGGGAAATCTTCCCGCAGCGGTACCGAGGCGGGATCGCCATAGACGGTGGCCGAGGAGCTGAATACCAGCCGGAAAACCCCGGCCTTGGCCATCTCTTCGCACAGCACCAGAGTGCCGCTGATGTTGTTCTGGTAGTAGGTGAGCGGGATCTGGCTCGACTCCCCGACCGCCTTGAGGCCGGCGAAGTGGATGACCGATTCGATCTGGTTGTTGGCGAACAGCTGCTGCAGGCAGGCTCTGTCCAGCACATCCCCTTCGACGAAGGTGACCGGTTTGCTGGTGATCTGCTCGACCCGCTTGAGTGACTCCGGTGAGGAGTTGGAGAGGTTGTCGAGTACCACGACCTGCTGCCCCGCGCCCAGCAGCTCAACCAGGGTGTGGGAGCCGATATAGCCGGCGCCCCCTGTGACCAGTATTGTCATTTTTTATCCCGTGTTCTGGTGAAACTGGGGCAGAGTCTAGCGCCCCTGTCTACTTGGGAAAAGGTTGGGATACCGATGACGCCTTCACCTCGCTGTAAAAAAGCCTTCACCACGCCTCAATAATCGAGACTGATATCCCCTTTTGCGGTGCAGGAGCAGGCCAGAGCAACGCCGCTCTCCAGATCCTGCGCACTCAAGGTCATCACGCTCTGGCGCTCGATGTCACCTGTGGTGGTGCAACGACAGCTGCCACATACCCCGGCGCGGCAAGCAGCCATTATGGTTTCGCCCGCCGCTTCCAGTGCCGCCAACAGGGTCTGACCCGGCAGGATTTTCACCTTATTGCCGCTCTTTTTCAGGGTCAGCCAGAAGTGGTCGCTGGTGGTCTTGGTGGGCTCTGCGGGGGGAAGACCGAAGGACTCCTGATGTAGCTGCTCCGGCGGCAATCCCAGCTCCGTCAGCATGGTCCTGACCGCCGTCATATAGGGTGCCGGGCCACAGAGATAGACGTGGCGTTCGCGCAGATCCGGGGCCAGTTCGGCCAGCATGGCGGGGGTGAGTCGGCCAATCCAGGGGTGATCTGCAGGGGCATCCTCCAGAATCAGGGCATGGCGTACACCGGCATGGGCCTCAGCCAGTGCAGCCAAGTCATTTGCGAAGATCACATCTGCTGGCGAGCGGGCGCTATGGATAAAGCGGATATCGGCATCCGGCCGTTTGGCGAGCTCGTCCCGCAACATGGCCCACATGGGGGTAATGCCGGAACCAGCGCTCAAGAGCAGTGGCCGTTTGCAAGGGAGGTTGGTCAGGTTGAAATCGCCGAACGGCCCATCCACCCGGATCTCGTCGCCCACTTGCAGGGTCTGGTGCAGATGGCGGGAGACCCGTCCCACATCCTTGATGGTGACCTGCCAGCATGCATCCTGCGGGCTGGAGGAGAGGGTATAGGCGCGGCACTCCGGCTGGCCGTTGATCTCGGTATGCAGGGTGATGCACTGGCCAGCCAGCACGGGAGGGAGGCTGCCAGAAAGCGGCGCCAGCTGCCAGCTCACGACGTCGTGGGTGTTCTGTTGGCGGCCAATGCAGGTGAGCGTGAGAGAGGTCATCACAAGGCTCCTTGGGTTTGATAAGGTTTGAAACGGTTTGAAAAACGTCTGGTGAAAAAGCCGGGTCCAGAAAAAAGGCGAGCCGGGCGGCTCGCCAAACGCTTACAACATGAAGTGCCGATCAGGCCGCCAGGATCTCGGCCAGGTCAGCCTCGGCCGTGGTGGTCCCTTTCAGACCGAACTGCTCTTCCAGCACCTTGAGCAGGGCCGGGGTGAGGAAGGCGGGGGCGGTCGGGCCGGTACGAATGTCTTTCACCCCGAGGGAGAGCAGGGTGAGCAGAATGACGATGGCTTTTTGCTCGAACCAGGAGAGCACCAGCGTCAGCGGCAGATCGTTGACCCCGCACTCGAACGCCTCGGAGAGTGCCAGCGCCAACTGGATGGCGGAGTAGGCATCGTTGCACTGACCCACGTCCAGCAGACGCGGAATGCCGCCGATGTCGCCAAAGTCGAGCTTGTTGAACTTGTATTTGCCGCAGCCCAGGGTGAGCAGCAGGCTGTCGCGCGGTGCCGCCTTGGCAAACTCGGTGAAGTAGGCGCGCTCGGCCTTGTCGCCGTCACAGCCACCCACCAGGAAGAAGTGGCTGATCTCCCCGGCCTTGACCTTCTCGATCACCGCGGGTGCTGCCTGCATCAGAGCGTTGCGGGCAAAGCCGATGGTGATGAAGTGTTCGAGTTCGGTGTGTTTGAAGCCTTCCAGCGCTTGGGCCTTGGCGATCACGGCGGAGAAATCATCCCCCTCAAGATGGGTGACGCCCGGCCAGCCGACGATGGAGCGGGTGAAGATGCGGTCCGAGTAGTTGCCCACGTTCGGGTCGATGATGCAGTTGGAGGTCATCACCACCGCGCCCGGGAAGTTGGCAAACTCCTTCTGCTGGTTCTGCCAGGCGGATCCGTAGTTGCCCACCAGATGGGGGTACTGCTTGAAGAAGGGGTAGGCTAGCGCAGGCAGCATCTCACCATGGGTGTAGACATGGATACCGGTCCCCTTGGTCTGCTCCAGAATGAGCTTGAGATCCATCATGTCGTGGCCGGAGACCAGAATGCACTTGCCGGGGATCGGCGTGACCCTGACCCGGGTCGGTTCCGGGTGGCCGAAAGCACTGGTTTCACCGAGATCCAGCATCTCCATGATTTTGAAGTTGAGCTGACCGATCTCCATGGCACAGCTGAACAGCCGACCCATTTCGCTCGGATCTGTGCTGAGCCAGCTCATGATGCGGTGGAATTCGGCGGCCACCTCGTCACTCTGCTGATCCAGCACCCGGGCGTGCTCCATATAGGCGGCGGCGCCCTTGAGGCCGTAAAGACAGAGCAGACGCAGCCCCATGATGTCTTCGTTCACTTCGCTCTTGCCCCGATTGGGTGCGGCTGGTGCGGCATGGGCAAGTTGTTCCAGCAGTTCGGCACCGGGTTCGAAGTAAGCGGACTGTGGCAAATCGTTCACCTGCACCGCCATAGCGGTCAGACGATCGGCCAACTGCTGGCGATAGGCGAGGGCCTGATTGACGTAGGCCACGATGCGATTCGAGTCGAAGTTGACGTTGGTGAGGGTGGCGAAGAAGGCCTTGGGCACGAAGGCATCGATCTCGCGATCCATGATGCCCTGCTCGCGGGCGGCCAGCGCCCAGGCGCTGAGCCCCTGCAGGGTGTAGATCAGCACATCCTGCAGATCCGAGGTTTCAGCCGTCTTGCCGCACATACCTTGTGCGTAGGCACAGCCGTTGCCAGCCGGGGTACGAATTGTCTGTTCACATTGCACACAAAACATCATGCCTCTCCTAATTGGACATTTCAGTTGTCTGTTTTGTGGCGATTCTATTCCTCTCGCGGAAAACTTAATAGGCATTCAATTTGCCAATTAAGATTCCCTTGATGCAGATCAAAAACAAAAAAAGCCGCCCAAACAGGGCGGCAAGCGGGTGGATAAAAGGAGAGACAACTCAGGTTTGCAACAGAACATAACAATCAGACGGATTGGGCCGTGGTCTGGTCAGGAGCTTTCGGCCCGGAACTTACTCAACCCAGCATACGTACGCTGTAGTCGGCTTGGTTCACTATCAGGCCAGATAAGCGCGCAGCATCCAGACCAGTTTTTCCTGCTGCTGCACATAGTCGGAGAGGATGGAGGCAGTGCCCTCATCACCGGCTTCGGCGGCCTGGCCCAGAATACGGCGCTGGGCGACCAGCAGTTCGCGGAAGCTCTCCAGCAGGGATTCGACACAGGCGCGGCCATCGTGCAGCCCTTTTTGCTCCGGGATGGCAGAGACTTTCAGATAGTCGCTGAAGCTGTGCATTGGCACGCCATCCAGAGTCAGGATCCGCTCGGCCAGTGCATCGACTTTCAACAGCAGGTCGTTGTAAATCTCTTCAAATTTCAGGTGCAGTTCGAAGAACTGGTTGCCACGGATATTCCAGTGGAAGCCGCGCACGTTCATGTAGAGGATCTGGTAGCTGGCCAGCAATTTGTTCAACTCGGCTGCCAGGGCTTGTGATTGAGCAGTATCAAGACCAATCGGGCTTTTCATCATTCACCTCCAGATTTGGAAATCGGTTTGAAATTCTCTTTCGGAACGCAGTCAGAGTAACGCCTTGCAAAATGCAGGGACAATTGCTTGTGCCTAACTGTTTGATAGCTAAAGGCTATCAAACAGTACGCAGCAACAGGGGCAATGGATGAGTATTAGGGGAAGTATTTTTCGAGCAGCGCCATCAGGATGGCCTGACACTCGCGGTCCGGTTTGCTATCGACCCTGCTGGCGCGAAAGTGGAGCTGAAAGGCGCCCATGACGGCGCGGCTCTGCTCATCCCACTGGCCAGTCTGGGGCAGGCCATAGCCATAGCGGGCCAGTTGCTGTTGCCACATGGCCGCATCCCAATCGGGCAAGGGGCTGGCCAGTAACTCGGCCACCCGACCTTCATCTGGCCAGGCGCCGACTCCGTACGTCAGATAGAGCTGGCGCCAGGGGAAGTGAGGGCCGGGATCCTGCTTGCGCTCGGGAGCGACATCGCTGTGGCCCAGCACCTGGGTCGGTGGAATCTGGTAGCGGGCGGCCAGCTCCCGGCTGAGGGCGCCGACGGCGGCAATCTGCTGCGGGGTATAGGGTTGCCAGCGGCGGGCATCGGGGGCCAGCGGCTCATCTTCTGCTGGATAGCCGAGGTTGACGATCTCGATGCCAAGGGAGCTGGCATTGAGCCCGGCATATTGGTGCCAACGGCTGCGTCCGGCATGCCAGGCGCGCGCGCTGTCCGGCACCAGCTGATAGACCGGTAGCGGGGTCTCGTGGCTGTTGCGGGGGATCAGGTAGTGGGCGCTCACCTTGTGCTCCGGCTCGGTCAGCAGGCGCAAGGAGTTGGCATCATCTTCGTCGGTGTAGTGGAGGATCAGAAAGGCGATCCGCTCGTTCTGGTTGGCGCTCTGATAGCGGGTCGAGAGCTGGTACTCGGACGGGGTACAACCACCCAGCAGCAGAACCAGTGGCAGAAAGAAGAGGGGAAGAAGACAGCGCCAGCGCCATCCCCCTGCCGCAGCCAGTCTGCTGAACGTGGGAGGTGTGAGTCGCTGGCACATGTCGAAGGCCCAGTCTGGTCAGTCGCGCGGCTGGTCAGCCGCGGTATTTGGCCGTGAGGCCGATCAGGAAGTTGCGCAGGATCTGATCCCCGCAATCCTGATAGTGCTTGTGATCCTTGGAGCGGAACAGGGCACTGAGCTCGGACTTGGAGAGGTTGAAGTCGGCGAGCTTGAGGGTGCCGAGCATGTCCTCTTCCTTGAAGTTGAGACCGATGCGCAGCTTGCGCAGGATCATGTTGTTGTTGATCCGGTTCGGGATCACCTGGGCCGGTGCATCTTCCCGCACACCGCGGCGGGCGATGATGAAACCGTCGAGGAACTGGCTCAGGGCCGAGTCGGGACAGGCGACATAGCCTGCCTCTTGCTCTTCACCTTCCGCTGCCTCTTTCATCAACCAGCTGTGCAGCTGGGCGTGAGTGACCGTCAGGTTGCCCTTGGCAAACATCTCGACCATCTGGTCGTTGCTGATGGTGAGGGCGTAGCGCAGACGGCGCAGAATATCGTTGTTGGTCATGCTGACTCCTGTGTAAACGGCGCAACTTTACCATCTGGCGGCCCTCGCGTCAGAAAAAGCGGGGGCCGATACAGTTCAGGTCAAGCTCATCAAGCCGTGCCGAGATAACGGGGTGCCTCCTGGCGCACCAGTTCCAGCGCATCTTGCAGCTCCAGCAGCTCGGGTTCCAGCTCGCTCACCGGCACGCCGTCACGCAGCTGTTGCTCCAGCTGGGAGAGCAGCCGTTGCAGTCCCGGCACCCCGGAATAGGCACAGCCACCGTTGAGGCGATGGAGCTGGGCCAGCACCTCGCTATCATCAATTTCGCCAGCCAGCGCGCTATCCAGCACAGGTTCCACTTCGTCGAAACTGGCCAGCAGCATGGTCAGCATCTCTCTGGCGAGATGCTCTTTCCCCGCCGCTTGCCGCACCGCCAGTGCCCAGTCGATCTGTTGGGCACCATTATTCTGGTGGCGGCGATGGGCAAAGTCGGTGATGAGCTGGGCCAGCATGCTCTCGTCGATGGGTTTGGCCAGATAGTCGTCCATCCCCTGCCGGATCAGCCGCTCCCGTTCTCCGGGGATGGCGTGGGCGGTCACCGCCACGATCGGGGTGGTGGTGTTGAGGGACTGGTTGCGGATCGCCTGGGTGGCGCTGATGCCATCCATGATCGGCATCTGGATATCCATGAAGATGATGTCGAACGGCTGGCTCTGGGCCTGCTTGACCGCCTCCTTGCCGTTTTTGCACACCACCACCTGACTCACCATCTCCTTGAGCATGGCGGCGATAAGCTTGAGGTTGGCGGCGTTGTCGTCCACTGCCAGCACCTTGATGGGCTGCAACTGGCGCGGCGCAGGCTGAGCAGGCAGCTTCTGGCGGCTCGATTCCGGCGAGAGCAGGGCGTGCAGCAGCTTGCGGTGGTTGACCGGTTTGGAGAGACAGTGCTGGGCGCCATGGGCTAACATCGCTTCATAGAGCGCTGGCTCGTGGCTGCTGAGCAGCACTATGGTGTTCTGCTGCTGGCCGTTCAGTCTGTCGAGACGGCCGATCACCTGCTGCGGCGTATGCAGGGTGCTGCTGCCGATGATCACCATCTCCTGCTCGCTCATCTCGGGCCAGGGATCATCGCTGGTCAGTGGGTGCACGTCGAGGTGCCACTCCGCCAGCAGGGCGAGCAGAGAGGCTTGCGCGAAGGGATCCGGTTCCAGCAGCCAGAGCCGTTTGCCACGGATCCGATCCAGCGGCAGTTGATCGGTCTGGGGCAGGGGGGAGACCTCCACATCCAGACTGAACGAGAAGATGGAGCCTTTGCCGAGTTCCGATTCGAAGCGGATCTGGCCGCCCATCTGCTGCACCAGCTTCTGGGTGATAACGAGGCCCAGGCCCGTGCCGCCATAACGGCGGGAGATGGAGGAGTCGGCCTGATTGAAGGCCTGGAACAGCTGATGTTGCTGCTCTTGGGAGATGCCGATGCCGGTATCACGGATCTGGACGTTGAGCCTCACCTTGTGGTTGCCGCTGCCGGTCTGCTCGATATGGACATCCACGTTGCCTTGCTCGGTGAACTTGATGGCGTTGCCGGTGAGGTTGGTCAGCACCTGTTGCAGACGCATGGGGTCGCCGGTGAGGTAATCCGGCACATCGGCATCCACCCGCAGGGAGAGCTCCAGCTGCTTGTCGTGGGCGCTGGGGCCGAGCAGGTGCATGGTCTCGTTGAGGGTGTCGCGCAGGCTGAACGGGATATGCTCCAGCTGCAGCTTGCCCGCTTCCAGCTTCGAGAAGTCGAGGATGTCGTTGATGATGCCAAGCAGGTTGCGCGCCGATTTCTCGATGGTCTGCATGTAGTCGGTCTGGCTCGGGGTCAGGCTGGTTTTCAGCAGCTGGCGGGTAAAACCGATGACCCCGTTGAGCGGAGTGCGCAGCTCGTGGGACATGTTGGCCAGAAACTCCGACTTGACCCGGGCCGCCTCCTGCGCCCGCTTCTTGGCCATGTCGAGCTCGACGTTCTGGATCTCGATCTGCTCCAGGGTTTCGCGCAGGTCAGAGGTGGCCTGATCGATATTCTGCTGCATCTCTTCGTGATATTCGGAGAGCGCCTTGGCCATGGCGTTGATGCCGTTTTTCAGCATATCCAGCTCGCCGGTGAGCTGGCCGCTGACCCGGGTATCGAGCCGCCCCTCCCTGATCTTGTGCACCGCCTGCACCATGTTGGTGATGGGCTGGGTCACGCTCTTGACCAGACGGAAGCCAAACAGGGTACTGAAGGCGACCCCGATGAGCACCATGATCACCGCAAAGAAGGTGTCGCGGTACTGCAGCAGCATGGCCCTATCGGTCGCCATCTGCATCGAGATGTAGCCGATCATCGGCGGCTCTACATCGCTGGGCAGCGGGAAGCCATCCAGACTGGTTTCGGCCTGGATCGGGGTGCGTAAAATGATGTCGTCCCCCTGAAACGTCACGCTGGTCAGATCCGGAATAGGCTCGCCATCGGGCAGCCTGAGCCGGGTGAAATCCCGGTGATAGTTCGAGGTGACGAACAGCTGGTTGTCCTGGGTGAAGACAGCGATGGACTTGATGAAGGGGGAGTTCTTGCGGTGGGTCAGGCCAATCAGCCGCTTGAGGGATTCGCGACTGTGCTGGGTCATCCCGTATTCACTGGCGATCGCCAGCGGTTCGATAATGTTGATCCCCTGATCAATGAGGTTGTTTTCCAGCTGCTGGTAGCGGTGGAAGGTGAAGTAACCGGCCATCAGGCCACCGATGATCAGGGTCGGCAGGATGGTGAAGGCGAGAACGCGTGCTCTCAGGCCATATTTGGTCATACGAACAGGCCACCAGTGAACAGGGTTGGCGATAGGGTTGATGGCAATACACGGGCTCTGTGGCCGTATTTGGTCATACTATTATTCTTGTGGGACAATACCCGGCAGCAGATTCCACAATCATGACATAGCCACCTATAGGCACCAAGTTTTATGGCCCAGTTTTTCAAGCCCCAAAAGAAGTCCACCCAGCTTCAACGCATTGAATTTACGATAGACACCCTCGATCACCACTGCGTCGGTATCGGTCGCCATCAGGGCAAGGCGATCTTCGTCGAAGGGGCACTGCCCGGCGAGACCGTCAAGGCACGCATCACCGAAGAAAAAAAACAGTATGGTCACGCCGCCTTGCAACAGGTGGTGACCCCGGCGGCCAATCGTATCGCCCCCTTTTGCGGCCACTATCGCGAGTGCGGCGGTTGCAGTGCCCAGCACATGTCGGTTACCGATCAGCAAGCCGCCAAGGCGGCCGGACTGGTCAGCCTGTTCGAGCGGTTGGGCAACATCAAGGCGCCGGCACTGGAGCCGGTACTGACCGGTGAAGATCGTGCCTATCGCCGGGTCTGTCGTCTGGCCATCAAATTTGACAAAAACGGTCGCTGCACCCGGGTCGGTTTCCGCCGTCGCAACAGCAACGATCTGGTGGAGATCGACAGTTGCCCTGTGCTGGCCGAGCCGCTCTCTGCGCTGATTGCCCCGCTGCGTGAGTGCCTCAATCGCCTCAAGAGCCAGCGCGAGCTGGGCCATGCGGAGCTTATCCAGGCCGAGCAGGGGATCATGATGCTGCTGCGTCACACCGGCCGTCCCAATGAGGCGGATCGCGCCCTGCTGGTGGAGTTTGCAAAAACGCAGGGGATCGACCTCTATCTGCAGGCGGCGGATGATCGCATCGAAGCGCTGCAGCAACAATTTTCCCCGTCCTACTCGCTGGATGGCCTGTCTCTTGCATTTGCTCCCGGCGATTTCATTCAGGTCAACGGCCCCATCAACCAGAGCATGGTTGAGCAGGCGCTGACATGGCTCGGGGCGAGCAAGGATGACAAGGTGCTCGATCTCTTCTGCGGTATCGGCAACTTCACCCTGCCGCTGGCCCGTCAGGCTCGCGAAGTGGTGGGTGTGGAAGGTGAACTGGCCATGGTGCAGCGGGCCGAAGAGAACGCCCGTCGCAACGGCATCACCAATGCCCGTTTCTACAAAGCCGACCTGAGCGATGACATCGTCGGCATGTCCTGGGCGCGGGAAGGGTTTGATCTGGTGCTGTTGGATCCGGCTCGCCCAGGCGCGCTGGAAGTGATGGGACACGTCGTGAAACTTTCACCCAAGCGGGTGGTCTACGTCTCCTGTAACCCGGTCACCCTGGCGCGGGACAGTCAGGTGCTGGTGAGAGGGGGTTACCGTCTGGTGCGGCTCGGCATGCTCGACATGTTCCCTCACACCGGTCATCTGGAGTCCATGGCGCTGTTTGAACGGGAGTAAATGACTCATCAGTTCGGCGATGCCGGATAGGTCATCCGGCATGTTCGTTACTCTTTGAGCAGGTGTGTATATGAAGTAATCCTGCTCATCGGTACGGCGATGCGGATGTGTAATCTGGCATGTCTGCGGCTGTTTGAGCTGATGTGATTGGGGTAATCTAGACCCTCGTCGTTCGGCAGGGCCTGTTGGCGCGCTCTATTGTCTTTCTGGACAATATGCCTTGAAAAGTGCGCTGGATATCCCCATTTGAGGCAATCTCATGAGGGGAGAAAGTGACAGCTTTCGGCCCGATAATTTAAAGGATTGATACCATGGTTGCGGTTCGCGATATTCATTTGAAAGACAACTTCACCCTGGAAGAGTGGGTCAGCTCGCTCTCCCTGAGTGACAGTGAAAAGGATCAGCTGCGAACCGTCTACCAGTATTGTCTGACGCTCGGTGACGAGGCGCTGACCAGCAAGCTGCTGGTGCGCGGCATCGAAATGGTGGGCATCCTGCAGATGCTCAGCATGGATATCGGTACCCTCAAGGCCGCCATCATCTACCCCTTCGTCGAAGCCGGTCTCATCAGCCAGGAGCGGATGGACGAGGACTTTGGCTCCAAGATCGCCAAGCTGGTGGAAGGGGTGCTGGAGATGGAGGCCATCCGCTCCCTGCAAACCCTCCATCGCAGCGAAACCTCGCCGGAGCAGGTCGACAACGTGCGTCGCATGTTGCTCGCCATGGTCGAGGATGTGCGCGCCGTGGTGATCAAGCTGGCGGAGCGCATCGCCTGCCTGCGGGAAGCGAAGACGGCAGATGAAGAGACCCGGGTGCTGATGGCCCAGGAGATCACCAACATCTATGCACCGCTCGCCAACCGTCTCGGCATCGGTCAGCTCAAGTGGGAGCTGGAAGATCTCGCCTTCCGTTACCTGCACCCGGATACCTACAAGCAGATCGCCAAGCAGCTCGACGAGAAGCGGCTCGACCGCGAGCGCTACATCCGCGAGTTTGTGCAATCCCTGCGTAATGGGTTGAAAGAGGCGGGAGTTGACGCCGAGGTGTACGGCCGCCCGAAACATATCTACAGCATCTGGCGCAAGATGCAGAAGAAGCACCTCGAATTCAACGAGTTGTTCGACGTGCGCGCGGTGCGGGTAGTGACCAAGCGGCTGCAGGATTGCTATGCGGCGCTCGGTATCGTGCATACCCAGTTCCACCACATTCCTCGCGAGTTTGACGACTATGTCGCCAACCCCAAACCGAACGGCTATCAGTCGATCCACACCGTAGTGGTGGGGCCGGAGGGCAAGACCGTCGAGATCCAGATCCGTACCGACCAGATGCATCAGGATGCCGAACTCGGCGTCGCGGCGCACTGGCGCTACAAGGAAGGGGCGCAGGCTGGCGGCAAGGCCAACACCTTCGAAGACAAGATCGAGTGGCTGCGCAAGCTGCTCGCCTGGCAGGAAGATCTCTCCGAGAGCGGCTCGCTGCTCGAAGATCTGCGCAGTCAGGTGTTCGAGGACCGGGTCTACGTCTTCACCCCGAAAGGGGATGTGATCGACCTGCCAGCTGGCGCCACCCCGCTCGATTTTGCCTATCACGTCCACAGCATGATCGGTCACCGCTGCATCGGCGCCAAGATTGACGGCCGCATCGTGCCGTTTACCTACGCGCTGCAGACCGGCGATCAGGTGGAGGTGATCACCCAGAAAGAGCCGAACCCGAGCCGCGACTGGATGAACCCCAACGCCGGCTTCCTGCGCTCCAGCCGGGCGCGGGCCAAGGTAGCAACCTGGTTCAGAAAGCTGGATCGGGACAAGAATATCGTGGCCGGTCGCGAGCTGTTCGAGAAGGAGCTGGATCGCCACAACCTCAGCATGTCCAAGATCGACAAGGGCAACATGCTGCGCCGCTTCAATCTGGAGAGCACCGACGATCTGCTGGCCGGTATCGGCAGCGGCGATATCCGCATCAACCAGGTGCTCAATTATCTCGACACCTGCTACAACAAGCCGACGGCGGAAGAGGAAGATCGCCGATTGCTGGAGAAGCTGGAGCAGAAGGCCAATGCGCCGATGCGCCACAAGCCCAAAGACCACATAGTGGTGGAAGGGGTTGGCAACCTGATGACCCATATCGCCCGCTGCTGCCAGCCCATTCCGGGGGACTCCATTCAGGGCTTTATCACCATGGGGCGTGGCGTTTCGATCCACCGGGAAGATTGCGAGCAGTTGAAAGAGCTTTCCCGTCGCAACCCGGAGCGGCTGATCGATGCGGTGTGGGGGGAGAACTACTCCGGCGGCTACGGCCTCACCATCCGGATCATCTCCAACGATCGTTCCGGCCTGCTGCGCGATATCACTACCGTGCTGGCCAACGAGAAGATCAATGTGATGGGGGTGCGCTCGCGCTCCAACGTGCGCGAGCAAACCGCCGAGATCGACATGGAGCTGGAGATTTACAACATCAACGCCTTCAACCGGGCGTTGGCCAAGCTCAGTCAGCTTAACGACGTGATCAGCGCCAAGCGGCTTTGATATCGAACCGACCGGCCCCAGTGGCCGGTCTGTATTTATGACCCTTTTTGAGCGAATATCCCATGTCCCAACGTTATGACCTCTCTCAATTGCTCGATATCATGGCTCGCCTGCGCGATCCGCAAAACGGCTGCCCCTGGGATCTGAAACAGGACTTCCAGACCATAGTGCCGCACACCCTGGAAGAGGCCTACGAGGTGGCCGATGCCATCGAGACCGAAGATTGGCAGGGGCTGAAAGGGGAGCTGGGCGACCTGCTGTTTCAGGTGGTGTTTTACGCCCAGCTGGGTAAGGAGCGTGGGCTGTTCGACTTTGCCGATATCGTCGATACGGTGAGCGAAAAGCTCATTCGCCGTCACCCCCACGTTTTTTCCGATGCAGATCTCTCCAACGAGCAGGCGGTAAAAGCGAACTGGGAGGCGGAAAAAGCCAAGGAGCGGGCGGCCCTCGACAAAGAGAGCGTGCTGGACGATATCCCGCTCTCGCTGCCGGCCCTGACCCGCGCCGCCAAAATTCAGAAACGCTGCGCCACCGTCGGTTTTGACTGGAAGACGTTGGGGCCTGTGGTGGACAAGATCCACGAAGAGATCGACGAGGTGATGGAAGAGGCATTGATGGCCGATGTGGACGAGGCGCGGGTGAGCGACGAGCTCGGCGACCTGCTGTTTGCCACCGTCAATCTGGTGCGTCATTTAGGCAAGGATCCGGAGCAGGTGCTGCGCGGTGCCAACGCCAAGTTCGAACGTCGTTTTCGTCAGGTTGAGCAGATAATCGCCGCAGAAGGCTTGAAAATGACCGATTGCACCCTCGAAAAGCTCGATGCCGCCTGGGATAAGGCGAAGGAAACCGAGCAAAGTTGATTTGGCGCAAGATGGGGGGGCGGTGAGCCTGATAGATTTTTGCTCATTGTTTGGGAGAGGGGTTTTTGGTATACTGTTTCCCCGTCCTGCTTCATCCCCGAAGCACCCCTTAAAATTCCCTAAACTTCTTTCAGGTTCAGCATGACGACCAAATATATTTTTGTTACTGGTGGCGTTGTTTCATCCCTCGGCAAAGGCATTGCCGCAGCTTCTCTGGCAGCCATTCTGGAAGCCCGTGGTCTGGATGTGACCATCATGAAACTGGACCCGTACATCAACGTGGATCCGGGCACCATGAGCCCGACCCAGCATGGTGAAGTGTTCGTAACCGAGGACGGGGCCGAAACCGATCTGGATTTGGGCCACTACGAGCGTTTCATCCGCACCAAGATGACCCGTCGCAACAACTTTACCACCGGCCGTATCTACGCCGACGTACTGCGTAAAGAGCGTCGTGGTGACTATCTGGGCGCCACCATTCAGGTTATCCCGCACATCACCAACGCCATCAAAGAGCGGGTGATTGCCGGTGCCGAAGGCCATCAGGTTGCCATCGTCGAAGTGGGCGGTACCGTAGGTGACATCGAGTCCCTGCCGTTCCTCGAAGCCATTCGTCAGCTGGCTGCCGAAGTGGGCCGCAACAACGCAATGTTCATGCACCTGACGCTGGTTCCTTACCTGGCTGCGGCCGGTGAAGTGAAGACCAAGCCGACCCAGCACTCCGTCAAAGAGCTGCTCTCCATCGGTATCCAGCCGGATGTGCTGATCTGCCGCTCCGACCGTGCCATTCCGGCCAACGAGCGCGCCAAGATTGCCCTGTTCTGCAACGTGCCCGAGCGCGCCGTCATCTCCATGAAAGACGTCGACTCCATCTACAAGATCCCGGCACTGCTGAAATCCCAGAACCTGGACTCCTACTTCACCGAGCGTTTCGGTCTGGAGTGCAAAGAGGCTGACTTGTCCGAGTGGGAACAGGTTATCTACGAAGAGGCCAACCCGACTGGTGAAGTGACCATCGGTATGGTCGGCAAGTACGTCTCCCTGCCGGACGCCTACAAGTCCGTCAACGAGGCGCTCAAGCACGGTGGTCTGAAGACCCGTCACTCCGTCAACATCAAGTACATCGACTCTCAGGATATCGAGACCCGTGGCGCCGAGCTGCTGGAAGGTTTGGACGCGATCCTGGTGCCGGGTGGCTTCGGTGAGCGTGGTGTGGAAGGCAAAATTCTGGCTGCCCAGTATGCCCGCGAGAACAAGATCCCCTACCTGGGTATCTGCCTCGGCATGCAGGTTGCCATGATCGAATTCGCTCGCAACGTCGCGGGTATGGAAGGGGCTCACTCCTCCGAGTTCAAGAAAGATTGCGCGTACCCGGTCGTCGGCCTCATCACCGAGTGGGTGGATGAAGAGGGCAACGTCGAGACCCGTACCGAGAAGTCTGATCTGGGCGGTACCATGCGTCTGGGTTCCCAGCTCTGCCACCTGGTCGAAGATTCCAAGGTGCGTCAGATGTACGGCAGCCCGACCATTTACGAGCGTCACCGTCACCGTTACGAAGTCAACAACAAGCTGCTGCCGCAGATTGAAGCGGCAGGTCTGAAAGTGACCGGTCTCTCCGCCGACAAGAAGTTGGTGGAAATCATCGAGATCCCGGATCACCCCTGGTTCGTGGCTGCGCAGTTCCACCCGGAGTTCACCTCTACTCCTCGTGATGGCCACGCTCTGTTCGCCGGTTTTGTGAAGGCGGCAGGCGAGTATCAGAAGCGTAATTTGAAGTAATTGAAAATAAATGCGGTTGGGGCACTGTGCCACAGCCGCTTTTTTTGGCATATTTTTGTTGTTTTTTTACGAAACCTGAGGAAATACACATGTCCAAGATCGTTAAAGTGATCGGTCGTGAAATCATCGACTCCCGTGGTAACCCGACCGTTGAGGCCGAAGTTCACCTGGAAGGTGGTTTTGTTGGTATGGCAGCCGCTCCGTCTGGCGCGTCCACCGGTTCCCGCGAAGCGCTGGAACTGCGTGACGGCGACAAGAGCCGTTTCCTGGGTAAAGGCGTGCTGAAAGCCATCGAAGCCGTAAACGGCCCGATCGCTCAAGCTCTGCTGGGTAAAGATGCCAAGGACCAGGCCACCGTTGACCAGATCATGATCGACCTCGACGGTACCGAGAACAAATCCAAGTTCGGCGCCAACGCCATCCTGGCTGTTTCCCTGGCTAACGCCAAAGCTGCCGCTGCTGCCAAAGGCATGCCGCTGTACGCCCACATCGCCGAGCTGAACGGCACCCCGGGTGTTTACTCCATGCCGCTGCCGATGATGAACATCATCAACGGTGGTGAGCACGCCGACAACAACGTCGACATCCAGGAGTTCATGATCCAGCCGGTTGGCGCCAAGACCCTGAAAGAAGCCGTTCGCATGGGCGCAGAAGTGTTCCACAACCTGGCCAAAGTGCTGAAGTCCAAGGGCTACAACACTGCAGTTGGTGACGAAGGTGGTTTCGCTCCGAACCTGAAATCCAACGCCGAAGCGCTGGAAGTTATCGCTGAAGCCGTTGCCGCTGCCGGTTACAAACTGGGCACCGACATCACCCTGGCTATGGACTGCGCTGCTTCCGAGTTCTACGACGCAGAGAAGAAAGAGTACAACCTGAAAGGCGAAGGCCGTGTCTTCACCTCCAACGGTTTCTCCGACTTCCTGGCTGACCTGACCACCAAGTTCCCGATCGTCTCCATCGAAGATGGCCTGGACGAATCTGACTGGGAAGGTTTCGCCTACCAGACTGCTGAACTGGGCAAGAAAATCCAGATCGTTGGTGACGACCTGTTCGTAACCAACACCAAGATCCTGAAGCGCGGTATCGACAACGGCATCGCCAACTCCATCCTGATCAAGTTCAACCAGATCGGTTCCCTGACCGAAACTCTGGCTGCCATCAAGATGGCCAAAGACGCTGGCTACACTGCTGTCATCTCCCACCGCTCCGGTGAGACCGAAGACGCGACCATCGCCGACCTGGCTGTTGGTACCGCTGCTGGCCAGATCAAGACCGGTTCCATGAGCCGTTCTGACCGTGTTGCCAAGTACAACCAGCTGATCCGTATCGAAGAAGCTCTGGGTGCCAAAGCTCCTTTCCGCGGTCTGAAAGAAGTTAAAAACCAGGCTTAATTTGCTGGTTTGCCAGCCTCGGCTGGAATGAAAAAAACCGGAACCCTTGGGTTCCGGTTTTTTTATGCCTGATCCTTGCCACAACGCCCTGAGAGGCGAGGACGTTGTGGCTCTGGTCTTCGGGTCAGACAAAGGGCAGCATGCGCTGATAGCGCCCTGCATGCGCCTTGAAGCCTAGCTTTTCAAACAGGGCGATAGAACGGACGTTATCTGCATCGATATCTGCGGTGAGGCAGGTGACTCCCAGTGTGCTGGCGTGGGCGAACAGCAATCCCAGCGCTTCCGACATAAACCCTCTGCGCCAATAGGCCGCATTGAGCAGGCAACCTACCTCGCAGCAGCGACCCGTCTCGCTGAAACTGTGCAGGCCGCAGGTACCGATCACCTTGTTGCCCTCCCGCTCGACAATCGCCCACTCCAGCGACTCCCCCGTTTGCTCCAGCCGCACCACGCTCGCCATCATCTGCGCCACCATGGCGGGAGAGGTAAAGCAGGGATCAGAGGCAAATTCCATGGTCAGCGGATTGCCATAAATCTCGAACAGATCGGCAGTATCGTGCGGGCCAATGGTGCGCAGCACAATCCGAGTGCCGGTTAAGTCGGGCTTCATAAATCTCCTTGGGGAGTGTTACGCCAGCAAAGATACAGGTAAAAAATGAGACAGCGTGAAAGTTGGTCTCTAAAGGCAATTGGTGCTATCAAGAAATATTGTGACCGCGAACGTCCGATTACGTTTCACTAATCGAACCTATGGGCTAAAGCTGAAATTAAACGAAATTTACCAAGCGTTGCGAATCCTTCTTAAATACTTTGTTAGACATTTTTTGCCATGACACAATAATCATAATACGCGTCTGTATGATGCCATTTCATTCCTTGCATTGGACCATTTTCAACCATTGATGCAGATACACTTTGTACAAAAAAGTTTCTGTAGATCAACTCGACAGCTTCGTTGTATCGAGGGTGAAACTGTTTTTCACCATCTTGTATAACTTTCAGTTCCAAGTAATCCTTTCCTGCATCAATACTCTCGTACAGTTCCATGAAAGCAAGAAGTGTTAGATTGCTTACTTGATTAAATGCTCTCATAACTGGAATCAAAAAATCCGGATCGTTCCAATGATCTTTGTAAATTAGAGCTAATGCTTTGACACCCAATTGAGAGTGAGTTTGACGTACTGTTTCAAGAGTAGCGTAAAAGCAGTTCGAATAGTCTTCGTTCACAGAAATTTTATTTATTAATTCTTCATCTACTTCAGCTTTGTTGCAAAAACTTTCAAACCTTTTATTGAGGTAATCATTATAAAAACTCTGTGCAAACTTACCTAGCAGACCAACTCCCGGAACACCTGCATCAGAAAGCTCATTGCTAATATTCGCTACTTCCATGCCCCAATCAATAGCTTTACTCAATCATGACTCCTTAAAATGTCTAACGCCTGCCTAAGGGGCTGGCAACGCATAACGCTAAACTCAAACATAACAACCGTAACCACCGCGACTTAATAGGACTGGAAAAGCCACGCGTTGACAGTCCCATTGAGGAGTTTGTTTGGCATATTTATTGAATTTTGTTGGTTTATGGGTAGGAACACATATCTTCAAATTTCGCATCTTCGCCTACAGTGCATATTGCTATTATGTTGTCTTGTTTTTCCCAAGTAAATTTACAGTTAGCCATTCCTGTTCCTGCACAAGCCAACATTTCCGGCCTACCTTCACAACGCGAGTCACCTTTAAGACAAGTATCTGCTTCGTTGCTAGTATAAGGCTTCCAGCCAGCCTTTATCATTTTCTCTCGGACATTTGAATAACTTTCATGTTCTGTAAGCTTAGGAATATCTGAGTATTGTGAATAAGAGACCTGTGGAACACCTATTAATATAGCGAAAAAAATAAATAATGTTCTGATTTTCATTAATATATCCTGTTTTAGAATTTGATTTGCCTAACGCAAAATTAAGGTGTGATGTGTATTTGCCATTCTGTGAAAGAAGCGAAACCAGAACGTAAGGAATCATTCTTAAATATTTTGTTGTATTTTGGCTTCGTAGTTCTCTTTAACAACTGTCAATATGTACGCTAGATACTTGGAAAGTACTTTATCCCATTCTGAAATCAAAGTTGAAGCATCCGTATCATGAGATAGAAATCCGCTTTCATGATTGGCAGAGTAACCTTTCAGCTTACTTTGCAGAAGAGAATGACGGTCTAAAATAAAGCTATGTTCTTTGAGCTGTCTACCACCTCGATTTGCGCTATGAGCAGCAAAACTGTTTCGAATATCAAAGACTAAACAATCCTGGATTTCGCTTAAGTCAAACTCTATAGCCATTTTTCTGAGAATAACTAGCATAGCTTGCTGTTGCATATAAATAGCATTAAGAACTCCATAGAAGTACAAATACAACTCGCCAAACGATAGTGACTGATTTCGTTCTAAGAACGAATGTTTGGCTAATTGGGTGTCTTCTAATAGGTAAAAACTGTCAATGATTGAGTTGTAGGCATCACTCGTAGCTACAGATACGATGGGATAAAGCTCATCATCATTGTCAACATTACAAGAATGGTCAGAGATAATTCTACGAGTTAAATCAATTATGTCATCAATATCCAAACGCTGAGCTCCAAAAACAATATAGCAGTAATCATATGGAAGGCGACACTAATCCGTTAGCAGAGCACTATATAACTCTGTAACATCTTCATCGCCGCCAAGCAAAAGTCATCATTAAATAATAATATTACCAACTCACTTCTGGTATCGGAGCGTATTAGCTTGACTTACTTTTTGCGCCATATATTGCCCCTGTGTTAAAAGTGCATGGGCTCCTCATGGAAAGCACCGCCAAATCACGCCTGTGTGAGCAGGTCAGAAATAAAAATGAGGTCGTCACCATTTTCAGTGGGTCGAAGGCAACTCTCGCTTATCCATTCCATCCGGCATGGCTACCGCCCCTGAATTTCAGCTTCCAGTCTGCTGCGTTTCACCAACGGGATGGGGTTGGCATGGCTCATGGGAGACTCCGACGAGGCAATTGTTGCCAAATGGCAATATTAACCATGGCGCTGTGGAGAGAAAGCTCAACATTGAGATTTTCTGTGCAAGATCAATAAATTAATCAAATGTCACCCGCGATTGATGACGCGCCGAGATAGCGTGAACAACCATTCTTGAACTATCACCATAGAATATTCATGGTCATATCTGGCTTGAACCAGCATAAAACTCTTTGTTATTGTCCATATCCCCCGCTGAAATAGCTTATTTATCTATAAATCAACAAGATAGCATTATGTGGTGGCGTCGCGGGGGCATCTGCTATCGGGAAGGAGAGTTATGAAGTCGCAGTTCAAAGTGGCGCTGGCCATGTTGGCCCTGTTCGTCGTCCAAGGCTGCACAGCCCCGGATTCATCCACCAAGCGCAATGCACCCGGCCCGGTGCTGACAGTGCATTACGAAAGTGCCCCCCTGATCCCCGTCACCATCGCAGGTGAGCAGTACCAGTTTTTGCTCGATACCGGGGCCAGTATCACCTTTATCGATCGTCGTCTGGCCAGCCGCTTCAAGGCGCTGACCTTAAGCGAATTGCCCAGGGCCTATCAGGCTGATTTTGCCACTGTGAACAGCGTTTCGAGCCAACTGGGCAGCGAGCAGCTTGGTTTTGTTGAGCCGCAGCCCTTCTCGGTGGGGTCGGTCACCATTGATGACAGCGAGCTATGGGCAACTATTGATTTCGATCTCTTCTCCCAGTCTCTCGGCAGCCGTATCGATGGCATCCTCGGGATCGACACCATCCGCCGTTTCAACTGGGTGTTTGATCGCGACAAGCATCAGCTCATAGCTTCGCTGACGGCACCGTCGGCAGCCACCTTCGAGCGTTGCATCGGCTATGAAGACAGCTACAACCGCTCCCCGGCCGTGTATCTGACCCACGGCGAGAGCAGCGTGCGCATGTATCTGGATACCGGGGCTGATCAGAGCTATGCCGACCATGCCTTTATCGACTTTATGGCCAGCCAGAAGGCGATCTTTGGCGAAGATGCCACGCCACGCAAAGGGGTGGATGCCAGCGGTATGGTGGAGGGGCGTGAACATATCCTCACCGGTCTGCACTTTGATGAGCGCCAGCTCGGTGAGCTGCGCGTGTCGGAAAACAGCAATGAGCAGTATGGTCTGGGGCTGGATTTTGTTAACCGCTTCAATCGCTTTGCGATCATGCCCGGGCGGATGATGATCTGCTACGACGCTGACAGCCTGGCGCGCAAAGTGCCGCCAACCCTGCGCAATATCGGAGTGCGTTTTGATGGCGAGCATCTGCAGGTCTACTACAGCGACGAACGGGATCTTGCCCCCTATGGTCTGGTCAACGGCGACATTCTGGAACAGATCAACGGGGTGGCTTATCGTCCCCTCGATATCGACAAGGTGCGTGAACTGCTCAGCACCAGCAAGCCGGGGTCGCTCAAGTTGCGGATTGTGCGGGAAGGAAAACCGCTGGATATCGCTATCTAGTCAAGGTGGGGCGGCAAGACGAGCCGCCCCTATGAGCCTCAGCCCTTGGTTGGATTTTCCATGCAGGTGAGGGTTGGCTGGCCGTAACGCTCCAGCGTGGCGTCGTCCCCTTTGGTGAAGAAGGTGAGGTTTTGCCCTTCATAACGGGCGCCGCTGGCGCTGGGGGCTTCATAGGCGAGCACTTGTTGCTGCTTGTCACCCTCGCTCAGGTTGATCACCGCTGCGGGCAGCTTGGCATCGTTATAGAAGTAGGTAGAGAGAGTGACGTTCTTGCCGCACTTGTAGTTGACCGGTGCCGGCACCATCAGCTGGCCGCCGCTGATCTGCAGTTCGGTGATCCGCAGCAGGTAGTTATCCTCCACACACTGGCGCAGATCTTGCCCCTTCCAGCAGTCGTTACGCCCCTTGATCCAGCCGCGCTGCATGGCGCGCTCGGTCTTGAGCTGCTCAGGAGAGAGCGCAGCAATCGCCTTGGGGTAGAGGGCCGCCAGTTCGTTATCAAGGGCGGCCAGTCCGGCATCCTTGCAGATCAGGGTTTCGACCGACCCGGAGGCTTTGGTGCAGTCAAAGGAAGGGGCTGCGGCGCTGGCCAGTAGAGGGGCAAACAGCAGGGTGGCAAACAAGGTCTTGTTCATCGATAGATTCCAGCAATGAGAGGGCATATCTGCCTACTACAGCACACTCTACAGGGCAATGCAGCAGGGGAGCCGAGCGTACTTGCGCTGCTGAATGGCTGCCAAACGGAAAAACCCGACACTCCTCGCCGGAATGTCGGGTTTTTTGTGGCCGCGATAAAGGGGGAGGCGGGTTGCCCGGTTGATCAGGCCAGCGCCAGTTGCTGACTGCGGGCGCGCCACAGCCGCTCGTGGAAGAAGAACACCACGGTGTTGATGGCCGGTTCGATCATCGCCATCACGCCGCCGGTGAGCAGCTCGCCGCTCAGCAGGAAGGCCACCCCGAAGGCCACCGAGAAGTGGACCACCGCGAAGCTGCTGGTCTTGGCCTGCAGGCTGTGATTTGGCTTGAGCTTGTGCCAGCCAAGGTCATGAAAGTAGAAGGCGACCGTGTTGACGGCGGGCTCGATCAGGGCGATCAGGCTGGCGGTCAGCAGCTCACCGGTCAGCAGGTAGGCCACGGTAAAGGCGACACCGAAGTGCAGGATGGCAAAGCTGATGGTCTTTTTCATGATGGCGGCTCCCTCTGTTGATGATGAGAGTATCCGCCGAAATGAGATTAAATGAAAACTATTCTCATCTATTGCCAGAATAGAGAGAACCTATCAACGGGCGAGTGGCCGGTGTGGTTCAGCGGTTGCCAATCGCAACCAAGGCGATAAAGTACAGCTTCTTCACACTTGCCCATGAAAAAGGATCTTTCATGAATATCAATGCCACCCTGCTTGGCCAGTTCATTGCGTTGCTGATGGTCATCGTCGGCGTCATCGCCTGGCGACTGGCGCGCCGCAAGAGCGAGCATCCGGCGCTGATCACCCTGATCTGCTCCCTGCTCTGTCTGTTTCCGCCCTTTGGCCTGCTGGCCCTGTTGCTGGTTGCGCTGAAACAGGATCTGCCCGCCCGTTCATAGGGCGCGCTGGTTCAGGCTGCCGCATACACCGGCTGCACCAATAGCAAAAGCCCCGTGATGGGGCTTTTGCTTTTTAACTCGGTGAGCAGAAGACCTTGGACACCCATCTTTTGGGTTCATCTTTTGGGTTCATCTTTTGGGTTAGGGCTATGCAACGCCTTGCTCAAAAAGGTGGGTGTCCCAGATTTTTCACACTTGCCCATGAAAAAGGATCTTTCATGAATATCAATGCCACCCTGCTTGGCCAGTTCATTGCGTTGCTGATGGTCATCGTCGGCGTCATCGCCTGGCGACTGGCGCGCCGCAAGAGCGAGCATCCGGCGCTGGTCACCCTTATCTGCTCCCTACTCTGTCTGTTTCCGCCCTTTGGCCCGCTGGCCCTGTTGCTGGTTGCGCTGAAACAGGATCTGCCCGCCCGCTCATAGGGCGTGCTGGTTCAGGCTGCTGCACACACCGGCCGCACCAATAGCAAAAGCCCCGTGATGGGGCTTTTGCTTTTTAACTCGGTGAGCGCCGTAGGGGCGGGAGAAGACCTTGGACACCCATCTTTTGGGTTCGGGGTATGCTACGCCTTGCTCAAAAAGGTGGGTGTCCCAGATTTGTTTAGATTTGTTTGGCGCAGCTTTGCTGCGTCCGGCGCCGAAGGCGCGAAGTTCATTGATTTGTCATGTGCTTATTCCTTAGCAGTTACGCAACAATTTCTTCACACGCCAAGAAAATCTCATTTCCATCATACTGCAAAGCTGGTCGCTGCTTGACCACGCTGACCACAACCGGTTTTAGGATGAAGTTGGCCATAGCCCGTTGTTCAGATTTAGCCGCGTGGATGATTTCCAGGGTTTTAGGCTGTAGGATTTCATCCAGGTTATTGTTCAAGTTTTGTAGTTCGTCCTTGGTCAGCATAAAGCTTACAGCCAGATATTCGAGCTGGCGCTGTACCAGCTTGAGCATCCGCACGCGGTCTTCTTCCATGAGCTTGCCGGCGATCTTGTTGGTAATGACCGAGGAAATCACCCCACCGATGATGCCGCCTGCGGTGCGGCCGAGCATGGCAGAGACTGGGCCAAATGGGCTGAATACGATGCCGCCGGCAATTGAGCCGATGGTGCCACCGGCAATGCCGGACGACACCACCGCGAGGTTCTTGATGAACTGGGCCTTGGAGATTCGGCCGCGGACCATCTTGACCATATCCGGGCCGGTAGTGACGGCGATCAGCACGATGGAGGTGATCACGGTGCCGCGCAGGGCTTTGTTGAGGCTGTTCTTGGAGCTGACGCCAAAGCCTTTTTGCAGCAGGCTGCGTTTGCTGTGCGACAGCGCTGAGACGTCGATCTTGCTCAGCACCTTCTGCACCACGGCGACCCGGTTGAGCTGTTGGGCGCCAACGTACACGGTCAGGCTTTTGCCGAAGGTTTTGCCGCCCTGGATGGCGGCGACCTTGAGTGCCTGCTTCTTGTCACCAGTGGAGGCGTAGTAGACGCAGGCGCTCAGGGCAAAGCTGATGCCGCCGGCCACCGCGCCAACAATCGCCCCTTCGGCGATGTCATAGGTGACCGATTCAAGGGTACCGAACTTGGTGATGTTCTTGGCCTGGTCGTAGGTCAGATGCCCTTTGACCACCAAGTCTTTGGCCTGCTCGGGGTCGCTGACGCCCGGGACCTTGCCGTCCTTGATCTTGTTTTTCATGGTTTCCACGGCTAGTTCGTACTGGTCCTTGGGCACCTCGATCTGCATGGGCTTGCCCTGGGCGTCCAGGTATTTGTAGCTGCCATTCTGCCCGTCGAACCCGGCCCCAACGCTACGTGCGGCGGTTTGGCAGTATTTGGTTTGCAGGCTGGCGCCATCGACCAGGCGGTCTGCGCCGTTCTTGGCATTGTCGCCGCCAACAAGTTCCGCCTTTTTCATCATCAGCTTGTCGATCCGATGGTTGGCGTTTTCAGCGGCAAAGCCGTGGCCCTGGCCGCCGGTGGCGAACAATTTGTGGTTGGCATCCAGCGCCGCGCCACCGGCCATCAGCACAAAACCACTGGTGGCGGCGCTGTCGAGAAAGTCCTTATAGGGCTTGTCTTTGATTTCCAGGCACAGGTTTTCGGTTTCGCGGCAGGTGCTGGAGCAGAACCATTCACCCTGCTCAGGCACGTGGCCCTCTTCGGCGTGCCCGCAGGAGGTGCATACCCTGATGTTGTCGAGCTGTTTCAGCGGAACGAAGAAGGCGTCGGTGCCAATGCCGTAGATCACGCCCAGCCCTGCGCTGAATTCGAGAAAATCCCGGGCCTGTTCTTGATTCAGGCGGTAGGTCTGGCCGATCAGTTGTACCACGGCATCCAGATCCAGGCGGGCCGATGGGTTGATCATATGTTCGATACGCCGGCGGTTGTGCGCGTCCCACTCGGCCTTGAAGACCCAGGGGTCAGACAGAATCTCGTACTCGTGCAGCACGCCCCGCTCGATCAGCAGGACGATGCAGCCCTGATACAGCGCCTCGGCATCGGCCTGATCCAAGTGATGCTCATCGGCCAGCGTTTTACAGTGTTCCCGGGCGTTGAGTTGCTCGGTTTCGGACAGTGCGGCAAACGCCTGGGTGCAGAAGGTTCGGCGTTCGTGGCTGTCCATCAGGGCGTACAGTTGTACCAGCAAGGCAGCCACCCAGTAAGCACCGCCCAGCCAAGCTTGCAGGCCGTTCAGTGGCTCGATCGCGGCGGCAATCCAGGGTGAGATGATGGCGCACAGGGTCAGCAACAGGGCGGCATGGAACAGCGCCCAGCCTTGCCGCTCTTTCTTGAGCAGCAGGATCTGATTGGCGTTGATTGCATTGAGCCCGCGGGTTTTGAACACCGCACCGATGACCGCCAGCGCCAGCAACAGCGTGATCAGGTTGCGGTAGTAGCCAAAGCCCGAATCCTGCAGCCCGTAGTAACGCCCTTCCAGGTAGACCCAGCCAACCAGCAGGCTGAAACCACTCAGCATCAGGTAAGGCATAACCAGCTTGAGTCGCAGGGCGTTGGCGAACTTTTCCAGCAGAATCGCCAGCAAGGCGGCAGGCCCCATGAACACCGCAGCGACCATACCCAGTACGCCGCCGGCAACTACCACTATGAATTTGAACAGTTTTTTCAACAAGACAATGCCGACAACCAGCACGACCAACCCTAACAAGAGATGCAGCATCTTTCCCCCAAACCGTAAAAAATAAAACCATTAATTATTCTGGTTGCACTTCAAGATAGAAGTTTTAATCATCATCCTACGTGCACATAACGCTTTGCTCACCGGGAAATTAGGAGCGCAGCGAGTAATTTATCCGTGTGCAGCAATTTGTTATGCGATTAAGCAGAATGAGCAAAAGCGTTGGCCATATGGTGAAATTGTGACCAATTCTTGTAGAGAGTTATCTGCACCACCACCTATAGAAAATGAACCTTGCGCTGCAACTAAAAAGCCTCTGGATTTTAAGCGACCTATTGCTCCGACTATTGCATATTGGTCAACTCCAGGCTTATTAATGGCACCTACTTGAGTTTGTTGAGGTTGTGTTTTAATAAATGCCAATATTTCGCACTCTAGAAGAGACATATCTCCTAAAGAATCAAGAAAATACTTTCGCTCATCATAGTTATTAGTAATAGGGCTTTTTAGAGTGTTTTTGAAGTAATTTTTGAAAAACTGACGCTTTTCGTGAGTTGGCTCAACCTCAACCTTTTCATGTAAAGATTCCATTATTGCTTCTAGTGCAATGGGGTCTTGCTTTTCCATTGTCTGAACAGAATCTCGCATTCGCTCAACTTCTTGCGCTAACTCTTGATAGAAAGACTCTAGACGTTTAAAGCGTTTTTCTTGCTTTGTTCCAAAATAAAGAGATGCCATCGGTCCGCCAACATATGGTACCAGCTGCATTCCTGCTTGAAGCACAAGATCTCTTTTCTCATTGTTCGTTAATTTGTCTGACATATGTATCCTTTCGCATAACAGTGATTAGATGGAAGGCGGCATTAATCCGTTAGCAGAGAATTTCATATAACTCCGTAACATCTTCACCGCCGTCGAGTTAAAAGCATCATTACATCATAATGTTACCAGCTTACTTTTCGTAATAGGTGTATTCGCTTGACTTCCTCTTTTTACGCCACCGTTACTACTGTATGAAAAATCAGTTCTCAGCGCACTCTTGGCAAGCGCCGTAAGATCACGCCAGCATGAGCAGGTCAGAAATAAAAATGGGGCCGTCACCATGTTGAGTGGGTCGTAGGCAACTCTCGCTTATCCATTCCATCTGGCATGGCTACCGCCCCTGAATTTCAGCCTCCAGTCTGCTGCGTTTAACCAACGGGATGGGGTTGGCATGGCTCATGGGGTGACTCCTACGAGGCTTTGTTGCCAATCGGGTATATTAGCGGCGGGCAGGCGGAGGGAAAGGACCAGATGGCCGATTTCTGAGCTAGATCGACTAATTAGTCAATAACGACTGATCTGGTATGCAGATGGGGCGGGTGCTGCCATTGGTAAGGAAAACAGTTAGTGGGGAAAAGGGTTGGTGGGTAAAGCGGTAGCGGGTAAAAAACAAGAAGCCCCTGAACGGGGCTTCTCTTTGCTGGCCATGCCGCCACTGTGAACGGCTTGGGTGAGCGACTCGCTGACGCCTTGGCCGGGCGCCAGAGCGAGCTGGTGCGGGCCTACTCTGCGACCTTGTGGAGCCACTCGACCTTGTACTGGGCGCCTGCACCCTGCGCCAGCTTGGCGCAGAGGGGCTTCAAGAAGGCTTCAATCTGCTCGTCCAGCATCCAGGGCGGGCTGATGATCAGCATGCCTGAGCCGTTCATGCCCCAGTCGGCAGTCTGACCGGCCACTTCCAGCTCGGCCACCAGCACGTTGCCGAAGTTCTCCCGCTTGATGGCTCGCAGCATGTCGCGGGATTTGTCCGCCTCCTGCCCGAGGATCGGATACCAGAGGGCGTAGATGCCGGTGGCCCAGCGTTTCTGCGCCTTTTTCAGGGTGTCGACCACGGCGAAGTAATCTTCCTTGAGCTCATAGGGCGGGTCGATCAGCACCAGCCCGCGGCGCGGGGTCGGCGGCAGCAGGGCGATCAGCCCCTCGAAGCCGTCACGGTGGTGCACGGCGACGCGGGGGTCATAGCCCATGTTGGCGCGCAGATCTTCGACCTCGTTGTTGTGCAGCTCCATCAGCGCCAGCTTGTCCTGCTCGCGGGTGAGGCGACGGGAGAGCTCCGGCGAGCCGGGGTAGTAGTGCAGCTCACCGTTCTGGTTCATCTCCTCGATAACGCCGAGATAGGGGGCCATGGCAGACCACTGGGCCCGCTCGTCCCACAGGCGGCCGATGCCGTCGGCATACTCGGCCTTCTTCTGGGACCAGTCACCGCGCAGGTCGTAGAGACCGCCACCGGCATGGGTGTCCAGCACGATGAAGGGTTTCTCCTTCTTCTTGAGGGACTCGATGATCAGGGCCTGAACGGCGTGTTTCAGCACGTCGGCATGGTTGCCGGCGTGAAAGGCGTGGCGGTAGCTCAGCATATTAGATCTCTGAGGGGGCCCTGCTGGGCACCCAGTAACGATAGATAGTTCAACAAATTGCGGCTGTTTCCGCGAAACAGGGAGAGGCTGCGCAGGGTCTGCAACAGGACGCCCTGTTGCAGCCGCTCCAGCTCCAGCTCGTGGGCCAGCATCGACTGATACTGCTGCTCGTCGAGTCGCGTCTTGGCGCTCTGGCGCAGGGCGCGCCACGGGGTTAGCACCGCCTCGGTCTGCACCAACGCCGGTTGCAGGTCGGTCAGATCGACCACGATGCCGAGTTGATCGAGCCGGTGCAGCAGCAGCGCCAGATTGACGTTGCCCCCCTGCTCCTGCACGGTGAGCCAATCCTGGCTGCGCTCACCATAGACCTTGCCGCTCCAGTGCCAGAAGCCGATCGGCGTCGGTAATTCGTGGACCGCGACCCGCTCGCTGGCCATCAGCTGTTCGTCACGCAAAGAAGGCTTGCTCCATGGTTTCCAGCTCTTCGGAGAGGCTCATCCACTCCAGCTCAACTTCTTCCAGCTGCTCCTTGAGGGGGCCCTGGGATTTGAGCAGCTCGGAGAGCTTGGTTTTAGCGCTCTCTTCGTAGATGGCGGGGTCGGCCAGTTGGCTCTCGATGTCGCCAAGCTTGCCCTGCAGCTTCTCCATGCTCGCTTCGAGCTTTTCCAGCTTCTGGCGCAGGGGACGGGTCGCTTGCCGAAACTCCGCCTCGCGCCGTTTCTGATCCTTGCGTGCCACTGCCGAGTTGGCGGAGACCGGGCCATCGGCCGGTTTGGCGTTGGCCTCTTTCTCCTGCTCGCCGAGCCACTTGTGATAGTCGTCCAGATCGCCGTCGAACGGCTCGACCCGGCCACCGTGCACCAGATAGAAGTCATCTGTAGTGGTGCGCAGCAGGTGACGGTCGTGGGAGACCACTACCATGGCCCCTTCGAAGCCTTGCAGCGCCATGGTCAGGGCGTGGCGCATCTCCAGATCCAGGTGGTTGGTCGGTTCATCGAGCAGCAGGAGGTTGGGTTTTTGCCAAGTGATCAGCGCCAGCACCAGTCGCGCTTTTTCGCCGCCGGAGAAGGGGGCTACCTTGTCGAGCGCCTTGTCACCGTGGAAGCCGAAGCTGCCCAGATAGTTGCGCAGCTCCTGCTCGGTCTTGTCTGGCGCGAGGCGGGCCAGATGATCGAGCGGGGAGTCGTCGAGACGCAGGGTCTCCAGCTGATGCTGGGCGAAGTAGCCGATGCTCACCCCGGCGCTCACTTCGAGCTTGCCCGACAGCGGTGGGTTGGAGCCCGACAGCATCTTGATAAAGGTGGACTTACCGGCGCCGTTGCGACCGAGCAGACCGATGCGCGAACCCGGTACCAGATTGAGTTTGATCTTCTCGAGGATCACCTTGTCGCCGTAACCGGCAGAGAGGTTCTCCATGGCGATGAGCGGGGTCGGCAGGGCCGACGGCTCGCGAAACTCGAAGCTGAACTCCGAGTCGGCGTGGGCGGGCAGGATCTTCTCCATCCGCTCCATCGCTTTCAAGCGGCTCTGGGCCTGACGGGCCTTGGAGGCCTTGTAGCGGAAGCGATCCACATACGCCTGCATGTGGGACATCTCCCGCTGCTGCTTCTCGTACATGGACTGCTGCTGGGCCAGATGTTCGGCGCGCTGCAGTTCGAAGTCGGAGTAGCCGCCGGTGTATTCGTTGAGCTTGCCGTTCTCGATATGGATGATGCGGCTGATGACCGAATCGAGGAAATCGCGGTCGTGAGAGATGAGCACCAGCGTGCCCTGATAGCCCTTGAGCCACTTCTCCAGCCAGATCACCGCATCGAGATCCAGGTGGTTGGTCGGTTCATCGAGCAGCAGCAGATCGGAGCGGCAGAGCAGCGCCTGGGCGAGGTTGAGGCGCATGCGCCAGCCACCGGAGAAGCTGCGCACCGGCGAGCTCAACTGCTCGTCGCTGAAACCGAGGCCGTGCAGCAGCTCGGCGGCGCGGGCGCGAATGCTGTAGGCGCCGATGGTGTCGAGCTTGCCGTGCAGCTCGGCCACCAGCAGACCATTGTCATCCTGCTCGGCTTGCACCAGCTGGGCTTCCAGCGAGCGGAACTCCTTGTCGCCGTCGATCACGTACTCGAGCGCGGAGCAGTCGAGCGCCGGAGTCTCCTGCGCGACGCCTGCAATCTGCCAGCCAGCGGGCAGGCTGAAGGTGCCGCTGTCGATGGCCAGCTCGCCCCGTACCAGTGCAAAAAAGGTGGACTTGCCACAGCCGTTTTTGCCCACCAGACCCACTTTGTGGCCGGGGTGAATGGTGGCGGAGGCGTTGTCCAGCAGCTTGCGGCCGCCGCGGATCAGTTCGATTTGACTGGCAACTATCATGGGTGGGATCTGCTTGCTCAAAATGGAGGAGAAAAACTGGCGCGGATCTTACGTGAAATGACGCTGATTTGCACTGTAGCGAAGGGTTGGCCACTGGCTGGCACTGCAAAAACATGCCATAACAGAGAAACCAGGTTGGTTACGGGAGGTTAGCATGCATATCAGGGATATTATGACGACCCGGGTCGCCACCGTTTCAATGGATGATCGACTCCGAGTCATCAGGGATATCTTCGAGCAGGCACACTTTCGCCACCTGCTGGTGCTGGAAGAGGAGGAGCTGGTGGGGGTCATCTCGGATCGGGATCTGTTCCGCGCCATCAGCCCCTATCTCGACTCCGAAGCCGAGATGAGCCGCGATACCGAAACCCTCAACAAGCGGGCCCACCAGATCATGAGTCGTCAGCTCGTCACCATCGCTCCCCATCTCACCGTGCGCGACGGCGTCAAGCTGATGCTGGAGAAGGGGGTCTCCTGCCTGCCGGTGCTGGAGAATGACGCCCTGGTCGGCATCATCAGCTGGAAAGATTTTCTCAAGGCGGCGCTGGAGAGTGACGCGCTGGGCTGAGCCCAGGTACATAACAGTCATCTGTCACCGTAGCTGCTTGTGCCCGTCCTTGAGGGCCATAAGGGTACACGAAATGAATAGAGGGGAGCCAAGGCTCCCCTCTCTCTATGTGGTGGCTGGTGGCGCAGGTAAGTGCACCCCCTGCTGCTTCATCATGACTCCGGGGGCCCCTTGGCCAGGCTGGATGGGCCACTGCCGGAGAGGTGCGGCTGCAAGTGGGTGCGGATCTCCTGCAGAGTACGCTGGTACTGCTGGGCATGTTGATCCAGAAACGCAGGGCTGTGCTTGAGGCGCCGCTCCAGGGTATCGACCAGCAGCGCTACCTTAGGGGCAGCCATGCCCGTCGGCCAGCTGTGTTGCAGCAGTTCCAGCAATTGCCAGGCATCGCCGGGCAGGGCAGGGAACTCCTCCAGCAACTGCAAGCCGGCCTGCAGAGCCAGTTGATAATCACCTTTTTGTATCCCCTGATGGCGGGTCTGGCGCAAGCTGGTCAGGCGCTGCTCCCGCGTCGTCAACCGTTGGCCCAGTTCCGTTAGCAGATGGTGAAACAGTTTACGGGTCAGTGGGTGGGGCGCGACACGGTCACGGTAGTGTGCCAGTTGGGCGAGATAACGCTGGGCATGATGGGGCAGGCCACAAAACTGACAGACGGCAAAGCCCAACAACAGGGTGAGATGGTTCTCGCTCGCCTGGTTGGGTTGATGGTGGGCGATCAGGATCAACGCCTCGTCGAAGCAGTAATCCAGTCCCTGCATCAGTGCTTGCAGCAGCTCGTACTCCTGGGGAGGCAGGTTCACTGTTCGCTGCAGGTGGGTCCACTCCTGTTTCAGGGAGCGGATCCGGTTGCTGGACGGTGCATGCCACAGTACCGCCAGCATGGCATTGATCATGAAGTGGTCGATGGCCAACCGGACGCGCAGCTCACTGAAATAGTGAAGATTCAGGGTGCTGGCTTGTTCCAGTACCTTCCTCTCGTCTTGCTGTAACAGTCCCAGAATCATGGCCAGCTGATGCCAGCGTGGTTGATGAGGGCGGACTTGCTGCAGCTGCACCATGGTCTCCCAGGCTGCCTGCCACTGATGTTGGTGCAGCTGGCTGGCGAGTTGCAGCTCCAGTCGGGTGGCGGTCGGCAATATGGCCTGATGACGCTGCAAGTCAGTTTCGGCACTCTGCAGTTTGCCCAATCCCAACATGGCGTAAAACAGTCCGACCCTTGGCCAGCTTGCCCGATACTCGTTGGCGCAGAGGGCATAATGCTGAGCGGCAGTGAGCTGTTCGCTGGATTGCAGCAGCAGGTAGCCCTTGAACCGATCCAGCCAGGGGGCAAGGGGGCGGTTGTCCCGTTGATAGAGCAGGTCTTCACAGAGTGCGGTCGCCAGTTTCCACTCCCGCAGCAGGGCCGGAGGGGCGAGGGTGTGGGTCATTTTGCTCAGTTGTGCCAACTGCTTGAGCACAGTCGTGAGCTCTCCTGCCATGAAGGGGAGTGGCAGATGGAGGGAGAAGTAGAGGTCCGAGGGGAGAAAATCCTGCTCGTTCTGGTCCGCATCCAGCAACAACAGGACGCAGGCGGGTTGCAGCAGGCCGAGGTAGTGTGCCTCATGCAGCAGGCGGGCGCCGTCATGGCCCAGTTTTCTATTTTGCTGGCAGACAATGGCATCGAATGGCTGTTGTTGCAGCAGGGTGAGCAGACCGCTGCGTTCCTGACCCGGATGGCTGTGGTGGTGGATCCGTTCAGCAGGAATACCCTGTTCGGTCAGTTCTCTGGTGATGGCGCTACGGAGCAGGGGATCCTCTTCGAGCAGCAGTATCGTCATGCACGCGTCCTTTCAATACTCCACGAGTAGATCAGAGTAGACCCAAGAGGAACATAGCGACAACTCTGCGGAGGGAGGAAAAGTGACAGTAGTCAGCGCGGGAAGGGAGAGGGCACTATAGGTGGTTACCGGGAGCCATGTACCCCGGTGAGAAAGACACACTCTGTTTGACGGATCAGGTGTGAACCACTCCCTAGTTTCCCTTGCCAGCTGACTTCGAGCTTGCCGAGGCGGCCCAGATGGCGCAGCTCGAACTCGTAGCGCTGGCAGAGGTTGTCCTGAGGTAGGCTCGCCATCCCCGCTGGCAGTCGGTATTGATAGCGCAGGAGTGGCCCATCTTCCAGCTTGCTGGCCACCGGCACCAGCCCCTCTGGGGTGGGCTGCGGCGCCCCGAGTGCGCGGCGCAAACTGAGCGGCGCATCGATCGCCTTTTGATAGTGCAGGCCGTTCATCGCCGCCAGCTCCTCTTCCAGCTGTTGCAACTCCCCTTCCAGTCCATTGAGCGCGGCCCCCAGCTGCTGGTGGGTCGTTGACGAGGCACAGCCACCCAGCAACAGGGTGGCAAGCAGCAGGGCGGCTCTGATGGGGGGCACGGCATCTCCTTGGCTATGACGATGAAGCGTGAAGGTCAGGTCGGTTGGCCCTGACTATAGCAGGGGATTGCTGGGGGGCGTCCCCTGCAGCAGTTGGGCCAGACGGGCCAGCCCCTCGCCGACCCGGGCGTCGGTGGCGGGTTGGCTCAGGCTCAGGCGCACCCCCTGCGGAGCGGCAAACTGACCGGCGGCGAAGTGTTCCCCGCTCGCCACGCCAACGTCAAGGGCATCGGCGGCAGCGGCAAACTGCTGGCTGCGCCAGGGCTCCGGCAGCGGCAGCCAGGCGTGCATGCTGCCCGGCTGCCAGCGGGCGGCAGGCAGCAGGTGGCGCAGCAGTTCGCCGCGGCGTTTGAGGATCTCCCGCTGCTGCTCGACCAGCGGCATGATCTGGCGCTGACTGACCATTTTGCAGGCGAGCTCGATCAGCAGCGGGCTCACCATCCAGCTCGACAGCCGCATGGTCTGGGCGAAGGCGCTGCGCAGGGCAGGGGGCGTCAGCACGAAGCCGACCCGCAGGCCGCCGCAGGCGATCTTGGCCAGACTGCCCAGATAGATGACCCGCTCCGGCGCCAGATTGACCAGAGGGATCACCGGTTGCTGGGGCAGCAGGCCGTTGACGTCATCCTCGATGATCAGCAGATCGTGGCGACGGGCGATGGCGACGATGGCCTCCCGCCGCGCCAGACTCATAATGGCGGTGGTGGGGTTTTGCAGGGTTGGCGTGAGGTAGAGCAGCTTGGCCCGGCGGGTGCGGCAGGCGGCGTCCAGCGCTTCGGGCAGCAGCCCCTCCTCGTCCATCGCGAGCCCCACCACCTGATTCTTCAGCTGGCGGGCGTTGCCCAGCATACCGGGGTAGCTCAGCCCCTCGCACAGGATGGTCTCCCCCACGCACTGGGTAGCCAGCAGCGCCAGCATGATGCCGTGCTGGGCGCCGTGGCTGAACAGCAGGCGATCCTCACTGCAGGCTACCCCTTGCTCCGCCAGCCAGTTGACGAACTGCTGGCGCTGATCCGGTCGTCCCGCCTCCTTGTCGTAGCCGAGCAGGGCGTTGAGATCCCCGTCCGCCACTTCCCCCAGCATGGGGCGAATGATGGCCGCCCGATCCAGCTGCACCGGCAGGTTCTGCCACAGCTCGATGCGGTGCCCCTCCTCCTGGCGGATCACCCACTCATTGGCGGGATCTGTGTTCGCTCCCTTGACCCAGGTGCCGTGGCCCACCCGGGCGGCCAGCAGGCCGCGCCGCTCCGCCTCGCTGTAGGCGCGGGTGACGGTGCCGACGGTGACGCCTAGGCGATCCGCCAGGGATCTGTGGGTAGGCAATCGGGTCTGCGGTGGCAGCTCGCCATTCGCGATCCCCTGTTCGATCGCTTTGACCAGCTTGAGGTAGAGGGGGCCATCGAAGGCCGCAAGGTCGGGTGTCCAGATTGTCACGGTGACAATAAATCCATTGATCAAAATTTGTTGTCAATATAGCGTGAATTTCAACCTGATAACAACCAAATAGCACACATTGTATCGATACAATGTGGCAAGTAAGGAGTCACAATATGACGATGGAGTGGTATGTCACCCTGTTCGGTTTTGCCGTACTCACCTGCGGTACGCCGGGGCCCAACAACCTGATGCTGACGGCCTCCGGCGCCAACTTCGGGGTGCGCCGCACCCTGCCACATCTGCTCGGGGTGGGGTTGGGGCAGCCGGTGCTGCAACTGGTGCTGGCGCTGGGGCTCTATCCGCTGTTCGAGCGCTGGCCCTTGTTGCGCCTCGGTTTGCAGATCTTCGGCAGCCTCTATCTGCTCTGGCTGGCGTGGCGTATCGCGGTGGCCGGGGCGCCGGGGGATCCGGCCCGGTGCGCCCGTCCGCTAACCATGCTGGAGGGGCTGGGCTTTCAGTTCCTCAATCCCAAGGCGTGGATGATGGGGATCTCCGCCATCAGTCTGTTCAGCCTGCCCGGCGCCAGTTACTGGTCGAGTCAGCTGGCAGTGATGGTTATGTTTGTGCTGGTGGCCCTGCCGGTCTGCTTTGTCTGGGTACTGTTCGGCCATCAGCTGAGCAACTGGATCAGCTCGGATCGGGGCTGGCGGCGACTCAACGGTTCTCTCGGTCTGCTGACGGCGCTCTGCGTGGTGATGCTCTGGTATTGAGTCGTGTTGCGCTGATGGGGGAGGTGGCCGAGAAAGAGGCATTTCTGACTTGTCGCCAAGGGGTTGGCTCTGCATATTAGAAGGCTTTCCCCATAACGGGGGCGTTGCATCGACAAGAGGTTGAGATGGATCTGAACTGGTTACTGCCCCTGGCGGGGTTTGCCCTGGTTACCTGCGGCACGCCTGGGCCCAACAATATGTTGCTCACCAGCGCCGGGGCGGCGCAGGGTTTTCGTCGCACGATTCCCCTGCTGGTTGGGGTGGTCGGGGGGATCAATCTGATGATCCTCGCTACCGCGCTGGGGCTTGGCGTGGTGTTCGAGAAGGTGCCGCTGCTGCACGACGGCCTCAAGCTTATCGGTTCGGCCTATCTGCTCTGGCTGGCGTGGAAGGTGGCGACCGCCAGCGGCCCGGCCGAGGGCAACCGTCCGCTCATTCCCGCTCATCAGGGGGCCATGCTGCAACTGCTCAATCCCAAGGCATGGATGATGGCGCTCTCCGCCATCAGCGGTTTCACTCTGGCGGGGGAGGCTTACTGGCCCTCCGCGCTCTGGGTGTTGGTGATCTTCTTTATTACCGGCCTCTACACCGGGGCGTTCTGGGTGCTTTTTGGTGCCCAGGTGCGGCAAATCATCCGCACTGCCCGGGGTTGGCGGCGTTTCAATCTCGGCATGGGGCTGGCGACGGCCGCCTGTGTCGCGATGATCTGGATTTAGCCCGGGGTTGGCCCGGGCCTTTACCGGCTGTCTTGTTGGCCCTGCGGGGCCTTTTTTATATCGTCCGCGTGGCCTTGCCTGCAAGGTGGCGTGGTTCTGCCCTCCCTTGGGATGAAAGGAGTTCCTATGAAATGTATCGGTCTGTTGGGTGGCATGAGCTGGGAGTCCACCGTCAGTTACTATCAGGCGCTCAATCGCGGGGTGCGTGCGCAGCTTGGCGGTTTGCACTCGGCGCGGGTGCTGCTCAATAGCGTCGACTTTGCCGGTATCGAGCGGTTGCAGCATGCCGGTGACTGGCCCGCTACCGCCCGTCTGCTGGCGGCGGAGGCGCGCAAGTTGCAGGATGGCGGCGCCGATTTCTTGCTGATCGGCACCAACACCATGCACAAGGTGGCCCCCGAGATTGAGGCCGCCATCGATATCCCGCTGCTCCATATCGCCGATGCCACCGCGGCCAAATTGCGGGCGGACGGGATAACCCGGGTCGGCCTGCTCGGTACCCGCTTCACCATGGAGCAGGATTTTTACAAGGGGCGCTTGCAGGATCGCTTCGGGTTGGCGGTGCTGGTACCCGATGAGGCCGGGCGGGAGCGGGTACACAGGATCATTTATGACGAGCTCTGTCTGGGGGAGATCCGCGAATCGTCGCGGGCCGAGTATCTGGCCATTATCGAGGGGCTGGCGGCCGCGGGTGCCGAGGCGGTGATCCTTGGCTGCACCGAGATTGCCCTGCTGGTGGGGGATGCCCGGGCGGCGGTGCCGCTCTACGACACCACTGCCATCCATGCTGAAGCGGCGGTCGCGCTGGCACTGGCAGCTGATTAATAAACTGGTCAGATCTCACTATTCATGCTTGTCTCATACCCCTTGCCATAAAAGCGTGTAAAATTGCGCCCTGAATTTTCCCCGGCCAACGCGGGTTGGCTGCGGTTTCCTAGCATGCAAGGCTGACATTGTGACTGAAGTAGATAGATTCGCGGATATTCGCCCCTACCGCGATGAAGAAGTGCCGGCAGCCATCGAACGGCTGATCCAGGATGATGAATTTATCGGCGCCATCGCCAAGTATCGTTTCGGTTCCCTGATGAGCTGGCTGGGTTGGGCCATTCGCCCGATGATCCGCCTGTTCCTGCGCCGCAAATGGTCAAAAGTGACCACAGTGCATCAGGTCCAGATGGGGGTCACCCGGTACATGTCCCGCATGATCGCCACCTCCACCAAGGGGGTGACCTTCTCCGGGATCGAGCATCTGAAGAAAGAGCAGGGCTATCTGTTTGTCTCCAACCACAGAGACATCGCCATGGATCCGGCGTTCGTCAACTGGGGGCTGCACACCCACGGTTTCGATACCGTGCGCATCGCCATCGGTGACAATCTGCTGCGCAAACCCTGCGCCACCGAGCTGATGAAGCTCAACAAGAGCTTTATCGTCAAACGCTCCGCCAAGGGGCCGCGGGAGATGATGAAGGCGCTCGGCGAGCTGTCTGCCTATATCGGCAATTCGGTTCACGAAGGTCACTCCATCTGGATTGCCCAGAAGGAAGGACGCGCCAAGAATGGCGATGACAAGACAGATCCCGCCATCCTCAAGATGTTCTACGTCGACGGCAAGAAGCAGAAGATCGACTTCGTCGACTACATGCGCAGCCTCAATATCGTGCCGGTCAGCATCAGCTACGAGCTGGACCCGACCGACAAGGCGAAGGCGCGCGAGCTCTACGAGAAGTCGGTCAACGGCAGCTATGAGAAGGGCGAGTTCGAGGATATCGAGAGTATCGTCGCCGGTATCGTCGGCATGAAGGGGCGGGTACACGTCTCCTTCGGTGCGCCGATCACCGAAGGATTCAGCGATCCGGACGAACTGGCCGCGCTGATCGACAAGGCGATCTGGAGTAGCTACCACCTCTTCCCCAGCAACTATCTGGCGGCAGATGTCTCCGGCAAGGCCAATACCATCGAGCAGGCGGCCTTCCTGACCCGTCAGTCAGAGGTGCCGGAAGAGCACAAGGCGATCTGGCGGGCCATGTACGCCAAACCGGTGGAAAATGCCCAAAAGGCTTGAATGAAACCGGTTGTTAAACGGTTTTGCGAAAAAAACGGGCGCTGATGCGCCCGTTTTTGCGTCTGGTCAAAGTCGAGGGGGAAAGGGTGGTGAATAATATGGTTTCAGCTGGTACGATCACTATGAAAATGGGATTATGTCTCTTGGCAAGGTGCTGACGAGTGTGTAACAGTGCCCATATAGCTGAACATGAGCAAAAGCTCTAAACCGGTTTGCACGGATTGCAGACGGCATTATTGAAGGACCTGTCACAGGTCCTTTTTCATTGGCTGGCAAAGATGCCGCCCAGATATACCTAACAGGAAACAGACGCCATGATCACCGGTAGCCTGAACACCCTGCAGCGGACGCCGCTGCCCGCCCCGCTGGCCCATATCATGGCCGAGGTGGTGAAGAGCGTGGCTCACTGGGGTGACGCTCCGCTCGGCAAGACCGAGATTGATGGCCTGAACCTGTTCTGTCTGGTGAGTGAGGATCTGACCGAGCCAGCCGCGGATCGCCGTGGCGAATTCCATCAGCAGTATCTCGATATCCAGTTGCTGCTGCGCGGTGAAGAGTGGATAGGTGTGGGCCCCCACGACTACGTGAGCGACGGCGCCGACCATCCCCATCCTGACCTCTGGTTTGTCGATGACGAGCAGACCAGCTATCTGGCGCTGCAACCGGGCGATTTCGCCATCTTCTGGCCGGGCGAGCTGCACCGCCCGCTCTGTACCTTCAACCAGCCCGCCAAGGTGAAGAAGCTGGTGGTCAAGGTACACAAGGATCTGCTGGCTATCGCCTGAGCATTCCCATTGAGGCGAGCCCTGCGCAGCTGATGCGTTGAGACTCGCAAGCATTGAAACCAGTGATACGCACCACAAGTTGCGATGACTCTTTCAAGAGCAAGAATTGAAAAATTGGACGCACCCTCCTGCGACCATAAGCCCCCGGCAGGGGAATCCCATCCTCTTTTGGATGACACGACACTGTCGGCATAAAGCCGAAGCACAGGAAGATGTAGAAAATGAGCAAGTTGGTATTGATCCTTAACTGCGGTAGCTCTTCCCTGAAATTTGCCGTAATGGACGCCGAAACAGGTGAGGACATGCTGTCCGGCCTGGCCGAATGCTTCAATCTGGATGATGCACGTATCAAATGGAAACTCCACGGGGTCAAGGGCGAAGCCATGCTGGGAGCGGGTGCCGCTCACCAGGAGGCCCTAGACCATATCGTGGGTCACATCCTGCCGCAGGATCCGACTCTTGCCGAGCAACTGGTGGCCATCGGTCACCGAATCGTACACGGTGGCGAGCAGTTCTCCCGCTCCGTGCGTATCGATGACGGCGTGATCGCCGGTATCGAAGCCGCCATTCCGTTCGCCCCGCTGCACAACCCGGCACACCTCATCGGTATTCGCGCCGCGCTGAAAGTGTTCCCGCAGCTGTCCGAGAAGAACGTGGCCGTCTTCGACACCGCCTTCCACCAGACCCTGCCGCAAGAGGCCTACCTCTATGCGCTGCCGCACAAGCTCTACCGCGAACACGGCATCCGTCGTTACGGTGCCCACGGTACTTCTCACCGCTACATCGCGGAAGAAGCCGCAAAAGAGCTGGGCAAGCCGTTGAATGAACTGAACATCATCAACTGCCACCTGGGTAACGGTGCCTCTGTCTGCGCCATCAAGAACGGCGAATCCGTTGACACCTCCATGGGTCTGACTCCTCTGGAAGGTCTGGCGATGGGTACCCGCTCCGGTGATATCGATCCGGCCGTGGTCTTCTTCATGCACGACCAGCTCGGTTACAGCGTTGAGCAGATCAACCACACCCTGACCCGTGAGTCCGGTCTGTTGGGGATGACCGAAGCGAGCAGCGATTGCCGCTACGTCACCACCAACTACGCCACCGACGCCGGTGCCAAGCGCGCGCTGGATGTCTTCACCTACCGTGTGGCCAAGTATGTCGGTGCCTACGCCGCTGCGATGGACGGTCGTCTGGACGCCGTGGTCTTCACCGGCGGTATCGGTGAGAACGCCGCCATGGTGCGCGAGATGGTGCTGAACCGCCTGGCTCTGTTCGGCTTCAAGGTGGACAAAGAGGCCAACAACGCCGCGGTACTGGGTGGCGAAGGTCGCATCACCACCGCCGACAGCCGTTGCGCCATGGTGATCCCAACCAACGAAGAGCTGGTCATCGCTCGCGATGCCCTGAGCCTGGTCTGCTAAGTCAGCCTCGCTTTGAAACAACGCCCGGCCTGTGCCGGGCGTTGTCATTTCTGGCGTACGCCGATTTGACATGGGGGAGGGGAGCGGTACCCTGACCACCACTGTTTTTGCAGCCAGCGGGCTGCCCGGTTCGGGAGAGAGCAATGAAAGAGGCGTTTTTTAACTGGTTGTCGGGCCTTGGGGTGGAGGTGACCAGCCTGATGGCGCTGGTGATCGCACTGGGCTTTATAGTCATCACCTCGTTGCTGCTGCACATGGCGCTGCACCGGGTACTGCTGGTCCGGCTGGTGGGGATCCTCGGCAAGGCCAAGCAGGTGTGGCTGCCGCCCCAGCTGCAACAGCGCCTCTTCAACCGGCTCGCCTTTGTGCTGCAGGGGGCCGTGCTGCTCGGTCAGGCGGAGATCTGGCTACCCCGCCAATCGGATAGCCTCAAGCTTATCGAGATGGTGGCCCAGCTCTGGATTTTGCTGTTCCTGCTGCTGGCCTTCTTCGCCCTGCTCGACTGCCTGTTGTCGGTGAGCCGTTACACCCGCCTTGGCCGGGATTTGCCCCTGCGCGGCATCTTCCAGGGGGCCAAGTTGGTAGGCAGCATTCTGGTGGGCATCCTGATGATCGCCCTGCTGCTCGGCAAGTCGCCGCTGTTCCTGTTCAGCGGTCTGGGTGCCATGACCGCAGTGCTGATGCTGGTATTCAAGGACCCTATCCTCGGGCTGGTGGCGGGGATCCAGCTCTCCGCCAACCGGATGCTGAGCGTCGGTGACTGGCTGCAGATGGACAAGTACGGCGCCGATGGCGAGGTGACCGACATCGGGCTTACCACGGTCAAAGTGTCGAACTGGGACAAGACCATTACCACCATTCCTACCTATGCCCTGATCTCCGACTCTTTCAAGAACTGGCAGGGGATGACCGAGTCGGGCGGCCGCCGCATCAAGCGCAGCGTCAATATCGACATGACCAGTGTGCGCTTTCTGACGGCCGAGGAGCAGTTGCAGCTCAAGCAGGCCCAACTGCTGGCACCCTATCTCAGCCGCAAGGAGCAGGAGCTGAGTGCCTACAACCAGCAGCTGAGCGATGCCCTGAGCTGCCCCATCAACGGTCGTCACCTCACCAACCTCGGCACCCTGCGCGCCTATCTGGATGCCTACCTGCGTGCCCACCCCGGCATTCGCAAGGACATGACCCTGATGGTGCGCCAGCTGGCACCCACGTCAGACGGTCTGCCGCTGGAAATTTACTGCTTTACCGCGACAACGGCATGGGCCGATTACGAAGGGATCCAGGCCGATATTTTCGACCATATCTTCGCCATCATTGAGCAATTTCATCTGCGGTTGCATCAATCTCCCACAGGTTACGACATGCGTGCCTGGCAACGGGGATAAACAGGGAAATGGGGCGGGTCGGGGACGCGGAAAAAACCGCATATTAATCATCGACCCGTCGCCACTTGTCAGTTGAAATTTGCCGTGCAGAGGAGAAAAATGGCGGCCTTCTCTTCGCGCCCCTGATCCCCTCTTGATCAGCTGCCAGCCCAGAGACGTCACTTCAAGTCATCATCATGGGAAAGTTATGAAGCTCCTTCGCAATAGTGTGGCAACACTCTGCTACAGCCTGCTGCTGACCGCTGCGCCGGTTTTCGCTGTTGAATATGCTCTGCCTGCGGCCAACAGCCGTTTGGTAGGGGAAAATCTGGAATACGTGGTTCCGGCCGAAGAGAACGGCCAGCCGCTGGAGGCCATTGCGGCCAAATTCCAGCTGGGGCTCACCAACATGACCGAAGCCAACCCCGATGCGGATCCCCTGCTGGTACAGACCGGCGAGAAGCTGGTGATCCCCCAGCAACTGATCCTGCCGGATGCACCCCGTGAAGGGATCGTGCTGAACGTGGCCGAGATGCGCCTCTACTACTACCCCAAGGGTAAAAAAGTGGTGGAAGTGCTGCCCATCGGCATCGGCCAGCTCGGCACCGATACTCCGGAAAACTGGGTGACCAGCGTGCAGCGCAAGAAAGCGGGCCCGACCTGGACCCCGACCGCCAAGATGCATGCCGAATACGCCGCCCGTGGCGAGAGCCTGCCTGCGGTATGGCCGGCCGGTCCGGACAACCCCATGGGTCTGTTCGCCCTCTACATCGGCAAGATGTACGCCATTCACGGTACCAACGCCAACTTCGGCATCGGCCTGCGGGTGAGCCACGGCTGTGTGCGCCTGCGCAACGATGACATCGCCTATCTGTTCAAGCAGGTACCGGTCGGTACTCGCGTCCAGTTCGTCAACCAGCCGATCAAGGCCTCTCTCGAGCCCAACGGTGTCCGCTATCTGGAAGTGCATCAGCCGCTGTCGCGCAGCGAAGAGGAGTTCAACTCCAAGCTGCCGGCACCGCTGCCGATGACCCCGGCGGTGACCCGCTTCATTGCCCACGCCGACAGCGACTCCCAACTGGTGAAGCAGGCGCTGGAGCAGCGCAACGGCATGCCGATGGCGATCAACCGCTAACGGCAAATCCCCGTCACGACAAAGGGCGAACAGCAAGCTGTTCGCCCTTTTTGTTTCTGCTGCGTTGACTCAGCTTCGCAGCAGATTTGCCTGCAGCTCGCTGCCGAGCTGATCGAGCAGCTGGTAGCGCGCCTTGTAGCTGGCCCGCTTGCGGGAGGGGATCTCCTCCAGCGTCTTGCGGGGCACCTCCAGCGGCAGGCTCATCCAGAGTTCATCCTGCACGCTGCCCTGATGCTCCTGCCACAAGCCGTCGAGGTCGAACTTGACCCGATCGGCGGTGCGCTTGCTGCTCTGATAGACGTGGCTTTGGGTGCGGATCCCGAGCAGGCTCTTGCACGCCAGCCCCCGGGCCAGCTCGGCGGCCATATAGACCAGCAGGGACATGGGGCGCAGCCCGCCGCACGCCTTGGTGACCTGCTTGATCTCCTCGCTCTGCCCCTTGCCGCCCTGCAGCGAGCAGATCTCGAGGGTCGGGTTCGGCGCGGGGCGCAGATTGAGGGCCATGTAATAGAGCGCCGCGTCACCCAGCTTGAGGGTCAGGCTCATCTCCCCCTCTTTGCCCATGTGGGTTTGGTAATCCAGTTGCAGGGTCAGCGGTGCCGTCAGCTTGTCGCTCTGCCACTGGGCCAGCAGCAGGCCGCGCCCGCTGTAGATTGCCAGTTGTTGCGCCTTGGGCAGCTGACGTGCCAGCTGCTGGTAGTGGCCGCTGATAAGCCCGGCTCGCAGGCGCTTGCGGAGCCCCTTGTGGCGATAGGGGTGGATCGGCTTTTCCAGAATATCGGGGAAGCGGCTGATCGCCTGCGCCAGCAGCGGTTGCTCCTGCTGCTGGCGATAGAGTGCGCGGGCGCCGGGATTGAGCCAGAGACGCCCCACATACTTGGCCCGTCGGATGAGATGACCCGACTCCTCCACCGGATGAAGGCGGCGGGCGAGGGTTCGCAGGTGTGACAGATGAAATGACATGGTGCCGACCTCTGGCTGGTGTGATGAGACAGGGCGGGGAGTGTAGGAGCGGGGCGCTGGCTTGTAAAAAAATGGATAGTAACAAAATGTGAAAACATAACGCTCAGTAGCGGCTGGCGCTGCGAGATGACCATCACGGCAACGGCAGGAAATCTGGCACCATCCTCTTGATGTGGCAGATGATTTGATGCGTAAAGGTTTTTATTGTGTTTTTTGTTTGTTAAAAGTGGTTGAGCTGGCGCGAACGGCTGATTAAGCTAGGCCGGTTTTTTAGGGATGAGCCCGTCACCAGAGCGGGCAGAAAATGACACAAAACGGAGTTTTGCATGACAGCTAGCCCACCCATGTTAATCACCTTCCTAGTGTATATCCTCGGAATGGTGTTGATCGGCTTCGTCGCCTATCGCGCCACCCGCAACTTTGATGACTACATTCTGGGCGGTCGCCGGATGGGGAGCTGGGTTACCGCCCTCTCTGCCGGCGCCTCCGACATGAGCGGCTGGCTGCTGATGGGGCTGCCCGGCGCCGTCTTCGTCAGCGGCATCTCCGAGAGCTGGATCGCCATCGGTCTGGTCATCGGCGCCTACCTCAACTGGCGCTGGGTAGCGGGTCGCCTGCGGGTACATACCGAGAAGAACCGCAACGCCCTGACCCTGCCGGACTACTTCACCTACCGCTTTGAAGATCACAGCAAGGTGCTGCGCATTCTCTCGGCGCTGGTGATCCTGCTCTTCTTCACCATCTATTGCGCCTCCGGCGTGGTGGCCGGTGCCCGTCTGTTCGAGAGCACCTTCGGCATGGATTACAACACCGCCCTCTGGGTCGGTGCCGCCGCCACCATTACCTACACCTTCTTCGGCGGCTTCCTCGCGGTGAGCTGGACCGATACGGTGCAGGCGACCCTGATGATCTTCGCCCTGATCCTGACCCCGGTCTTCGTCATCATCGCCGTCGGCGGGGTGGACAGCGCCATGATCGAGGTGGCCGCCAAGAGCGCTACCAACCTCGACATGTTCAAGAATCTGGATGTGATCGCCATTGTCTCGCTGATGGCCTGGGGCCTTGGTTACTTCGGTCAGCCCCACATTCTGGCCCGTTTCATGGCGGCGGATTCCCACCACTCCATGGCCAATGCCCGCCGTATCAGCATGACCTGGATGGTGTTCTGCCTCGCTGGTGCGGTGGCCATCGGCTTCTTCGGCCTGGCCTACTTTGCCCGCTTCCCGGAAGTGGCGGCTGGAGTGACCGGCAACCCGGAGCGGGTCTTTATCGAGCTCTCCAAAATCCTGTTCAACCCCTGGATCGCCGGGGTGCTGCTCTCCGCCATCCTGGCGGCGGTGATGAGCACTCTAAGTTGTCAATTACTGGTCTGCTCCAGCGCCATCACCGAGGATCTCTACAAGCCCTTCCTGCGCAAGAACGCCTCCCAGCGTGAGCTGGTGTGGGTGGGTCGCCTGATGGTGCTGCTGATCGCGGTGATTGCCATCGCCGTCGCCATGAATCCGGAAAACCGGGTGCTGGGGCTGGTGAGCTACGCCTGGGCCGGTTTCGGTGCCGCCTTCGGCCCCGTTGTGCTGCTCTCGGTTCTGTGGCCGCGAATGACCCGCAACGGCGCGCTGGCGGGCATGCTGGTCGGTGCCATCACCGTCATCGTCTGGAAGCAGTTCGGCTGGCTGGGTCTGTATGAAATTATTCCAGGCTTCTTGTTCGCGCTGCTGGCCATCGTGGTGGGCAGTCTGCTGGGCGAAGCGCCATCAAAAGCGATGCTGGAGCGTTTCCGCGATGCCGAGGAGGAGTACAACACGCCGGCCGAGAGCGCGGGAGAGCCTGTCGCGGTGAACTGATCCCTCTTGTCACTTTCTGATTGAGAGCCCCGCCCCCGGACAAGGTGCGCCCTGGTTGGCCATCCTTGCACCGGTTTGGCGGGGCTTTGTGCTATCTGATTCACTCTTGGGCACTTTTTTCTGTTCGAGCTGTGCTTGCCGGGGGCTCGCTTTCTTTTGTCTTGGCACCGAATATGGGACACTAGGCCGCCTGAAGGAGACCTAGTGCATGCGGCTATTCACCCTGATCCTGATCCTCCTGCTGGGGGGACTGCAATATGACCTCTGGCTGGGGAAGAACGGGCTATCCGATTATCAGAACCTGTCGGAGGCCATCTCGCAGCAACAGCGGGACAACCAGACTCTCAAGGATCGTAACGACCTCATTTACCGCGAGATAGATGATCTCACCTCTGGCCTCGAGGCCATCGAGGAGTTGTCGCGCAACGATCTGGGTTACATCAAGCAGGGGGAGACCTTCTACCGGATCATCCCCAAAGAGAAAGACAAAGAGACAGCGCCGGACGATGAGCCCTACGATGACTGATGCCTGCCGGGTATCCGGCCTGACGGCGATCGTCCCTGCCGCCGGTATCGGCAGCCGAATGGGGGCCGATTGCCCCAAGCAGTACCTGCAACTGGCGGGTAAAACCATTCTCGAACATACCCTGGAGCGGCTGCTCTCCCACCCGGCCATCGCCCAGGTGATCGTGGCGCTGGCGCCCCATGACCGCTGGTTCGAGACCCTGCCCGTGGCGGCCGACCCGCGCATTGTGCGGGTAGAGGGAGGCGCCGAGCGCGCCTTTTCCGTCCTCAATGGTCTCCATGTGGCGCAAGGGGAGTGGGTGCTGGTGCACGATGCGGCCCGCCCCTGCCTGACTCACGGCGATCTCGATGCGCTGATTGCCACGGCCATGAACTGCGGCGGCGCCATTCTCGGCAGTCGGGTGCGCGATACCATGAAACGCTCCGATGGGGAGGGCAATATCATCGCCACCGTCGAGCGCGAGCAGCTCTGGCATGCCCTGACGCCGCAGATGTTCCCGACCCGTGCCCTGAAGCGGGCGCTGGAAGAGGGGCTGCTGCTGGGCGCCACCATCACCGACGAGGCCTCCGCCATGGAGCGGGCCGGATTCACGGTGCGGATGGTGGAGGGGCGCGCCGACAATATCAAGGTGACCCGGCCGGAAGACTTGTCGCTGGCGGGGCTGTTTTTAAGCCAGCAGGCATAAGCCCCTCAGTCAGAACAGACCGTTCAGAGCAGAGTGTCTCGAACAAACAGGCCCGAACAAGGAGTTAGCATGATCCGGATTGGACATGGTGTGGACGTACACAAAATTGATGGGGTTGGTTTCAGCATGTTGGGAGGTTGCCGCTGATGATGCGCATTGGTCATGGTTTTGATGTTCATAAATTTGGTGGTGTTGGCCCCTGCATGCTGGGTGGCGTGCCGGTTCCCTACGAGCAGGGGCTGGTTGCCCACTCTGACGGCGATGTGGTGCTGCACGCGGTAAGCGATGCCCTGCTGGGGGCCATCGGAGCCGGTGACATCGGTCGCCACTTCCCCGATACCGCTGCCGAGTTCAAGGGGATCGACAGTCGCATCCTGCTGCGGGATGTCTTTGCCCGGGTACAGAAGGCGGGTTATGCCATCGGCAATCTGGATGTGACCATCATCGCCCAGGCCCCCAAAATGGCGCCCCATATCGACGCCATGTGCGCCGTGCTGGCCGCCGATCTGCAATGTGATTTGAACCGGGTGAACGTCAAGGCGACCACCACCGAACAGCTTGGGTTTACGGGGCGCAAGGAAGGGATCGCCACCGAAGCCGTCGTCCTACTGGTGAAACAATAATGCTGGAACAACTTGCCTATCTGCACGGGGCGCCCACCGCCCGCGGTATCCTCAAGGCCGAGGCCGCCGACTTCGTGGTCAATGAAGATCTCGGGTTTGAGCCTTGCGGTGAAGGGGAGCATATCTTCGTCCGGGTGCGCAAAACCGGCGAAAACACCGCCTGGGTAGCGGGTCTGCTGGCCGACGCGGCCGGGGTCAACCGCAATGCGGTGACCTGGGCGGGCCTGAAGGATCGTCACGCGGTGACCGAGCAGTGGTTTGGCATTCATCTGCCGGGCAAGGCCGAACCGGACCTGTCGGTTATCGAGAGCGACAGCATCCAGATCCTGCAAGCCAGGCGTCACAACCGCAAATTGCGGGTCGGCTACCTCAAGGGTAACCACTTCACCCTGCGTCTCACCGGTCTGGAACAGGCCGACGGGCTGGAGGCGCGCCTGCAGGCCATCGCCACTCAGGGCGTACCCAATTACTATGGTGAGCAGCGTTTTGGCCGCGATGGCAACAATCTGGAAGCGGCCAAGGCGATGTTTGCCGGCAAGCGGATCAAGGATCGCAACAAGCGCTCCCTCTACCTCTCTGCCGCCCGCAGCATGCTGTTCAACGCCATCGTCAGCGCCCGTATCGAACAGGGGCTGGCCCATCAGCTGCTGGCCGGTGATTGCGTGATGCTCAAGGGCAGCCACTCCATCTTCAGCGAAGAGAGCGTGACCCCCGAGCTGGAAGCGCGTCTCGCCTCCGGCGACGTGCAACTCACCGCGCCCCAGTGGGGCCGTGGCCGCCTGGCCAGTCAGGGCGCCGCTGCCGAGTTCGAACAGGGCGTGCTGGCTCCTTACAGCGATTGGTGTGATGGGCTGGAGAAAGCCGGGCTGGATCAGGACCGCCGCCCGCTGCTGCTCAAGCCGGAGCAGATGAGCTGGCAGCTGGACGGCGAGGCGCTGACCCTCTCCTTCTTCCTGCCGGCGGGCGCGTTTGCCACCAGCGTGGTGCGCGAGTTAATGCAGGCCGAAGAGGCCGATCACGGTTTCAGGAATCAGACCGATGCGAATTCTGGTCAGTAATGATGATGGTGTGCATGCCGAGGGCATTCGTGCCCTCAGCGAGGCGCTGCGCGCCTGCGGCGAGGTCATTGTGGTGGCGCCGGATCGCAACCGCAGCGGCGCGAGTCACTCCCTGACGCTGGAAGTACCGCTGCGGGTTACCCGTATTGCAGAAAACGGCTTTAATGGGTGCGAGAGCTATGCGGTGAAGGGCACGCCGACCGACTGCGTGCATCTGGCGGTCAACGAGCTGGTGCGTCCTGAACCCGACATGGTGGTGGCCGGCATCAACCACGGTGCCAACCTGGGGGATGATGTCATCTATTCGGGCACGGTCGCCGCGGCCACCGAGGGGCGCCATCTTGGCTACCCTTCCATCGCCATCTCGCTGGTGGGCAAGACCCACTTCGCCACTGCGGCCCACTATGCGGCCCTGCTGGTGAAAGGGTTGATGAAGCACCCCCTGCCTGCCGATCAGATCCTCAACGTCAACGTGCCGGACTTGCCCCTCGAGCAGATCAAGGGGATCAAGACCACCCGCCTTGGCAATCGCCACCGGGCGGAGTCGGTGATCTGCACCGAGGATCCCCGTGGCCAGCCCATCTACTGGATCGGCCCCCCCGGTAGCCAGCAGGATGCCGGTGAAGGCACCGATTTTGCTGCCATCGAGCAGGGCTATGTCTCGATTACCCCCCTGACCATCGATATGACTGCCTATGACAGTCTCGCCGGTCTGGGGGCCTGGTTAGATCTGCAGGGATGAGGGTGGTGTGATAGTACAGCGCCTGTTAAATCAGCTCATTGCGCAGGATATTCGCGATTTTCGCGTGCTGGCGACCATCGCGAAAGTGCCGCGCCAGCTGTTCGTGGACGAGGCCATGGCGCACAAGGCGTGGGACAACACCGCCCTGCCCATTGGCCACGGCCAGACCATTTCGCAGCCCTATATGGTGGCGCGAATGACCGAGTTGCTGATGCAAAACAATCCGGCCCATGTGCTGGAGATTGGCACTGGCTCGGGCTACCAGACGGCGATCCTCGCCCATCTGGTGGAGCATGTGTATACCGTGGAGCGGATCAAGTCGCTGCAGTTCCAGGCCAGACGCCGACTGCGCCAGCTCGATCTGCACAATGTCTCGGCCAAGCACGGCAACGGCTGGCTGGGGTGGCCCAACAAGGGGCCTTATGACGCCATTCTGGTGACGGCCGCGGCGAGCGAGATCCCGACGGCGCTGACCGATCAGCTGGCCGAAGGGGGTCGACTGGTGTTGCCCGTGGGTGACAGCCAGCAGACCCTGCAGCTGATCGAACGATCCGGATCCCAGCTGACCAGCCGTATTCTGGAGCCGGTACGTTTTGTTCCCCTGATTGACGGAGATGTTGAGTGAAGTTGTTTTCCCGTTTGTACGTACTGGTGATGCAGTGGGCCCGCCACAAGCATGCCCCCTGGTATCTCTCCATCACCGCTTTCATCGAGTCGGTATTCTGGCCGATCCCGGTGGACGTGATGCTGGCACCGATGGCGCTCGCCAAGCCCCACAAGGCGTGGCACTACGCCACGCTGGCTACTGTCTTCTCTGTGCTGGGGGCCCTGTTTGGCTATGCCCTTGGCTATGCGCTGTGGGATCCGGTCGTACTGCCACTGGTGGAGTCTGTGGGCTATCAGGACAAGATCGAGATTGCTCGCAACTGGTTTGAGCAGTGGGGGATCTGGGTCATTTTCATTGCCAGCTTCACCCCTATCCCCTACAAGGTGTTTACCGTGACGGCAGGGTTGTTGCAAATGGCTCTGCTGCCCTTCATCATCACCTCCCTCATCGGTCGTGGCATGCGCTTTTTCCTGGTGGCGGGCCTGATGCGTTGGGGTGGCGAGAAGATGGAACGCAAACTGATGCACTACGTAGATGTGCTCGGTTGGCTCTGTATTGGTCTGGCCGTGGTGGCCTATTTCTGGTTTAGTCGTTAAGGATCCATTATGCGTTCGCGTATTTGGCAAGGAAGCAGTGTCGTGGTGTTGTCATGGCTGCTGCTTGCCTGCTCCTCCAGTAAAAATGCAGCTCCGGTAGATGGTGTTGATGAGGGGCAGTTTGTCTCGACCATTCCGGCTCGCCAAAGCGGTGCCCAGGTCAGCGCACCCATTCAGGGCGGCAGCTATGTGGTGAAGCGGGGCGATACCCTCTACTCCATCGCCTTCAACTCCGGCAACGACGTGCCGTCGCTGGCCAGCCTCAACAACATCAGCCCGCCCTACAACATCTATCCGGGGCAGCGTCTGCGACTCGATGGTTCCAGCGCCAGTGTTGGCAGCAGCCGCAGTGCCGGTACCTATGAGGTGCGCCGCGGCGATACCCTGAGCAGCATCGGCCGCCAGTTCGGCATGACGCCGCAGGCGCTGGCCCAGAGCAACAACCTGAGTGCCCCCTATGCGCTGCAACCGGGTCAGGTGCTCAATGTCCAGTCTGCCGGTGGCAGCAGCACCCAGATGGTGGCTGCGACTCGTCCGGCAACCGTGACGCCGGTGGCCGTGAGCCGTCCGAGCAGCGGTCCGCGTCCGTTGGCCGAGCCGAGTGGATCTGGTCAGACCACGCCGTTCATCTCTCAGAAATCCGTTGCTCCGGCAGCACCGAAGGAATACGCTCAGTCCAAAGAACAAAAAATAAACAACTCCCAGTCGAGACTTGCTTGGCACTGGCCCGCAAAAGGCCGGATTGTCGAGGGGTTCTCTGTTGCAGAACAGGGTAACAAGGGGATCGACATAGCCGGCCAGAAGGGGCAACCCGTCTACGCCGCCAGCAGCGGTAAAGTGGTATACGCTGGCAGTGCTTTAAGGGGGTACGGCAAGCTGATTATCCTCAAGCATGATGATGACTATCTCTCCGCTTACGCACACAACGACGAGTTGCGGGTGAAGGAAGGGGACAGCGTCAAGGGGGGCTCGGTCATTGCCAACATGGGTAGCACGGACGCGCCGGATGTGCGATTGCATTTCGAGATCCGGTACAGAGGCAAGTCGATCAATCCGATGAGCTATTTGCCAAAGCGTTAACCCCAGAGAGACCGTCTTACTCTGGTAACGTCAGGGAGACACACCATGAGCCAAGAACAACTGGTAATGCAGGATGCAGAGTTAGAGTTTGACGCTGAACCCGAATCTCATGAAGTAGAAGAGTTGCAGGAGGTAGCCGCCGAGGCGGACGAGACTATCTCTGATGAGTTGCTGGCACCTGAGCTGAACAAGGTGATGGATGCCACGCAACTCTATCTGGGGGAGATAGGTTTCTCCCCGCTGCTCACTGCCGAAGAGGAAGTCTACTACGCCCGTCGTGCCTTGCGAGGTGACAAAGCCGCCCGCAAGCGCATGATCGAGTCCAACCTGCGACTGGTGGTGAAAATCGCCCGCCGTTACAACAACCGCGGCCTGGTGCTGCTGGATCTCATCGAAGAGGGCAACCTCGGTCTTATCCGCGCTGTCGAGAAGTTTGACCCCGAGCGCGGCTTCCGTTTCTCCACCTATGCTACCTGGTGGATCCGCCAGACCATCGAGCGGGCCATCATGAACCAGACCCGCACCATCCGTCTGCCCATTCATGTGGTCAAGGAGTTAAACGTTTACCTACGCACCGCGCGCGAACTCTCTCACCGTCTCGATCATGAACCGACCGCCGAGGATATCGCCTTCGCGCTGGATCGTTCGGTGGATGACGTGAACCGCATGCTCAAGCTCAACGAGAAGATCACCTCGGTGGATACCCCCATCGGTGGCGATCGCGACAAGGCGCTGCTGGATGTGCTCTCCGACGAGCGCGGCATGGGGCCTGAGCTGGAGTCTCAGGAAGATGATATGCGCAGCAGCATTGTCCACTGGCTGGAGGAGCTTAACCCCAAACAGCGGGAAGTGCTGGCACGCCGGTTTGGTCTGCTGGGTTACGAGCCGGCCACCCTCGAGGATGTGGGGGCCGAGATTGGCCTGACCCGCGAGCGGGTGCGCCAGATCCAGGTCGAGGGGCTGCGCCGTCTGAGAGAGATCCTGCTGAGTCAGGGGCTCTCCATCGAGGCGCTATTTCGTACCAATTAAGCATCCGCACCAATTAAGCCCGCACCAACTGATCAGCGCATCAGCCAGATAGCACGAGGGGAGCAACAGCTCCCCTCGCTTTTTATTGCCTGTGGTCTGGTGATCGCGGGCTGTTATACCAGCTCAGCCAGCATGGTGTCGGCGTAGGGCACCAGTGCTTCGCCCTTCTTCACCTTGGTGAGGTAGTCCGGGTTGGCGATAAGCGGACGACCGATAGCCACCAGATCGAAGCGGTTGGCCTCGATGGCCGCAGCGGCGCGCTCGGCGTCGTAGTTGCCCACCCCGACCAGATTGCCCTTGTAGTGGGCACGCAGATAGTCGGAGGCACGGCCACCCAGATAATCGAAGGTGAGGTTGTCATCAAAGATGCCGAGGTGGATATAGGCCAGCGGGCGATCGTTGAGCTTGCCCAGCAGGTAGTCGAACACGGCGCGATCTTCCGGGCTGCCCGCCAGATGGACATAGGCACCCGGGGAGAGGCGAATACCAACCCGATCACCGCCGATGCGGGTGCTGATGGCATCGACCACTTCCAGCGCGAAGCGGCTCATCTTTTCCGGGCTGCCACCGTAGTTGTCGCTGCGCAGGTTGGTGGAGTGGTGCAGGAACTGGTCGATCAGGTAGCCGTTGGCACCGTGGATCTCCACCCCGTCAAAGCCCGCCTCGATGGCGTTGGCTGCGGCTTGGGCGTAATCCAGTACCAGCTGGGCGATTTCGGCCTCGGTCAGGGCGCGTGGCACCTGATAGGTCAGCTCGCGCATGCGGGGCACAGTGCCCTCGTGCGCCACGGCAGAGGGGGCCAGCACTTCAGCCTGATGGAAGAAGGGGTGGGAGAGGCGGCCGACGTGCCACAGCTGGGCGAAGATCTTGCCGCCTTTGGCGTGCACGGCGCTGGTCACTCTCTTCCAGCCATCGATCTGCGCCTGGGTGAAGAGGCCCGGGGTATTGGGGTAGCCCTGCGCATCGGGGCGGATGATGACGGCCTCGGAAACAATCAGGCCGATGTCGGCGCGGCGGCCGTAATAGGCAGCCATCTGCTCGGTCGGCACCAGACCTGGGCCTGCCATGCAGCGGGTGAGCGGGGCCATCATGAAACGGTTGGCCAGGGTCAGAGTGTCATTGAGTCGATACGGCTGAAACAGGGTATTCATGATAGGTTGTCCTGAACGGGTTATTCTTGAACGTGCATTCAAGACGTTTTTTGCGTCGGGCGCAAGCTTTTTTTGAATGCGCGTTCAAGAAGGTTGGCCCGAGCGGGCGGCTGGGGTAAACTTGCCGCCCTTTCCAGCCACTCTTTATCGGCGGGCCCTGTCGCTCCTTGCCGGTGAACCATTTCCCACGGGAGGAACCATGCGCATAGCCGAGTTTGATCGGGACGAGGTACTGCGAAATGCCATGGAAGCGTTTCGCGCCAAGGGATATGCCAAAACCACCATGCAGGAGCTGGTGGCTGCCACCGGCCTGCACCCGGGCAGCATTTACGGCGCCTTTGGTAACAAGCGAGGCCTGCTGCTGGCTGCGGTGGATCACTATGTCGAGGGCAAACGCACCCTGCGCCGCTCCCTGCTCGACAACCCGAGCCCGCTGGCGGGCCTTGCGGCCTATCTCGACCGGATTGTGGGTGAGGCGCTCTGCGGCTCCTGTCTGGTGACTCGCACCATGATGGAGCTGAGCGAGCAGGATGAAGAGCTGACCCAGCGGGTCAAGGGGATCTATGGCGAGCTGGAGCAGGATCTGGCCGAGTTGCTGACACAGGCGCAGGCCAAGGGCGAGCTGGCGCCGGATAGCAATATCCACACCCTCACCGCCCTGCTGCTGATCAACCTGCAAGGGCTGGTCACCTTCGCCCAGTGCCGCCCCGATCGCCCCCTGCTCGACGACGTAGTCGCCCAGCTGATGCGGGCCCTGCGGGCGTAAAAATAGTCAGTGGATTGGGTGTCCCCTTCTCCGTTTTTGCTTTTTGAATTGAGGAGAAGGGGTCAATCGGATTGGTGTAATGAGAGCAGGATAAAATCCAGCGCAGAGTTGAACCTGCCCAGTACATCGTTATTCCACACTCGTATCACCCGAAATCCCTGCTGATTGAGATAAGCTGTCCGAGCCTCGTCATGAATCTGGTCCGCTTGTGTTCCGTGTTGCGAACCATCCACTTCGATGACCAATCCCTGTTCAAGGCAGATGAAATCCACCACATAGGGGCCGATGGGCATTTGGCGGCGAAATTTCAGCCCCGCCAGACGGCGATTGCGCAACTGTTGCCACAGTTTCTGCTCTGCCAGCGTGGCATCACGTCTCAGTCGTTTGGCAAAGCGGTTGCTTTCCATAAAGGGCTCCAGTTCTGTTTGGCCCTATAGATATAGCCAGCTTCCTTTGTGTTTACCGGTTGGATATTGCGTCCCCTCACCCTAGCCCTCTCCCAAAGGGAGAGGGAACAGATCTAGGTGCTGTCAGGATTTGTTGACCCCAACCGAGCTATCGTTGTGTTTGGTAATGATGAGCTGATGAGCTGATGAGCTGATGAGCTGATGAGCTGATGAGCTGATGAGCTGATGAGCTGATGAGCTGATGAGCTGATGAGCTGATGAGTGGATGGGCATTGCCCTGCTAGTTGGTTACCCGTGATGTTGCCGATTGTACTGGATCAGCTCCCTTCTCCCCTTGCGGGAGAAGGGTTGGGGATGAGGGGGAGGGAGCAGAAGCAGCCCTCACCCTAACCCTCTCCCGGAGGGAGAGGGAATTGATCGAGGTTCGGTTTGGGCATCATGGTCGGTCAACAAGCTTCTTCATCAAATCCTTGAGCCACACCTGCGCCGGTTGTTGCGTATGCGCCGATGGGGTATGCCAGACGCTGCGGCCTCACCTCGGCCCCACCAGCTCCTTCATCAAATCTTTCAGCCATACCAGTGCGGGTTGCTGGGCATGAACGGGGTGCCAGACGCAGTTTAGGTGGTAATCCGGCACGTCTGCGGGCAGCGGCAGGCTTTTCAGCGGCCAGTGGGTGGCGAGCAGGTCGGCCACCATGCTGGGCAGCACCAGCAGGTGATCGCTCTGGCTGACGATGGCGGCGGCGGACATATAGCTCTGGCTGTTGACCGAGATGGTGCGGCTAAAGCCCTGACTCTTCAGATAGCGGTCGAGGCTCGCCTCCGAGGTGCCCAGCGGCGAGTGGAACACATGGGGCATGGCGATGAGCTGCTGCAGGGTGATGCGCTCCTGCCACTGGGAGGGGTCATCCTCGGCGCCGGCGGGGGCCGATTTGGCAATGGGCAGATCGGCGCGCACCAGTCCGGCCAGCGGTTCGGTGAGCCAGGTCTCCTTGCCGAGATACCCCGGCACCTGCATGTACTCGTCAAAGCCGAGCACCAGATCGATCTCGCCGCTTGCCAGCTCGGCTTCGGGCAGAGTGTCGCGCAGGATGCGGATCTCGATGGTGACCCCCGGCGCCAGCCGTCTGAGCCGCTGAATAAGCGGCGGGATCAGCACGCACTCCACGTAATCTGTGGTGCAGAGCACGAAGCGCCGCTTTGACTGGCTCGGCTCGAACTCTTCTTCCTCGGTGAGCTGCTGCTCCAGCAGCCGCAGCGCCTGCTGCACCCCGAGATGCAGCCGCTGGGCGCGCGGGGTCGGCAGCATCCCCTGCGGGGTGCGCACCAAGAGCGGGTCGCCGAGAAAGGTGCGCAGCCGGTTAAGGGAGTGGCTCATGGCGGGCTGGCTGATAAAGAGCGCCTCGGCGGCGCGGGTGACGCTGCCCTGCGTCATCAGGGCGTCAAAAGCGAGCAGCAGATTGAGGTCGAGCTGGTGCAGTTTCATGGGGGGATTATTCGCCGTGTTTATGGGACAATCCATCCTATTCATTTGATGGATGGGGGCGCAACGTCTTAATCTGCGACCCACCCTTATTTTTCCGGGTTCCCGCGCCGCATCTGGCGTAAACGGGGGCCTCAATCCATGCAAGGAGCCTTGCGATGAGCATCAAGACCATTAACTCCACGCCGGCCGCCGACGGCTTCACCATGCCCGCCGAGTGGGCGCACCAGCAGGCCGTCTGGATGATCTGGCCGTTTCGCCCGGACAACTGGCGCGTAGCCGGTCGCTTCGCGCAAGAGACCTTCGCCAAGGTGGCCGATGCCATCGGTGGTGCGACTCCGGTCTTTATGGGGGTACCGGCCCAGTTTATGGAGCAGGCTCGCGCCATCATGCCCGCTCACGTCACCCTGGTCGAAATGGACAGCGATGATTGCTGGGCCCGCGATACCGGCCCGACCATCGTTACCAACGCTGCCGGCGAGTGCCGTGGCGTGGATTGGGGCTTCAACGCCTGGGGTGGTCACAAGGGCGGTCTCTACTACCCGTGGAATCAGGATGAAGAGGTCGCAGCCCAGATGCTGACCCAGCACGAGATGGCTCGCTACGATGCGCCGCTGATTCTGGAAGGGGGCTCCATCCACGTCGATGGTGAAGGCACCTGCCTGACCACCGCCGAGTGCCTGCTCAACGAAAACCGCAACCCGCACCTGACCAAAGAGCAGATCGAAGCGCACCTGCGCGACTATCTGGGCGTTACCAGCTTTATCTGGCTGGACGAAGGCGTCTACATGGACGAAACCGACGGCCACATCGACAACATGTGCTGCTTCGTGCGCCCGGGTGAAGTTGCCCTGCACTGGACTGACGATCAGAACGATCCCCAGTACGCCCGCTCCGTGGCCGCCCTCAAGGTGCTGGAAGCGGCGGTCGATGCCAAGGGTCGCAAGCTGAAAGTGTGGAAGCTGCCCCAGCCGGGCCCGCTGTTCTGCACCGAAGAGGAGTCTGCCGGTGTCGAGAGTGGTACCGGTGTGCCGCGCGAGGCAGAAGGCCGTCTGGCCGGTTCCTATGTGAACTTCCTCATCACCAATGATCGCATCGTCTATCCGCTGCTGGATGCCGCCACCGATGGCGAAGCCCAGCGCATTCTGGAAGAGATCTTCCCGGAGCACACCGTGGTCGGCGTGCCGGCCCGCGAGATCCTGCTGGGCGGTGGCAATATTCACTGCATTACTCAGCAGATCCCTTCAGGTCAGTAAGCTGGTCGAAGAGTGTAGAAATTCAAAACCCCACGCCGTGGGGTTTTATCTCTTGATGGTGTGATGGTCGCAGGCGCTGATGCGGCGATCATCATGACAAACAGTCACCCTTTTACAGGAGATCCCCATGATCGAAGTGACCGAGGTTTCCATTGCCGAGCTGCGTGCCGCGCTCGAATCAGGCCGCACCACAGCGGTCGAACTGGTCAAGGCCTATCTGGCCCGGATCGAGGCTTACAACGGCCCCGAGACTGCCACCAAACTCAATGCCGTGGTGGTCGCCAATCCCGATGCGCTGAAAGAGGCCGAGGCTTCCGATGCCCGCCGTGCCCGTGGCGAGACCCTGAGCCCGCTCGACGGCATCCCCTATACCGCCAAAGACAGCTATCTGGTCAAGGGGCTGACCGCCGCCTCCGGCAGCCCGGCCTTCAAGGATCTGGTGGCCCAGCGCGATGCCTTTACCGTTGAGCGCCTGCGCGCCGCCGGTGCCATCTGCCTTGGCAAAACCAATATGCCGCCGATGGCCAATGGCGGCATGCAGCGCGGCGTCTATGGCCGTGCCGAGAGCCCCTACAACGCCGACTACCTGACCGCGCCCTTTGCTTCCGGCTCCTCCAACGGCGCCGGTACCGCCACTGCCGCCAGCTTCTCCGCCTTTGGTCTGGCGGAAGAGACCTGGTCGAGCGGCCGTGGCCCGGCCTCCAACAACGGTCTGTGCGCCTACACCCCGTCCCGTGGCGTGATTTCGGTGCGCGGCAACTGGCCGCTGACCCCGACCATGGATGTGGTGGTGCCCTATGCCCGCACCATGAACGATCTGCTGGAAGTGCTCGACGTAGTGGTCGCCGACGATGCCGACACCCGTGGCGATCTGTGGCGCATGCAGCCCTGGGTGCAGCTGCCCAAGGCCTCTGAAGTGCGTCCGGCTTCCTATCTGGATCTGGCTGCCAAGCCCGATGCCCTCAAGGGCAAGCGCCTCGGCGTGCCGCGCATGTTTATCAACAAGGATGAACTGGCCGGCACCAGCGAAAACCCCGGTATCGGCGGCCCGACCGGTCAGCGCATCCATACCCGCGAGACCGTAATTGCCCTCTGGGAAGATGCGCGCAAGGCGCTGGAAGCCGCTGGCGCCGAAGTCATCGAAGTGGACTTCCCGCTGGTCTCCAACTGCGAAGGGGACCGACCCGGTGCGCCGACCGTGTTCAATCGCGGCATCGTGAGCCCGGAGTTTCTCAACGACGAGCTGTGGGAGCTCTCCGGCTGGGCGTTCGACGACTTCCTGCGTGCCAACGGCGATCCCAAGTTGAACAAGCTGGCCGATGTCGATGGGCTGAAGATCTTCCCCCACGATCCGGGCACCCTGCCGAACCGCGAGGGAGATCTGGCGGCGGGCATGGACGAGTACGTCAATATGGCCAAGCGCGGCATCAAGCGCTTTGACGAGATCCCCACAGTGCCGGATGGCCTGCGCGGTCTGGAAAAGACCCGCAAGCTGGACTTGGAAGATTGGATGGACGGGCTCAAGCTCGACGCCGTGCTGTTCCCGACCGTCGCTGACGTCGCCCCGGCTGATGCGGATGTGAATCCGGCCTCCGCCGATATCGCCTGGAGCAACGGCATCTGGGTTGCCAACGGCAACCTCGCCATTCGCCACCTCGGCGTGCCGACCGTCACCGTCCCCATGGGGGTGATGGCCGATATCGGTATGCCGGTGGGCCTGACCTTCGCCGGTCGCGCCTATGACGACAACAACCTGCTGCGCTTCGCCTCGGCCTTCGAATCCACCGGCAGCAAGCGTATGGTGCCACCGCGGACGCCGCCGTTGGGGTGAAGAAGATCTCCGTTATGAATGCAATAAGGCTCCCGATGGGAGCCTTATATTTATAAGTTCAGAGGTTCAGGCGAGATACAATATTCAGGTGGTTGATTTCAATCTTGTTCAGGAAAGTTTGCCTGCATCACTACGGCACTGCGGATTTCATCCTTTATGGACTTAGCGTTAATTTGCAGGCGAACAGGGCGACGTGACCACTCTCCTCTTTGCAATGCATCCAGATAGCGCCGATCTAATGTTCCATCTTGGACTTTAGCGATGAACTCATCACCAGACTCTTGGCTGCGGACTTTGACTTTGAACTCATCTGGGTTGGAAGAGTCGACATTTAAGATGCGATACATACCATCTAGCCGCACATCTTCGGATTTATTTCTAGCATTCTTTACCAGCTCTGCTGCCGTTTCTCCATCCATCTTCATGCCTTGGATTTCGACTTCATCAGCAGTTGCGCTTCGTTTAAACAACTCAGTTCTGGAGTCATCAGCATAGGCTTTGATAGTGTGCAGCTTTGGTTGTTGTTGGAGAAGCTCAGTCAACATTTCCATGCGCTTAGTCTCTTGGGCATCGTCTCGCGCACGCTCTTCCATTCGGAGCTTTTGTTGCTCAATCAGGAGTTGTTGCTCTTCTTTCTTCGCTTCAATTTGGCGAATCTCAACTCGTTGAGCAAGATAATCCGAGTATGCGGATTTACCTGCCCAAATGGCAGCAACAGCAATAACCATGGTGAGTAATGTTTTAGCATCCATTTTATCAATTAGATCCTTACCCCATTTTTCTAACAGGCCATCCAGATCCACACTGAATAAGGAGCTACCCGGTTCTACCTTTACAACGATCTGGAGTGCTTCTTTCTCTAGGGCATTTAGTGCCGTTACCTTAGGAGTATTGTAACGTGCGATAGCATAGCTTCTGTATATATTGCGTTGAAGTTCCAAGAAGGCACTCATCAAAGGAGGGGTGATTGTTGACTGAAATCCCTCTCCTTTTAGATGGACTGTTAATCGTGGCCATCCATCAAACCGCAGGTCATAAGCATCAACATCAATTTCGTTTTCCAACAGCTGCCGAAGCAGTTCATAGGCATCATTTTCTGAGCGAATAACAAACGCAGGTGCTTCCATAGGGTATCTTTCGGCCACGAGAAAAGAGCCAAAAGGTTACTATGAATCGTTTTGTGAATAAATTAGGTCTATCACAAATGAGCTCAAAACAGACTCAATTACTCACCATCTTGTATGTAGGGCTTCGCGCAGCGAAGCCCTACGTTTACAGAGTATTCGGTCGTTCGCGAACAGGAGGTCGCTGCTGATTTTTCCGGACTTTCCCCTGACTTCCCCCAGACTTCACCTTCTCTTCACACAACCTCATTTTCCCCTCACAAATCCCCCGTATCTTCTGCCCACTGCTTAAAAGGCCCGGCTTGCCACAGGGGTGGCGAGGGGGCGGTTGGTTCGAGGGAGCAAGATGATGAAAGGTTGGATGAAGTGCGGGTTGGCCGGGGCCGTGGTGCTGATGGCGAGTTTCTGGGGTGGCAGCGTGCGGGCGGCGGGGATCTCCCTCAAGCAGGTGAGCGGCCCTGTCTATGTTGTTGAAGACAACTACTACGTCAAAGAGAACTCCATGGTCTATTTCGGGGCCAAGGGGGTGACGGTGGTGGGGGCGACCTGGACGCCGGATACCGCCCGCGAGCTGCACAAGCTCATTAAACGGGTCAGCAGCAAGCCGGTGCTGGAGGTGATCAACACCAACTACCACACCGACCGGGCGGGCGGTAACGCCTACTGGAAGTCCATCGGGGCCAAGGTGGTGGCGACCCGCCAGACCCGGGATCTGATGAAGAGCGACTGGGCCGAGATTGTCGCCTTTACCCGCAAGGGGCTGCCGGAGTATCCGGATCTGCCGCTGGTGCTGCCGAACGTGGTGCATGATGGCGACTTCAAGCTGCAAGAGGGCAAGGTGCGCGCCTTCTACGCGGGCCCGGCCCATACGCCGGACGGCATCTTTGTCTACTTCCCCGACGAGCAGGTGCTCTATGGCAACTGCATCCTCAAGGAGAAGCTGGGCAACCTGAGCTTTGCCAATGTGAAGGCCTATCCGCAGACCATCGAGCGGCTTAAAGCGATGAAGTTGCCGATCAAGACGGTGATTGGCGGTCACGACTCGCCGCTGCACGGCCCCGAGCTGATTGATCACTACGAGGAGCTGATCAAGGCGGCGCCGCAGTCATAACGGCTGCGCGACAGACTGGTAGCAAGCCTTGCCATTGCTGCAATCAGCAGCCATAACGGCACACCACAAAACGCCCGCTTTCAGGAAATAAGCGGGGGTTTTGCTGTTGCGGCTTTTCTGCGGCCACTTATTGCGGGCGTTGGCACTGCGAGATTAAGGCTGTTCAAGGCGGGTGGGCTTTCATAAGATGGCCCTCTCTCTTTTCCCTGAAAGTTATCCATTTTCGTTATGCAATACGCCTCTCTCGCGCGCCTCAAGCAGGCCTTTATCACCGGGATGTGGGCCTCGCTGGTCAGCATCGTTATCGGCTTCGCCTTCAAGGTGTGGCTGGCGCAGTGGGTCGCCAAGGGAGAGCTGGCGCTGTTCAACAGCGTGGTGGATTTGATCTCCCTCTCCTTTATCCTGATGACAGGTTTTCGCTCCTCCATGGTGGTGAGCTACTCCCAGACCAAGAACGATCGGGACATCATCAATATCTTTCGCTACTTCCTCATCGGCATCGTGCTGCTCACCTGGGGGGCGGTGATCCCCTATATCAAGCACGGGCTCCATATCCGGGTGGAGTATCTGCAACTGGTGGGGGTCATCTTCGGGCTGGGGCTCAAGGTCTACTTCACCAATCTGGTGGCCATGTACCGGATGTATGCGCTCTCCAACCGGGTCACCTGGCTGGAGCCGCTGGCCAACGGCCTGTTGTTTATGGCCTGCTACTTTGGGCTCGGGATGGATGCGCTCCCTTCGCTCTTCTACGGGCTGACCTTCTCGTCGCTCGCCATCGCCGGTTATATGTATGTTTCGCGTCGTCGGGCTATCGCCACCAAGCCGCTGGCCAAGGTGGCGCTCGGCCCCGAGATGGTGAGCTATGTGAAGAAGAGCTTTACCGCCTCGCTGGAGGCGGGGGCCAGTATCCTGATGATCTACATCACAGTGCTGCTCACCATCCGCCACTTCAGCATCGACGAGCTGGGGGATTTTCAGGTGGTGGTGCGTCCCATCTTTACCTATATGACCACCTTGTTTGTCTTCCCCATCTACCGCTTTGTGCTGCCGGAGCTGGCGGTCAATCTGCGCAATGGCGATCACCGTCAGATAAGGCTTATTCGCCGCTGGATCTTCCGTCTCTCCGCCATCGTCAGTCTGGCCTTCTTTGGTTTGATGCTGCTGGCGGGCAAGCCGCTGGTGCTGTTGTTCTTCCCCGCCGACTACGTGGGGGCGGTGCCTGTGCTGTTCCACTTCTCCATCTTCTTCATTTTTATGATGCTCAACGGCTATCAGCTCGCCTATATCAAGGCTCACGGCCACTTTACCCGGAGTTTGCTGATCCGGCTGGCGGGCATAGTGGCACTGGTTGCCGCCTACTATCTGGTGGCCGAGTTCACCGCCAACGTGGTGGCGATTATCGTGGCGCTGGGCCTCGGCTATATGGTGATGTTTATTCTCTCGACCCTGGCGGAGCGGCAGATCTTGCGATCCCTGCCACTGGTGCTGGCGACCCGTTAGGGGGTTACTCGCCAAGAGCTGGCTTTGGTCAGATAACAAAAACGCCCATGCGGGCGTTTTTTATTGGCGGTGCAGGGGAGGCTTAACGCTTGCCCTTGCTGCCTTTGTTGCCAGAGAGCGCCTGCTTTCTGGCGCGCTGCTTCTGGGCCGCCTTGCTGTTGCGGCGCGGCTCGGGCTCGAAGCGGGTGAGATCCGGCTCAAAGCCCGGAAACCACTGCTGGGGCAAGCGGGTGTCGAGCACAGCTTCCACCTTCTCCAGCAGCGGTGCATCTTCCGGGCTGAACAGGGTAATGGCGAGCCCCTTGTTGCCGGCACGGCCGGTGCGACCGATACGGTGGACGTAATCCTCCGCCACAAACGGGAACTCGAAGTTAATCACGTAGTTGAGATCCGTGATATCGAGGCCGCGAGCCGCCACGTCGGTGGCGACCAGCGCCTGCAGGGTGCCGGCGCGAAACTCCAGCAGCACTTTTTCACGCGCGCTTTGCGACAGATCGCCGTGGAAGGCCAGCGCATTGATGCCCGCCTTGCCGAGCTGCTGGGCCAGCTTGTCAGCACCTTGGCGGGTGCGGCTGAAGATGAGTGCCGGTGCCCACCCTTTCACTTTCAGCATGTGTTCGACCAGCGCCAGCTTGCGATCACTGTCCACCGTGTAGACCCGTTGTTCCACCTCGGCCGCCGTGGTGTTGCGCGGCGCTACTTCAATCAGCTCGGGGTCGCGCAGCAGCACCTTGCAGAGGGCAAACAGGTTGTCGTCGCAGGTGGCGGAGAAGAGCAGGGTTTGGCGATCCACCGGGATCTGTTTGAGCAGCGCCTTGATCTCGTCCATAAAGCCCATGTCGAGCATGCGATCGGCCTCGTCAAACACCAGATGGCGCAGGCTATCAAGGCTCAATGCCCCCTGCCGCAGATGGTCGAGCAGACGGCCCGGGGTGGCGATAAGCAGATCCACCCCGGCTTGAAGCGCCTCGACCTGCGCCGCGATGCTCACCCCGCCGTAGACCAGCGTGCTGGTGAGACCGGTGCCCTGACCGTAGTGCGCGACGCTCTCGGCGACCTGCACCGCCAGCTCGCGGGTCGGCACCAGCACCAGCGCACGGATTGGGCGCGGGGATTCTGCTTGCGGCTGCGCCAGCAACTGCTCCAGCAGCGGCAGCACAAAGGCGGCGGTTTTGCCGGTGCCGGTCTGGGCCCCCGCCATCAGATCCCGCCCTGCCAGAATGACGGGGATGGCACGAGCCTGAATGGGGGTGGGGGCGGCATAGCCGAGCTCGGTCAGGGTCTGCTGCAGACGGGGGGAGAGGGCCAGTTCGGCAAAGGAGGCTGTGGACATAGGGGCACCAGTCGGGGTTATCGTGGCCAGCGGCCGCGATGCAATGAGTGATCGTGGCCGCGATGGTAACAGAAGCTGGGGGCGCGGCAGAAGGCGATGATGAGCAAGGGCGCATAGCTCCCGGTTTTGCATGCTGCGCATGGCGGTGGCGCAGGACCTCGTCGCCGCGCTTCTGTTTTACCGCGAGTCGGCAGTGCAAGGGGCATCAGCCATGACACTACTCCACGATCAGCACGCTCTCGCTGGCCAGATGGTGCAGCCACTCCCTGACGATCAGCAGCACGGCGGCAAAGTGCTCGTCGCGTGGCAGCAAGCTGGCGGTGAGGGGATCCCCTTCCGCCATCGCGGCCAGCTGGCCAAAGGCTTGCTCCACCAGATCCCGGCTGAGTTCATTGTCCCCCAGCGCTTCGGCCAGCGATGGCTGGCTGCGCAGGGTCAGCTGCAAGCCGGGCGGGATCTGTGGGGCGATGCGCATCAGCTCATCTTCCACCACCATGATGGCCCGCTCCAGTTCGAGCGGGGTGGGTGGCGCATTGCGAAACGGTCCGGGCTGGATGGCGTGGGTGCCAAAGGCCAGCGGGTAGTGAGACGGGGCCGCATCTGGCTGGCTCAGCCAGAGCTGACTGCTCTGTTCACCAATCTCCAGCAGCAGGGTCATCATCTCCGGTACGGGTTGTGTCATGGTGCTGAGCTCCTGTATTGTAAACGTTTTCCCATTCTGCCTTTGATACCCCCGCCGCCGACGTTTTGCGAGCACAATTTCTGCGAGTCGTCCCTCACTTTGTTGCAAACCCCTTGCAAAAAAATCCATTGGTGGCAGTCTGGATGTCTAAATGGCCGTCGCCGTTTCGTTATCCTCAGATGATTCAGGAGTTCAGATATGGATATTCGCACCACACCCCGCGCCATAGCGCTCGCCCTCATGCTGGCAAGCGGCATCGCCGCCGCCAACGAAGCGCTGGTGATCCAGACCGATTTCGGCCTCAAAGATGGCGCCGTGTCGGCCATGAAGGGGGTCGCCTTCGGGGTGGATCGCACCCTGCCGCTCTATGACCTGACCCACGAGATCCCGGCTTACAACATCTGGGAAGCTTCTTACCGCCTCTACCAGACCCTGCAGTACTGGCCCAAGGGCACAGTGTTTGTCAGCGTGGTGGATCCCGGTGTCGGCACCGAGCGCAAGTCAGTGGTCCTCAAGACCAGGAGCGGTCACTACATCGTGACTCCGGACAACGGCACCCTGACCCTGGTGGCCGAGCACTTCGGCATCGAGGCGGTGCGCCAGATCGACGAGAAGCTCAACCGCCTCAAGGGTTCCGAGAAGTCCTACACCTTCCACGGCCGCGATGTGTACGCCTATACCGGCGCACGGCTCGCCTCCGGCGCTATCAGCTACGAGCAGGTTGGCCCGCTGCTGCCCGCCGAGGTAGTGAAGATCCCCTATCAGCCTGCGGTAGCAGAGAAAGATGGCACCCTCAAGGGCACCATCCCGATCCTCGATGTGCAGTACGGCAACGTCTGGACCAATATCGACGATGCCTTGCTGACCAAGGCGGGGATCAACAAGGGGGATAACGCCTGCATCAAGATCCGTGAAGGGGATGTGGTCAAATATGACGGCAAGGCCCCTTACGTCAGCAGCTTCGGCGATGTGCCGGAAGGTCAGCCGCTGGTCTACCTCAACAGTCTGCTGCAGGTGTCGGTGGCGCTGAACATGGACAGCTTCGCCGCCAAGCATCAGGTGCAATCCGGTGCCAACTGGCATATCAGCCTGAAGAGGTGCTCCTGACCAGCACATATATAAGTAGAGATAGAAACAGCAACGGGCGCCTCGGCGCCCGTTTTGTTCTCTGGTAATAAAGAAAGGGATCAGAACTCGTTGGAGAGCGCCTTGTACCCTTTGACCAGATCGATATTGGTGTGGGCCACGTCCTCGGAGAACTCGGCGGCATCTACCGAAACCCGCGGGATATGGGTCAGATCGCTCTGCTGGTTGATACGGGTGGTGGAGGGGACGTAGAACTCCGGCGGCAGATCGCAGCCATCGATCACCGAGTTGTGACGCACCACGGCACCGTCACCGATATGGCAGTTGAACAGCACGCTGTTGAAGCCGATAAAGACCCGGTTCCCCACTTCGCACGGCCCGTGGACTATGCTGCGGTGGGCGATGGAGGTGTACTCGCCGATGGTGACGGCGGCGCCGGATTTGGAGTGGATCACCACCCCGTCCTGGATATTGGAGTTGGCGCCGATGACGATGGGTTCCATATCTCCACTCTCATCCACCTCGTCGGCACGGATCACCGCATAGGGGCCGACAAAGACATTCTCTTTGATGATCACCTTGCCGCAGATGATGGCGGTCTTGTCGATATAGGCGGATTCGTCGATGACAGGCAGATGGCCGGAGGGATTCTTGCGGATCATGTTACATCCTGTGGTTGCTTGAAATGATGCGGTGGCGCACCCGGCGCCAGGATGCCAGCTTACGCCTCGTTATTATCCGGTGAAACCCCGAAGTGGTCTGACCCTTGTCGCAAGCCTTGGCGGGACCACTGTTTCCGCGCGCTGGAATATGGGAGCATTGCAGCCATTCCCGAGTTGGTTGAAATGGACATATATAGATGAAGAAGATGATTGCCCTGTTGGCGGGTGGTTTGTTGCTCTCCTCGGCCGTGCAGGCCAAAGGGGAGGCGGGGGCGTTTGACTATTACGCCATGGCGCTCTCCTGGTCGCCCGAGCACTGCGCCGTCAAACCGGCGGATCGGGACCAGTGTTCCCGCAAGCTGGGCTTTGTGCTGCATGGTCTTTGGCCCCAGTACGATCGCGGTTACCCCAGCAACTGCACTCGCGAACGGCTCGATCCCGATATGGAGAGCAAGTTTGCCGACCTCTACCCCAGCCGTTTCCTCTATCGCCATGAGTGGGAGAAACATGGCACCTGCTCCGGCCTGAGCCAGCAGGCCTTCCATCAGCTGGCGAGTGATTTGCGCCAGAAGGTGAAGATCCCGGCGGCTTATCAATCCCCGGAAGAGCCGCTGCGCAAAACCAGCTTCCAGCTCAAGGCCGATTTGGCGAGCGCCAACCAGTGGCTGGCCCCCGACAACATCACGGTGGCTTGCGCCGATGGTGGCCGCTTCCTGCGGGAGATCTACATCTGCGTCAATAAAGAGGGGACGGATGCGGTCACCTGCTCCGCCGAGATGCAAAAGCGCGAGCGCCGCTCCTGTGGTCAGCCGGACTTCCTGCTGCGCAGCGTGCGTTAAGCCTCCACTCTCTTCATCGGGCCCCTTGCGGGCCTGATGTTTAACCACGGTTATCAGAAAGGAGTCTGACAGATGGATGGCAATAACCGGTTTACCCCACAAGAGCGGGCAATGCTGCTCGGAGTGAAAGGGGTGGGGCCGCCCGTTATCGGGCGGCTCGAACAGCTGGGCTATCATACCCTGGCCGGATTGGCCGAGGCCGACACCACCCATATCGTCCAGCTGGTGGCCAGCATGCTGGGCTCGACTTGCTGGCAGAACAGCCCGCAGGCGCGTAGTGCCATCGACGGTGCCATTGCGCTGGCCCGCGCACATCTGGCGGCGGACGCTGCAAAAGGGGTGAATGGATGAGCCTCTTTAGCGAACTGGGGATGCGTTATCCCATTATTCAGGCGCCGATGGCCGGTGTGCAGGGTAGCGAGCTGGCGCTGGCCGTGACCCGTGCGGGCGGCTTGGGCTCCTTGCCTGCCGCCATGCTCACGCCAGCGGAGCTGCGCAGCGAACTGGAGCGACTTGCCCACAGCGGCCTTGGGCCATTTAACATCAACTTCTTCTGCCATCGGCAACGGGAACCGGATCCCGTTGCTCTGGCCCGCTGGCAGCAGTGCCTTGTTCCCTACTACATCGAGTTCGGCATACTTCCCCCAGCGGTCACGATGGTGCCAAGTCGTGCACCTTTCAATGAGGAGCATGCCGCCATGGTGGCTGAGTTCAGACCGGCGGTGGTCAGCTTTCACTTCGGCCTGCCCGCGCCCGAGCTGCTTGCCCAAGTGAAGGATGCGGGGGCCAAGGTATTTGCCAGCGCCACTACGGTCGCGGAGGGCGTATGGCTCGCTCAACACGGCGCCGATGCCATCATCGCTCAGGGATTGGAGGCGGGAGGTCATCGCGGTCATTTCCTCTCTGAGGATCTCGCGCTGCAGCAGAGCACCCTGACCCTGTTGGCGCAGATCCTCGCGGCAACCGACCTGCCGGTGATTGCCGCTGGTGGTATCGTCGATGGCAAGGGGATAGCCAACGCGCTGCAAATGGGGGCGAGCGCTGTGCAGATGGGCACTGCCTTTCTCTGTTGC